>NZ_JAESNB010000001.1:0-4504 GCF_017893435.1 Staphylococcus sp. GDB9P120P
AAAAGTTTACATCGAATATGATAAAGTAAAAGCAGATGCGTGGGATAGACGTAATATGCGTGTTGAATTTAATCCTAATAAACTTACGCATGAAGAAATGCTTTGGTTAAAACAAAACATCATTGACTACATGGAAGATGATGGTTTTACAAGATTAGATTTGGCTTTTGATTTTGAAGACGATTTGAGCGATTATTATGCGATGACTGATAAATCAGTTAAGAAAACTATTTTTTATGGTCGTAACGGTAAACCAGAAACAAAATATTTTGGTGTTCGTGACAGTGATAGATTTATTAGAATTTATAATAAAAAACAAGAACGTAAGGATAATGCAGACATTGAAGTTATGTCTGAACACTTATGGCGTGTAGAAATTGAATTAAAAAGAGACATGGTTGATTATTGGAACGATTGTTTTAATGATTTACATATTTTGAAACCAGATTGGTCTAGTTTAGAAAAAGTAAAAGACCAAGCAATGATTTATATGCTAATTCATGAAGAAAGTACATGGGGTAAATTAGAAAGACGTACAAAAAATAAATATAGAGAAATGTTAAAAAGTATTTCAGAAATTGATTTAACGGACTTAATGAAATTGACTTTAAAAGAGAATGAAAAACAATTGCAAAAGCAGATTGATTTTTGGCAGCGTGAATTTAGATTTTGGGAGTGAAAAAACAATGAGGACTGAAAAAGAAATTTTAAATTTAGTTTCTGAATTTGCTTATCAACGAAGCAATGTAAAAATTATTGCTCTCGAGGGTTCAAGAACTAATGAAAATATAAAAAAAGATAAGTTTCAAGATTATGATTTTGCTTTTTTCGTATCAGATATTGAGTGTTTCACACATGAAGAAAGTTGGTTAAGTTTATTTGGAGAATTATTGTTTATACAGAAACCAGAAGATATGGAATTATTCCCACCTGATTTAGATTATGGTTACAGTTATATAATGTATTTTAAAGATGGCATAAAAATGGATATTACATTAATTAATTTAAAAGATTTAAATCGTTATTTTAGTGATTCTGATGGTCTTGTAAAAATTTTAGTTGATAAAGATAATTTAGTAACTCAAGAAATTGTTCCAGATGACTCAAATTATTGGTTAAAAAAACCAACAGAACGAGAATTTTATGATTGCTGTAATGAGTTTTGGAGTGTCTCAACGTATGTAGCAAAGGGTGTTTTTAGAAGAGAAATATTATTTGCTTTAGATCATTTCAATAATATTTTACGTCCTGAATTATTAAGAATGATTTCTTGGTATATTGGCTTTAATAGGGGTTTTGATTTTAGTTTAGGAAAGAATTATAAGTTTATAAACAAATATTTAACTGATAAAGAATTCAATATGTTTTTAGCTACTTTTGAAATGAATGGATATAGAAAGACATACCAATCTTTTAAGCTTTGTTGTGAATTATTTAAATATTATTCAAATAAAGTAAGTTGTTTAGGAAATTATAACTATCCAAATTACGAAAAAAATATTGAGAATTTTATTCGTAATAATTATGAGAATTAATTTTATTAGCAACCACATTTTTGGTTGCATAGGTTTTGAATTTGAATTTGGTTTTGAACTATGAGTGGCTAGCATTTTGCCACTCATTTTTTGCGTTAGCAAAAACATAAAGGGTCTGGGATTAATCCCAGAAAGCCGGTATATTCAGAACGAAGTGGCTAGAATATACGACGCTTGCCAAACCACATTATTACTTGAAATTTTGTTGATTATCCTATAATCTACAAATATAGAAAGTAATATATTTCGAAGAAACGTGGTGGGATTGAATGAGTGAACATGATAGTAATTTGGCTAGCGATTTGTCTGTTGGGGAAAACCGAAAACCCAACCGCAAAGAGCCAAAACAAATTAGTTTCAGAGTGAGCGAATCCGAATATGAAAAGTTGAGGTCATCTGCCGAAACTTTGAATATGAGTGTGCCGAATTTTGTTAAAAAGAAGGCACAGGGAAGTCGATTGGTAGCGCCCAAATTTGATAAAGAGACGCGACAATCGATTGCCAAAGATTTAAGTAAATTAGGGGCAAATGTGAATCAGATTGCTAAATATTGCAATCAACATCAACATGATGCACCGAATTATGAAGGATTAGAACATAACATTGACGCTGTTCGTGAAAGGTTGAATGACATATGGAACAAAATGTAAAAATTGTAAGAAGTTTATTTATTTTAATAGCAGTTTGTGGGGTTGCTATTTTTAGTATTTACATTGAGGAGTATGGACTTTTATATCTTTTGGGAATAGCTGTAATTGTTAATATTGTTTTATTAATTAAAACGATAAATAAGAAACGAAGTGGTAACGATGGCAACAACTAAATTAGGTAATACCAAATCGGCAAGCCGAGCAATTAATTACGCAGAGAAACGTGCAGAAGAAAAAAGTGGTTTGAATTGTGACGTAGACTATGCGAAATCGGCTTTTAAACAAACAAGAGCTTTGTATGGCAAAGAAGATGGAATTCAAGCACATACGGTTATCCAGTCTTTTAAACCTGGCGAAGTAACACCAGAACAATGTAATCAACTAGGCTTAGAACTTGCAGAAAAAATAGCACCTAATCATCAAGTAGCTGTTTATACGCATACAGATAAAGACCATTATCATAATCATATTGTGATTAATTCAGTTGATCTAGAAACTGGAAAGAAATATCAAAGTAATAAAAAACAACGTGATTTAGTCAAAAAAGAAAATGACAATGTCTGTCGTGAACATGGTTTGAGTGTGACAGAACGTGGCACTGCAAAAATGAGATACACGCAAGCAGAAAAAGGCATTGTGTTTGATAGAGAAGAATATTCTTGGAAAGATGAATTGCGGGAGTTAATTGAAAATGCAAAAGCACATACAAGCAATTTAGAGACGTTTTCAGAGCATTTAGAAGAAAAAGGGGTAGAAGTTAAGCTTCGTGGCGAAACAATCTCATATAAGCCTGAAAATGCAAATAAATGGGTGCGTGGACGAACGCTAGGTTCAGATTATGAAAAAGGAGCGATTGACTATGAGCATGAAAGACATCAAGAACAACAAAGAGAATCCGAATATGCAGACGGATTTAAGGTCAACTGGGACGCAGTCGAGCAACACACAGAGCAACTTAAACAACGAAGAGTTGAACGAGCTCAAGAGACAAAACAAGCTAATCGTAAAATATCTAGCAGAGATACAAGAGAATCAGAAAATCAGAGAGAAAGAACACAAGGAAACAACGTCCGAATTGAAAGAGGCAACGAAGGAATTTCGAGATAAAAGCTTAAAGATTCGTAATGATTTTGTAGATGTACTTCAAGAAAAATTAAAACAGGTTGATACAGAAGAATTAAAAGATATATTAGGCAGAGATATTTACAGAGTACGAGAAGAAAATGACCGTATGTTGCAAGAAGTAAGAGCGTCACATGAACACTATAAAAAAAGACAAAAGCAATTATTTACAGGTATTGGGGCAATGTTGTTAGTCTTTATGCTATTTGCTTTGATTATGACAATTGGTAGTGACTTTATGAGTTTCTTGCCTATAGATACACTACAGAAAGTCATAGCAGACAAAATAGCAGCATCTGAGGGTTTTATGACATTTGTTTGGTATATTGCTTATGGTTTACCTTATTTACTTGGAATAATAGCATTTGTAGTTTTATACGAATGGATTAGAGCAAAATTTCATGATTAGACCATGCATTTATGCCGAGAAAATTTATTGTGCGTTGAGAAAAACCCTTAACTAAACTTGTAGACGAATGTCGGCATAGCGTGAGCTATTAAGCCGACCATTCGACAAGTTTTGGGATTGTTAAGGGTTTCGAGGCTCAACGTCAATAAAGCAATTGGAATAAAGCAATAAGGGAGTTGATAACATGAAATTCAAAGAAGCCTTTGAGAATTTCATAACAAGTAAGTATGTATTTGGTGTTTTAATAGTTTTAGTTATTTATCAGCTATTACAAATGGTTAAATAAAAAAGACCTGATCTAATTAGACCAAGTCTTTTGATAGTGTTATATTAATAAACAAATAAAAAGAAGTCGCTCACGCCCTGACCAAAGTTTGTGATAGCGACTTATCCATTTCAAAAACATATGCTATGTGTTTTGCAATTTTTTGTATATCTAGATATTAAACGATATTAGTTTATTCTTCAAGATATATATTCGGGTGAGCGACTTCTTAAATTAAATTAAGGAGTCGATTTTTTATGAGTAAAAAAGAGCAAGAAATCTTTTCAAATCAAAGCACAGAACATGAAAATTCAATTTTTTCTAAAACCGGCTACTCTAATAGCCGGTTAAACCGACATATTATGTACACCCCCGAACCAAAATTACACTTTGATGCTATGACAATTGTTGGGAATCTTAATAAGAACAATGCTCACAAACTGTCTGAATTTATGAGTATTGCGCCACAAATTAGACTTTGGGATATATTACAAACCAAATTTAAAGCTAAGGCTCTACAAGA
>NZ_JAESNB010000010.1:0-187015 GCF_017893435.1 Staphylococcus sp. GDB9P120P
TATTCGCTTTATTGCACTAAAATCTTTCTTATTTCTAGCATATTGCCTTACCAGTGAATCAATATACCTAACAGATACATTGTTCACATGGGTAGGTAATCGAGCTAGAATCTGATGTGCTATCCGTTTGTGATTCATGGAAACACTCCCTTAACTTATTTTCTGTGTATTACCTTTAATATGGTGCGTAGGCATTATATAGTGACTATTTCTATCAATTTCTAACATACGCTTACCATCTCTATATTTTTGCCAATACGTAGCATCTGCAGTGAGTTTATTAATTTCATCTAGTAAATAATTAATCGCTAAATGATCACCACGTAAATATATTGTCATATGCCCTACACTGTTATAGTTGAGTTTCAAATTGTATCCTCTTAACCACAAGAAAATTGATTCAGTATTTAACCTTGATTGCAGCGTTGCCTGTCCTAAACTCGACAAACACCAATCACATGTTATAAAGTCTATTTCTAAATACTGATACTTGCCCTGTGTTTTATAAATGTGACAAATGGGTTTGTTAGCAATTTCTAAATTCTTAATATCATTAAAGTTGAGTTTCTTATTATTTAATTTGAATGGATCAGTTGGTATTGAATGCATTAACACAGTTTATGAGTCCTCCTATTTTGAAATATGTTTAATAAGTTAATTCTATAATCACACGATTTACATTATTTTTAGTTACTACTGTTCCATATCTATTGCCACTGTTGTATAGGTATCTCATTTTCTTAATCTCCTTTTTTTATGTTAGGTGTGACCGAATTTTTCTAAAAACCCCAGTTCAGTCACACTAGTCACAGTTCAGTCACACCTATTTTTCTTACTGCCACAAGGGATAGACCGTAAAAGTGTGACGGAGTGACCGAAATATCCCAAGTTACTTACACATTAATTAGTAGGCTATATTTTATTTAATTATGTTTGAAGTTAGTAATTATTATGATTTCAGTCACACTTTTAGCTATAAACGTTGATATATCAGTGTTTATAGGTGTGATCGAAATAATTTGGTTCAGTCACAGTAAATATGGAGAATTTTGTTTTAAGCTTGTCATATCAGTGTTTGTAGGTGTGACCGAAATAAAAATATTTTTACCAGTTCAGTCACAGTTTCTGTCACACTACTTTTAATTTGTTATTTATATATGATCGTTTTAATTCTCCATTAGGTACAAGTGTTGGCTCAAAATAACCAACTTTCTTTTGCATGTCTGCTACTGAATAAAATCTAGCTCTTTCCTCTTCCCAGTTCTTGCTTAGATATTGGTTAAACGTTTTGTAGAATTTTCTTTCCGATAGTGCATGATAACCACTATTCTCACAGAAAACTTTATATCTATAATAAACGACCGATTTAGGTACTTTATCAATTTTCCATGTATCGAATTCAGTAACTTTAAAATCATATGCAGGGTCGTTATCCTGTTTATATTCTTCTAACATGTCTGCTGATACTTTAGGCACTATAAATTTCCCGAAGTCTAGGTTAATAGCTTTGTATAAAACATATTCAAGCACCTCTTTATTATTTAAATACTTTTCTTTAATGTCTGGATTCTCTTTTGTACCATTGAAATCAGCATTGAATGGTACTATTAATAGTCGTCTATTTGTACCACCTGTTTTATTTTTAAACCTAGGCATACCATTTGTTGATTGAATTACTGTACATCTAAAAACTGCTCTATATGGCTGCTTTTTCTTTACGTTCACTAAAATAGAATCTCCAGTTACAACACTATTAAAATTTGAACTATCCTCAATGTTCACACCTACAGGCACATCATCACCAATGACTAATGTTTTTCCTTCTAATACACTTGGCTTAAATTCGTGGTCAAATTCGTTTACTTTTAGACTTGCAATATTATCAAAACCTATAAGATTAGATAACAATGTTTGAAATGTACCTTTGCCGTTATTACCATCACCAACAAGAAATATTGCTTTTTTACGTGTATAGTTTCCGTTCAACGAATCATTAATAACTTGCCACAACAATGTGAATACTTCTCTATCACCACATGCGACTTCATCTAACCAGTTATCAAAACTCCAACCACTAATTGTTGGCTGTACAGCACCTTCAATATAATTGGTTGTTATTTTAGTCGTAAATACATAATCTGGTGTAAATGGTTCAAGTTTTTTAGTTTCTTTATTAAATACACCGTTATTCACTGGTATTAAGTGTGGTTCATTTGTTCGAGGTACAACATTTACCATATTAGTTAAATGAAATATCACATCTTCAGCCCTTCTCTGATTATGACTAGGTTCTAACCAACTTATGACACGCTTGATATACGTATAATTTTGTGTGTATATACCTTCATCTTGCCTATAAAACGCTAGTCTGGTACCTTCTTCGATATCAAATAATATAAAGGTAAGATGCTCGTTTAATAGCACAGCGCATCTATTTGGGCTAATTGTTTTCGGCGGTGCGCCTGATGCTTCACCTTTTTCTTTAGCTTGTTCCCATTGTTGGCGCATATGATCCAATTCTTCTTTGCGTAATTGTTTAAGAAAATATTTAATATTACCTTTTTCTTTTTGCACAGTTTGTAATTGATGTTGATACTCTTCTATTAATTTGTCGGTCTCTTCTTCTACGAAGTTATAAATATCTACCATGCAATGCCCCCTTTATCTATTTAAGTCCTTTTTCAATATTGATCTAAATGTGTTGTTTACTTCTTTATCATCAATCGCTGGTGTACACTGCTGTGCCCAAGCTATCGCTAAACCGTAAACTAAATTTACATCTACATACCTACGCAATAAGTACCCAATTAATGATGCTAATGTTTGATTACGTTCACCTTCTCCTACACCGAAGGCTATATCACGCCAATATGATGAATCACGTTTCTTATATTGACTTGAGTAATTAATAGTAATTGGTTTATTTTTTTGGCTATTGATATTTCTGGACAACTCATTTAAATCACCTATAGTGATTGCAGGTGCATCATTATATTTAAATATATATGGTATATTCTTATCTGGCTTTACAGGTAGCGCCATAGCTCTTGAAGGTTGGAAACTGCCTTCATCAATTTTGTAGCCAATTTTCTGAGCTAATGCTTGCGTATACTTCCTATAATCATCTGCACTCACAGGCTCACTTATAGGCGTCATAAGGCGAATACGTGGTTTTTCTGAAGTATGGTTATAGGTTGTATGGAATGCCCAAGAATAGCCCTCTAATTGCTTACAAATAGCACTGTATAACCCTTTGAAATCAGTAATATCATCATAATCAAGTGCTAGTGTATTTCTGTTTATAATGTTTTCATCATTACGGTACTTTTGAATGAGTTTGCCGTCTTTTTCCATGTCTTTTACATCTCCATAAACGACTAAACCACGTTTATATTTATCATCGTTATTCATTGGCGTTTGTATTCTATTAAGCCATTCCGACCACATTACTTCGTTATTTTGAGAAAATGAATCGGAATATAAATTTTTGTACTCGATAATTTTTAATTTAAAATCATGCTGCAATTTTATTTGTTCAAAGCCCATTTATTTTGCCCCTCCTACTGTAAAAACAAGGCATGAAATGGTATAATTAATATATAAATAAGCCGTTCCATGCTTGTTTTTGTTAATATTCCAAATTGCATTAGGCGTTATCTGTTGAGTTTGCCGACTGTACAGATGCGCTTTTTTCTATGTCTAATGTTTTAAAATTTTCGATTAATTTATCGAATTGTTTGAGATAAGACTCCATTAACTCAGTTGTATGTTCATGTTGTATACGAGATTCGTTATAACCAATTGCGTAAGTCATCATTTCATCTTTAGTTGTTAAATCTCTTTTGGTGAACATTTCATCACCATGCCACACGTGTGCTGTTACAACATCATCAATTTTTTCTTTCAATAATTCAAATTCGCATATTAAATCTTTCTGATTCCAATTCATCGTAAAACTCCTTTATTTATAAAAATTGATATAATTTGGTCTATTTCTCTCGATCACTTTGATTAACTTTTCAATTTCTAGCTTAGCAAGATAAAGATTGTTTAAGTCGTCTTCTCGTGAGAAGTAACTAATTTCATTTGCTATATCATAATTTTTAACTCGCATTTTCTTTAAGATGTTTGTTGCATATACTGACATTTGAGCCATCGTTTCAAAGTCTTGAATCATATCTAAAATATCTAATTCACCAATGTATTTATCGTTTACGCTTTGATGTTTCATGTATTCTTGAATTAGTTCCATCTCATGTACTTCTCTATCATCTTTACTTAAATTTCTATTATTGATACGCTCGCTTATTAGCATTAGTGTAATCTCTCTGCCATATTTGCTTTTAAATTCTTTAATTTTCATATTAATTTTCCTCCATCATTTCTTCATCATCTAGGTATACGTCATACTCATCGTCGAATTCACCATGAAATTCATTTTTACTAACAAAAATTCTAGATTCATCTTCAACAGTTAGGCCATATAGCAATTCAGCGAGACATTCTTCATAACCTAATTGTTTTAACGCTTCAACACGACGGATTCCGTCAATAATATATAAGCCATCTTGTCTTACACTGACTGTGATGTAACCTATAGCAAGTCTGTTGAAATTTTCCACAATACCATCAGCATTTGGATTATTTGTGGAACGATAACTATAATCTACTTTCAAATCATTAATTTTAACTGTTTCAAATTTTTTATTCATTTTGATTCCTCCAAATTTTCTAATTTAAGTCCGTATGCTGTTGCGACAATAAATAGTGCAAAGGCTACGTATATATCACTTAGTACACCTATAAAAACTGTGCCTATTGATAATATAAGCATGTATAACATGTATCTTTTCATTTAATGTCCCCCTAAGAGTTATATATTTCATTAAAATTTTTCTTGATATACTCTTTCATTGGTTCTGCTAAAAACTTGTAATGATCTGCTTGTGATTTAGGCTCATGTACATACCTTTCAATATCCTTTTTAAATTTTGGATTTAGCAATAGTTTTTTCATAATTGAATTCCTTGATAATTGCATGTGTGACTGTAAATCTTTAAATGACCACACAAGTTTAGGTTCATTGATAATTACAATACCTTCACTTTCTTGTAGTTGTTCTTGCATTATTTTCACCTCCTTATTAAGCAGTAGCTTGTGTATTTAAGTATTTATTGTAAATGGTTTTACTGACTGAAATATCTAAACCAAATTTGTTAATAGAAGTCATTAAATCGACTGTGTCATCTAAAATTTGTTGACGAATAATTAACATATCTTCACTCATTTGATCTTTTTTTAAGGCTTTATCATAACCAAACAATGTTGAAACACATTTATTAACTACAGTCGCACATTTTATATAGCTAATTTTTTGGGGATTAGATAAACCTTGTTGCAAAACGTCCATAGCTTTTCGTTGATGTTGCTTATCCATTAAGTGGAATACTTCATGTTGCTTTAATCCGATTGATTGTCTTAACTCTCTAATAACTTGCTTAACCCACTTTTTAAATTCTTTTGCTTCATCACGTCTGCTATTCCAAATAGCTTCGTAAATACCAAATTCTGAAAGTATCGTTGTTTTTTGTTGTCCTCCAAGGGTACTCACAATGTGAACCCCCTTTTCATCTTCATCAATCATACGATTCATATTAGTTGTGACACTGTATCCTAATACATTTGCAACATCACCTGCTATTGCCCAATACTCCCCGTCTTTTTCAATAAAACGAATTTCTTTACCGTCAAAAAATTGAGTAATCATTTAATTCCTCCTATATTTGTAATTCTTGAATAACATTAAAGTTAAAAATTTTTTCCGGCTTTTCATTTAAACCTGAAGCGATTTTACTTATTGTTTCTAAACTCGGATTAGTTTTTTGATCCTCTAATTTATATATTGTAGTTCTACTAATACCTGATTTAACACTTAGTTGAGTAATTGAAATTCCCTTAGATTTTCTTATTTCTTCTAATTTGTTATTCATGATTAACACCTCCTATACACAGAATACAAAATTCCAAACAACATGTCAACCATGAATAACAAAAAAATATTTGGCTAATTTTGTTAATCCTGTTAATCTTGAAGTACAATAATATTATTGACATAAATTTCAGTAACTTATAGGAGTGTCTACGATGAACGAATTCGGAAAAAAAATAAAAAAGTTACGCGGTGAAAAATCTATTCGTGAAGCAGCCAGAGGCATTGGAATAAGTCATACTTATTTGGATAGTTTGGAAAAAGGCTACGATCCCCGAACTGGTAAGGAAAGAAAACCAACCATAGATGTTATAAGCAAAATTTCAATTTACTATAATTATGAATTTAGCGATTTAGTTGATTTAGCAAATGTTTTTGTTTCACTTAATGATTTACCTGAAGAACAGAAAAAGATTCAAGCACAAAAAATGTTTTCAAAGTTTGAAGAACACCAGAACTTATCGAACAAAAATGTTAAGAAAACTCTACAAAATATTATCAATAATGACATTTCATCAAATCAATCACGATTTTTAGCTAATTCTTTAGAGTTTTTAAATGATTCGGATGAAGACGATATCAGATTCGTTGGTATTCTCCTTTTAATGTTAAATAAAAACAAAAAATGTGAAAATGAAAATGTTTACGAAGACCTAAGTTTTGAATTCAATAAATTTTTAAAAAAATATCTTAATATAAACCGAGGTGATTAAGTGGCATACATTGAAAAGCGAGGTAAAACATGGAGATATTCAATCTCATATGTAGATGATGAAGGTAACCGTAAAAAAGTTCAAAAAGGTGGTTATCGCACTAAACAAGAAGCTAAACGAATTGCAGAAGATTTAGAATATAAAATGAGAAATGGTTATGCTGTAAGTAATGATATAACATTTGCAGATTACTTTTATCAATGGTATGAAGTTAATAAACTACCACACGTGTCAGAATCAACTAAAAGACATTATGAATCTGCATACAAGCATATTAAAGACCATTTCAGACACAAGTTATTAAAAGATATTAAACGTACTGAATACCAAAAGTTTCTCAATGAGTACGGTTTAACGCATAGTTATGAAACGATTAGAAAGTTAAATAGTTATATACGTAATGCATTCGATGATGCTATACATGAAGGTTATGTTATTAAAAACCCTACATACAAAGCAGAATTACACGCATCTATTCCAGCCAAAACAGAAGAAATGAAGTTTATTAATGAATCAGAATTCAAAAAACTTAAACATTATTTTGAACAAAAAAATACCACCTCATCACTTGTGCTATTAGTAGCACTTGCAACAGGTGGTAGATTTTCAGAAATTGCTAAATTGAAACGTGAAGATCTGGATATTAAAAATAATAAAATTCATTTAAGAGGTACCAAAACCGAAACATCAGACAGAATAATAAGTATTGATACAGTAACTATGAAACGTATTCAATCATTTATTGATTCACGACCTACTAATATCAGTGGTTACATCTTTACTGTTGATGGTAAAACGATAACTAACGCTGCTGTAAACAAAGTACTGAGAAAAGCATGTGCTAATCTAAATATAAAAGAGATAACTATTCACTCGCTAAGACACAGTTTCTGTTCTATACTCATACATCATGGCTTTTCAATACTATATATATCAAAACATTTAGGGCATTCCAATCCAGCCACGACACAATCGATTTACTCCCACTTACTTCAAGAAACTTATGAGCGTGAAGATGAAAAAGCAATGAAATTACTAGAAACTATTTAAGCCACTTAATTATAAATATTAGGTGGTTTTTTACTATAATTTATTTTTCAGTCCCCAAATAGTCCCCACAAAGTAAAGAAAAAGCTTATATAACAACGTTTAATAACTTTATAATATGCCCTTCGAGGGGATAATTTGAATGTTCTTCGTTATAAGACATTCCATTAAATAGTGATTTATCGGGCTTTCATTGACTTTTGTTTTCAGTCGTTGAAAGTCCTTTTTATATTTCTATACCTAGCAAAATATAAAAACAACTATCCAGAGGATTTAAAAACAAAGCTCTGTCATTTATAACGTTTAAATGGCTTAACTATTGCGATTTAAGCGTTTAAAGTTTCTTGAAAATTATTTTATAGTTCTTTTAAAACATTTAACCGCTTAAATATATCTCCATTATTTCACATTGATAAACGTGCTGCCTAAAACATCTCTCACATCGTGAATAACTAAAAAGGCATTTTCATCTACTTCATTGACTAATTTTTTAACTCTTGTCACCTGAGACTGAGGTACAACAACATATAACATTAACGTTTCAGTTTTAGCATACCCGCCTTTTCCGTTTAATAATGTCGAGCCCCGACCGGTAAAGGAATTAATTTTGTCACTGATAATTTCATTCTTAGTAGAAATGACCGTAACACCTTTTTTAGGATTAAAGCCTTCAATGATAAATGAAGTCGCTCTTTCTGTAATGAATAACATGATAATCGTAAATAACACATTTTTTAATGGTAACACCATTAAGAAAGATAAGACGACAATACCATCTAAAATAAAAATACCTTGTGATGTTTTCATTTCTGAATACTTACTTATGATTTTAGCAATTACAGATGTACCTCCAAGTGTACTCCCTGTAGAGATTACTAGTCCAGCACCGATGCCTATAATTGCACCACCAAATACAGAATTAATAACAAAATCATCTATGCCTAAATTAATATTTTCAGTTACTCTTAAAAAGAATGAGAGTGCCGTGTTTGAGATGACAGTATAAACAGCGATTGTTTTGCTTAAATACTTCCAACCGATAAAAACAACGATTGTATTAATAATTAAAGAAGACCAAGCTGGAGAAAATCCTAAAGTATACTTCAAGGCTAGTGCGATACCCACTGTACCACCATCACCTAAATTCGATCCTAGTAAAAAGCAATTTACACCTATAGCGTTGATAAACGTTCCAATTAAACACAAGATGATACTTTTATAATGATTTTTTATTAATGCTGACATTTATTCACTCCCATTCTGTTCGATTTAATCTAAATTATCATCACGTCATATGTTATATGCATTCAATCCATGCCTAAATAATTGACTTAGCTATTTTTGAACTTAAATTTCAATAACAACACATTTAAGTGACAAAACTTAATTTAGAATTAATAAGGCATCGTAAGATCCTCAGAAAATACAATCTTATTAAAAAAGACACCTCTAATGAGGCGTCATCTATAAATCTAATTAGAATATTATAATATCAAAACGTAGTTTTTTTCAATAACATTTTAATATATTTTTAAATTTAGTCTTATCATTTGTAATAAATGCCATATTCTTTTAAGAAAAACTAATTAAAGTTCGATTGTTTCACCGCTTCGGATTTTGTCAGCCATTTGGTTTAATTTTCTTAAACGATGATTGACACCAGATTTTGAAATTGTACCTGAAGACATCATTTCGCCTAATTCTTTTAAGGAAATATCTTGATGTTCTATTCGTAATTTCGCTATTTCACGTAAGCGATCAGGTAAGTTATCTAACCCAATTTCTTGGTCTATTAATTGAATGCTTTCAACCTGCTTCATCGCTGCACTAACGGTTTTGTTTAAATTAGCTGTTTCACAATTAACTAATCTATTTACAGAATTTCTCATGTCTCTGACAATACGCACATCTTCAAATTTAAGCAACGCTTGATAACCACCGATTAAACTCAAGAAATCAGAAATTTTTTCAGCTTCTTTTAAATAAGCGATGCTTCCTTTTTTACGTTCTAGATGTTTCGCATTGAGTTCATATTCATTCATTAAATTCGTAATGCCTTCTGAATGATCTTCATACAATGAAAATATTTCTAAATGATAGGAAGATGTTTCAGGATTATTCACTGATCCACCTGCTAGAAAAGCACCACGTAAATAACTTCTTTTCATTTCATCTTCATGAAGCATCGTTTCATCTATTTCATGCGTAAAAACACCATTTTTCAAAATACCTAATTCATCTAAAATTTCTTTGGCACGCGCTTTAATTCTACAAATATAAATATTGTTCTTTTTTAATTTCATTTTTTTCCTTACAAGTAGCTCTACTTCAACATTAAACACTTTTTTTATTAAGGAATATATACGTCTTGCTGTCGTAGCATTTTCAGTTTGAACATTTATCACAAATTGTTGATTGGAAAGACTGAGTGCACCATTCATTCGTATGAGTGCACTGAGCTCTGCTTTTGCATTTGTTTCATCTACTTCTATTCTAGTAAGTTCATTTTTCATTTCTGATGCAAAGCTCATACATCTTCAGTCCCTTCTTATCTAAGTTTAATACTTAGTTTGTTTTACGATTTTATTTATCTCGGTTAAATTCAATCGTTTCTGTTTCTCTCATAGCAATCTCGTAAATCATTTTAGACAAGACCTCTGTATTATGTCTAACATAATTCTCTTGTGATACTTCTACCAGATTTTCGTGTGTAAAAACTTTTATCTTTTCTGCTTCCATATCTTTCATGTTGCATTTAACTGGATCTGCGCCATCTTCTTTATAACGACGTAAAACATCGGCGTTAAACGTCTGAGTACTACATATAGCATAGTTTATACAATGACGTCCCATGTGATTATGTATTGCATCAACATGATCTAAAGCAGTGTAATGATTAGTCTCACCAGGTTGTGTCATAACATTTGATACATATAACTTTGGCGCATCGCATTTTAATAATGAATCCGCAATACCTTTAACGCATAGATTAGAAATTACACTTGTATATAGCGAACCTGGTCCTAAAACGATTAAGTCAGCATCTTCTATCGCTTCAACAGCTTCTTCCATGGGTTCTACATTTTCTGGTTCTAAAAATACACGTTCTATCTTTTTATTTTTTTTAGGAATTTTTGATTCGCCATAAACAATTTCACCGTCTTCCATCACTGCATTTAAGCGTACACTGGAATTTGTAGATGGTATCACTCGACCTCTTATATTTAAAATTTTACTTAATTCTTTTACCGCATGTCCAAAATCATCATTCATATTCGTTAATGCAGCTATTAACAAGTTGCCTAAAGAATGACCTTCAACTTGATTTTCTTTAAAACGATATTGGAACAATCTTTCAATTGTTGATTCTGAATCGCTGAGTGCTGAAATTACATTTCGTATGTCACCAGGTGCAGGAATATCCATTTCATTTCTGATTTTCCCAGTACTACCTCCATCATCAGCAACTGTGACAATGGTCGTAATATCTATCGGAAAGTCTTTTAAACCACGTGCTAAAACAGATAAACCTGTACCACCACCAATAAGTACAAGTTTAATTCTTTTCATTTTTTTGCTTCACGCCACTTTCAATTTGAGCATCTCTATGATGCACATATACATTATAGTCAAAATTTTCGTTAAGCTCTGCACCAATGCGTTTAGCTAGAGCTACAGAACGATGTTGGCCTCCGGTACAACCAATAGCAATCACAAGTTGTGATTTACCTTCTTTTTTATATCCTGGAATCATAAATTTTAATAAATCCATCAATTTCTCATAAAAAATATTTGTTGTTTTCCATTTCATAACGTAATTATATACTGCTTCATCTTCTCCAGTTAAAGGTCTTAGTTCATCCACATAATGCGGGTTCGGTAAAAATCTCACATCAAACACTAAATCCGCATCCATCTGAATCCCATGTTTAAAACCAAAACTGGTTACATTAATATTGAATGTTTGATAATTACTTTGATTAAAGTAATCTCCGATTCGCTTACGAAGCTCTTTGGGTTTCATAAATGATGTATCAATCGTGTAGTTTGCTAAACTTTGAATCTCAGCGAGTAGACTGCGTTCTTCTTCAATCGCTTCAATTAACGAGCGTTGTCCTTGTTCATTTAATGGATGTGCACGTCGCGTCTCTTTATAACGTGAGATCAACTTTTCGTTGGATGCTTCTAAGAACATCATATCAACGATAATATCTGAGTTACTTTTGATTTGGTCGATTTCTTTAATCAATGATTTGAAAAGTTCTTTCCCTCTTAAATCAATGGCAATGGCTACCTTTTGCAACGAAGGATTTCCTTGACCCATTAATTCTACAAATTTCGGCAACAGTATTGGAGGTAAATTATCTACACAAAAATAACCGATATCTTCTAAACTTTGTATTACAACCGACTTACCTGCGCCAGACAAACCCGTCACAACTAATAATTCACTTTTAGTCACTTCTTTTTCTTCTCGTAGCATTACTTTACACCATCCAAAGATTATTTTTAGACATTCCATTTATTGTTCTGGAATTTTATTATCAATACAAGCAATCATTTTAACTTAGTCAGTTTATGACCACTATGCTATCACATTATATTTTACATGAAAAACGACTTTGGTAGTAGTTTTATCACTTAATTGACCCTAAGTACTATCGTAGACTGACTTAAATGAAATAAATTTGTGTCCACAAATGTAATTGAGTCCTTTTCATTTTTTCAATTAGCATAATTTATAATAAATTAGCTTCTGTATGATCTATTTATTATATAGCTCCTGAAATACACATATATAGTAGGTTTATACCTCACACAAGCGATTCATTGAGCTAACACTGCACACTTACATTTAAAGTACAATTATGTAAAAAAGCTAGAATGTTAAACCTACATGATTAATGTAAGGTTGATACATTCTAGCCTGTCTGAATCTCGTTATTATTCAATTAAATTCTATAAATAATATGTTTTAATCTTATGCTTCTATGGTATCTTTTAATTCTTCAATATAAGAAATTGCACTTTGTGCTGCGATACTGCCGTCACCTGTTGCAGTTACGATTTGGCGTAGGCCTTTTGCACGTACGTCGCCAGCAGCATAAACACCTGGGATTTTCGTACTCATATCTTCATTAGTGACAATATAGCCTACTTCATTTGTAATGCCTAAATTTTCAAATGGTGCTGTTAATGGTTTCATACCAATGTATACGAAAACACCGTCAGCATCGAAAGTTTGTTCAGCACCATCTTTTGTGGATTCTAAAGTAACTGAACCAACTTTACCGTCTTTTTCGTTGATTGTTTTAAGAGTATGACTCCAAATAAAGTCGATTTTATCATTTTTAAATGCACGATCTTGTAAGATTTTTTGCGCACGTAGTTCATCTCTACGGTGAACGATTGTTACACTGTCAGCGAATTTTGTAAGGAATGTACCTTCCTCAACTGCAGAATCTCCACCACCGATAACAAATAATTTTTTGTTTTTGAAGAATGCACCATCACATACTGCGCAATAACTCACACCGCGGCCACCTAATTCTTGTTCACCGGGCACACCAATTTTTTTATATTCAGCACCAGTAGATATAATCACAGCTCGCGCAGTAATCTCACTGTTGCCAAGATTTATAACTTTATATTGACCTTTGTCTTCAATTGATTTGATATCACCATATTGATATTTTGCGCCAAACTTTTTAGCGTGTTCAAACATTTTAGTTGATAAATCTGGTCCAGTAATCATTTCAAAACCTGGGAAGTTTTCAACCTCTTCTGTATTTGCCATTTGTCCACCTGGCATACCACGTTCAATCATTACAGTACTTAAGTTTGCACGTGATGCATACACGGCAGCAGTCATACCAGCTGGCCCTGCACCTACAATCGCAACATCAAAATCCACTTGTTCAGCCATTTAAATTGCCTCCTGTTTATTAATTCATTATACGCATTATATATGATTTCTTGCATTTCATAAAATTATATGCTTACTAAATAGTCTATTGTTTTATTTAAACGATAAGCCGTTATATCAAACCATTCTAATACTTGTTGTTTGGTAATCTTAGTGTCCATACTCCGATAATACATATAAACAAAAGCAGCCACATAATCATCTACATTAGTTAAATCTGCTTGTTCTGCTATAATCGCCTCTGCTTTATCAATCCATACAATAAATAATTCTGAGTTATTTTTCAAATATTCAATATTATACAACATTAACATGCCTCTATGAATAAAATCTAACTTATTTAACTGTAAACCTTGAATGAGATAAGTTAAATATAATTTTTCATAATCATTCATATCTTCTAAAACAGCCCATATGTCTTGTGTCAATAAGACTTCTCGACCTTTTAATTGATTTAATAAGAAAATCCCGTATAACCTACGATGACTATCATCACTCAATAATAGTGGCAATACTTGTTGGTTGAAATACGCCTTACTTTGCTCAATTACCCAAGGCGCATAACCTACATCAACCTTAGATATTTCTTGTAACTTAGACCAAAAATATTTGCTATCTTCGATATGATTGAGATGATAATTGTTGTGGCTCAATGCATTATACATTTGTATAGAGAGAAATTTCCCTTTTCTATAAAGTGGTTGCAGCAATTTTTGAGAAGCTTCATATTGCTTTAAATAACAAAGTACAATACCTAGCTTGAACGATTCATCATCATTCATAGGTACGACTTTACTTAAAATATTCAAATAACGTTGATACTTTTCTTTTTCATTGGTGTTATATAACAATAAAGTGTAATGACAAAGTGCATGTACATCAGTATTGTCCTCATTTAGCAAACGTTCAAACATTACTTTAGCAGTATCATATTCATTGAGGTATAGATAACACATGGCTAATAAATTTCTAACTACTCGATGATCTTGAATCGCTTCATTTTGATTTAAAACAAAGTTTCTTGCCTCGGGCAGTCTACCTTGTGAAAATAAATATTGAAAAATGAGCTGAACCGCAAATAATTGGCACTCAACTTCAATCTTTTCTTCAGAGTTATAAGTAACCTCAAACATTTCTTCTAATTCTTCTTGGTAGTCGTCATCATCTGCTAAAATGACATAATTCATTCCGAATAAAAAGGCTTTGTTTGCTTCATTGAGCGTAATATTTAATTGGCTGAGTTGATAGTAACTATCCACTACCGATTCTTGTTTAGCAATCATTTCATAAAAAATATGTTCTGCTCTATTGTTATAACCAAGATGTGCTAGACATTCTGATAATTTTACTTTAATTTCAAAAACATCAAATTCTTGGGGTGACATTTCAAGCACTTTTTCATAGTATTCTACTGCCTTTTTATAATCTTGCTGTTGATATTTTTGATCAGCTAATTTTTTATAAAAAGGACTATCAAGTTTCATTGAAATAATTTTATTGCTGTTTTGCGCCATCCATGTTCACCTCCTGTATTTAGTCATTGCTTCAGTTGCATTGGATTCCCATATGCTAACGTGTGGTTCGGGATGTCCTTAGATACAACAGTACCTGCGCCAACCTTCACATAATCTCCTATTTTTACTCCAGGCAAAATTGTTACATTAGCTCCGATTAACGTGTGATTTCCAATATAAACATGCCCTGTTCGAAATTCACCTACTAAAAACTCATGCGTTAAAATAGTTGTGTTATAACCTATGACACAGTTTTCACCAACCGTTATATACTCAGGATGTAATAAATCAGGTACAACTTTAAATGCAAATGCTGTATGTGCACCTATATTCATTTTTAATAAATTGCGATACATCCAATGTTTTAATTTCACATTAGGTAAGTAGCGGCAAACTTCTATAATCACTGTTTGTTTAAACATTTTGACACGGCTTATGTAGCGATACATATGCCACAACGGATTTTTACCATTAACTTTTAGCTTTTTTAAGTCACGCATTATATTCTATCACTTCACCTTTTGCTTTGACCATGTTAAAGGGCCAACATCTTTATATCTTGGTGCATTATATCTCACTCTTCTAATTATCATAAGGACAATGCCCGCAACAATAAGTAAGACAGACATGAGTTGCGCAACACGTATATCACTCGTGAGCATCAAACTATCTGTACGCAAACCTTCTACAAAGAATCTACCTATAGAATACCAGATAAGATATAGTGCAAAAGTATCACCTATACGTAAATGCTTTCTCAATGTAATTAATATAACAAATCCTAGAATATCCCATATAGATTCGTATAAAAACGTTGGGTGATAATATTGACCATCAATGTACATATTGTTAATAATAAAGTCCGGTATATGCATATTTTCTAAAAATGATTTAGATACAGGACCACCATGGGCTTCATGATTCATAAAGTTACCCCATCTGCCAATACCTTGTCCTAAAATCAAACTCGGTGCAATCACATCACCAATTTGAAATGGATTGATATTTTTTTGTCTGCATACAATGATACCTGTGATAAAACCGCCAATCAGACCACCATGAATCGCGATTCCTCCATACCAAATCATAGGTATTTCTATAGGATGTTGTGCATAATAAGGCCATTGGAAAATAACAAAATAAATTCTAGCTACGATAAAACCAAAAATTGCACTCCAAAAGATGATATCAATCAATATATCTTTATCAAAACCTATGCGTTTAATACTTTCTTGAGCGATAAAATAACCTAATAGTATACCCGCGGCGATGATAATGCCATACCAATGAACCGATATTGGACCAAGCTCAAATGCAATTGGATCAATGTAATTCAATATCATCATTTATTCTCCTTATTGTTGCTACCATTACGCATAATTTCAGCATTTAAGCGATCATTGAATTCTTCTGCAGTGTTAATCCCCATAATATTAAGTCTATAGTTCATCGCTGCAACTTCAATGATAACTGCTACGTTACGACCTGGTCTAACTGGTATTGTCTTTTTAGTAATCTCAGTGTCTAAAATGCGCAATGTTTCTTCATTCAAACCAACGCGATCATACAATTTATCTTTATGCCAATTTTCTAAATGAATATTTAAACGTAAACGCTTTTCGGTCAAAATGGAACCTGCACCAAAGAGTGTCATTACATTTATAATACCTAAACCTCTAATTTCTAATAAATGTTCTATTAATTTAGGGGGTCTACCAATCAGTTCATCTTTACTAATTTCTCTAATCTCTACATTGTCATCCGCGACAAGTCTGTGACCACGTTTAATTAGTTCAAGTGCCGTTTCACTTTTACCGATACCTGAGTCTCCTGTTATAAGTACACCAACACCATACACATCTACTAGAACACCATGCAACGAAGTTGTTCGTGCAAGTTCATGTTCTAAGAAAGTCGTTAAACGACTCATTAATTGTGTTGTTGCAATTGTTGACGTGATAAGTGGTGTATCAAATTCTTTCGCTGATGCTACAAGCTCTTCTGGTGGCTCTAAATCTCTTGTCACAATAATTGCTGGTGTTTCTGGTCGACATAATTTTTTCATGCGTCCTTTGCGCTCTTCATCCGGTAGTAGATTATAAAATGATAATTCTGTTGTTCCTAACAATTGAATGCGGTCAGAGGCATAGTGCGAAAAATATCCAGCCATTTCTAATCCTGGTCTTGATATATCTGTATTTTTTATTTGTTTATTTAAGCCTGACTCCCCAGCTATAAGCTCAAGGTTAAAGCGTTCAATTAAACTCTTTGTTGTTAACATAGGTTCACCTCTATTAATATTTCTCCTGAAATTTCATATGTCATTATCATATCAAAAAGGACTGATAATCTATATAAAAAAGTACAGAAGTCTAAAATAAATCCTATCGTTTTTATCATACCCTATATTATTTTTGAATAAAATTACTAAAAATGGTTCAGTAATCTCATTTATTTTAAATGATTACGTCGTTACAATCCAGCAAGGTTGGATAAGCTTGAATGGAATAAAATGTTAGATATCGAAAAAACTACTCCATACATTCCAGACACATGAAAATGTCTTCTTGTATGGAGTAGCTAATATTTTATATATTTTTACAGAGGTTAATCAATAAACTATTATGCTTGAACTGTATCTCTTTCTAATACTGGTTTTAAATATTGTCCAGTGTAGCTTCCTTTCACTTTTGCAATATCCTCTGGTGTACCTGTCGCAACGATGGTACCACCACCGTCACCGCCTTCTGGACCTAAATCAATAATATAATCAGCCATTTTAATAACGTCTAAATTGTGTTCAATGATGACAACTGTGTCACCGTTATCAACCAATTTATTTAACACTTTTAATAATCGGCTAATATCATCAACATGCAAACCAGTTGTTGGCTCATCTAATATATATATTGAACGGCCAGTAGAGCGTTTATGCAATTCTGAAGCAAGTTTAACACGTTGTGCTTCACCACCAGATAATGTCGTAGCCGGTTGTCCTAAAGTAACATAACCTAAACCAACATCTACTAAAGTTTTCAATTTTCGATGTATTTTAGGGACATTTTCAAAAAAGTTTGTTGCTTCTTCGGCAGTCATAGCCAAGACGTCCGCAATGTTTTTACCTTTGTATGTTACTTCTAGTGTTTCACGGTTATATCTCGAGCCGCCACAAACTTCACAAGGAACATAGACATCCGGTAAAAAGTGCATTTCTATTTTAATGATACCGTCACCTTTACATGCTTCACAGCGACCACCTTTAACATTAAAACTAAAGCGACCTTTAGAATAACCTCTGACTTTTGCTTCGTTTGTTTGAGCAAAGATATCTCGTATGTTATCAAAAACACCCGTATACGTTGCCGGATTAGAACGTGGTGTCCTACCAATTGGCGATTGATCAATATCGATAATACGATCAAGTTGATCTATACCGTTAATTTCATCATAATCACCTGGTTTAACTTTAGATTTATTTATCTTTTTAGCTAATGATTTATAAAGTACTTCATTGACTAATGTACTCTTACCGGAACCAGACACACCCGTAACAACGTTCATCGTTGAAAGTGGAAAGTCTACATTAACATCTTTCAAATTATTACTGCGTGCGCCTTTGACACTAATCTTTCTATCCGTAACTTCACGACGTGATTCTGGCACCTGAATTTTCTTCTTACCACTCAAATATTGACCAGTTAAAGACTTTGTATTTGCCATAACTTGTTTTGGCGTACCACTAGCAACAATTTCACCGCCGTGGTCACCAGCACCTGGTCCTACATCTACTAAATAATCTGCAGCACGCATCGTATCATCGTCATGTTCAACAACGATTAAAGTGTTACCTAAATCTCGCATTTCTTTTAATGTGCTAATTAACCGATCATTATCACGCTGATGTAATCCTATAGAAGGCTCGTCTAAAACATATAATACACCAGATAGTCTTGAACCAATCTGAGTTGCTAAACGTATACGTTGCGCCTCACCACCTGACAAAGAACCAGAAGCACGATTTAGTGTTAAATACTCTAATCCTACATTATATAAAAATTCTAATCTAGAATTAATCTCTTTTAAAATTTGATTAGCAATTTTTCTGTCTTGCTCTGATAATGTGATATGTTCATAGTTATACAGTGCATCTTTAATAGAGTGTTCTACCACTTCACCGATATTTTTCCCGTCCACATACACAGACAAAGCTTCGCGACTTAAACGTTTGCCATGACATGTTTCACAAGTAAGTTCTGTCATGTATTTACTCATCATTTCTCTTACGAGTTCTGACGGTGAATCATGATAACGTCTATTGATATTATTTATAACACCTTCAAACGCCATCGTACGTTTTCTTGTTTGGCCGTTGCGCTGTTTGAATGTAAATTCAATTTCTTTATCTTTGGAACCATAAAGAATAATATCTTTTTGGCGTTCTGTTAATTTTTTGAATGGTTTATCCATATTTATTTTATATACTTCACAGACACGATTTAATAATGTTGGATAAAAGTCTGAACTTGAAGATTCCCAAGCAACAATTGCACCTTCATTCAATGATTTCTCCTTATCAGGAACAACTAAGTCTAAATCTACCATTAGTTTTTGTCCTAAACCATCACAAGTTGGACAAGCTCCAAATGGGCTGTTAAAACTAAACATGCGTGGCTCTAATTCTCCGATTGAAAATCCACAAATAGGACAAGCATGATTTTCAGAAAATTTTAGTTCATCATCACCAATGATATCTACGATTAAATTACCTTCAGCTAATTGTAACGCCGTTTCTATAGAATCAGCTAGACGTGTTTCAATACCTTCTTTGATTACAAGGCGGTCTACAACAACTTCTATCGTATGGTTCTTATTTTTATCTAAATTTGGCACTTCATTTACATCCGTAATTTCGCCATCAACGCGCACACGTACGTATCCTTTTTTACTAATGTCATCAATTAACTTTTCATGCGCACCTTTTCTATGATTTACAACAGGCGCCAATAATTGAATCTTACTGCGTTCTTCAAGTTGTAAAACTTGATCGACCATTTGTTGTACAGTTTGAGATTCAATTTCTATACCATGATTTGGGCAATATGGCTTTCCAATACGTGCATATAATAGACGAATATAATCATATATTTCAGTAACAGTGGCAACCGTAGATCTTGGATTTTTACTCGTTGTTTTTTGGTCTATTGAAATCGCAGGAGACAAACCTTCAATAGTATCAACATCTGGCTTATCCATTTGTCCTAAAAACTGTCTTGCATAAGCACTTAATGATTCTACATATCTACGTTGCCCTTCTGCATAAATCGTATCAAAAGCTAATGAAGATTTGCCTGAGCCAGATAGCCCCGTCATTACTATAAGTTCATTTTTAGGTATTTCAATATCAACATCTTTTAAATTGTGGGCACGTGCCCCTTTAACTACAATGGATGGTTGCTTCATTTTCGTCACCCTTCTGCTTTTAATTCAAACAACATATCTCTGAGTTCAGTTGCTTTTTCAAAGTCTAAATCTTTAGCTGCTTGTTTCATTTCTTTTTCTATATTACTAATGGTTTTTTCACGCTCTTTTTTCGTCATTTTTTTAGGTACTTCCGTACGTTGCGCTTCGTTTGTTTCATCTGTTTCAACAGTAGCACTGATAACATCATGAATTTTTTTATTAATTGTGGTAGGCGTAATATTATATTTTTCATTATATGCTTGTTGAATCGATCTACGACGCTCTGTTTCATCTAGTGCGTAACGCATTGAATCTGTAATTTTATCTCCATACATAATAACTTCACCGCCACTATTACGCGCTGCACGACCTACTGTTTGGACAAGTGATCTTTGCGAGCGTAAGAAGCCTTCTTTATCTGCATCTAATATGACAACAAGAGATACTTCTGGTATATCAATACCCTCTCTTAACAAGTTAATACCAACAATCACATCATAGGTACCCACACGTAAATCTCGAATAATTTCAATACGTTCTAAAGTTTTAATTTCTGAATGTAAATAATTCACATTAATGCCTGCTTCTTTCAAATACGTGGTCAAGTCTTCACTCATCTTTTTAGTCAATGTTGTTACTAATACACGTTCATTTCGATTAATACGTTCTTGTATTTCACTAAGCAAGTCATCAATTTGATTTTCTGTCGGTCTAACTTCTATCTTAGGATCTAATAATCCTGTTGGGCGAATAATTTGTTCCACCATTTCATCTGTATGTTCTAATTCATAAGGTCCTGGTGTTGCAGACACATATACAAGTTGTTTCGTTTTTTCTTCAAATTCTTCAAATTTTAACGGTCTATTGTCTAAAGCACTTGGTAACCTAAAACCATGATCAACAAGTACTTGCTTACGCGCACGGTCGCCGTTATACATACCTCTGACTTGTGGTAATGTCACATGTGACTCATCAATCATCACAAGCCAATCATCTCCAAAATAGTCGAGCAATGTATAAGGTGTTGAACCCATAGGTCTTAGTGTCAAATGTACAGAATAGTTTTCGATACCTGAACAAAATCCCATCTCTCTCATCATTTCCAAATCATAATTTGTTCTTTGTTCTAGGCGTTGAGCTTCAAGCAATTTATTCTCGGAACGCAACTCTGACAAACGTTCTTCAAGTTCATTTTCAATACGTTGGATGGCAGATTTCATTTTTTCTTCTCGGGTAACGAAGTGGGAAGCTGGGAAAATTGCAAAGTGATCGCGCTCTCTCAACACTTCTCCAGTTAAATAATTAACTTCACGTATTCTATCAATTTCATCCCCGAAAAATTCAACACGAATGCACATTTCTTCACGAGAAGCTGGGAAGATTTCTACAACATCGCCTCTAACACGAAATGTACCACGTCTAAAATCAATATCATTTCTTGTGTATTGCACATCTACTAATTTTTTAAGTAACTCGCTTCTGTCCATTTCCATACCTACGCGGACACTGACAACTAAGTCACGATATTCTTCTGGATTACCTAAACCATAGATACAGCTCACACTAGCAATGATAATGACGTCATCTCGTTCAAATAATGCGCTTGTCGCAGAGTGACGTAATTGGTCAATTTCGTCATTAATTGACGCATCTTTTTCAATAAATGTGTCAGTTGATGGTACATAGGCCTCTGGTTGATAATAATCGTAGTAACTGACGAAGTACTCGACTCTATTCTCAGGAAAGAATTCTTTAAATTCACTATATAATTGACCCGCTAACGTTTTATTATGGGCGATAATTAAAGTTGGCTTACCAACTTGTTGAATCACATTACTCATTGTAAATGTCTTCCCAGTACCCGTAGCTCCTAGTAATGTCTGATGTCTCTTCCCTGCATTCACACCATCTACAATTTGTCGAATCGCTTCTGGTTGGTCCCCTTTAGGATCAAAATCCGATTGTAATTTAAATGGGTAGTGTTCCATAATGACACATGCCTCCTATTATATTTCTATCTGCTCGAACGTAATTTAAATATCTCATTTAACACGCGACTTATTTTAGTTGATATAACTATATTTTACATACGTATGTTATTAACAGTTTATATTTTAACAGATTTATAACCTTCAACACAAACATTTGTTCGTAAATTAGTGTTTCACTATATAAAAACAAACACAGTACATGACCATGTTTGTTTGCGTTAATAAATTTTTATTCTGATAAAATGAAGTTAAATAATTATATACTTTTTGTCATGTTGTATCAATTAAGTTGCTTAACACTTATTACCTAATCATCTTCTTTTTTATGGAGTTCTAATTGATCGATAATTAAGTAACCTGCTAATAATGAAGCAACATCTATAAAAATAATCCATTCATCATGAAAAAAACCTTTTTCAATTGAAGTTCCTATTAAAATCAAAGTTAAAATAGTACCTACCCATTTACTTCTTGTCAGTACGCTAAACAATACGACAAGTATGCAGGGGAAAAAAGATGCTAGTATATACCAGATCATTCATGTCACCCGTTCCTATTATTTAAAATAGACATCGTTGTTTCTCGTAATTCCGATTTTGGTATAAATCTCTCTGTAAGCATTTCAGGAATAATATTTTCTATAAAATCTTGCACTGAATTCAAATGGTCAAATTGCATAATTGTTTCTAATGACATTTCGTATATTTCAAAAAATAGTGGCTCAGGATTACGTTTTTGAATTTCACCAAATGTTTCATATAACAAATCAATTTTATCAGCAACAGATAAAATTTGACCTTCTAGTGAATCATCTTTTCCTTCTTGCAGTCGTTCTCGATATATGGATTGATATTGTTCTGGTATTTCTTCGTTTATAAAATGATCTACCATTTCTTCTTCTACTTGTGAGAATAATTTTTTTAATTCTCCACTCGCATATTTGACTGGCGTTTTAATATCTCCTGTAAAAATTTCGGCGAAATCATGGTTTAAGGCTTTTTCGTATAAGCTTTTCCAATCTACTTTATTGCCGTGATATTCTTCTACTGTACCTAAATATTGAGCAATTTTAGTCACTTTAAAGGAATGTGCAGCAACATTATGCTCAAAATATTTAAATTTCCCAGGCAATCGTATTAATTTTTCTAAGTCTGATAAACGTTTAAAATATTGATGTACTCCCATGATAGCGCCTCCTCATTTATTTAATGAATGATTATACTTGATTTTATAATATCATTCCACATGTAAAATGTCTTTTTAATGCCGTTAAATATCATCGAATCGTTCTATTTTCAAAATATAACCTATTTATTTGTCTTTCAAGTTTTATTCATTTTACATCATTTCAAAAAATGATGCGCCCATAACAAATTTTATTGAAAAAGTACTGAGCGTAAAAAATGACACCTCTGATATATAATGCCTACACCAATGCCCATTATGATAATAAGCCCGAGACACTATTTATGTCTCGGGCTATTAGTTTAAATATATTTGTTCAATTGCTAGTGAAATTTCTAAGTATACGTTTTTATCTTTTTAATGAATATAGTTATATTGTCCCGAATTATGAATGGTTCTATAAGATTTTTGTCCTACACCTTGCCAGTTCATTTCCGAAACCAAAATGGATCCGTCACTATTTTGACGTTCTACTATGCCTACATGACCATAATTTCCAGCATTA
The DNA here is from genome assembly GCF_017893435.1 of Staphylococcus sp. GDB9P120P. Lineage (NCBI taxonomy): Bacteria > Bacillati > Bacillota > Bacilli > Caryophanales > Staphylococcaceae > Staphylococcus > Staphylococcus sp. GDB9P120P. The sequence continues at coordinate 24,331 of NZ_JAESNB010000010.1, forward strand.
CTTTGTAAGATAGCGCCTACTTCAGGTGTAGAATTAACAACATAACCATTTTGACGTGCAGCTGAAGCCCAGTTATTCGCATTGCCCCAAAGTGTTCCTACAGATTTACCTAATTGTTGACGTCTATCAAAAGCGTAGTATGTGCACTGACCCCAATCATAATAATTCTGCCCACCGGATGCGTAGTGTTTCTGCTCTTGAGCTGTGTAGTATTTCGGTTGATAACCATTGTTATGAATACTGTCAACGTTTGATGTAGTATCGCGTTCATCAATACTATCATTTGACCAAGATTGCTGCTTTACTGGTAAAGAATGGTTCGCTAATTTTGTGAACGTATTATTGTTTTCAGTTGTTACACCTATTGTGAATTGATCACTATTCGAATTATTTTCTAAGTCATTTTGTGTGTAACTTTCTGAATTACTTTGTGTGTATGTGCTTTGAAATTGGTTATTTAAATGTGATGAACCTTTTTCAGAAACAGCAATGAGCTGCCCAGGATGAATTGTCTCTGTAATATACGGATTCAATTGATAAAGTTCATTTAAACTTATTTGATGTTTATTCGCAATACCTTGTAGTGTATCGCCTTCTTTCACTTCCACAATATCTTCGTCAGGGAGTACTAGCGTTTGTCCAGATTTAACCGACTGTACAAGCTCCATATGATTTAATGATTGTATTGTATTAGTCGTTGTTGCGAATGCTTGCGCTATATTTGATAAATCAGTATCTTCTTTCACTGTATGTACTTGATCAGCTGATGCTAGACCATTCACGCCAAAAAACAGTGCTGCAGAAGTTAGAGAAAAAGTTAAGCCTTTCTTCATTATGTGTTTCAATCCTTTGCTGTCTAAATTTATTCGATATTTAATCAATCATAATATAGCATATCCGCTTAATACTTTTAGCATTGTTATCATTTTGTAATGCAAAAGATAATTATTAACTGAACGCCTCATTGGCCTTTAATCAAGCCTTTCTTACTTTTATCACAATAATTTTAATCATAGTAACACATCGGTTAAATTCAACTGTAATATTTCAATTTGTATTTTACATATAAGAAGCTATTTATTAAAAATTACTAATAAAATTTAAGCAATCATTTTAATTGAATAGCTCATCTTACATACTATATTACTCTATAAAAATATGAGTGAGCTAGAAAACAATTATTTATAAATTGGTTCCCTGCTCACTCATAAAGTTAGTATAATATTAACATCTATTTAAGTATTAATCTTTTGCTGAATGATTTAGATTCATTTGATTTCGTAAATACGCTTCAATAAACGGTCCTAAATCACCATCCATAACTGCATCTACTTTACCTGTTTCTTCGTTTGTTCTGTGATCTTTAACCATCGCATATGGATGGAATACATAAGATCTAATTTGGCTTCCCCATCCAATTTCTTTTTGTTCACCACGGATTTCGGCCATTTCTTGTTCTTGTTCTTCTATTTTTAATTGATAGAGTTTAGACTTCAATGTTTTCATTGCAGCTTCTCTGTTTTTGATTTGTGAACGTTCATTCTGGTTATTTACCACAATACCCGTTGGATGGTGGGTAATTCTAATAGCTGATTCTGTTTTATTGATATGTTGACCACCTGCACCTGAAGCTCTAAATGTATCAACGGTAATATCATCAGAATTTATCTCCACTTCTATTTCAGTGTTATTAAACTGTGGTATGACATCACAAGAAGCAAAAGATGTATGTCGGCGACCAGATGAGTCAAATGGTGATATACGTACAAGTCGATGCACACCTTTCTCAGCTTTTAAATAGCCATATGCATTATGACCTTTCACAATCATTGTTACACTCTTAACACCCGCTTCATCCCCAGGCAAATAGTCTGCAATTTCAACTTTAAAGCCTTTTTGTTCACAGTAACGTTGGTACATTCTCAACAGCATATTTGTCCAATCTTGAGATTCTGTACCACCTGCACCAGGATGCAATTCAATAATTGCATCATTCGCATCATAAGGCCCATCTAACAATAATTGTAACTCAAATTGGTTTAGCTCGTTTTGAAAATGGATGACACTTGCTTCTAAATCATCTTTCATCGATGTATCGTCTTCTTCTAACAATAATTCTCGTGTTGTTTCCATATCTTCAATGTTTGCTTCTAAATCTCTGTAGGCATTAACAACCGATTTTAAAGCATTATTCTTATCTATAATTTCTTGAGCTTTATCTTGATCATCCCAAAATGAAGGATCTGTCATCATTTCTTCGTATTCTTGTATGTTTGTCTCTTTTTCTTCTAAGTCAAAGAGACCCCCTAAGTTGTTCTAACTTTTCATTATAAGCATCTAAATTACGCTTAATTTCAGATAATTCCATTGTGCATCTCTCCTAATTTTTACGAATGAAATATATTTGATATATCAATTACTACACTATCATACATATGATACAAAATATAAACTGCCAATTTCAACTTAAGCACTAGCCTCTATCCTTAAATTATTAAAAAAAACATCTTTCACAGTTAAACGCCACAATTTAACTGCAAAAGATGCTTGATATACAAAAAGTAATAAATCCTGTCTCACACGTTTATCATTTAGATAAGTTTAAGCGCCATGACAGTTTTTATATTTCTTACCGCTACCACAAGGACATGGGTCATTTCTGCCTATATGTTCATCTTTGACATAAGGCTCTGCTTTCGCTTTTTCTTTTCCATCTTCTGCTGATACATGCTCAGCTTTACCAAAATCAGTTGTTTTATCACGTTCTACATCATCTTCTACTGAAATTACTGATTTGAGAATATATTTACTCACATCTTCTTCAATGTTTTGCATCATAGTATCAAATAATTGGTGACCTTCATTCTGATAGTCACGTAATGGATTTTGTTGACCATATGAACGTAGATGAATACCCTGACGTAGTTGATCCATAGTATCAATATGGTCTGTCCAATGCGTGTCAATGGAACGGAGTAAAATCATACGCTCAAATTCATCAAACTGAGTACCTATTTTCTCTTTTTGATCTTTTAAGGCTATTTCTATTTTTGACCATACAACCTCAAAAATATCGTCACTATCTTTTCCATTAATATCTTCAACTTTTAATTCGCCTTCATTTAAGAAAACATCTTCTACATAATTGATGAATGGCTCATAGTCAGGTTCGTCATCTTCTTCATTTACATAATAATGAATACTTCTTTCTAACGTAGAGCGTAGCATTGCATTGATTAATTCGCCACTTTCGTCGCTGTCAATAATATCATTACGTTCACTATAGATAATTTCACGCTGCTTACGCAGTACATCGTCATACTCAAGGACACGTTTACGAGCATCAAAGTTATTACCTTCAACACGTTTTTGAGCTGATTCAACAGCACGTGAAACCATTTTAGATTCGATCGGCGTTGAATCATCCATGCCCAATCGGTTCATCATATTTTGTAAACGTTCCGAACCAAAGCGCACCATTAACTCATCTTGTAGCGATAAATAGAAACGGCTATCACCTTTATCTCCTTGACGACCTGAACGACCACGTAATTGGTCATCTATACGACGAGATTCATGACGTTCTGTACCAATTACTGCTAAGCCGCCTATTTCTTCAACACCATCGCCTAATTTGATGTCCGTACCACGACCGGCCATGTTGGTAGCAATTGTCACTGCACCACGCTGGCCAGCACTTGCAATAATGTCCGCTTCACGTTCGTGATTTTTCGCATTTAAAACATCATGACGTACACCGTGTTTTTTCAATAAATTAGAAATATATTCACTTGTTTCAACAGCAACAGTCCCCAACAAGACTGGTTGACCTTGTTTATGCTTTTGAATGACATCTTCTACAACTGCATCAAATTTACCTTTTTGACTGATATAAATTAAATCAGGTTTATCAATACGTTGTACTGGTCTGTTGGTAGGAATTTGCGTAACTGTCATATTGTAAATATTTCTAAACTCTTCTTCTTCTGTTTTTGCAGTACCTGTCATACCGGATAATTTATTATACATTCTAAAATAGTTTTGGAATGTAATTGAAGCCATCGTTTTTGATTCGTTTTGAATTTTCACACCTTCTTTAGCTTCAATTGCTTGGTGTAATCCTTCTGAAAAACGACGTCCAGGCATTGTACGTCCTGTAAATTGGTCAACAATCAATACTTCACCGTTATTCACCATATAATCTACATCTCTTTGTAAAGTAACATGTGCACGTAACGCAGTATTGATATGACTGATAATATCAACATTTTTCACATCGTAAAGGTTATCAATTTTAAACATGCGTTCTGCTTTATCAATACCCTGCTCGGTTAATTGGACTGCTTTTGTTTTTTCATCATAATTATAATCATCTTCGCTTTTAAGCATTTTAGCAAAAACATTTGCTTGAGTATAAAGTGAAGTTGATTTCTCTGCTTCACCTGAAATAATCAATGGCGTACGTGCTTCATCAATTAAAATTGAGTCTACCTCATCAATAATCGCAAAATTAAGTGATCGCATCACGCGTTCTTCCGCATAATTCACCATGTTATCACGTAAGTAATCAAATCCTAATTCGTTGTTGGTACTATAAGTGATATCACTTGCGTAAGCTTCTCTTTTCTCTGCGGTCGTTTTACTATTTAAGTTCAAACCAACACTTAATCCAAGAAATTCGTATAATTCAGCCATTTCTTCACTCTGTATGCTAGATAAATATTCATTGACTGTAATAACATGTACACCGCGTCCTGATAAAGCATTTAAATAAACTGGCATTGTCGCCGTCAATGTTTTACCTTCACCGGTTCTCATTTCAGAAATATCGCCGCCGTGGATCGCTATACCACCCATAACTTGTACTTTATAAGGAATCATGTTAAACACACGTTTTGATCCTTCTCTAACTAAAGCAAATGCTTCTGGTAAAATATCATCTAAAATTTTATTTTGCTTTTTAATATCTTCTTCTTCTTGAACTTGCGCTTGAAAATTTTTCGTTTTTTCTTTAATTTCTTCATCAGTTAATATCGACATATCCTCTTCTAATGCGAGGACTTTGTCGGCTAATTTACCAAGGCGTTTTATTTCTCTTTTATTGCCATCTGCAATTTTTGATAAAAAACCCATTCTGTTCGCTCCTTTAGCTTTATAACTCATTATAACTCTTCGTTTACAACAATTTATAATATCATTTATAAGCTTAAATTTACACTTATTACGTTTATCGTACTACCTACGCTATATTTTGCTTACATGTTTCGGAATACATATTGAAATACTGCCTCAATAAAAATATACACAACATACATGTTCACTTTCAAATTATTACATAATAACATAGCAAAAAATGAGCGTCCATGATTTCACTCAATCATGGACGCTACTACTTTTACAAATATGATACTAATGCAATTGAATTATTCAGTTGTTTCAATCAGTCCATATTTGCCATCTTTTCTTTTATAGACAATACTTGTACCATCTGTTTCGCGATCTGTAAAAATGAAGAAATCATGGCCTAATAAATCCATTTGCAATACCGCTTCTTCAGAATCCATAGGTTTTAAGCTGAAATTTTTTGAACGAATAATCTCAATTTCACTATCATTGTCATCATTTTGTAGTTTTTCTGCCTCTTGTTCTTCAGGTAATGATGCGAATGCTTCTGGTTCGTCATTCTTTCTATTTTTACGGTTTACACGCGTTTTATATTTTCTAACTTGTCTTTCTAATTTGCTATTAATTAAATCAATACCAGCGTATAAATCATCATGACGTTCTTCCGCTCTAAGCGTAACATTTTTCAATGGAATAGTTACTTCTATTTTAGTTGCTGAGTTTTGGTACGTTTTAACTTTAACGTGTGCAGTTGCATTTGGCACATTGTTAAAGTAACGTTCTAATTTACCAATTTTCTCCTCAATATAGTTGCGAATCGCATCAGTAATAGTGAGGTTCTCTCCGTGAATTTCAAATCTGATCATAGTAATCGACTCCTTTAAAACCTCTATATTGGTAATAGTGCTTATATCTATAATACCACGAATAGCTTACCGTGCAAACGTAAACACATCGAATTTTCTGATTTTTCTATCAAATAACAATTGTCCTGCATTATGAACCGTTAAGCCTGTAGTATATATGTCATCTATCAACAAAATATTTTTTTCTTTTAAATCTACATATCGTGTTATTTCAAAAGGATTCGGTCATTGCATGCGTTTTTGTTTACTTAATTCTGATTGTTTTATACATGAGTGTGTGGCAAGCAGACAATGATATTTAACCTTTTTTAAGTCTAATACTGATTGTATAGGATTAAACGTTCTTTCCCTATCTCTATATAGAGGAGACGGTATGGGGATAATGTAATCATATTTGTAATGAGGCAATTTAACTCTTTCTGCAATTATTTCTGCTATTGCAACATCTCTTTTAAATTTATATTGTTGAATCATTTCTTTTACAATACCGTCGTATCGGTAAAAACAATATAATTTATTCATTAATTTAAATTTCAAAGATAATTCGGTACAATCTGAGCATAATTTTTCTGTTTCATTAAGTAACTTCATACATGTTGGGCAGCGATTCGTCGCATTTAATTTCATTATATCCCATTGATGATTACAAATATGGCACAATTTTGAAGCTTTTTTATAAAAGGTAAATGCATTTAACGGTTCTGAATAATAAGTGTGACAATATAAACATATCGCTGTCAGTCTATCCACCCTCTTTTTTTGCAAGTTTATTCATTTTCTTTATCTGATATTGAGCTTGAAGCATAGACAGCGTGATGCCTTCATGCATACAAAATACGCTTCCTGTTGGTGCTTCCGCTTTTCTTCCAACTCTTCCTGATATTTGAATGATGGCACTCGTCTCAAACTGGTGGCTATTTATGATCACAACATCGAGTTTTGCCATAGTAAAGCCTCTTTCTAGAATAGTAGTGGTGAAAACAATGGCGTGTTCGCCATCTCTCAAACGCTTTACTTTATCAAATCGAAACACATCATTACTGTAAACATATATTAAAGATGGTAACGCATCTTTATATAATTGATACAATTGTTTCATTAAAATAATGTCGTTAAAAAAGACGAGCGTATATCGTTGTTGACTGACTTGATGTTGTAAAAATCGTAATAATTGATATTGCTTTTTATTGGGATTAATTCTCAGAAATTTAAATTGAGGCACTGGTAAAGGATGTCTATGAAAACGCGCGGGTAATTGAATGATTTCTAAATTGCTAATTTGTCTAATTAATGATTTTGTGGGTGTAGCAGTCATTAATATATGACAGTGTTTTAATTTCGAGGCTCGCTGTAATGCTTTTATCAACGTTGGTTCTGTGGGTAATGGAAAGGCATCAACTTCATCTACAATAATTACATCAAAATGTTGTTTGAAACGATAAAGTTGATGAACTGTGGCAATAATAAAATGACCATTAAACTGTTGCTGTGATGATTGATGTAATACATCTATTTCTTCTTCGCGGAATGCTGCTTTAATCCTCATGCTCACTTCTAAAACGACATCAACCCGTGGAGATACGATTGCGACATTATAACCTGTTCCTCGCATATTTAATTCCTTCAAATATCATCTCAGTCTTACCTGCACCTGTGACAGCATGAAGTAATAGAGAGTGGAAGCTTGCAATCGCTGATACAATTTTGTCGGATGCAAATTGCTGTTGCTCTGATAATTTGAATGATAATTGATAATGGCAAGGCGTCACTACATTGTGACTTTCTATGATATAAACCTCGGTAGTATTATCCATTCTCCCCATATTGATACAATTTCTACAGTAGACGATTGGCTTATTTAATACCATAGATTGATATTTATAAAAATGCGTTGGTCGGTGTGAATGACATTGCGAACACGTCCAATAGCCGTTATCTAATATAACACCTTTCGTCGTTTGTCTTATACGTTCATCAGTTAATAATGACTTATCATTAATCATTCTTCCGTAGTATTTAATCGTTTATTTCCTCCAAACTAAAAAGCGAGTCAAAAATTAAACTTTACTTTAATTTCAAGACCCGCTATAAAATAATTGATTCATTGATTTATCATACAGAAATTTAAACACTAAACAACTCATTTGTCATCTTATTGTTGGTATTAATGACTGAATGAACAGTTATATTTATAACAAGTATCTCTCGCAAAACGCTACTTTACTTAACACATGATAAAAGTATTTTCAAATCTGCCCTGCCATTTAGTCTGTACGTACGGACCTACCTGTGAAACCTAATCCCATACCCCCTGAGCCTAAATGAGCTGCGACTACAGGACCTAAATAAGAACGATATAATTTATATTGTGGATAGTTGTTTTGTAATTCATTGTACATCCAGTCTGCATCTTCTCGAACATCTCCACCTATCACTAATAAAGTAACCTCTTCATAATCTTTAACGATTTCAATCACTTTATTGATAATTTCTTTAAGTGCTCGTTTTTTAGTACGTATTTTTTCATCAGGTAAAATTAAACCATCTTCAAATTTTAAAACTGGTTTCATTTTCAACATCGTACCAACCCACGCTTGAGCACCAGTAATACGACCACTTTTTTGCAAGTTTTTCAAATCGTCTACCATCAATCTCGCACCTGTGACTTCTCGCATTGCTTCAAGCTCTTTAATGATTGCCTGAGGTTCATCGTTTTGTTCAATTAATTCAATTGCACGTAATACGTAAATCCCCATTGCCATCGCTGAAATTTTTGAATCAAATGTATGCACATTAATCCCTTCAACCATTTCTCCCGCTTGTGTAGCTGTTTGATAAGTACCACTGATACCTGAAGATAGGAAAACGCCTATGACATCTGTATATCCTTCATCGCGTAATTGCTCGTATTTTGTTATAAATTCACCAATTGCCGGCTGGCTTGTCGTAGGAATTGTTTTAGATGTTTTCATTCTTTCATAAAATTCATCTGCTGAAATAGATGCATTTTCTACAAAATTTTCACCGTTATCAAAAGTTACACTTAGTGGCGCAATATTTATATTATATTTATCAATTAATGTTTGAGATAGATAACTCGTTGAATCTGTTAATACAGCAATTTTCATCATAATCCTCCTCAATTATACTCACAACTATGATACATTATTTTATATTAAAAGAAAATTTATTTTTACATTAAACTTGAATTCAGAACCGTGTATAATAATATGTATTGATTGAAACTATGACTGGAGTGTTTAAATATGGATGAATCAATCATAACAATAAAGCAAGAACATATGATAGAAAATGTAATTAGCAAATCACGCTTTATTGCCCATATCAAACCTGTTGACTCTGAAGCAGAAGCTAAAGACTTTATAAACTTGGTGAAATCAGAACATCGAGAAGCAACACATAATTGTTCTGCCTATACGGTTGGAGCACAAATGAATATTCAAAAAGCAAATGATGATGGAGAACCAAGTGGAACTGCAGGTGTACCAATGCTAGAAATATTAAAAAAACTAGAAGTTCACAATGTTTGTGTCGTAGTTACGCGTTATTTCGGTGGTATAAAATTGGGTGGCGGCGGTTTAATAAGAGCCTACAGTGGCGCCGTGAGAGATGTCATTTATGAAGTGGGTCGTGTTGCTTTACGCTCAGCAATACCAACTACAATCACTATTGATTATGATCTTACTGGTAAATTTGAATATGAATTAGCGCAAACATCTTTCTTCTTAAGAAACACAAATTACACAGACAAAGTGAGTTATCAAATAGATGTGGTAGAAGCGGAATATGATGATTTTATTGCTTTTCTAAATAAAATTACTTCTGGTAACTATGATTTAGTTGAGCAAGATATCATTATGTTACCATTTGACATACCAACAACCTGAAGTATAGCTATTTCAAGTTATTTATATGCACCATCCATCATAAATAATATCTATCCTGCTACAAAGTTAAAAGAATGAAAAAACCTTACTGATATGCATTGATATTTGTAATTAAAGTAAAATTTAAAAAAGTAAGTATATCAGTCTTTGCTTTAATTTATCGCTGTTCATAAAACAAAATTAGAACCTGAGATATTAATATCTCAGGTTCTAATTAGTAGTCTAACTATTCATCTTTTTTATGTCGTTCTTTATTTTCAATTAATTTTAAGAGTGGTCTATAATCGTCATCTATTAATCCTGTAAATTCAACAATGAGTTCAATTGTAATGAGTATGAGTACAAGCATCATGAGTACGCCCCATGGTTGCGATAAATATAAAATAATACTTGAAAGACTAAATAACAATGCGATTGAATATATCAGAATAACTGTTTGACGATGTGAATAACCTAACTCTAGTAATTTATGATGTAGATGTGACTTATCCGCTTGCATAATACGTTGGCCCTTTTTCACACGTCGTATCATAGCAAATAAAGTGTCTATAAACGGTACTGCTAAAATAACAATCGGGAAGAATAAAGACACAAATGTAATATTTTTAAAACCTAAGAGTGAAAGAAAACCAACAATAAAGCCAACAAGTAATGCGCCGCTATCCCCTAAAAATATTTTAGCAGGATGAAAATTAAAACATAAGAAACCTAATAACGCACCGATAAGCACACTACAGATCATAATTATAAATATATTTGCTTGTAATATTGCGATAAACCCAATAGTCATCAATGCGATTGTTGCTACACCAGAAGCCAAACCATCCAAACCATCAATTAAGTTGATTGCATTGGTAATCGCAACAATCCAAATCACTGTAATAGGGATACCTAATATACCAAAATGTATTGTTGGTCCAATCGGTAAAGAGATGAAATCAATGGTTACACCATAATAAACGACAACCAGTGCTGCAACCACCTGGCCTAATAATTTTACGATTGGCGTTAAATCATAGATATCATCTATCAATCCTACTAAGTAGATTAATACTGCCCCAATGACGAGTGGCTTCACCTCTGTTTCAATTGGATGTCCTAACCAAATCCCTAATAAAAAGGAAAGTAGTATCACGGTACCACCTAAGACAGAAGTTGGTTTTTTATGTACTTTCCTAAAATTAGGTTGATCAACAACACCCAATTTATGGGAAACCTTTATGACAATGGGAGTAAGTATTAAACTGACAATCATTGAAAAAATGATTAATAATAACGTATACATCAGTTCACCTTCATTATTTTAAGTCTTTATATTTTTGAATTTGAATTTAAAATCTCTATAAATATTCCAAATATGAAATCATATTTGGAATGGATATACACATGTGTGTTTTTAAAACATAATTAACTTTATATATTTCGAGTAATTCTATAAATGATTCAATTAAGTCTATAATACACGATGTACTTTTAGTAATACAAATAGTAATGTAATCATTAGTAAGATTCAACGCAGAAATTCACTTTCTTTTTTATAGAATAAACAATTTATTTATTTTACAATCACTCAAATAAGTATTCTAACATGAATTTTAAACAAATGTTATTAATTTCTAAATATCAATGATGACAAAATGTAACTTTTCACTTACAATGACTAAGTGTGTATTTAAAGGAGCGTAAGAAAAATGTTTGAAGCTATTATTTACAATATTGCGGTTACTGTCGCAGGAATTTATTTATTCCACCGATTACAGTACTCTGAAAATAAAAATATGGTGTTTTCAAAAGAATACGTCACGGTTTTAATGACCATTGTAGCCTTATTATTATCTGTAAAGCCTGTCCCTATCTTCAATGAATATGTACTCTATTTATCTTTTGTGCCGATTTTATTTTTAGGTAGATATACAAATATGGTTTATACAGTTTTAGCAGCGTTTATCGTGTCTTTAGTTAATGTATTAATTGGCGATTATACGATTATAACTGCAATGATCTTAATTGTAATAGCCATCATTGTCGGAGCAATAGGACCATTTTTAAAACAAAATGACATCATCTCATTACAAATACTCAACTTAATTACGCTAGTCATTTTTGTCCTCTTGTCATTTATCAGTCCATATTATGAATTTAAAGAAGTATTATATATGATACCGTTATCGTTCATTTTAACAATCACTTCTTCGATTACATTCGTAGATATTTGGCATTTCTTCTCTTTAGTAAACCGCTATGAGAATGAAGATAAATTTGATTATTTGACGGGTTTAGGCAATGTTAAAGAATTCGATAGACATTTGAATGAAACAACACGTATTGCAGAAGAAAATGATGAAAGTTTAGGTTTACTACTCATCGATATTGATGGGTTTAAAGATGTTAATGATATGTATTCACATGATTCAGGTGATGCTGTATTACGACAAATCGCACAATTACTGAAAAACTACGTGCCAGAACAATTTAGTATTTACCGTAACGGTGGCGAAGAGTTTTCTGTAGTATTATATGACTATACGTTAGATCAATGCGTTAAATTAAGTGAAAGTATCCGTAAAGGCGTGGAACAATCTACTTTCCATTTACCAAATAAAGAAATTATTAAATTATCAGTTTCTATTGGTGTTGGATACTTAACTAAAGATGATTATAAATCTCAACGTACCGTCTTTAAAGTCGCAGATGATATGTTGCATATGGCTAAAAATGAAGGACGTAATCAAGTCATGTTTAACCCTATTGTTAAATTATAACTAAATAAAATGAAGCCATTTTCAAGAGTCTAGGACATAAATATCTCTGACTAAAAAATAAGCGTCAATTTCTATTGAGAAGATATAGAGATTGACGTTTTCTTTAGTTTTATGAAATTTTGTAGCTCGTTGAGCTACCATCTTTCTTATATTCAATGCCATTAATACAAAACCAAGTTCTTGTTTAAGTTTATTTAATCCTCGAACTGATATTCGAGTGAATGTTTATTAAATTATATGAAAGTGCCTTGTTTTTTGAATATTAATATATATTGTACCGATTTTGCATCGTGCTGACGCCCGGGGGAAATGATATGAGCGAGAGACTACAGGCTCGAGCCATATCCCCAGGCAAGCATGCACGATCAAAATCGTAATATTTTAAATATAAAGAGGACCAATCCATATAAAGTGGATTAATCCTTTTTGATTTGAGAATGGTTATTTATATCTCAAGCTTTTTTAATTTATATTATGAAAGCGGCTATTTAAACATCTACATTAATGTATTTCATCGCATAGTTCTTTTGAAAGTAAAACTCTAAAAATATTATTGAAAACATAAAAACACTCGTAAGATTTAACAATGCATAAGCATTCCTTCAATATTTTTAAAATAAAACATATCATTTACAAATTTAAGTTTGTTACAATATAGGAGGTAATTATAAAAACAATCTATACTGAAATAAATATTATTGAAAGTTACCTTAGTACACGGTAAACTTTCAATTGATTTATGAAAAATTTAGGAGGTGCCCAGCTATGTCTGATTCGATCACTATCATTGATGAAGATAAAGTGATTGACGTTGTGCTCATTGCAGGCAGAATATTGCTTGAAAGCGGTGCTGAAACTTATCGTGTTGAAGATACGATGAATAGAATTTCAGCAAGTTTCGGCTTAGATGATACATATAGTTTTGTTACATCTACAGCGATTATTTTTTCACTCAATAATCGAACAAACACGAGACTTATCCGTATACGTGAGCGGACGACTGATCTAGAAAAAATTGCATTAACCAATAGTTTATCTAGAAAGATTTCTAATAATCAGTTAAGTATAGATGAAGCAAAATCTGAACTTATTCATTTACACCATGCATCATTACAGTTTTCATCTATCACTAAATTTTTTGCTGCTGCCATTGCATGTGGTTTTTTCTTATTTATGTTTGGCGGTGTTATGAATGACTTCTTTTTTGCAATTCTTGCAGGAGCTGGTGCATTTTTAACTTTTGATTTTGTTCAACGTTATATACAAATAAAGTTCTTTTCGGAATTTATTAGTGCTGCGGTTGTTATTACAATAGCAGCTACATTTTCAAAATTAGGCATGGCAGCAAACCAAGATATTATTACCATTGCAGGCGTCATGCCGCTAGTCCCTGGTATTTTAATTACCAATGCTATCCGAGACCTCATGGCAGGCGAACTCATCGCTGGTATGTCTCGTGGTGTCGAAGCGGCCTTAACATCATTTGCTATAGGTGCTGGTGTCGCAATCGTTTTATTAATATTTTAAAAAGGAGTGCTCAAATGGTCATTGGCTACTATGTTTTACAATTTATTGTTAGTTATTTAGCGACAATGCTATTTTCTGTTATTTTTAATGCACCTCGACGTCTCCTTTTAGCTTGCGGTTTCGTTGGTGCTATGGGATGGATTATATATAAAGTGACACTTGATGTAGAACTAGGAAAGGTAATGGCTTCGTTCCTAGGAAGTTTTATATTGGCAATTATGAGTCATACCATGAGTAGACGTTATAAAAGACCAGTCATCATCTTTATTGTGCCTGGCATCATCCCACTCGTTCCTGGTGGACTTGCCTATGAGGCAACACGCTATTTAGTGAGCAACGAATATACACATGCCGTCAATACATTTCTCGAAGTAACACTTATTTCAGGTGCAATTGCCTTTGGTATTTTATGTGCAGAGATTATTTATTATCTTTATACACGCATAAAACAACACATTGGTAAAATGAATGGTAAAATATATAAGAAATCATATAATATGAATAACAGAGCATAAGGGGTGTTTTTATGAAAAATGATATTATTGAGCGACTTACAAGATATGTCAAAATTGATACACAATCTGATCCACATTCAAATTCAACACCTTCCACTAATAAACAGTGGGATTTATTGAATTTATTGAATGATGAATTAACAGATTTAGGACTAGAAACTGATGTTGATGAAAATGGATACTTGTTTGCAACATTAGAAAGTAATGTTAACGAAGCTATTCCAACTGTTGGTTTTCTTGCGCATGTTGATACTTCACCCGATTTTAATGCTACAAATGTCAATCCACAAATTATTGAGCAGTATGATGGGAAACCGATTCAGCTCGGCGATACAAATCGAGTTTTAAGTCAAGATGTCTTTCCTGCTATGAAACAAGTAGAGGGACATACTTTAATGGTTACAGATGGCACATCATTATTAGGTGCAGATGATAAAGCTGGTGTCGTTGAAATTATGGAAGCTTTAAAATATTTAACATCGCATCCAGAAATCAAACACGGTCGCATCAGAGTAGCTTTTACACCTGATGAAGAAATTGGTAAAGGACCACATGCATTTGACGTTGAACGTTTTAATGCTGACTTTGCATATACAATGGATGGCAGCCAATTTGGTGAGTTACAATATGAAAGTTTTAATGCTGCAGAAGCGATTGTAACTTGTCACGGTGTTAATGTTCATCCAGGATCTGCTAAAGATGCGATGGTTAATGCTGTGCTATTAGGTCAACAATTCAACGCTCTTTTACCTCAAAATGAAGTGCCTGAACGTACAGAGGGTTATGAAGGTTTTTATCATTTAATGAAATTTGATGGTGATGTTGAGAAAGCGAAACTTTACTATATTATTCGTGATCATGATAAGCATGAATTTGATTTACGTAAAAAACGTTTAGTAGAAATTAAAAATGATATCAATAGTCATTTTGAAGATGAACCGATCGAAGTTGAAATAAACGACCAATATTACAATATGGGAGAAAAAATTAAGCCAAAACCACATGTTATAGACATTCCTAAACATGTCTTTGACAAGTTAGATATTCCAGCTAATACTGAACCGATTCGTGGTGGCACAGATGGTTCACAACTATCATTTATGGGATTACCAACACCTAACATTTTTACTGGCTGTGATAACTTCCATGGACCTTTCGAATATGCTTCTATCGATGTCATAGAAAAAGCTGTAGATGTCATAGTAGGTATCGCTCAAGAAGTCGTACAAACTTATCAAAAGAATGATTAAATAGAAATGACTCGGATATAGAGGTCATTTTGTACTTTTTCAATGCTCATCATCCTTGTCGGAGTAGGACAACGAAATCTTTTCAAAGATTAGATTTCTGTCCTACTCCCTTTTTTTATTTTTGTACCTTACAATTTGGATTGTGCATGCTAGTCCAACACATATTTCGTATAAACCTCAAACTTGTATTTGTTAATCAGACGATACCACTGGGTGCCAACATTATGGTAGTATTGTTTCTTATCATACGTATGTGTATTAAAAATAATTTTTATTAAATTTATGTCTTATAATTGTAACTTCGAACAACTGCTGATTTTTGTAGAATTTAAAAAACCGTCAATTTCTATATAATTACAATAGAAATTGACGGTTTTGCATTTATATTTTATTTATTAACATCAAACTGTGTTTTTAATAGCTTAATCGCTTGAACTGTATAATGTCTAATTTGAATTCCCATTTTAAAATCTGTAAAAGATTGAGGCATTTCTATAAATGTATTAAACATTGCTGTTACACCCATCGATTCAAACAAATCAAACTTATCATCTGTTGCGCAAATTGCGATTGACGGTTTGTCATATTTTGTAGCTAGCTCGGCTAAGCGAACGGTAGTCGTTTCTAAAATTTGATCTTGCTCGTTCACACCTTCACCAAAAATTATTAAATCTGCTTGTTGAATTAATGACTCTAAATGCGTAATTTGGTCTACCAGTTCATGACTCGTCATAATCTCAGCACTATATAAACCATTTAACATTGCAGCTATACCCCCACCAGCGCCGCCTCTTTGAATAGGCCCTAGTGCGATTTTTAATTCAGCTTTAAACATCTCACTTAAATACCATATTAAATTATCTATCTCACTTGCTTCTTGATGCGAAATTTGATGCGTTTCAAATGTTTGCATGATTTCACTATTTTTACCATATAATTTACTATCAAAATCTGACATAAGTTGGATTCTAATATCTTTCAACTTAGGATCAACTTGAGATACATCTATACGACGAATATATTTTAAAACACGACTGCCTTGTGTAACATCGATTTCTTGAGCCTCGTCATCATAAAATTTAGCACCGAGTGCTTGAAGCATGCCAGCACCACCATCAAAACTACCAATAGCACCTAGCGAAATAATTAAATGTTCAGCACCATTTTCTATTGCATCAAGTATAATTTCACCTAAACCATAACTTGTTCTTTCTATAATTGGACGTTGACCTTTTAAAAATAGATTACCTTCAATAATTGTCATACCATTATCAGTAATACCATAAATAGCTTCTACTTCATTCATATCTGCATCATGTGCAACCACTCTGTATTTGGTACCTGACTGCCATAAAAAGACAGAATCCATCAGTTCATGCCGACCATTAAACAACGGTACTTGAACAATATCAGCCTTCTCTATTTGACTAGCAACCGCTTCTTCTACATACCGATTGGCTTGATAGCTAGATATAATACCATTAAATTCATCCATTGCTACTAATACTTTCATTTTGTCACCTCTAATATTAATATTACATTGTAATTTTCATAGCTTTATTTTTAAGTTAACGTGATTTCCACACCTTATAAATTTTAAATAGCTGTGATTAATTGATATATTTAATTCAACTGTACAGAAATCAAACTAAGTATCATTTCACTTTGTGTTAAAATTAGCACAAATCATATGCTACTAAACCGCTGGTAAAAATATCATCACACTTAAGGTTGGTAATCACGTTCAAACATCGTATTGATGATAAATACAATAGTTACATAAATAATATACATCTATGCACATATATGCATTACTAATTCAACTTTATATTATACATGTCAAAACACATTTTTTCACATTATAAGAAACGCTTGTTAAACCTTTTAATATAACTTAAAGCTTAACAAGCGTTTCTTTATTAAATATTTATTTTTTATTCTTCAGCGCCTGCCAAAGATTTTACATTAATATGATCGTGACTTGCATTCCAAATCGCTTGTCCCTTCACAAAATAAAATGCTTGTGGCGATTCATGTTTAACATTTGTTTTTTCTTCTATATAATCTGATAAAGCTCTCTCTTGTTGTACGATTAAATAATAACCATCCATATCTCTTTCATATAAAAATTTGTTGAATTGATCAATAGCATTTGCTGAAATTGGACATGTTTCACTATGCTTCAGCACAAATACATATTTATTTTCTTCTAAAACTTGCTCAAACTGGTCAATCGAACTCAGCTTTATAGCCATTCTATTCACCTCTAAAAATATTTAACACACCACATTGTCTCTAAAAGTGTGAAATTCCAATGATATTCACATATCATTGTTTCCAATTATACACAATTCCCTTTTTATTGTTAACAGTTTATTACAAATCTCATAACTTACCCGATTAATTTATTATTGATATTTTTCTTTTAATTCGGCATAGCGTTTATTAAAATCCTTATCATAATGTTTTAAATCTTCACTTTCTTTAGGTAATTTATTGATGTCTATTTTAGCGATTGCTTCACCAATTTCAATTGTTTCTTCTCTTGTTTCATAATAATTTTGTAAGCTATAGTACATCTCAATCGTGTTTTTACGCGCATCATTCACATAGCCATCTGTTATTTCTGCCTTGTTCAAGTCTTTAATTTGTTTTTTTATTAATGGCATAATTTGAGTTTCAATGACTTGCTTCTCTGATTTAGCATTTGTAGAATTGGATTCTTTTTCCGCTGTATTTTTTAAATCTTTGTTATTTTGTTCCAATTTCTCTTTAAAGCCTTTAACACTTTCACCAGCATTATTAGCTTTTTTCATGTTTTCTTCTACTTCTGATCTATTCTTTTCAAAAAGTTTTGTATAATCTAAAATATCTTCATTCGCTTTAACTGCTTGATTGTATAAATCTACAAATGTTTTAACTTCCTCGATGGCAGCTTTTTTCTTTTTGACAGATGCTAAATATTTTGATTTTAATTCCTTGGTTTCCTCAGAATTTGCTGGCAGATGTTTGGTAGATTTCTCATATGCTTCAAGTTTAGGTGTTAACTTGCTATTCAAGTTATTTTGCAATTGATTGAATTCTTTTTTGTTTTTATCAGTCATATCTGTTTTACTTAAATCATTAATGTTTTCTAAATCAATAGAATCCATTACTTTATTAAATTCCTTTTCTTTTTGCTTTACGTCAGTTAATGTACTATCGAAATCTTTAAATTCGTTGGCACCTTCATGTCCGCAAGCGACAAGTACTACGGCAAAACAAACTAATAAAACAAAGCACATTAATTTTTTCATTTCTGCACTCCTTATCATTACGTATTATACAGAAACTTATTTAACTTGAAAATAATATATGATATATTATTCCAGAATTTACAGTTTAACAATTTATTTTGATCATTTAAAGGAGTGATTTAATTCAATGCATTCGGATGTTCAACCTTTTATCAATGAAGATATACAACAAACTTTTATTAAACAATATCAGATGCTACGTCATAAATTATTGACACTCTTAAATACTCCTGTAAAAACAACACATCATATTGGAGGAACGAGTCACTTCAACTACCCTACTGAACCTATTTTAGATGTTTTAGTTGGCGTCAATAATTTACATGATATAACTGCTTTAGATGAAAAAAGATTAAATTATGAAGGGTTTTATAGACTTCACCATCCATATCACAAAAAAGTAGTAATGGCTCAATTTAATAATCTCATTGATTTAAAACAAATTGCTCGATTACATATTGTTCAAATAGATTCACAACTTTATAATGATTATCTGAAGACAAATCATTACTTAACAATTAACTCATCTCCAGCAACCAACTTTGGAAAGCAAAAGTATAATTTAGCGACAGATGCAGTACTAATTCGTGAATATGAAAATCAAAAACAATTACTTTTCAAACAACTACTCCGAAAAATTAATAAAGATTTATCGAACACACACAACTAATCTTTAATCACTAAAATAATAAATTAACTTAATCGTTTTCAATAAAACGATATACTATTTAGCAAACATGTTAAATCATTGGTATAATATATAAATGAATTCAACAGGAAAGGATGTTCTATAATTGCATAAAGATGACATCTTAAAAGAATTAGAAGCAATAGTTCCAAAAGATATTATAAAAGTTGACGAACCACTAAAGCGCTATACATACACTGAGACGGGAGGTCAAGCCGATTATTATTTATCTCCAACCCAAAATGAGCATGTCCAAGCTATCGTCCATTTTGCCTACACAAATGATATACCCGTCACATATCTAGGTAATGGTTCAAACATCATCATCCGTGAAGGTGGCATCAGAGGAATCGTTATCAGTTTACTTCAGTTAAATTATATTGATGTTTCTGATGATGCAATCATCTCAGGAAGCGGTGCTGCAATTATTGATGTGTCACGTACTGCACGTGATAATGCGCTTACTGGATTAGAATTTGCCTGTGGTATCCCAGGTTCAATTGGTGGCGCTGTATTTATGAATGCAGGTGCTTATGGTGGTGAAGTCAAAGATTGTATTGATTATGCACTATGTGTTAATGAAAAGGGAGATCTAATCACACTGACAAACAAAGAACTGGAGTTAGATTATCGTAATAGTATCGTCCAAAAAGAACACTTAGTTGTATTAGAAGCTGCATTTACATTAGCGCCTGGCAATTTACAAGATATCCAAGAGAAAATGGATGATTTGACTGATAGAAGAGAAACGAAACAACCTTTAGAATACCCATCTTGTGGTAGCGTCTTCCAAAGACCACCAGGACATTTTGCTGGTAAATTAATACAAGATTCAAACCTACAAGGCTATCGTATAGGTGGCGTAGAAGTATCTAAGAAACATGCAGGTTTTATGGTAAACGTTGATAAAGGTACTGCAACTGACTACGAAGATTTAATCCATCACGTGCAAAAAACGGTTAAAGCAAAATTTGATGTTGAACTTCATCCAGAAGTTAGAATAATTGGTGAACATCCTATTGAACGTTAGGAGTGTTATAAGATGCCGAAAGTATACGGTGCAACTGTAGATAATGAAACACGTTGTACACACTACCACACACCATTAGATGTAATAGCAATTAAATTCAAATGCTGTAATAAATACTATCCATGTTATAAATGTCATAATGAGGACACCTCTCATTCAATACAAAGATGGGATGCTGATGAATTTAATACAAAAGCTATTTTATGTGGTGTATGCAGACACGAAATGACAATCAATGAATATATGCTGATTGAAGCGTGTCCAAACTGTGATGCACATTTTAATAATCGTTGTAAATATCATTACAGCACTTACTTTTCTATATAATTAACGCTAAACAAAAAGAGCGACGCAGAAATTTATTTTCTAATCAAGTTTCTACGTCGCTCTTTTATCTATTTAAACCATTGTAAAAATAAACATAAACATGACATACACAAGTTCATTCAAACACTATCTTCCTATTGTGCGTTTATTTTGTCCTTTACAAATTGTACAAACGCTTCTGTATCACCTTTTTGTATATTTTTCATCGGCATAGGCCCAATATTAAACGTGAAATGAATGCGACCGTCTTCGTATGTAATTTTCTCTACTTCATCATAACCAATACTTCTATAATAGAATTCTCCATTCATATCTACATTTAAAATAATACGTTCATTTGTAGCAATAAATGCACCTTCAAATTCTGTAGAACCTTGTACAGAATACTCTATCGTACCTAGTACACTAGGACCTTTCTTTTCTGTTGGAAATAAATCATTTGGGTTTACATTATCTAAAATCATTTTTATGTCACCTTCTTTTACTATTTTTATTCATTATACAAGTTTTTAAATCAATTTATTACTTAAGTGCTCAATTCCATTCTAGTATTGAGCCAACCAAAAAACAATTGAGATTAGCACAGTTACATTTTATATCATCTTGTAAGCAGAACGCATCATCCATATCAAAAAAGCAGTGAATTCACGATTAAAGTGATTTTCACTGCTTTGAGTATGCATTATTAAGACAATCCCCACTCATGTCTATTATTATTTTTTATCTATTGCTTTTTCGACTTCTTCAATTTGTTTAATCGCAGTTGTTGTCGAACCACTTGAGAAGTACCAAAGTTTTGGATCTAATTCATATACTTTATCATGCTTAATCGCATCAACATCTTTGATGACATCATTACTCAATGCTTTTTTAGCAGTAGATTTACCTGCTACAGCTTGACCTCGGTCCATCGCAAAAATAATGCTAGGATTTTTTTCTGCAACATATTCATTTGTAACATTTTGGCCATGATTACTTTCTTTAATTTCTTTATCTGCTGGTGTAAAGCCCATTGTATTAAAAATCATAGAACCGAAACGTTCTCCAGGACCAAATGTTGATAATTCACCTTCATTTACTAACAAATATAACGCTTTTTGGTCTTTTAAATCTTTTGTTTTTTCTTTCATACTTGCTATTTTATCTTCTAATTTTTTATTAAGAGACTTAACTTTGTCTTCTTTTTGATAAATTTTACCTATTTTTTCAGCATTTGCTTTAAGCGACTTAACTTCATCTTTATTATCTACACCTATGTAAACAACTTTAGCATCTGGTGCAGCTTTTTTAAATTCATCTAAGTTTTTTTGGTTTGCTGTACGTCCAGATATGAATATCACTTCTGGTTTTGCTTCTGCAACCTTGTCAAAATTAACTTCTTTTAAACTACCAGTATTTAAATACTTATCATTTTTAAATTCACTTAAAAAATCTGGTAATGATTTAGCATCTTCACCTTTAGGAACTGCTTTAACTTTATCTTCAAGTCCTAATTCTTTTAATGTATCTAATGCACCATAATCAAACACAACTGCGTTTTTAGGATTTACTGGAACCTCAACTGTCTCTTTTACAGATTTAGCATCGCTTCCATCACGTTTTTCTCCATTAGCTTTATAATCATTTTCTATCTTAACTGTTTTATTTGATTCATTGCTATCTGATTTTGTATCCGATGACTTTTTATCGTCTGAGCCACCATTACTACATGCTACTAATAAAAACATTAAACCTATTACCATAAACAAAGCAAATTTCTTCATATGTTTAATCCTCCTGGAATACTAAAGTTAATCACCATTTCAATATGCCGTTTAAAATGAGCAACGTTGCAGCTGCATCACTCCCTTCAATATAAATCATTCCATTTTAAACGGATTGTAATATAGATAATTCATAATCTGCTGTTTCTTCATCAAAATATACACAAATGCGTTGTCCGCGAATTTCTTCAATTTTAACGTCCATATCGTACAATGTTTTGAGCGTATTTTCTTGTATAACTTCATCTTTAGTACTGGCTTTGACCATTTCTCCATCTTTCAATGCAATGATGTCATCCGAATAACACGAAGCAAAATTAATATCATGAATCACAACAACAATTGTTTTATTGAGTGATTTTGCGAGTTGACGTAACGTTTTCATGATTTGAACTGAATGTTTCATATCTAAATTATTTAATGGCTCATCCAGCAATATATACTCTGTGTCCTGCGCTATCGTCATAGCTACATATGCACGTTGTCGTTGGCCACCTGATAGTGTTTTTAGGTAACGATGTCTTATTTCTTTAAGATTCAATAACTCAAGTGCATACTCAACTTGCGCCCGATCTGCTTCATTTAAACGGCCTTTTGAATATGGGAATCTTCCAAAATTTACGAGTTGCTCAACAGTAATATTTAACTCAGTATGATTAGCCTGTTTCAAAATTGATAATTTTTTAGACAATTCATTACTCTTAAATTCAGAAATAGCTTTCCCTTCAATCTCAATTGTCCCTTTATCAAAATCGATCAGTCGTGTAATTGCTGAAAGTAAAGTACTCTTACCTGCACCATTTGGTCCTATCATTGAAGTTAAACGCCCTTTACTTATATCTACATTAATGTCATTTAAAATCGTTTTATCTTGAATGGTTTTATTTAATCCTTGAACACGTATCAATTCGCATGTCTCCTTTTAATTAATAGATAGATAAAGTACGTTCCACCTACTAAGTCAATAATGATACTTACTTGCGTCGTCGCTTCAAATAAATTTTCTACTACACCTTGTGCAATAAATAAACTCAACCAACTTAAACAGATTGTTGCGGGTAATATATATTTATGTTCATAGGTTTTCATCAATTCATGCGCTAGATTAACTGTTAACAATCCTAAAAATGTAATCGGACCTACCAATGAAGTAGAGACAGATACTAATATCGCAACAAGTATGAGCAATAATCTTGTAATCATTTTATAGGACAAACCTAAATTAATTGCTTGGTCTTTTCCTAATAAAAGCACATCTAAATATGGTATCGCAATCACTGTAATAATGATTAAAATAATTAATATAATGCCGCACAACATTACCAATTTACTATTGGAAGCATCAAAATTGGCAAACATTGAACTCTGAACTGCTAAAAAATCTTCAGGATTAATAATCAGTTCTAAAAATCCAGTTATACTTCTAAAGAAAGTACCTAATATAACACCAATGAGTAAAATTAAATATATCGACACATCGCCAATTCTAAAGATACCTTGAAATAATAATAATGAAAATACAATCATAACCAACAGCGAAGTAGCAAAACTTAAATATATATTAGTTACAAATGCAGACTGTACGCCAAACACAAATACTAGCAATACTTTCACAAACATATATACAGCATCAAGTCCCATAATTGATGGAGTCAATAAACGATTCGTTGTAATTGCTTGAAAGATGACTACTGAAGCTGCAATTGCTCCACCTACCAATATCATGAGCACAAGCTTTCGAAAACGACTGATAAACTGGTATCTAAAAATTTCAAAATCAATACCGATGAAAAGATATATTAAAGCAGCAATTAAAGTGACAGCAATTAATATCATTAACTTTGATTTAGCACTAATTTGCATAATTGTGTCTTCCTTTCATCAATAAGATCAAGAAAATAATCGTGCCAAAGACACCAATTGTTAAACCAATATTTATTTCATATGGATAGACAATAATCCTACCAATTATGTCAGAAAACATAACAAATACCGCCCCTAACATTGCTGTGTGAGGTAATGCTTGCTTTAAGTGGTCACCTCTGAATATTGACACAATATTCGGAACAATTAGACCTAAAAATGGCAGCGTTCCTACTGTAACAACTACAAGTGCTGTTATAGTTGCAGTTATAAATAAACCAATATTTATTATTTTTTCATAGTTGACGCCTAAGTTATTACTAAAATCTTTCCCCATCCCTGCAATCGTGAAATGATTGGCAAATATATATGTAAGTATCAATAAAGGAATGCTTAAGTATAATATTTCATATCTACCGCTCGTAATGACGGCAAAGTTTCCATTGAGCCAGTTGCCTACACTTTGTACAGTATTGGTTCTTAGAGCAAGAAAAGTTGCTAAGCTAGACACAATACCACCAAGCATAATACCTAAAAGCGGAATAAAAATAACATCAGTGAATCGTATGTATTGAACTAATTTAACAAATAAAAATGTGCCACCAATACTTAATATCACCGCAAATATTAATTTAATAATAATGTTTTCTTGCGGAAAAAATATCATTGATATTAAAATACCTAACTTTGCCCATTCCATAGTCCCTGCTGTCGTTGGGCTCACAAATTTATTTTGCATCATCTGCTGCATAATTAGTCCAGAAAGTGCTAAAGTACTTCCAGATATTAATATACTTATTGTTCTGGGTATCCTACTAGACACGATGATATTTAATTGTTCATGCGTTAAATGAAAAATATCAGTAATTGATACTTTGCTAACGCCTATAAATAAAGAAAGGATAGTTAAAAAGAATAAAATAATAGCTAAGACAACACCATTGAGTAAAAATTTCATAGTGAGTAATTAATCCTTTCATAAACGTCATGTTTTATTGAATGTGATAATCATTATCAATACCTATAAGTTAAATTTTATCATCTTTGCATGTAAATTCAATAGCTATAACAGAGATTATCAAAACAATTCTCTATTTATGTCAAAATTTTCAAAATAAAAACAAAACCTTTTAGTCAAATGTATTCTTTTGAATTTATGTATTTATAAAAATTTTTGACATTTCAGTTGGCTAACTAATGCAAATACTAAATAAATTTAAGCACGTGCTTAAATTAATTGTATTGGCACAAAATGTGTAAAATATTAGTGCAACGAACAAAACTTTAATAAATAAAAAACGTCAATCTCTATATAATTCCAATAGAAATTGACGTTTGTTGGTGCTTAAAATTTACTTATATTTCATACATCTGCTATCAACAACTTTTACATTATGATAGTTAAACAGTTGTAATTTAGTCTTCAAAAATAAAATCTTCATCTTGTAATGCTTCAACATTTAGCGCTAAAGTATAACCATCGCCTTTAACAGAGAAGAAATCATGGTTTTTTGTAGATGTGTCTAATGCATTTTCGATGATTGGATTAAATTCTCTTTCTTCAAAGTACGGGTCAAATCCAAGGTTTGATAGTGCTTTGTTACCATTATATCTTACATAGTTAAGCACATCTTCAGTTAAACCGATATCATCATATAAAGATTGTGTATAAGAAACTTCGTTTTTATATAGTTCATCTAATAATTTATACATTTCTTGGTCTGCTTGCTGTTTTTCACTTTCAGACAATTCATTGCGTAAACTTTGTGCGTCCATACCAGTAAATACACCATGAATAGATTCATCTAATAAAATTTTACGAATAATTTCTCCTGAAGTCGTCATTTTACCTTGTCCAGCTAAATATAAAGGATAATAGAAACCAGAATAGAATAAAAATGTTTCTAGAAAAACACTTGATACACGTGCAATATATTGATCATAAATAGATGCTTCTTTACCCCATAATTTATGATAATTATTTACAATTTTATCCGATTTAAATTTCAAATGTGGTTCTTCTAGGACCCATTTATCTAATAAATAGTTTGTTTCGCTAGATGGTAATAATGTTGTAAAGATGTGAGAATAACTTTTAGCATGAATTTGTTCCATCATCGCCATAAAGGAATATACCGCTTTTTTACGTAAATCTGTTGTATGTAACATAATTAATGGCATACCATCATCTGCTTGGTGTGTATCCAAACCAGTTAAACCTGCCAATGCCTTTTTAAATGCATTTTTTTCTTCATCAGATAATGTTTTCCAACTTGCAATATCTTTTGAAACTTTAAATTCAGTTTCTACCCACATTTGCGAAATATTTTGTCGCCAAAACATATTTGTCATATCTTCTTGAGTATTCCAATTGACTGCTTTCATTTAGATAATTCCCCTATCTAGTAAATATTTGTTTAATTTATAAAACACAGAAAGTGGGACAGAAATCTAAATATATTTTTAGATTTTCTATCCCTTTGCATAAGTGACTATATTTCTATAATGTCGATACACTTTGATTTAAATGACATTCACTTAATGCCTCACCTTTTTGCATTTAAAACATATGCGTTATTTCAAGATTCATATATCTTTTTCATTAATTAAAAAGTTTCGTTTTATATTGCACAGCTTGTACATTCTTCAACACTTAATAATTTATTTCTAGTGTAATATAAAGATTTCAATCCTTTATGATGTGCATAAACATATAATCTAGATAATTCACGTGTTGATATCTCTGAATTTACATAAAGAATTGTAGAAATACCTTGGTCCACATGTGTTTGAATCGTAGCTATTAAATCAATTAATTTCATTTGATCAGTATTAAATGCAGATTTGTAGTACCACATTGTTTCAGGTGATAAGAAAGGCATTGGGTAAAATGTTTCTGCATTACCATAAGTACGACGTTCAATTTGATCAACTATCGGCATAACTGAACTTGTCGCATTTTGTACATAAGAAATACTTTGTGTTGGTGCGATCGCTAAACGATATGCATGGAATAAACCGTGAGTTTCAACTTCTTTTTGTAATGCTTTCCAATCTTCAGGTGTAGGAATTTCTAAGCCTTCAAATAATTTACGTACTTTTTCATATTTTGGTGCAAATGTTTGCGAAGTGTAAAACTCAAAATATTTACCATTGGCATAATCTGACTTATCAAAGTCTTTAAATGTTTCTTGTCTATCTTTTGCAATTTCCATGGATCTTTCAATTGAATAGTAGTTCATCATCATGAAGAATATGTTAGCAAAATCTTTTGCTTCTTCAGATTCATAACCAATTTTATTTTTAGCAAGATAACCATGTAAATTCATAACGCCTAATCCAACTGAATGTAACTCACTATTAGCTTTTCTAACACCTGGGGCATTTTGAATATTTGCTTCATCACTAACCACTGTCAATGCATCCATACCTGTATGCACTGAATCTTTGAATTTTCCTGATTCCATAACATTAACAATATTTAAAGATCCTAAGTTACAAGATATATCGCGCTTGATTTCGTCTTCTGTACCGTAGTCATTAATAATAGACGTTTCTTGTAATTGGAAGATTTCTGTACATAAGTTACTCATTTTAATTTGACCAATATTAGAGTTAGGATGTACTTTATTCGCATTATCTTTAAACATTAGATAAGGATAACCAGATTGTAGTTGTGTTTGAGCAATCATATTTAGCATTTCACGAGCGTCTTTTTTCTTTTTATCAACATTTGGATTGGCTACTAAACTTTCATAGTATTCATCTAAATTAATATCATCTAACGTTACACCATATTCATTATAAACTGTATGTGGTGCAAACATATAAAAGTCTTTACCCTCTTTCGCCAATTCAAAGAATTTTGAAGGTACAATTAATCCAGTAGAAATGGTAGATAAACGTAAATCTTCATCTGCGTTAACTTTCTTTGTATCTAAAAATTCTTCTACATCGTAATGGAAAATATTTAAGTACACCGCACCAGCACCAGGACGTTGTCCTAATTGGTCTGCATAGCTAAATCCGCCTTCAAGAGATTTAGCAACAGGTAATACGCCTTTTGCTACACCTTTAATGCCTTTAATCGCTTCTCCTCTTGCACGCAATTTAGATAGGTTAATAGCAACACCGCCACCAATTTTACTTAACTGTTTCGCTGTAGAATCTATAAAATTGATTGAATTCAAACTGTCGTCTACTTCTAATAAGAAACATGACACGAGCTCACCACGACGCGCACGTCCTGCATTTAAAAACGTTGGCGTTGCTGGTTGGTAACGTTGTTCAATCATAGCTGAAATAAGTTGTCTAGCTGTCGGTTTATGACCATTTGCTAAATAAAGTGCAACAATCACAACATGTTGCTTATAATCTTCTAAGAATTGTGTTTTATCATTTGTCTTTAGCGCATAATCTTTAAAGAATTTACTAGCTGACATATAACTGGCAAAACGAAAGTCTATACTTTTAGCATAATCTGTAATTTCTTGTAAATCCGCTTCTGAATATTTTTCAAAAACATCAAAATAAAAATCGTTATCTACAAGATAGCGTAAACGTTCAATTTCAGTATCAAAATAGATTGTCTTATCTTGAATCTCTTCTAAATAAACTGCTAGCGCTTCTTGGTCTTTTTCCAAATTAAAGAAACCATTATCTTTTCGTTTTGTAACCTCATTATTTAATTCAATATGATTGTATTTCTTCTCGTCCATAATCTTCATTGAAATTTCCCACCTTATCTTTAAATTCATTTATATCGTCTGCAGTGCCCTGTACTTCAAACTTCAATAATAGTGGAACTTGATATCGTTCCGAAATTGATCGTCCAGCTTTTGCGAAATTTTGTCCCCAGTTACGATTTCCGCTCGCTGCAACAGCTTTTAACAAATCATCATTCACATCTAAAAACGCTTGAACTGGTTGGGGTACCTCACCAAATCCTATTGTTCCAGTGACCAAAACGAATGGCTCCTCTATTCTCTCTGAACAATTATTTTGCGTGATTTCCATAACATTTGTCAGTTCGGTTTTTTTTATAAATCTGCGCACATTGCCGGAAAACGAAAAATATACCACTTTCATTGGATCACCTTCTTTCTAATAGATATACGTAAGTTGGAAAATCAAAAAATGTAAGGCTTTCGAGGTGTTATTATTTGAATGTGTTTTAAATGATTGAAGTAACCACTATATATAGTAACTTGTAAATCTATAAGTAGGTATGTAAAAACTCAACATTTAAGTATTAATGCCTTATTTGTCATTATTCAAAGCCTAAAACTGTGTGATTTTACTTAAAATTTGATTTATTATAAATAAATTGACCACGTATCAAAACACAATATATTGTGTTTTGTCCTGGTCAGAAATACTATATTATGTGTTTCATTATACATAACTCATCGCCTTATTAAAAGTCTTTAATTTATGACAAAACGATGAAAACAGTATGAAAATGGCACCAATTCAACTTTAAAATCAATTTTAAAAATTTAAAAAATATTTTTGTCATTTTTAGAGTCTCAATGCTTGCTTTTTTTAATT
Organism: Staphylococcus sp. GDB9P120P; assembly: GCF_017893435.1. Lineage (NCBI taxonomy): Bacteria > Bacillati > Bacillota > Bacilli > Caryophanales > Staphylococcaceae > Staphylococcus > Staphylococcus sp. GDB9P120P. The sequence goes on from NZ_JAESNB010000010.1 coordinate 54,800, forward strand.
TTCTTTTAAGCCTTGATATACCTGCATTACTTAATCTACCCTCATATATATTGCGCTTCATATATTATATTTTCGAACTAATTACTATTCTAAATTACTTTTAAATTTTCTCGATTATATGCTCCTAAACAGAACGTTTGTTCGTATATTATCTTAATATATTTCTACTTTAATTTCAAGCATATATACATTTTCTAATTAACTATGCTAATATAGATACGTTAAAATTTTAAAATTGAGGCGATGTATGTGAATCCAAAAATAAAAGGTATTATTGCTATTCTAATTTCTGCAGTTGGCTTTAGCTTTATGTCTGTCTTTTTTAGATTAGCTGGAGATCTCCCTGTCTTTCAAAAATCATTGGCAAGAAACCTAGTAGCGATGTTTATACCTTTGTATTTTATATTTAAATATAAGCAACCACTTTTTGGTAAATTAAGTAGTCAGCCTTTATTAATATCTCGTTCTGCACTTGGTTTGATTGGCGTATTATTAAATATATATGCCATCGACCATATGATACTCAGTGATGCAGACACATTAATGAAATTGAATCCCTTTTGGACGATACTACTTAGTTTAATTTTCTTAAATGAAAGAGTACGCAACTATCAATTTGTTGCTATGATTGTAGCCATTTTTGGTATGTTGTTCGTTGTAAAACCTGAGTTTTCCTCATCAATGATACCAGCGATTGGTGGATTGTTATCAGGTATCTTCGCGGCAAGTGCCTACACTTGTGTTAGAGCATTAAGTAGTAGAGAAGCACCTTATACGATTGTTTTTTATTTTTCTTTCTTTTCTATAATAGTTCTCATTCCATTTACGATTTTTACATTCGAACCAATGTCTGTCATGCAAGTTGTTTATTTAATCGGTGCTGGCTTAGCTGCAGCTGCTGGTCAAATAGGTATTACTTTAGCATATAGTTTTGCACCAGCTAAAGATATTTCAATATTTACGTACGCATCTATTATTTTCACTGCGTTATTTGGTTTTATTTTATTTGGCGAATCACCAGATTTCTATGCCATTTTAGGTTACATCATTATCATTGGTGCAAGTTATTATATGTTTGAAAAAGCCAGACGCCAACCGCTAACAATTCAGAAAAAGGAACAAAAATCTAAATATTAAAGGAGCAATTACAATGTCTGAAGGACGTAAACAAGAAGATTTAAATGACATTACTTTACTAGGAAACCAAAACAATAAGTATGATTTTGATTATCGACCAGATGTATTAGAATCATTTGATAATAAACATCCAGGCCGTGATTATTTTGTTAAATTTAATTGCCCTGAGTTCACATCTTTATGCCCTATTACAGGTCAACCTGATTTTGCTACAATTTATATTTCTTATATCCCAAATATTAAAATGCTCGAATCTAAATCATTAAAACTATATTTATTTAGCTTTAGAAATCATGGCGACTTTCATGAGGACTGTATGAATATTATTATGAATGATCTCATCGACTTAATGGACCCACATTATATAGAAGTTTGGGGCAAATTCACGCCTCGTGGTGGTATATCTATAGACCCTTATACAAATTATGGCCGCCCTGACAGTAAATATGAAAAAATGGCTGAACATCGTTTAATGAATCATGACCTCTATCCAGAAAAAATAGATAATCTTTAATTCATTCCTACTATGAATAATCCACACGAACTAAAAATAATTCGTGTGGATTATTTTTTTATTTATTTCACTTAGATATTAAAACGCTTACTTATATAATTTTGTACTATTGATATATACACTTGTTATTTATGTGAAAACATTATAAAATAAATCCAACCATTTAGGGGAGGGAAATTATGAAACAGATAAGTTACACGCACGAGGAAATTATGAAAAGTACTCCGAGAAAGGGGTTCTTCGGACATCCAAAAGGACTAGGAACACTGTTTTTCACTGAATTTTGGGAGAGATTCAGTTATTATGGTATGAAAGCGATACTAATATTTTATCTTTATTATAGTGTGGCTGAGGGTGGTTTTGGTTTAAGCCAAGCCGTGGCAATGCAAATTGTCGCAATTTACGGAACTTTAATTTATATGTCAGGTGTTATTGGGGCATGGATTGCAGATCGGATAACCGGGACACAAAGCGCTGTCTTCTACGGTGGATTCCTAATCATGATCGGGCATATTTTATTGTCATTACCTAATAATTTAACATTAGTAATGGTTGCGCTCGCAGTCATCATTGCAGGTACTGGTCTATTAAAACCAAATATTTCATCAACTGTTGGTGAACTGTATGATCGTAATGATGTAAGACGAGATGCTGCATTTACTTTATTCTATATGGGGATTAATTTTGGTAGTTTGTTTGCGCCATTACTTACAGGTTATTTACAAACTAGAGTAAGTTTCCATGCAGGTTTCTTAGTAGCTGCTATCGGCATGTTCTGTGGCTTAGTAGTATATGCACTAAAACGTAAGGTGAATTTAGGTTTGGCTGGTCGTAACGTGCCGAATCCTTTAACTAAACCAGAAATCAAAAAGTTCGTGTTATTTAGTTCAGGTATTATTGTATTATTTTTAGCATATTTATTAATTCTACATTTAAATAATGCCTTAAGCTTAGAAAACTTCAGCTTTTTAATTACCATTTTAGGTATCGTATTACCAATCTACTTGTTTATTAATATGATTTTACATAAAGACGTTACGAAAGATGAACGTTCACGTGTATATAGTTACATACCCTTGTATATTACATCTGTTGCTTTTTGGATGATACAAGAACAAGGGTCAACGATTCTCGCAACATTTGCAGATAAAAAGACACAACTAGAAATGTCTGTATTAACGAACGGATTAATTGATTTTTCAATTCCTGCCTCATGGGCACAATCTTTAAATCCATTGTTTATCATTCTCTTAGCGCCAGTCTTTGCAACGCTATGGGTTAAATTAGGTAAAAAGAATCCGCCTACGGTGCATAAATTTGCTTATGGTGCTATTATCGCTGGGTTCTCTTATCTAGTCATGATTATTCCATTGGCTACAGGCAATGACTTAATAAACCCATTATGGCTTGTACTCAGTTTCTTATTAATTACTATCGGTGAACTTTGTATTTCTCCAGTCGGTTTATCTACTACTACAAAACTAGCACCAGTCACATTCACGGCGCGTATGATGAGCTTGTGGATGTTAAGTAACGCAACAGCACAGGGACTTAATGCTCAACTTGTTGTTGTATACACAAAAATGGATCAAAGTGATTACTTTATGTATTCAGGATTAGTTGCAGTTGTTATCGGAGTTATATTATTGATTATTTCACCAAAAGTAAAACGTGCAATGAAAGGTATATATTAATCACTTAAACAATAATATTTTTTAATAAGCAATATAGAGATCGGATTTCAAAGATTTCTATATTGTTTATTTTTTTGTAAAAATACACCGTCGACAATTTAAATATAACTAAATAAAAATTTATGTTTATATACAGTGGTAATAAATCAGAATATTTTGAATATTGTTGTTTTGAGAATATTATTGAAATTTAATTTAATTAAGCGTAAAATCATTTTTATACATTCTTATAGGGAGTATGAAAGGATGGGAAATGTTTTTATGCAAAATCAAGATAAAGCCCATGAACAAGCGGTTCAATCTATTCCACAAAAAGGATTTTTTGGACATCCTAAGGGGCTAGGCGTATTATTCTTTGTTGAATTTTGGGAGAGGTTCAGCTACTACGGTATGCGTGCCCTGCTGATTTTCTACATGTATTTCGCTATTAAAGATGGCGGACTCGGCATGGATAAAGGCACTGCACAGTCTATTATGGCAGTATACGGTGCACTGATATACATGACATCTGTACTGGGTGGATGGATTTCCGATAGAATTACAGGGACACGCGCAGCAACATTTTACGGTGGCGTGTTGATCATTATTGGACATATCTTCTTAAGTTTACCTTTAGATATTATAGGACTATTTATTTCTATGTTCTTTATTATAGTAGGTTCTGGTTTAATGAAGCCAAGCATTTCAAATATTGTCGGTAGATTATACCCTGATAGAGATACACGTATAGATGCTGGTTTTGTTATATTCTATATGTCTGTTAACTTAGGTGGATTAATTTCACCAATTATTTTAGATCGCTTTGTACATACAGGTAACTTCCACGGTGGTTTCTTAATCGCTGCGATTGGTATGGCACTTGGACTCGTATGGTATATATTTTTCAATAAAAGAAATTTAGGGCAAATTGGTTCAAAACCAACAAACCCATTAAATAAAAGCGAGAAAAAGAAATATAGCATTTTATTTGCTGCAATCATCGTAATCATTGCAGCGGTATTATTAATTACCGGCTTAACAGGTACATTATCATTTAACTTAGTTAGTACAACGGTACTCATACTAGGTGTGGCATTACCTATCATATATTTCACAATTATGATTCGAAGTAAAGAAATCACAGACGATGAACGCTCAAGAGTAATAGCGTTTATACCACTATTTATACTCGGTGTAATATTCTGGTCTATTCAAGAACAGGGTGCCAATGTACTTAACCTCTTTGCGTTTGAAAGCAGTGATATGAAATTAAATCTATTTGGATGGAAAGCAGATTTCGGTCCTACGCTCTTCCAGTCGATCAATCCATTATTTATTGTATTACTAGCACCAGTAGTTTCACTGATTTGGGCAAAAATGGCTCGACGCCAACCAAGTATAGCCACAAAATTTGTTCTAGGGGCAATATTAGCAGGTGCTTCTTACATAATGATTGGTTTTATCGGTCATTCAGCTGGTGGTACTGATATTAGTGTCAACTGGGTTATTTTATCTTATATCATCTGTGTAATCGGTGAACTTTGTTTATCGCCTACAGGTAACAGTGCAGCAGTTAAACTTGCTCCAAAAGCTTTCAATACACAAATGATGAGTTTATGGCTGTTAACTAATGCCTGTGCACAGGCTATAAATGGTACATTAGTAAAACTAATCGAACCTCTTGGACACAAAAACTACTTCCTATTTTTAGGTAGTATTGCAGTTGTAGTTAGTTTAATTGTTTTAGCATTTGTACCAAAAATCATCAAAGGTATGCGTGGCATTAAATAGCGCATGCAAAAGGCCCTCTTCTCAATTTATTGAGTTAGTGGGCTTTTTCCATGTGCTAAAGCTTAGGTAAACATCGACCTAATTATCCTTGTATAATAGTATGAAGAAATCATTTGAAATGAAATAGATGTTTCGCCCGCCAAAATATATTTATAACTATAGAAATATGGGTAAAGTGAATAAGCAACAAAATTTAAAAGAATATGGTGAAGAAAATTGGAAAATACTAAATTCAAACACGGTGTCTTATTTTATCATGAATATAGTGGTATTAAAGATATATATCGAGGACTGGGAGATGTAGCAGCTTCTTTAACTACGTTTTGTAAACATCTGTCAATCCAACTAAGTGAAGATGAAGGTGATATCATAAGATTTTGCCAGAAGATTAAAGATCAAAGTTACAGTGACGATGTAGATATCATTTTTCTCCTTGGTGGAGATGGTACTGTCAACGAATTAATCAATGGCATGATGCAACATGAATTGAATATCCCTATTGGTATTATTCCAGGTGGTACGTTTAATGATTTCGTTAAAACATTAAACCTAAGTCCACGTCATAAAATAGCCAGTCAACAACTTATTCAATCAGAGTTACAATCTTATGATGTTATGAAAATAAATGATCAGTATGCACTAAACTTTGCTGGATTGGGTCTCATTGTTCAAAATGCAGAAAATGTTCAAAATGGCAATAAAGACATTTTTGGGAAATTGAGCTACGTAGGGTCTACTGTTAAAACTTTACTTAATCCAGAGCACTTTGATTATCAATTAACCGTTGATGGTAAAGTCATTGATGGTAATACTGCCATGCTTGTTGTTGCTAATGGGTCATTTATAGGAGGCAGTCGCATACCTTTAACAGACCTTTCGCCTAGTGATGGTTATCTGAATTTATTTATCTTCAAAGAACACAGTTCAAGTGTACTGAGTGATATATTTAAACAAAGAGACAGCATGAACTGGAACCACATGACAGAAGGTATTCAGCATTTATTAGCCAAAGATATCAAAATAGAGACTAAGCCTGAAATGAAAGTAGATATCGATGGTGAAATTGCATTAAAAACACCCATCCATATCGAAGTTATACCAAAAGCAATTCAAATTTTAACGTTACCTGAAGACACACCCGATACTGAATATGAATAAATACACTATATATAAAATGATGAATAAAAAGGACTAATCCACGCAAATATGGATTAGTCCTTTTGATATAGTGTTAGGACGTGTTTACTTACTTGAAATATAGATAGCCCATAATCTTTCCCTCATGACATATTCAAATGTCCACACATTTTAAGTAAAACATCATTAAATTTCATATTTAAACACCGAAAACATATTCATGTCATTTGTATTATATATCGTAATCACGATCACCTAAGAAATATTTTTCAACATCATACCAATCATTCACACGTGTAAAACGATCATCGTTAACATTATGTGATGCTGTATACATAATTGGTTTACCAGTAAATATAGCTAACTGACGAGGGTTGTCATCTATGAGATAGTCCGCGTTTACGATATCTTTACGACCACAAAAAACAAAATGCTGTGGGTCTAAAAACGGAAAATACTCTCTTAACCATGCATATTTATCATGAAACGATGTAGGAACGTCCATTGCAGCAGTAGCAATATAGACATCATAATACTCAGTTAGTTTTTTCACAACTTCTTGTGAATGTGCCATCACTTTTAATTTTTTGAAAAAACCTGGTTCGCGTAAAATTTCATGCAATAACCCATCATGTTCAGGCATAGCATGACGTAATTTTTTACCATCCAACATATCATATGTTATTCCTAAATCTGTACGTTTATTCACATCTTCAATCAATGCACCTACTGTATCAGCAAGTACTTCATCCATATCAATAGCAATTGATTTTCTAGTCATCTCGTACTCTACTCCCTTTTAAGTTCTTGTTCATTAACAATGATAACGCATTATTACATTGGTCATCTTAGAACATGATCTTGTTTATCACTATTAGTATAGCAAAAAACGTTCAATGAAACCAAAATTGTATATGAGCATATCATAATATACTATATAAATTAATTATTTTCATTATATAGTTTAAGCTTTATACATTTTAATTTATTGAACGTTATAAATACTGCTTTTTATAAATCAAAGTTATTTAATACTTCGATCATTTTATCATTTTGCTCAGGGAAACCAATCGTAATTCTGACACCATTCGGAAATTCTCTTGTAATGCACCCTTGTTTTAACAATGCTTCATATAATTCGTGAGGTCGCGACGTGTTCACAAAAATAAAGTTCGTTTGGCTTGGATTTAATTTATGACTACTAACTGAATCAAAGAATTTTGCTCTTTCTTGTGCATTTTTTTCACGAATAGAATCTAAATAATCTTGATCTTCTAACGCAGCAAGTGCAGCGTGTTCTGATAATCGCCCTACATTAAATGGTGGTCGTATAATATTCCATTTTTCAATCGCTTCTTGAGCAGCAATCACATATCCAATACGCATGCCGGCTAATCCATATGCTTTAGAAAATGTTCTCAGTAAGAAAGCATTTGGAAATTGTTCTTGTAAAGCTAATGAATTCGGAAAGTCTTCAGCTGTCGCGAATTCAACATAAGCTTCATCTATAATTACCGGTATATCTTGAGGTACACGTGATAAGAATCGTTGCAAGTCTTCATGAGTAAAGTATGTGCCGGTAGGATTATTAGGGTTACACAACCATACAAGTTTAGTGTAGTCATCAACTTCAGAAAGTATGCCTTCTAAATCAAATCCACCATCTTTTAGTGGTACTTGTACAACATCTGCTGCTTCAACTATGGCATTATGATAATACTGACCAAAAGTCATTTCACTTGTAACAATTTTATCTCCTTTGGTTAAAACAGCACGTGAAATCATTAATATCACTTCATCTAATCCTGCACCAAATAAAATACGTGCTGGGTCAACATTCAAATGTTTACTTATCGCTTCTTTAATTAACGGAGAACCCGTTTCAGGATAAAATTGCAATTCATCTAAATGCTGTGTGATTGCGTCTTTCACTTTAGGTGACGGTCCATATAAATTTTCATTAGAAGCTAATTTATAAAGTTCACCCTCAATCCCGTATTGTTCTTTTAGTGCTCTTGGTGATAAACCTGGTTGATATGCTGATAATTGCTCTATTTGTTTTTTCATTGTTGATTCGGGCCTCCTTAAATTTACAGAAATTTCAAAACTTAGTAACCATTATATACCTTATTTCCATTGAAAATCAATGTAACTTAAATTTTTAAAGCTAGAATTTAATCAAATATAAATACGAGTTCAACTTAATGCATTTTTGTCCGTAGTAAAATGCATTGTTAAACTCGTATTGTCTTATGAATTAATCAATTAAATGATGTTTCTCTAGATAGTTTTTTGCTACCTCATATGGATCTTCTTTTTTTACTGTAACTTCATAATTCATTTCTTGCATATCTTCATCAGAAATCTTACCTGCTAATTTATTAAGCGGTGCTTTAATTTCAGGATGATCTTTTAAATACGATGTTTTAAACATAGGAGCGCCTTGATATGGAGGGAATACTTTTTTATCATCTTCTAATACAACCATATCATATTGTTTTAATTCAGCATCTGTTGAATATGCGTCGATTAAATTAATATCTCCGCTTTCAACTGCTTGATATCTTAATTTCGGCTCCATCGTCTTCACGTCACCGAAATCTAAATCATATGCTTTTTTAACAGCTGGGTAACCATCCTCACGATCATTAAACTCTAATGTGAAACCTGGTTTAATTTGATCGCTCACTTTGTTTAAGTCACCTATCGTTTTAATATTATGCTTTTTCGCAAAATCTTTTTTCACCGCTAATGAATAAGTATTATTATATTGCATTGGCTTTAACATAGTCATATCGTATTTATCTTCTAAACTTGATTTTGCTTGTTGATATACTTTATTTTCTTGTTTAGACTTCAAATCTTCTTTTGTTAACTCTCCAAGTACAGTACCCGTAAACTCAAGGTAGCCATCTATATCGTCAGATTTCAAGGCATTAAATAGGAATGAAGTTTTCCCCATGCCATCTTTCACTTCTACTGTATCATCTGTTTCTTCTTCAATTAAAATTTTATACATATTAGTAATTACAGATGGTTCTGACCCAAGTTTACCTGCTAATGTAATTTTATCTCCTTTTTGAGCAAACATTGGTCCAATAATCACTAATAACAGTATTATAATAATTGCACCAAGAGAAATAAGCAATTTTTTATAGGATAGTTTTTGCATATAACGTAAAACTAAATCAAATAGAATTGCTAATAAAGCTGCAGGAATCGCACCAATAATAATCAATGATGTGTCATTTCGATCTATACCTAAAAGAATCAAATCACCAAGACCACCTGCACCAATTAACGCTGCTAATGTAGCAGTACCTATAATCAATACCATTGCTGTTCTAATACCCGCCATAATTACTGGCATGGCTATTGGCAATTCCACTTTCGTTAATCTTCGACCTGGTTTCATACCGATACCCTTAGCTGCTTCAATTAACGAGCTATCTACCTCATTGATACCTGTGTATGTATTTCTTAATATCGGCAACAATGCATAAACTACTAATGCGATCACTGCTGGTACCTTACCTATACCAAACAGCGGTATCATCAAACCAAGCAAAGCTAATGATGGAATTGTCTGTAACACGGCTGCGATATTCATCACAACCTCAGAAACCTTGCGTGTCTTTGTGAGTAAAATGCCTAGCGGTACCCCAATTACTGCAGCAATGAGCAATGCAATAAACGATATTTGGATATGTTCAAATATGGTAGTTAACAATTGTCCTTTCCGATCTGAAAGTGTATTTATTAATTCATTCATCTTTGACTACCCCCTGTATGCTCCGATAGATATTTAAACATATCTTCGCGTTTAAGCACATGCTGTGTAGCAGTCGAATCATCATTAATAATGATTGCATCGTGGTTAGCTAAATCACTATAAATGCTTTTAATAGACGCGTTACTATTAACAATAGGATAACCTTTGGTAGCTTCCTGTTCATTAATCGTTAATTCACCGATAAGTTCTGATAGTTTTACGTCTTTTTCTATTTTCAGTGATTTATCCCCAACAAATTGTCTTACAAAATCACTTTTAGGATGATTAACCATATTGTCAGGTGTATCTATTTGCTCTACATGTCCTTTGTTTAATAGACAAATTCTATCAGCTAGCTTCATCGCTTCTTGTATATCATGTGTTACAAAAACGATTGTTTTTTTAATTTTTTGCTGTAATGCTATTAAATCATCCTGCAGCTTTTCTCTGCTAATTGGATCTAATGCACTGAAAGGTTCGTCCATCAGAATAACTGGTGGATCTGCAGCTAATGCACGTACCACACCAACACGTTGTTGTTGTCCACCTGATAATTCATCTGGTTTTCTATCTTTAAATAGTTCTGGCTCTAAACCAACCATATTTAATAACTCATCTATACGTTTATCAATATCTGCTTCTTTCCATTTTTTCATTTGTGGCACTTGTGCAATATTCTCTTTTATCGTTAAATGCGGAAATAATGCAATTTGTTGTAAAACATAACCAATATCCCAGCGCATTTCATATACTGGATAGTCACTAATTGGTTTCCCTTTAAAATAAATGAATCCCTCTGTTAATGAAATTAAACGATTAATCATTTTTAATGTCGTTGTTTTACCACAACCTGAAGGTCCGATTAAAACAAAAAATTCACCTTCTTTTATATTAAAGCTAAGATCATCTACAGCTTTCTTATCCCCATAACGTTTCATAACATTTTTAAATTCTATCAATTTGTCACCCTCACTCTTCTCATTGCCTTTACTATCACTTAAAAAAATTCACATAGTTAACACATAACCGATTTACTAACAATTTAACCTTTTTAATCACAGTTAAATAAAACAAATACGAAGTTAATTCAAACTCATCAATATTACTATTACATTTGTGCCTGTATAGTATATTAATCGTTGTCAAATTAACTTCGTATTTTTTGCAATCATTTCAATGTAAAATACCAATACCGTTAAAATTAAGTATATGGGATTATATATTCTAAAAACAATTATTTGCTCAACTAAATTTGAGCTTTATAAGATTGTATTGTTTCTAAAAATATTGGACAGTAGTGTTTTAATTTATAACTTCCAACACCATCAATTAATATCATATCTTGTTTTGATTCTGGTTTTCTCTTTGCAAATTCTTCCAAAGTGAAATCTGAGAAAATGCTTACTGGTGGAATAGTTAATTTTTCACTTAATTGTTTACGTACAGCAACTAATTCATCGAATAAAGCACGGTCCACACCTTCTACAGTGTTGATATTAACCTTTTCTTTTGATTTGCGTTTAAATGGTGTTGTATATATCGAAATTTGGTTATTAAGCAGTTCCTTTACAGAAACATCACAGGTTAATATTTCATCGTGTTCATTCAAAAATCCTTTAAATCGCAATTCATCAATAAGATGACTGAGTTCAGAAGTCGTATAGTTTTTCATAATACCATGCGTTGTCAATTGATTATAATCACAATAACGAATGTAATCAGAGTCTTCGCCCCTTAAAACTTGAATAATGACACTATAACTTTCTTGCTGTTTCATACGTGCAATACAACTCACTATCATCTTCGCTTCGTTCGTCATGTCATATGTTTTATTTTCTCTAACACAATTACTACATTGTTCACATTCTTCTAGTTTTTCATTAGGTTCAAAATAATGTACAAGTGTTGCTTCTAGACACTTTTTAGTTTTTGTATATAGCAACATTTTATTCAATTTTTCACCCATTTTTTCTTTGTAATCATCGTCTGCTTTTGAAGATGAAATGAAATATTGGTGTAATCCAATGTCTCTATCGCTGAATAAAAGAATACAATCACTCTTCAATCCATCACGACCAGCACGTCCCGCTTCTTGATAATAAGACTCTAAATCACCAGGCATATTATAGTGAATCACAAATCGCACATTAGATTTATCAATACCCATACCAAATGCGTTTGTTGCTACAACGACACGCACGCGATCATATACAAAATCATTTTGTGCTGCTTCACGCTCTTTATTGGATAAACCAGCGTGGTATATTGTGCTACTAATTTTATTGTTTTCAAGTGCTTCATGTAGTTCTTCTACTTGTTTACGTGTCGAGCAATAAATAATGCCTGCTTCTTTTTGATGATCTTTAACATATTCTAATACGAACTTTTGACGTTGGTACGTTGGATTAACTTGAAATATTAAATTACGTCGTTTTGTACTTGTTTTAATTTCGTCATGCTTATCGATATTTAAACGATCCATAATATCTTTTTGTACTTCAATTGTTGCCGTTGCTGTTAATGCTACAATTGAAAAATCTTGTGGCAAGGCAAAAACCTTATGGATGACTTCCTGATAACTTGGTCTAAAATCATGTCCCCATTTTGAAATACAATGGGCTTCATCAAAGGCAACTAAGTGTATATCTAACTGCTGTAATAAGCGCATAAAATTAGCATTGTCAAAACGTTCCGGTGCAACATATAAAAATTGGATTTCTCCACTTTTTAGTTGTGCTTGAATCTCTTTTTGTTGCTTTTGAGTCAAACTACTATTTAAATATGCTGCGCGAATCCCCATGGCCTTTAATTGATCAACTTGATCTTTCATAAGTGAAATTAATGGGCTGATTACGATTGTCGTACCACCCAACATTAATCCTGGCACTTGGTAACAAATTGATTTTCCCCCACCAGTTGGTAAAACGCCAAGCACATTACGATGATCCATTACTTTAGTTATTATTTCTTTTTGACCTGGACGGAATGTGTCATAGCCAAAATAATGTGATAATGTTGCTTCCATGTTATATAATCCCTCATTGTTCTTTTAATTCTTCAAGTTCGCTCCATCTTGTTATATCTTCTTCATACAACATATTAAGATTTTGTTGCTCTTCATTTAATTCTTTTACTTTAGCATAATCAGAACTTGCTTCAACCATTTCTTGCTCGATTTCTTCTAATCTGTGCTCGGTTGTTTCAATACGCGCAATAATTGTTTCATATTCTTGTTTTTCTTTATACGATAAACCTTTTTTCTTTTTCTTTTCATACGTTGGTTTCACTTTAGCTTGTTGTTTTTCTTGCGTTTGTAATTTATCTATCTCTTTTTTATATGCTTCATAGTCATCAAAATTTCCTATGATACGTTCTATTTTTCCATCATGAATATACCAAAATTCTTGAGCAACTTTATTTAAAAAGTAGCGATCATGACTCACCGTGATAACTGTGCCGCCAAACGTATCGATATAATCTTCTAAAATAGTTAACGTTTCTGTATCTAAATCATTTGTCGGTTCATCTAATAATAAAACATTAGGTTGATGCACTAATAATTTTAATAAATACAATCTTTTTTGTTCTCCACCTGATAATTTGTAAACTTTTTTACCATGTGTTGCACTTGGGAATAAAAAGCGTTCTAATAATTGCGTAACTGACACAGCAGTTCCATCTTTTTCTTTCGCTACTTCACTTTCTTCACGCAAATAATCAATCATTCTGATGTCCCGGTCTAAACGTGCTTCAGTCTGTCTGAAATAAGCAACTTTAACAGTTTGACCAACTTTCAATTCCCCTTCGAACGCTTGGTCATCACCATTCAAAATATTCAACAATGTTGTTTTACCAGCACCATTTGGTCCGACGATACCAATTTGTTGTCCATTTTGAATAATTTCAGTAACATGTTCAAACAATATTTTATCGCCGATACGTTTTGACACGTTATCAAGTTCAAAAACTTGTTTACCTAAACGTGAATACGCAAGATTTAAAGATGCTTTATCTTGTTGTTGTTGATTTTTCACATCGTGTTCTAAATCTTTAAATCTATTTTTTCGTGCTTGTTGTTTTGTAGAACGTGCTTTTACTCCTGCACGCATCCAAGCTAATTCTTGTTTATATAATGCGCGCTGTTTCGCTTGTTGTTTTTGCTCAACAACTTCATTTTCAGCACGTTGTGCAATGTAATCTTCATAATTACCTGGATAAGTAGTTAATTTACCACGATCTAATTCAATAATGCGAGATGATACTTCATTTAAAAAGTAACGATCATGTGTTACAAACAGCACTGTATGCGGATACTGTTTAACATAATTAATTAACCAGTTGATTGACTCAAAATCTAGATGGTTCGTAGGTTCATCCAGAAGTAATAAATCTGGTTGCTCTATAAGTGTTTTAGCAAGACCAACACGTTTTTGTTGCCCACCTGAAAGTTCTCTCACTTTTTTAGTCGTATCATTGATGCCTAGCTTTGATAAAATAGTCTTAATTTCAGCACTATAATCCCAAGCTTGATATGTATCCATTGCTTCTTGTGCTTGCATCATTTGTTGAAAATCTGTCTCATTCTGCGTCTCACTATATTTTGTTACAGCAGCTTCATATGAGCGAATCACCTGAAGTGTCTTTGTCTCTGATGTTAATACCGCTTCAAAAACAGTTAAATCTCCTTCAAACTCTTGTTTTTGAGAAGAATAACGTATGCGATATGCATTAGGATGTGAGACCTCTGCCTCGAAGTCTTCATCCAAACCAGCGATTACTTTTAACAAAGTACTTTTGCCTGTACCATTAATACCTACAAGACCTATTTTTTCTCCTTCAGAAATAGACAGATGTAAATCATCGAAAATAATTTTATCAGCGTAAGATTTATGTAAATGTTCAATTTTGTAGGCTTCCATCGTCCAACATCCTTTTTAATATCGAAAATTATAATTAATTCTGTTAAACTTAATTTCAGTTCTATATATTATACACCTTTTTGAACTCAAATGATACAAGGGAGCGTAGCTTATGTCAGATTTTTTCCAAGACTTACCTCCTTTTATCCAAGCACTAATCGCAGGTATCATCACATGGTTATTGACTGCATTAGGTGCTGCAGCAGTCTTTATATTTAAAAGAGTAAATGATAAAATACTGAATTCAATGCAAGGATTTGCTGCAGGCATTATGATTGCTGCAAGTTTCTGGTCTCTATTACAACCATCAATCGATTACGGTTCTGGATCATCTTTTGCATGGTTACCAGCAGCAATAGGTTTTTTATTGGGCGGTTTTTTTATACGCGCGTTAGATTTAATTATTCCACACATTCACCCAAACACCCAAGACTCTAACCAATACCAAGAAGGTGTAGGAACGAAAAAACTCAATAAAAATACATTACTTGTATTAGCTATTACATTGCATAACATACCAGAAGGTCTTTCTATTGGTGTAGCATTTGGTGGCGTAGTAGCTGGTAATGGCCAAGCAACTTTTTTAGGCGCACTCGGTTTAGCAATTGGTATCGGGATTCAAAACATCCCCGAAGGTGCTGCACTTTCAATGCCTATCAGAGCTGCTGGCGCATCACGATGGAAAGCATTTAACTACGGACAAGCATCTGCAATTGTTGAGCCCATTTTTGCTACAATAGGCGCTGCTGCAGTGCTTTTCATTACGCCTATGTTACCTTATGCACTCGCTTTTGCCGCTGGAGCAATGATATTTGTAGTTGTAGAAGAGCTTATACCAGATTCTCAAGCTAGTAATAACACTGATTTAGCAACATTAAGTTTAATGCTAGGTTTTACTATTATGATGATTTTAGACGTTGCACTTGGATAAAAGGTAAAAGAAAAAGAAATAACTTGGATCCATTTCTTCAAATAAAAATGATGAGTCTGGGACAACCATCTCAAGCTCAAAATAAAGAGGTTAGGACATAAATCCCAGAAAAATAGCACTCAGATGATTTAATTCAATTCATCTGAGTGCCTTTTTTTATTCAATATTTCGTATTGTTGGCTCGCTTTCCTAGGAGACAGCTTGAGGCTATAGTCTTCAGCTTGTCCTCTTCCCACAAGCGTCTCGCCAGAATACGTCATATTTATCCAAGAACTATATATCTCAGGCAATCTTATTTTGAGAATGGAGATTTATACCTCAGCCCTTTTTAGCATTCATTTTTTTCTATTTTAAACGTAAGTGCTTGTTCGGATATGGATTAATCCGTTATCCTGTCCTTCTTAAACTTCACTATAAAACACCATTCAATACGCTTACATATATAAAAGCCCTAATCCATTATTTAAAATGGATTAGGGCTTAATTTAGTTATTATTTTTTCTCTTGTCCTTTTGGACCTACTTCATATTTATAATCTGATGGTTTCACTTTATCAAAATCAGGATTATCATAAAATCTCATTAAGTCACCGTTTAGGACATCATCGCTCATTTGTAAGTCTTTTTCAGCTTGTTGTTTACGTTTATCAAAATCACTAGGTTTTTCTGTTACTGGCTCATTATTTTTATTATCATATATTCTGCCATTTACATATTTGTAATCTTTCGTTACAAAGTCACCATTTCTAAACGGCACAGTATCATTATGATCTTTTGATAATAAGTCTGTACCCATCATGAGATAATTCTTAGTATCAATACCCATTAAATGTAGTAATGTAGGCATTACATCTGCTTGTCCAGCATAAGTTTTATCAACAGTACCTTCTTTACCAGGGATTTTCAACCAGAAACCTGTACGATTTAAATCTGTAAACTTAGCTGGTGTAATGTCTTCACCTAATAATTTTTCCATTGCTTTGTTATGATTTTCTGAAATACCGTAATGGTCACCGTAAATCATGATAACTGAATCATCATAGACGCCTTTTTTCTTCAATTCATTTACAAATTGTTCTAGCGATTCGTCTAAATATCTCGCTGTCTGTACATAACCGTCAACTGTTGAATCACCAGTATTTGGTTTATCAATTGATGCATCTTCTGGAGATAAAGTGAACGGATAATGGTTCGTTAGTGTAATCAAATGACTATAGAAAGGTTCTTTTTCCTTCGCTAAATAATCTGCTGATTCATCAAAGAACTCTTTATCTTTCAGACCTAAATTCTCTTGATTTTCCTCTGACATATCATAGTACGTTGCATCATAGAATTTATCTACGCCAAAGTGTTTATAAACTTGGTCACGGTTCCAGAAAGTTTTATAATCACCGTGCATCACGCTAGATGTGTAACCTTGTTGTTGATGCAAAATCGCTGGTAATGATTGGAACGTATTATCACCTTTAAGTGAGAATGCCGAACCTTGTGGTAAACCATATAAACTATTATCCATTGTAAACTCTGAGTCTGAAGTTTTACCTTGTCCTGTCTGATGGAAGAAGTTTGGATAGTATCTAAAATCTTCATTACCAGTAGAAAGTTTATTTAAGAAAGGTGTAACTTCTTCACCATTTACTTTTTTGTTAATCAAGAAAGTTTGGAAACTTTCTAAGTGTATTTTAATCACATTTTTTTTCTTAGCCGCGCCGAAGTATTCTGGATTCGGCTGTGTTTGCTTTTGTTTCGTATAATTTAAGACTTTAGTTAAATCATCTTCATTTGCTAATGCTTTTTGTTGATTATTTTGTATCGTTTTTACACCATCATAAACTGTGAAGTTATATGGACCTAAGTATTTAACTAAATATTTATGGTCGAATGTACGTGTTAATAATTCCGGACGATCAGATTCAGCAAAAGCTAGGTTTAAGAAAAATAATGCAACAGATGCTGCCATAATCACTGGAACAAATTTTTTGCTAAACACACGCTTGTCTAACCATTTTTGTCTAAATATTAATACAAATAAATAAATGATTGTATCGATAAAGTAAACAAAGTCATACCATTTAAATGAAGCTGATACCGCACCACCCATTGATTCAACATTACCTACTTGATTTAACGTACTAAAAGTCAAGAAGTCAGAGAAGAATCTGAAATATACAACATTTGCGTATAATAAGAAGGTTAAAATAAAACCGCCTATAAAGATAAACCAAAATGCTTTCTTACCTTTGAAGAATAAGAAAATACTCAATACTAATGCAATTAAACTATATGGATTCATTAATAAGATTAAATTTTGAACTAACCCTTTAACACCTAAAGAAAAGTCAACATAGTATGAAAAATACGTTTTAGCAGTAACTGTTAATACAGTTAAAATAAAAAACGCAAAAAGAGTTAGTTTCTTTTTGTGTAGACTCATGTCTGTTCCCCCGATATAAATTAATAAAAGTTGGTGCTAATACCTAGCCCAATTAAAATGCTTTGTAATCATTGTTAATGCGTAGCTTAGATTATCTAACAATGTCTTTATCGTTATTTGCGAAAGTTAAAATTTAAGTAAGAAAAATAGGGTGACATCCTGTATCTTTCCTCTAAAACACATCTTTTTGTCTTTTGTCACTAATTTATTTTTATAAAGTAGCAATTTTTATTTTTAATGAAATTTATTGATTCTTTTTGAAAAATTATATTTGTTGTAATGTAAATTATGTTAATGCATTTTATTATGTTTTACATCGTTTTTACACTGCATTCACTCTGTAACATCCTTGTAATAAAACGATTATAGTTCAATTAATAAATATAAAGCAATTCTTGTCTAATATCAAGTAAAAACACACTTTTTTTAATTAAAAACGCTGATCTAACCGTTTTATGAAGGTATCATTAACCTATTGTGAATACATGATTAAAAGAAGATTAAAATTTAAATTTCCATTATAATTATACTTGCTCTATTTAATAAATTAATCAGGCCTTGGACCTATTTAGATAATGGTTAATTTATACTGAATGACTTATGTAATTACTTAATCTTATCATATTCAACACGATTACCGTTTATTATACTAGATAAATGAGTTCAAATATTTAAGAATTGATCACTATATCTGAGTGTATATCGAATAATCACTGAATATGTATCACTAAATAAATTTCAGAACTATATTTTAGTCAAACATTTGTCTAAGATTTATGCATATTGAGTAAATCATCTAATGTAAAAAACCTCAGGTAATTTATCACCTAAGGTTTGGATACATTCTAAAATTCATTAACCAAAAGACATATTGATATAATAATTATTTTATGGCTAAAAGATTTTTAATTTTAAATGAACACTTTCGAAACGTATTGCTATACACTAATACGTTTTATTTTTTGATTGCGTATACTATTTTAACATTTCTAATTGCATTCTATACTCAATGCCATGAAACAGTTGATTTAACCAATTGGTATATTTTATTAAATTCTTTTCTGAAGTTTCAACATCTATGAATTGAAACTTCAACTTAGTACCAGGATGTTTTTGGCCTAACTTCGTTAAGTGATAACTGGCGATTGTCCCTATTTGCGGGTAGCTTCCCAATGTGTAATGGTCATTTAACAATATAATAGGTGTACCATCCCTCTTAACTTGAATCGTTCCTATTTGTACAGATTGATGTGCAGGCATATCTTCATAAAATGCTTTAACAGGTTGACCTTCAACATACATGCCCACCCTATTCGCTTTACTTGTCACTTTATATTCCCCATAAGTAAAACGATTTAAAGCATCTTGGTTAAAATCTTCTGTTCCTTTGTTTTTAATGACATGAAATACATCGGACATATAATTAAAAGAAAGTGCATAGCCATCTATACCCCAATCTGTTTGATGTGTATGTTCAAGATTCTCAAAAAGTTTGTGGTGACGTTCTGTATAATCACGTTTCATATTGATTTCATCGCCTATTTCTAGTTTGCGACCATGAAATCCACCTAGTTTAGACATAAAATCAGTAGAAGTAGAACCCAACCATTCGTCTAACTCAAACCCTCCACCAACAGCTAAGTAAACTCTTGAGGTACGTGAAGTCTCTGTAAACTCAAGTACATCACCTTTTTCCATTAAATAAAGTTTATTAGGTAAGACTTTTAAATTAGAGGTTTTAGCTTTAAAACTGCCGCCACTTAATGCGATTAAAGTTGGTTCAGTAAAACGAATACTAGCCATTCTATTGGTCATTTCTAATGTTGCTTCATGTTTATCGTTGGCTACTAGCCGATTAGCAATTTCATGTGATAATGGATCTAAAGCACCACTTGGGATTACACCATTGTGTTCAAAACCGATACGACCAAAATCTTGAAAACTTGAGAACAATCCTTCATTTTCTATTATGATTGACATGGTTTAAATCCTCCTAAATCCAATGCTTCTGCTGTCATAGCTTGAAATTGCACATTATCACCTAATTTTAAAGTCGTAAAATCTGTTTGATGTGGATTAAATAATTCAACTGGCGTATAACCTATCACTAGCCAATCGCCATAAGTATCAATCGTAGTAATACCTGTTTTCTTACCTTCAATGATTACTGATCCCGCAGGAATAAATGCTTTTTTACCACCTGTGTGATTTACAAATAAACGCTTATCCATCCCTGTTAAATATGGAAATCCTGGAGAATAGCCCATCATTGATACGAAAAAGTTCGAATTTGTATGTAATTTTACAAATTTGTCGAAATCCATTTTATAATATTTTAGCAAAGACGCTAAATCTGGACCAAATTCACCACCATATACTACAGGTATTTGAATTGGTTCAGACGCCTCTTCTACATGTTTTATTTCTAATTGCACAGATTGCAACAATGCTTTCATATATAAAAATGGTGATTTTATGTTGTGATGTTTAATCATATCTCTAGCGTCATAACAAATCATCATATCTGACTCTGTTGGCACAATTTCTGTAATAAAAGGATAATTTTTGTTAACAAGATATGTTTTTAACGCGAGTAGATCGTCAGTTAAATCTTTGGAGACTTCTTTTTCTATAGAAACCACAATTGCTTGGTCACCTTGACTGTATATCTTCATAAATTCACCTCATCTATTGTGTCTATTTGTGACTATCGATAAAATACATTTAATATTTGTGTTAAGTAGCGTATTAATTCTTTAACTAAACCATAGATAAATATCAACTGAATAGCACATGAAATAGTGATGATTAACTTAGTAGCAAAATATTTATGTTGATTCATTAAATAGGTTACATACCATTTTGTAAGGCCGATTAGCGTAATAATTAATAAGATCCAAATCAATATCATTATTTTGCCTCGCTTGCTGACATTAGATTTTTTAAGACTCGTATAACTTTGTTTATCTTAATTCACCTCATACAGTTAAACCATATCTATGTGTGGCATATTTGATATTTCCAACTATTGATATCAAACACACTCGCAACAACGTTTTATCACAATTATTAGAATTAAAATTAATATTTTTCTTATACTTTCTATATTCTATAGATTTATTGCAACATCGGCAACCTCTCTCAAACTATTTATCAGAAAAACTTGAATTTGATTTTGTCTTAACTTGTGCTTAAAATCTGTCAAACTATAATCTTTTTCAATTAATTTACCTTCTTCTATTAACTCTTGTCTCTTACATCCTTTTAAAAAGTCTTCATTATATACTGGTGTATAATAATAATTTCCTTCTTTGATCATAATATTTCCAATATCAAATTCTAATATTTTTCCTGATTTGTCATAGAGTAAGATGAGATCAGTTTCATGATTATGCGCTAAATGATCCCTATTTGTTGTTTTATTCGTAAGTACTCGTTTATCTTGAATTGGGGTTAATGGTACAATTTTTGCCGTAAAGCTATCTTTTTGAGGTAATTCAGCAACTTCATATTTAAAAACACCATTAGGATGTAATATAATTTTCACTCTATAAGTTCCTGTAAAATATAAGCCTTTAATTTCCGAAATCGTTTTGTTCCATTGCTCATCTTCGAAAGTCATTTGGAATTGATTTGCCGAATGTTTTATTCTGTCATAATGATATGTCAGCCTTGAAAAATTGCCAGAATCTAATCGTAATGTTTCAAATAACTGCATTATAATCTCTCCAATATTTTTGTCTTATCTATAAATTCTTGCACTTCAGATTCTGGATTAGAATCAATGGTAATACCTGCTCCAACGCCGTAAACAGCTTTCCCATTAATATATTGAATTGTTCGAATAGGTACATTGAAAATAGATTTCCCATCAGGTAGCAATAAGCCTATAGTTCCACAATAACCATTTCTTGGTGTTTGCTCTAATTGTTTAATATATTTCATTGTATTCAGTTTCGGTGCACCGGTAATTGAACCACAGGGGAAAATGGCTTCTAGAACACGCAATAAACGCATATGATTTGGTAATTGTCCAGTTACCATGGATGTCATTTGATAAACTGTTTGATATCTTTCAATATGAAACGGTTTATATACTTTAACTGTTCCAGTATTGGCTACTCTACTTATATCATTACGCAACAAATCAACAATCATTACATTTTCCGCTCTATCCTTGGTAGAGTTTTTTAATTTTTCAAAATGTTCCTTATCTTCTAATTCTGTTTCTCCCCTAGCTATTGTCCCTTTCATGGGTTTGCTTAATACAATATTTGATTGATTTTTAAAGGGCCCATATTGAAAAAATAACTCTGGTGATAATGATGCAATTTGAACTTCTTCTGTATCAATCAGTGCTGAATAATGGCCATGATTCCCACCCTGTAGTACATGGTAAAGTTCAGAAATCGGACCTTGTATATCATCACTCAATCTCGTTGTATAATTAACTTGATATGTATTGCCTTCAACAATCGCTTTTTGTACTTGTTTTATATGTTCAATCATTTGCGCATGTTCATATTGAAATTCAAAGTTATATTTACGCTGATATGTAACATTTTGCTCATTTATGCCATCGTCTACTGCTTCAAATACATATGCAGCAGCATAAACGAATACCCCATCGGGAGTTACTGTTGCTAACTGATCGTAAAAAAAACTTGCCGCTTCATATGGTAAATATAAAGCTACATACTCCCCTTTGCCTTGATGTAATTCAGCAAATTGAATGACTGCTCCAATGTCCTGCTTTTGATATGCTATTTTTTTACATACACATTGTTTAAATAGGTATTGATAAGTTTCGGTTTGTGTTTCATTTATGTAATATTGATAATTAAATTTTACTTGCATGATGTGCCTCCACACTTTCAATAAATAATTTAATTTGGTCGATACCGTATTCACTCAAAAATGATTCGGGATGGTATTGGACACCATAAACAGCAAATACTCGATGTTCACAAGCCATAATAATCCCTTTATCATTGGTTGCTGTCACGGTTAGCTCTCCAGGAAATGTATGTATATCAGCCATTAATGAATGATAACGCATTACATTAAATGATTTTGGTAAATTTTTAAAAATACCTTTGCCTGTATGCGTAATTAAAGTTGTATGGCCATGGACAGGCTTATAGTTCTTTACGATGTGCCCACCAAAATAAGTAATAATTTGTTGAAATCCTAAACATACACCCAAAATCGGTACATGGTTCATAAATTGTGTTATGACTTCATTTAAAATCGGATAATCTGACGGCGTTCCCGGTCCTGGCGATATTACAATTGCTGACGGTTTCATATTGATCAGCTTTTCTATATTAATTTCGTCCACATCAATCACTGTGATTGCCTCTGAATAACATTGTTTGAGATAGTCCACGATATTATAGGTAAATGAGTCTTTATTATCGATTACAAGTAGCATTGAATCACCTCAATTATAATTATATATTGTTCTAATATAGTCATTATCCCAAATCTCAACTTGATTTTACAGCTTAAATGTATTATTCTAGTCACGGTATAAATATAACAGAGGTTTCTAGCTGACACCCTCTATAAAAAACTAGACACTTGAACGACGTCTATCTTTTTATAGAGATAGGCGTTTTTTTATGGCGTCATAAGTTTTATATGGCAAAGCTAGCACGATATTTTAAGGAGTGTAAACTATAATGACACAACAGCCATTAAACAATAATAAAGCCATCGTCGTTTTTAGCGGGGGCCAAGACAGTACAACCTGTTTATTTTGGGCAAAAAAACATTTTGATGAAGTAGTCTTAGTAACTTTTGAATATGGACAAAGGCACGATACAGAAATTCAAGTTGCAAAACAAATCGCCAAGGAGCAAGCAGTCGAACACCATGTACTTGATATGTCACTATTATCTCAACTCACTCCTAATGCACTCACACAACATGACATCGATATAGATGAAGATGAAGACGGCATGCCAAACACTTTTGTACCTGCACGTAACTTGTTGTTCTTATCATTTGCTGGCGCCCTAGCTTATCAAACAAATACAAAACATATTATCACAGGCGTATGTGAAACAGACTTTTCTGGTTACCCTGATTGTCGAGATAACTTTATAAAGTCAATGAACGTTACACTTTCGCTCTCTATGGATAAAGATTTCGTTATTCATACACCGTTAATGTGGCTTGATAAGAAACAAACATGGGCATTGAGTGATGAGCTCGGTGTATTAGACTATGTTAGAAATCGAACGTTAACTTGTTATAACGGTATTATTGGTGAAGGTTGCGGCGAATGCCCTGCCTGTAAATTACGCGCACGTGGTCTTAATGCTTATTTAAAAGAAAAAGGAGCGAATTAATATGTTCCAACAAAATTATCCGAGTGTGAACCACAATTACCAATTTGAACTTAATAAGGATTTTAATTTTTCAGCTGCGCATTATATCCCAAGTGAAGACGCTGGAAAATGCATGCGTACGCATGGACATACTTATTTTGTCAACTTAACAATCGGTGGAGATACCGTAGACCATAATGGATTTTTAGTGAATTTTAGTGAATTTTAGTGAATTGAAGCAACTCGTTCACGGACAATTCGACCACCAATTATTGAATGAGTTACCTCAATTTGAAGGTAAAAGTCCATCGACTGAAATTGTTGCACAAACGATATATGAGATGGTCCAATCCTCATTAGATCAAAGACCAAACAAACCACAATGCTTACAAGTTTATGTTAGAGAAACGCCAACAAGTTATGTCATATATCGACCAAAGGAGCTAAATGATGAGTAAAATACCTGTGCTTGAAATTTTTGGTCCAACGATACAAGGTGAAGGCCGTGTAATCGGTCGTAAAACCATGTTTGTACGTACAGCCGGATGTGATTACCGTTGTAGTTGGTGTGACTCCAGTTTTACATGGGATGGCAGTGCTAAAGAAGAAATACGCATGATGGATGCAACAGAGATTTATGAGAAATTATATGACATTGCAGGTGAATCATTTAACCACGTAACAATTTCAGGAGGTAATCCAGCTTTAATAAAAGGTATTCAAGCCTTAGTCGATTTATTCGAAGAAAAAGGTATACAAAGCGCTTTAGAAACCCAAGGAAGCAAATTCCAGCCATGGATGACACAAATTGATGATTTAACAATTAGTCCAAAACCACCTAGTTCAATGATGAAACCAAATTTACCTATATTAGATGATGTCATTGCTAAATGTAAGCCAGAAACACTCAATCTCAAAGTAGTTATTTTTGATGACGATGACTTTGAATTCGCAAAAATGATTCATCATAGATATCCTAATGTGCCATTTTATTTACAAGTTGGGAATCCATATCTAGATGGAGAATATGTCGAATCTCATACAGAAAAGTTACTTTCACTATATGAAGCCCTTGTTAATCGTGTTATGGATAGTAGTGACATGAATAATGTATATGTATTACCTCAATTACACACTTTACTTTGGAGTAATAAAAAAGGTGTTTAAATTGAGTAAATCAACCGGTTCGTTGTATAATGCTCTTTGTCTATACAATAAACCGGTTTTTCTTTTGTACATTAAATATAGCAATGATTGTCACTGTAAATATAATTATTAAAAATAATAACATTTTTACAATATGTCGGATAATGACTTATAATTTTTTAAAACATCAACTGTTATTAAATGATTAAATCTAACTTAATTGATATAATGTTGCAGTGAAGTATCTAGGTTAGGAGAGCAACATGCTAATAAATATAATCATAAATATAGCTGCGGTAGTAATCATACTCGGTATTGATTTATATCGTCAGAATTTCAAACAACTTAAGTTTAGCTCTATACTTTTATCAATAACTATTAACAGTATCATCAATTTAGTCTTTGTTGGTAAATACGATTACATAACATTCTACACTTGCACCCAATTGATTATTTGGACATTATTGCAATTGTATCTCAATAAAAAAACAAAAACATATGTGATAACTGATCAAAAATTTATTGGTTTTATTTTAACGATTATCATGAGTACGTCTTTAATCCTTTCATTCGATACAAGTAAAGATTCTTACTATATGTCCATTCCGTATTTAGCTCCAGCTATTTTTCTCATAGGTGCAACTTTATTGTTCTATAGTACATTCCAAACACATGAAAAAGAACAAATTAAAATCTTGAATCGTATTCGAAAACCAGTAGTGATTGGGCAAATTATTATTGTATTATCTTTTACAATCATGCCTTTATTAACACCTTATTGGTATGCCTTTATTATTGTACATTTATTATTCTTACTTTTTTTATTATGGCAGAATATATTTTTTTCAAAAAAATGATTAGCAAATTATATTTTGTGGTATGTAGTAATTGATGATGATATTTAAAAAGGAGGTATACTTATGTTTGGATTTATTATTATGTTAATTGTCGGCGGTTTGATTGGCTGGATTGCTGGTGGTATCGTCGGTAAAGATATCCCAGGAGGTATTTTAGGTAATATTATTGCTGGTATCGTAGGTTCTGCACTAGGTTCATGGATATTAGGTGATTGGGGTTGGCACTTAGGCGGTATCGCTATCTTCCCTGCACTACTTGGAACAATTATTCTTGTTGCCCTTTTATCATTTATTTTGGGTAAATTACGTAAAAAATAATTGGTTTGTTAAATTTTTAGTTTTAAAAGAAATTCCTGAAACTTAATGTCATAGTTTCTATATCGACAGAAGATGACTATATAGTGAAAGCACTCAGGAATACTAAAATCTAAAACAAAAATAAACGTCAATTTCTATTAACATACTATAGAAATTGGCGTTTTTTGTTTTTTAAAGTGTTATTATCTTGAGGGTTTATGATCTATCTTTCGCAAAATGTCATTCGTATAATCTTTAGTTGTTATTTTAACTTTGTGTGTACGGGCTCAACAATAACCTAAAATCTAAAACAACCTTTATAAAACTAAACATTACTTCTGTATCAAAATTTCTTTGACTATAACATTTTTATTTTTGCTTTTAAGAGTATTTAACTAATTTGGTTCTTATACAATTTTGTAATGTGCTAATTGAGATTGATATGCGTGAAAGACTACAGCCTCAAATCATATCTCCAAGCATGTAAGGTCAAAATCGTGATAATCATTCTGTTTATACACAAAGCCCTCAACCTACGCTTTTAGCATAGACTGAGAGCTAGAATTACCTGTGTTTAACGAGCGTCTTATTTTTTTCAGTTTCCACCTTATGTGACGGTACATAAAAATGCTCTTCTCTATTTATTCTGTTTTCATTATTTTCTTCTGTTTCTTCTGGATATTCAGACATTTCTATTTCAGAGCCCAGTCCTGTTGTTTTGTGTATTGGTTTCAAATTAGATACTTGAACAATATATTTTGGGCGCTGTTTTACTTCATAATATATCCTACCGATATATTCGCCTACAATACCTATTGAAATAAGTTGGATACCTCCAAGTAATAAAATAGCTGCAATTGTTGAAAAGTACCCTGGTGTTTTCACACCATTAATCATAATATTACCAAAACTAAATACAATATAAAGTAGACTCACAAAAAATACGATAAGTCCTAAATAAATCATAGCCCGTAACGGCTTATTATTAAATGAAATCAAGCCATCTATTCCATAGTTTAATAATTTACCAAATGACCATTTAGATGTACCTTCTTCTCTTTCAACGTTTTCATAAGTGAAAACCTTAGTATTATAACCTATCCATTCATACAATCCTTTTGAAAAACGATTATATTCATTTAACGATGTTAGTGATTGTAGTGCGCGTTGACTAAGCAACCTAAAATCTCCAACGCCATCTTCTAATTTAATATCCTCAACAAAGTGATTAATCATTTTATAATAACATTTAGTTAAAAATTTTCTCGAACGTTTTTCACCTGTTCTATCACGTTTTGCGACGACTTGATCATAGCCATCCAAATAACTATCAATCATCTGTGGTATAAGCTCTGGCGGGTGCTGTAAATCAGCATCAATCATCACAACAGCATCACATTCCACACTGTGTTGGAAACCGGCTATCATCGCTGATTCTTTACCGAAATTCCTACTGAACGAAATATATTTCACATGTTCATCATGAGCTGCCATTTCTTGAATATAATTAATCGTTTTATCATGGCTACCATCATCTACAAATAGTAAATCATAGTTATAGTGACGGTTAAGACTATCTTTTTCTAGTATTTCAGTTAACCTATGGTATGTTTTTAATATTACTTCACCTTCGTTATAACATGGCACTATAACTCTTATCTGCATAATAAACACCTTCATTTCAATTACTTCAATTTCACTTTACCAATATTTACAGTTATTTCGCCATTCTTTTCATTTAGATTTACATAATTTTTATATTTCCTTAATATTCAATTATAAAACTTACACGCTTTTAAAAAAATTGCTAAAACAGAGAACATCAATGATTTGTATAATAAATAAAATCTAAAATACAATTTTCAAATTTTTCTAATAAAACAGATTATATATATACATAAATATTGCTCTATATCTTTTTTGTAAAAAGTTGTAACTTTGTCCATCTAGTTTATCAACTATTTGTCAGAAATGGAAACAAAACCTAATATTAGTAAAATTAAAAAAATAAGATAGAGAATTAAGTGTCATTAAAACGATTCTCTATCTTACACGATATAAAATAATCGGCTTACAACCTTTTAGGAATATGTTACAGAAAATAGACCATTGATTATAATTGCCACTTATTAATTTTGTAATTATTATTCAGCAACACATGCTGATAAAACGATTTAAACTTGCTACTTTAAATAAATTATTTCAAATCACCTATACGCACTTGATCAGGATCTTTACCTTGACGTGCATCTCGATTTAGATTATCGATTTCAGCAATGTCTGTTAATTCTAAATTAAAATCAAAAATTTCATAATTTTCTTTAATACGTTTTGGCGTTTTAGATTTAGGTATAATCAAACGGTTATGTGCTAAATGCCAACGCAACACGATTTGCGCAGGTGTTTTACTATAACGTTCGGCAATATCAACAATGATAGGATGTTCAAGTAAACCTTGGTTTCGCATGAGTGGCATCCAAGCTGTCACGGCGATATCATGCTTATCACAAAAATCTTGTAATTCATGCTGATTGAAATAAGGATGTACCTCCACCTGATTTACTGCAGGCGTAATTTCTGTCTCAGCCATCAATTTTTCTAAATGATGTTGCTTAAAGTTACATACACCAATTGCACGTATTCGACCTTCTTTGTATAATTTTTCCATCGCTCTATATGTTTCAAT
Organism: Staphylococcus sp. GDB9P120P; assembly: GCF_017893435.1. NCBI lineage: Bacteria > Bacillati > Bacillota > Bacilli > Caryophanales > Staphylococcaceae > Staphylococcus > Staphylococcus sp. GDB9P120P. The sequence continues at coordinate 84,428 of NZ_JAESNB010000010.1, forward strand.
AAAAAGTCCATCTTCTTCACATGGCCAATGTATTAAAAATAAATCTAAATAATCAGTACCTAAATTCTCTATAGATTTTGTGAAAAATTCAATTGTTTTATTATATCCTTGATAATCATTCCATATCTTTGAAGTAATAAACAATTCAGAACGAGGCACATCAGATTTTTTCAAAGCATTGCCTAATGCAATTTCATTTTTATAAAAGTAAGCTGTATCAAAAGCACGGTAACCGATATCTAAAGCGCTAAATATAGCTTTTTCCATTTCCTCATCAGTGATTTTGTAAACACCCAAACCAATTTTCGGCATAGGATAACCATTATTTAAATAATATGTATCTTCTATCATAAATTTATCCTCCTCTTTATTAGTATAATATATATTTTCATCCTTTAAATAAAAAACCTATTCACATAATTTTGCTATTAAGATGATTATAAAAAAACTGGGACATTGATTGATGTCCCAGTTTTTGCAATACCTACTTATTTTTATGATACATGTTGTATGCGTATGGTGCAAAATATATGTTGATATTTTGCTAACAAATGATAACTACTATGTAAAACCTCAAACAACACTGAATTATCATCACTCGCAGCTTAATTATCATTACTTTCTTCGTCTTCATCTTCTTCTGGAGTTGGACGTGTTTCATGATATTCAAACTCTAAGATAACATTGATAATTTGATGATTATCCACTTCCGATATTACCCAACGATCATATTGTGTATCTACATAATCATTTGGTTGTAAGTTGGTATTATGTGCTTGTAACCAACCACCAATTGTATCTATATCTTCAGAATCCTCAAATTCAATACCAAATTGATCGTTTAAATCATCTAATAACACCCTACCGTTAATTTGGTATTTATTATCGCTTAGTCTGAGAACATCATTGACTTCATCATCGTCAAACTCATCACGAATTTCACCGACAATTTCTTCTAATATATCTTCCATGGTTAAAATACCTGCAGTACCACCATACTCATCAATAATTAAACTAATGTGAACATGTTCGCGCTGCATTCTGATAAGCGCATCACTGATTCTAGTAGTTTCGGAAATCATTGGCAAATCATGGATGTAGTTACTTGCTTTCATCGGTTTACCAGAAGCATACTCTGTTAAAAATTCTTTTACGTTAATAAACCCTTTTACATGGTCTTTATCGCCATCTTCTGTAATTGGATAACGTGTGAATTGATGTTCTTTAATTGTTTCTAATAATTCATCTACATTAAATGGCTCATTTAGTGTAACCATTTGTGTACGCGGTACCATGATATCCTTAGCATGTCTTTCATCAAAAGAAAAGATATTTTGCATATATGCTAATTCTGTTTGATTGATTTCTCCGCCATTATAACTATTATTTATTATAATTTTTATTTCTTCTTCTGACATAGCATCATTATTTGCATCAGGATCCACACCAAACATACGAATAATCATTCTTGCTGAACCATTCATTAACCAAATTAATGGCTTCATTATAAATCCGAAATAATATAGCGGTCTAGCATAAACTAGTGCCAATTTTTCGGTATATTGGATAGCAAGCGTTTTCGGTGCTAATTCACCCAAGACAACATGCAAATATGTCACAATGATAAACGCTACTATAAATGAAAAAGTTGTCGTTAGTGTTTCAGGTAAATGGATTAATTCAAATAATGGGTGTAGCAACTTGTTAAATGTTGGTTCACCTAACCAACCTAATCCTAAAGATGTCACGGTAATACCCAATTGACATGCTGATAAGTAATAGTCTAAGTTTTTAATCATCTTTTTAACAACACGTGCACTACCGTTGCCTTCTGTTGCAAGTTGTTCAATCCTAGTAGTACGCACTTTAACTAATGCGAATTCTGATCCTACGAAGACTGTAGTTAATGCTATTAAAAAAAAGAATATTACTAAATTTATTATGGTCACTGTTTCCAATTAGTTCCCTATTTCTAGGGATTCACCTCCAAATTTTGTGTCACAATAGGTGACTGCTTATAAAATATTATATAATTGTTAAAGTTTGTATTATATGCTAAATCCTTCCCATTGTAACACCTCCCTAAAAATACGCATTTCTTTTATTTTATCATAATAGTTGTTTCGAAAGTAATTTATACATATTAAAATTTATATTCACCTAATGTACCATTTAAACGCAAAATTACCTTCGCGTCAACTTTCTAAATTTTACATCATTTGTCCTAAATAATATTTATTTATTCTAAAATAATGATTACTTAAGAAATTGATGTATTTCACCATTTTTGATAGTTGTTTGAACTTCAATATCATCGTTCACGATGACAATATCTGCATCTTTACCCGCTTTTAAGCTACCTTTTTTATCGTCAATGTTTAAAGCAATTGCCTGATTCAAACTAGTGACACGCCATAGATTATCCAATGAATCACCTGTAAATTTAAGAAGATTATGCAAACCAGTATTCATTTTTAAAATACTTCCTGCTAATGCTCCTGAAACTAAACGTGCTTCTGAGTCTTTTACGATGACATTTTGGCCACCTAAATCATATTCTCCATCTGGCATGCCTTTTGCTCGCATAGCATCTGTAATTAAATAGAAATGTTCATTTCCTTTTTGTTTATATGCGATATTTACAGCAGCAGGATGTGAGTGAATCCCATCGACAATAACTTCAGTGTTCAATTTATCATTAACCCATGCCGCACCGAATAGTCCTGGTTCTCTATGTTCAAAAGGTGTACCAGCATTATATAAATGCGTTACGTGTTTGGCGCCGTTTTCCACCGCTTCATTGCTCTCATCAAATGTCGCAACTGTATGTCCAATTGAAAATATAATTTGATCTTTAAAAGCTGCCAATGTTTCTTTAGCGCCATCGACTTCAGGTGCAAATGTGATAACTTTGATGTGATTGTTCGCTATATTTTGGAAGTATTTTAATTTTTCCACTGAAGGCCGTTGGACATAACCAGGATTTTGCGCGCCTACTTTATGTTCAGAAATAAACGGACCTTCTAAATGGATACCCACAATTTCAGCTGTATTTAACGTATCTTGTTGTGTTTGATATGCAGCTATATTTTTGAGCGCATTTGTAATATTCTCATCTGATTGTGTCATTGTAGTTGCTAAATAACTCGTTGTACCTTCAGATAACAATGACTCTGACAAATGTTTTAAGCCCGTCATCGATGCATCCATTGCATCTTCCCCGTAACCACCATGCATATGAATATCAATAAAACCAGGTAGAATATGATGCCCTTGTGCATCTATCGTTTGTAAATCACCTTCATACTTTCCTACACCTAAACCAGCAATTTTACCAGATTTAATGATGATATAACCGCAATCAATGGTTTCAGTTTCAGTATATATTCGTCCATTTTCAATTACATATTCAACCATTTATATTACCTTCTTTTCAATTATTTTAGGTTAAAATTTTCTTGCATCACTTGTAATTTATTTTACCAAATTCAACGCTTATATTATATTCAAAAGCAAATAAAAAAAACCAGAAGTTTCACTCAATCATGAGTTTCTTCTGGCTTTTCTTTATGAATCTCTGTAATTTTAATCATTCATCGCTTCTGAATTTTGTATCTCTTCTTTAGTTAATTTTGGTTTTAACATACCATAAATAACTGCTGCTATGATAGCTCCAATAATGATTGCTATCAATGATTGCAATACGTGACTAAAGTCTGTTCCTAATATAACAATAATACCACCATGTGGTGCTTGAATGGATGATCCTAAACCTAATGCAATTGCACCTGCTACACCTGAACCCACCATCATAGACGGGATTACACGAATAGGGTCAGCTGCGGCAAATGGAATTGCTCCTTCAGTAATAAAGGATAGCCCCATCACATAGTTTGGAACAATAGAACCTTTTTGTTCTTTAGTGAATTTTTTACGGAACAGTAACATTGCTGTTGCAATAGCAATCGGTGGCACCATACCGCCAATCATCGCTGCTGTAATTGGTGCTGCATTACCTTCTGTCAATGCAGCTACAGCGAATACATAAGCTGCTTTATTAAATGGACCTCCCATATCAATAGCCATCATCGCACCAATAACAAGACCCAATAGCATAATGTTAGTACCTGATAAACTTTGTAATCCATTCAGCAATAAATTATTTAACCAAGATGCTGGAGGATTTAAAACATAAATCATCAGTAAACCTGTTATAGATACAGAGAATACTGGGAAAATTAAAGTTGGTTTTAAACCTTCTAGAGATTGTGGCATACCATTTGTTAATTTCTTGATGCCTAATGTTAAATAACCTGCTAAGAAACCTGCAAGTATGCCGCCGATAAAGCCTGAATCACCTGTACTAGCTAACAAACCACCAACTAAACCAGCTGCGAAACCTGGTTTATCCGCTATACTACGTGCTATATAACCAGCAAGTATAGGAATAATTAACATAAAGGCACTCTTGTTACCTATATTCCACAATTGTTCTGCGAATGCGTTGTAATCTGAATTTTTTGGATCAAACGAGTTTGCACCAAATAAGAACACGATAGCCATTAAAATACCACCAGCTATAACAAGTGGTAGCATATTAGAAACACCGTTCATCAAATGTTTATAAATTGTCTTGCCCACACCTTGTTTTTCATTACTTTCTGATTGTACTTTACTTGAATCAGCACTCGCTACAAACGGTTTACGAGAAGTATCTTGAGCAATATTAATTAATTCTTCTGGGCGTTTAATACCATCAGCTACCGGTACTTCAACAACATTCTTGCCATTAAAACGCGCTGTTTCAACATGTACATCTGCCGCTACAATAACACCAGTAGCACGTTCGATATCTTCATTCGTGAGATGATTTTTTATACCGCCAGATCCATTTGTTTCTACTTTTATTTTAACGCCCATTTTTTCAGCTTGTTTTTTCAAAGCATCTCGAGCCATATAAGTATGTGCTATACCCGTTGGACAAGCTGTAACTGCTAATATATAGGGTTCATTTGTGTCAGCTGGTGCAACAGAGCTTTCAGTATCTTCTTCTACTTCTTCTGTAGCTTCATCATCAGCTTTATCAATGATTTGTAACACAGATTGAGGAGACGTTGCATTTAGTAAATCTTCTCGTACTTTATCATCCATTAAAATACCTGATAGTTTTGCTAATGCATCTAAATGTGTTTGTGCGCCACCTTCTGGAGCCGCAATCATAAAGAACAAATGTGCCGGTTGCATATCTAAACTTTGATAATCTACGCCCGCTTTAGATTTACCAAAAGCGATGGCAGGCGTATCTACCGCTGCTACTTTAGCATGTGGTATCGCAATACCTTCTCCAATACCAGTCGTACTTTGCGCTTCACGGTTATAAATAGCTTCTTTAAAAACTGATACATCGTTTAATTTCTTTGCTTTATCCAGTTGATTCACTAATTCGTCTATGACACCATTCTTATCAGTTGATGAAAGATCCATAGCTATTGTCTCTTGAGTTAATAACTCTGTAATTCTCATCTCATTCACTCCCCTTTAGAGTCGTAATTGTCACTTGTTCTTTAATATCTTCAATTGCTTTGTATGAAGCTAAATCATCGTTAAAAGCAGTTGCTGTTCCCGCAGAAACTGCTTGTTTAAACGCGTTTTCAATCGTCAAACCTGTTTCAAGTCCAGCTATCATGCCTGCAACAGTGCTATCACCTGAACCAACTGTATTGACAACTTGACCAAGAGGTACTGACGCCTTCAAACTATGTTTATGATCAACATAAACTGCACCCTCGCCACCAAGTGACACAATCACAGATGATGCTCCTTGTTTCATAATTTCTTGTGCGTAATGGATAACATCTTCATCCGAATTGATTGCTGTATCAAACATAACTTCTAATTCATGTTTGTTCGGTTTAATAAATAGTGGATTGTATTTTAATACGGATTCCACTAAATCTTTTTCAGCATCTACGACTAATCGAGCTCCTGTTTGGTTTGTGATTTTTGCAATTTGCTCATACGCATCTTTAGGGACGCTTTTCGGTATACTTCCTGCCACGACTACTATATCTTTTTTTGAAGTTTGTTTAAGTTGTCTGAGTAGATTTTCAAATTGTGTTTGAGAAATATTTGGACCTGGTGCATTTATTTCTGTTTCATCACCAGTTTTTAGTTTTACATTAATCCGTGTATCTTCATCTATCTCTATAAAATCAGTTTGAATACCTGCTTTTTTTAAAGTATCATCTATAAATTGACCCGGAAATCCACCTGCAAATCCTAAGGCTGTTGAAGGTACGTTCAATGTTTGCAACACTCTTGAAACATTGATACCCTTACCTCCAGCAAATTTAAAAGTTTCTGTCGCTCTGTTTAATCCATTTAATTCAAAATCATCAGCAAACATGATGTAATCAATAGAGGGATTAAAAGTTACCGTATAAATCATCGTGTACCTCCAATAAATGTATAATGTTCAGTATATTTCTTAAATATGTCACTCTCTTTTACTTTTTTAGAAGTAACAATGCTAACTTGTGTTTCTACAGGCACATGTGCAAAATATACCTTGTCGTATTTATCATGATCAGCTAAAATATAAGCGTTTGTCCCTAAATGTATAGCGTATTTTTTAATAATCGCTTCTTGCTCATCAGGTGTAGTTAAACCATATTTTATGTCTATACCATTCATACCAAGGAATACCTTATCAAAACGATAGCTTTTCAACGTTTCAAGCGCGCTAGCACCTACTGTCGCATATGTTGTCGATTTGATTTCTCCACCTAAAATAAATGTTCGAATACCCTGTTTAATTAGCTCTTCGACATGAGTCAAACCACTCGTTACAACAACAATATTTTGTGCACTGATGTAAGGGATCATCTCAAGTGTAGTCGAGCCAGCATCTATAAAAACACATTCATTATCTTCTATTTCCAGCGCTGCTAACCGTGCGATTTCTTGCTTTTCTTTTAAATTTGTACCGCGTTTATCTGCTAAATTAGGTTCTAAGATAGATGAGTCGTTTAACATTGCGCCGCCATGCACTCTTTTCAATTTCCCAACTTTTTGTAATTTGGATAAATCTCGGCGAATTGTAGATGCACTACATCCTGTTCGATCTATCAATTCCTGTAACGTCAAAAAATCTTTTTTTGACAATTCAGTCAATATGAGTTCCTGCCGTTTTTCAGTAATCATCCCTCCACCTCATTTCATTTTCATTATAATGGTTACGCTTTCTTATTTCAATCATTTTTTGTCAAAAACAATCAAAAACAATCATATTAAGCCAATAAAATTTGTTATTCCTCCTTTTTCTCAATTATTTATGATTTTTATTTATGTATTAATAACCACATTTGAACATCTTGATAATACATCTCATTACGTTACAATAATCATGTAATATACAACCTTTTTTCATTACACTTATTTCTTACAAGGAGTGTGTCTTGAAGTTATGCAACCATCATCTATAGTAAAATGGGAAAAAAGAATCAGTATCGCAATGATCTTTGCTATTTTAATGATACTCAACATATATATAAGCGAAAAATTCAAAACTGACTTTGTATTTTTTCAAACGTTGATTATGTATATCCTTTTGTTTTTTCAAATGGGGGTTAACCTGTTACAATTTCTTAGTCAAACGACGAACAAATATATACAAATGACCATGATTTTACTCTATACATATGCTTATATTAGTAACTTTATCGTGTTGTTAATTTTACTTATATCTCCAATAGATTCTATGCTTGTTTTAACTATGGTTCTCACATTTTTTACATTGAGCGTTATGTTTTTAACAATCGTAGAACATCAATTTAAAAAACGCATAAAAAAAAGAGCGAAAAATTCGAATAAAATTTCAAATCATTAACGCTCGCGATTTCATAAAAGTATATGATTGCTTACTGCTCATTAAATAATCACGAAATGGTATCATGACCACTTCGTGATTTTAATTATCTTATTATATTGTTATTGATGAGTGACGTTCAACACTTTTGCATTAGTTATTTTAATCAAGTCATCAACTGTCATTTCAATCTGTACCCCACGTTCTCCGCCACTAATATAAAGAGAATCTATACAAGTTGCTTGCTGATCGACAATAGTTTGAAATTGTTTTTTCATTCCAATCGGTGAACAACCGCCCCTAATATAACCTGTTACGTTTTTAAGTTCATCTAAAGGCATTAATTGTAGTTTCTTTTCATTTATGGCGTTAGCTGCCGCTTTCATATCTAATGTATCACTTACTGGAATAATAAACACAAAATGATGGTGATGACTATTTTCTAAAACAAGTGTTTTATATACGTATTTATCTTCTATGCCAACTTTGTGTGCTACTTCAGTGCCGTCCATATGTTCATCCGAGATTTCATACGTATTGACATTGTATTTTATCTTTTGACGATCTAACATGCGCATAGCATTTGTTTTCTTTTGTTTCATTTCGATACCTCATATGATTAAAAATGTTTTATGCATATCAAAATAATTTTATCCCAAATCATCAATCTAGCTTGAGTTGTTTAATGAATTTCGTTAATGCTTCATTCATTTCTTGATCTTTTAAAGCGAATTCTATTGTAGTTTTTACAAAACCTAATTTTTCACCGACATCATAACGCTCACCTTCAAAGTCGTAGGCATAGACTTGACTTTCTTTATTCATTCTTTCAATAGCATCTGTCAGTTGAATCTCTCCACCGGCGCCTTTACCTTGGTTTGCTAAATATTCAAAGATATCAGGTGTTAACACATAACGCCCCATAATCGCTAAATTTGAAGGTGCCGTTCCTTGTTTCGGTTTTTCCACAAATTGATTCACTTCATATTGACGCCCACTTTTACCTAACGGATCAATGATGCCGTAACGATGTGTATCATTTTCATTTACTTCTTGGACACCGATTACAGATTTACCAGTTTCTTCATATGTATCTATCAATTGTTTAATGGCTGGTTGTGTTGACTCCACAATATCATCACCCAATAGTACCGCAAAAGGTTCATTGCCAATAAATTGACGTGCTGAATAAATCGCATGTCCTAACCCTTTTTGTTCTTTTTGTCTTACATAAAAAATATTAGCAAGTTCTGTAGAATAATTCACTTTTTCTAATAGATCCGTTTTTCCTTTTTCTTCTAAAATCATTTCTAATTCTTTTTGATTATCAAAATGATCTTCAATTGCTCGCTTGTGTTTACCGGTTACAATTATAATATCCTCAATACCAGCACGAGCTGCTTCCTCTACAATGTATTGAATCGTTGGCTTATCTAAAATCGGCAACATTTCTTTTGGCATAGCTTTTGTTGCCGGAAGAAATCTTGTACCTAATCCTGCTGCAGGTATAATTGCTTTTTTTATTTTTTTCAAAACATTCATCCTTTTCAATTTTTATTAATTAAATATTCATCAAAGTATAAATCAGTTTAAACTTAATATAATAATAACATCGATACATTTAACTTTATACTTTTTATGACAATAAAAAACATCCAACTTCAATAGAATCTAAAAGTTGAATGTTTTCATTTTCCTATTTTAGTGCAGGTTGACGTATGACATCACCCAGTTTATTCACAATAACTTTATATTCTTTTTTAGCGGTCGCATCATAAAATGTATAAAACATACCTTGCTTTGAAGCATGTACTTGCTTCAAGGTTGCATTGTTTCCTAGTGCATCTTTTGCATATTTTTGAGCTATTACTTCTGACTCATGTGGTGATATTCTCGGTTTGTCTTGGTCTTGGTGATTTTGCACTTTATAAGCATCATCAAATATCCTTGCTTTATTATTTTGATCTACAGTTACTCTATAATATGTTTCGGGATGTTGCTTATTCTTGAAAGTGAAAATATAGTAATATGTCCCCTCACATGTACTATCAATACCATAGTCATTATATTCATTTTCAGAATGGTTATCACTATCAACCATTTTTTGCGCTTTATTTAGCGCTTCTGAAAATTGAGGCAAATTGATTTCGCCAGCCTCTTTATCATTCAAATCATGTGTTGCTAATTTTGCTATAGGTTCGTGGTTTTTTGCATTATATGGCTTTTCTTTTGGCACGTCATGTCTTGTGTCATCCGGCACATTTGAATCAAAATCTGCTTTTTCTTCCCCTGCTTTGGATTGGGCAACATTATTTGTATCGGAATAACTCGATATTGTTTCATGTACTTTTGCAAGCACTTGTTGGTTCGTAACTAACACTAATAAAAATATGAAACAACATGTTAATAGGAAAGCCAATATTGATAATAGTAAATTCTTCAACTTTATCCCCTTAATCATCTCTCTTTAATAATAACAACATATTATCACAAATATTTAACAAAAAATTTATATAGACCACAATTTAAAACAATTGTAATTTCTGTAACATGAATATTATGTGTGCAACTTTATTTAACATTCGTGTCATATTTGAAATTCTAATGTACAAATTCTGACAATTCTTATATCACTTAATTCATTAACCATTACATCCTGTTACTTCATACATATTTAGCAATCTTGCTAATGAACGTATGTTTAAAAATTGCCATGTTTAATTTGCTTAATAAAAAAGTAAGAGACGAAATTAAAATGGTAGTTCTAATTTCATCTCTTACTCCTATAACATTAGCTAATTTGTCTTTTATAAAATAATTATTCATTTTCATTTTTACATGCCATTCATAAACATTTAGTAATAACCATAGCAAAATGGCTGCGTCTTTTATTAAATTTATGATTTTTTTAGACGATTTCTAATTGTTTTTTCAAAAAATATTACGATCATACCAATAAACATCACTAATATCGCCATATACAGTGGAAATTCAAAATTAATATCGTATAATGTACCCGCTACTAATGGGCCTATGAAATTCCCCATGCTGGTAAAAGTCGAATTTAACCCACCAGCAAATCCTTGACGATTTCCAGCTATATTAGAAAAATAATTGGTAATTGCTGGACGAATCATATCAAAACCAATAAATACTATAAAACTAATAATCATAATTGACCAGTAACTATGCATAAACGTCAATGCAAGTAAAATAATCGCTGAATAAAGTAATGCATACGTAATAAAAGTAAGCTCTTCAAAGTATTTCATAAACTTATCAAAGAAAAACACTTGGAATATCGCACCAAAAATACCGCCACCGGTAATTGCAAAGGAGATATCTATAGGTGAATAATGTGCTTTATCGGCTGTATATAAAGGGAATAATGTTTCGAACGCAGACAAACCAAATGCAAGCACTAGCGTTAAAATGACTGGAGTGAGGAACACTTTCCAATTTATTTTAGCCAATAATTCAGGTTGATATTGTGTAAAACCATCTTGCGTTTCATTTTTCGGATTCTTAATTAATGTAATAGATAATATAAGTGCCACGACACCACTTGTACCAGCCACATAGAACGGCAATCTATGCGATACTTCCGCCAGCAAACCTCCTAAACCAGGTCCTAAAATAAAGCCTGAATTAATGATCGCCGACATGTAACCAAAATTCTTTGCTTTATCTTTTCCTATAGAAATATCCGCAATCATCCCAGTAACACCAGGCATGACCATTCCAGCACTAAAACCACCTAATATTCTAGAAATGATTAGTAGAGAAAACGTGTGACTTGCGGCAAACAAGAATTCTGAAATTGCAAAAAGAGCAAGTCCAATACAAATAATTAATTTTTTACCTAATTTATCTGCAAGCGTACCACCAAATGGTGAAATAATCATTTGTGCGAGTGCAAAGACCGCAACAAGAATTCCTAAATCACTACCTTTTAAACCTAAATCTTTTAAATATACTGGTAGTACTGGTACAACTAGACCTATACCTAAAAAGACTAAAAAGATATTAAAATATAAAATATAAAATTGTTTATTCACGTTTCTCACTCCATTCTTTTATACACTTTTTTCATCATCTTGTTTTGTATCTTTAATTAAGAGGAATGCACAATATTAGAACATTCTATAACATTTTCCTACAGAAAAACAATAGAAAAACTTACATTTTCAAACACTATTATACATCTCATAAATAATTAATTGTATAATGATATTAAATGCATTAATTTGAATGGAGGTTTTCAAATGGTATATCAAGTAGATGGCAATACAATCGTATTAGTTTTAGAACAAGGTGAAGACATTGTTGAAGCTGTAACGGATCTTGCTCTTGAGCAAAATGGTAAATTTGGAACAGTCAGTGGTATCGGCGCTTGTGATAACGTAGAATTAAATTTCTATAATTTAGATACTAAAACCTATGAAAAAAAAGAAATTAAAGAACCTTTAGAATTAATTAGCCTTTTAGGTAATATTTCTCATATTGATGAAAAGCCATTTGCACATTTACATGCAACTTTTGGTACTAATCAATATGAAACATTAAGTGGTCATTTAACAAAAGCAGTTGTTTCAGCTACTGCAGAAATCGTCATTACAATGACAAACTTAGATATAAATCGTAAACACAATGCCGATATTGGCCTAAATCTATTAGATTTGTAATTCATTGGCGCCCACCCAACAAGGTTTTAACATTATTCGAATAATACTTTAACTGTATTTAACTTATAAAAATATATCAATTTAAATATGATTTTTTATAAGTAAGGATTAAAAACAGTAATCTATACTAATCAACCATCATGTATATTAATATCTCTGCCTAAAGGATAAACGTTAATTTCTATTGAAATTATATAGAAATTAACGTTTTTATACGTTTATGAAATTTTTGTAATATCGCCGACTACCATGCTCCATTTGTTTTTTGTATTAACATGTATCTTTTTTACAATTTTGAAACGTGTTGACGCTCAAGGATTGATTATGTAAATAACTATTGAATCGAACTATACTAATTGACAACTGGCAAAAGTCTTACACGATAATCCAAATTTTATGGATTATCCCTTATTTGAAAATAAATATTTATGTTTAACTTGTTTTTGTCTATAAAACGTTTTCATTCATTTTGACTAGTGTTTATAATTGAAATTTCTGTCTATAAATTGTATTATAAAAAATCACGTTCGTAATTTTACGTTTATGTTCCCTTGGCAATAAGCTTTTTAAGGGGATTTTTATTTGTTGTTTAAAATTAATACTTATTATCATGTACAAAACAATATCTAATACTTCATAGACAAGATTATATAAAAATTCCATTTCAGGTAAAGTTGTTTTTTAAACTTCAGCTATAGTTATACTCTATAAAAATAATTATATGAGCTTGTGTGCTTAACACAAATATAAATCCAAAAAGAAAGTAGGTGTAAGTATCGCCCCTCGTTACATTGCTAGAACAATATTTTTAATTTTAATGATCATATCAATTTTCTTTAATCAATTTTATCAATTTATGACGCTTAATCTCTTTCTAGCATATGTTCCATTCGAATTATGCTTACTATTAAATTTATTTAAACCGAAATATAAATATGAATGGCCATTATTTATCGTTTTTGTGCTTATATTTTTATGCATGGTGCCCAATACGCTATATATGGTTACGGATTTAATACATTTAAATCAATTTACTTTTAATTTTTATCAAGGTTTAATCATCGTTGAATGGGTGTATTTTACATTTTTAGTTGCTGGCGTCTTATTAGCTTTATATTTATTAATTTTGATGTTTGTAGAAATGGAAAACTTTACAACTCACCGTTGGTTAAATAGAACCATTATACTCATTATGATGTTTTTAAATGGCTTAGGTATTTATATTGGACGGTTCTTACGTTTGCATTCTGTTTATATTATCAATGAACCACTTCGAATTTATAGAGAAGTTATCAATCATTTAGATTTTGATGCTTTCCTATTTGTCATATTATTGGTATTACTTCAAATTTTAATTTATACATTTGCGAAAGGAGTACAACGTACAAAATGACTTTTAATATCTTAATTTTACTTATTGTACTCATCATATTTCAATTAATTATTGGACATTTACTTCATGACGTAGGATTTTCATACACAAAAAGCATCTTGCTTATGTGTTTACCATTAGGTATCGGTTTATTTTATTTACAATTATTTTATTATGAACGAAAATATCCTAATTGGTATGTTTCTATTAAAACAAAGATAAGATTAAAATATATGTATATTTTAACTTTTTTTGAATACGTTGCGGTATATATCTGTATTTTCAGAATGTAATCACAAACTAAAATAAATAATAAAAAACCCACAGTACACACTACTGTGGGTTTTATTTTTTAAAATATTAAATTATTTATTTTTAAGTGATTGTTTCACTTGTTGAACAGCATTTGCTGAAATTTGTAATTGCTTTAATTCTTCATCCGAAAGTGTAAGCTCTAAAATGCGTTCTATACCATTTCCGCCTAATATTGTAGGCACACCTAAGCAAATATCAGAAAAACCGTATTCATCTTCTAAATATGCGATGGCAGGTAATAAACGTTGTTGATCTTTCAAAATTGCTTCCAACATACTATATACTGCCGAAGCTGGCGCATAATAAGCAGAACCTGTACCTAGTAATTCCACTATTTCAGCACCACCTTTTCGAGTGCGTTCAATAATTTGGCTAATAGTAGTTTCATCTAATAATTTAGTCAATGGAACACCATTAACATTTGTAGCATTTACTAATGGAAGCATCGTATCTCCATGACCACCTAGAACTAACCCTTTAACATCTTTAATAGAGATACCTAAAGCTTCTGCTATAAATGTTTGATATCTTGCAGTATCTAATATACCTGACTGTCCAATAACACGTTTTTTAGAAAAACCTGATGCTTTCAAGACTGTATAAGTCATTGCATCAACTGGATTGGTAAGCACTACTATTTTACATTCTGGGGAGTATTTAACAATTTCTTTTGTAACTTCTTCCATTACTTGTTCATTTATTTTAACCAAATCGTCTCTGCTCATTCCAGGCTTACGTGGTACCCCTGCAGTAATTACAACAATATCTGAATTTTTTGTATCAGAATAATCTACTGATCCTGAAACATTTACATCGAATCCATAAATTGGACTACTTTGTAATATATCCAGTGCTTTACCTTTAACCTGTCCTTCATTTTTAGGTTGATCAATCAATACAACATCCGCTAATTCATGTTTAGCGATAATAAAAGCTAAGGTAGATCCTGTATTACCAGCACCTATAATAGAAATCTTTTGTTTTGTCATAATGTCATCCCCTTATAATGCTAGACAAATGAATTGTCTCAGTATTTTTTAGTCCCACTTCTCAATTTATTGAGTTAGTGGGACTAATGCATGAGCTTTAGCTCAGGTAATCCTTAAATCACTTCTCAATTTATTGAGTTAGTTCGTTTAACTATCATCACTTTCACTTATGTTTTCGTTGGCGTTTCAACCACTTCCAAATAATAAAAACAGCTAGAATAATAAGTACGATATAAATAATTTTAGAGTAAATATCCATATAGTTCACGATAACATGCCAATTGCTACCAACTGTTTGTCCTAAATAAATTAAAACGATATTCCAAATCAATGTACCAATTGTTGTAAATAATAAAAACAAAGGCATGTTCATACGTGTTAAACCGGCTGGAATTGAAATTAAACTTCTTAAAAGCGGTACAAATCGACAGAAAAATATCGTCCAATAACCGTATTGTTCAAACCATTGCAGTGTTTTATCTAAATCACTTCTTTTTACTCGTATGATTTTTCCATAACGATCTACAACTTTATATAAATTTCGCTCTCCTATCCAAGCACCAATGCCATAAAGGACAATCGCTCCAACAACAGATCCCACAGTTGATGTTAGTGTTACACCAATAAAATTCAAGTTAGAGTGTGTAGTCATAAAACCACCAAAGGTTAAGATGATTTCAGATGGTATAGGTGGAAAGATATTCTCGAAAAATATTAGAAAAGCAATTCCCCAATAACCATATTGTTCCATAAAGTGAGTGATCCATTGCTCCATGTATGCCCTCCTAATTATTTAAATCAAATAATATTGAACATTATAGTAAATTATTTGATTTAGTATATAAATACATCGTCATTCCAAATAGTGCTAATGATAATAAGGTTAAGATGATTGCTAATACCATAACGCGTTTATAATGTTTAATAAACGCAACAAACAATATCGCACCATTGTAAAAAAAGAACAGGCCAAATAATGTCATCATTAAATTAATATCAGGATATATTATGTTTAATAAAGCAATTACTATTGCAAAACCCAAAAAAGGAAAATTAATAAAATTGCGTTGAAATCTAAACTGATTTCTAAGGTATTGTTCACTTTGATTACTCATGTTCTACGCTCCTTCTAAATTAAAATCTAAGGAATATCATGACCTAAGGAAGCTGTATAAATATCAAACCACTCTTGGTCAGTTAACGTTATTGCCATACCTTGTAATGCTTCATCAATACGATTAATCTTTTGCGTGCCTAACACTGGCATGATTGAAGCTGGATGTTTCTTTAACCAAGACATAATAATTGCAGTTGTCGTAACATTATACTTTTGTGCCAATGGAGATATAATCGCAGTAATTCTTGCTGTTTTTTCATCTTCAAGATCAAACAGTTTTCCTCCAGCCAATGGACTCCATGACATTATTTTAACATCATCTTTGTACATATAGTTAATGGTTCCATCTTCAATTGCATCTAACGTATAAGGAGAAACTTCTAATTGATTTAAAGTAATATGTAATTTATCACAAACTAAACATTTACTTAATAAATCATACTGCGATTTGTTGAAATTTGATACTCCAAACGATTTGATTTTTCCTTCTTTAACTAAAGATTTAACAGCTTCTGTGATTTCATGTGGATCCATCAATGGTGATGGCCTATGAATCAGTAATGAATCTAGTTGTTCTACTTGTAATTGTTTGAGAGAACGTTCCACAGTTTCTGTGATATGTTTTTTACTATGATCGTATCGATGTCCATCTGCTGCCGCTAAATGGTCTGATGGCAATACGATGCCACATTTAGAAACAATTTCAAGATGTTCACGTAGATTAGGTGATAATTTAAGCGCTTCTCCAAAAATTCCTTCACAACTATAATCACCGTATATATCTGCGTGATCCATCGTAGTAATACCACGTTCAACTAGTTCATTAATATAGCGATTTAACTGTTGTGGTGTCCAATTCCAATCTCTTGCTCTCCAAAATCCTTGTATTACATTTGAAAAGGATACATGTTGGTTAATCTTCACTCTTTCCATAGTGAATCAAACCCCCTTCTTCATTACATTAATTTAAATTAGGTAAATTGTAGCATATCTAATTGATTTCGTAGTTTATTTACATCTAATTGCTCACCAATAATAACTATCGTCAAGGACACTTCTTTATCAATCGTTTGATAATCTGGCAACCCAAAAGCATATTGAAATTCATAAATATCTTCGGGTACATCTTTAAATTTCACATATCCCTTTAATCTTAGAACATTATCTGGTAACCGTAAAATAAATTGATAAAATAATTGTCTATTAATCGGTCCAGAAAAATGATAATGTATACGATTTATACCATGATGATGTACATGGGAATTTATTTTCATTTGATTTCCATTTGCAACCGCACTAATTTGATTCATATCCATATCTGCATATGTAGTAAAATATTTAGATGCTGTTGGATTAATTTTGTGAATTGCTTCATCAATATCATGTGCATGATTATCAATGAGGTCCATTTTGTTCATCACTATGTCATGACACACAGATAATTGTTCTTCCATCAATTGAATTGTATGGTTGGTATATTGAAAACGATTTAAGAAGCGAGGCCCATCCACCAATCCTATAACTGTAGGTTGGTCGACTTGTTCAATGATTTCAGGATCCTGACATGCCGCAATAATTTCAATTGGATGTGCTAAACCTGTCGCCTCAATTATTATATGGCGCATTGCACTTTTGCTTAGAAAATGTTTTAATTGTTTTATTAAATCTAGTTGCATATCACAACATATGCAACCATTTAATATTGACACAACCTCAATATCATTGCTAATAGCATAGCTATCTATATCTAAATTACCGTATTCATTTACGATTACGCCCGGATTTTCATTGCTTTTTTGTAAATATTTTATATATTTACTGAGGAAAGTTGTTTTACCACTTCCTAGAAATCCTGTAATAATCGTAATTTTGGTTTTCTGATTGTTAATATTTTTCATATACTCACTCATTTCATAAATAAAAATGTTTGCGTAAAACCTTAATTATTCTTATAATTAACCTTTCACTTGATAAAATGTTGACTTTCTTCTAAACTTTATACATACTTTATTTTAGCATGGCACAGTGTGAAAGTATGCTTGAGGAAGTGTAACACAACAATAGACGGATTCAAATCCGAAACAGAAAGAACAAAACGGATAGAATGTCTGGAGGAGAACTTTATGTCTGAACCACTTAATTTAAAGGATCAATTATGTTTCAGTTTGTATAATGCTCAAAGACAAGTAAATCGCTACTACTCTAACAATGTCTTTAAAAAATACAAATTAACATATCCACAGTTTTTAGTTTTAACAATCTTATGGGCTGATTCACCTGTTAACGTGAAAAAAGTCGTAACTGAATTAGCACTTGATACAGGTACTGTATCTCCATTACTAAAAAGAATGGAGCAAGTTGATTTAATTAAACGTGAACGTTCTGAAGTAGATCAACGTGAAGTGTTTATCCACTTAACAGATAAAAGTGAAGCAATTCGACCTGAATTGGATACAGCATGCCAAGATGTGGCAGTTGCATCTTCACTTAGCGCAGAAGAAAACAAAGAACTAAATCGATTACTTTCAAAAGTAATTAATGCCTTTACTGAAGAAAAAGCAAAATAATGCTAAATTTCTAATGTTAAAGTAAAACTATATGAAATTGATTAATTAAATATATTAATTTAAAGCTAGAGTCTGGGACAGCATTGAATTGTCCTAGACTCTTTCTTATTGTAAAGCCCCACTTCCCAACTTGTTGGGTTAGTGGGGCTTATGCATGAGCGACTGCTCAGGTAATCATTTTATACTTTTTTCAATGCTAGTCATTCTTACGAGGGTGGAACGAGGAATCTTTTAATAAAATTAGATTTCTATCCCACCCCTTTTTTAAATACTATTAATAAATCACTGAAGTAATTACACATTTCTGCACAAATACTTCAGTGATTCGTTCATTTGTAAGAGCTTCATATTAAATTTTTAACATTTTCCACTTACAAATCAAGTACTTATATTGCTATCTTTTATTAAAAAATCACGCTTGATTTAACATGACCATTTGATATAAATAGCCTTTGTTTGATAGTAACGATTGGTAATCTCCATATTCTATTATTTCCCCGTCAACCATAACCATGATTTTATCAAATTTGGGTAGTAATCGTAAATCATGTGTTGCAACGATTAATGTTTGAGATTGTTTGTGAATTTCATCCATCACAAGATTCGTATGATAAATATCTAACGCTGTAGTAGGTTCATCAAGCACCCAAATCGGAGCCTCTTTTAATAATAATCTAGCAATACCAATTCTTTGAATTTCACCACCAGATAGTGTATTACCTGAAAGTGTGATGTGTCTATCTAAATCAATGTGTGATAAACCTAGTGTATCAAAAACATCTTCGATTACTGCATCTTCTTGATCAGTGAATAAATTATCACGTACTGTACCATCAAATAATTGTTGTGACTGTAATAGAGCATTAATCGAACTGTATTTATCTAAATCTAAAATACTTGTAATATCTTGATTATTTATTAAAACCATACCATCTTCACTTTGATAGAGACCTAACATTAATTGTAATAAGGTACTCTTACCTGAACCAGAAGGACCAATAATTGCAACATGTTCACCTTCTTGCACACTCAGCTGTACTTTTTTTAAAGTGTAATTCGATTGATTCCAATATTTAAAATCAACATTTTGAACTTCTACTAATGGTTGATGTACAGCATTATCCAATGATAGTGGTTGATTGCCTTGTTGAATTGGGTGTGCAATAACTTCATTGATATTGTTTAAAGCTTCATCCGTATCCGCTTTATAATAAGCCACATTACTCATAGGAATTGCTTGTTCAAATAATGTTAACATCATCAAAACAATACTTGTTAAGTAAACAACATCTAGCTGTTGATTTTGCACTTGTGTGACACCCAAATATAAAGTTGCAAATAAAGCAATCATTGAAACCAGATTTAAGCTATATTCATACAACGATAAAAAGCGTTGTTCTTTTGCTTGTGCTTGTTCATACGCATTCAATTGTTCTAAAACCTGATGCTGATAATATTCTGTTTGGTCAAATCGTGCAAGTTCTTGATGCCCTTCTTTATAATCGTAAAATTGATTTAAAAATTGGTCTTGTATACGATTAACATCCCTTTTTAATAATTGTGCCTTTTTCGCGCTTAACCAAGGAATTAAAACCAATGTTATCAACATACTAATAAAGATGATAATTGCATGAACAAATGAGAAATAAAAAGTCACAACCATTGCAATCAACGCCGTTAAGCCAATGACTACTGGTGGATAATAAACTCTTAAATAAATATTTTGTAGTGCTTCCACACTACCAACCATACGGCCAAGTAAATCACTGGATTTAAATTTTCTATACACGTCTGGTACGACAGGTATAATATTTTTGAAAAATTGCACCCTCACATTTCTCAACATAGTAAATGTTGCTTTGTGAGATAATAATCGTTCGATATATCTTGCAACAGCACGTATAAATCCAAACATTTTAACAGAAACAATTAAAACCATTAAAGCAAATAATGGTGCACCTAAAGCACTTTGCGTTACCATATAACCACTTAAGAAAAACATGCTTAATGCAGTTAAACTGCCTAATATACCTACAATGATAGATAAAATTAAATCTTTATCTAACTTAAATTGAATATGTGGTCTCAACACAAGTCACCACCTTTATACGCATTTTGCTTGATTACTTTTATAGACTCAACAGAACCCTCATTAATCTTTATACGTCTATCTGCATTTTTTATGGTATTTTCTCTATGTGCGATGGTGATGATAGTCGTATTTTTAAACTTTTTGTTTATCACAGATTGAATGACATGTTCTGTTTGTACATCCAATCCCGTTGCAGGTTCATCAAATATCAATACATCAGGTTGTAATAATAACAAACGTGACAGTTCAATTCTTCGCATCTGTCCTCCAGAGAGCATCTCTCCACCTTCACCAATCCAAGTATCAATACCATTTTCTAAAGCATTGACAACCTGTTTTAAGTTAACATCGTCAAGCGCTTCTAAAATTTTATCTTCGTCAATTTTTTGGAATATGGTCATATTATCTCTAATAGATGCGTTAAAAATATATGGATGCTGACTTAAAAAACCAATTTTTAATTGTTGTTTATAGATCACAGAGCCATATTGCGGTTTAAAATGTTGTGCTATAACTTGGGCTAAAGTAGACTTTCCAGCCCCACTTTTTCCAATTAATGCAATATGTTCTCCATCATAAATACTAAGATTGATATCTTCCAAAGCATGATGTTGTGTGTCGTCATATTTATAATACACATGCTCAAGTTGTATTAATGGCTTTTGATAACTATTCGTTTGCACTTGTGATTTTACATATCGATCTTGTCGATCTAATAAATCGAAGACAACATCACTTGATCCTTCACTTTGCTTTCCAGTATGAAAAGATTGACCTAAATCTTTAATAGCATTATAAAATTCAGGGGCTAATATGATTGCTATAGCTGCCGTTTTAAAATCTATACTATCAAACAATATCAATCCTAGACCCGCTTCTAAAGCAACAAGGCCAATACCTAGCATACTGATAAACTCCAACATCAATCCCGATAAAAAGGCGCTTCTTAAAATACGCATCGTTAAATTTCGAAATGTTGTACTTTCTTCATATAAAGACTGTTCTGTAGCCTCAGTTTTATTAAATAATTTGAGCGTAATCAGCCCTTTTATTTTGTTTAAAAACTGCTGACTAAATTGATTTAAATAGGTCATTTTATCTTTTGACTCATCACGTGTTTTCAACCCAAAAATGATATAAAACATTGGTATAAATGGTGCAGTTACAATCATAATTAAAGCAGTGTTCAAATGTATGAAGCACATTGCAATTATGATAAATAGCGGTATCATCATTGACTTAAAAACCTGAGGAAAGTAACTATTAAAAAATGGTACTATGCCATCTATATTTTCAGTTAGTGTATTTATTTGAACACCAATGGGTTCTGACGATTTATTCAAAATCAATTGACGTCGTAAGTCATATTTAACGCGAGCAGACATACGATTACCTATCATTTGATTTATTGTATTAAATGTCGCTCTTGCTAATAAAATAATTAATGTCACTAGTAGTAAAATTAACAAATCTTGATGTGTATTGCGTAACATTGCATTTAAAATTTCTGCTATAGCAACGTTCTGAATGACTACAGTAATCGCTAATACTGTACTGATTACAAACATTAATATTGGATAAATTTTATACTTCATCGCTAAACTTGTTAATCTTTTCACAAATATCACCTGGTTCATATTATATATGGATTGTATTAAAATGAAATGAATTGGCTCAAAAATTAATACATTTTTATTTACTTAATTCATATTTTTGCCATAATTATAATTAAACGATTGAATTATTAAATTTTAAACATAAACAGTAAACTTTTCATCATTATAAACTTATTAAATTATAAATAAAGTTTCCCAAAAAATATTTTGCCGTTCTAATGGAAATTTATAATGATGTACTTTTCGCCTCCATTAACTGAAGTAAGTACCTTTTTCCTCAGTCTTTAGTCCAAAATCTTATTTATCTATGGCACTTTATAATTTTAATGTGCTATTATTATAAAATGAAAATGAATAAACTATAATCCATATTATGAAAGTAGGTTAATTATGATATTGCTTGAATTGATAAAAGGAATCATTCTAGGAATTGTCGAAGGATTAACTGAGTTTGCACCTGTATCTTCTACTGGTCATATGATTCTTGTAGATGATATGTGGTTAAAATCAACTCAATTTTTAGGCTCTGAATCTGCATTCACCTTTAAAATTGTGATTCAGCTCGGTTCTGTGTTCGCAGGAGCCTGGGTATTCCGTGAACGTTATTTTGAAATGTTACATATAGGTAAATATAGATCTGAGCCCATCGATGGTATCGGTCAAAAACCAAAACGCTTAAACTTACTCCACATCATTGTGGGTATGATTCCAGCCGGTATCCTTGGTTTAATGTTTGACGATGTTATTGAAAAATATTTATTTAGTGTCCCAACAGTCATGATTGGATTATTTATCGGGGCAATATATATGATTATTGCAGATATATACAGTAAAAAAGTTACGAATCCACAAACAGTAGATCAAATTAATTATTTCCAAGCTTTTGTAATTGGTTTATCTCAAGCTATCGCTATGTGGCCTGGTTTCAGTAGATCTGGTTCTACAATTTCAACAGGTGTACTTATGAAAATGAACCATAAATCTGCTTCTGACTTCACATTTATTATGGCAGTTCCTGTGATGTTAGCAGCAAGTGGTTTATCACTAGTAAAAAACTTTGAATATATTCATTTAAACCACATTGGTTTTTACTTCCTAGGGTTTATCACAGCATTTATCGTTGGTTTAATTGCCATTAAAACATTCTTATTCTTAATTAGTAAAATAAAATTGATTCCATTTGCCATTTATAGAATTGTGTTAGTTATTATAATCGCAATCCTTTACTTCGGCTTTGGTATAGGCCAGGGAATCAGTGGACAGTAAAATGGTTAGAGGCTGAGACAAATAATTTGTCCAGCCTCTTCTTAAATTTCATTTCTAAAATTACAGCAATAAATCCATGAAAGAACGTGTATTTACCGTTTATTATGATGTATTATGGGGTAATAAGTAGATAGTATAAAATTATTGGAGGCAACGAGTATGGACAAAAAGCAATTAATTAAAACAATCATCACAGTAGCGCCTGTGTTTTTAGTACCGTTAATCGTTGAACGTAAACGTATTAAAGATCATCCAGATGTTAAAAAAGCCAGTGATGCAACTGCTAAAGCTTCAAAAACCGTAGCAAACAAATCTGTTCAAATTAAAGATACAGTAGTAGATAAATCTTCAAACGCAAAAGATTATGTTATTGATAAAAAACATAATATAGATCAAAAACGCGAACTAAAACGTATTGCTAAAGAGCACGATCCTGCTTATATTGAGAAAAAAGGCGAAAAACTTGAAAAAGAAAATCGTAAAGAAGCAGAGAAAATGAATAAGAAATTACAGAAAAATATAGACAAACGCCACAATGAAGAAGATAAGAAACGTCAAGAAAATGAAAAACAACGTATTCAATCTATGAAAAAATCTAACAAACACATGGAAAAAGTTGGCATGACTCCAGGAAAACTAGACAAAGAAACAGAACAAAAAGGCGAAAAACTTGAAAAAGAAAATCGCAAAGAAATAAATAAATTCAATAAGAAATTACAAAAAAATATAGATAAACGTCATAAAGAAGAAGACAAAGCTCGCGATAAAAATAAAAAAGATCGTTTAGCGGAATTCAAAAAGTACAAAAATTATGTTGCTAAAAGCATTGTTAAACAAAACAATGAAGAAAAAGGTAAATAATTATTATGACTCAAGTCATCATTGATGGAGATGCTTGTCCTGTTACCAATTCTGTTGTTGAATTGACGAAAGGGACAAGCATCTTTGTTACCGTCGTTCGAAGCTTTAGTCATTTTTCTTCAAAAGTACAACCTGATCACGTCAATATCATTTATGTTGATGACGGCCCAGATGCGGTCGATTATAAAATAGTTAAAATCACTCAATCAGAAGATATTGTAATAACACAAGATTATGGACTTGCGAGTTTATTATTAAATAAAGCTAAAGTTGTTATGCACCATAAAGGGTTTGTGTTCAATCAAAATAATATCAACACCTTGTTAGAACAACGACATGCTAGTGCACAATTCCGAAAAAGTAGCGGGCGTACTAAAGGTCCTTCTGCTTTTACAGCAGATGACATTGCGATATTTGAACAAAATTTTTTGTCTATAATTAATGATTTGTCATTATTTACGGAGGAATAGAGTATGAAAAAAATTGCTGTTTATTGTGGTGCAAGTAAAGGTAAAGACGCATCCTACATGAAAGAAGCTTATCAGTTAGGCACTTATATGGCTAAACATAATTATGAACTGGTATTTGGTGCTGGTTCTGTTGGTATTATGGGAGCAATTCAAGATGGTGTATTAGATCATGGCGGTAGTGCCATTGGTGTTATGCCCAATATGTTAAACGAACGAGAAATTACTAGTACTAGACTAAGTGAACTCATATTAGTTGATTCTATGCATGAAAGAAAAAACAAAATGGCAGAATTAGCAGATGCATTTGTCATGGCCCCAGGAGGCGCTGGCTCTTTAGAAGAATTTTTTGAAATGTATAGTTGGTCACAAATTGGTATTCATGAAAAGCCAATCGCTATCTATAATATCAACAGTTTTTTCGAGCCTTTACAAACATTGATTGATCATATGATTCATGAGGGATTTATCGATAAAAAATATCAATCACTTGCACCACTATGTAACAATCCTGAAGAGCTGTTCGAAACGATTCATAACTATAAGCCTTTAGGTGTTAGAAGTTACGATTAACTTTAAAAGCAGAGATATGTATGCATTACGATGCAATTATCTCTGCTTTTCTTATGTTTAAAATAGTATTACTAATAATTGTTTTAATATGATACATGCAACTATCACAATAATCATTGCTGAAAATTTATTTAATATTAAGATATATTTTCCAGTTTTATCAATATTACCTACGACTTTGCCAGCAATAGCCAAAAATATAAACCAAAACCAAGAAACAATGATTGTAGTTATGGTAAAAAACATTTTATCTGTACCTTCATATATTGCTGCGTTCGTACCTATAACACCAATGGTATCCATAATTGCATGAGGGTTCAGTAATGAAACAGACAAAGCAAAACCAATTTGCTTTCGCGCAGACATTGATTGATAACGATCAAGCGCTTGAGGTTTCTCTTTCCATAATGACCAAGCCATATAAATAAGAAAAATAAAACCAATACAATAAATTACAATTTGTAACATTGGTAGTGACAGTAATATAACTGACACACCTAATACAGCTAATACAATTAATAATGTATCACATAGCCCTGCTGCTATGATCACTGGAATTGTCTTAATGAATTGTTTTTGGTTTGCTCCTTGATTAAATACAAATACATTTTGTGCACCTAAAGGTAAAATTAAACCTAAAGCTAAAAACAAACCATGAATCATTGGTTGAAACATATTATCTCCTCTTTCTGAATAACAAAATCATCATTAAACCATACCAGTTTCCCCTTCTCTCGAACTTAACTAGCAGGTATATTTAGCCATTCACAATCAATTACTACTAACCATCATTTCGCTTTAATTCACACATTATACTGATGCTTTCGACTGAATGAATTAATCTTCTACAAAATAATACGCATTAAATATTCAAATATAAATACGGAGCGTGATTCTGTATATAATCATGATACAATATATTCAATTGATTTTTACCAACCAGTTATAAATTAAAAAGCCAACCAATCATTTAAAGGAGATTTAACATGTTCACGCCAAAATACAAAGAAATTATTGATGATATACTTTCAAAGATTAAAACTGGTGATTTAGAAGCAGGTATGAAATTACCTTCTCAGAGGAATTTGGCTACTCAATATCGTGTCAATCGTTCAACTATTATTCAGTCTTTAGAAATACTACAAAGTTATGGAGTATTAGAAAGCAAAGCACGTAAAGGGTTATACGTTTCAAAAAGCAATTGGAATACATATATCAACCATAATATGAATTGGCATGACTATATTAAAAATAGCGCTTCAAAGAATAACCAATACTTTATACAACGAATTAACGAATTAGAATTCGATGCGCACATAATACGGTTAAGTACTGGTGAACTTAGTCCACATTTAATCCCAAACAAGCAATTTCGAGATATATTTTCAAAACAAACGACAACTGCTCTAAAAACCAATTATGAACACCCTTTAGGTAATTTGAATTTAAGAAAAGCGATTGTAAATCATGTTAAAAAATTGGGGATTACGTGTAATGAAGAAAACATTTGTATCACTTCAGGTGCATTGCAGGGATTAAAACTAATCGCTGACGGTTTACTCATACCAAATTCAAAGATTATTATAGAAACACCTTCATATATAAATTCTGTACATACATGGCATAATATTCGAGCAGACCTTAACTTTTTACCGATTTCTAAAATAAAACAACAAATAAATACTATTTTTAATGCAAAAACGTTATATAAAAATAGTATCTTTTATTGTATACCGACTTTACATAACCCCACACAACATTCATATACCCAAGCAGAAAAATATAAATTAATTCAACAATGCCAACAAGCAGGTATCCCTATTGTTGAAGATGATGTATACGGCGACTTGTGGTTCGAAGGTCTTCGCCCTCGACCTTTAAAATCATTGGAAGAGAACGATAATATTTTATA
Source organism: Staphylococcus sp. GDB9P120P (assembly GCF_017893435.1). Taxonomy (NCBI): domain Bacteria; kingdom Bacillati; phylum Bacillota; class Bacilli; order Caryophanales; family Staphylococcaceae; genus Staphylococcus; species Staphylococcus sp. GDB9P120P. The sequence goes on from NZ_JAESNB010000010.1 coordinate 112,127, forward strand.
TATGAGTAGTTTATCCAAAACAGTGAGCCCCGGTTTAAGAGTAGGATGGATTATAGGTAAACCTTCCGTTGTTATGCATTTAGCTGATTTAAAAATGCAAAATGATTATGGTGCCAGTTCACTATCACAATTTATCGCAACTGAGTGGTTAAATAATCCCATATACCATGAACAACATTTAAAATATTTAAAACAAGCGCTTTTAGAGAGACGTAATAAATTTATAAAATCCTTAAATCAACATTTTCAAGAATTAGGTACGTGGTCTATACCTAAAGGTTCTTATTATATTTGGTTCAAATTGAATGTGCCAGTAAACATGAAGACACTATTCGATTTAGCGATTCAAAATCAAATTTTAATTCACCCCGGTGAAATTTATGATAAAAACGCTCAATATCACATAAGGTTTTCATATTCTTATATAAATATTGAAGATATTGATGTTGCATTACAAAAATTGAGTCACCTCATTAAAAATCAAACACAAAAGAAAATATAATTAAAACATGGTTATTCATTGTGAATTTGTACCGTGCGGACGCCTAGGGAAATGATATGAGTGAGAGACTACTGGCTCGAGCCATATCCCCAGGCAAGCATGCACGGTCAAAATCGTAATAAACAAAAGACTAATCCATTTTCATATGGATTAGTCTTTTTTATAAGAATGAGATTTATGTCTCACTACATTATTTAATATTTTATTTTGCTTGTTTTGTCAGATCTTTATAATACCTAACATGTCTTTTAAGCGGATGGTATTTGCTTAATTCTGGATATTCAAAGAAATCATATAATTCCATACCTATTTTTTCCATAACCTTACGTGAAGGTGCATTATTTTCTGAAGTAAATGCATATACGTCATTAATACCATGCTGTTTTGCATATTGGAGTACCGCTTCTGCACCTTCAGTTGCGAAACCATTCCCCCATACTTCAGGGATTAAACGCCAGCCAATTTCATAGAATGGTAGCTCATCAAACGTATATTTGCTGTCTTTAGGTACATAGTTCAATCCAATAAAACCAAGCCATCCATTTGTTTCTTTTAATTCAACAGCAAAAAGTCCTATACCATGATTTATAATAATGTCATTCATCTTTTTCATATCATGTTCTGAACGTCGATAGCTTAGTAAACTCGGGAAATATCTACGGACTTGATGATTCGCATTCATCTGTTGAAATGGAAGTAAATCTTCTGCTTGCCAGTCCCGTAACCTTAAACGCTCAGTTTCTATATAAACTGTCATACTGTTACACCTCTAAACTGGAAATTAAATTTCTATAGAAAATAACGCGTTATGATTATTCTCATACCGCGCTATCACATGGATTAAGCTTTGCTTATGCTCTTGAAATATAACTAATCAATTCAACATTTACAGCCACTTCTTTTAACCGACCACGTTCACTTTTTGGTGCGGTAAATGTTGCATCTATAAAATCATTTTTATGATTTAATTTGTAAGTAGCTACAAATGTATCAGTATCGGATTCAAAGTTTGGTAAATGTGCAATAACACGTTTAATTTCACCCGTTGAATCTTTGATTTCTCTACCAGTTATACTTTCAATTTCTCTACCTAACTCTGGAAGCGTAATTGAACGCCCTTCTAGTAATACAAAATCTTTTTCATGCATCGTTATTCCCTCTTTCTCCTAATGAAAAATGATTATTTAAAAACTGTGTATAATAAATGATTCATTATAAAGTCACGCTTGATATAAAAGTATTGCTAGACAACTGACTTATAATTTCAAATCTATTTTTTGAAACTTTTTATGTTCATTACATTAATGATACCCATTATAACAATTTGTAAAACGATAGTACAATAATTTCCTGGGAAATATTGCATAAAATCATTTTGTAAAGAAATAAATTTAGAAGCCTATGTTTCAGCGTTAACATCTTTTTCTAAATTTTTTGACTTATCTTGGAGTTTATCTTTTTGTTTTTCTAAATCTTCTTTTTGTTTTTTCAAATCTTTATTTTGCTTTTCTAATTTATCAATATCTTTCTCTAACGTTGCTTTTTCATCATTTTTTCCACAGGCTGTAAGTAACACAGTGGACGCAAGTATGAGTGCTAAACATTTTTTCATGTAAGAACTCCTTTTGTTAATTTCATAATAATAATATAATTTTATCATTATTTTTAAATATCTTCATTATTTATTATTAATCTTTTATTCATAGTTACTGTACTTATATGATATCCAAGTTTAAAATTCAAATCTTTCATTGCGTTATTGTGGTTGACTACTGTGCTTTCGATTTCTAAAGCACCTTTGGCATGCGCCCATATTTCCACTTCTTTTTTTAATACTTTCGCAATACCTTGATTTCGATAATCTTCTGAAACATACATCATTTCAATAATGACTTTTTGGTATTGTTTTAAATATCTTGCCCAGATAAAAGCAATCATTTGTTGTTGTTGTGTTTCGATAATCACAACATCTGTGTTGGCCATTAATCCATTTTCAATCATTTCTTTGCGCAATGCAACAGAGATAGTAGTGTTTTGATATTGCTCATATTGTTCATTAAGTTGTTGTTCATGAATTTCTGCAATTTCATTTAAATACTGTTGTTGCGTTTGTTTTAAATATTCCATTATTACTCCTTTGAAAGTGTTATTGATTTATAATACTATATTAGTCATAATTAGCATTATCAATATATTTTATATGTAAGAAGGAATGCCAAATGCCGATGAAATCTACCGATAAATTAATGCGTGAAAACAATGTAAAAGCATTACGTTTAAATAATACAGATCGAGATACTTTCGAAAATTATATGACTTACGTTAGAGCAGATTTGAGTGTTAATCCGCATGATTCTGAAAAAATGTTAAATCGTGTTTTAAATCAGTTGTTGGAAGCAGACAAAGATGGTGCATTAGCAATGGAATTCTTTGATCATGATCCAAAAGCTCATGCAAAAAGAGAACTTAGACGTTTACCAAATGAAACAATAAGAAATATTTTCAAGTATATTATGCGTCATATTTTGCTGTTTGTGGGTATTTTTTGTTTTCTCAAAGGATTTGCAGGATTTTTTATTGGTGCAAAACGACTATATCTATATACTTTTCCGCTCACATTAATCGTAGGTATTGCTATCATTTTTTTCTTTATTTGGATGTTATTTAAAACAGTACAAATACGCTGTTTTAGTACATCACATTTATCTTGGCTTTTAACATATCTCGTTTTACTTTTATCCGTATGTGGAATATTTTATGTTTTTTTCATTCCACAGACATTTTTAACAGTAGGACCATATATATTAATTAGCAACTGGACTTTTATTATTATTTCTTTTATCTTCATTCCAACAGCATTATATATTGATCATCACTTTACTAATAAAAATACAAATGCTTCTTTATAAAGATAATTTAAAAACACGTTAGCACATACTTCTAAAATTTAAGAAGTGGCTGACGTGTTTTTAGTTTATGTTTCACTTATGTTGTTATACTTTCTTTCTTTTCTACTGCAATATTGATAAATAAGAATATAAGGCCAATTAATGTTAATATTGGCGCAATTAAACTTAAGGATGCAACTGGTAGATTTGTTACCACGACACCGCCGATAAACGCACCTAAAGCATTCCCTAAATTAAATGCTGATTGGTTAAGTGTACTCGCAAGTGTTGGTGCATCTTGTGAAATTAATGTACTTTTATATTGTAGTGATGGACTCATACTGAATCCGATCAGACCGAAAAAGAAAATACCTGCTACCATTAATAGTCCATTCATTTGCACAAAATATAATAAGATGAAATATAAAATAAATGCACTAAATATCATTTTTAATGCTTTATTTAAATTCCAATCTGCAAGTTTTCCGCCTACAACATTACCTAATGTGACACCAATACCAAATATAATTAATAAATATGAAATTAAATTTTCTTGTACATGTGACACATCAATAAGTACTGTTGATATATAAGTAAAGTAAGCAAACACACTGCTAAACCCAAATAATGTAACAGCTAATGTTAACCATAAACGTTTTTCTTTTAAGATTTTTAGTTCATTTAATACAGATGATTTAACTGTTTCTTTTTTCATTGGTACAAATATAATAATACCTATTAATGCTAATGCTCCGATGATTGATATAATAATAAATGTCATTGGCCAACCAAAGCTTTGGCCAATTAACGTTCCAAATGGCACGCCTAATATATTACTCATGCTTAACCCCATAAACATTAATGCCATTGCACTAGCACGCTTTTCTGGTTTAACCATACTTGCTGCTAATATTGAACCTATACCAAAAAATGAACCGTGCGCTAATGAAGTAATAATTCGACTCGTCATCATGAATCCATAATTTGGACTAAATGATGCTGCAAAGTTTCCTATAATAAATATCGCCATTAATGCCAACAATAAATATTTTCTATTCCATTTAATTGTCAACATTACAATGATAGGACCACCGATCGCAACACCTAAGGCGTAACCTGTAATCAGTTGACCAGCTTGACTCACACTAACATCAAAATCTCTAGCGATGTTGGGCAATAAACCCATAATTACAAACTCTGTCATTCCGATTGCAAACGCACCGATTGCGAGCATCCATATAGCAATTGGATATTTCATTTAAGACTCCCTTCCTATTCCCGTTTTTTAACACATGTGAGTGATTATACTAAAGTAGTCATAACGAAAACAAGAAGATTGCTTATATTCCAATTCATTTATGCTATAGTAACGCTCGCCAAGATTGTATGCCTCTTGTAACATCTTTCATTACGTAAATTAATTGATTAATAATGCATCAATGAAAAACCAAATAACCATAATAATCATTATTATCGCTTGAGCGATAGAACTTGCTAAAAATGCTACAACTGAACCAAAACTTGCCTTTAAAGCTTTAGAAAAGTGTGGCTCCTGTATAAATTCAACTACTAGCACCGCTATAAATGGGATAATGATTATTCCAAATGGTGGAAAGACAAAACAACCAACAATAACACCAATCAATGCTGCATACTCGCTTAATTTTGATCCACCGAATTTACTGACAAAATATTTATTCATAATGAAATCTGCAATAATAATAAATATTGTGAACAATGCCATCGATACATAAAATATCCAAGACAAATGATGATTATCAAAGCCGAATTGATAAATTAAAAAACCAATCCACAATATAAGTACTGATGGTATAATTGGTTTAATTAAGCCGATAAACGCTAAAACAAATGCTGCTATAATAAATAACCATAAAATCAATGTCATTACAATCTACTCCATACTTTCTTCTGTAAATTTTTGTTCTTTCGTAAAATATATTAAAATCATACCTAAAAATATTGATCCTGCTGAAACAAAGAACACGTTACCTAATCCTACCCAGTGACTCATTATACCACCGAGCAGATTACCACATAATTGTCCTATCACCATCGCATTAGCAAATAATGTAGATGCATAACCAGGAAAATCAGGTAAAATATCTTGGAAATAACTTATACCTAATCCAAGTAGAATCGCTAGGAAGATTGCTAGAAAAACTTGGCCTACAATCATCATGATAAGACTGTTAAATACGCCAATACTAAAATAGAATAATCCTCCAAACAAACCTCCAAGTATCAGTAACGTACGTGTAGTCAACTTGGCCGATAAAATACCTAATATGACCATAAATGGTACTTCTAGTCCTGCACAAATACTAGCTAGCACGCCCACTCGACTTTCTGGCTCATTTAAAAAGTTCGTCACATACAATGGCATATTCAACGTATACATCCATTGTCCTATATGTAATAAAATAAAAGCCATAAATGGTACAAATAAAACTTTATCTCGCAGCATATTAGGTGCAGCCGCTTCGACATGTGTACTATCTGCTACCGGACGCTTTGTTTGAATATCTTTAAAGAAAAAAACTTGTAATAAAAGTGTGAATAATATGATTGTTATCGTTCCGCCAAATAAACCTGCATATCCTTTAAAACTAAGTAACAACGCACCTATAAGTGGACCGAACAAGAAACCAAATGAAAACATCGAACGTAATACAGCGTTAGCGAATTTCGCTCTATCCTTTGATGTAGAAGTATTGATCGATTCTCTCGCTGACGCATACATTTGAGGCATAGCCGGGGCAAAACAACCTTGAAAAATGGCATACATTACTATAAAAACCCATATCTCATGAACATAAAAATAAATTGAAAAACTGACTGCGCCCATAAAAAGTGCAGTAATAATAATCGTTTTTCTATTGATACTATGTGTATCAGAAAAACGCGCTACAATTGTATTCATAGTAAATTGGCTAATTGCAGCTAATGCTAATAACAACCCATATTGGGTAGAAGTCATACCTAAATCATTTGTGGCAAATAATACCAAATACGGTACAGTGATCGCAATTCCCATACCTAACATCATCATATTAACAACAAATAATTTATAATTTTTTATATGTAACAATTCACTAAACATTTAGCGTCCTCTATTCCTATTAAATTCAATATAACTCTTCGCAAAGTTACTTTTATAACTGAATCAAAATATTCAATTGTGAATAATTATTATTCCACGTATTCCAATATTAAATTAATAAATGAATCAACTTGTGGCAACTGTAACATGCTTGGATCATAGCTTAAATAAGTAGAACGAATCAGCGGTTTATCGTCTATATCTACGCGTTGAAACGCAAATTGTTCCTTATCTAAGTGTTTCATCATTATTTCTGGCAATATGGTCACGCCAACACCATTTAATAACATTTCTTTACATGTCGCCACTTGATCAACCGTAATCATCGCGTGATAATCTTGACCGATTTGACTACCATACCATTCTTTAATTTGATTAATATATATAGGATCAGCCTGAAATTCGATAAACGGCATCTTTTCTACTTCATCATTACGATTTTTTGGATGGATAAAATAATGTTCGTCATTAAATAAATGTGTGTTGCTTAAATTCATCATTTTATTACCACGAATAATCATCACATGATAATCTCTATGGTTAGCTTTAATTTGTTCACTTGATCCTACTTGAACTTGAATTTCTACATTTGGAAATTGTCGTGTATATAAATTTAATACAACTGGCAACAACGTTTGACCTATTAAAGACGAACAACCGATGGAGATGGTACCATTTACTTCGCCGATATGTGCTTGCATCTTATCTAAAAATAGACGCTCTCTATTTAACATATCGCGCGCGTGTTCAATAATCATCATACCCTCAGTCGTAGTTATTAATTGCTTTTTTGTACGTATGAATATGTCGACACCAAATGCATTTTCTATCGCTTTTAATCGTTGAGTTACTGCTGGTTGAGAGATATATAAAATTTCTGCTGCTTTCCTGAGCGTTTTTGTCTCATCTAATGTAGTTAACAAGCGATAATCGTCAATCTTCATAATTATCCCCCTATTTTTACAAATACTTAAATATCTTTATTTATGGTGGCCTTACTTTTATCTACTTTGCGTTAATTACTTTTATTCAGTAATCTTCAATTCTCGCAGTGTTTACTATAACATGGTTAATGCATGACTAATATAGGGAATTTTGTTTACCACAATTTTAAGATTTTTGAGATGCATTTGAATCTTTAATCTTACTATGATGTGATTTATTTTTGTTTTGATTAGAATGATTATGATGCTTATTGTATTTTTTTATCGGCTTATGTTTAGTCTCATTGTATACAGAGTCTTTGTCTTTATGCTTTTTTCCTTTAAATTTTTGTTTATTAAAAGAAGATTGCTTTTGAGAATTCGCTTTTTGTTTTATTTTATGAAAACAATACATAATTTTGTCTTGCATCGTTGTAAAATCTGTATCAATTTTAATCATTAACTGATGTGCGATAATGTATGCTTCGTGATATTGTTTCTTCGTTATTTGTCCTTGATTTAAAGCGCGTAACAAGTCGTCTTCATCTACAAGCTCGTATGCTCCACTAGGTAATGCTAATACGTCCAAGCATAAATCAATCGTACGCGCATTTCCTTTTTGCGTAACATTTTTTATATTTATGTCAAAGTAATATTCTAACGGATTGCCCTTGTCGTCTAACATCACTGTGATACTATAACGCTTTTTTTCAGGTAATATTTGTAACCACTGATAGTTATCATCAGCAACAACAATATTTTGTCCTACCACCGATACTTCTAGTGGTTCACGTACTTTTTTCATCGTTACTAACCCAATAATACCTTTAAATTTGTTATTATTCACTTTGACTTCCGTATACTCTCTGTCAATGATGCGACGCCAGTGACGTTTATCAATATATTTTACTTTCACTGCCACCAACTCCTTGTCATTATTATATAAAACTGAACCTTACATGTCATCTTATGTTTGTTACATTTAACTTTTTAGTTAATAGCGAGTAGATAATTATTTTTATTGTACTATATTTCATAGCGCAAAAGCGAAATTGACAATTGTTGAGAATTTTGTTAAATTTTTAATATATTTTTCAGAAAATTCTTTAAAAAAGGGAGATAGCCATATGTCAACGACACAAAGACCATTTAGAGCGGATCACGTAGGGAGTTTACTACGTCCAAAACGCTTAAAAGATGCACGTAAAGATTATCAAAACAATGAAATAGATGCACAAACTTTAAAAAATATAGAAGATGAAGAAATTGAACGCATCATAGATAAACAACTAGAAATTGGTTTACATAGTATTACTGATGGTGAATTCCGCAGAAGTTGGTGGCATTTTGATTTCTTAGAAAACTTGGATGGTGTTGAAGGTTACACATCTGAGCGAGGTTTAACATTTGAAGGTGTGGAAACTAGAAATCACAACGTCAAAGTGGTTGATAAAGTTGCATTCAATCCAAATCATCCCCATTTTGAACACTTTAAATTTTTATATGATAAGGTGAACGGTCGTGCAACAGCAAAAGTTTCTATTCCAAGTCCAAATCAATTATTCCATCCTAACATTTTAAACGAAGAGATATATCCTGACATCAATGATTTTGCACATGATGTAGCAAAGGCTTATCATGATAGTTTACTTAAATTCTATGAGCTTGGTGCACGTTATATTCAACTAGATGATGTGTATTGGGCAAACTTGACTTCTGGAACACAAAACACACGTGGGCGTGATAGAAGTGAATCAGAAAAAGAAGTTGCGCGTCAACTTGCTTATAAAGTGATTAATGAAGCAATCAGTGATTTACCAAAAGATTTATTAATCACAACACATATTTGTCGCGGAAATTATCAATCTACTTGGGCCATTTCTGGTGGTTACGAACCAATCGCACCGTATCTATTCAAAGAACAATTAGATGGTTTCTTCTTAGAATATGACGATAAACGTTCAGGTGATTTCGAACCCTTAAGATTTTTCCCAAAAGACCGTTCATTTGCAGTATTGGGATTATTCACTTCAAAAAACGGTGAATTAGAAGATAAAGATACTATTTTAAAACGTGTAAAAGAAGCACAAAATTATATAGATTTAGAACAAATTTGTCTAAGTCCGCAATGTGGTTTTGCTTCTACAGAAGAAGGCAATAAATTGACAGAAGAAGAACAATGGAAAAAGTTAGCTTATATTGTTGAAATCGCTAACGAAGTTTTTGGTACTTCAAAATAATATTAATTAAAAAACTCGTGTTACTTTCACAACTGTTTTAATGAGAAAGTAACACGAGTTTGCTTTTATATTTAACTATTAATGTCCAATGATGATAAAGCATAACGATCGTTAATTTGTTTTAACTCAGGGTAAGTTTCGTTTAACCATTCTTTACTCAATAACTCAAAATGTTTAAATTCAAATGCTGGATGGCACATGCAACCCACAAGTGCATAGCCAGCACAATCTTCAATAGACGATGCAAAAATCGTACCTTTTGGTACTACATGTTGCAATACATCACCATTTTCGATATGAGGACCTACTGTTACTTTTTGATAGTTGCCGTCTGGGTGTATCATGTGAACAGTTAAGGAATCTCCTGAATGGTAATACCAGATTTCATCGGCATCTATTCGATGAAAATGTGATATATTATCATGCGTTAAAAGAAAATATATACTCGAATAGGCCGACCTTTGATTTGAGTTATCAGGTATCGCTTTTATAGTCTCTTTATAATACCCACCTTCTGGATGCGGATGTAATTGTAATTGTTCAATCCATTTTTGTACTTCTTGATTTTTATCCATGTTATTTCAAATCCACATTATGGAATACATTTTGTACATCTTCTAAATCTTCTAATGCATCAATTAATTGTTCGAATGTTTCTTGATCTTCTGCTGATAATTCAATATCTGACTGTGGTAACATTTCAAACTCCGCTACTTTAAATGTTTCAACACCTGATGCACGTAATGCATCTTGTACTTGCGCAAATTGATCAGGCTCAGCATATACAATGGTTAAACCATCTTCGTCAATGACATCTCTAACATCTATCTCTTGTTCCATTAAACTTTCTAAGACATCATCCGCTGACTTATCTTCAACACCAAATACGGCAGTATGTTCAAACATATAAGCAACAGAACCAGAAACACCCATATTGCCACCATTTTTACCAAATGCAGCACGAACATCAGATGCAGTTCTATTAACATTATCAGTAAGCGCGTCTACAATTATCATTGAGCCATTCGGACCGAACCCTTCATATCGCAACTCATCGTAATTTTCTTCGCCGCCACCTTTAGCTTTTTCAATAGCTCTATCTATAATGTGGTTAGGCACAGAGTATGTTTTTGCTCTTTCTAATGTTAATCTTAAAGCTTGGTTTGAAACTGGATCGGGTTCCCCAGATTTAGCTGCTACATAGATTTCTTTACCAAATTTAGCATAAATTCTACTCGTATTCTTATCTTTTTGGGCCTTTTTCTCTTTAATATTATTCCACTTACGTCCCATAATTTCATCTCACTTTCTAATTAAATGCGTAAATCAATACATCATATTATACAATATTTTCATTATATCACATAGATTAACATGCTACTTTGCTTATATTTTTATTGATTCTCTCAAGTAAGCTTAACTATTTTGTCATTTATTTAAAGCGAGTTTGAAATGTGCTTGCACGTCGATGAATTATTACAACCTCAAACTATAACCGGACAAATAAGCGCGATCAAAATTATATCATTTTAATTGTAAAAAGGACTAATCCACAAAATATGGATAAGTCCTTTATATCGAGTATGAGATTAATACCTCATATTCGTTCACGCAATACCGTTATAATCTTTAATATTTGTAACTGAATAAGCGTTATCTTTATGTAATTATGCTTTTTTAAATATTTTAGTCTACCTGTGCTTCGATTTCATCTAACAAAGTTTGATACTTCGTATTATTCTCTTCCGTCATCGATAAAAACACTTTTCTCTCATCTTTTGTTGAACGTAATTTGCTTACACGATCTTGGTTAATTAATCGTCGAATTGATGCTAACACTTTTGTCCGGCTCAAATCGAGTTCAGTCGTCGCAATTTTTAAAAATGGTTGCATCAGCATGTTTTGCTGTCTACAATTTTGTTGTATTATTTCCAAAATAGCAATATCATTCATTGTTAATTTATATTTATTTTCTATATATGACATTACTCTATTATATTTTTTATAAATTTTTAATAACTGCGCCTTCTTTTCATCAGTCATTGTTGCTACACCTCCAAACGCTAGTAAGCAATACAATTTCATTATCTCTAAAAAAAGTAACTCTGTCTTTATCATTTATTTTTATAGCTTTGTCATTATTACGAACACCAGTAAATTAAATTTTGTAAAACATGTTAATTTTATTATATATTTCGGGCTCAAATGCTTATTTATAAATATCAATAATGTGTACAGTGTTATAATCGATAGCTACACTTAAAGATTTGTCATTAAATGGATGTTCAAATACATTAATTAGCGGCTTATTATACGCTTCTATTTTTTCTATAAATAAATCAGACCACTGGTATTTCTCACGTAAATTGCCTGGTATTACACAATTGATATTTCCATGCACATTGTTATAAGTCTCTTTAAAAATTAAATGCTTTTTTCTTAACTTTAAATCTTTAAAATTTATATTAACTGACATTTTTGTCGCATGACGATTCGATACTTCATTTTCCATAATTTGCCAATCGCTTATATAAACGCTAATTTTATCTACTTGGTCAATAATAGTATAAAAATCATGTTCATATACTTTATAGCGCGTTTTTTCTATCAAACGATGAAACATACTTCCGACCAATGTGCGGAAACCACTTTTATCATATAAGTATAAAGATTCATTGCCATTCATTTGCTGTATCAGATCTACACCGATACCTGAAAAATGTTTTAATATTCTTTTAAAAACACCGACTAACAATGGTGGACTTTCAATAATATTCATTGACTCATCATGCACTAAAAAATTATTTCTTACATTTAATAAAAAATAATGCCTTTCCTCTAAACACATTTCTGACATTATTTTTCTTATATAATTAAATTTAAAGATTTCTTTCGTCAACAACATTTCATGAGTATCATTTAAATTTGGTGTTGAAAGCTTTTGATTATCTACACAATAGTAATCAAAACCAATTCTCTTTAACTGTACTTCCAACATTTTAAAAGTATCAGGTTCATTAAATAATTGGGTAATATCAATACCAAATTTCACATTTTCTCTAAACTGTCTGATTTTGATAATATTACGATAAATTTCTTTTATCGGCATTGTACTTAAGTCAAAACAATAAGTTATCTTATTAAGCAAATCCTGATTGAAGTTTGTGCTAGTTTGTAAATAAGTCGCATAAGGTCTACAAATCTGATTTAAATATATTTCAATGTCTTGACTTTCATAAACTTGAAGCACCAAATGTGCATTGTTTTTTATGATAAAGTCAATCTCTTTATATGTTTGTTGTTCAGAAATGTATTTTTGAAAAACTTTTACGTTTATATTGCAATAAATATAAACCTGATTGTCATTTTCAATCAAATAACTCATTTTAGGATCAGTATACAATTGGTATAACTCTGTGATTGTATAAATTTGAATGATTATAGACGAATTGCGATTATCCGAAAAATAATCAGAGCAAATAGTAATTTCATTGTTTTGCACATAACTATTTGCTAATTTTGTAGTAAGTTGAGATTTTACTTGATCTTTAAATGTGTCATCCAGTGTTTCATAAGGATAATATAAATTTTTATTGTATTTCGTAAGCTTACGATATTGATTGGGTGTATAACCGTAATATTGTTTGAATTTTTTACTGTAAAGTGCTGCGCTACTAAAACCATATAAGTCAGATATTTCTCCAATGGTATATTGACCATTCAATAACTCTTTCATAGATGTTGCCAATTTTAATGTATCCACATAAGTTTTAAAATTCATATCCAACTTACTATAAAATTGACTAGATATATTTGATTGTGAAATAAAAATATGATTGGCAATTGATTTTAACGTTAATGGTTGTTTCAAATTACGACTCACATAATCTAGTATTTCTCCAGTAATACCAAAATATGAGTTGTCTGTTTGCTGGGGTAAATAGTTCGAATCTACTTTAGCTTCATTAGCAATAATTTCAACAATTTTGACCATGTAATTTTCATAAATATCACAACTTAATGTATGGTTTAAGTAGTGTTTCGTTAACTCTATTAAAGATTTTGTTAATTGTGCTGTAGATTGAATCAACTTGGAGTTATATTGATAATCAAAAAATGAATAACCTCGTTCTAAAAACCAATCACTCGCAATATATAATAAAATGGTTGTTTCATTTCGTTTAATGCTAAAGATTTCTGTATGGTTTACGATTAATACTTCTGTATCAATTTTTACATTAGCGGTAAATTGTTGAATCTCTAATACTCCCTTTATTGGCAGTAATAGTAGTAGTCCATCTGTTACACGTTTAGTAGGATAAAATTTTTTAGAAATAATATTTAAGCACTGTACTTCCATATTCCAACCTCTCTCATATTCAGTTACACACCATACACATAAAATCATTTTTATAAAAATGAATATTTCTTTAATATTTTCATCTTTTGAAAATAGAACATTCACTTTTTTAGTTTCAAAGTACATGTTTTATCATTACATAATTTTGAATATAATAATTTAATTTGTCAACATAATTTTTCATTCATCGTCCTTAATTCTAAACTTTTTATATTTTATTAATGATAAAATAAGTTGTTATATCACATTATTATATGAACATAAATTAAACCTCTCGTGACACGACGATCTTATCTAAACTGAATATTATTCAATGGTCTTGCTGAAGTAATAATGATAATAAAAGTTAAGATAAAGGCAATAAACTAAAAAAACCGTAACTGAATTTTATAGAAATTCAGTTACGGTTTTCTTTTATTAGAATTTATAACTTTCGGTTTGTAAATTTTTATCTTATATATTACTTTTTAAATTTGTTCGCTAGTCTTAATACATATTTGATAATGTGTAATAAATTGATGAATAAATTGAATCCCATTTCTCGTGGAGAAAACTGACCACGTTTCATACGATTAAAATCATATATAGTATATAATAAGAATAACAATAAACCTACTACTGTAATGATTGTATGGAATATTGGATTATGCACAAACATACCGATGATTCCAGCAACAATCAGTGCGACTAACGTAACAAATAAGTATTTACCCATACCTGCAGCGTTATCGACAATGAAATAGCCAATTATACCAAATGCGATAAAAGCACCTATTGCTAATAGCACATTTTTATAAAACACTTCTGGCCCTAAATTTTGCAAATAAGCTGTAAATGTAGCATAGGACAATAATCCGACAACTATGGCATATATATGTGAAATAACCAATCCATACTTACGTGCACGATTAGTTAAAACTGTAAATAATACTAATACGAGTAAGACGATAGATAGTGGCTTTCTCCATTCCATAGGTAAAAACTGTCCAAAATAACAGCCAATACCAAAAATAATCCAATAATAAACAAAGAATAACCATACTTTACCATACGCATGGGATTTGGATTTGTCCTTTTTAGATTTAGATTGCTTTTGATTAATTTGTTGTGTTGATTCAGCCAACCAATTCACTCCTTAGATGTTATAACGTTTTACACATTAATTGAAATTTATTTGCTGATTTGTATAATCAAGGTGCTTAAACGTCGTTATAGTTTTGTTTTTGATTAAATGTATTACTTTCATTTTCACTATTCCAAGTTAAATCAAACATTTTATTATCAATTCTAAAAAGATATTTAAGTTAATTGAAATTTACACATTTTCAAATGTTACAAAGTAATAAATTTTAAAATGAATTCTAAAACTCAAACCCCGTTTAAAGTCCATAACAAAAGTATTTATTATGTTTACATACCAACGCACTAAAATGTTAATAATGTTACATCTCTATAACAATAAACACAAGTCGCCTATTTTTTGTTAGTATGTAACATGAATTCAATTAAAGAAAATCAATACAGATATATATAATTTGAAATGAGTTATTTATATAGGTGTGAGGAGGAGTTCTTTTGAAAAAGTTCGCATTTGCAGTAACTGCTGCTTCAGGTGCAGCAGCGTTTATTGCTAACCATGAAGCTGAAGCATCAACACAACATACAGTACAATCAGGTGAGTCACTATGGACAATCTCAGAACAATATGGTGTTTCAGTAGATGAGATTAAACAAAACAATAACCTCGATAACAATATGGTATTTCCGGGACAAGTTATCGAAGTTGGTGGAAGTGGTCAAAGCTCAAGTTCAAACACTTCTTCACAAACATCAGGTGGTTCTTCACATACAGTTAAATCTGGTGAATCATTAAACATCATTGCTAACAATTATGGTGTTTCAGTAGATGCACTAATGTCAGAAAATAATCTAAATGGTTATTTAATCCATCCAGGTCAATCACTTACGATTCCAAATGGATCAAGTGTTGGCGGTTCAGGTGGTTCTGGTAACACTGCTACACAAACACCTTCTACAGGTAATACTTCTGCTAGTGACGCTAATTTATATGATTGGGGTCAATGTACATGGCATGTATTTAATCGTAGAGCAGAAACTGGACAACCAATTAGTACATATTGGTGGAACGCTGATCACTGGGCTAACAATGCTGCAGCAGATGGCTATACAGTAA
Source organism: Staphylococcus sp. GDB9P120P (assembly GCF_017893435.1). Lineage (NCBI taxonomy): Bacteria > Bacillati > Bacillota > Bacilli > Caryophanales > Staphylococcaceae > Staphylococcus > Staphylococcus sp. GDB9P120P. The sequence continues at coordinate 128,355 of NZ_JAESNB010000010.1, forward strand.
ACAACACGCCAACTGCTGGTTCTATCATGCAAAATTATGAAGGTCCAATTGGTCACGTAGCATATGTTGAGCAAGTAAATCCTGATGGCAGTATTTTAATATCAGAAATGAATTATAATACACCTCCAGGTACAGTAGATTATCGTACAATTCCAGCATCTACTGCTTCTAGCTATAATTATATTCATTAAGATAACCAAAATGAATGATTAAAAAAGAGGAAGGACTTAAACCTCTTTATCAAACAAATATTACGTCAATTTCTATGGAAAACATATAGAAATTGACGTTTTCTTTTTCTCAATTTTCATCTCTTGACTCATTTTTTTGATTAGATAAGTATTCACTGCCTTCATCTAAATTGTGATCATATTAGATCAATATATTTATGAGTTAAATCTGTACTACTATTTCATTTAAATTGATACATATTTTTATCTTCTTTCCTTTTCTCTCCTCTACCCCTTTGTTTAATTATTTCATTAATCGCCTTTATCAATTGATTGATTCAACATAACAAATAACACCACTGCTTATTTTATATTATAATTTCGCCAGTGATTTGAGTCGACTTCTGTGGAAGTGCACATGCTGAATACTGCTGTAAGACAATACCCAAGGAAAAGCACGCACAAAAAAACTGCCGACAAAATCAGAGACTTTGTCGGCAGACTGAAAGGATCAACCCTATTGTATTTAGATTAGTCCTTTATCTTAAGAATAAGATGTAGGTCTTAAACTCATTCTTAAATTTATTTAGTTATTTATTATTAACCATTGTTAATACTTATAAAACAAGATTGATTACAAAATATATTAAAGCGGCTAATAACGCAGAAATAGGTAATGTGATTACCCAAGTAATAATCATACGTTGTGCAGTATTCCATTTCACACCTTTAATACGGTTAGAAGAACCTACACCTAATATAGATGAAGACACGACATGCGTCGTTGAAAGTGGAAAATGCAATGATGACGCAACAAAAATAGTTAAAGCAGAAGATAAATCAGCTGCTGCACCATTAGCTGGACGTATTTTCATTATGTTTCCACCAACTGTTTTGATGATTTTCCAACCACCAACAGCTGTACCTAACCCCATCGCAGTAGCACAGGCAACCTTAACCCATAGTTGAGGCTCGGTGCTTGTACCTGTTTGGATATTCGCAACTATAAGCGCTAAAGTAATAATACCCATTGATTTTTGTGCATCATTTGTACCATGTGAAAATGATTGTAATGAAGCAGTGAAAATTTGGAAAAATCTAAAATTACGATTTGCTTTCGTAAGATTTGCATTTTTGAAAACTACTTTAACAATTGAATACATAATAAAACCAACACAAAACGCAATAACTGGTGATAAAAGTAATACAATTATTATTTTTGTAAAGCCTTGATAGTGTAATACAGCAAATGTACCTTGTGAAGCAATTGCTGCACCAGCGATTGAGCCAATTAATGCATGTGAAGATGAACTAGGTATTCCAAAAAACCAAGTTACTAAATTCCAAATAATTGCTGCCAAAATAGCAGCTAAAACCACAACTAGACCATTTTCTAATTTAAATGGATCTACAATATCTTTTGTTATCGTACTTGCAACTCCAGTAAATGTTAATGCACCAATAAAGTTCATAACTGACGCCAAAATAATCGCAGTTCTAGGAGTTAATGCACGTGTTGAAACAGCAGTAGCGACGGCATTGGCTGTATCATGGAAACCATTGATAAAGTCAAATATCAAAGAAAAAATAACGATAGCTACTGTGATAATCAAAATATATTCCATAAGTTAGGACTCCTTAGCTATTTTTCATTATTATTGTTTCAAAGTTATTCGCTACAGCTTGACATTTATCGGCAATTTCTTCTAGACTTTCATAAATCTCTTTGATTTTAATAAGTGTGATAGGATCTGTTTCACTGTTAAAAATATGTTTAATTGACTGACGTAATATACCATCACAGTTAGTTTCAAATTCTTTAATATTAATAGAATGAATGCGCATGTGAGATAATTTTTTATCGACAAGTAAGCCTACTGCTAATTTCATTTCAGCAATAGCTTTTTGGATATTATCAACAAATTCAGCCATATATTCATCTGTATATTCTATAGAGTACATTTCAAACATTGCTGATGTTTCTTCAATTGCATCTAAAACATCATCAATAGCGTTACATAAAGAGAGGATGTCCTCACGTTCAATAGGTGTAATGAATGTTTGGTTCAAATCCGAAATCACTTGATGCATAAGCTCATCACCATGCGATTCGTATGTTTTAATATTATCTGAATATGCTTTAAGGTCTAAGTGTGTATTAAAATCCATTTTACCAAATTCAATTGCTGCACGGTCTAAGTTGAAAACCATTTCTTCAAGTTTCACCATGAACTTATCTTTTTTCTTGTTAAACATTCAAAAAATCCTCCATTTACAGTGACCAATACAATCACCTTCAATAAATTTAAAAAATTACATTCTTTTCTAGACAAATTAAAATTGGCAAGATTTACAATACACCCATTACTTTTTTTGATTTATTAATATTATGTAAATGAGTATTTGCTTACTAGGTTTAAAAAATCTCACAAATGTTGATTTGTCCTTATTTGAAAATAGCACAAATTTAACAATCCTACAATTAAATTTACAAATTCTTAACATTACATTTTCGTTAAATTAATAATTGTGTGTATATCGTTCTGTCGTATTTATATTTTTTCAAAAATGATTTAGAAATTTATAAATTCATACATCAAAACGCACAATAGCAATAATTGCATAATTACAATTTATAATCAACAATTATTTTTCTATATTTCTCAAAATTAACATACACAAAATCATTTCAAGGTAGTGCTTATCTTTAAATTTATGAAAACAAATATTTTGGTCAAAGGTTTACTTAATACGCAATAACGTCAAACGCGAATATATTTTTTATTTTAATTACACTAAATATGAGTAATAACAAAAATGGCAATCCCTTTAGCAAAATTAGGGATTGCCACTTTCGTAATTCATGTCTCAAGCTCCGCATTTTTACACTTTGTGTAAATTTTGATTCGCCATAGTCGATAAATACAATATTTAGACATCTTATTTGTCATCGCATTTTCATATATTGCATATGAACAGATTTAATAATCAGATAACCTTTCAACAATTTCGTTTTGGTTTGGAAAAACAAACTGTACTTTCGTTCCTTTATTGATTTCAGAATTGATATGAACAGTTATAGCTAATTTTTCTTTTACATTTTTCACCAGATATAGCCCTATACCAGAAGACGTCGTTTCATTACGATTTTTCGTTGAGGTGAAACCTTTATCAAAAATTCTTGGTAAGTCTTTTTTACTTATTCCCCTACCTTCATCCTTAATTTCCAACGTCACATGGTTTTCAATCAGCCTTCCACTTATATAAATTGTGCTATTTTCACTATATTTAATCGCATTAGAAAGAATTTGTCTTATCATCATTCGACACCATTTAGTATCTGTATATACTTTATAATCGTCGTCAAATTCAAGATCAAAACCAATGCCTTTCGCTTGGCTAATATATCTAGTAATCTGTATTTCATCTATGACTAAGCGCTTTAAATACACGTATTCATAATACATATCTTTATTTTGTGACTCTAATCGAGTCAAAAACAAATGTTTATCTAACATATCGTTGATACGTGTCCATTCAAATAGTAGTGCACGTCTTCTATTATCATCATTTTCTTTTTCAATCAATAATTTCAATGCAGTGACTGGTGTCTTAATATCATGCACGAAATCTGTTAACGCAGCTTCAGTAGATTTAATTTGTTGTTTTTGTTCAGTCACTAATTTTTTTTGTGTCGTAATTTGATCATATAAATACTCTAACATCTCTTGTTGAAATGGCGTATCTGCCAGTGATTTATGCTTTAACGCTTCGGGTTCTATATTATCATCTAAGTGTTTATAAAACTTAACTTCTTTTAAGTATGTAAATAATAAAAAAATACAACTTAATCCTATATTTAAAATAATAATATATAAAACACTGTTTACATTTAAATCATAATCTAAAAAAGCAATACCTAAAAAGATGAATTGTAAAATGAGTAACCAAAATATCCAATTTTTCCGTGAACGGAGAAATAACCAAACCCATTTAATACTATCCATGAGCCATGTAACCCTTACCGATTTTAGTTTCAATTGCATCTTTCATATTTATATCTGCAAGCTTCTTTCTTAAACGATTCACATTTACAGTTAAGGTATTATCACTGACAAACGCCTCATCGTCCCAAAGTGCAGTTATCAATGTGTCTCTGGTTACAATTGTATCCTGTTTTTTTACTAACATCTCTAAAATAATCATTTCTGTTTTAGATAAGTATATGACTTGATCACCTTTATTAATACTATCTTTTGTAAGATCGAGTGTCGCTTCTTGCCAAGTTATGACCCTTTTCTCATCTATACTAAATTGATAAACGCGTCTATATATCGCTTGTAGCTTAGCAATTAAAATATTCGTATTAAATGGTTTTTGAACATAGTCATCTGCACCTAATTCCATGCTCATTACCTGATCCATTGGGTTATCTCTTGAGGATAAAAATAAAATTGGTGTATTTGATATTTCTCGAATCTTTCTCGTCCAGTAAAATCCATCGTATTTTGGTAGTTTAACATCCATAATGACAATTGCTGGATCCACCTCTTGAAACTTTTCTATTACAAGATTAAAATCATCGATACCATTAACATTAAAATCCCACTGTTCCAGCTCTTCACTAAGTTCTTTAAATAAAGTCATATCATCTTCCACTAATAAAATTTCCATAAACTCACCTCAACTATTTTGTATATTTTATATTTTCTCCAGAATTAATTCGACCTTGGTAATGCTTAATGCGGCAATCAATTTCAAATCCTCTCATCATTAAATCTTGGAAAGGTGATTGTAATAAATAATATACTGGCCAAGTTAATTTCGGGATATAATCAAACAGGTGTACGATGACTTGTTGACTACCTTTTAATTTGCGAAACTCTAATTTCCCCTGCTTTTTTAAATTAGGTTTTACAATACTACCACTTACAAGATACAACGTTATGATATCTTTTTCAGTCTTCACCTTACGTAGTATTAGTATAGGATTACGTTTATTTTTCATATAAACGATAAAATTATCTCCTTGTTCTGCTGTATGTAATAATGTTCCTTTCGTTTCATCTAACCATTTAAAATAATATGTTACCATTTGATTTAATGTCCAATTCATCGGTAATTGTATACTTAGCGCACTTCTTACATCATCGTATTTCGATGTTTGTAACTCAACTGCTACGTGTGGGCGTGCCACTTGTGCTGTCGTCTCTTCTACTTCAGTGCCATATGCCGATAAACGTCTTTTCGTTTCAACATCGAAACGACTACCGCTAATATATATAATCTTACTCACACCTTGTTTTGCTGTAGCTCTACCAAAATTATCTGCGGCTATCAAATTGATATCCCTAGCAGTTGCATGCGTTAATTTAGCAGAATGTTTGGTTGGGTCTAAATAATATATTGCAATGTCTATACCTTCCATAGCAGTTAAAACATCATTATAATTATAAATGTCCTTTTCAAGCCAAATAATTTCTTTATATTCTTTTTCTTTAGGATACTTAGACAATGTGTATAAGACCCCTTCATCTTTAATGGATTCAATTAGATTCTTTCCTATATATCCTGTGACGCCCGCAAGCAATATATTCGGTTTCATTATACGACACCCTTTATCATATATTTTTCTTATTTTAATTATTCCCTAGTAAATTCATGTTAATGATGTTAAGTTATACTATAACTGAGTTTTAAAAATTGGAAATGAGGAGTGGACATATATGGTTCATCAAATTCGAGAAATTGGTATCAACGATATAGAACCTTTTATAAAACTATTAAGTACAATCTATGATGAATCTGATTATTTGATATACAATCCTGGCGAGTACGCGCCCTCTAATACGGATGCTATCGCAACCTTAGAACATTATATAACTTCTCCTTCTAATGCAATTTATATTGCAGAAAACAACGGTGAACTTGTAGGATTTGCAATTGTCACTACCGAAAATTTCGAACGTACACGGCATGAAGCACATTTTTCTATGGGAGTTATAAAGCATTATCGCGAAAAAGGATTAGGACAATCATTAATTAATTCCATAGAAGCATGGTGTTTAAACCATGACATTCACCGTATTGAAGTTGAAGTCGTTCCCGAAAATACGACCGCTGTTGATTTATTTAAAAGTGCAAACTATCAAGTCGAAGGAGAACTTAAAGATAAACTGTTTATTGATCATCGATATTATAATAAATATATCATGGCTAAATTACTAATTTAATAGATTAAATGTAATAAGTTAGTAAACATTTCCTTAATTGCAGTTTAATCGTTTTTTGATAATTATCCAAATAACAACACATTCTGTTTGAAAATTTTAGCAATAAAATCATTATAGAATTATATATGATACCAAGACAAACTTAGCGCGCAACATCTTTTGATTGTCACCCCCAATACTTCTATTTCATTCTCAAACGTATAGTTAAAACAAACTAACAAATAAATATGAATCTATTCAATATTAATAAAAACACTTCCGTATGAATACATCTCATTTGCATTCAACGAAAGTGTTTTTTATTTCAAAATCTTTATAAAGTTGAGGTTATTTGATTCAAACATGTTTAGCCATTGATAAGCTAGTACGGGTTTAATTCAACACCATTTGGATTTGCATCTTCAGATTGATATTCCGTTTCAACACCTGAGGAAGTAGTATTTCTACTTAAAAACCTTAAGACGTCTTTCATATTTTGCTGCGATTCTGGTAATTCCATATGAAATTGATACTGATGTCTCAATTTATGTGAACCGTCATAAAATAATGTATCAACTGGTACGTCTGTTGACTTTAATTTTTTATAGAATTCAATATTCTGACTATAAAATGGGTCAGCATCACCCACTGATAAAAATGTTGGAGGATAATCCTCTGTAACTTGATTGATAGTAGACATCTCACTTATATACTTAAATTGTTGTTCCCAATCTCGCTTCCCAGTATAGCTTTCCATAAAGAGTTGAATTCTTGGGAATTCTGTTGCTTTAACTGTTTTCATGTCATAAAATCCACCAAAAAAGATGGCCGCTTTAAGTTGATCTGGTTCGAATTGTTGCTTAAAGTTCATGTCTTCTCTTAAAGATTCATTCGTTTGTATCGCTGTGAATTGACTTGATAATTGTGCACCTGCGGAATCTCCACCAAAGATAACTTGATTGAAATCAATAGGCAATTCATGTTTATTTCTCTTAATAAAACTCACCGCTTGATCAATCTGTTGTAATTGCATAGGATATTTAAAATCTGGTGCAAGTGCATAATTAATATTTACCACAATATAACCCTGTTCAGCAATCTTAGATAATAATGGGTTTTTATATTGTTTATCTCCTGCAATAAATCCTCCACCATGCATCCAAAAAATTACTGGAAGTTTATTATCTTGATCTAATTCATTCGGAGTTAATATATCAAGTCGACTATTTGGCAATCCTTTACCATAAGTGATATTTGTAAAAGCATTCACATTTTTATTATTAATTTGAACTTTTTCGTGTACTTTACCCGTGTTTTGTCTATCATACTGTAGTTTTAAAAGTACTGCCATAACTACTACAACAGTGACAATGATAAAAGCTGTGATAAGGGTCCATTTATGTTTTTTCTTCATAGATTACCTTTCCTTTCGGAAGCATTGTACCATAATAAATAAGTTCACAATAGTATTACAGGGATAATGAATTAGAAAACTCAGCTTGCATAAGTTGGCAAGCTGAGCTATATCATATATAAATTATGTTTTCACTGTTAAAGATTAAGCAATAAATTTCTTGTTTTGTCGTTTTCTACTGTAATACTTAATAAGTACTCCAATAACAACAATTAAACCAACATATCCCATTATTGGATATAAGTAGTTAATTAATCCTGCGAAACCTACAAAGCTTAAACCATAAGCCACAATTACCATAACTATGATAAAGATATGATATTTTTTACTGTATGGTTCTGTAAATCTCGCTGCAAATGAATACATTAAACCTAAAATTGTATTATACATTACTGCTAACATAATTACCGATAGCACAAGTGCTATCCAAGGATTAATTGCATTCGCTAACGTTAACATCGGAATATCTGCATCTTTGATTTTTGGGAATTCAGACTGTAATGCAAAGTTAATTAACGCTAATAATATGGTATAAATAATACCTCCAAATAGCGCGCCAGCGCCTGAAACGCGACGTCTTGAAGCATCGCCACCTATAGCGACAATAGTACTGAATCCTACAGCAAATGCAAGACCACCGTAGTTAATACCTTTAAGTATACCTAGCCATAAGCTGTCATGTGGTACAGTTTCGTTAACTTTTCCAAATGAAATACTACCATTGAAAAGATAGTACGCAGCAATAATAACTACTAATATAATTAAGAATGGCGTAACAATACCTAAAGCACGTACAATTTTATTAAAGTCCATCAATAGTGTGATATATATTGCGATTACCATTATCAATGCACCTAACCACGTCGGTACACCGAAGCTTTCTTGAAATGTTGATCCTGCTCCAGCAATCATAGTAACTGAAATACCAAATAGGAAAAAGATAAGTAAGTAGTCTACAATTTTACTGAATGCATTTCCAAATAAATAGTCTAAAGTTGATTCATGGTTTAGTGCGTCAAACGCAGTCCCAATTTTTGCAACTTGTCTTCCAATAAATCCTAAAATTAGCCCAGAAAGTAAAACACCAATATATGACCATAAGCCATATGGTGAGAAGAATTGCATAACTTCCTGTCCTGTTGAAAAGCCAGCACCTACGACGATACCGACATAAGCGAAACCAATTTTTATAGCTTCTTTATTCAACCCCATGTGATAAATAACCTCCTCATAGTTAACACATTTTGTAATTATAACGTACTGACTGTAATTTGCAACATGAGAAAATTAAGATTTGCACAATTCATTAAAATTAAACATAATAGTCAAACAATATATTTCTTTTTAATCATTCATTTTATCTTTTAAAAATAAATCATCCATTCCTAGATACACTATAAAAATGAACAATTCATAATAAGATTTTGCAACTTTATACATTTTCTAGTTTTATGATAATTCTAAAAATAAAATGAAAATTTTTTTGAAAAAATTTTCATTTCTTCATCTCTTACTGTAATTAATAAATATAAAAAGTAAATTACAGTGTTATTTTCACTCATATGATAATAACAAAATAAAAATGAGCGGAACAGAAATCTCATTGATTTAAAATGCTTTCATGGTACCACCCTAACGAGCCATCCCAATGTTTTAAGAAAATAACGCTTAGTTTCACTTGACCTTTTGATCATGCATAAAAGGCTGAGACAATTCATTTGTCTCAGCCTCAAAAGTCATTTTCATATACATTTGTTTTTACATCAGAATTAAACACTATACTAAAATTTAATTATCACTCAAGTTAATGTGCATTTTTAAAACGATTTAGTTCATTGAAATCAACGACAACATTATCCAAACGTTTCGCTGTTTCTTTAAGTACATTACGCGCAACGCTATTCGTTGGATCTAGTTTAAGTATTTGGCGAGAAATCTCTAATGCTTTTTTATCAGAAATGACTGGTTCAGGAACTGCATGTAATAACAACATCTGTAATAAGCTTTTTACTTCTTTGCCGTCAGTAAGTTTTATGGATGAATCTGCATGATAATACGCAGAATCTAAAGCACCTTGTAGTTCACTTAATGGATAAACGAGTAGTAGAAAAGCTAAGTCATGCATTTCTGCAGTTTCTTCAGTTTTCATCATATCTAAAATACATGTATAAAACATGATACTTTCCACTTCATGAGCGCTTGAGATATAAGCTTCTTCAAATTCCATAAAATCTGTCTGGGACATAAGACGGTATACTGATTCAAATTCGCCGTTTAAGACATGCTTTTGTATCAATTCTTTCATTGCAATGTCCTCCTAGATATCCAGATTTCTTTAATAGTTAAGTCTCATTTTACCATATCTTAATTATATATTCATATAAAAAAGAATATTTTTGTCAAGTTACTTGAAAAAGTTATAATTACATACGCTACTCATATATATAATTATAACTTCTTGAATAGCGTCATTACTCCATATTTTTTCATTTAGCCAAATTTCGTATTTAGTTCATTTATCACTTCGTCTACGGTATTTCCTACAGAAATATTTACAGCTGCAGTAAAAGTACCTTCAACAATCGGTGCATCTATTTTTTCTACACGATGCTTGCCATCATACATCTCAATCGCTAAATCTAAATTCATTTCAGCAGAACCAATGTCATAAAAACATAATGTGTCATCATCTATTTGATTCACCATTTCTTGAATATCGTCATATGATGTTCCGATTTTACCGTTCACACCACCTTGTGCCGTGATTGTGATATCCTCTCCTACCATTTGACTTACCAGCGCTTTAGTCCCGTCAGCGATCTCTTTACTATGGCTTACAATGATAATTTGCGTCATACTAATCAGCTCCTATCAATGCGTTTAAAATATATACACTACTCTGTGCTCCCGGGTCAACATGTCCTTTTGAAGCTTCTTTAAAATAGGCAGCTCTACCTTTAGTAGCTACTATTTCCTTAGTGGATTCTGCAAATGATTGTAAATCTTCAAATGATAAAGTTTCTCCGTTATTAATCGCTTCATTAGTGCGTTCAATAACGTCATACATCGTTTTTTCATTTAGTTCAACTTTACCACGTTGTGCAATTGCCTCGGAAAATGTATTAAGCATTGTTTTTAAATTTTCTTTGTCAATTTCATCGCCTACAACTTGAGACATTTTCACAAAACTGAATCCATAAAGTGGACCAGAAGCACCACCAATATTAGACATTAATGTCATACCAGTAGATTTTAATAATGCAGACATAGAGCTATCATCTAGCTTTTCGGGTAAGGCTTTAAATCCTCTTAACATATTCACGCCATGATCACCGTCACCAATTGCTCTATCTAATTCTGTTAATAATGATTCTTTTTCTTCAAAGACATCAACTAAATCAAGCAATTTTTCTTTTAACTCTGACACATTCATTCTTCTTCACTTCCTGTCTTATATATTCGTTATTTACGCATTAAAATATGGACTACTTGTCGGTGCAGTCAATGCCTCATAAACTGTTTCTGTAAATGGTAAAAAGGTTATTGATAAACCTTCCATGTCTAATGAAGTCATATAGTCTCCAACAAACCATAATTTAACATCTTTTTGTTTATCTTCTAATTGTTGTGCCACGTATTTTGTTGCAATATTTAGCTCAGATAAAGGTGTAGCTCCCATACCGTTTATCATCACGATAAGTTGTTCATCTTCTACCTCTTTCAATAATTCGGCAATCAATCGTTCTACAACTATATCTACGCTTTCAACTTTTTCACGAGCTAGACCCTTTTCGCCGTGTATACCAATACCGATCTCCATTGATTCATCATCTATATCGAAACCATACTGTCCTGTCGTCGGAACTAACGGTGGTGTTAAAGCCATACCTATTGATTTGATAGTTGGTAATAATTCATTTAATTTTTCTTTAATTAATGACAGCGATGTTCCCTTTTCAGCTAAATATCCAGCTATTTTATGCACAAACACTGTACCAGCGACACCTCTACGTTGCGCTTCATCACTAACAGCAACATCATCCTTGACCACTACTGTCTCTACTTGAATATCTTCCATTTCCGCCATTTCTTGAGCCATTTCGAAATTCATAACATCACCTGCATAGTTTTTTACAACAAGCAGTACACCTTCTCCGTTGTCCACGGCTTTAATTGCACTTAAAATTTTATCAGGTGTTGGAGATGTAAATACCTCACCACATACTGCAGCATCTAGCATGCCTTGTGCTACATACCCTGCATGTGCAGGTTCATGACCACTCCCACCGCCAGAAACAATTGCTACGCCTTTTTCTTTTTGCTGTTTACGCACTACTACTGTGTCAGCAATTACTTCGACATTTTTATTTGAAATCGAAAGACCATCTAACATATCTGGTAAAAATTGTGTTTTATCTTTAATGAGCTTTTTCATAATGAGGACCTCCTATTTTCACTATTCACTTATAGTATACCCTACACATAAATGTAAACGCTAACAACTCAAAGGTTTTTTCTTTATAAAAAAAGCGGGTCTACAATCAATCATTTTCAAAATTGATTTTAAAACCCGCTCATATATGAAATTTATTCTTTACTTGCAACCATCTTTAACGATATGCTCATCTCTTTTCATACTTATTTAACACGTACAAAAATTTGATAACCTTATTGATGCACTTAAACTGATTTTGTTTTATACATTAAATATAAGAAGTAAGGCGCACCAATAATAGATACAACAATTCCAGCTGGCATGCCAGAAGGTTGTAATATCACTTGTCCGACTGTGTCTGCTAATACAAGTAAAAATGCACCTATTAATATAGAAATTGGTAAAAATAGTTGATGTCTCGGGCCAACAATTGATTTAGCAATATGTGGACCTAACAATCCTATAAATCCAATAGCTCCCGCAACAGATACTGCAGCCGATGACAGAATTACTGCTATTAATAATAATACAATGCGTTCTCTACCAATTTTCACCCCAACACCTTGAGCAATATGTTGATGTGTATTTAATAAATTTAATACATTCGCTTTTAACAATAAAAATGGTATAAGTACAATGACCCAAGGTAGAAAGGCAATTACAAATGCCCATTCATCACCCCAAATGTTACCTGCAAGCCATGAAGCAATAAACTCTGATTGATCTTCGTCAAACGTTGACATTAGTGTTAGCGAACCGCCACTTAAAGCTGTAGCCATACCTACACCTACTAACACCATACTTGCTGGAGTGATACCTTCACCTTTATTATAACTAAACGAAAAAATAATTAGCGCAGTTAGTATACCACCAATCATACTTATAAATGGTAATACATACACAAAATTATCCGCATTAACTTGACCGACTACTATAAATAATGCAATGGCAAACCCACTTCCCGCATTTATACCTAAAATGCCAGGTTCAGCTAATGGGTTTTTAGTCACACTTTGTATAATAGCCCCACTCATCGCTAATGCAGCTCCGGCTAAAATAGTTATAACCATCCTTGGAAATCGAAATTCCATAAGTATCAGTGTATCAGTATATTCACCTTGACCTATAAGTGTTTTAAAAAAAGTACCTATCGACATCTTATATTCACCTGAAGTCATGCTCCAAGCACATGCGAATATTATCAATATTATAAGAATAATCATGGTAATGAACTGTTTATATCTTAATTTTGGGTCTATCATGAAAAGCGTCCTCCTCGTTTAACCAAATACAAGAAGTAAGGTACGCCAATAAATGAAATAATTGCACCTACTGGAGCTTCACCTAACATGCGTGCTAACGTATCTGCAACGAGTAGCAATAAGCCACCAACAATAGCAGTTAATGGCAGAACACGAGCATAGTCTGTACCTACTAAATAACGTACAATATGCGGGACCATTAGTCCTACAAAGGCTATTTGACCAACCATCGCTACAGCAATACCCGCCATAACCATGGATATAATTAAAGCAATCGCTCGCGTTAATGCAACATTTTGTCCCAATCCAATCGCTAAAGTTTCACCTAAATTTAAAATTGTTAAATGTTTACTCATCGCAATGATGATAACCAATGCAATAATGATAAATGGCGCTGCCCAAACGAGCTGTCCCCAAGTCGTACCAGAAACACCGCCGGCGCTCCAAAACGTTAAACTTTGATTTAATCTAAACAATAACGCTACACCTTGACTTAAAGCTGTTAGCAAAGCACTTACGGCTGCCCCAGCCAATATAATCCTCATTGGATTAAAACCATCACTTCTTGATCTGCCAATCATCAGTACAATAAATCCGCCCATGATAGCACCGATAAATCCTGCAATCATCAGCACTATAAATGGTGCTGTCGGATAAAATGCAAAAGTTAGCGCTAACATAAATGAAGCACCTGAATTTAATCCGATTAAACTCGGGTCTGCTAAACCATTTTTAGTAACGCCTTGAATGACTGCACCTGAAGTCGCCAATGCTACACCTACGAGCATTGCTCCTATATCTCTTGGTATGCGTATTTCGCTAATGATATTATGTTGCTGATTCTTATTATCATAATTGAATATAGCATCAAATATTGTTGAAATATGAATTTTAGCATCTCCAATCAATATTGATACCGTCAAAGCAATGACTAACAGAATCAAACTAATTATAAATGTTGTTGTGAAGCTTAATTTTCCTTTTTTTTGCGTAGCCATGTTTACACCTAAATTTCTGAATAGCTTTTTCTACATAAATCATAGGTAACTAGCATTGGTTTCCCTGTTCTAGGATCTGTACTAATTTCTACATCTATATTGAATACTTTTTCTAAGTTTTCTTTAGTTAAAACATCTTCCGTATCACCAGAAGCAACAATGTCTCCATGTTTCATCGTAATTAGATGATCTGAGAAACGGACTGCTTGATTAATATCATGTAACACCATAATAATAGTGCAACCTTGTTCCTGGTTTAATTGAGTAATTAATTCTAAGATTTCTAATTGGTGTGAAATATCTAAATATGTTGTAGGCTCGTCTAAGAAAATAATATCTGTTCGTTGTGCTAATGCCATAGCAATCCATACTCTTTGACGTTGACCACCACTTAAATCATTGATAGAACGTAGTCGGAATTCATAAGTCCCTGTTACATTCATTGCCCAGTCAATCTCTTTTTTATCTTCAGCAGAAAGTCTTCCAAATCCTTTTTGATGTGGAAAGCGACCATAAGAAACAAGCTCTCCAACCGTAAGTCCATCAGCGACCTCTGGCGATTGTGGTAAAATAGCAATTTTTTTTGCGACTTCTTTTGTTGATTGTGTATGCAGGTTTTCACCATCTAATTTGATTTCACCATCTTTAATTGGTAAAAGACGTGACAATGCTTTTAGTAATGTAGACTTTCCACAACCATTTGGTCCTATAATGGATGTAATTTTACCAGTCGGAATATGAACATCCAAATTATCTACGATAACATTATCCCCGTAACCTATCGTAACTTGTTCTCCTTCTAATCGAGTCATAATTTCCCTTCTTCCTAATACAAAATGTACCAAAAAACAATCTATATCTATATCACTTTAATCTAATTTGTTATTTAAATGATAATCATTATCACAGATGATATTATATCATTTTTTAGATATGATGACTAATAAATGTTCTATGATAATATGCAATATGTATGCTCTATAAATATGTTTAGGTTTGCCATATTGCATTTTAAACCGTATGATTAATTTCTTATTTGTCGAATTATTGTAACTGTACCTAAATTAAAACCTTGATGCATCAAGGTTTTAATTTGGATTTTTTTCATTATTAATGTTCATCAATTAAGAAACCATTACCGTAAACATCACGAACATCATGTATAACTAAAAATGCCTCATTATCGATGCGTTTGATTAAACGTTTCGCTTTACTAACTTGTGTTTTAGTAATAACAACATACAATATGTCTTTTTCTTGTTTAGAGAAATAACCTCTACCATTTAATATTGTTAAACCACGTCCAACCTGTTCATCAATCACTTTCGCTATTTCATCTGGTTTACTAGAAATAATCGTCATTGCTTTTTTCGTATTTAAACCTTCTATAACATAATCCATTACTTTTGTACCGATATAAAGTGAAATCACTGTGACTAACGCACTCGGAACAGGAATTACTGTTAATGATATTGCAACAACAATTAAATCAAAGAACAACAGCGCATATGGTGTACTAACATCTAAATATTTATTAGCTATTCTAGCTAATATCGTTGTTCCAGCAGTTGTCCCTCCTGCAAGAACGATAACACCAATACCTAGACCTACAGACATACCACCAAAAACTGCATTAACTAATATGTTACCTGTCTCAATTTTCCAACTCACTGTTAATTCCAAAAATAGTGAGATCAATATTGTCGCCACTATCGTTAAATACATACTTCTCTTACTTAAAAACTTGTAACCGATAGCAATAAGTACTGCATTGAATACAAAGTTTGTTACACCAGGAGAAATGTGAAAGGCATAATAGAGTACGATAGCTATACCGGTCACGCCTCCTTCGCCTAAATCAGCAGATATGATAAAAGTATTAACGCCTGCTGAAAATATAAATGACCCAATTACAACAAATAACAAATCTCGTACTGTTTTATTCACCCACATGACCCCCTCAAATTAACTTCAATCAATTGAATATTAGCAAACTATAGAACTTACCACAACATCATTCGAAAAAAATTCTGAACCACATACTTACAAAAGCTTGATTTTATAAGGTTTGTTTTTAATATTATTTTAAAAGTTCAAAAATTCTGAATTTTCGGTTTACTTATACACTTTCCTTTGCTATAATAAAATCTATCTTCTTATTGATTGCCAATAAGAAGCCATCTCCTTTGTGTTGTTTATAGTAACATACAAAACAATTTTTGCTCGAGTATATTTTTAGTACCTAGTCCTTACTATTAATATACAATTAATTCATTTCCCGTAAAAGCCAAGTAATATTGAATGTGTCTCCTCACTTCAATTACTTGGCTTTATTTTTATTTTCAAAACATCATGTTACCTAACTCACAACTACTAGTGCAAAAAAGGAGCGCTATTGATATCAATCATTAATTGATCTCACACGCTCCTTTTACATGTTTATTAATATGAATAAATACCTTATTACAACTTTTCACTCGATTGACATACCCTGAGGCTGTTTCAGCATCTATCATTTTATAATGATCCACTCATTAAAAAATGCTTTACCAAGCAAACAAACCAACAAATCCAGCAGTCATTAGCGATACTAAAATACCCGCAAGTAACATCATTGGCACATATTGCGAAACAAAATCAGATGTTTTCTTATCTACAATTCCTTTTAATGTTCCAATAATCATTCCTATTGTTGAGAAGTTAGCAAATGATACTAAAAATGTTGCAATAACTGCACGTCTGTGTGGTGAGTATGAATCAATGACATCTTTAATTTGGCCCATGACCACAAATTCGTTCGTTACAATTTTCTTAGCCATTTGTTGCGCAACTATCCACGCCTCGTCAAACGGTAAACCTAACAATAAAGCAAATGGATACATAAATGTACCAAGTATTTGATCTAGACCAAAGCTTCCTTTAATACCAGCCCAACTGCCGACGATACCTGTGATTAAATTAATAAAACGATCAATTAAATCAGAAAGTGCTACAAAACTAATTACAAAAGCAATGATGATTAAAATCAATTTACCCGCATTTAATACTGAATCACCTAAAAATGAGAAAAATGGTTGTTTCTCAATTTCTTCATTGCGAATACTATAAATAATATCTTCTTTTTCTTCTACAGTAACAGGATTTAAAATAGAAGAAACAATAATTGCATTAATGATATTTAATGGAATAGCTGTTAACACTAAATCACCAGGTATCATTGATACATATGCGCCAACAATTGCACCAGAAATCGAACTCATCGACATCATCGCTACCGTTAACACACGTGTTTCTTTCATGCGTTTCAATTGTTCATTTGAAACTGCTAATGCTTCTGTATTTCCTAAAAACATCATTTCAATACCAAAGAAAGACTCGAATTTTGGCTGACGTGTAATTTTAGCTAAAACCCAACCAATACCACCTATAACTTTGGGTAATACATTAAAATACATCAAGATATCAAATAATGGCACTACTAATAGTATTGGAAATAGTGCACTCACAGCCATATCCATCATTTCAGTATTTGTCCAACTGGCAAATGCAAACCCTGTACCTACATGTGCTGAATCAATGACCCATGAAATACCATTTGCTAATAATTGAACGCCAGCTTTCCCCCAAGGGAAATACATAAAGAACCACGCTAAGAACAAGTTAATCACGACTAAAATACCAATTGATTTCCATTGTATAGCTGATTTCTTTCTAGAAAAAAGGACAGCAATACCTAAAAACACAATTAACCCAATAATATTAATTAGTAAAAACATCATACACCCACCATTTCCTATTAAATAAATAATTAATTGAATATTTAAAAGCAACACTCGATTATGTATAAGAATTATTAAGATGAGTACATTTTCTCTCGCTCATTAAAAAAGTTGTAAAGATTAATTACACAGTGGTAAATATACTCATCTTGAATTTTGTTACCCATTTATTTAATTTCATTCTTGATAAAAATCTATCATTCCCCAAATGATTGTTACTTATGAATTCACAATAATTATATCATGTATGTACATTATATAAAGTAAAAATTTTATGGTTCGTTTATAGTCAAAAAACAAATTTATCTAACAACAAATTATACGTGTTTTTAATATTACTTTGTTAAATTTTGTGTATGAACAAATTGTTGATATTTTTCATGGCTAGCAATCAAATCCTGATGAGTACCTACACCTGTAACACTACCATTATCAATAAAAATAATTTGTTCTGCTTTTTTAATTGTAGATAGTCTATGGGCAATCACGATTGTTGTTCTGTTTTCCATCAATTCTTCTAAAGCATCTTGAATCTTTCGTTCACTTTCGCTATCTAAATTAGCAGTTGCCTCATCCAATAATAAGATGTCTGGGTTTTTAACAAAACTTCTCGCAATATCTATTCGTTGACGTTGGCCCCCTGACAATTTTAAGCCTCGCTCACCAACGATTGTGTCATAACCATCTTCAAACGCTATAATAAATTCATGACAATTTGCTAATTTTGCATAGTAAATTAATTCCTCATTTGAAACTTCACGATTAATTCCATATAAAATGTTGTCTCTGATTGTACCATTCATCATTGAATTAGATTGCATAACATAACCAATTTTTTCACGCCAATCACCTAGATCTATATTATAAATCGATTGGCTACCATAAGTGATATCACCTTGTTCTATGTCATACATTCTCTCTATAATATTAAAAATTGTACTCTTACCTGAACCTGAAGGCCCCACAAAAGCAGTAATGCTACCAGAAGGTATATCAAAATTCACATTTGTAAGAATTGGTTTATTACCGTATTTAAAATGTACATTTTCAAATGATAAGTTACCATCGATGATTGGTTTAGCTTCTTCTAATTCAAATACTTCAGTAGGTTCTTCCATTATTTCATATATACGACTACTTGCCCCCACAGCCTTTTTATAATCTGTAACCAAAGTTGATAAATTGATGATAGGTTGTGTGAGTTGTATAACATAAAAAATCATTGCAATTAAGGTTCCAGCTGTAATTGCCCCAGTAGAAATTCGAATTGCACCAAATCCTAAGATAACTGCAATTGTTAATAACATAATCACACCTGATATAGGTTGTATGATAGCTGTAATCTTAGCTTGCTTTAGTCCTAAAAAGTATATTTCTTGTAAATTTTTATGCGCATTGTTTAACTCTGTTTTTTCTGTACGTGAAACTTTTACTAGGCGCATTTCTGTTAATACACGGCCTAGTAAACCACTGAAATTCGCAATCTCGGTCTGAGTTTTTTTAGAAATATTTTGCATAATTTTACCTAATGGAATCATAATTAATACAAATATAGGTATCGTGATAAAAGTTAGCAAAGTCATTTGCCAATCCATCACAAATAACATTATTAAAGAACCAATAATAGTCAACACAGAAGGTAATAAGTTTGGCAATTTTTGTGAAATAAATTCATTGATTACTTTTGTATCGTCTGTTAAACGACTCATTAATTGTCCACTTTCATTTTTATCAAAAAAAGGCATTTTTAAGTGAATTATGTGTTTCCATAAAACAGATCGAATCGCGTATATGATTTTCTCACCGATTTTACTCAATAAATACAGTCCTATACCACTAAGTAAAGCATTGATAATAAATATTGAAATAAATGCAGTGATAAACATCCAATTAATATTTTCAAAAGAAAATTTATCTACAAGTTTACCTGTAAAAAACGGAACTACTAGTCCTGTAATACTACCTAATGAAGAAATTAAAACAGCTATGATAATCAGACCAACAGGCCATGATAATTTTTTAAATAAGTAGAATAATGGATTCTCTTGATTCATGTCTAATTTACCTCTTCTAAAAATATTTTAAATTACCTCTTACTTATATTAATTATGAGCAGATGAATTTCGAAGTAATAAGTTAAATTAATTTCAACTTATTTTATCATGTTTTACACAATAATTTTCAATTAATTAGTTATTAAAAATATTCTTCTGTGTAACATTTTATAAACTACATACAATATGCTAAAATACTTCTATTGCAATAAAACAGAACATGTTAAGAGGGAATGTAATTATGAGAAAGTTAATTCTGGCAATTGTAACTGTACTCTTCGTCGGTTCAATTATAACACCTTTTGCCAAAGCTGAAACAGTAACACCTACACAGGCGGCAAATCAATATGGTTATAACGTTACTGATAATTATCAACCTGAAGGTGCAGTAAATATCGCTCAAACTGGTCAAATTCTTTATCAATATAATGCTGATAAAGAGTGGTATCCTGCTTCGATGAGTAAATTAATGACCATGTATTTAACACTCGAAGCAGTTAATAACGGGGATTTATCTTTAGATGATAAAGTTAAAATCACAGACAAACACTACAGAATGTCTACTTTACCTGAATTAAGTAATACCAAGCTTTATCCTGGAGAAACATACACGATTAAAGAGTTACTCCAAATCACAGTTTCAAATTCAAGCAATGCCGCAGCACTTATACTTGGACAAGAAGTATCCGGAAACCTGTCAGATTTTACAGATGCAATGAACAAAAAAGCAAAATCAATAGGTATGAAAGATACACATTTTGTTAATCCAACAGGCGCGGAAAACAAACAATTAAAAGACTTCGCACCTAAAAAATATAAAAATGAAGAAAATAATACATCAACAGCTAAAGATTTTACAATTTTAGCTCAACGTACCATTCAAGATACACCGAAAATTATTTATTTCACTAAACAATTAGCTCCAACCCAACACGGTGTTACATATTATACATTCAATCATTCTTTAGAAGGTGCGGATATGAGCTTAGAAGGTACTGATGGTTTGAAAACTGGTTCTAGTGATATTGCAGATTACAATCATACTATCACTACAAAAAGAGGTAACTTTAGAATTAATCAGACAATTATGGGTGCCGGTAACTATGACAACTTAGGCGGCGAAAAACAACGTAATATGATGGGAAATGCCTTAATGAACATGTCTTTTGATCAATTTAAATACCAAAAAATTATTTCTAAAGGCAATCACGAAATTAATGGGAAAACATATTATGTAGAAAAAGACTTATACGATGTGCTTCCAAAAGATTTTGATAAAAATGATTATAAATATGTAATCGAGGATGGTAAATTACATATTGAGTATGACCGTAAATTCATTTCTGAAAAATACGGTCCTCCAACAGTTAATGTAAGTAAACCAATCCTACATCAAACTACTACAGTTGTGAAAACGACGTGGGATGAACATCCAATTCTCACTTTATTAGGAACGATTTTAATCATAGCTGCAATCGCAATTATTATTTATCTTATTATCGAAACTTTCAAAAATAGAAAAAATCATAAATAAAGTACCCGAATATCAGTACCAAAATTCAGTCCCGAAAAGATGCTTTAATTTAGCAATCTTCTCGGGGCTTTTACTCTGTTGATAATTCGATGACTAAACAAATTGAGGCTGGGACATTATGAAGTCCCAGCCTCGCTTAATATATTTACTAAACATATGATTTATTAAAATTACAATTCATTATCGACAAATCATTGTCAATTTATTTTTCTGCATCACCATAAAGTTCTTTTTTGATTTTAGTAGTGGAAATGCCTTCTGTACGGTTAAGGTAAATCACTTCACATTTATCTTTCAAGAAGTCAAATTCACCTTCCCAGTCATGCCCCATTACAAAAGTATCGATTTCATAACGATCAACGTCTATCTCTTTTTGTCCCCATCCACTTTCAGGGATTACAAGATCAACATAACGAATAGACTCTAACATCATTTTTCGTTGTTCATAATTGTAATAAGACTTTTTATTTTTAATGCGATTAAATTCATCTGTAGATAATGCAACTACTAAATAATCGCCCATTTCTCTAGCTCTTCTTAATAATTCAATGTGACCATAATGTAATAAATCATACGTTCCATAAGTAATAACACGTTTCATACGCTCATACTCCTTAACAAAATTTAATTAAAATTTACATTTTTTAAAAGTATAGCACACTGATTTAAAGTTTACGAACTATACCCAAAATTCATTTTTTTAGTATTTGTTTTAATTTCAACTTGCCCCTGAATTTTACACGTTTCGGTAACACTTCAATTTGAAAACGGTAATAGTTCGGTCTACCAATGCCAACATTAAGTAATGCTTCTTGCCATTTTTTATATAATGATTTATTCCAGTTCTTACCACATTGTTCAACAACCTTAATTATTCTAAACATTGCCTCTCCTGCATAATTTGCTTCCTGCATATTATGCATATAAGTCGTTACAACATCTAAAAATGAGTCTGTTAGTTTTTTATTATTTGTGAGATATGCTTGAAGCAAATAACTGACAATGAGCTCATCCATACGATAACTATAATAAATCCTTTCTTCTCTTAACAACAATGTATCCATCACTCTATGTCTTACTTTAATCGCATCACTCATGTAATTTACAAATCGATCTGCTCTTTGAGCTGTGACTGACCCTTTTTCTTCATGATAACCATACACAATGAATGGTAATAATTGTACATCCCGCACTTTCTTATACGCTTTTATCATAAATGTATGTTCTTCGCAAAACACTACATCTTCATCAAATCGTAAGTCTTTGAATGTGGCACTGAATAACTTACCTCCAGGTCCGATAGACTGCATCATTTCAGGACATTGTGCTAAATTTACTTTATCAAATTTTTGTATTGGCTGATGCGTATAAAAACTTTGCCATGTGCCATTATTTAACCTACCAATTTGTCCTAATACAATATCTACATGTTCATCCTGTTGAAAGTAATCGGCCATAGCATCTATACTATTAGGCAAAAACACATCGTCTGCATCTAAAAACATAAAAGCATCACCTGTGACGTAGGCCAATGCATTATTTCTACTCATCGCTGCACCTTGATTTTCCTGATTAATAATCCGAATGTTTTTGTATGCTTTTTGTAATCTTTCTAAAACTTGTTTACTCTCATCTGTTGAACCATCATTGATACAAATAATTTCATAATCTTGCTTTGTATCTACAGAACTTATCGCTCTTTGAATTGTGTTTGCTGCATTATAAACGGGTATGATAATTGATATTTTCATGTTTTCACCATTTTCTCTATATGATTTATAACCTGATTCAAACTATTTTGATCATTATAGTCATGCCAATTTTTAAATAAGGGCTTTAATTCACTTGCGTGTGCTTGAAGTATATGAACGATGCCTTCTTCACTATATGCTTTATAAAGTTCTGGAATTTCATAATAATATGAATTTAGCCCCCGTACTTTTTCATAATTAGCTTCATCGTAGACATAAAATAGCGTTGGCTTATTTAATAAACTTGCCTCTATTGCTAATGAACTGTAATCTGTGATAATAACGTCCGCCATAATCATTAGTGATTGTAGATTTATATGATTTTGCTTATCTTGAGGTAAAGACGGATGCAATTTACTAATCAATGTATATGAAGGCAACGCTGTTTCAAAACGCACTTTATCAATAACTTGATTGGCTTGATGATGTTCGCGGTACGTTGGTACATAAAGTGCTAATTTATCCTTGATACCATATTGTGATTTTAATGCTTGTTGCTTTTGTTTGATGTCTAAATTCGTATATGGAACAAGCCGTGGCAATCCAGTTCTTAAAAACTGATTATCGCGTGCGCCAAATGAGACTTTAAAGCAATCCGCCATTGGCTCGCCCCCCACTAAATATTTATCAGTAGCCTGATAAACTTTTTTATATTGCTTCACCATTTTTTTATTATTTAAATCTACTTGGTGGTCAGTAAGTCCAAAATTTTTCAAAGCGCCAACAGCGTGCCAGGTTTGAATCATTGTCTGTTGTGATTTCTTTTTGAAACCACCAAATAATAAATAATATGTATCTATCACTATGATTTTTGCCGTACTCATCGCCTTTATATGTTTGAAGACTTGTTTATTGCCTGCAGGTATAAATGTCACATTGTCTAATCGTTCAACATGTTTTCTATTTATTTCCTTAGCAATCACTGTCACTTTATAAGATTTTCGATTTAATGCTTCAATAATTGGAATTACATCTTCAACAAATGTCATCATGACCACAATATGCTGTGGATCTATTTTTTTCTTTACATATATCAAATTTAAAAAGCTAATGATTGTCATATAAAGCTTTTTTATTAACTGTCTCAAATTTCCACCGCCGGTTATTATTTATTCTCTTTTATTATAGCTATTTTATATTTAAAATTATAGAAAAATCCTTTAACGACATTTAAGCCATCAAAGGATTTAATATAACACGTTTTTGTCTAAATTCCATTACATAAAGTCTGCAAAATGATCTCTATAACGCATATGCAAAATTGATCCTATAACAAATAAAAATACGATGATAAAGAAGTTATAGAATGTTAATTCCCAATGTGTAATAAAATACCATTCATTGTATAGAACAGATGCACGATACGCCTCAGCAAGATAATATATTGGATTTAGTTGCATAACATCTTTAACGATACCTTCTGGCGGTACAATTAAAATAGATGAAGCAAAGAATACCATTCTCATTAATGCTTGTATTGCTGGTTGTGTATCTTTTACTAGTACACCTAACGTAGAAGTAAACAGCGCTACTGTTGTAGTGAAAATTAGTGCAAACGGCACATATAAAAATAATTGTAATGTATAGATTGATGGATAATATCCGCCTAGCATACATAATAAAATAACAGCAACTAATAGTGCGATATGCCCATAGAACCTACTCATCACTATATATGATGGTATAATTGATAATGGGAAATTCATCTTAGCGACATGATTATATTTACTTGCGATGGATTTCGTACCTTCTAAAATACCTTGGTTCACAAAGAACCACATACTAATACCAACGAGTAACCAATAAATAAATGGCACACCCTCGATTGGATTATTAGTTCTAATTCCAAGACCGAATACAAACCAATAAACCATAATTTGCATTGCTGGATTAATTAATTCCCAAGCCATACCAAGGTAATTATTGGTGTTAGTAATTTTAACTTGGAACTGTGCTAACCTTTGAATTAGATAGAAATTTTTAAAATGCTCTTTTAAGACTACCCACACTGCACTCATTTAAATAAACCACACTTTCAATCAATTTGCTAATCATAATTATGCTATAAAAAAGACTTCATTCAAATCTAATATACGCTTTGTTATTAATCTTAACAACCTATATTTAATTAAGTAAATTAAATATTTTATGTGGTGAAAGCGGATGTGCTTACACATATGATTGTTGTATAATAGAAAAACAACTATGCTAAAATGACTTCATTTTAGTTGATTTTATAACTTAAATTCAGTAAACTTTAACAATTGTATAAGAACGTTATCTTAAAATTTGTACTCACTTACTTTACAATAGGTTAATAAATTTAACAACTAATATATAATATAATATACTATATACTATCTGCAAATAAGGAAGGTAAAATTATGAATGTATCGGTTAACATTGAACATGTAACTAAAGAATACCGTATCTATCGCAATAATAAAGAGCGTTTAAAGGATGCTTTAGTCCCTTTTAATAAAAATAAAACCTTTTATGCGCTGAATGATTTATCACTAACTGCATACGAAGGTGATGTTATAGGTCTCGTAGGCATCAATGGGTCAGGCAAATCTACGCTTAGTAATATTATTGGTGGATCCCTATCTCCTACTGCTGGAGATGTTGATCGCCACGGTGAAGTTAGCGTAATTGCAATTAATGCTGGTTTAAATGGACAGTTAACAGGTATTGAAAACATAGAATTCAAAATGTTATGCATGGGATTCACAAGAAAACAAATTAAAGAATTAACACCTGATATTATTGAATTCAGTGAATTAGGAGAATTCATTTATCAACCTGTTAAAAAATATTCTAGTGGTATGCGTGCCAAGTTAGGTTTCTCAATTAATATCACGACAAATCCAGACATTCTTGTCATAGATGAAGCATTATCTGTTGGAGACCAAACTTTTGCTCAAAAATGTTTAGATAAAATTTATGAGTATAAAAAGCAAGGTAAAACCATCTTCTTCGTTAGTCATAATATGAAACAAGTGCGTGAATTTTGCACTAAAATCGCATGGATAGAAGCTGGGAAATTAAAAGAATTTGGAGAATTAGACGAAGTCCTACCTGAATATGAAAAATTTCTGAATGGTTTTAAAAAATATTCCAAAGAGGAACAAAAAGCATTTAGAAATAAATTAGATAATTCAAGATTTGAAGTTAAATAATGTTATTACGTATTAAATGTAATAGATAACGACTGTCCAATTGCATAGCAATTTTAATGGACTGATAATCATCTCGTTAAACTAGTAATTGTAAAACATATCAAGCTCATTTTAGTAAAAAAACCGGCTATAGCTCAAACGATGCTATAACCGGTTTTTATTATTGCTTGGTTTTTTGCTTAATCACTTTAAATACAAATTTCGGTATTGCTTTCATTCTGCCAAACCGCTTCCAATCAATGATAAAACGATAAACCCATTCTATATTTAATTTGCGAAATATTTTTGGTGCTCTTTTTTTCGTTCCACTAAAAACTTCAATAGATCCGCCGACACCCATCAGTAACGTCTGTTTAAAATGATTATCATGACGTTCAATCCATTGTTCTTGCTTTGGATAACCCATACCAACGAAAACATAATCTGGATTAAATGAACTAACGTGTTTCAATACTGTTTCATCTTCTAAGTTAAAATAGCCATGATGATAATCAAAATTAATATTGGGGTATTTTTCACTTAATTGACTTACAGCTTTCACTACAACCTCGTCTTTTGCACCTAATAAAAAAACTTTTTGATAATTAGCATTAGCAATCTTTAAACACGCTTCCATTAATTCTATACCTGGTACACGCTCTTTCAATGGTTTTTTTAGCAATTTTGAAGCCATAACTACACCTGTACCATCTGGAATTACATAGTTTGCACTGTTGATCAACTTACGATAAATTGCATTTTCGGTAGCAAAATCAACAATTTCAGGATTAGCAGTTACAATAAATAAATTTTTGTCAGTTTCTGATTCAAAAAAAAGTTTTACGCGGTCACGCATTTCTGTCAGTGTTACATTATCAAATAAAACAGATAATACGTTTACCTTTTCTAATTGATTAGCTCTTGTCATGATTGGTTATCTCCTAACTCAACTCTTTTTCTCGATACGCTATAATATTTTCTTGTAATATGAATACAGTCACTCTCGCATATATTACAATATCCATAAAACCTAGGTCAAACAGTGTTGAGCGATAATATACGACAAAAGTCCAAATGCTTTATGGGTGTTCTTACTTTATACTGTTATATGTGAGATGCTGTTTTACCAATACCGTATCTCGTAAAACATCAAATAATCGTATTATACAAATGAGGTATTTCATGTCTAAACTACATGCATTTTTCAGCTCGTCTATTCAATTACATCTTTATTGGATTATTTTGGTTGCCATAATCTATATCATTATACATACTTATCGAAATAAATCCATAAACCAACTTTTAGATATTTATTTTAATTATATTCCTGTATTAACACATGAATTCGGCCATATATTATTTAATAAATTAAGCGGAGGCAAAGCAAGAGACTTAGTGATTGTCGCAAGACCATCAGAACGTCTAGCAACATCTCAACAAGGCTTCGCCATAACACAATCAAAAAATGGCCTCGGGCAGTCCATCACCACATTTGGTGGCTACGTTATGCCCCCACTTATGTTATATATAGGTTTTCTATCAACGCAATATCAATATCCAAGTTTATTTATCACTGCCTACCTATTAATATTTATATATTTTGTATGCTTAACTTCTAGAAAGTTGTTACCAATGTTCATCGTAATACTTTTGGTTTTTTTATTATATTGCTTATTTAAAAGTGAAAACCAATTGACGATACTTTATGTTGTAACTATCACACAACATTTTATATTAGGTGTTTTACTAGGAGAAGTACTTCAATCTTCTTGGACAATATTCAAATTAACTATCTCGACAGATGAAATCACTTGGGATGGTAGTACTTTAAAAACATTGACTCATATTCCAACTTTTATCTATAGCTTTATTTGGATAGCCATCAATTTATTTACAGTTTATCAATTATTCCGAGTGTATTTTATTCCTTAGACCGCTTCAAAAAAAGCGAAATCTAATTTTTATTTAGATTTCGCTTTTTCGTTTCAACTAAACTGTTAACTTTTAAATATGATTGCAATGCCACGCTTTTTCACATACTTTAAACAAATAATTTTACTAGATCAGTCTAAATATCAACTTAAAAATGCTAGTATTCAATTTATTATTTTTCCGCATAAATATGTTTAGCATTGTCATAACTCAGTACAGTCACTTTTTCTTCTTTCTGCACCATCATCACTTTATTCGTATCATCTTTATCTAATATTTTTATTTGTTCACCAATCAATATGGATTTACTCGTTAAATAAACTAATAATTCCGTTCTATCTCGCACACGTTTTATCGTCACTAGATCACCCGCTTCAAACGACAATAAATCTGTAGTATATATCTCTTTGTATTTATTGTCTCTAGGGATAACACCACCGTGTGGACAGGTTACTGGATAATCTAATAATTTATCTAACCGTTCAACAAATAAGTGTGAAACTTTATGTTCTAGTACCTCAGCTTCCTGATGTACCTCTTCCCAATTATATTCTAATATCTTAATTAAAAATAACTCTAATAATCGATGTCTTTTTATGATATCTAAGGTATATGTCAATCCTTCTTCTGATAGCTGCACACCTTTATATGGCTTCGTTTCTACAAATCCTGATTTCTCTAAACGATTCACCATTTCACTTACAGATGGTGGTTTGATATTTAAATACTGGGATAATGTCTTGTTTGAAACGAAAGAATGATCGCCATTATGGGTTAAAATTGCCTTTAAATAATCTTCTTTTTCTTCAGTTAGCATGGTTTCACCTCTCAAGTCATTCACTTTATTGTATCACGAATCTACTTGACACGCTAAAAGTTAATGTTATATTATAAATTAAATTAGGTTAGCCTAAAATTTAATTTAAGGAGGTAGAAAAATTTTAGAAATTAATAACTTAAATCTCACTTTGGGAAATAAACATGTCTTAGATAATATCAATTTAGAAATTCCCATAAAAGGTGAAATTATAGGTATTATGGGACCCAATGGAGCTGGTAAATCTTCCTTACTCAAATCAATTATTGGTGAATTCAAGTCAACAGGCATTGCTAACTTACATAACATTGCTATACAACAAACACTTAAAAATGTTACATATATCCCACAAAAAGCGCATATTGACTTAGACTTCCCAATTAAGGTAGAAGATGTTGTACTTTCGGGTGCTTACAAAGATATTGGTTGGTTTAGGTTTGTTACCCCTAAAACGCGAGCTAGACTTAATCAGCTGCTAACAACATTAGAATTGCAAGATTTAAGAAATCGACAAATTTCTGCACTCAGTGGTGGTCAATTACAAAGGGTTTTAGTAGCGAGAGCACTCATGACAGAAAGTACGCTCTATCTTTTAGACGAACCCTTTGTAGGTATCGATTTCCACAGTGAACAAATCATAATGTCTCAATTAAACGAGCTTAAAAAAGCCGGGAAATTACTTTTAATTGTTCATCATGATTTATCTAAAGCAGAAAAGTATTTTAATCGTGTTATTCTTTTAAACAAAACAATTCGTTTCTTTGGAGAAAGTCATGTTGCTATGCAACCAGAGCATTTAAACGAAACTTTCTTAAATCCCACACAAGAAGATCAAGAAAAGTCAGAATCGGCATAAATAGAAAGGAAGTAACACGATATGGAATTTTTTCAACACCTATTTGAATACAAATTTTTAAGCAATGCATTGATTATTTCAATTATTGTAGGAATCGTTTGTGGTACAGTAGGTTGCCTCATTGTACTAAGAGGTCTTTCCCTTATGGGAGATGCAATGAGTCATGCAGTTTTACCTGGTGTTGCGTTATCGTTTTTATTCGGCGTTCCTATGTTTATTGGAGCGTTAGTGACAGGTATGATTGCAAGTATCTTTATCGGATTCATTACTAAAAGTAGCAAGACCAAGCCTGATGCAGCTATAGGTATTAGTTTTACAGCATTTTTAGCTACCGGGGTCATTTTAATTAGTTTAATTAATAGTACCACCGACCTATATCATATTCTTTTTGGAAATCTATTAGCAGTTACACACGCTACTTTTTGGTCCACTGTCATAGTTGGTTTGATTGTTATGGTTTTAATCATAACTTTCTATAGACCATTAATGATTTCTACATTCGATCCAATTTTCAGTAGAATGAGTGGTTTAAACACTACATTCTTACACTATTTTGTTATGTTATTGCTCTCACTCGTTACAGTAGCAAGCATACAAACAGTAGGTATTATATTAGTTGTTGCATTATTGATTACGCCTGCTTCAGCTGCATTTTTAATCGCTAAAAAACTACATACGATGATGATCATTTCCAGTCTTATTAGTGTTATAAGTTCAATCGTCGGAATGTACTTTAGTTACATTTATAATATTCCAAGTGGTGCAACTATCGTCTTATGTGCGTTTATCATTTATATCATTATTTTCACTTGTAATAAAATGCAATTTTTCTCAAAAAAAGGAGCAATTTAATGAAAAAATTATTAACAATTACAATGATTCTTATATTATTTTTAAGTGCATGTGGCAAAGGAAACAACGATTCTACTTCGCAATCCAATGAAAAAATAAAGGTAGTAACAACAAACTCAATCCTTTATGACATGGTCAAAAACGTTGGTGGCGATAACGTAGAAATTCATAGCATCGTTCCAATCGGTCAAGATCCACATGAATATGAAGTAAAACCAAAAGATATTAAGGCATTAACTGATGCTGACGTTGTATTCTATAACGGTCTAAACTTAGAAACAGGTAACGGTTGGTTTGAAAACGCATTATCACAAGCTAATAAATCATATGAAGATGGCTCTGTTGTTAAAGTTTCAAAAAATGTTAAACCTTTATACTTAAACGGGGCTAAAGAAGGCGATGAATCAAAACAAGATCCTCATGCTTGGTTAAGTTTAGATAATGGTATTAAGTATGTAGAAGAAATAAGCAAAGCCTTGATTAAGAAGAATGACAAATATAAAGATGATATCCAAAGCAATACCAAAGATTACATAGCTAAATTAGAAGATTTGAAAAAAGAAAGTCACGATAAATTTAATGATATACCGAAAGAACAACGTGCGATGATAACAAGTGAAGGTGCTTTTAAATATTTCTCAAAACAGTTTGATATTAAACCTGGTTACATTTGGGAAATCAATACTGAGAAACAAGGTACACCTGAACAAATGAAACAAGCTGTAAAATTTGTACAAGACAATAACCTTAAACATTTACTTGTAGAAACGAGTGTGGATAAGAAAAGTATGCAAAGTCTAAGTGAAGAAACAAACTTAGATATTTATGGAGAGGTTTATACCGATTCTATAGGTAAGAAAGGTTCTAAAGGAGATTCATATTTTAATATGATGCAAGAAAATATCAATACTGTTCACGGAAGTATGGAATAAAATAAGGCTATTTAACCTACATTGTAGGTGAGTAGCCCCATACCGTACGTTTCCCTCCTAATGACGTACGGTATGGTGGTATTCAAGCCTTAAATCATCTATCTCCCTTAACTCCATCAATGGTTGGCTCCTCCCCCCATTGATGGAGATTTTTTTAGTCTTACTTTTCAGCTTTGCTGAATTAGTAAGACTTATGCATGAGCTTTGCTCAGGCGTTCTCCCTTTATACTTTTCAGCTCTGCTGAATTAGTAGGATTGATGTACAACTAAAATCATAATAAAAAAAGACTAATCCACCAAAATGGATTAGTCCTAATTTTTTAAAAGAAGTTGCATCTCACAACTTCTTTCATCTGAGCATGAAGTAAAGTTGCCAACCATTTACTTTAATCTGTTAAACTATCAACGATAATCATCTCATCATAATTAATCGCTTCACGTAATTTTAGCGCAGTAACTTCACTAATTTCTTCGTCTTCAGTAAGTTGATTCAGAACACGACGCTGTTCTCTAAGTGCACCCAATTTAATTTTAGTGATAGAAGTTTCACTTTTTGGATTAAAGAAGTTAGAAGGTGTTAAGTTTTCAATTCTCATTAAATAACTATCACAAATCATGCCTACTTCTAATTTATTTTCTTCAGTCGTTTCTTTACCTAAACGACTAACTACGCGATAATGCACGGTCCTCATAACATTAGAAATTTCTCTCAAGTTTTCAATCACTGATAACGAGGATGCTGCATTCGTTCTCACTTTAGTTTTAATTCTACTTTTTAAAATAAATGTTTTTAATTCCACTTTAATACGTTGAATTAGAGAAGATTGTTTATAAACCTGAGTACGTTCCGCATAGCGCATATAGTTATCTAAGATATTTGTTGTTATATCACCATTAGATACCAAACTATTCAACGTATTATTTTCAACATCAAAAGCGATTTTTTGTAACCGTTCTAACTCTTTGGTATTTTCATCTTCGTTCTCAACGGTTTTAAGAAATGCTAATTTATCATGATATTCTTTAATAACATTACCATATAGATAACTAGATTCTTCAGAAGATAATTTATTTAAGTGTTCTATAACATTTTCTAAAATATATACCCTTGCTTTTTTAAAGCTCATACCGTGTTGTTTTGGTTGAACCGCATTAGGTGTCACAATAGGTAGCACAAATTGTGCAATAATTAAACTTATAATGACCATACCGGATGCGATAAATAATAAGTCATCTCTAAATACAAACGAATGATGATCTGCCAACATATAAGGTAATGTTAAGGCTATCGCTAAAGAAATTGTCCCATGTACACCACACAACGTCATAATAAAAGCATACATACCACGTTTCGGTGGTTTCTCAGTGACTTTCGTATTGTCTTCATAATTCGTAAGTATTTTTTGGAATGGACTGATTGGTAAATAAAAATAAGGATATAAAACAAAAACCCATAAAAATCTAAATAAATATATTGCTAAAGCAATTAAAACTGTAACTACAATTAGAAAAATAAAATTATGGGGTTCATTTTCTATAATTCGACCAACAAGTTCTGGAACTAAAAATCCTAAAATAGAAAAAACAAAACCATTTAATGCATAGCCCAATATATTCCAGGTATGGTTATAACTCATTTGTAATCTAGTACGTGCTTGTGCAATTCGGTCGCGTTCAAAACCATGTACCAAACCTGCTACTACAGCTGCAATAATACCTGAAGAATGAAACATTTCAGCAACGAGATATGTAATAAAAGGCGTCACAAGCTGTATAAATGTAAACATATTTATATTTTCTATACCTCTTCTGGAAAGTGATACTCTAAACCTAACGAGTGCTACGCCAATAATTAAACCGACAATAAATCCACCAATTGAGGATACTAAAAATTGTTCAACTGCATTCACCATTGAAAAGCCACCCGTAATCAATGCAGCTACAGCAATTTTAAAAGATATGATACCAGCAGCATCATTTAATAATGATTCACCTTCTAAAATTGTCATAGAGCCTTTGGGTAGTACTTTACCATTCGTAATTGCTTGAACAGCAACAGCATCAGTTGGACATAAGATTGCAGCTAGCGCAAACGCGGCAGCTAATGGAAGCTCAGGCCAAATCCAATGTACAAATAAGCCAACTACGATTACAGTAGTTACTACAAGACCTAATGCCATCATTAAAACCGGTTTGATATAACGCCTTAAATGCACACGAGAGACTTTTACACCTTCAACAAATAATAGCGGTGCTATCAAGGCAACCATAAATAATTCCGAATCAAAATGGAACTCGACAGGAACTGGTGTAATATACAGTAACATACCGAGGATAATTTGAATAAAAGCTAAAGGAATTTTAGGTAATAGTATATGCACTAAAGAACTTGCGATTACTACCGCTAAAAATATAAGTATCGTTTCGAATATTTGCATGGTTTCACCTCTTTTCAACATTTAAACTTTCATAATTGTTGAGGTTGAAACAAAAATACAATCGTTTATTTATGAACATATTGTGTCTCAAACTCTTACATATCCTTGTTTATATGAACAATGATGTTTACCAGATATGTATTTTTTTACATTAACACAATTACAAATATATATAATTTTATCATTTTTTTAGTAGTCACTAAAATGTATTGCACTTCAACCATGATAAAATTTTGTTATTTCACAAACGTCAATACTAACAAAACATTTATAACGTTATATATAAATAGCGGATTAGAGATCAAACTTAATTTTGATTTCTAACCCGCCTAGTCTAGTAAATAACCTACAAGTAGGTTGTATTTAAATTAATACTTATCTTGTTCTTTTTCATTAATTTTATGTCTACGCTCTTCACGTATTTGAGCACGTTTTTTCAATTGTTCAAATGTGTCATTTTCCGAAGCGCTTAATAAGATACTTGTTTGTTTAGGTGCATCACTTTTCCTATACATATAAGCGCCTGTTCGGTATGCTGCTCTAGATATTAAGTGTCCACCTACTGGAGAAGTCAAATTGATAAATACCAATGCTAAAATCATCCTAACACTTAAATAACCTTGTGAAGAAATGAAATAAATGACAACACCTACCAGCGTTAACAATACCGATAATGTAGAACTTTTCGTAGAGGCATGACTTCTTAAAAATACGTCTTGGAACTTAATAAGACCAATTGCACTAATCAAAGCTATAATACTGCCCAAGAACATCATAAACGCTGCAATTAAATTAACGATTTCGCTTGTTATTTGCATTAAAGACATGCCCCCCCTCTATAAATCTTGAAATAGAAACGGTGCTTACAAAGGAAATGATCGCAATCAACAAGATAGAATCTAAGAAAGAAAAAGTACCAAAAACAATACTTAACACACCAACCGTTGACATTAATATGGCACTAGCAGTATCAAATGCAACCACCCTATCAGCCGTCGTTGGTCCTTTTACTAACCTAAACAACGTTAAAATAAGTGCGATACCAAACAAAATAATTGAACTTGTTATAAAGAAATTTATCAGTGATTCGATCATTCTGCCACCTCCAATATGAGACCTTCATATTGTCTAATACTTTTAAGCAGTTTCTGTTTTTCTTTTTCAGAGATATCAATTGCATGTATAAAAATCTTTTTTCTTTCCTTTGAAATTCTAATAACTGTGGAACCAGGTGTAATTATAATTAGAATCGTTAAAAATGAAACTTCCCAATCTGTTTCTAAAGTCGTTTCATATCTAACTAAACCAGGATTTAAGTCTTTCGTTTTAAATAAAATGTAGTTGATTGTGGTCATACTTGATGTAATTAACTGATATAAGTATACCGTTAAAAATTTAAATGCTACCCAAACTTTTTTTAAATAAAATTGTTGGCCAAAAAAACGATGTAGTATATAAATAACTACTAAACCAATTAGATAACCTGAGAAGAAGGTAGAAGCTTTAAATGATTCTTCATCTTGAAATAGCACCCATAAAAATGCAATGACCATATTAAGTAAGACTTGTCTCATTATTTCTCCTCCTTCACTAAATGAGGATTGACCATTTTTTCATATAATCCATCATCCATATTTAAATGGGTAGCATTATCAGTTACTTTGAAAATCAATGGTGCCGCTAGTCCCATACCGATAATTGCTGCTACAAGAATGCCGATTAAGCCTTTACGATATCTAGGAATTGGTTTGAAGTCTATATGTTCACCTTTATCAGAATTACCTAAATACATTGTGAAGAAAATTCTAAACAAGCTAAACATACCAATTAGACTAGTTAAAATCATCAAAGTTAAACCAATATAATTACCATTTTCAACAGCACCTTTAAAAATAAACACTTTTCCAGGGAAACCACTAAATGGTGGCACACCACCAATTGCTAAAATCATTACCACAAATGCTACACCAAAGAATGGTTCTCTTTTAGCTAAACCATATAAATTTTTATATTGTCGATAACCAGTAATATATACTAAGCTACCAATGATAAAGAATAGCAATGTTTTTACAACAATATCATTTGTCAGATAAAAAATAGCACCATTGACACCTGAAATTGTATTTGATCCTAGACCTAAAATTATAAAACCAATAGAAAGAATAACTTGATATGCTGCTATTTTTTTAATATCTCGATAAGCTAAGACGCCAAATGCACCAATTAACATTGTTATACAAGATAAGACAACCAATAGTGGATGTGTAATACCACTATAATTATCAAATAACAGTGTGAAGAAACGAATCAAGGCATAAGCGCCTACTTTTGTCATTAATGCTGCAAATAATGCTGCTAACTCAGTGTTTAAAACAGCATATGCTTTCGGAAGCCACATAAATAATACAAGCGCAGCTTTGGCACCAAATGCAATTAAAAACACCATTGAAATAATTACTACTGAACTTTCTCCTTGCATCTCAGTTAGTCTTTGCGCTACTAAAGCAAAGTTTAAGGTGCCAGTAAGTTTGTATAATAAACCGATGCCTAATAATAACAACCAAGAACCTAAAATATTAAGTACAACGTAAATAATAGCTGCACGTAACTGTTCAACTGATTGTCCTAACGTAATTAACACAAATGACGCAAGCAACATTACCTCAAACATGACATATATATTAAATAAATCTGCAGTTAAAAACGAACCAATAACGCCTACTGTTAAAAACAGAATAAAACTCGGTAAGTAATAACGAATTGCTCTTTTTTCTCTGCTACCAAAACCATATGCCATAATTAACGTAACGACAAAACTCGATGTCGTGACCATGAGTAAACTCAATGAATCACCAACAAATTGAATTCCATAAGGTGCTTTCCAGCCACCAAAATCTAAAGCGATTGGCTTATGTTGCATAACATAAATCAATAACAATAAAGATATGATTGTCGTAATAGACATTGTGCCAATTGAAAAAATTCTTGATAATCTGCTATGTGTACGGATAAATACCAGTACAAGCGCACAAATTGCTGGCAGAAGTAATGGCAGAATCAACAAATTACTCATCATTATCGTCATCACCTCTTAACACATCAATTTCATCTTCTTTAGTAACTCGATATGTTCTATATACGAGCACAAGTAAAAACGCGGTCATGGCAAAACCTATCACAATAGCAGTCAATACAATAGCTTGCAACAATGGATCTAC
Organism: Staphylococcus sp. GDB9P120P; assembly: GCF_017893435.1. Lineage (NCBI taxonomy): Bacteria > Bacillati > Bacillota > Bacilli > Caryophanales > Staphylococcaceae > Staphylococcus > Staphylococcus sp. GDB9P120P. The sequence continues at coordinate 166,167 of NZ_JAESNB010000010.1, forward strand.
GAAATTTTTACTACCTTCACCAATAAGTGGTTCTACCATATTCTTACCATAGCGACCCATGCTCATGATAATTAAATTTCCTGCGTGTGTATAAATTGAAATACCTATGACGATACGGATTAAATTGACTGATAATATCATATACGTTCCTATAAATATTAAGAAGCCAATCACCATTAACAATATCAAATTCATGAGCGACCACCACTTATGGATAGCATAACTGTTACTACAACGCCTACGACCGCTAAAACAATGCCAGCTTCAAAAAGCGTAACAGTTGTTAAATGTACTTCACCTAATATCGGTAATTGAACGTATGCATCTGTTTGGTAAAGGAACGGTTTACCAAAGAACATTGGTATGACAGCAGTAGCAAATGATACTAAAGACCCGGTGATCATTAATATTCTAAAATCAAGTGGTAAAGCGACTAATACTTGTTTAACGTCGAAGGCCAAGAACATAAGTAAAAATGCAGAACTGAATACAAGTCCACCGATAAATCCACCGCCAGGATTATTATGTCCTGCTAAAAATAAGTAGAACCCGAATGTTAACAATATAAATACAACAATTTTAGTAATTGTTCGTAAGACTACATCATTCTCTTTCATCTTGACCCCTCCGTTCTTTAAAGTTAAGTAATGTATAGATACCCAAACCAGCGATGATTAATACCATACCTTCAAATAAGGTATCCATAGCACGAAAATCACCAAGAATAGCATTTACAATATTTTTACCGCCTGCAAGTTTATATGCATCGTGATAAAAAGTTGAAATCGTTGGCATAGTTTGACCCTGCTGAGCAATGAAAACAAGTGTAACTACAGTAATCGCCATCATTAATGAAACAATAATCTTAACAGCTTCTCGTTTCTTATGAACTTTTGAACGTGGTACGTTTGGTAAGCGTGAAAAACTTACAATAAACAATATTGTAGTTATTGTTTCTACCACTAATTGCGTCAGCGCTAAGTCTGGTGCTTTCATTAAAATGAAGAATATCGTTACACAATAACCAATAATACCGTTTAATATTACCATCGTTAAACGTTGACGAATAAACGTTAAAGCAATACCTAGAATAAATACAACAATTAACGTGATGATTTCTAATGGGCCAAATTCACTGACATGTATCTGTTTAACGTCGGGAAATCCAGCTTGGATGATCCCATAAACAACTACTATGATGAAAACCGCTAACGTTAATATAATATAATGATTCAAACGGTTATTCATCAATGTACGAATACTATAACCTGAATAATTTTCAAACTGTTTATATGAGTCTAAATAAACATCTGTTATAGATTTGACTCTAATTTTTTCGGATTGTTTTTTCCAATCAATTTTAAGCGCTGCTATAAAACCTACAACAATCACAATGAAACTTAACAACAGCGGTAAATTAAATCCATGCCATTGTGATATATGCGGTGCAATATTATCTACTTTTTCTCCAATTGTGATACTTCGTAATGCCGGTAAAATAATATGATGTCCAAATATATTTGGCACAAAAAACACAATAGGCAACAAAATCATCATAATTGCAGAAGGTAGTGTAAATAAAAATGGTTCATGAGGACTTTGTACTGGTGAATCATTATGTTTAAAGTCTCCCCAGAAAACTTCCTTAATCATGTAAACTGCATAAATAAGCGTGAAAATACTAGCAACAACACCTATCACTGCAATAATGATTGTTAAAATGATATTAAATTGAGGTAATTGGTATGAACTTACCAAACCATCAAAAAACATTTCTTTACTTAAGAAACCATTAAGAAATGGGATACCAGCCATAGATAAAGCTGAAAGTAACATAACTACATGTGTAATTGGCAGTACTTTTCTTAATCCAGACAATTTACGTATATCCCTCGTACCTGTTTCATGATCAATGATACCAACGCCCATAAACAAAGCACCTTTAAATAACGCATGATTCATCAAATGGAAAAGACCTGCGAAGAGAATAAGGCTGTAAACTTTAGATAGTTCACCAGTGGTATGTTGTGCAAAGCCTCCACCGAGACCGACCATAGAAACAATCATACCTAGTTGACTGATTGTAGAATAAGCTAAAATACCTTTTAAATCATATTGTCGAGTGGCATTAACCGCCCCAAAAATCATTGTTATCAATCCAACAAAAGTGACACAATAAATATAAAAATCACTTAGCCCTAAAACAGGCGTAAATCTAAATAGTAAAAATATACCTGCTTTTACCATTGTGGCAGAGTGTAAATAAGCACTCACGGGTGTCGGTGCTTCCATGGCTTTTGGTAACCAAATATGGAAAGGAAATTGCGCTGATTTAGTAAATGCACCTAAAAGCAACAAGATAATAATTGGTATAAACAACTGACTATCAGCTATTTTGTCACTTTGCGCAATGATCGATGTAATAGAATTTGTACCCGTAACAATATAAATCATGATAAAACCTGTTAATAGTGCAAGACCACCAAAAACTGTGATCATAAACGATTGGATAGCACCAAATTGACTTGCACCTTTACTGTACCAGTAAGCAATAAGTAAGAAAGATGATACACTCGTCAATTCCCAGAATACATACATCAAAATTGTATTATTTGCTGTAACAATACCAAGCATACTGAACATAAATAACAATAAGTATATATAAAAACGCGGTAAATGATCATGTTCTTTTGATAAGTATTGTGTAGCATAATAAAACACTGCTAGTCCAATGAGCGATATTAACAAACTAAAAAATAAACTTAATCCATCTAGTCTAAAATCTATATTTATATCCAATAATGTGAGCCAAGGGATTTTAATTGATACAAATTGCCCCTTCATTACTTGTGGCAATTGCCATAGAAAGTAAACAGAAGAAATGATTGGAGCGATTAAAGCGATTGGCCCAGCAAATTTATGAAATTTTCGTTTCGTCATTGTGAGCAAAAGTACCATCATAATTAAAATAATCGCACTCAGTATATAAACTAAACTCATCCTATACCCCCTTTAACTATAATTTACAAATTTAAAGCTATCGTTGTTTTGCTAGATTTTGTAGAAATACCTATAAACTTCATTGTTTCAAAGGTTGTTTGATGTCCTAAGTACTTTTGAATAATCGATATTGAAATACCTGATTGATAAGCATGATAGGCAAATGTTTTACGCAACGTCGTCAAACCAATATGTAACATTCCTAAATCTTCTGCAGCAAGATGAATAATGCGATAAGCTTGCTGTCGCGATAGACCTTTTAATGTCCTATTAGACTGAAATAACAACTCATCATTCTTCAATTGTTGTTCTGATATATATGTCATTAATTCATTTCTCAAAGTTTCTGGTAATCTAATCTGAATTTTAGGTGCATGCGTCTCTATCCAATAGTGTTTTATATCATCGCCCTCTATTTTCACATCACTTACATTTAAATTTAATAATGAGGAAAGTTTCACACCAGTATGTATAGCAAACTTAAACAACAGATAATCACGCATGGATTTGGCTTTTAAAACCTCATACATCGCTTTTATCTCATTAGTATTCCTAATAGGGTCTACTTGATTCATAAATTCACCTCTGAATTAATTAATGTTGCATATTTAATGATATATCATGTTTTTGTTACATGAAAGTATTTTGTCTAATTTTTTCAAATTTTTTTGACCCATTTGAAATTTAATAACGATATATATAGTGAAAGGAGGTTAGGCAAATGAACCAAATCAGTCACTTAGCCGTCACTATGTCACGAATAACATATGACAAAGATGGAAAAGCTACACAATTTAAACGTCACTTTGCAAATCTGAATACCCAAGCAACAACTGATCAAATTAAAAGTTTCAAATCTATCATCGAACAAATCACTGGAGAAAAATTTGAAACAGTGGAAATCATTAAAACTGAAACAGTTAATTAAGGAGGTTAAATATTATGAGTCAAACTTTAGAACTTATATTCAATGATGCTGTTAACAAAGACATTAAATTACAATTACCCAAAATAGAGCACTTCATCAATGAAAGTACAGTAAAAGACGGAATGAACAAATTAGTTGCTCTAGATATCTTACGTCCTAAGGCGGGGATTCCTACTACAGTGCGTGCAGCACAAATCATAGATAAATCTACAAAATTAATTTTTGAAAGTTAAATCAATAAAATTTTAAACACATGTATCATTTTTCTAGTGTATTTGTATAGTCACTGAAAGCTGAAGTAAACAAATTATATAAACAATCGTAGCAGCCTGATGCACTTAAGCATTAGGCTGCTACCTTGTTTTAAATAAAAAAAGTGACAAAACAACGAATCAAATTGCATTCGCTTTTTATCACATATACGATATTATTTATGATATTTTTTGTTTCTAATCGGTCTTAATCTAACTGTATCACCGAAAAAAATCTTGCTTTTTCCTAATTTTTTACACATTGCATATTGTCCAAAAACTTCTGTCACTTGAGCAAGATTTTTATATAATTTCCTAGGATTTAATACTTCAATAAATTGTTCTTTTTGAATTCCTTCATTACTTCCTGCACCTATAAAAAAAGTTTCTTCATCTAATAAGCGTACGATTGAAAGTTGTTTCAATGTAAATTGTCACCACTTCTATATATTTTTAAACCACCAAAAATTCATCTTACTAATTTTTATAGGTCTTGATTTTCAATTTAAATCTAATAATTTTCCTTTAATTATAACATCAACATAAGTATTTTATTATATTTCATTAGTTGTGTACATTATTTTATACTTTCCTCTTTTATAAGATAGAAACGAGCATAGGAAAATCCACTCCTTTCCTATATAATATAATTATCTCAGAAGAAAGCGTGATTTAATGATTTTTTTATATTTAGTAGGAATTGTTGCTGGGATGGTTGTTCCTTTTCAAACTTCGATAAATTCAAGATTAAGTCTTTATACGAAGTCTTCATTCTATGCATCTACAATTTCTTTTGCTACTGGAACTACCTTTTTAATCTTAATCAATTTAATTACCAATCCACATGTTTTTACTACTGATTTCTATAGTAATCAATCATTGAGTTACCTATGGTTTGTCGGCGGTATATTAGGTGTTATTTTTCTTACGGGGAATTTATTATTACTGCCGAGATTAGGTGCATCTTTAACCGTCGTAATGACAGTTGCTGGCCAAATTATTATGGGCGTTACAATTGATACTTTTGGTTGGTTTGGCGCGGATGTAGAGCCTTTTACTATGTTTAAAGTATTGGGTATTCTCTTTTTAATGCTTGGCATTATACTTATGAATTATGTACGTAGCAACCCCAAAGATAAAAACATGAATGCTCAGGTATATATTTGGTTGATCATCGGTTTTGTATTCGGCTTTTGTCCACCAATACAAACTGCGATTAATAGCGCATTAGGACAACAGTTACATTCATCAATTTTAGCGTCTTTAATTTCATTTACGATTGGTACCATAGCATTATTCATTCTAACTTTAATCTTCAATAGAACACTTAAGATGAAGGCTTATGACCAGCAAAAAGGCAAATTAAAACCAATTTATTTCATTGGTGGCATACTTGGAGTGATTTTTGTCACTACAAATATTATATTGATGCCACACCTAGGTGCTGCTTTAACTACAATTATTGTGATGTTAGGTCAAATGTTAATGGGCATAATTATTGATCACTTTGGATTATTAGGTACTTATGTTAATAAAATTACGAAGCGAAAAATCGTTGGTATCGTCGCTATGATGATTGGCATCGTACTTTTAAGATTGTTTTAAGTAATGATAGACTAGAATGTAAAATACAATTTTAATTTATTCAAAAAAATTATGTCCTCCTACCTCACTAATAATAACAGTCCTGGGGTTTGTTTTAATGATAAGAAGCTAAGACAATTAATATGTCTTAGCTTCTTTTTTTCTGTGGCGCAGTAGTTATAAAAGAAGTATAATCAGTACAATAATACATCTAGAGGTGACAAATTTTGAAACGTATCTTTATCATATTAACCACGTTACTAACCCTTTTTAGTACAATAGCCCTATCCTTATGGTTTTATTTAAAAACACATAGTAATAACTTTGAAGAGCACATCGAAACAGTTAAAATTTCTTATAAAAAATCACCATTCTTTATAGGAAGACAAGAGCCTTCTCAGTTAGTATCGATCAATTATGATACTTCTCAGGGTGCCATCCACGACTGGTTCGTACAAACCGAAACAAAAGTAACACAAAACCAACCACTTTTTGAGTATTATAATCCTCACATTGAACAACGCATCGCTCAAAAACAAAAGTTATTAGCTCAACTTATTAAAACTAATAAATCTACTTCAGCTGAACTTATTAACTTAAAAACTGAAATTTCCCACTTACAATCTAAACTACGTACTACAATTTTCTCACCCATTTCCGGTACCGTCATCATAAACCCCTCGCATATGCTTTCACAAAACCTACCCTTAATCCAAATCTATGATCCTAAGCCTGTCATAAGAGCAGAGATATCTGAGAAAGAAAAAAACGACTTACATATCAAGGACAAAGTAAAGATAAGTAGTGATATTACAAATAATAGTTTTGGTAAGATTACGCATATATCTAAACTTCCAATCAATCAAAAAAATTTATCTAAACCATCTAAATATTTGCTTGAAATTTCACCAAACTCTAATCACATTTTTGGTGAACATGTGAAAACCGAAAAACCAACTACTCTGATAGAAATACCACGTACTGCAATAGATAATGGACAATTTGTTTATTTACTAAGAAATAAAAAATTTATTAAAAAGGTTATTAAATCAGAAAAATCGGGTAATAAAAAAACTATGCTTATCATTGAAGGTTTAAAACCTGGAGATATCATAGCTAGAAATGTTGACACTGTGCGGTCCAAAAATTAGATGTGCACAGTATAAATACAATAAATCTTTAAAATATAATTTGTTTTTTACGGTTTTTATCAAATAGTGGTAAATTGTAAATTTAGAGCAATTATTATAATTAAATGATTGGTGTTTAAATAATTGAATTAATAAATTTAAACATTACCATACCGTTTAATCAGTTTTATGTTTACTTGCTATTTTAATTTAGTTATAATAAACTAAATAATGCTAGTTTTAATATATTTTACCCAAATATATCAGAGCTGTAAATTATGATAAAAACTTTGTATTCAACTTTGAATTAAGACAAATTATTATACAAAAACATTTTTAATATGTATATTAGATTGGGCATATAAATTAGGGAGGAATTAAAAATGGCTATCACCAAAATAAATGACTGTTTTGAACTATTAGCAATGGTAACGTACGCTGATAAATTAAAAAGTATTATCAAAAAAGAGTTTTCAGTAAGTTTCGAAGAATTCGCTGTATTAACATATATTAGTGAACATGAAAGCGAAGAATATTATCTAAAAGATATTATCAATCATTTAAATTATAAACAACCTCAAGTTGTTAAAGCGGTTAAAAACTTATCTCAAGAAGATTATTTTGATAAAAAGCGTAATGAACATGATGAAAGAACAGTTTTAATATTAGTTGATTCTAAACAACGTAAAAAAATCAATGAATTATTATCACGTGTTAACAAGCGTATTCAAGAAGCAAATGATGAAAAAGAAGTATAACTAACTTTAGCTTCCCACATAAAATATCTATCAACATAAAAAACCACTTCGCCGAATTAATTTGGTGAAGTGGTTTTTTATATATACCGAAAAAACTTTAATGTTTTATCTTACCTCCCTTTTGCATCTTTTATGTTTTTGAATGTATTCGTTCTTTTCATACTTAACATTTAGCATTTGAAATCAAAAATAAACATCACATATTTTAACAATTTTATCCTTCTGAGTATTCATTTGTTTTTATAAACGCTAAAAAAACGTCTAAAAAGTGGTTTGGCTCTTCAATATGAGGTGCGTGTCCTGATTGGTTAAAATCAACTATTTCTAAATTATGAAATACCTGATTGTATTCGCGCTTCATTTCTTTAGTAATTAATGGATCATAATTACCATTTACAATTAGTGTAGGAATGCTAGTTTGTTCAAGTACAATGTTTTGATTATATACAGGAAATTCCATTAATGCTCTTGTAGCTATCGCACTTTCTTCAGCTGATTGTCTATTATAAATCAACTGTGATTGAAACCATTTTTTAGCTTTTTCTTGGTCTTTATACATATAAGGTAATAATAAAATCAGAGATTCAGATTTATCAAATCCTTCTATTTCGTCGTCATGTTCAATCATTAATTTGTTTAACTCCAATACACTATCAATAAGATTACATGCGATTAAAGTTAATGACTCAACCATATATTCATATTTATCAACAAAATGTTTAGCAATAATTCCGCCCATATCATGACCAATTAAATGCGCTTTTTCAATATTTAACTTTTTCATTAATAATTTCAAATCTTCTACGTGGTCTTTTAAATGATACGCATTAGGTTTTGAGGACTTACCATGTCCTCTAACGTCATAAGTAATGACATCATAATTATGTTTTAATTCATCTTTTAATCTACATAGGGAAGCTAGATTGCCATCTAAACCATGAATTAAAATTATAGGAAAGCCTAGACCCTCACGGATGTATGCCAATTTAGTGTTACAACTAATTTCTACTTTTTCCATTGTGGGCCACCTCCTTATATGGTTTATATACCCTCGATTTATGATGCATATGCTCAATTTTAAATATTTAACTGCAACATTTTTTTACTATGACCTTATAGTATTGGGCTTTAAAGATAAAAACACCCAACCTACACTTAATGTTTTTGCACATTAAATGTAAGTTGAGTATATGCAACTTATTGTGTTACAACACCACCAAGTAATTAAGAAACTTTAATTTCTTGAAGATATTCTAATTGTGTAATAAATTATGACAATTAATAATAATACCCAAATAACAATAGATGCAATTTGTGTAATCACTGGATTGCTAACCATCGCATCGATTGTTTTTTGGCAAAATAATAAGCCAATTCCAGTAAATTCTAATCTTTTAAAGTAGACACCTGAAATACTAAATATAATACCTACAAAAAAGATAAATTGATGCGCATATAATGATACAGCAACGATACCTAAATTAAACCCAAAAGCGTGCGCAAATACCAAGATAAGCGCTGCTGCTGCAACACTGAGCCCTATCACTCTTTCAAATTTATTACTATAGAGATAATTTTTCCAATCAATCCTCAAATAAATGAAGATTGAAATAGGTAAAATAATTAAACAATAAAAAATGGATAAGCCCGTCGCTGCTTGGAACGGCGCATACTGTTTATCATACAAGTAAGATAATAAAATAAAATTGATAATAAAAAATACAATTGGATTTAATTGTAATGTAAATAAATTGCGTTGAATCGTTAAAATTATTTCAGCTGGTGATTTCTTTCTGTATTCTATATAATCCAAATCTTGTGCTTCTGATTTCTTTAACTCTTTTTTCAATTTTCCTTTAATATCATCTATAAGATTGGGAGAAAGACCTTTATGAGTGAAATAATCATTGATATTTTCTATTAATACTTTGTCATTGACTCTCATGATAGGCTCCTTTTTTGTTAAATAAGTATTTTATTTATTAATAAAATTAGACTTTCACTTATTGTAACAATAAAATAACCGACAAGTATATAGCTTTAAACTTGTCGGTTATTATTCATTTTAATAATTACAAGTGAAGATTATTTACCAATATCAATGCGATAAAGTTTAATATTTTTATCACTAGGTGATGGAGAACTAAATTGATAAGATACTTGATTGTCTTGAACATATCCAAAGTTGCCTGTTACTTTATTATAATGTTCCCGAGCAACTGCATCGCTGCTTACAGCATTTTTCACTTCTTTATATGATGGTCCATTTGTGTCGTTGTAACTCATTGATACACGTATGATTTTACCATTATTTTTCTTGCCATCTGCAGTTACCACAAGGACACCATTATCTTTTTTAAATTCATAATAATGTTCTGAGCCATCAGGTTTATATGAATAAACTGGTTTTTTATTATTTTTTAATACTGATTGAATAGAACTTCCTAATTTCGCACCTTCTAATGATTGATCACCATGTTGTAATTCATTAACACTTTGGATAGAGTTCCCTGATGCTGCTTCAACACTTCCTGCAGAAATACCAGAAAATGCCAAACCTGTAACTAAAACTGCTGCACATATTTTTTTCATAAGCACTCTCTCCTTTATATTTAACTTAACTCCATTGTGCTTATTCACATTGTACTATAAATATTACTAAAATAACAGTGATGTTACAAAATGATTACAAAGTAGTGTGGTGTTGTAATATATCAAGAAATCTATCAATCCGTTAAAATTAAGATGCTACTTGAAGATGTTGTTCTATAAATCTGCTCACATCGTTGATAAATTTATCTCTTTCTTCTACAAACGGATATAATCCAGATTCTTCGAAAACTCCAAATTGGGTATTTCCGATATAATCCGCAACTTCTTTTGCTTCAAATATTGTTGTTCTTTCGCCATGTTGTCCAACAATAATTAATGTGGGTAAATCTAATGATTTTAAATAATGCATAACATTATTATCAATAAATGATTGTTTTACCGCTTCAATTTCTGATTTCGTAGACAAGCTGTTCGTATTTTCAACTTGTTTTAAGAATTTTTTTGCTTTTCTTTTAGAATAATATAATTGTTTATCAAGGAATTTTTGTTGTGTTTCATCATCCCAATTTCTAATTTTATCCGAATATTTTCTATATAAACGCTCTTCAGGCGTGATGTCATTCAATAGTGTAGGATTCACCATCGTTAATGATGACACTGTTTCTGCATATTGTGTTGCAAATAATGCAGCAATTGAACCACCTAATTCGTGAGCTATGATAGAACATTCATGAATGTATAGATAATCTAATAATTCCTTAATGTCTTTTGCATATGTTCTGAAATTGATTTCATTCGGTTTATCGGAATAGCCATGACCTCTTAAATCGATAAGTACTACCTGATAATCTTTATTAAATTTAGTTTCTAAATCATTAAACACTGTAAAGTTATCAAAAGCAGTATGAATCATGACAATTGCTTTACCTTCGCCACTCGTCTTGTAATTTAATGCGATACCATCACTTGTTGTAAATAGGTTCATCCTTTATCTCCCTTTCTTATTAATTGATAAAATGGAAAGTAGTTCTTCCGTAGTTTTAATCGTAAAATCTACTTCTTCTGGTAAAGGTGTTAAATCATTTTCATTATCTTCGTTAAACCAAATGCTAATCATACCCATTGCTCTTGCAGGTGCTACATCATTGAGTGGATCATCACCAACATAAATTGTTTCTTCAGGTTTAGTTCCTAATTGTGACAGCATATCTTCAAAAATTTTAGGGTGTGGTTTGCGGTAGCCTACAGTTTCAGATGTAGATAAGTAATTGATACTATCTTCAATGCCTAGTGCGTGCAGTCGGAATTGCTTGATTTTCGACTTACCATTTGCAATAACACCAGTCAAGTAACCATTTTCGGTTAATTTTTCTAAAGTATACTGTGTATCATAATATGGGAATACATATCTGTAAAAATGCATTTCAAAATCACTAAACAAATCTTTCCAAGTTAGGCGGTCTACGTGAAAATCTTTAATGAGCGCCTTATATAATTCAGGTTTGTCATGATCTTCATCATCATCTAATGCTATAAACTTACGTTTGAAGTCTTCCAATTGTATGCGTACAAAATAGTCATGAAATCTTTCAAACTGTTCTTCTATAAATTTTTCTCTAGATTTTTTTCTATCTAATAATGTTCCTTCTAAATCAAACACAATTGCTTTTACTTGAGTTAAATCCATAATCATAACCTCTTCAATCTTAGGTTTACCTTTTACTTAACCTTAATTAATAAATATCATTATATAGTATAAACTGTTTCAAGACGATAGGGATTTTTAAGTTTATTCTATGCTCCGTGGCTGAGTAATCATGAGGTAAAATAATACCGGTATGCCTAATAATGCTAAGATAATACTAGCTGGAATTTCAAAGGGGCTTAATAATGTACTCCCTAACCAATCTGACATTACCATTACTATACCACCAATCAACATATTTAGTACCATTTGTTGTCCAAGATCGAAATGTTGACCCTGACGACGTACAAGTTGAGGAATGATCATGCCTATAAAGCCAATTATTCCCACATATGCAACAATAACTGCGGTAATCAATGATGCAATCAATAACACGCCATATGTTAAAAGTTGTACATTTAAACCTAGAGATGTGCCTTTCAAATAGCCTAGCTGTAATATCTTAATTTTTGATATTACACTACATAAAATAATGATACCAATTAATAACGTAATGCCTATATAGATTACCTCGTTATACTCTGCAGATGAAAAACCGCCAAACATATAATTCACAATATTATTCATCTTCTGTTGATTAAAAATAATCAATACATAAAGAAATGCGTTAAACAGCGCACCTATCATAATTCCAGATAAGATGAGCGTTCTTATCGGATAACCTTTAGACATAGCAGTAGTGAGTGAAATCACTGTGATTAATGTTATAACACTAAAAATGACAGAAAAGACCGGTAACCATAAAAATGATAACCCTAATACGACCGCTATACCAGACCCAAAAGTTGCCCCACTTGCTAAGCCCAATGTAAAACTATCGGCTAAAGGATTATTTAATAATGTTTGAAACATATGACCTGCTAATGTTAAACCTATCCCAGCTAATAATGCTTGTAGTGTTCTAGGCACTCTAACTTGAAATAAAATGGATTGTGACAATGTTTCGTTAATATTTCCGATATTCCAAAGCATGCTTAGCAACATACTGATAGTGAGTATGACAATACAAATAATGAGTGCTTTATTATATTTCATGTCTTTGCCACGCTTTCAATAAAATCGTTCAGAAATTATGAATTATAAAAATAATTATCGTTCATTACTAAAATGGTATATATTTTTAAGATAAAAGTAAATATTGCATTACAAATTATTCATAAAAAAACGTCAATTCTATATAATTTCTATAGTAATTGACGTTGAATTGTTAGCCAAAAATATTTAGAACTTAGGCTAATCTATCTCTGTATTTTAACGTATTATTGTTCATAAATAGCTTCTTTCAATTTTTTCAACCCATCATCGATACGGGGACCTGGTCTTGATATTTCATCACCATTAACAGCTTTAACTTTATTATGCTGTACAGCTTTAATTTGACTAAAACCACCGCGTTTGCGAATCATTTTTTGATATTCAGACGATGAAATGCCCATTGTCGATATCATCAAATCTGGATTTTGCTTAATAATATCTTCTTTACTGACTTTTTGCCAACCGTTTAAATTAGAAAAACTATTTTCTGCTTTTAATTGTGTCAACATATCATCAAAAAATGTTTGTTTTCCTGCAGTGTATATTTCAGGTTCAGATGAAATTTCCATGAAAACTTTTTGCCCTTTTGCATCATCGGGCACTGAATTTTTTACACGTTCGATATTTTGTTTTGTTTCTTTAACAAGTTTTTTAGATGCTTTTTCTTTATGCGTAACCTTACCAATTTGCATAAATGATTCATACATTTCATCAATAGATTGTGCATCTTTCACATAAACCACTTTCACACCGTTATCTTTTAATCCTTTAAGTACTTTATCATTCGTCGCTTTTTGAGATTCATGTGCCAAGATTAAATCTGGTTTGGCTTTCATTAATGATTCCTTATTAAGTTTCATCGCATCAAATTGTTTTTTATCTTTCACTTCTTTAGGGTAATCATCTACGGTTGAAACACCTATCACATCATCACCCAAACCGAGTTCATATAATATTTCAGTATTACTTGGCATTAGAGAAATAATACGTTTATAAGTGTGACCTTCGGATTGACTATCATGCTTCTGGTCTGACTTAGTGCCACAAGCACTTAAGATTACTATAAAAACAAGCAACAGACATAACAATTTAGTTCTTTTTTTCATACCTTAATCTCCTAATAGTTGTTTTATTCTATATTACCAAACTCTTATCTCAATCGTTAAGTCTATTTTATGAAATTTATTTTTCAAAATAAGTATCTAAAAATGTATATTTCTTTTCATTTTTCCCATTAAAGTAATTTTTTCCAAAGTTATCTAATAATGCATGAAATTCGTTAGCATCTGTATTCGTAAAAGTTTCAGGCAGTTGAATATGCTGTTTCAATTTTTCATAACTTTGTGTATTTGCATAACCTAATTTTTTATAAATCCTTCTAGTATAACTATCTGGAATAAAAGCGACTTCTTCAAAAATATATACTAATAAAACATCTGCCGTTTCACTACCAATACCCTTAACCTCTAATAAAGCATTTCGCAACTGATGTTGATAATATGATTTTACAGCTTGATAATCAAAATCAAAACATTCCAGCCAAGCAAGTATATTCAAAATCGTTCGAGCTTTATTTTTATAAAACCCACTAGATTTTATAATCGTTTGTAAAGATTCTAACTTCAAATTTAAAATCTGCTCAGGATCAAATTCAGTCTTCACTTTTAATTGTTCGAGCGCATAAGCTGCATTTCTCCAATTGGTATTTTGTACTAAAATCGCCCCTAATATCACTTCGATTTTCGACTCAGCAGGCCACCAATGTTGCGAACCCATATGTGAAAATAATATTTTATATAACGACTGAGTATCTAACATGTAAGCACTACCCTCCCATTGTTCACAATGAAATAACAAATATCAAAAAAAGAGCAAGTAAGATTTGGTGATAGTACTGATGAAATCACATCAAACTATGATTAACAAACCTAAACTTGCTCCTAAATAAACGTTTACTTTAATTAAATAATGATTACATCGACTCTGGCGCTGTTACGCCAACAAGGTTCAATGCATTATGTAGCGTAATTCTCACTGCATCAATTAATGCAATTAACGCTTTTGTTTTTTCTAAATCATCTGTTAAGACTTTTTCATCGTTGTAAAATTTATGGAAATGCGCCGCCAAATCTTGAATATAGTTTGTCATTCTATGTGGTGCTCTGTGTGCTGCAGCATTTTCAATCGTTGATTCAAATTCTGCAATTTTTTTCATGAGTTCAATCGCTTTGCCGTTTGTGATAAACGAATAATCTGCATCAGTTGAAGGTTCAACACCTTTTTCTTTAGCTTGTTTTAATATTGAACAAATACGTGCGTGTGCATATTGCGCATAATATACCGGATTATCTTGCGATTCTTGTTTTGCTAATTCCATGTCAAAATCAAAATGGGTATCAGGACTACGCATCGTTAAGAAATAACGCGCAGCATCCACGCCTACTTCATCCATGATTTCACGTAAAGTAATTGCATTTCCGGTACGTTTACTCATTTTTACTTCTTGGCCATCTTGCATTAAACGGACCATTTGCATAATTTGAATTTCAAGGCGTTCACTATCAACACCAAATGTTGCCATCGATGCTTTCAAACGCTGTATATAACCATGATGATCTGCACCAAATAAGTTTATTAATATATCATTACCACGTTCAATTTTATCAAAATGGTAAGCAATATCTGGTAAAAAGTAAGTATAATTGCCATCTTTTTTAATTAATACGCGGTCTTTATCGTCTGAGAAATCAGTGGTACGTAACCATGTTGCACCGTCTTCTTCATAAGTATAACCAAGTTCAGTCATTTTATTAAGTACTTGTTTGATTTCACCTGATTCATAAAGTGTTGTTTCGCTAAACCAACTATCATAGTGTGTATTAAAATCATCTAAGTCTTTTCTTAGTTTTTGCATTTCGTAATCAACACCAAGTTGTCTAAATGTTTTAATACGTTCTTCTTCGTCTAAATCTTTTATCTCAGGTTGTTTCTCTGCCAAATCTTTACCAATATTAATGATGTCTTTTCCATGATAACCACCCTCTGGCATTTCAAAAGAATTATCACCAAGCGCTTCAAAATAACGCGCCTCTATTGAACGTGCTAAATTAGTAATTTGATTACCCGCATCATTAATATAATATTCTCTTGTTACATTATAACCAGCTGCTTCTAATATATTAGCCAACGTGTCGCCAACTGCCGCATTACGCGCATGGCCTATATGTAAATCCCCCGTAGGATTAGCAGATACATATTCTAATAAAATGTTTTCACCATTTTTTTCTGCTTTATGGCCAAATTGATTGCCTTTATTTATTGCTTCAGTAATAATCGCAGTCAAATAAGCACTATCTAAATAAAAATTGATAAAACCAGGCCCTGCAATATCAACTTTTTCAACTTGTGCAGCCGTTGTATCCAAATTATCAACAATTGCTGTTGCGATTTCGCGTGGATTACGTTTCGCTATTTTTGTTAAAACCATTGCTATATTTGTTGAATAATCACCATTTTTATTATCTTTTGGTATTTCAATTTTAATTTCAGGCATTTCGTTCATATCAGCAAGTTGTGCTTGTTGAATACTTTTCTTAATTTCTTCAACTAACGTTTGCTTGACTTGTTCGATTATGTTCATTTACGGCATCTCCTTGTAAGTAATTTCATATTGATAAGACCCCATCTTCTCTTCATCTTGAATTAAATCATAATGCACTTTCAATTTTCCACCGTTATCATTTACAAAATGTAAAATAGAATGTGTATAAACGGTAAGCGGTATGCGCCCGCCACTAATTTCATACAAAGTAATCGTATCCTCGCCCTCTACAAAATGAAGGTTTAACTTAATGTCACCATTGCGGATAATCTTTACTCCTGAAGTTTCAATTTTTACCGTCACGTTAACTGTTGCTCCGTCTATCTCTTCTTGATAACGAATAAAATCAGCTTTACGCTTTTGCCAAGATCCTGTAGTAGACAATGAGAATTTTTCTTTGTTATCGAATTGCTTAACAACTTGTTTCGTTTGGATTTCAACATTGTTTTCCAATGTAAGTTTCACCCTAATCTTTAAAATAATACAAACCATTATAGCATACTTGAAATATGCAAAACAGTTGCTAAAATTAATTTAAATACATTATCTATATTTTTATAGTTAATATTACAACACATTCACTTTATTCTAAAATCACACATAATAAAAGAGTAGAAAACAAAATCAAAATTTCAATTTGATTTCGTATTTCTACTCTTTTCAATTCACACAAATATCAAACTGTGTATTATAAGACCATTAAAACACCTTAAATCCACTTCATATCGTATAATCATTAAAAACTAAATGTTGTTACTCCGTCTCCAAAGATTCGCGTAATGAAGCGTCAGAGTTATTCCACATATCTATATCATGTGATTTAAGAAACGCTGCTAATATTTTTTTATTGTGGTCGCCAATTTGGTCAATTTCAATATAATGTTTCATTGATTTATCCATCATATTCACATGTTCTGGCATGCTTTTGTAACCTCTGCGAATACTTCTATTTACTAATAAATAGCAAGCTGTCAATCCAGCATAAAACGGTCCATTTTCGCCACGTTCTGTCGTAACCCAACACAACCAATATTCTTTTGCTTCTTCACCTTCAACGGTCGCTTTATCTTTAATCCATTTGACACCTTTTTCAACACTGGAACGTGCATGCATACCTGCAATATCAATAAATGCCTCTTCATTTGCAACATCGATAAACACAGGAGCTACGTTATCTAAACTTATAGAGCCAATATTGGTACCTTTGTGCCCATCCAGTGGATCATTTTTAATAATATTAAATTTAAATCCATTATTTTCAGCCATCAGTGTCCACCTCCATATTAAAACAAGTAGTTATGTAATCGTTATTTTCTCATCATACATAAGTTGTCTATATTAAAATTTTGCCATATTTAACAATACGATAAAAGTAATCAATTTTTAATTGTTTAATTCAATTCATCTAATATACTATTAATAGCATTTCTAACTTGGTCATCTTCTATATCAGAAATAAATTCTTTTGGATAATATAATTTATAATCTTGTCTATTAATGCCTGTAATACTATGAATAACTAAGGATTGACTACTGATTTCTCTTATTTTACCATTACGTCTCAACAAATGAATCGGCTGTCTGTCTGATCCTGGACGATCATAATCATAAGGCAAGTCTGAAAATGATTCGCTTACAAAGTAATAATTCGGATCTATACCTGCTTGTATAAACAAATCGGTTAATTCTGTAATTGTAATGATAGAACCATCAAATGGCATATATTTAAACAAATCACGATTAATAAATCTGCGTGACAAATCACTCAATATAGCATCATCTTCATTAATCCATGCTTTTAAGTAATAAACTACAACCGCTTCATCTAAATCTACATATTGTTCAATCGTCATAGACTCTTCAAAGAAAGGAATAAAATCAGCAGGATATTTTTTAAATGTGTAGCCTTCATTATAAAGTTGCTTTGCCCGTTTCAAACAATTGTTAAGCAACACTTCTCCACCCCGACTAACTGGATGGAAGTATACTTGCCAATACATTTGATAACGGCTCATAATGAAGTTTTCTACTGCATGCATACCACTTTCTTTAATAAGCACTTCATCTTTTGAAGGTCTCATTAATCTCAAAATACGTTCCATGTCAAATTGTCCATAACTAACACCTGTAAAATAAGCATCACGTTGCAAATAATCCATTCTATCAGCATCTATTTGTGAAGAAATCATAGATATGACCAATTTATTTTCATGTGTTTTATTAATAACATCAGCTACTTGTTGCGGGAAATCTTCAGAAACACGTCGTAATACACTGTTTACTTCTGTCGGACCAGTAATGATTTTTTGCGTAAATTGCTCATGATCTGTATTAAAAATCTTCTCAAAGCTATGTGAAAATGGTCCATGACCTAAATCGTGTAATAATGCAGCACATAATGCAAGTGGACGATCATCATTATTCCATGCTTCACGACCGTCAAACGAATCATCAATTAATCTTCGAACAATCTCATATACACCTAAAGAATGTCCGAATCTACTGTGTTCAGCGGTATGAAATGATAAGTATAATGTACCCAATTGCTTTATACGTCGTAAACGCTGAAATTCCTTCGTTTTAATCAAGTCCCAAATCACTTGGTCTCTTACATGAATATACCTATGAATGGGGTCTTTAAATACTTTTTCTTCAGGTAACTTTTGTGTAGCATAAGTTGTAAAAGTCAATGTCGTCCTCCTATTCATACCTTGTTAATGTGCAATTATTTTAAAGTTTTTCGCATCAATGCCAAATCCATTTCTTCCCCATACATCACATGCATATATGAACGCACACGTTCAAACCCTTTTTGTTCATAAAAAGATACAGCTTCATCATTCTTATTATCAACTTCTAAAAATACTTCATTATATTCATCTTGGAAATACGCCAAGCCTTCTTTCAGTAAATCAGAACCATACCCATGATGTTGCCATGAGGGTCTTACATAATGGGCTGATAAGAATAATTCAGTGCCATATATAAAATTAGCGAAACCAATAATCTGATCATCTTCTTCAATGACTAAGAATAATTGTTCTTCTAATCTTTTAAGTAAATGTTGTTCATTATATGAAGCAGCTAATAATTCATTTACAGTTTTAGCTGCATAGATATTTAAATAAGTATTATACCAAGCTTTTGTTGCTACATCTCTGATGCCTACAACATCCTCTGGCGCTGCTTTTCTAACTTTGTGCATGTTGGTTCCCCCTATTTATAGTAGGTAATAATACTCTTATTATAACATAATTTTAGTGTTCCAAATACTTAATCTATTCAAATGAAAATAGCTTGGACAATAGATAACAATTGCCCAAACTATCTCTAAACATTATTTAATATATCTTGCCATTCTTGTGCGCGGTTTAATGCGTATGAGTCTTTATCAATATCTCCTGGTTTTTCAGCAGTTCCAATTATATAACCAGATAGCGTAGCACCTAAAAATTCTAAGCTATATTTCATTTGGGTGATACATGGTTTGGCTTTTACTTTTGGAAAATCTCCACCGACAATAATGAGTCGAAAATCTTTCTCAGCCATTTTCGCTTTGAAATCTTTATAATTAGGATCCATTAAAGTTTCAGACCAATGATCAATGAAAGCTTTCAAAGAAGCAGACAAACTATACCAATAAACAGGTGATGCAAAGATAATTGTATCACTGGCTAACACTTGGTCTATAATTTTTTTATAATCATCTTCATAAGCATCTATTGTTGTCCCATCATGCCTTACATCTCTCACTGGATTCAATTGATACTGTGTTAAGTCAAACCATTTGTAGTCGTGTCCTGATAAAGCCATTTTAGTCAATCGAGCAGTATTCCCTTCCGGACGACTGCCCCCGAACAAAACTGTAATCATAATAATCTCCTTTTAATCCTTTTCATATATTAAAATATTTCATTAGAGACATCTTAATAATCTTACACAAAAGTTCATAAATATAACATGCGTTTACAATATTATATTATAGCATTAAATGATTTGCAGGAAAATTTATAAATTTATATATTTCAATTTAAATTTTAAAACTTTATAAAATGGGAGTAGGATAGCAATCTAATTTTCTTAAAAAGATTTCGTCATCCCACTCCCGACAAGGATGACTAGAATTGAAAACGCATAAAGGCATTACCTGAACTAGCTCATGCACAAGTCCCACTAACTCAATAAATTGTGAAGTGATTTAAGGATTACCTGAGCTATCGCTCATGCATAAGTCCCACTAACACAATAAATTGTGAAGTGATTCAAGGATTACCTGAGCTAGCTCATGCATAAGTCCCACTAAC
>NZ_JAESNB010000010.1:187094-312735 GCF_017893435.1 Staphylococcus sp. GDB9P120P
TAAATTGTGAAGTGATTCAAGAGTTACTTGAGCTAGCTCATGCATAAGTCCCACTAACACAATAAATTGTGAAGTGGGACTAAAATTTTCAATTAAGTCATCTACTGACAATTTGAAACAGTCTGGACATCATTGATTCGTCCTAGACACATTGTATTATTTTCTAGGAAATAATTCGTTTATTTTTTCAATTTCTTCTTTAGTTAAATTAACCTCTAACGTCGTTAAATTATCCACGACTTGATGTGGTTGTTTTGCACCAGGAATCACGACATCCAATGAAGGCTGGGTTAAATAGAATGCAAGTACAATATGTGCAACATCTACGTTATGATTATCTGCAATATCTCTTAACTCATCAATTTTCGCTAAATTTTCTTTGAATTTTTCCCCTTGGAATTCTGGATTCTTAGCACGAATATCATCAAATTGTGTATTTTCAGTATACTTACCGGCTAAAAGACCTGATACTAAAGGAAAATATGGAATAAATGTAATTTGATTTTCTTTTGTATATTCAAACACATCTTCATTTTCACGATTTAGCAAATTATATTCCATTTGTACAACATCAACATAGCCATCTTTATTCGCTTCTTTTAGTTGATCTAATGTAAAGTTAGAAACGCCGATAGCTTTAATCTTGCCTTCATCTTTTAAATCTTTTAATGCGGCAACTGCTTGATCTTTAGGCGTAGTGTCGTCTGGAAAATGAATATAATACAAATCAATATAATCTACTTGAAGACGTTTTAAACTTTTTTCTACCTGATCTTTAAGAAATTCTGGGTCATTAGACATTTTCACATTACCATCTTCATCAAAATAATGTGCACCCTTTGTGGCAATAGCAAACTCGTCTCTAGCAAATTCTTTAACCGCTTCTCCAACCAATTCTTCAGAACGTTCTGGACCGTAGATATATGCTGTATCTAACAATGTAATACCATTTCTCACTGCAGTACGAACTGTTTCTTTACCTTTTTCTTCATCTAAATCATTATAAAAATTATGTCCACCAACAGCGTTTGTACCTAAAGCAATCGGTGATACTGTTACATTTGATTTTCCTAATTGAACTTTTTCCGTCAAAACAATCCAACTCCTTATATTTTAATTTTGAAATATTTATAGAATCTCTGGCTCAAAGTGTTTTTGTATACATTTGTTTGAAAGAGAGTAAGACCGTACAATCAACAAACGTATGAACTGCTGAATACTATAATATATCTCTACCCTTTTTCATTCAGTTTAATAACGTGGTTATCACATAGTATAAATGTACATAACCTAAATATTCAGATTCACTTCATAAGTCAGCGTGACGATTTATTGTGTTAACTAGTGACTCTAAATCATTTATCGTCTTGTAATTCAGTTATTTCAAATATCGCTAACATGACTCATTCTAAACATATATGATTTAACACGTCGTGGTGAAATAACTACATTAAGTTGTTGAATAACTTTTGAACCTCTACTCAAAATTTAGCATGTTTTCGATGAAACCTTGAAGTAAAATGCTTGAAAATTAAGTTGCAAAAATTTAAGCATTATTGAGATTGGACAGAAAGCTAATTTTATTAAAAAGATTTCATCGCTTCCCTAATAAGAATGATTACAATTGAAAAAAGCAGGATGCAATGTATGTACATCCTACTTTTGAATCATTGTTTATTTGATTGTTGTGATACATTTTTAAAGTGTCCATTTAATTAATGTAGACGCATATGACAATCCACCACCAAACCCAACTAATAACATGAGATCACCTTTTTTGAGTTGATGTGCTTGAACGGCTAAGTCAATCGATAACGGTATCGTTGCCGATGACGTATTACCATAATATTTAAGACTCATTAACGCCTTATCTTTTGATAGATTTGCCTTTTCACATATTGATTCTATCATTCTGGCATTGGCACTGTGTGGTGCAAACCAAGCTATATCTTCTTTTTTATAATTCGTATCACGCATTGTATCATCAATAATATTTGGGACATTGCCGACAGCCCATTTATATACCCCACGGCCATTTTGTACAATATGGCCAGGATTTTGTAAATCTTCGCCAAACATTGTATGAGAAAGTTCCGAACAATATAAATGATGTCCTTTGTCGCCATCCGAGCCAGCACTACTAGATATAAAGCTCGTTTCATCTTCACTGTATTCTACTAAAAATACTCCTGCACCATCTCCAAACAATATACACGTATTGCGGTCTGTGTAATCTGTAATTCGTGATAATGTTTCTGCGCCAATGACTAACACTTTTTTATTTTGGCCAGAAGTAATTAGACCATTAGCGATATTCAAGCCATAGGCAAAACCTGCACAAGCTGCATTAATATCAATAGCCCCTGCATTTTTTAATCCTAATTTCGCTTGCACATAAGATGCGACACTAGGTGTTTTATAGTCTGGTGTCAACGTAGCATTGATGATCATATCAACATCATTTAATTCCACTTGATATTTCTCTTGTAAATCCAACACTGCTTTATAACTGATATCACTCGTATATTCATCTTCAGCTACGATTCTTCTTTCAACAATCCCAGTTCTTTGTTGGATCCATGCATCAGAAGTATCAACAATCTTCTCGAAATCCTGATTATCCATTATTTTCTCTGGTACATAAGCACCTTGCGCAGTAATTTTTGCAAATGAATTCATATCATAACTCCTTTTATCAATCTGTAACCTTGAAATTTCAAAATCCTATTTTAATCATACTCATCTTACAACGAGTGATAACACAATCAATCCAACACCTATATAAACTATAATAACTTCCAAAGTAAAATTAATATAAATAACATTTTAAATAATCATTTATAATTTATCATATGAACTAAAAATATAATAATCTTTAATTGACTTTTCATAATTTTTGAATTATTATTCATTTCTGTTAGCGTTTACATTATTTAAAATAAAGGAGCAACAAAATGGAAAGTGATGATATCAAGCACTTGGTTGAATCTGGTCAACTATCTGTAGGCATTGAATTAGGCTCTACGCGGATAAAAACAATTGCTATCGCACCTAATTGTGAAACAATTGCAACAGGTTCTTTTGAATGGGAGAACAAATATGAAAATGGCTATTGGACTTATTCCATTAATGATGTATGGGTAGGCATCCAAAAAAGTTATTCTGAAATGTCACAATCAATTAAAGACAACTATCATACTCAACTTAAATCCTTAGCTTCTCTAGGCATTAGTGGTATGATGCATGGTTATTTAGCTTTTGATGACAACGATGATTTGTTAGTACCTTTCAGAACTTGGCGTAATAACAATGCGAACAAAGCTGCACAACAATTACGCGAAGATTTTAAAGTTAATATACCAGAACGTTGGAGCATCGCTCAGCTATTCCAATCAGCAATAGATGGCGAAGCGCATGTCAAACAAGTTAGTTATCTAACTACCCTTGCTGGATATGTTCATTGGTATTTAACAGACAAAAAGGTATTAGGTATAGGAGATGCATCTGGCATGTTCCCAATTGATAGCGAACGTAAGTATTTTCGCCAAGATTTATTAAAGCGCTTTAATTCATTATTTCAAAAATTAGGTTATACACAAGACATTAGCGATATGCTACCAAATGTTATTGTAGCTGGACAAATTGCCGGTTATTTAACAGAAACAGGCGCTAAACTCATCGATCCAAATGGTGAATTGGAGTCAGGATGTCCAATGTGTGCACCAGAATCAGATGCTGCCACAGGCATGGTAGCAACCAATAGTGTAGCACCAAAAACAGGAAATATTTCAGCCGGAACTAGCATATTTTCAATGATTGTACTAGAAAAACCGATTGTCAATGTATATCCCGAAGTTGATATTGTAACAACACCTGATGGTTATGATGTTGCAATGATACATGCTAATAACTGTACATCTGATATCAATGCTTGGATTCATTTGTTTGAGGAAGTTTTTCAACTCATGAATGTAAAATATGATAAAAATGAACTTTTCACTAAGTTATTTGAAAGCGCTTTTAGCGGAGATGAAGACTTAGGGAAACTATTATCTTATGGCTATATTTCTGGAGAATTCATAACAGATGTCAATCAAGGTTATCCGATGTTTCTACGTCATGTTGATAGTGCATTTAATATTGAAAACTTTATGAAGACACATATTTTCAGTGCCTTTAGCACTTTGAAAATTGGCATAGATTTATTAAAAGAAAAAGAGAATATTCAAATTGATAGCATGTTAGGGCATGGTGGTATTTTTAAAACAGACAAAATCGCACAATCCTTCTTAGCTGCAGCATTAGAATCGTCAGTAAGTGTTATGAAGACTGCTAGTGAAGGAGGCGCATGGGGTATCGCAATATTATCCCGTTATTTATTAGAAAACCAATATACAAATTTGGCCAATTACTTAAACGTTAAAGCTTTTGATAACACTGATCAAATCACTTTAAATCCCAAACCACAGGATATTGAAAGTTTTAGAAATTATATTCAAAGATTTAAAGCATTATTACCTCTCCAAAGACAGATAGATGAATATATTTAAACACGATTAACATTTTAGAAATCATATTTAAAGATTAGGAGAGATTTTTGTGAATACACTAAGTACAGATAACTCTAAGCAATTTTTAGGCTTACCGATAACTTTAATTTGGGGTTATATCGCAGTTGCTATTTTCATGACTGGCGATGGTATTGAACAAGCTTTTTTATCAAAATATATTGTTAGTATTGGATTTGAATCGCAGCAAGCATCTGCAGTCTTAACACTTTACGGTCTTATTGTTGCAGTTGCATCTTGGCTTTCTGGTATTTTAGCTGAAATATTTAGTCCGAGAAAAATAATGGCGCTTGCGTTTATCATTTGGATTGTTTTTCATGTAGGATTTTTAACTTTAGGACTAGAGCAACATAGTTATCCGATGATGTTAATTATGTATGGTATTAGAGGGTTTGCCTATCCGATGTTTATCTATAGCTTTGTCGTCTGGATTACATATTCAGCTCCAAAACATCGCCTAGCTTCAGCTATGGGTTGGTTCTGGGCAATGTATTCTGTAGGTATCGGGTTTTTAGGAACCTATCTACCTAGTTTTACAATACCTTGGATTGGATTTATGGGGACATTATGGTCATCCATAATATTCATTTTAATCGGTGGTTTAATGGCTATGTTCTTAGTTAAAGATAGGAAAGGTTCTGAGAAAGAAACTGATAAACTAACACCAAAAGAGATATTGTTTGAATTCGCTAAAGGTATAACAATTTTAAAAAACCCACAAGTTGCTATTGCTTGTGTGGTTAGAATCATTAACCAATTAGCATTGTTTGGACTTGTAGTTATCATGCCAATCGTATTCACTGATACTGTAGGATTCACTACATCAGAATGGTTGAGAATTTGGGGCTTAATGTATATCGTAACCATATTCACTAACCTATTTTGGGGTGTGGTTGGAGATAAAATTGGATGGGTACGCCAAGTTCGTTGGTTTGGTTGTATAGGAATGGTGATTTCTACATTAGCATTTTACTATTTACCAATATGGACTGGCCCCAACATTTGGGTTGCCGGTGCAGTGGCGATTGTATTCGGTTTTGC
This sequence comes from Staphylococcus sp. GDB9P120P, assembly GCF_017893435.1. NCBI lineage: Bacteria > Bacillati > Bacillota > Bacilli > Caryophanales > Staphylococcaceae > Staphylococcus > Staphylococcus sp. GDB9P120P. The sequence continues at coordinate 192,704 of NZ_JAESNB010000010.1, forward strand.
TGTCGCTGCATTTGTCCCGATGTCAGCCATTTTCCCTATTTTAGAACCAAATCATAAAGGCGCCGCCGTTTCTATTCATAACTTATCCGCTGGCTTAAGTAACTTTGTTGGTCCAGCAATCGCAACCTTAACAGTACCAATAGGAGGCCCTGTACTAACTATTTGGACTTATGCAATCATTTATTTTATAGGATTTATACTGACTTTCTTTATGAAAGTTAACCAACCAAATCATTAAAAAGGACAGGTGTTTGAACATGACAAATATATTAGAACAATTCAAATTAGATGGAAAAGTAGCAATTGTAACAGGAGGTGCTATGGGTTTAGGCAAAGCTATGGCTACCGCATTGGCTCAAGCTGGTGCTAATATCGTTATTGCAGATATTAATGAAGAGATAGCTGATAATACCGCTAAAGAAATTAGTGAAACTGAAAATGTAGAAGCGATTGCACTAAAAGTGGATGTCACAAATCCAGATGCTGTAAATCAAATGGTTGAAGAAGTTACAAAACAATTTAATAAAATTGATATTTTAGTTAATAACGCTGGCATGACAATTAACGCAAAAGCTGAAGAAATGTCATTTGAAGATTGGAATAAAGTCATTAATTTAAATCTAAATGGCATTTTCTTAGTTGCCCAATCTGTTGGTCGCGTAATGATTAAACAAGGCTATGGCTCTATCATTAATACATCCTCTATGTCAGGACTAATTGCTAATAAACCACAAGAACAATGTTCGTATAATGCTTCCAAAGCAGGTGTCATTATGTTGACGAAAAGTTTAGCTATGGAATGGTCAAAATATAATATTAAAGTCAATACAATAGCTCCAGGTTATATGAAAACAGAACTTACGAAACCATTCTTTGATCAAGGTGGAGAAATGATTGAAGACTGGATGGGATTCACACCTATGGGTAGACCAGGCACACCAAATGAACTCGGTGGCATCGTTGTATATCTTGCTTCAGACGCTTCTTCATTTGCCCAAGGTAGTGTCTTCACAATCGATGGTGGTTATACAGCACTTTAAAAATCAATAACATATATGATCCTGATTTCAATAAAATCAAAAAACACTTTTGTTCAATACTCATATTTAATGGTGAAATGAACGAAAGTGTTTTTTTATTCAGTAGTACAAAAAAAGATTGAACTACATCGCGCAGTTCAATCATTTCATATGTGACAATTTGAGTGTCTATCATTTGCTTTTCTTCTTAGCTAATTTTTCTTTCAGCTTACGATCTTGTTCTTCTTTACGTCTTTTACGTTCCTCATTGCGTTTTCTAAGACGCTCTTCCTCTTCCGGATCCCTTGGTTTTTGCAATTGTTTTTCAATTTTTTCCATAAGCTCATCTTCAGACAAGGCTGCTAATGGGCGATTATTAACAAATGCAAAAGTTTTACGTCGACCAGGTCCACAATACGATTGACAACCAATTTCTATTTCTGCATTAGGATCTAATTTTGTTAGTTTTTTCTCCAAAGATTTACAATTAACGCCCTGACAATCATCGCAGATTAAAAATTTATTTTGCAAAATTAATCATCCTCACCTTTCCATTCATAAATGATTAACACATTTTTTATTATTCTATGTAAAATATGCGCTTAATTGCCTATCCAAAGCCTCATTAATACGTTTATAATGATAAATACAACTCTAATTATTTTACTCTATTTAGGCATTTTTTCAAGTTCTTCCTCAAAAGTATATAACATGGTCATGAAAGCATATAATTAAACGTTTATGATACTTACTTTTGCTATATGCTTTTCTGTCATTTATTATAAAAATCAAACCAAAAAGAGGCTGGACAAATTAATTGTCACAGCCGTTGCACTTCTCAATTTATTGATTTAGTAAGTCTTGTACATGAGATTCAGCTCAGTAAAGCATCAACTCTAACCATCCATGTCCGTTAAGACAACGTAACCATTTAAAAATTGGGTTTCTGTCTTATCCCTTTCCTTCAAGCTTATTGCCCATGATAAATACTAAACTCTAACGGTTTCACTTCATTTTCTAACCATTCTTTATAAATTGATTGTTTATCTACTTCATTATTAATAATTGTGATACCGCAATCGCCGCCACCTGCACCTGATGTTTTAGCAGCACCACCATATTTTTCAGCTACAGAGCATAACACTTTCAAATGCGCAGTTTCAATATCGATTGTAGCCTCATTATCCATAGATTGAATAATTTCACGATTCATACGAATCATTTGCTGTACACCTTTGATATGATTGGTTTTAAAGGCATGAATCAATTTCTCTACACAAGCATGAGAACGTTCTAAAAATTTTCCGTAAAACGTAGGATCGGATTTCAAACGTTTTACTTCACTAACTAAATGATGCGAAGACGCAGGTGATCCTGTCCATCCAATTAAAACCTCCATATTTTCTGGTGGTTGTAGTGGTTCAATATGTAAACCTGGCCAGTTTTTATTTAATACTTCATTAACAGATGTATCTTCAATTTGCTGTGATACCCACTCATGATCAAATGTACTATAAGCAAGCCAACCTGTGTATACACTGACAGCGATATCCCCACAAGAACTCAAACTTTGTAATTTCATATTTGCAATCACTGCAAGTTTATAAATATAAAGATTTGATAAATGCATTTCATAAAATTCATTTAAAGCTTTTACTACAGATACTAGTACCGCTGCACTTGAACCCAAACCGTATTTATGACCATTAGCATCATCTAAATTGCTATCTATCGTTAAATTAAAATGTTTTAAGTCAATGTGATTGCTGCTCACAAATTGCTCAAAAACTTCTATAGCTGTGATAACGTATTTTAATTGTTTTGCTGCATGTAAATCAGATACGACTATCTTATCTTCTTCTCTTTGAAAGGTAACTGGCTCATGATGTAACGTTTTTGAATGGATTGTACCTTCTGGAGCATTAGAATCCTCAATTGAAGCTGTTACAAATCTATTAACAGCTATTAATACAGATTTATATCCAGGTTCAGTAACAGCATATTCACCTGCAATATAGAGCTTACCTGGCGCTTTTACTTGAATCATGTTATCTCTTCCTTACTCAATAATTTCAACACCTGTACGTGTAATGTCACTTGCAATAATTTGATCATCATTAAATGATTTTTGTAGTGCATCAATAACTGCCTGTTGATTTTTCTTTTCTACTAAAATTTTAACATTGGGCCCTGCATCCATTGTAAAATAACAAGGATAACCAGCTTCACGACATTGATGTACAATATTCATAGCTAAATAACTATCTTCTACCATGTATGTAAAAGGAGGCTGTGAACCTAAATTTGTTGCATGCATCCTCAAACCATTCTCTTCGATAACTTCTCCTAAATACTTAAAATCTTTGTCATCAATCGCATGTTTAACTGACGCTATGTCTTCATCTACGTGATCTAACCAGTATTGGTAAAAACGAGATGTATCACGCGTATGTGACATACCGGCACGACTGGAAACTTTTTTTGTTTTATTATTGATTACTACAAATATCATAGATAAATCATCTTCCCAGTGATCTGCATCAATCGGGAAACTGTATGATGTTGTATCATCATAACCTTTTTCCCACTCTACAAAACCTCCATAAATACTTCTAGAGGCTGATCCTGAGCCTCTTCGGGCAAGTCTAGATAATTCTTTACCCGTTAAACCAAGTTTTAAAGCTTCATTACATGCTGCTGCTAACGCGGCATAAGCACTTGCTGATGAGGCTAAACCTGCAGCTGTTGGTACGAAATTATCACTTTCGATATGTGCGTACATAGATGTTTTACCCAGATCTCTAACAATATCCATAAAACGACGTATTTTAGTTGCTTCAGAATCATCTACTGTTTGTCCATTTAAAATCAATATATCTTTCGTATATTGTTCAGAAAAAGTTACCTTAGTCTCTGTATAAAAACGATCTAATGTTACCGACAAGCTATTATTCATCGGAATAATATAGGCTTCATCAGCTTTCCCCCAATATTTAATCAGTGCAATATTTGTATGTGCACGTGCTTTGCCACTACTAACCACCTTACTAACCTCCTAAATATTCAATCCAAGTATGATGTGCACCCAATGATTGCGCACTTTCCACAATTTTTTCAGCCGTTTCTAAAGTAGAAGCGAGAACGATCATACTTCCGCCTCTACCTCCTCCAGTTAATTTACCAGCAATCGCGCCTTGTTTTTCACTAACTTCTAACAACTGTTCAATTTTTTCATGACTAACAGTGAGTGTTCTTAAATTCTCTTGGCACAAATTAAAGACAGTAGCAAGTTGTTCAAAGTTATGGTGTTCTATAGAATCTCGAGCTTCATGTACCAATTTGCCGATATGTTCGACAAAGCTAAGATACCTGCTATCTGCTTTACATAAATTATGTACATCTTCTACTGCTTGTTTCGTTGAACCACGAATACCAGTGTCTATTACAACCATATATCCATTTAAGTCTAATGGTTTCAAGGTAGTAACTTCACCTTTTTGAAACCAAACTGGCTTGTTGGATACTATGGTTTGTGTATCTATGCCACTTGGTTTGCCGTGCGCAATACGTTCTGCCCAATTTGCTTCTTCTATCAATACTGCATCTGTTAAAGGTTTATTTATATAATCAAAACTCGCACGTACAAATGCAACTGCCATTGCTGCACTAGATCCTAAACCTCTCGATGGTGGCAAGTTCGTATCTATAGAAACTTTTATGGGTGTTTCAATATCATATTTATCAATAAATCTCGTTATTACTGATTTTAAGTGTTCCGGTGCGTAAGCCAATTCACCGTCATAAACTTCACTTTTGATATAGGAAGATTCAGTCACATTTAAAGATTCAATTAATGCACTCACTCTTCCTGTCGTAAATGGAATCGCAATTGCAGGCTCTCCAAATGTCACCGCGTGCTCACCTATTAAAATCACCTTGCCATTCGCTTCCCCATAACCTTGTTGTGCCATATTTTCAATCACCTTTAGTATTTTCTTTAAATTTAAATAATATATGCTTTGCACCGCGATTTTTTTGTTAATCTTAATTTCATTCCTAGTTATCTTAACATTTCCCAGGAAATTCTGTGTTTAATAGTATTTAGCTAGCGTATTCATATCTTTTCATTTTTAATCAAGAAGAAATTACGTGCATTTTTTACACAACTCAATCAATTTTACACAAATCAAATTATATTATCTCACAAATTTCATATATTGACATACGACTCGAGTCATAGTTTTTTTAAAATTTGTATCAAAATTGAACAAAATGAGCAAAAAGTTAATACCTGCTACTAATTATAAACAATACTTTTTTATTATAAAACGCGATGAACTATTATTCAAAAACTTCACTTTATTTTATTAATTTATTTTTGATTTTTAACGTATACTTTCACTATATTACTTATTTAATTACTATAATTCAACAAATAATAGTAATATCTTCCATTATGTAATTATAAATAAAAAGACTAAAAACGAATACAATGTATCGTTTCTAGTCTTTGTCTCATTCGTCCATTTTTTGATTAACTTTAGCATTGCGTTCAATCATCTTGTCAAAATAACCTTCATATCGCTGCCACTCATCATCCGTAATATCATCCATTGTCAAATTAGCGCCTAAATCTTTTAACGCATATAACAACTGGAACATCACGTCTTGAACTGTTATCGTTCTGCCTAATAATTGCGATAAAGACGCCATACATTGAGGATCAATATCAGGGTATTCAAATTTAGTACTTTCACCTTGTAATGCGCGTTCATAAAATGCTCTCATTAATGCAGCACGTTCACTGCCATCTCCTTCAACGCATAGATATACTTGGACAGCTATGCCACCTCGAACACGTCTTTGTGAAATACCGGCAAATTTCTTCCCGTTAATACTTAAATCAAATTTCCCTGGACAATATGATTGTTCAATCTCATAGGTCTCAATTTCAACATCATCATCTTCAAACATTTTTGCCACTAATAAGTACATGACTGAAAATGCTTCATCAATCGTAATGTCATGTTTGCCTTTAAAAATAAGTGATATATTGAGTACACCTTGGTCTAGTACGACACCTAGACCACCTGAGTTTCTCACAATCGCATTATACCCTCGTTCTTCGGTTAAATAGCGAATACCATCTTGCAAATGCGGTAACCTTGAGTCATGGATACCCAAAATGATTGTATGTTGGTGTATCCAAGTACGTACCACACTACTTGATAAGTCTTTTCCGACACTTTCTGACAAAGTATCATCAAATGCAAATGACTGCATCGGTGCTAATCCAGAAGAATGGTCTACATAACGCCAAGTGGCACTATTAAAATACTTACTTGCTAGATCCATTATTGTAATGTTTGCGCAGCAGTGATGATTGATAAATTATACACGTCTTCTATTGAGCAACCACGAGATAAATCATTTACTGGTGAATTAAGACCTTGTAATACTGGGCCTACTGCATCATAACCACCAAGACGTTGCGCAATTTTGTATCCAATATTACCTGCTTCTAAACTTGGGAAAATAAATACATTTGCATCGCCTTGAATTTGTGCATCTGGTGCCTTTTTCTTAGCAACTTCCGGTACAATTGCAGCATCAAATTGGAATTCTCCATCAATAACTACATCTTTAAGTTGATCAGTTTCAACTTTTTCTTGTGCTAACGCTACAGCGTTCGAAACTTTTTCAACATCATCTGATTTTGCAGAACCTTTTGTTGAGAAACTTAACATTGCTACACGTGGTGACATGCCAAAACTTTGTGCAGATTTTGCACTTTCTACTGCAATCTCAGCTAAATCTTGTGCTTCTAATGTAGGGTTAATTGCACAATCACCAAAGATATATTGTTCTTCACCTTTAATCATAAAGAATATACCTGATGTTTTAGTTACACCTGGTTTTGTTTTAATAATTTGTAGTGCCGGACGAACTGTATCACCTGTAGAATGTGCAGCACCACTTACTAAACCTTCAGCCTTACCAGTATATACTAGCATCGTACCAAAGTAATTTACGTCTTTTAACATTTCTTGAGCTTGGGCTTCAGTTGCTTTCCCTTTACGACGTTCAACAAAAGCTGTCACTAACTCTTGTTTCAACTCACTCGTTTCAGGATCGATAATTTCTAAGTTCGAAATATCTAAACCTTTGTCTTTAGCTAACGCATTAACATTTGTTTCATTACCTAATAATACCGGTGTTACATAATCCGTACTTTGTAATTGTGTTGCCGCAGTTAATACGCGTTCATCTTCTCCTTCAGGTAAAACAATTTTCACATTTTTTCCTGACAATTTCTCTTGTAATACATCTAATAAAGACATATGGGCCTCCTCAAATTTTTAATACTATTATTTTTTCCATTACTATTATACGTCATTTTTTTATAGAATTCCATGTCACCAATTTGTAATCATTTACTTATGTTTTATAGTTACCTTTATGATAGAATTTTCAGTGTAGATATAGAATTATTTCATAAAGGAGCGATTCAATATGCCACAAGCGCCAGAAACTTTAGATGGTTGGTATAGTTTACATTTATTATATGCTATAGATTGGGCTAGTTTACGTCTAGTCCCAGAAAACGAACGTCAAACGTTAGTTGAAGAGTTACAAGCATTTTTAGATAAACACGAAGAAGCGCGTACTAACCATGTAGGCGATCATGCATTTTATAATATCACTGGTCAAAAAGCAGATATTCTTTTATGGGCATTACGTCCTGAATTAAAAGATTTAAATGCTTTTGAAAATGAATTCAATAAATTGAGAATCACAGACTTTTTAATTCCGACATATTCATTTGTTTCTATTATTGAATTAGGCAATTATTTAGCAGGAAAATCCGACGAAGATCCTTACGAAAATCCACACATCAAACCAAGATTGTACCCAGAATTACCACAATCCGAATATATTTGTTTCTATCCTATGGACAAACGTCGTAATGAAACTTATAACTGGTACATGTTATCACTAGAAGACCGACAAGAACTTATGTATAATCACGGTAAAATCGGTCGTCAATATGCTGGTAAAATCAAACAATTTATCACAGGTTCTATGGGCTTTGATGATTTCGAATGGGGTGTCACTCTATTTGCAGATGATCCACTTCAATTCAAAAAAATTGTTTCTGAAATGAGATTTGACGAAACGACAGCACGTTACGGTGATTTTGGTAGTTTCTATGTAGGTAACATTATTACAAAAGATAGTTTACCAACACTTTTTGAAATATAAATATCGTTATATTCTTTCGTCACACCCCTTCATTTAAAATGGAGGGGTGTTTATATATATCATTTTTTATTTTTCATCCATATATAACTAGCATTGTGCCTCAAATCTAAGTTTTTCAATCATACAGCAATTTTGTTTTTCATGTTTAATACAATTACAATAGCTATATAATTCAATAACTACGTTTAACTTTGAAAAATGAGCTTCTGAAGACAAATGTTCCGATAATACGCATGCATCAATCGCTCTAACTTTCTACTTCGTTTCACTTGGTTCGCCTGCGCTTCGCATGCATAAGTCGCTCTAACTTTCTACTTCGTTTCACTTGGTTCGCCTGCGCTTCGCATGCATCAATCGCTCTAACTTTCTACTTCGTAGAAAGTTAGAGCGACTAAAAGGCACACTTGTTTTATTCCAAGTGTGCCTGTCTGAATGTAGTGTGTTTGGGAGAACTTTAATCACTACTTAATTTAAGGGTTAACTGTTAAACATTGTCGCTACTCAATATTTTGTAACAGTCAACTAATACTATTTTAACCTATTTGAAATATTTGAAACATATTTGCATTACTAAAGTTGTATAAAACTCAATTTTTTAAAATACAATATCCTTTTTTTACCCAACATATTATTTGAATAAAATGTTACAATAAAAAATATTAACTTACTAAATATATCCCATGAAAATACAGTTACGAATGGTTTAGTTAAATAAAATATAATTGGTGATTAGATGACAATAAATGTTCAATACTCAGAAAATTATGAAGAAAAAATAGCAAAAGATGTCATAATTCTAGCTGGCAGAATTTTACTTGAATCTGGGGCAGAAGGGTCTCGTGTAGAAGATACAATGACTCGTATTGCTTTCACATTAGGTTATACAGAAAGTAATAGTTTTGTTACGAATACAGTCATTAATTTTATGTTACATAATGAATCTTATCCAAGAATTTATAGAATAAGAACAAGAGACACCAATCTACATCGTATATCAAGAACCAACCGTGTTTCTAGACAACTTTCCGATGGCACGCTCTCAGTTGAAGATGCATATCAAGAATTGCAAAAAATATATCATGAACAAAGCATTAATCACGATCTATTTTTTAAATTTATTGCCGCTGCGATTATCTCTATTAGTTTTCTATATTTACAAGGTGGTTACTTAGTTGATGTATTCACTGCACTCGTTGCAGGCGCTTTAGGTTATCTCGTTGTAGAACTTTTAAATAGAAATTTACACACTAAATTTATTCCTGAATTTATGGGTGCACTCGTTATTGGTGCAGTGGCAGTATTGGGCAATACGCTTATACAGGGTGGTTCTATTTCCACAATTATTATTTCAGCAGTGATGCCAATTGTACCAGGTGTTTTAATCACGAATGCTATTCAAGATTTATTCAGTGGCCACATGTTAATGTTTACAACTAAATCATTAGAAGCATTAGTAACTGCCTTTGGCATCGGGGCAGGTGTCGGTACAATACTTATTATTTCTTAGGAGCAATGCTTATGTTTTGGATTTTAAATTTAATATTTAGTTATACCGCTTCACTATTCTTCGGTATTATATTTGATGTTCCAAAATATTTATATAATGCTGTTGGAATTGTTGGTGCGTGTGGTTGGATGGTCTATACATTATTTTATGATGGTTTCCAACTTCACACCATTTATTCAAGCTTCTTTGGAAGTTTAGCATTGGGTTTACTTAGTCATATAATGGCTCGCTTTAAAAAAGAACCAGTTATTCTATTTATGGTGCCAGGTATTATACCTTTGGTACCTGGAGGTTTAGCCTTTGACGCTACGAAAAATCTTATTTTGTTAGACTTTAGTAAAGCGATTAACACGATGCTAGAAGTAACGCTAATTGCAGGCGCAATCGCTTTAGGTTTATTATTTGCTGATCAAATATCTAAACTCATCGTTTCCGGTACAAAATTTAGCAAAAAGCACATTTAATAATTGAACATAAAAAATCTGAGGCTCATTAAAGACCTCAGATTTTTTGTATAAGACATGATAATTTTATTTTAAAAACTCCTATCAATATGCAGTTAAAATCCGTTGCTATTGATAGGAGTTTTTTCATACTCAAAATATTGTAAGAATTCCATATCTAATTATTTATATGTTTATCTCATAAATAATTAACGACTGTCATCTATTTATGCGTTTCGTTCGGCACTTTATTTTCATTAATAAGGTTCACGACTTCATCTTCCGAACGATTTAATATCAATTTACTTAATTTATCATTATCCATTTGTTTTAATTTAGGATAACGAATTACGAAAAAGACTAATCCTATAATTAACCAACCAAACAATGCAATATATGATGGCGTTGATAATCCAGCTGGTGAAGCAGGAATTAATAATAGTAATAAGAAAACAAACGATACTATTGTACCTATAATCGCAAATGTTTTATATACCGGACCGTATGTGTTACTTGTTTTGTCATAACTAAATAAACGAGCTGCTGATAAACATGTAATAAAGTATGCTATCGAAACACCCGTAGATGACATATCAACAATCCATGTCAATGCCGTACGACCTAACCAAGGTGCAATCAATGTGATAGCTACAAGGAATATGATTGCTACATACGGTGTTTTATATTTATTGTGCAATTTACTAAATACTGAAGGCATAATACCTGAGCGTCCCATTGAGAACAATAGACGACTTGAACTCATTAAAAATCCGTTTAAACCAGTAAATATGCCCATGATAATAGCAATCGCTAAAATTGCCAAACCTATATATCCAAATGCACCACTTGTAACAGCACCTGTTAACCATAATTGACCGTTTAAATCAGTCTCTGAACTACTTAGCCAACCTGTATACAAAATCATTAGCACATACGTAAATGCTGCTGCTAATAAACTATATACAATAAGTTTAAACGTTTTATTTGGAGCAAAATCAAATTCTTCTGCAGTTTGTGGAATGTTGTCAAAACCTACATAAGCCCACGGTGCTACTGCAACTATCATTACAATTGATGTAAGCCAACCTTTTTCTTTGTTCGCTAATGGTTGTAAATTTTCTAATGAGAAATTACTACCAAAGAACGAACCGAAAAATAGCAATAAGATTGTAATGACCATTGCCACACAGAAATAAAATTGTAGCGAGCCTGAAACACTCGTACCTTTAATAGCTATAAACATAAATACAATCAATAACAATGATGCAATTAATATTTCAGTAATATAAACATCCCATCCTGCGATGGTATATAGTTTACCTGTTTCTAAAACATCAGGTAATAAAAATTTAATTAATAAACTAAATGCAGTTGCGTTTAAAGCCACTACACATATATAACCAAAAGTTAAAAACCAAGATGAGAAAAAACTTACGTATCTGCCAAAACCTAAAAAGCTAAACGCGAAAGCCCCACCAGAAACTGGGAACCGTTCAACAAGCGCGCCGTAGCTTACCGCAATTAAAATCATTAACAATGCGCCAATTACAATACCAATAGCTGCTGGAATAGGTCCAGATTGACCAATCCAATCACCTGGTAAAATAAATGCGCCCCAACCGATACACGAACCATAGGCAATTGCCCAAACAAATTTCTCAGATAAGTTTTGTTTTAAATCTCCTCTATCTACTTTCCTATCATTTTTTCCCATAAATAAAATTCACCTCATGAGATGTATTATACCCATAAGATGAATTCTATAACAATTATAAAATTATAATTTAATCGTACCAATCACTAACATTAACCAACCTATAATAAATAAAATACCTCCGATTGGTGTAATTGCACCAAGTATACGAATTTGTGTTAATGCTAAGATATAAAGCGAACCACTGAAAAATACAACGCCTAAGAATAAAAGCCATCCTGCCCAATTCACATTAATTGACGTTGTACCACTTATAATTCCAATTAATAGTAACCCAAGCCCGTGATACATTTGATAAGTGGTTGCTTTTTCCCATACAGATAAATATTTATCCGATAACTTACCTTCCAGACCATGTGCGCCAAATGCGCCAGTACCTACAGCCATTAAAGCATTTAAAGCACCGAGAATAATAAATAATTTCATAAAAATAAACCTCTCTTTCTTAAATTAAAAATCAAAAATTGAATCTCCATTACCAATTTCATCGTCTGTTACTAATTTATTAGAATTTAGCGAAGTATTAGTATTTGTATATTTTGCCGAAGAAGCAGGTATTTTCCCTCCCATTGCTTGAATTTCTTCAGGAGAGATACCTTGTTTCTCACTAGCTGTAGTGTGTGTTACATTTTGTGATGATTTGAATGAGGTAGACACTGAATCCGTATTATCTTTAAAATGCTGTTTATCATTTGAACTATTTACTAATGACGTTAGTGTATGAATGGCATAAATATGCTTTTCAAACTCTGCATCATTCTTAGCTTCATCTGCTTGAACTAATTCTTGTTCAATAAGTTGAATAATTTTCTCTTTTTCCATTTATTTTATAACCCACTTTCACACCAATTTATAGGTTCAATACCATTTTTTTGTAAATATGCATTTGTTAAGGAATACGGTTTTGAACCAAAGAACCCGCGATATGCAGATAATGGACTTGGATGTGGTGATTTAATAACGTGATGTTTAGATGTGTCAATCAGTTTCATTTTTTGTTGTGCGGGTTTACCCCACAAAATAAATACAACATTACTCAAATTTTCGGAAACTGTTTTAATCACTTCATCAGTAAAAGTTTCCCACCCTATATCTCTGTGAGAATGAGCTTCTCCTTGTCGTACTGTCAAAACAGTATTTAACAATAAAACACCTTCTCTTGCCCAATCTTGTAAATGTGGTGATTTTCTTACACAACCGATATCGTCTTCAAGTTCTTTATACATATTTCTTAATGAAGGCGGAAACTTAGCATTCGGTTGCACAGAAAATGCTAAACCATGTGCTTGATTTGGTCCATGATAAGGATCTTGTCCCAAGATAACAACTTTCACTTTTTCAAAAGGTGTTAAATCAAAAGCTTGATAAATGTTTTCCCTATCTGGATAGATTACCTTTGTCGTATATTCATTTTCTAAAAAATTATGCATTTCAGTAAAATCATGCTCCGTAGTTATTTTATGAAAAACATCAGACCATTCCATACACGTTCACCTCGATTAATATAGTAACATAAAGCGCTACTTTCTCGCTTGAGAGATTTAGTAGTGTTAGCTTAATCATAAACACAATTATAATGAATATATTTAATTTCATTTTAATATGTATCAGTAATAGAATCAAAACGATATAATGATTTATTCATTATTGTAACCTTATTACATTGTAAACGTCATTATTTAGAATAGTCGACAAACGTGGTATGATATATACAAAAGAATATATAGGAGTGAAAATTCATGGCATTGAAAAAAACATTAACCATTGCCGGTTCAGATACAAGTGCTGGTGCAGGCATGCAGGCAGACTTAAAAACATTCCAAGAGTTAGGAACATACGGCATTGTTGCATTAACGTCTATTGTAACAATGGATAAAGCATCTTGGTCTCATGATGTTACACCAATTCCATTCGATGTATTTGAAAAACAATTAGAAACAGCAATATCAATCGGTCCAGATGCAGTGAAAACAGGCATGCTAGGGACACAAGAAATTATTAAACGTGCCGGCGAAGCATATGTAGAATCAGGTGCGAATTACTTTGTGGTTGATCCAGTAATGGTATGTAAAGGAGAAAACGAAGTTTTAAATCCTGGCAATACTGATGCAATGATTGAATATTTGTTACCAAAAGCTACAGTCGTAACACCAAATTTATTTGAAGCTGGTCAACTTGCAAACCTCGGCACTTTAAAATCAATAGACGATATGAAAAAAGCAGCTGAAATTATTCACCAACAAGGTGCTAAGCACGTTATTATTAAAGGCGGTAAAGCATTAGATCAAGATAAATCTTATGACTTATACTATGATGGAAATAACTTCTACCAATTAACTACTGACATGTTCCAGCAAAGTTATAATCACGGTGCTGGTTGTACATTTGCTGCAGCAACGACTGCATATTTAGCAAATGGTAAATCTCCAAAAGAAGCCGTAATTGCTGCCAAAGCATTTGTTGCATCTGCAATTAAAAATGGCTGGAAAATGAACGACTTCGTTGGTCCTGTAGATCACGGTGCTTACAATCGTATTGAACATATAGATGTTGAAGTAACTGAAGTATAAATCATAAAAAAAGAAATCTGAAACATATTCATAACGAATAATGCTTCAGATTTCTTTTTTATTATATAATATTGTATTGATTAACAATCCTTAACTCAAACCTTATGCGTCTATTTTGAACAAATAAAACATCTCCATATTTAATTAATAACTTCAAATTTTTCAAACTCAAAATATATCAGACATTAGTCTGATTCAAATTTGATACTACAGGCCCATGTTATTTTCTAGCATATCTATTATTATAATAAGTGTAGAGAGACAAGGAGGTATGACATCATGATTATCTACGAACAATCTTTTGAGAATGGTAACCCAATCTATGAAATTATCACCAAGACATTCAAAACGATTTCTGTTAAATGCGATGAAAATTTCAGCAAGAATGAATTATATACGTTACTCTCTCTACTTGAAAGTGATGTCGATAACTTAAATCTAAGTTATTAGCCACACTTCAATACATCGATGAAAAAACAGAAACGTAAGGTCCAAGACTAAAATTAGAAGAAACAGAACAAAGAATTCCCCTTTAGAAATATGTTCCATGTATATGTAACTGTCCCATTATATATACATGGTGTAACACATCCCTTATAAACACTCACCCTAAGTGGTACATAGTTAGGCAAAGATTGTCCCCTTTGTTTGCTTGGAGAGCACACTCGAAGCACCCCTAACTTATGTACCACTTTACTTATTTATATAAAACTTTAAATTCTTCACACACTACAATAATCGATTCGTTAAATGCCAATCCTAGAGATGTATAATAAGGTTCAAAGAAATCAATATGTGCTTTACGCCAGTAAGCGAGTGACTTATCGCCTTCACCTTCTAAATAAGCGTGATGTTCAGTGACCGCATTAAACGGTGTTTGATAGACGCGTGTTGTTTCTATCACACATTGTGGCTCCCCTTTTTTATTTAAAATCACGCTCACATCTCCCACTTGAGGTAGTGGTTCACGATCTACTTGATAAGTTTCATAACCACTTGTCGTAGCCGTTTTTTCACCTTGTTTCACTAGATCTGCTAATTCATCCTCATCTACACCAAACGACCATGCTTCATATGTTTTACTCTTATAAGATGGGCACAATTGTACAAATTTTTCCCAATATTGTTCTACTGTCATCGTTCTTCCTCCAAACTATGTATTTTGTTTTTTCTTCTTAAACATAACATAAATAAATTGTATGACTTCTTGCTTTCGCGTGTTATTCTTCTAAAAAAACGAGATTATTAACGAAAATGAAAATATCAACACTATTGTAAATCATATATAATTACTTATTATAATAATAAAATTCACGAAAAAACTAGGCACCCATTTCCCAATTCTATAGGGAATGAATAACCTAGTTTTTAAATTACTTTTGTTAAATATTAGTATTGATAAGTATTCATACATTTTATTTTGATAGTGATTTGTATGCCATACCGTTTATACGCGTTTGTCGTCTGCCCACCATAAAGCTTTATCAGGATTTTTTGTATAATATTCATATTCTTCATCACTTTGAACATATGGATATGAACCTTTCAGTGATTTACCTGCTGTACTTACATGTAACAATGAAATAACAATAATTCCTATGACACTCATTGCTGCTAAGTAATAAGCCGGTGAAAGTGGATCTCCTGTTTTAGCAACTAATGTAGATGCAATTAACGGTGTTGTGCCACCAAATAATGATACTGACACATTGAATGTTACTGCTAATGTTCTATAACGGATATGTGTATAAAACATCGTTGGTAACGAACCTGGCATCGTCGCTTCATAAGTAGATAAGAAAAATCCTAACGTAAATATACCCACAACTATTAAAACCAACGAGCCTGATTGGAATAACGCAAATGCCACTGTACTAAAGATAGCTGTACCACAAAGCCCTATTAAAAAGACTTTTTTCTCTCCGATACGATCTGCAACTCTACCAAACATTAATGCCAATGGAATCATTACTGCCATGACAATCGTTATAAGTACAGAAACCGTTGTGCTATCTAATTTAATTATTTGTTGTAAATAAGATGGCATATATGAAGTCACCATATAATTCGTACAATTAAAGAATGCTACAGCTACAAAACATACAATAATATCTTTGTAATAATATCGAACAATTGTGAAAAAGCCGATGTTATCTCGTTTTGGTTGTGTAGCTATTTCATTTTCAAACACTAATGATTCCTCTAATTTTCTTCTTAAATAAAAACCAAATATGCCTAAGAATAGACCCAAAATAAATGGTATTCTCCATCCCCATGTAGCCATTTGTTCCTCATTTAAAAAGAAAAATAGTAAGCCGCTGATTACTGATGCAGCGATATAACCTGATAATGTACCAATTTCCAAACCTGAACCTAGACCATTTCTAGATTTATCTGGTGAGGATTCAGCAACATAAACCATCGCGCCTGCATACTCTCCACCGGTTGAAAAACCTTGAAGTACTCTACCTAATAATAGTAAAATTGGCGCCCATACACCTATTTGATCGTATGTAGGTAATAAACCAATTAACAAAGTAGAAAATGCCATCATGATAATGGTTGTCGTTAAAACGACTTTCCTTCCAAATTTATCACCAATAATACCAAAAATAATGCCACCTACTGGTCTTAATAAAAATGCAATTGCAAATGTTGCAAATGTAAATATCGTTTTCAGCTGGTCATTTTCTACCGAACTAAAAAAGTTTTGCCCTAATATAACTGCTAAATAAGAATAAAGCCCAAAGTCGAACCATTCCATTGCATTACCAATACCGGTTGCAAATACAGTTTTTTTCGCAGTCCTAGGGTTCACCTTATTGATATTACGTTCATCAAAATCTTGTTCATAATCCACGATTTAAGTCACTCCCTTAACATGTTTACTTATTATACTGAGTTCGGAGTGTATGTCAAACTGATTCAAATTTTTTAATTTTCGTTTTTTAATTTTTATACAAAAAATGTATTTAATTTTAAATATGAAGAAACTCATTTTTCTTTTAAATTCATTATCTAATTACGGACAATTTTCATTGATTACCAACCTATTTTTTCAAAATAGTAACTTTAACTTTATTGTGATTATTTTTCACAACTAATTTATGTTTACTTTCAAGATCAAATTGAAGAAATTCATATATATCAACTGGTTCAACATAATTAATTTTATAACTTTTCCAATTCAATTCATTGTATATCAATGCAAGTTGCACAATCATTTGTCCCGGTACAATCTGACGATGCAAAGGATTTTCATCTTTGACAAGACGCAAATATTGCTCTAAATCGTTGGGTAATATCTGTATCATTTTACACCTTCTCTAAAAACGTTTGCATAATATATATACAATTAGTCCTATTTTTATTTATTTTCATTTCAAAGCTATATTTAATAAATTGACGAATTTTTTTCTTTTCAATCAATGTCAATTGTACTTGATATATAACATCAATTTTTAATGGATGATATTGTTCAATTTCTGTTGACTTTAATAGTAAATTACTAGAAATAAAAGGTTTGAACAATTCAAATTCAGGCCATAGACTCGCACAATAAAGCGGAGAAACATCAGTGCTATTCGATCGTTCAAACAATTGATTATAAGCTTCTACATCTTTTTTATGGAATACCATTTCTTGTTGTTCATGTCCATCTTTCAAATAATGTGGCATTGCCCATACCTCCTCCAATACCCATGGTTGCGATTGTTCTATACTTATGTTCCATATAAAACAACCTTGTAACAAGTGCAGCACCACTTGCACCATAAGGGTGTCCAGTAGCTATAGCGCCACCGTAAATATTTAATTTCTCTGCTGGTATGTTTAATGCTTGTTGACTTGCTAAAACTTGAGATGCAAATGCTTCATTTAACTCTACAGCATCGACATCATTTAAAGACAGTTGCTGTTTTGCTAATACCAGGCACAGGACCAATGCCAAGTATATTAGGATCTACACCTACGGTTACTTGATCAATGAATGATAATCCACTTTGTATGCCATATGCTTGAGCAACTGATTTTTCCATGACAAGTAGTAATACAGCACCATCATTTTTCATACAACAATTGCCAGCAGTGATGCTTCCATTTGGTAATAATGGCTTTAATCGCCCTAACGTTTGTTGCGTTAATTTAGTTTTAATACTTTCATCTTGTTCAAATATTTCTCCCTTAATCGTCAATGGCGTTATTTCTTGGGTAATATTATGATGTTGATAAGCATCAAGCGTTTTTTGATGGCTGTGCCATGCGAATTCATCTTGGTCAAATCTTGATATACCATATCTTTCAGCAACATTTTCAGCTGCTTGTATCATAGATGGATCTTGGTCATCAGGTGCAAACGAAGCTCTTTCATAAAATTCTGGTAAATGCGTATCATATACAGATTGCGGTCGTTTAATTTTCCACGGTGCTCTACTTGTACTTTCCACACCACCCGCGATATATATTGATCCAGCACCTGCTTGTATCATGCGACAAGCTTGGTTTACAGCTTCTAACCCTGAGCCACATTGACGATCAATCGTCACACCTGGCACTTGTTGATTAAATCCAGCTTCTAAAAGTGCTTTACGTGCAATATTACCACCATTTCCTACAACATTACCTAAAATTACGTCATCTATATTACTAACTATTGCTGCATAGTTATGTTTAAAATAATTGAATAATGGTTGTAATAATAATTCAGGTTCTAAATGGCGTAATTTCCCACCATATTTACCAAATGCAGTTCGTTTTGCTGCTACAATTACCGCTTCATTCATTTATAATTCTCCTTTTAAATAGCATTGCTTCATACGTTCTCGCGCAATTTTTCCACTCGAGGTATAGATCATATGTTTTACTTTAACTAATTTCGATGGTATTTGGTAACGCGCTACATGATGTTTCATTATCGTTCTAAAATAGTTATAACTAACTATACGATCACTTGTATAAAGTAATATGGCAATTTCTCCAAATCTAGAATGTTTTTCACTGATAACGACTACTTCATTGAATAAATCAATATATTTTGCATTCTGTTCAATTTCGAAAGGATAAACATTACGTCCACCAATAATCATGCGGTCATGTTTTCTACCATGTAAAAATAAATGTCCCTGCGCATCACATGAAGCAAAATCCCCTGTTTCAATCCACCTATCCTTGCAGATATCTTCGACATAACCACTAAATGACATATCACTTCGTATTTTTAATAAACCTATCCCTGATTCGTCTGACTGTTCAATATTTACGTGCACGTTGTGAAACAATTTACCAACAGATTCTGGTGGCGCACTATTATTGAAGTTATAACTAATAAAGCTAGCCTCTGACGTCCCGAAGAATTCAATCAAATCACTTTCGGGAAAACATTGTTGAATACGTTGACGAACGTGTAAGGCAAGTTTATCTCCAGTACTTAAAATATAATGCTTTCCTTCTATTAAAATTCGAGTTGAAACGCATGCTTGTATCATTGTTGGCACCATAAAGCACGCTGTGTTTACTTTATGGTGTTGGATTGTTTGCATTAACCGCTTTGCTTCAAAATATTGCTGTCCTATAAATGTTCTACCTGTATACAAAGCATAAATGCATGCATATAATGACAAAGAATGTGACATCGGACCTGGAGCAACGATTGTATTTATGGTCCTGTCAAATAATTGATCATTTTTTGAAAAAGACTTAATCCAAGATAATGCACCTCTATAATATGCTTTAGGTAACCCTGTTGTTCCAGATGTAAAAGCGATATGCAGCAAATCCCCATCGTTCTTGAATTTATCCTTTTTGACCACATTATGTATACTTAAATCATCTTCTTCTATTAGATATTGAACACCATATTTTTCGACTAATTTAAAGGTTTGCGCGCTCGACCATCTATCATCGAAAATACACGGTACACATTCATTTTTTAACAATGCTAAATATAAAATCATTATCTTTTGTGGATGTCGTGTTACCACTCCTACAAAACTATGTTTAGGTATATTGGAAAACAAGCCGCTTTTAATGTTCAATTCTTTGATTAATTCACTATAAGTTAAATCTTGTTTATCAAAGCTCAAAGCAACTAGATGCGGTTGTTGTTTTGCGTGATTTTCTATTTCTTCTAAAATTTTCAAATTCCAGCCCCCTTTGTTAACTTTTATACAAAATATATTAACATTTAAAGTATAAAATAATGTAATGAAAACATTTGGTTTCTAATACCATAAACATCCCATGTTTTTAACTTAAATTGAGCAATTTTGAATTCCAATTCCTAAAAAAACAAAAAAATGAGCGATTCGTGGTAAATCGTCCCATTTTTAATATGATTTAATATATTTATTATTAAACAAATTTGTATACTGAATATTTTTATTTCGATTAATAATATCGTTAGTATTTACATTGATATACTTTAAATTTCATCACTATTGATACAAAATTTTAGTATAAATTCACTTTTCATAAGAATCCAGCAGTATTTATTCCACTTAAACCACTACTTCATTCCATTAAAACTTATCATCTATTCGACAAACGGACATAAATTTCTTACAATAGTCAGAAATTTACAAGTGAGCAACAACAACTCGAATTTTGTAAATCATACGCCCTGATAAACATGCACGGTTAAAATCACAAAATTTCAACCGTAAAAAAGAGAGCTAATCCATTTGGAATTAGCTCTCTTTTTATGAGAATGAGATGCATTTTTTAACATATAACATACTCAACGACTATATATTTTATTGTAATACACTATTCTAAATTAGCATGATTACTTTGCATCGTTTCTTCATCGACTTTAAGTTCGTTCATTAAATCTAATACTAGACTATCTAAAAAGACTTGCGCTGCTTGTTCAAACAAACTACCTAAAGGTTGTGCGGATCCTTCTGCATCATATTTTGTACCTGCAGGAAGTTCTATAACCGTATTAGCCAATGCACCAATTGCCGAATTCGGATTCGTTGATAATAACACGACTTCTGCATCGACAGATTTTGCTTTTTCAACTAATAATCTCAAATGTTCCGTTGAACCTGAACCTGAAATGACAATAAATAAATCATCTTCAGTAATTGAAGGTGTTGTTGATTCACCAACAACATAAGCAAATTTTCCAAGTTGATTTAAACGCATAGCAAAACTATTTGCTACAAATCCAGAACGTCCTTTACCCGCTACAAAAACGTGATTTGCTTTAGTCACTTGTGATAAAAAAGCTTGTGTTTCACTATCTTTAACATGAGATAACGTATGATCTAACTCGTCTAAAATCAAACGATAATTTGTAATTTCACTCATCTTATCTACCTTCAATCGCGTCTCTACATTGTTTTGCTGCTTCAACTGGATCATCCGCGTTAGCAATACCACCGCCAACTACAACTAAATCAGGTTCCTCAGCTACGACTTCTTTAATTGTATCTGGTTTAATACCACCAATTACAGCAACTTTAGATTGGTTAATTACTGATTTAACTTGTCTTAAACTTTCTAATGGAGATTCACCTTCTGCTTGTAAATCATAACCAGTATGAACAGCGATATAATCTGCACCTAATTCGTCTAATTCTTTAGCACGTTTTTGTAAGTCTTGTACTGCAATCATATCTACAAGTAATTCTTTATTATTTTTATGTGCTTCGTCTACTGCAGCTTTAATAGAAGCATCTTCTGCGACACCTAAAATTGTTACTACATCTGCACCAAATTTAACAGCTTGGCTTACTTCATAATCTGCTGCATCCATAATTTTTAAATCTGCAAGTACTTTCACACCATCTATATTATTATCTAAATGTTGTACAGCCGGTAAACCTTCATTTATCACAATAGGTGTACCAATCTCTACAATATCAACATAGTCTTTAACTTTATTTGCAAGTTCTGCCGCTTCCTCTTTATTTAATAAATCAATTGCTAGTTGTAATTCCAAAATGATCATCCCTTCTTGATTTAATGATAGGCATGGAAATCATGACCTAACTTACTTTATTTAAAAACTTACGCATAAACTATTTACCCTTACAATGATGATTTAAACTGAGAGATTATAAGTGTGGTGCTGCAGCGTCATCAACGTAAATTTCGACATCTGGATGTGCGAGCAATATCGTAGCTGGCACTTGTTTATTTACTTCATGCTTAGCTAATTGTTCAATTGCCGTTCTCTTTTTCTCTCCAAATGCTAACAAAATGATTCTTTTCGCCTTTAAAATTGAAGCCAAGCCCATAGACACAGCTTGTTTAGGTACTTCACTTTCATTATCAAAATAACGACTATTGGCATTGATTGTACTAGCTGTTAAATCTACAACTTGAGTTGTGCTATTCATATCAGTACCTGGCTCATTAAAGCCGATATGACCATTTTCACCTATACCTAATATTTGTATATCCAGTGGCCCTTTTTGATTGATTAAATCTTCGTATCTTTTTGTTTCTGCCATTAAGTCATCTGCAGCTCCATCTGGAATGTGTATTAAAGATTTCGTGAAATGTGGATAACGATTAAATAGAATATCATTCATATATCGATGATAACTTTGTTCATGTGTCGCTGATAAGCCGACATATTCATCCAAGTTAAATGTTTCTATTTCAGATACATCTAGTTGATTCTTTTGCAGTAAACTAACTAGAAATTCATAAACTTCGACCATTGTCCCACCAGTAGCTAGCCCTAACTTACTATGTGGTTGTTGACTCATTTGTTTAAACAATTCACATGCAACATAAAATGAAGCATATTCACTAGAACCTAAATTTGTAATTTTCATATTATTGCCCTCCCCAATATGTTGAATTTGTTATTTGTTATAAAAAAAAATTGATGATACTTCTATTATACGTTCTTTTGATATTTTTTACAGAAAATAGATATTTAATAAATTGCAAATATTATATAAAATGACTAAAGGTGTAATGAGCAGACTAATACATTTTCATCGCTGTTTTTAGTAAAATAAATAGATAATCAAATTTTATGTATAAATCTAAGTTGAAATTCACTTTTCAGGTAGAAAATGTTTCAAAGTCAGTTTACACTAAAGATTAGACTAATTATTTTTATTAACACTTGTATAGTACAATTTATTTCATAAAAGTATAGGGTTTTGGAATCAAGGAGGCAAAAGTTTGGAACCAATAATAGATGAAAAAGTACAAACATTACTTTCTTCATATGAAGATAAACCCGTGTATTTACATGTAGAGACAACGAATGGTGCATATGCTGCACATTTTGATCAACGTGTATTTAACGCGGGCACTTTTTTAAGAAATATTCAAGTCACTTTTGAGCATGCACAGCTTAAAGGTGGCAATAAAGATCCATATCGCGTAGGTTTGAAACTCAAAGATGGCGGTTGGGTCTATGTTCAAGGTTTAACACACTACGAAATAAATGAACATGGTGAGTTTCTATTAGCTGGTTTTAATTATGAAGGTCAATTAGCAGCTGCTTTAGAAATAAGCACTCAATCATTTAAAGCATAAGGAGGATAAATCATGACAGAGGAAAGCCATGTATTAGTTATATTTCCACATCCAGATGATGAATCATTCTCATCTGCAGGTACATTGGCGCGTTTTATAGATAATGGTGTACCAGTCACATACGCTTGTTTAACATTAGGTCAAATGGGACGTAATTTAGGCAATCCACCATTTGCCACTCGTGAATCTTTGCCGGACATTCGTGAAAAAGAATTAGAAGCTGCGATGGCAGCCATTGGTATAACTGATTTGCGCAAAATGGGCTTGCGTGATAAAACTGTAGAATTTGAACCTCACGACGAAATGGATGAGATGGTGCAATCATTAATTGATGAATTAAACCCATCCGTCATCATATCGTTCTATCCTCAATTTGCAGTACACCCAGACCATGAAGCTACAGCAGAAGCAGTTGTGAGAACTGTAGGACGCTTGAAACCATCAGAAAGACCCCGTCTACAACTTGTTGCATTTAGCAATGACGCGCCTGAAAAATTAGGTGAACCTGACATTCTAAATGAGATCAGTGATTATAAAGAGGTAAAACTTCGCGCTTTTGAAGCACACGCATCTCAAACGGGACCATTCTTGAAACAACTTGCTACACCTGATGTTTCTGGAGAAGCGCAAAGCTTTTTAGAAGTTGAACCTTATTGGACTTATAACTTTGAATCTTAAGTGGAGGCAATATCATGACAGAATTTGATTTATCAACTCGAGAAGGTCGATGGAAGCATTTTGGTTCAGTTGATCCAATCGAAGGTACAAAACCAACCGTTAAAGAAGAAATGACAGATTTGCAAAGCACGAATAAAAACTACTTATTTGAAATTGAAGAAGTAGGCATTAAAAATCTTGTATACCCTGTATTAGTAGATCGTTTCCAAACAGCTGGAAATTTCAGTTTTTCAACTAGCCTTAATCAAGATGAAAAAGGTATAAACATGAGCCGCATTCTAGAAAGTGTTGAAAAACACTACGATAATGGCATTGAATTAGATTTTGATTCTTTATATCGACTTTTGCGTAGCTTACAAGAGCGCATGGAACAAAATGCTGCTGGTGTTGATGTTTCAGCTAAATGGTTCTTTGACCGTCACAGTCCAATCACGAATATTAAAGCAGTAGGTCACGCAGATGTGACATACGGTATGGCGATAGACAAAGAAAGCATTACACGCAAAGAAATTACACTACAAGCTGCAGTTACAACATTGTGCCCTTGTTCAAAGGAAATTAGTGAGTATTCGGCACATAACCAGCGCGGTATTATTACAGTTAAAGCTATTTTGAACAACGAAGCTATTTTAACAGACGATTACAAAGAAAAAATCTTAGATGCAATGGAAGCCAATGCAAGTTCTATACTTTATCCTATATTAAAACGACCAGATGAAAAAAGTGTCACGGAACGCGCTTATGAAAATCCGAGGTTTGTTGAAGATTTGATTCGCCTTATCGCAGCAGATTTAGTTGATTTTGATTGGATTGAAGGCTTTGATATTGAATGCAGAAACGAAGAATCTATTCACCAACATGATGCTTTTGCAAAAATAAAATATAGAAAATAGCACGCATAGCTACAAATCAATATAGCAAGTCATCAAAAATTAGGCTACTGAATTTCTAAATGATAATAGAAGTTTAGCAGCCTATTATTTTTGATTCTAACTTTGTTTTATTTTCAAAAAATTTTCCCAACAATTAAACTTTCTATAGTTACTAAATAATGTTATTTTTCTCCAAATTCATTACTTAAATTTGTAATAGTAAAATTTTAATGGTTCATTTAAAAATACCACCACTAAATATCCCCATCTGCAACTAATTATAAAATAATGTATATTAACTGTTAAATTTTATTAATGTTCTATATACAATTTTCATATTAAAATAATGACAGTAGTAGTTTATAATTAATTTTTATTTTGATGTAAGTGGTGAAATCAATAAAATGGATTATACTTTAAAAACATATCATGCGAAGCATGTCCCTATAAGTCAATTAAGCAGACCACATTTTCTGCATGTTTTTTTAATAACACAAGGAAAATTTATGGTTTTGAAAAACACTACTTTCCACCATTTTAAAGTAGGTGACGTATTTCATGTCCATGACTATGAATCCATTACACAAATCTCTTTTAACGGTA
Source organism: Staphylococcus sp. GDB9P120P (assembly GCF_017893435.1). Taxonomy (NCBI): domain Bacteria; kingdom Bacillati; phylum Bacillota; class Bacilli; order Caryophanales; family Staphylococcaceae; genus Staphylococcus; species Staphylococcus sp. GDB9P120P. The sequence continues at coordinate 218,880 of NZ_JAESNB010000010.1, forward strand.
GTTTAATTTGTCTTTCACTAAATAATTTTTACTATTATCAATACTTTCAGAAACTAAATTTTGACGCTATTGAACATATATCGATTAAAAAAGAGAGACGCGTCCAATTTTTAGATATAGTTGATGCGATTCAACATCAATCTATAAGTAACTTAAACGAAGCCATTAAGCATTTGATTAAAAATATTCAATATTCTGAGTATCATAACTCGCAAAGTTCCGAAATACAATGCAGTTATAAAACAGCTTTAATTAAAGATGTGGTTCAATATGTAAACACACATTTAACTACTAAAATAACTTGCAAACAAATCGCTAATTATTTTTTTGTAAATAATAGCTTTCTATCAAGAGAATTTTCAACATTGATGAACTGTAAATTATCTCAATATATTACGTCATCTAAAATTCATGCTTCCGTATGCGATTTGCTTAACGGTGATCATTTAAATATCGTACAACAACGTTACGGTTTTCGTACTCAAAATGAATATTGCTATCTTTTCAACAATGTTATTGGTTGCCATCCTTCCGATATTCACCCCCATACAAAAAGTCGGTCAGAAATTCAACATTTAAAATTCGATTTTTATCAACAATTTCAATCTAACGCATAAAAGTAAAATATTAAAAGTGTGGTGACAACATGAATACTATTATTTATGAAGAAAAAAGAGTATTGATTAATAAAGTGGTGAAACAAAACTTGAATCTTACTATTTCCGAAGTAATCATTTTGGATAAATTACTCTATCTCAATAAAAATAAAATAAATGCTATTGAATTGAAAAAGTTATTACAAGTCCAAAATTCACCTGTTTCATCACAAATCAATCATTTTATCGAACTTAATCTTTTAAAAAAGTCTCGAGATCAAACTGATGAAAGATGTATTTATTTGCATGATATCAAGTTAGCAGAAATTAAACAGCTGATTGAACAGTATCATTTAATTGTTGATTCAATACTTCACAGTAGTGCTTAATTCATTACCAACAACATAAGAGCGCATATAAAATCAAACGTTAATTTGATTTTATATGCGCTCCAAAAACCTTTAGATTATGTACATCGTAAGATACAACTTCTATTGTAATCTTTTAATCAAAAATAACTTCACATTATTTCAAATGTTCATACGGACTATTTTTTACAAACGAAATAATTTGATCTACAAATAATCTCGAACGTAATTGAAACTCCTCATTATCCAAATAATAAGTACCACCATCCAATTTATTATAATCTGTATCATGTGTCGCAATCTGCGTTGGTACTGCGATACCGAGTAATGAACGTACAATCAAACGTAAATGAGACAATGGTTCAGAACTTACAATACCACCACTGTTGCCGATTAACCCCACTGGTTTCATTTTAAAATCATCCATCGTTAAATGATCTAATGCATTTTTTAAAATACCGGAATATGAACCATGGTAGTTTGGTGTTCCTAATACAAAGAAATCTGCATTTCGCGCTTTAGTTTGTAATAATGTTAAATTATTTTTATATACTTCACTTGGCGAAGATACGCCAGAAACATCCAATTGATGAATTGGATGTTCTGCTAAATCAAAGATTTCTACCTCAAAATATTGGTCTTCAAAATGACCTTTTAAATAATGGGCTAAGGCATTTGTATGCGAGCCCATTTTAGCACTCCCTATTATGATTAATCCTTTCATCTACACTTTCACCTCATGCTATGATTTGTTATTTTCTCTAAGTAGTTTCATTATCGCTTTACCCACACCGCTTTGTTCATTAGAATCTGTTTCATATTTTGCGATTGCTTTAACTTCTGGTGCCGCATTTTCCATAGCGACTGAATAGCCAACGCGTTCCAACATTGAAACATCATTCATATTATCACCGATTGCCATAACATTTTTCATATCAATATTTAGGCGCTCTGCAATCGTGTTTAAAGCAATACCTTTTTGTGCATCTGAATGCGTAATTTCTATATTTCCGCGTGATGAAGAAGAAACTGCCAAACTTTCTGATTTTGCTAATGTTTCACTAACTCGATCAATTTTTTCTAAATCACTATCAAAAGCTAATATTTTCATTACAATTTCACCAGGTGTATCTTGAATTTTGTCATAATTATCAACTACTTTTAACGTACCGTTATCAATACGTTTTTGAATACCACTTTTTATTTTTTCCACATCTGCTTCTTGTCCAGCACGTTGCGCAATATCAATATAAATCTCTAAGTCCCGTAATGGATTTTCAGTATAGATGCCTAAGTTCGTATACACTTGATAGAAAATATTTTCTTTATTTAATTCTTCTGTAATTCGATTTATGAGTTCTCTATTTAAATTTGAAGTGCTCATAATATTAAATGATTCATCTCTTACTTCTGCACCGTTCAAACAAATATATGGCACTTTTAAATCTGTTTGGTTGATTGGTGCATTCGCCTCATAAAATGCACGTCCTGTAGCAATTACTACTGTGATGCCTTGTGATTGTGCATATTTGATAGCTTGGATATTGTCTTCTGATATTTCATGTGCAGCGTTCAATAACGTACCATCCATATCTGTTGCAATTAAATTTATCATTGGCTTACCTCGTTTCTACTTTATCTCAATAACACCTATTTAATGACACATTTATCATTCGCCATAATTTTGTAACACATTCATATTTTACCAAAAGTTTCACTATTTGTATTATCCTCTGTTCGTATGATTTTCTTCTTTTGTCTAATGTCTTTAAAAAATGTCTTCAATAAATGGCTACATTCCTCTGCTAATACGCCTGTAGTAACTTTTGCGCGATGGTTAAATCTCGATTCTTGCAAGAGATTCATCAAGCTACCTGCACAACCACCTTTTAAGTCTTGTGCCCCATAAATCACTTCGGGAATACGACTCATGACGATTGCGCCGGAACACATCACACAAGGCTCTAAAGTAACATAAAGTTTGCAGGATGCTAACCTCCAACTATTAAGCTGTTTGGCAGCCTTTTGAATCGCAATATGTTCAGCGTGTGCAGTAGGATCTTGGGTGGATTCTCGTAAATTGTGTGCCCGTGAAATGACTTCATTATCTTTCACGACAATGGCGCCTATTGGTACTTCTCCAATAGCACCAGCTTTTCGTGCTTCTTCTAGCGCAATTTCCATATAAAATTGGTCAGTATACATGTGTCTATCACCTCACATATGGTACAATATTTATTGTCTATTTTAACATTGGAGCGGTAAAAACATGAAAAAACAATTTATTGCTGTTGAAGGACCGATTGGTGTCGGTAAATCTTCACTAGCACATAAGCTTAGTCAAACTTTTAATTATTATGAAGAAAAAGAAATTGTAAATGAAAATCCTTTTTTATCCGATTTTTATGAAGACATTTCCAAATGGAGTTTCCAAACAGAAATGTTCTTTTTATGTAATCGTTACAAACAATTTCAAGATCTTGAAGCAATTCATACGGGCATCGTAAGTGATTACCATATTTATAAAAATAAAATATTTGCAAATAATACTTTAACACCTTCTGAATTCGATAAATTTTCTAGAATTTACGATATTTTAACTGAAGATTTGGAAATGCCAAATGTGATTATCTTTCTAGATGCAGATTTAGAAATATTGAAAAAGCGCATCGCATTACGCAATCGTAGCTTCGAACATCAGATAGAAGACGACTACTTACTTAATTTAAAACGTGATTATAATGCATATTATCGTTCATTAAAAGCAGATGGTGAAAGTGTGATTCGAATAGATACGACTGATTTAGATTTCATGAAGCAAGAAAATGATTATAATTATATTTTAAATTTAGTGCAACCATTGATTGGAGGAAAAGATGATGAATAAATACGGTATCCCTCAAGATGCTGTGATAACAATCGCTGGTACAGTCGGCGTTGGAAAATCAACATTAACGAAAGCTTTAGCACAAAGATTAAATTTCAAAACTTCTTTTGAAAATGTAGATCACAATCCTTATTTGGATAAGTTTTATAATGATTTTGAACGATGGAGCTTTCATTTGCAAATATATTTTTTAGCTGAGCGTTTCAAAGAACAAAAGCGTATGTTTGAATACGGTGGTGGTTTTATCCAAGACCGCTCAATATACGAAGATGTTGATATTTTTGCTAAGATGCATGAAGAACAAGGCACAATGAGTCCAGAAGATTTCAACACATATTCTGAACTATTTAATGCTATGGTCATGACACCTTACTTCCCAAAACCAGATGTACTTATTTATTTAGAATGTGATTATGATGAAGTGATTGATCGTATCAAACAACGTGGTCGCCAAATGGAAATTGAAACAGATCCAGAATATTGGCAAAAATTATTCAAACGTTATGAAGACTGGATTAGTGAATTCAATGCGTGTCCAGTTGTAAGGGTGAACATTAATGAATATGATTTACATGCAGATCCAGAATCCTTAAACCCTGTCATTGATAAAATCCGTCACATCATTGAAACTTATCGCAATGTAGATCAACGATAATATTTTCACTGTTTGAAAGTATTTAAAAAACAAAAATTCGTACGCTATAAAACAGATTTTGTAGCGCACAATAAAGGGTCGGACAACGAAGTCATTTTAAATAAATTCATTCTGTCCCACTTCAACAAGATAACTCATTCACCTGAGTTAAAAGCCCATGCATAAGCCCCACTAACTCAATAAATTGAGAAGTGGAGTCAAGGATTACCTGAGTTGTCGCTCATGCATAAGTCCCACTAACCCAACAAGTTGGGAAGTGGGACTTTATTCAATATGTTTACGATATATAATCTTTTCTATCTCATCTTCATCAACATATTTACTATAATAATATTCATCTGTTTGGTCGAGATCAAATGTACTTGCTTTATCTTCATCTTCAGTTCCAATATACAATTGACCCTCTACGTCTTGATATAAATCAAAAATAGCACCACTATATCTCGCTTCTTGATATAATTCATAAAGTTCATCAACATCGTCTCTAGCTACATTTTTATAATATAACGTATGCGCAGCGTGGCGATATGTTTGTGCTTCAAAACCATGTTCTGTAGCTCGTTCATCTTCAGTGACTAACAATACCTCATTACTTACAATTTCTACCACTTTATATGTTTCCCCACGATAAGTTGCATATCTTCCATCAATCATTCAATCACCCCATATACGTTTTATACAAAAAGAGGCTGAGACATAATGGATTCGTACCAACCTCATTTCATATTGTCAGTAGATGACTGAACTGAAAATGCGCTTTAAATCAAGTTTTTTTCAATTCTAGTCATCCTTGCTAGGGTTGGACGACAAAATCTATTTAATATAATTAGATTTCTGTCCCACTCCCATATTTTGTGCATCATTTCTATTATTATAATATATCGACGACACTATTTGCAGTTTCAAAAATATAATCCGCTTGAGCAAAAGATTCTTTTAAGCCAACACCAGTTAAAACTGCAACTTTCAACCCTAATTTAGCATTGATGCCAGTTTGGATATCATTCGCAGTATCCCCTATAATCGCTACATTTTCAGGTTCTACATTATATCTATAAAAAAGCGGATTCAACACTTCAGGATTTGGTTTTTCAACGGCATCCGCTTCAGTAGAAATTACAATATCGAAGTAATGGTCGAATTGTGTGTATTCCAAAAATTGCTCTACCCCTTTTTTAGAATCACTTGTCACAATACCTAATTTGTAACCACTTTGTTTCAGCGTATCTAGTGTTTCGCTGATGCCTTCAACTAAAACATTTTCTGGCACCCTATTATCAACAAGTGTTTGACTTCTTTGTTGAGCCCAATTTGTTACATCTTGATTTGCAATTTTACAAAATGCCTCAATCATTTCATCTAATGCTCCTGACGCCATGATCGTACCTGGTTGAATTTCGCCATCTATGATACCTAAATACGCGTAACTTCCATCTATATCAGCAATCGAATCCTTATATGTTTCCATAAAGTCATCAACGAGTTGCAACCCTATTTTCATCCAACTGCGATCAAAATATATGATTGTGCCGTCTTTATCAAATAATATCCATTCCATGTTTTCAACAGCTCCTATGTTAAACAATATGTATCACTCAATTTACTACTTAATTTTAATATAAAAATCGTTCTTAAAACAAATAACTCAACTAACACACTGACTATGCACACCGTTTAAAAAACTAAAATTTAGGTTATGACGTATAGTAATACCACAAAAGAGGTGAATACATTGACGCCTAATCCTAATATTCAAATAGAAACCATTTCTTGCGACAGTGATGATTCGATTCCCAATAACTCCAGATATGCATTACTGCTATATAAAAATGTAATCAAGCCAAAAGAGAGCCCTCTAGATATTTTATCTAAGAACAATTGGTCAAATGCTTGGCGTGGTGGCATATTTCCAACACATCATTATCACAGCAATACACATGAAGTACTTATTGTTGTTTCAGGAAAGGCAACCGTACAACTAGGCGGTGAACTTGGCCCTCATGTAGATATACAACAGGGTGATGTCATTATCATACCAGCTGGTTTTGGCCATAAACTTGTTCATAGTCATCATGATTTTGCAGTAATTGGTGCTTACCCAAATGGTAATGATTATGATTTTTGTACAGGGAAACCTGATGAATGGCCACAAAATTTAGAGAACATCAAAAACATAAGTTTACCTGACACAGATCCAATATATGGCAAGGATGGCCCACTATATAAATATTGGCAATAAGTTGAAACATCGCTGTCTTAATGCTGATGGTTTTCAAACAAAAAAGAAGGAGCAAGACGCTGAAATCTTTGTTAAATTAGATTTCTGACTTGCTCCTTTTATTGTAATAACTATTGTTATCGATTTTTGAAAAAACTTAATATCTTGGTACAACTACTCTCCAGCCGTTCGGATCATCAAGTTTACCACTTTGAATACCAACATAATTATCATATAAATTTTGAGTTACTTCTCCTGTTTCATTATTATTGATAACTATTTCAGTATCGCCGTATTTCAATTGACCAACTGGTGAAATAACCGCTGCTGTTCCAGTACCGAATACTTCAGTTAATGCGCCATTATGGTGTGCTTCAATTAGCTCATCGATAGATACGCGACGTTCTTCTACCTCATAGCCTAGATTTTGCGCTAATTCAATGACTGTTTTTCGTGTAATACCTGGTAAAATACTACCATTTAATTCTGGTGTAACCACTTTGCCATTTTCTACAAAGAAGATATTCATACTGCCGACTTCTTCAACATATTTCTGCTCTACACCATCTAACCATAATACTTGATCATAGCCTTGTGCTGATGCATTTGTTTGTGCTAAAAGGCTAGCTGCATAGTTACCAGCAACTTTTGCATGACCAACACCGCCACGGACAGCACGCACATATTCATCTTCCACATAAATTTTTGTAGGATTTAAAGAGTCCCCGCCGTAATATGAACCTGAAGGTGATAGAATGATTAATAATTTATATGAATATGAAGGTCGTACGCCTAAAATACCTTCAGTAGCAAATACATAGGGTCTTATGTATAATGATTGACCTTCCCCCTCTGGCACCCAATCACGTTCGATATCTACTAATTGTTTTAAACCTTCTAACAAGGTATCTTCATCAACTTTAGGCATATCCAGACGTGCCAAAGAATTGTTAATACGTTTAAAATTTTCAGATGGTCGGAATAAATCTACCTCACCATCATGTTTGTAGGCTTTCAATCCTTCAAATACTGCTTGTCCATAATGTAATGCTTGGGCTGCTGGAGAAAGTTCAATTGGTCCATAAGGCACAATTTTCAAATCATGCCAACCTTGATCAATATCATAATCGAAACTAAGCATATAATCTGTGAAATATTCTCCAAATCCTAAATTACTTGGATCCGGTTTTTCTTTAAGGCTTTCACGCTGTATCAATTTAATTTTTTCTGACATGACTGTTTCCTCCAATGTTCTATTAATAGGTAATACATTAAATTATACCAATCAGAATAGTTTCGTTCAATAATTTTCAAAAAATTTAAAAAATAACAATATCTTTATGTTACGCTAATTAAATTCATTAAATCAAGCTTATCATTATATAAAAAAATAGTACATAAGTGGCTCTGATTAAAATAAAAACATTCATATTTACTGATATAGTTTAGAAATTCACATTTATTTACCACAATTTATTATTAGAAATTAAGCTTAAAATTTTCATTGATCATATGTATTGAACAATGCGAAAAAAAGGTATATTTTTAGGGTTAAAACTTATCAATTGCATTAAATTGCCACAGTGCTACCGTTGACGAAAATAAGAGGAGTGACAGGCTTACGGGTTTGAAATATGTAACTCACATCCTAGACAAACATGTCCAATCAAAATCGTAAAAATTTAAATACAAAAGAACGCTAACCCATAATGGATTAGCGATTTTATTTTGAAAAAGATTATTATGTGTTAGTCACTGCTTCATCAATCATTGCAAAAATAATTATCTGACTTTATCTTTTCTTGAGATTTCTTTAAGCATCACTTCTGTCATTTTAGCCAAATCATATTTAGGGTTAAAGTCCCACTCTGCTCTAGCACAACTAGTGTCGATACTATTTGGCCAACTATCCGCAATTCCTTGTCTGTCTGGGTCAACTTCATAATTTAATTTAAAATCTGGGTAATGTTCTTGAATTGCCGCTTTGACCATTTCTGGTTCAATGCTCATTGCACTCAAATTATACGCATTACGGTTAATTAATTTCACACCGTCTGCTTCCATTAGCTTGATAATTGCATCAACCGCATCTTCCATATACATCATATCCATAAATGTGTCTTTGGCAATATAGCTTGTATACTGTCCTTCACGAACTGCTTTAAAATAGATATCTACTGCATAATCTGTTGTACCGCCACCAGGCTCTTTAATATGTGATATTAATCCAGGGAATCTAACACTTCTTGTATCTACACCAAATTTATCAAAGTAATATTGACATAATAACTCACCAGCAACCTTATTAACACCATACATAGAAGTTGGTCGTTGAATCGTAACTTGTGGTGTGTTTACTTTCGGTGTTGAAGGTCCAAATGCACCAATTGAACTTGGTGTAAAGAACTGTAAATCATATTCTCGAGCTACTTCTAAAGCATTTAAAAGACCACCCATATTTAAATCCCATGCAAATTGTGGATTTTTCTCAGCCGTTGCAGATAATAGTGCAGCCATATGCATTAAAGTATCTGGTTTAAAAGACTCAACGATTTCTGTCATTCTGTTTTTATCTGTAACATCTAAAATTTCAAATGGGCCATCAGCAATCGCTGAACCTGCTTCTGGCTCTCTAATATCTGTAGCAAGTACATTATCGTTTCCATATAACCCTCTACATTTTACTACGAGCTCCGTACCAATTTGACCTAAAGCACCTGTAATCATTATTTTTTTCATAATCAAAAACTCCCTTGTTTATTACAGAAAATGTAATGTATTTTTGTAGCGGACAAACACCTAGTATTTATAAATATTATACTATAAAAGCGCTTTTTTGTATACCACGAGTGTACATAAATCGATTTGTTATATTTTAATGATATTGTAGGCAAAAACTGAATATTGTTAAGTTTTTTATCTCAATTCATGAGAAAACTTTATCATATATTGCTTTTGACATTTCTTTATGAATTTGATATAAAACAAACAAATACATTATGCGGAGATGATGATATGTTGCATAACAATGCTTCATTATTAATACAAAGCAATTACTGTCTATAGTTTGATGCTTTGTTTAAAATTTCTTTTCACAAAGCATCTTTTGCTTTTAAGAATTATAATGTGAAAGGAATTTAAAAAATTGGAAAAACAACTTTATCCATATCAATTTAACTATATCAAAGAACGCATCGCACATTTACTTAATGCTTATAAATCTGTAAATGACTTAAATACAATTACTTCTATAAAAGAAACAACCAAAGAAGACATTTATCAACAGTTTCATCAAACAGACGATACGCTGATTGAAGCTATTGAAAAATTAATGAATATACGCATTTCTAAAGTTCAAGTAGATAAGATATTAGCAACTTTACAAACATATGTCATACCATTTGAACACCCTTCAAAGAAGCAAGTTGAAAAAACTTTTCGTAAAATTAAAAAGCTTAAATCGCCACTTATTAGTGATGAAATTCTTTTGGAAAGTACTTATATTGGATGGAACGATATCGCTTCAAACAGAAAATTCATCATCTATTATGACGAACAAGGATTACTAACTGGGTTTTATGGTGACATTGCTAAGCAAACCGTTAAGGGTTATTGCGCAATTTGTAATAAAGAATCTAATGTCGCTCTATTTATGCGTAAAACTCGTACTTCTAGTGATGGACAATATACCAAAAAAGGTGACTATATTTGTTTTGACAGTATCAAATGTAACCAACAATTGTCAGACATTACACAATTTTATCAATTCGTCGATAAAATACAGTCATAAAATTTATATCTAAACTAACATGTTAACCGTCCTAGGATATCAAGCACAAAATAAGGGGTAATGAGACAGAAATCTAATTTTAATAATAAGATTTCGTCCTCCCACCCCTGTAGCGATGACTAAAATTGAAAAACGTAGCGCTCAAGCTCATGCATATGTCCCACTTCTCAATTTATTGAGTTAGTGGGACTTTATTTTTTTAAATACTCAATAAAAGTACGAATTGTTTGTTCATTAACATGATCAACATTTGTTAAAGCTGTAAAATAAATATAATAATCAAACGGTGAGCCAATGGGTAACATCTCAATTAAACCATTTAATATAAATGGATCATCTTCTAGCATCAAACTCGATACGATACTTACACCCAATCCTTCAGAAACTGTTTTAATCAATACACTTGGGTTATTCGTTCTAAACACAATTTTTAACGGCCCATTCTCATCTTCAAATGCTTTAAAATTATTATGATAAAAATTGCGATCATACAAGACAAAAGGAAACTGTTTAATCGATTCCATTTCAACCATGCTTTTTAAAGACAGTTTAGATTTTTTAGGTACAATTAGTTTAAAATCAGTAGATAAATTTAATGAATGTGGGACAATACGATGACTAAAAGTTTCATTTTCAGTTTTTCCTATAAGCCCGATGTCTATCTCATTATTTTCAATCATTTTTATAATCTCTTGTCTATCACTTTCAAACACTTCTACGTCAATATGCGCATAGTCCTTTTTAAAGTTTGATAAAGCTTTAGGTACAATTTTATTAAATAAAGTTGGTATGGTAGCTATTTTCAATGAACCTTTGATATTACTATGCAATGCTTCTACTTCAGATAATAAACCCGTCTGAGCTTCTAAAATATCTATAATCAAAGGTATAAGTCGTTTTCCAACTTCCGTCGGCAATGTCCCTTTGCGTGAACGATTAAAAATTTTATATCCTAACTCTGACTCTAAATTAGCAATGGACTGACTCATTGCCGATTGGCTAATATGCATAGTTTCTGAAGCATGAACAATAGATTCTAACTCATAAATCTTTTTTACGTACGATAATTGTTCAAAATTCATTATATCCCCCTTACATTAGTAAAGCTTATGTAAACTTAAAAAATTCTAATTATACATTAGTATATATTATCTATTATAATAAATCATGGTTAAAAATTTATATTAAAGGACGGTATTAAATATGTACGATAAACTCTGGTCAAAAGATTTTATCTTCATTACAATGACAAACTTTTTAATGTATTTAATACATTATACATTAATCGTCACTGTCACTATATTTACGATTGATAAATACCACGCCTCGGAAAGCATGGGTGGTTTAGCAGCTGGTATATTCATCATCGGTATGTTATTTGGACGTTTAGTATCGGGAAGAATTATCGATAATCTGCAACCTAAAAAAGTGTTAATATACGGTATTATTTTCTCAATCATCACTGTTGCTTTATACTTTGCAATCAACAGTCTTCTTATATTAATGATAGTAAGATTATTACATGGCATTGCTTTTGGCCTATCTTCAACTGCAACTGGTACAATTTCATCTAGAATTATTCCAGATAAACGTAAGGGTGAAGGTATTGGTTATTATGCATTAAGTGTAACGACCGCTTCAGCAATCGGACCATTCACTGGTATCATATTAAATCAAAGATTTGGTTTCGAATCTATTTTTATCGTTAGCTTGGCAGTCATTATTTTCGCTTTTGTTATCTCATTATTCATCAAAGGGTTACCAAAACCAGAACCGTCAACAACGGACAATGAATCTAAGCAAAAAGGGCTTAGTGCTTATATCCAAAAAGAAGCATTACCAATATCCTTTGTTATCATATTCGTTGGTATCGCATATTCTAGTGTACTATCGTTTTTAACTGTTTATACAGAACAAATCAACCTTGCTACGGCATCTAGTTTCTTCTTTATTGTATATGCAGTAAGTACCTTTGTTACACGTCCGTTTACTGGAAAAATTTATGATCATTTCGGTGAAAATAAGGTAATGTATCCAGTATTAATTAGCTTCATGGTTGGACTCATACTTTTAAGTGCAACACATACAAGTTTATTATTACTTATTTCAGCAATTTTTATTGGTATCGGTTACGGTACAATCATTCCAAGTGCGCAAGCGATTGCTATACAACAGTCTCCAGTAGAAAAAATTGGACTCGCAACTTCTACTTTCTATATGTTTGCAGATTTTGGTGCTGGTATAGGGCCATTTATTTTAGGTGTGCTTATCCCAATTATGGGTTATCGTAATTTATATATCACTATGGCTGCACTCGTTATTTTATCTATAGTACTTTATTTCATTCTACATGGAAAAAAAGTAGCTAAAAATACCAGTTATTAACATTAAGCTTATGTAACCTAAACAAACCATTGATATACAAACGATTTCTTTAAATACAAAAGATCAGTTACAATATATTTTGTCGAACTAATAAGGCAAGCAAACGAAATTTGTTTCCGTTTGCTTGCCTTATTTTTTGATAAATTTTTAATGCATTTCACTTTAAATCACCACTAAACTGGCTTCAATTTCAGTTTTCTTCGCTTCAAAATCACAATTCTGTTGCTCTAACGGCTTACCTGTTTCGGCAATATTTTTGATACTTTCTATTTGAAATTGCCATCCAGCAAAATCTAGTGTAATATGTGGAAATTCAAAAGGTAAATACTCATAAAAGATGAGTTCTACATAGGATTGATGTTCATATAATTCAAATTTCACTTTCCCAATATCCCATGTAAAACCAATCCTTTTATTTGCTTCAAAATGTGTAATACGCATTTCTAAATCTTCACTATCATCTAAGTGAAACAACATTTTTCCACCTTCTACGCGTTCTTGAAATGACAATTGAGGAAACCATTGTTGTATCCCTTCCGTGGTACTTAAATAATCAAAAATACTATGTGCATCACTCTTGATTTTCAAATTTATTGTTTGATAAACACCTGATTGATCTTTAGCATACTGTATCGCCATTTTTATCCTCCTAAAAAAATAGGAATATAACCTATAAGTAATCATTACTTTGGTTATATTCCCTAAAAATATTTTTATTATACTTTTTCTTTGGATTGTGATTGAAGCGCTTTTTCTTTTTTCGTGTAATTAAAATAGATGAGTCCCAATAATATAAACCATATTGGCGACAACACAACACCCATTCTTGTGTCAGGTACAATAAATAATATCAACAACACAAAGACAAAGAATAATTGTACAAACCTTGCAGTGTGAATACCACCTGGTAACTTGAACTGACTTTCTTTGTGGTGGTTAGGGTTTGATTTCGCATATTTTGCATAAGCATGCATGATGAACATCCATACAACAACTAACAAAATAGTTGAAATTGCAGTTACGTAGAAAAATACTTGTGTTGCATTTGGAATAAAATAATTTAAAAGTACAGTTATAGATAATAACGCACAAGTGACAAGTATTGCGACAAAAGGTACACCTCTATGATTCGTTTTCATTAGCAAGTGGTGTGTTTGACCTTTTTCCGACAGTCCAAAGAGTATTCTACTATTTGCAAAAATACCACTATTACAAGCCGATGATGCTGCTGTAAGTACTACAAAATTGATTAAACCAGCTGCAAATGGTACACCAATTAATGCAAATAAGCTGACAAATGGACTGTTGTTAGGATCTATATCTTGCCAAGGAATAATTGACATCATAACGGCTAAAGCACCCACATAAAATAGTAAAATACGAATAGGTACACTATTGATCGCTTTAGGTATCGTTTTATGTGGATTTCTCGTTTCACCTGCTGTAATACCTAGAATTTCTATACCTGTAAATGAGAAAACAACCATTTGAAATGACATAAAGAATCCAGAAGCACCATGTGTAAATAATCCACCATTACTATAAATATTAGATATACTCGTTTTTCCAAATGGCGTTTGAATCGCAAATATAATCATCACTACACCCACAACTATGAGTGCCAATATCGTTACAACTTTAATAATGGCAAACCAAAATTCTAACTCACCAAACATTTTAGTACTCGTTAAGTTAAAAGTCATGAGTATCAAGATACAAGCTAATGATGTAATCCAATTTGGTAAATCTGGAACCCAATATTCTACATATTTCGCAACAGCTGTAATTTCTGCCATACCTGAAGTTATCCATGTTAACCAATACGTCCATCCTGTTACAAAACCAGCAAAAGGCCCAATTTGATCATGAGCAATATCTGCAAATGTTTTGTATTTCGTATTAGCAAGCAACATTTCCCCCATCGCGCGCATAAATAAAAATAAAACAAAACCTACAATAATGTAAGTGAGTAATATCGATGGTCCAGTCAAACTGATAGACTGACCTGCCCCTAAAAATAGGCCAGTACCAATAGCACCACCAATAGCAATAAGTTGAATGTGTCTATTGCTTAACTCTCTGTTTAATTTATTTGTCATAAATTTGCTCCAATTCCTTTGTTTTAAAACATAATCAACATATAGAACTTAAAATCATACCCCTTAACTTCAAGTTGCAAAATACTATAAATCAAAAATGTTTGATTGTATAATATTATTTATTTCTGAAAATTACAACTATTCCTCAAAATTATTTTAAATAAAATTGTGTTATTACACTATTATTTTATTTATACTATAAAGTTTATGAGTCATTTATTATATGATTTATTTCTATTTTCATTGTGCATTATGTTGATTTCATTCTATATCACTATTGCGAGGTAAAATCTATGTAAAATATAAATATTTAAGACGTATGTTTCTTCATTGTTCATAGCTATAGTAGAGAAGTCTAGTTATGACATAGTCCCAATATAGATGAGCAATACACAATGTAACGTGTCATAAAAAAATATAACTATTCTAATAAATATATGGTCTTTAATCATGGCTAGCCATTTTCGTACACCATTAAAAATCACTTTTAACTATCCCATGAGCACTTATATTTTAGTAACATTAAATATAACTATCTACAACATCATTCTCCTTTCAATATCTATTAAGATTTAAGTATAATTAACCAATTTTGTAATGTTGATTTTCACCACTGTAATGTGTTTTCTTGGCGTTCTCTGCAATATTTAATCACTATTTAAGCTTAAAATGAAATATTTGTTCACAAAAAAATTATACACCTTTATATTAATTGAATTTTCTAACTTTTATAAAAATTCAGTTATTATGTATTGATTTTATATCTTATTATCGATAACATTTATATATAAGTAACTTATATATTGAAGTAATGATAGAGGAGATAAACATGACAGAAAATAATAACTTAGTAACTTCGACTCAAGAAATTATGAAGGAAGCCCTACATAAATTAGGTTTTGACGATGGTATGTATGAACTTGTCAAAGAACCTTTAAGATTTTTAGAAATTCGAATTCCTGTACGCATGGATGATGGCACTGTCAAAACGTTTAAAGGATATCGTGCGCAACACAATCAAGCTGTTGGCCCAACAAAAGGTGGTATCCGTTTCCACCCTGACGTGAATGTAGAAGAAGTCAAAGCATTATCGATGTGGATGACAATGAAATGCGGTATCACAAACTTACCTTTCGGTGGTGGTAAAGGTGGCGTCATATGTGACCCAAGAGAAATGAGTAATTTAGAACTAGAACGTTTATCACGTGGATATGTCAAAGCTATCTCGCAATTTGTAGGACCTGCCAGTGATATCCCAGCACCAGATGTATATACAAACCCCCAAATTATGTCCTGGATGATGGATGAATATAGTAAAATCAACCGTTCAAATGCATTTGCGTTTATTACAGGTAAACCACTTTCTTTAGGTGGTTCGCAAGGCCGTAATCGTGCTACAGCGCTAGGTGCTGTAATCACAATTGAAGAAGCTGCAAAACGTCGAAATATTAATATTGCAGGTTCTCGTGTAGTGATTCAAGGTTTTGGTAATGCCGGAAGTTTCATTGCTAAAATTTTACATGATAAAGGTGCTAAAATTGTGGCAATATCGGAAAGTCGAGGCGCTTTATATGATCCTGAAGGTCTAGATATTGAACACCTTCTAGCATTGAAGGAACAACATGGTCGTGTAACACCATTGTTCGAAGAAGTCCTTCCTAATGAAAAATTATTTGAACTCGACTGTGATATTTTAATTCCTGCAGCATTATCTAATCAAATTACAGAAACAAACGCACATTTAATTAAAGCTAAAATTGTGGCAGAGGCAGCCAATGGCCCTACGACACAAGAAGCAACTAAAATATTAACGCACCGTGACGTTTTAATCATACCAGATGTACTTGCTAGTGCAGGTGGCGTAACGGTATCTTACTTCGAATGGGTTCAAAATAATCAAGGCTATTATTGGTCTGAAGAAGAAATTATCACGAAACTTGAAGAAAAGATGGTTGAAGCATTTAATAAAATTTATGATTTGGCAGAAAATAGAAAAATGGATATGCGCTTAGCAGCTTATGTTGTAGGTCTAAAACGTACAGCTGAAGCAACACGTTTCCGTGGTTGGGCATAATACTTACTTTCTATTTTATGGCGCAAAAAGCTGATTCAAATTTGAATCAGCTTATTTTTTTACCTTAGTATTCACGCTTTAATCAAATTTCAAAATTAAAATACTTTCCTATTGATATATTTACATTTTTAAAAGGTTTAAAAATAGAATTTTCTGAATTTGTTTGAAATTAAAAATTATCCAATATATACTTATTTACAACAAAGGGAGGTTATACATTATGAAAAACAATATTTATGGTAATGTACCATGTTTTTTAAATGGTAAAAATCTTACATCCACAGATAATTTAGATACAGATGTTATTGTTTATGGTGCACCTTTTGAAGGTGAAAATACCTGGGGTGACTATACTGGTGTTGAATTAGGTCCAAAGCAAATTAGGGTTTGCTCAGCACGTTATAGTCAATATTTACCAGAGTTGAACCATATTGATATTAGCGAACATTTAACAATGGGCGATTTCGGTGATGTACCATTTGTTGCGCACAATAATCAACAAAGCTATGAAAACATTGAAAAATTCACTAAAAGGCTATGGGAAAGCGAGAAATTTTTAGTTGGTTTTGGTGGTGAACATGGTGTCACTTACCCTATTCTTAAGTCACTGACAGAAACGGGTAAAAAAGTGGGCATTATACATTTGGATGCGCATTATGACAACATGCCTGATTATGAAGGAGAAATTTACGCTCGTAATACCCCATTCATGAGATTATATGAAACAGATGGTATACGTAATGAAAGTATCATTCATACAGGTATTCATGGTCCTAGAAACAAACCAGAGACAGGCCGTTATGCTCAAGAAGCTGGTGCAGTAACACTTACGATTAATGATATTAGAGCAGCAAAAGATTTAAAACAATATGCTAGAGACATTTATGCTCAAGCGAGTAAAGATGTAGATGTCGTCTATTTAACAATTTGCAGTGATGTACTAGACTTTGCCTTTAATCCAGGTGGTCCTGTAGATGGCAATGGACTAAGTTCTTATGAACTATTAACAATGATATATGAGTTTGGTGCGTTAGGCTTATGCGGTATGGATTATGTAGAAGTTTATCCAATGCAAGACGCAAACCAGAACTCTGCACACTTCGTTTCAACAGCTGTATTATATGTACTTGCGGGTCATGTAAATTATTTAAATAAAACGAAATAATGAGGGGTGATGACATTGGTCAAAAATGTAAGGAAGATTATTAAATCTCTTGGTCCTGGTATGATTATCACCGCTTCATTTATTGGTCCTGGAACCGTAACAACAATGTCACAAGGTGGCGCTGGTTTTGGTTATAGTCTATTATGGGCTGTTGTTTTCTCAATTGTTGCAACCATCGTACTCCAAGAAATGATTATTCGACTGTCACTCGTAACAAGAGAAGGTTTAGGGGAAGCAATACAAGAATTGTTTGCCCATAAAGTAGGTAAACTGATTATTGTATGGTTTACCTTAATAGCTGTAACCATTGGTTGTGCTGCTTATATTAGTGGCGATTTAATTGGAACTTCACTTGGTGCAGCATATCTATTAAATTTACCAGAAAATCTAGTAGCGCCTATCATCGGCTTTATTATTTTACTTATCGGGTTATTTGGTAATTATAAATTTTTGGAAAAAATAATGATTTTCCTTATGGTAATCATGGGCATCATCTTTATTACAACTATGGTTGTGATTAAGCCAGATATTTTTGGTATTTTAAAGGGTGTATTTGTACCTACGATTCCGAATGGCTCTATTATAACTGTCATAGCATTAATTGGAACAACAGTAGTGCCTTATAATTTCTTCATCCACTCTACAGCGGTACACGAACGTTTTAATGGTATAAAAGAACTCAAATTTGCGCGTTGGGATACTATTATTTCAATAACTGTTGGCGGTATTATTTCGGCAGCTATTCTTATTGCCGCTGCCACATTAATTCGAGGTGATGAAGTCAAAAGTATTATTCAACTTTCTGGCCCACTTAAACCAGTTTTAGGCGATGCTGCACCCTTTGCAATTAGCATTGGTTTGTTTGCAGCCGGGCTTTCATCAGCAATTGCTTCCCCTACTGGTGCGGCAGCTACAATAAGTAGCTTATTAGGATGGAAAGGTGGCATGGAAAGTAAAAAATACAAGATTGTATTTACAGTTATTATCCTTATTGGTATTACAACATCCTCACTCGGATTTGAACCATTAGAAGTATTGTTAGTGGCACAAGCTTTAAATGGTATTATATTACCTATCGTTGCCATACTAATCTTTATTATCATCAACAAGAAAAATCTAATGGGCCGTTTTGTCAATAACATTTGGCTTAATATTATCGGTTTTATCGTTGTTTTAATCGTCACATTCTTAGGCCTTTATAGTCTAGTTGACGCAATTACAAGTTTCTTGTCTTAAATTAAAAAGACGTATAGTCCAATTGTCTACAAAATTGGTTACTATACGTCTTTTATTTACATTTTTAGCGATTACATTAAACGTTTTTCACTAAATTTATTATAAACCCATCTAATTAATAATGCAGCACTGATAAACAGACCAATATAGCCAAATGTTTTAAACACAAAGTTTACAAGATCTACAAAGCCAATAAAACTTAAGATAAAAGCTACAATTAAAGAAATTGCCAAAAGTGCAACGTAGCCTTTACTACTTGGTCGTGTAAATCTACTTAAAAATGGATACAACATACCAATACAGCTATTGAAAATAACACCAATCATTACTGCTGACATAAATACACCTATATAAGGATGTATATCATTGGCCAATAATAATGTAGGAATATCTACACTATTAGCATTTTGGATGTTAGCCATTAATCCACACGTCATAATTAATAACAATATACTAAATGACAGGCCACCGTAAAACGCTCCCCTACGCGCTGTTTTATGACTCATAGCATCACTACCAACGATGGTTAGGAAACTAAAGCTATTTCCAATAATTAATCCTCCATAAACAATTGCATCCCACCACCATATGGAACTAGACGTTTTAGATGGTTTTGTATATTGTGCTACCTCTGAAAATGGAATTGTAGGATTGATAATGTTATAGCCCGCAATCACTAAAACTGCGATTACTAAAAACGGCGTAACTACGCTTAATATTGTCATGATCTTATTAAATTTAAGTTGCAGTACAATAAAAAGTAAAATTACAATCGCTAATGAACCTGTCCACATCGGAAGTCCAAACCCTTGATAAAGTGCAGAGCCTCCACCAGCAATCATGACCACAGTTAAACCAAATAAAAAGAAAATTGTTAAATAATCAATTACCTTACCGACATATTTTCCGAAAATATGGTTCAATGAAATTTCATATGTATTCGCGTCCAAACGATAACCAATTTTTGAAATTTGTCTAGTTGCAAACGTTACAATAATACCTGTAAGAATTACTGCAATATATGCATAATTTCCATGGTTAACAAAGAATTGTAATAGTTCTTGGCCCGTTGTAAATCCTGCGCCAACTATAAAACTAAGATAAGCGAGCGCAGTTTTAACTGCAGCCTTATTATCTTTACTCATTTATCATACATCCCCTTCAAAGTTAGTTACTATGTACTATTTATCAGGTTTTCAAAATAAATAATCATTGTGCCAATAGATTAAAAACACAAAAATCGAAACAAACGGGAGCGAGACAAATATCATACTTTCATAGTAGATGCTTTTGTCTCGCCCCAGCAAAAGTAACTAGGGTTAATAAACAATTTATCTAGTCAACTTTTTCACTTCATTCAGCTCATAACAACCGTATTCAATTAAATCAAAGCCATTCATTTATACCTAGACTCAAAAAACTTTAAAATTTAACCTAAATAGCTCCTGCCTCTTCTAAATTTTTCCCTTTCGTTTCCGGTGCCATATAGATTGACAGTATAAAACCAATAAATAATAGGGTTGATGAAATATACATTGTTATACTCAACCCATAATTTTCTAAAATCATCGGAAAGAAAAATGTACTTAAAGCAGATCCTAATCGACTCACAGTAGTAGTAAATCCTCCACCTGTACCACGTACATAAGTTGGGAATAGTTCATATGGATAAATCCATTGGTGGCTTCCCATAGCTGTATTGAAAATACCGTAAATAATAAATAGTACAAGTATAATTAGAAATGGAGCGTTTCCTCCAGATACTATACCTAATGATAACAAAGCTAGTGCAGTAATCAAGAAGGGCCATATCAAAGTTGGTCTTCTTCCATACTTTTCAACTAAGTATAATGCTGGAAAAATACCTATTAAATAAAACATATTAATAACAGCAGATCCTAAATATTTTTGTGAGCCTTCATGGAATCCAAATTGTGAAAGAATCTCAGGGATATACGTTCCAATAGCAAATGTAGTCATCACTTGTAATGACCAAAATACAGAAACAAAAAATGTACGTCTGCCATAACCATTTTTAAAAATATCTGCCAAATTTGTTTTCTTATGCTCATGAATTGTATTTGAAACAACCACGTCGTCACCAAATATTTTTTTTACAATTTGTGCTGCTTCTACATTTTTCCCTTGTTTTGTTAACCAGTGTGGAGATTCTGGCATATTAAGTCGAGCTAATAATAAAAAGATAATTGGTAAAGCCCCGCTTAATAACATCCATCTCCAACTCTCTGTGCCTAATGGGAGCATAAAATAACCAACAAGATACGAAATAGCATAGCCAATAAACCAAAATGCATTAATGCCACCTAACAATGCTCCCCTATGCTTTCTGGGTGCAAATTCGCTCATAAGCGAACCAGCTATTGGATAGTCTGTACCTAGTGCAATACCAATCAACAGTCTCAATACTACTAACTGCATTGGATCTGCAACAAAAAATTGTGCGGTGGTGAAAACACCTAATAACAACATATCAATAATAAACATTTTTTTCCGTCCTAATATGTCGGTAAAATAACCGCCAACTAACCCGCCAATGACCATACCTGCTAATGTCCCCATACCTAGTAAACCAATCATAGTCACAGACATTTCAAAATCATTTTGCATTACTGAAAGTGCGATGGCTATAATTCCTAAACTATAGCCATCAACAAAAGAACTGCCACTAGCATAAGAAAAAATTTTCATGTGAAACTTGCAAAAGGGCATATCCTCCATAGATTTATTTGTCATAAAATAGCCTCCACATCGTTTTTGTAAACGCTTACAAAACTTCTCGCAAATCTTCATTTTTGGTAAAACCTAATAAGCTATTAATATTTTGAGCTGCAGTATACCCAGTTTGAATTGCTGTTTCAGTATAAAACGTGCCTAAATAATCGCCTGCTAAAAACAAACGCCCTTCTGGTTCTATTAATGTTGATTGTATATCAGCACGTCCAGGATACACATACGCTGATCCATATGGAAATTTATTCACCTTAGCTTCTACGACATAATCTCTAAACCCAGGAAGAATCTCTTCTAAATCATTCAAGTATATTTCTAATATTTCGTCTTCAGATTTGTCAATTAATGCTTTACCTCTATTCGCAGGTGAAAATGTCATAAAGCTACTGCCCTGTTCACGATTTTTCTGTTGTGCATGAATGACATTTGAATTGTGTATTAAGATATCGAATGATCTCTTGGGAGTAGCAAATGCGTACACATCATCCCAAATTTGTTTACCTTGTTCATTTGTTAAGAATGATGCACTCACATGTGGGCCATATTTAATTTGGCTAAGTGCATAATCTAGCTTTGCACTTAAATTTTTTGTAATTTTACGTGTGATTGGTGCTGGTGTAGTTATGATGGCATACTTTGCAGTTTCTACAAACTCAGTTCCATTTTGTTGATATTTCACTGTTACAAAGTCTTGATTATGAATGATTTCTTGGACGTGTGCATTGATTTCAACTTTATTTTTTAAATGGTTGGCAATTGTGTTCGTTAATGTCGATGGACCTCCCATTATGTTTTGGGATAAACCGCCTTTTTTATTCCAAATCATATGAAAGTAACCGATGCCTGCACCAGCTGAAATTTGTTCAGGTTCACCTGTTGACCTACTTACTGTAGGTCTAAAAATAGCATCTGCGTCAACTGGTAATTTTCCTGTAAACTCCGAAAATGTTTTATTATTCATAAAATCTAAAATGCGTTGTTGTTGTACACTATAATCTTCAACTTCTTTCTTTTGAGCAACCTTCGCATATTTCATCACTGCAGCTCTTACTTTTGCACCTGCAGTCAACATTGCTAGTCTAGATTTCCATGACATAGGCACTCTAAATGGGTACAATTCTACTCGTCCATCTAACAAAAGTTTTCCATTTAAATGCATAGCAGAAAGTTTTCCAGGCACTGGTAATGACTTAACACCTACAGATTTTAATAAATCATCTGTTGCTGATCCTTCGCCTGCATAAACATGCCCGCCCCAATTCATCCAATAGTTACCACGTCTTTCAGACATCACGCGTCCACCAACACGATTTTCTGATTCTAATAATAGTATATCGTGGTTACTTAATCTCCATGCCGCTGATAATCCTGCCAATCCACCACCGATAATAATGACATCTTTCATATTAGCACCTTCTTATTCTAATTTTCTTGCACTTAGTTATTTATTTCATTCAATAATTGTGTCATTTTCTTTTCAAAAGATTCAGATGCTGGTTGTAACGGCAAGCGGCACGCAGTTCCTGAGATACCTAATGCTTTCAAACCAGCTTTAACTGTTCCAGGTACAGTTTCTTCTTCTAATAAGTTAAATAAAGGTAGTAATTTCTTATTTAATTCAGCTGCTTCTTTTACATTATTTTCTTGAACTAACTCATACAGTTTTGCAATTTTATCCGGAACTAAATTATGTACAAGGCCTATTGCACCATTTGCTCCTATTGATAATGAAGGTAAAAATAGATCTTCAAAACCATTTAACAAAGCAAAATCTGTATTATCTTTCACTAAGTTAAGTAATTTAGATGTATGAATACCGTCTGCAGTATTTTTAATACCGATCACACCTTCAATTTGACTAATTTCATGTATTAATTCAGGTGAAAGTTCAACGCCTGTTGCATCTGGATAATGATAAATAACGATGCCAATGTCAGCATTTTTAGCCACAGCTTTATAATGATCTAATATCCCTTCGTCACTTGTAACCATATAATATGGATTGATGACTAATGCTGAGTCTGCACCAACATGTTCTGCATAATTCGTCAATTCAATTGTATCAAGCGTTCTATGACAACCAGTTCCTGCCATTACTTGGACTCTTTTATTCACTTGGGATGTTACAAATGCTATGATTTTTTTTCGCTCTTCGAAAGTCATCAGTGAGTATTCTCCAGTACTCCCCCCTACTAGCACGCCGTGAATTCCTCCTGCAATTACATGTTCGATTAATTTTTCAAACGATTCAAAATCAATATCTCCATTTTCTAACATTGGTGTTGGTAAAGCTGCTATCATTCCATATGGTTTATACATAATATTATGCTCCTTATCTTTTTTTATTTTAATCTATATTAATCATGACGCTTTTAACTGACGTATAGCTTTCTAATCCATACTCGCCGCCCATTTCTCTACCGATACCAGATTGTTTATATCCACCAAAAGGCATTGTTTCTATTTCAAGACCGACTGTGTTAATCCATACTGTGCCAGCTTCTAACTTTTTGGATATATAATGACCTTGTTTAATATTTTGTGTCCAAACACTTGAAGCTAAACCATACTGACTATCATTAGCTCTATCAATGACTTCATCAATATCATCAAATACAAAGACAGACATGACTGGACCAAATATTTCTTCTCTCGCAATGGTCATATCATCTTCCACATCTGCAAAAATAGTAGGTTCAACATAATACCCCTGTTCATATGCTTGATTACCACCAAATATTAATCTGGCACCTTCTTTTTTTCCTTTCTCTATATAATCTATTACTTTGTCTTGTTGTCTCTTTGAAATCAACGGCCCCATATCATAACTGTCATCCATACTTGGACCTAATTTTATTGACGCTGCTTTTTCCTTTAATCCCTCTAAAACAGTTTCATAAATATCTCTATGCACATAAACACGCGTACAAGCGCTACAATTCTGTCCTTGGTTATACATTGTGCCACTAAATGCGCCTTCAATCGCTTCATCTAAGTCAGCATCTTTTAATAAAATAGCTGGAGATTTACCGCCTAATTCTAACGTGACATTTTTTATTTCATCTGCTGCACTTTTCATTACATTCTTACCTACATTTGTAGAACCAGTAAATGCGATTTTATCTATTTTCGAATGATTAACGATTGCCTCACCTGCTGTTTTACCTGGGCCAGGAACAATATTAACTACCCCATCAGGAAAGCCAGCCTGCTTAAATAACTGAGCTGCATATAATAACGATAATGGCGTTTCAGTCGCTGGTTTTATAACAATCGTACAACCCACGGCCAATGCAGCACCTAATTTCCAGGAAGCCATTAATAATGGAAAATTCCAAGGAATAATTTGTCCAACAACACCAATAGGTTCGTGAACCGTGTAACTGACCAAGTCATTTGAAATTTGAGTGGTTTTACCACTAATTTTTGTTGCAAATCCAGCATAATATTCAAATTGTTGAATTGTTCCATCTATATCATCCACTAATGCAACATCATATGGTTTGCCACTATCAATAGATTCAAGTTGAGCCAACTCTTCTCGATGTGCTTTTAACAACTGTGCAAAATCATAAATAATATTACTTCTTGTATGCGCTTCCATTTTTTGTCCATTCACCATTATCAAAAGCTGCTCTTGCTGAATCAACTGCATAATCAATATCTACATGATTAGCTTCATGTACATTAGTTATGACCTTTTCAGTAGAAGGATCCAAAACTTCAAATACCTTTCCTTCATTAGCATTACAATAAGAGCCATTAATATAAAGTTGGATATCTTCTTTCAAAAATGATTGCACTTTTGGTTTTAAATTTTCAAATTTATAATTTAGCAATTTTATACCCCCTTGTTTTTATTAAATAGAATATTATCACTTGAATGAACAAATGTAAACCCTTACATTTATAAAAGGAATATTTTTGTTCTTTTTCAGAATTTTTATTTGCTATAAACCTTTGTTATGATATAGATAAAGTTATTTGAATGAACAGAAACGAGGCGCTTGGTTTTTATGAATCAAAATCCAGATTTAAAATCAAAAATTGTAAAAGTTAAAAAAAGTTTACCCAAAAAACAGCAAAAACTCTGCGACTTTATACTTAAACATTTTGAAGACTTAGGGTTAATAACGATTAAAGAATTGTCTCAACAAGCTGAAGTGGGAATTTCTACAGTTATGCGTACCATACACGCTTTAGATTATGAAAATTTCAATGATTTTCGTAAAGATATTTACAATGAAGCCTTGCCAAATGAAACTAAATTCTCTCTTAAAAATGCTTTTGGTGACATCAATCATGAACAAGGTTTTGCATTGACTGATGTTTGGGATAAAAGCGTCGATTTATTAAATCAATCATTAAAACCTGACTTAATAGAAAACTTTGCTACTGCTGTTGAATATATAGAAAATGCAACGAGTGTATGTATCCTTGGTACACGTCCTTATAGGGCGACTGCTTTATATTTTGAGCATTTACTAAACGAATTTTATTTAAATATTCATCAGCTTAGTAATGATACTGATGCTATTTTTGATAAAATTACCAAAATGACTAAAAATGATATATTGATTGTCTTCGCTTTTGAACCCTACACAAATTCAGTGATTCAAGCTGTAAAAGAAACAAAGCGTCAAGGCAACCGTGTTATTTTAATCACAGATTATGACTCTTCACCAGTTTTAGAATATGCAACTATTACTTTAAAACTTTCTGTTAGAAAGGATCATTTTTCAATCATTCCAATTATTGCGCTGATTGATGCATTAGTGTTGGAACTTGGCAGACGTACTTCAGATAATGCACTATCCAATTTAGAAAAATTAGAAGATGTATTATATCGCAACAATATTACTTATAATGACGAATAGAATCACTGCTATTTTAATCAACTAGTGATGCAACAAAAAAATCAACACTTTCATCTTATAAAAATGAAAGTGTTGATTTTTATTTGATTATTTTATTTATACGCCAGAATATGATGAGAAGCCACCATCAACTGGAACTACAATACCTGTGACAAAACCACTCATATCGTGATCCATTAACCAGTATAATGTGCCTAAAATATCTTCAGGTACACCAAAACGATCCATTGGTGTTTGTGAAAGTATTTTTTGAGCACGTTCTGAATATGAACCGTCTTCATTTCTTAGCAATGCCTTATTTTGATTTGTTTCGAAAAATCCTGGTGCAATTGCATTAACACGAATTTGTCCCGCAAAGTAAGTGCTTAACCATTGTGTAAAGTTACTTACTGAAGCTTTTGCACCACTGTACGCTGGAATTTTTGTCAACGGTGTAAATGCGTTCATAGATGAAATATTGATAATTGTTCCTGTTTCAGACGCCACAACATCTTTGCCGAATACTTGTGATGGTAAAAATGTGCCAGTATAGTTTAATTTAAAAACTTTATCTACACCTTCTTCTGTAAGATCAAAGAACGTTTTGTCGCCTGCTTTGTCGTACATTTCATCATTCGTTGTCGCATCAGGATGATTGCCACCTGCGCCATTGATAAGTATCGTAATTGCGCCAAACTTATCATTGAATGTTTGTTTCGCTTGCTCTAAAGCTGATTTATCTAGCACATCTGCTACTAACCCTACCGTTTGCGCTCTGTCTTTATCAATTTCATCTTGCAATTCCACAATTTTGTCTTCGGAACGACCTAGTATTCCCACATTCGCGCCTTTCTCTACAAGTGCTTTGACAAAAGTAGAACCAATGACACCTGTCGCACCTGTAATAACGACATTAACATCTTTGAATTGTGTTGCCATTATTTACTCACTCCTTCTATTAAGCCATTAATATAAGTTGCACCTAAAGCTCTATCGAACAAGCCATAACCAGCTTTACCTGTTTCTCCCCAAATCATACGTCCATGGTCAGGTCTGATGGTACCTTTGTAATCAATGTCTCTCAGCGCTTCAGTAACGGCTTTCATATCTACTGAACCATGTTTAGATAAATGGCCTGTTTCTATAAATGAATATTCACCAATACGTTTAACATTTCTCATGTGTACAAAATGAATGTGATCACCAAATGTTCGAATCATGCTCGGTAAATCATTTTCTGCTAATGCGCCTAATGAACCAGTACAGAAACAAATGCCATTATGTGTATCATTGCTAATGGATAATAAACGTTCGTAACTTTCTTTATTTTTAATGATACGTGGTATACCAAATATCGACCAAGGTGGATCGTCCGGATGTATAGCCAGATCCACATCATGTTCGATAGCAGTTGGTAATACAGCATCTAAGAAGTATTTTAAGTTATCCCATAGTTGATCATCAGATGTTTCTCGATAAGATGCAATCAGTTGATTCATCTCTTCACGTGTGTAACTTTCATCCCAACCTGGTAGATTTAAATTCGTCGTTAGTGGATCAATATCTTTAATTTGATCATGATTATAGATCAGTGTATTGGAGCCATCTGATAAATCATAATCTAATTGCGAACGTGTCCAATCAAATACCGGCATAAAGTTATAAGTTACCGTTTTAACACCATTTTCAGCGAGATTAATCAGTGAAGTTTTATAGTTTTCAATGAGTTGATCTCGTTTATCTGTACCAAGCTTTATTTCCTCACTGACAGGTAAACTTTCTACAACTTCAAATTTCAAACCCGCATCTTCAATTGACTGTTTTAATGCTGCAATTCTTTCTTTAGTCCAAACTTCTCCAACAGGAATGTCATAAATAGCTGTAACAATTTGTTTCATATCTGGAATTTGTCTAATATTATTTAATGTTACTGGGTCATCTTCTCCATACCAACGAAATGATAATTCCATGGTTATACCTCCTCAACGCCTTCTATTTTGAATAATTTTACTGCATTGTTATAACAAATATCTTTCACTATTTTAGTGATGGTTTCTTCTGATAATTGAATCTCACCTTTTTCAATTCTATCTCCTAAGAAATTACATAATATTCTTCTAAAGTACTCATGACGTGTATACGAAATCATGCTACGTGAATCAGTAAGCATACCTACAAATTTAGATAATAAACCGACATTAGCATACTCTACTAAGTGTTGCTCCATACCTTCTTTTGTATCATTAAACCACCATGCAGCACCGAGTTGGACTTTGTGATTACTATTGGTAAAATTCCCTGCAGTTGCTTGTACCATTAAATGGTCATTACCATTATTTGGATAAATAATCGTATCTGATAACGCATGATTTTGTTCTAGATGATCTAGTAAGGCATTTAATTTTTTAGCACTTAGCTGTTCGCCTACACTATCAAAGCCACTATCTGGTCCTGTCATTTTAAACATACTTGAGTTATTATTTCTTGTTGGTCCAAGGTGGAATTGTACAACCCAACCTAATTCTTCATAAACCTTACTAATTTCAGTTAATATATAACCTGCTAATTCATATTGTTCAGTTTCTGTTACTTGTTCACCACGTTTTAGCGCATTATAAATTTCAGTTGCTTTTTCAACAGTTGCTGTTACTAACGGTGTCTTTTCAAAGCTTTGATCTGAACTACGTGCACCTTGTCTATCAAAATAATGTACACGCGCTTTTAACGCATCAATGTAAGTATTTAAATCTAGAACGTCACAATCCGTCGCTTGATTTAATTGGTCGATTTTTGTATGGATAGACTCATTATTTAAGAAAACATAACTGTCTGGTCTAAACGTAGGGATGACTTTAAATGTAACGTTGCTATCTTCATTTAATAACTTATGATATTTCAAGTCATCACATGGATCATCCGTCGTACATACCACTTTAACATTACTTTGTTTAATTAAATTTTGTGGTGTGTGTGAAGGTTTTGCTAACTTTTTATTTAGTGATTTATATAATTTACTGATATTCACTTTATCTAAATCTGTATCTTCATTAAAATAGCGTTTTAATTCTAATGCACACCAATGATACATTGGATTCACAATTGCAAACGGTAACATATGCATAAATGCTTGGAATTTATCAAAATCATCAACACTGCCTGTAATAAAAGCTTCCTCAATGCCATAAGCTCTCATTAAACGCCATTTATAATGATCTCCACCTAACCATAATTGTGTAATATTGTCATAATTTTTATTTTCGTAAATTTCTTTTGGGTCTAAATGACAATGGAAGTCATAAATTGGTAAATCTTTAACCTTTTGGTATAGCTTTACTGCTGTTTTACTATTTAATAAAAAATTATCATTAATTAAAGTCATATAATTGCTCCTTTTCTATAATCCTAGTAATTTCGGAAGGAATAGTGATAATTGTGGAATAAAAGTAATGATTAGCATTAAAATAATTAATGCCACAAAATATGGAATTAAATATTTAAATACTGATTCAACACGCACACCGCCTACACTTGCTCCCACAAACAACGCACTACCAACTGGTGGTGTGATATTACCAATACATAAGTTAAACGCGATAATGATACCAAAATGAATTGGATCAAGACCTAATACTTCTGAAATCGGTAAAAAGATAGGTGTAAATATAAGTACTGCTGGTGTAATATCCATAAAAGTACCAATGACTAATAAAATAACGTTGATTAATAATAACAATGCAATTGGATTGTCAGTCATTGAGATAATGCCATTGGATATCGCTTCCGGTAAACCGGTATAACTCATCACAAGTGAAAATAATGCCGAAGCGGTGATTAAGAATAAAATCATTCCGCTAATTTCAGCTGTTTCTTTGATAACGTTGGATAATTGTTTGATTTTTAAACTTTTATAAATCAACGAAAGTACTACAGAATATAAAACCGCGACTGCTGCACCTTCTGTTGCTGTAAAGATACCTCCGACAATACCGCCGATAACCACTACAATTAAAAACAAACTTGGTAATGCATCCAATGTTAAGAATAATCTATCTTTCCAACTTATTTTCTCTGATACTTTATAACCTTGTTTTTTCGCCATTACATAAGCAACGATCATACACGCAATACCCCATAAAATTCCTGGAATATAACCCGCGATAAATAGCGCTGCAATGGATGTCCCGCCGCTGACTAATGAATAAACAATCAATAGTGAACTCGGTGGGATAAGTAAACCTGAAGGTGCTGATGCGATATTTGCTGCTGCTGAGTATTCTTTTTTATAACCTTGTGTTTTTTCCATAGGTCCCATAATACGACCCATGGCAGCTGCTGCAGCTACACTAGAACCAGAAATAGAACCAAAAAGCATATTACCAACAATATTTGTATGAGCTAATGATCCTGGTAATCTGCCAACGAGCACCTTCGCAAAGTTAACTAATCTAAATGCAATACCGCCGTTGTTCATGATGATACCCGCTAGCACAAATAACGGAATCGCTAACATCGTAAAATCATCAATGCCGGTTACCATACGCTGCGCTGCAGTTACGATAGTGACATCGAATGGTAAAATCAATAACAGCGTAATAATAGAACTTAAAATAATCGCTAATGCAATAGGTAAACCAATGATAAGAAAAATGAAGAAAGTGATGAATAATACTAATCCTGCAATCGTTGTCATAAGCCATCACCGCCTTCAAGCTCATCACGCTCTTGAACTGCAGTCATTTCCTCTGTATTTAATAAATTATAAAATACATAGAATATAATAAATACTCCTGAAACAGGCAATGCGCCATACATCGCGGCCATTGATAAACCTGTTGACGGTGCGATTTGAGACCAAGTCAATTTCACAACTTCAAAACCGCCCCAAATCATGAGCACGAGTGCCACGATAATTAATATAATGTCCGAAATCTTTTCCAAGTATAGCTGTACTTTTTCAGGTAATTTTTCTCTGATAAATACAATGGCAATATGCTGTTTAATCCCAAAGACATAACTAGCACTCAATAGCCCAAACCATATCAACAAGAATCTAACAATTTCTTCACTCGTCGTACTTGGTGTGTTAAAAATAAAGCGTGTTGCGACTTGATAAATCGATAAGATAACCATTACAAAAAGCGTAATACCAGCTAGCGTTAACAACAATTTATCAATGATTTGTTTTGCTTTTTTCATAGCGCTGTTCCTCCTTCTCGATTAGTTTATAATCCTCTTTCGTATCAGGATTATTTTTAAATTCATCTTGAAGAGGTTTAGAAGTCGCTTTAAATGTAGACTTGTCTACATCATGAAACTTCACGCCCATTTTTTCTGTCGCTGTTTTTTTAGCATCGCTCACTGCTTTATCCCAAATAACTTCATGTTTTTTTGTGGAATAATCCGCAGCATCTTCTAACCATTTTTGTTGTTGTTTCGTCAAGCTGTCATAGGTTTCTTTGTTCATAATTAAAATATCGGGCACGGTTGCATGTTCTGTGTAGTAATAATTTTTAGCAACTTCACCATGGTTATTCGTTGTTAAAGAAGTTTCATTATTTTCTGCTGCATCAATAACACCTGATTGCATTGCAGTGTACACTTCACCATAATCCATCGGTGTTGGCGTACCACCTAACGATTTAATTAAATCTACGCTTGTTTTTCCTGGTTGAACACGAATCTTCAAGCCTTTCAAATCTTTGTTGTCTTTAATCTTCTTATCTTTCGTGTAGATATTACGCATACCAGCATCATAGTAAGTAATACCTAAAAATCCTTGGTCGTCTGTCGATTTAAAGAAAGCATCTTGTACGTTTTTACGTTTCATTACGTGTCGATAATTATCTTCAGACTCAAATAAATATGGCATATTAAATAATGAATACGTTGGCGAAAAACTTTCCAGTGCGCCAGCCGAAACTTTAGTCATTTGAATTGCATTCGTTTGTGTCATTTCTATCGCTTCACGCTCACTACCGAGCTGACCATTCGGATAAATATTCACCTTTATTTGACCATGTGATTCTTTTTCTAATCTATCTTTAAAAATTTTTAATGATTTATGAACAGGATGTTCCGTTGGCTGATTATGCGCTAACATGATTTCTTTGGTCTTTGTTTTAGCAATCGTCTCCTCATTTGTAAGCATCATCGATACCATCCCCATCGCAAAGAATGCGCTTACAAGAAGGAGTGTAAATTTCCTCATAAAGATTAATCCCCTTGTATTGCAGTTTTTATCGCTTCAGTTCTCCAAAATGCGTTGATAAATTAAAAACATCACTTTCTTGTACACTTAGTGCATCTTCATTTGTTGTATGTTGTAGAACAGAACATTTTGTTGCAAAATCTACTGTATCTTCTGGTTGCCATTCTTTATTCAGTCCATGTAATACCCCCGCCATAAATGCATCACCAGCACCAATTCTGTTTAAAACGGTGTAAGTATATGCTTGGCCTTCAATATATTTTTCTTTTGTCAGCATAATACCTTGTAATGTACTTTGTTCTATATTTCTATTACTTGATGCCATCAATTCGATGTCGTATTTGGATTGAATTGCTTTTGCACATGTCTGAATGTCATCTTCTAAATCGTTCGTTTCAAGTAGATGTGTAGCATCTTTTTTTCCAAAAAATAGAACATCGACAAATGGTAAAATAGACTTGATTATTGGTACTGCTGTTTCTTTTGACCATAAATTACTTCTAAAATTAATATCGAACACTATCTTAACGCCTTGTTGCTTTAGTTTCTTTAATACATCGACAATTTGATGACGAATCATTTTATTTACAGCTAACGTAATACCTGTAAATACAAAGAAATCACCGCTTTGAGCATTGATTCCTTCCATTACATCTTCACCATGATTAGCAAACGTTGAATGTTCACGATCATAAATGACTTTGCCACTACGAAATCCGAAACTTTCTTCCATATAATATGTGCCAATTCTGCCGTTATTATATTTCACTGAAGCAGTACCTACACGTGTTTGAAACATTTTTTGTAATGCTAAATGACCAAGCGCGTGATTAGGTAATACCGTCAACATTTCAGTCTCGTGTCCAAATTGTGCTAGTGTCACAAGTGCGTTTAATTCTGCACCACCAACATTAACTTTAAACATATTGGCATCTTTCAACTGTTCATAATTTGGTGGTGTGTAACGTAATAATACTTCACCAAAACCATAGACCGTCATTGTTATACCTCGCTTTTTATTTCTGAAATATATCTTTCTAAAGCATCTTTTCCTTCTTGTTGATAAATTTTTGTGATTTCGCTTCCAATGCCAACTGCAAAACTACCAGCATCTAACCATTCTTTATGGTTTGCTTTACCAACACCACCTGTAGGCACAATTTCAATTTGTGGTAATGGCCCTTTGAAATCTTTAATTGACTTAGGTGTGAATTGTGTCGCTGGGAATAGTTTAAGGACTTTGCAACCATAACGTAATGACTCAACCATTTCTTTAACTGTCATACAGCCTGGAATATATGGCACATCATATAAGTTAGCAATTTTCGCTGTTTCTTTATCAAAGGATGGGCTAACGATAAATTTTGCACCATTTAAAATGGCAGTACGTGCAGAAATGCTATCTAATACTGTTCCTGCTCCAATCAATGCGTCCTCCCTTTTTGATAGTTCAGCTATAATTTCTATAGCGTTCGGCGTAGTTAAAGTTACCTCAATCGTATGAATGCCCTTGTCAATAATGGTATGTGCAATATCTAAAAATGATTTTGCATCTTCTGTGCGCATGACAGCAATGTGTTTACCTTGTTGAATCTCTTTCATTGTATTCATTGAATCCATGTCTTCAACCCCTCAAATATGATATCAATTACAATACCTTTAAAAATAACAACGTTGTTATTTTTGTACAAAAAAATATTGTAATGCTTATCTCTATGGTATAATTAATTTGCATTTAAATCAATCAATTTCAAGGAGAAATTTTATGGCTGTAACTTTAAAAGATGTTGCTGAAGCCTGTGGTGTCAGCTATTCCACAGTTAGTAAAGCACTTAAAAATTCTCATCTCGTAAAACCAAAAACAAAAAATATGATTCAACAAAAAGCTCTAGAAATGAATTATATACCTAATCACTCCGCTAGAGCACTTGTCTCAAAGAAAAGCGGCACAATAGGATTAATCTGGCCTTCTGTAGATCGTGTAGCCGTGACACATCTTATTTCAGAAATCAATCATGCCATTAAAGATTTAGGTTATGTCATGTTTGTGTCTATCGACGATGTCGCTGCCGCTTCAAAAAAATTTGTTGAATTCGGCTGTGATGGTATCGTCATTTTTGATGAAGGTGATGCAACAAACTTATCTCCAGAAATTTATAATAACGTTCCTGTCGTTGCCTATGGTGTCAATCGTGATATTCCTTATCCGATCATAAATGTAAATCATTCAGAAGCGATGATTATGGCAATTAAAGCATTGGTTGATCAGGGCATAGACCATATTGATTATATTGGTGATATACATACAAACGATACACGACAAATCGCTAAAAAAGAGGCGATTGCTCAATATTGTAACGAACACAAAATAGATTATCGTATCATTGATTCTACAAGTTTGAATGCAATTGAAACAGAATCTTCCGTCAAACAATTTTTACAAGCACATGCACTTGCACCAGGGGTTATCTGTGGTAGCTATGATATTACAGTCGGCACCATTAATGCACTTGGACCACAAGATCACCCTACCCTATATTCATATGACAATATACCACAAATTAAAAAATTAGATTACCCTGTCAACGCGATTGGCGTGCCAACCGCTGAAATTGCTCAAACGATTGTAGCTACTTTAGACAAAGTTATTAAAAATGAAGTCACAGCGCCCGCATATCATCTTCATCCTAAAATTCAAAAAAACATTTAAAATAAACATGCCCAAACCTATTTCTAAGGCTTGGGCATGTTTATATGTTTGTTTGATGTTTGACAAGAGGTTCGTTTATATTAACTGTACTGATTTAGAAGGTAAGCTTAGTTTTTTAATATCATTGCTCAATAATATAATAATGAATAAGAATAGGGTGTCCTTATTTTAGTGAATGAATGGGGAGAGTTATTATATTAGTTAAATTCTAGATAAATTTGTTATGAGCTTTAAATTATGAAACGCATATATAGTTAATATTTTGGCGCTAGGGATTATCATAAATGTTTTAACTTTTACTCTTCTATTAATAATCAGTACTTACTACCTCTATATCTCTATTATATTACGTACTGAAATATGATTAAAATACATAGTTAGAATATATAATATTCTGTTATGGAATACATATTTCACAACCATGAACACCTTGTTAACCACTATTACTGTGTATCTTTTAAAAATTTAATCCATTCGTGTGTTACATAATTCATATAGCTATCTTTTTTCCAAATAACTCCCAAATTCCACGATACATCTGCGCCAGAAATTTCTATACCTATGAGGTCATCATTTAAAATATCTACGATACTTTCTGGTAATATACTCACACCGATACCATCTCGAATCATATTTTCAATAAATGTAATTTGAGACATTTTTGCAACTGTTTTTGGATGAAAGCCAACTTTTCTACAACTTTCAATAATTTGATCTTTTAAATAATAATCATCATGAAACATAATAAAGCGCTCATTTTTTAAATCGCCTAGATAGACCGATGCTTGTTTAGCAAGCATCGCATCTCTGTTTACAACTAACAATAATTTCTCATTATATAATGGAATGGCATGGTAAATATCATTATCTACAGGCAACGTAGTAATACCCACGTCTATTTCATCATTATTCAAATAAGACTCTACAGCTTTCCCGCCACCTTCAATCACTTCGTAAGTTACTTTTGGATATTTACTATGAAAGTGATTTAAACTTTCTGTAAAAAGTCTCACATTCATAATCGCAGATATACCTACTCTAATATGACCTTTTTCTAAATTTGTTACATCTCCCATTTCTAATGATAAATCATCTAGAACCGCTAATGCTTCCACACATTTATCATAAAAAATCTGACCGATATCTGTTAAAATAATATGCTTTTTTCGTCTATCAAATAAAGTAATATTAAATTCGTCTTCAATACTTTTAATATTTTTACTTATTGTAGATTGCGCAATATATAAATGCTCGGATGCTTGTGTCATCCCACCATTTTTTACGACTTCTACAAAATATTTCATTTGCTTTATTTCCATGTTAAACCCCTCTGTACCAATCTATATTTCATTTGACTGAATCTATTTCAATGACTTAATAGCTTTTTCCGCTGCTGTTTGAATCACTTTATCATCAGGTTTCGCATCTTTATCTGTTTTTTTCGTGTAAATAGCAAGAATAATTGGCTTACTTTGGTTTTCTGGATAAACAAAAGCTAAATCATTTCGACTACCATATGTTAATCCCTGGCCACTCTTATCACCTACAACATCATCTTTTGACGCACCTGCTTTAATTAATGTATCTCCAGTTTCATTATGGATCATTGTATGTTTTAGTAGCTCAAGGTTGGGTCTACTCATGTTCTCACTCGCTAAAAGATGGTTCAACGTTGTTGCAGCCATTTTAGGTGTGGTTGTATCGGCTGTACTTTGCGGATCATATAAATTTAAGTCTGGTTCAAGTCTTTGCGGGTTTGAGATATTGTCTCCGCGTTGTTTTAGTGCTTGTTGAAATCCTTTAATACCACCTATTTCTTCGATAATTTTATTATTTGCTGTATTATCACTTTGCAACATAGAAGCTTTAATTAACGCTCTTAAGGTCATTTGCTTGCCGACATATTTTTCAGTAACAGGTGAATAAGCGACAATGTCATCTTTTGAAATAGTTATTTTTTTATTTAGTTCTGATGTTGGCGTATTTTGTAATAATATGCCACTTGAAATTGCTTTATATGTAGATGCAAATGCAAATCGTTCATCTGATCTGTGCTGTATCACTTTACCATTAGAGGTATTGATGCCATAGACCCCTACAATTGTATCATTATCTTGTTCAATTTGATCAAAACTTTTTGCCGCAGCGACGTTCCCTGTGACTGCTAACAAAATAAGACCAACCAAAACACTTAAATATAATTTTTTCATATTTTTCCCCCTATTCATATGTGAACGAAACGCTCTATACTTACGTTTAACTATAATCATAAATATAACAAAACACAATTATCTTTATTAAACATACGCATTAAATTATAGATATAATTCAATTGACGGTATATCTTCAATAACAATAATCAGCAAAAATGCTGATACATTTGCTAAATGAAAACTATTTTTTAATGGCTATACAACAAGATAAGCTGAGACATTTAATATGCCCCAGCCTAGAGTACACTTTCATTTAAATTAAATGTTACTACAATCAAAAACATACCATTTCAAAGCTTCTCTTAGTTGTATCCTATTTTTATAAACATCATTCTAATTACTGACCAATTGTTATTTCTACCAAATTATCATTTTGATCAAAGAATGCAGTATAAAAACCATTATTTGTCGCGTATTTTACATAAGTGCCATCTCCATTGCCTAATTTTCCATCTTCTATGATTTCATTTGAAGCATGTGCTTTCTTAAACGTTGCTTTAGATACAGAATCAGGTTTCGTGAAGAAAGTGAGTTGTACTACTTCATTGTCACTGTTAAATTCTACGCTTGTATCATAAACTTTCTTAGAATGATCAAATTCTTTTTTGGCATCAGTGTCAACTTTATAACCATCGATCGTGACATTATCATATTTCAAAGCGCGTACGAAGTTATAATCTTGTGTAAATGACGGGTCATATGTTGTATAACCTTCGTAATTATACCAAGGTGTTGTTTGTGCTTGAGAACGAACACCATTTTCACTATTTGCACCGCTTGCGCCACCTTCACCGTGTCCCCATTTTTGGACTTGTTCTGCTGCTTGCGCTGTTGGACTACTCGTTGAGATATATGCTGGTGAAGAACCAACGACCAGTGTAG
Source organism: Staphylococcus sp. GDB9P120P (assembly GCF_017893435.1). Taxonomy (NCBI): domain Bacteria; kingdom Bacillati; phylum Bacillota; class Bacilli; order Caryophanales; family Staphylococcaceae; genus Staphylococcus; species Staphylococcus sp. GDB9P120P. The sequence continues at coordinate 257,973 of NZ_JAESNB010000010.1, forward strand.
ATACTACGACAGTTGCTGAAATTAACTTTCCGACTTTACGCATAATAAATCACTCCTTATTTGTAGTCTCCTATATGCAAAGTGTAATTATTCACTTTCATCATACACCTCTCTATTTTATTTGCAAGTAAATTTACACTTTCTTTACAAAATAATGGGAATTATATATGAAAATGCTTTATTGATATACCAATAAGATCATTCAAAAAGTTGTGATAATACCTATCAGAAAACGATTTGAGCCAAAAGTTTATGCGATTTAACATAAATTGATATAGTAAGCGTAATAAATAATTTAAAAGGGATGGGTTTATCATGATTTATATTTTACAAGTTGATTTTCCAATCGATGGCCCTTTTGGCCAAGAAATGTCCACACAATTCGCTGATTTAGCGAAATCTATAAATGAGGAACCAGGTTTTTTATGGAAGATATGGACAGAAAATACTGATGAAAAAGAAGCGGGTGGCATTTATGCATTTGATAGCTACGAAAATGCCGAAAACTATTTAAATATGCATAGTGAACGCCTTAAATCCATGGGTGTACCCAATGTAAATGCTAAAATATTTGCTACGAATGACACACTTACTAAAATCACACATGGAAGATTAACATAGCCGAACTTGAACGATAAAATACAACTAGCCTTTCAAATCCACACAAAAGAAGTGCGTTTTGAAAGGCTTTTTTAGGCGTTAATGAAGCGAATAAAATGAATACTTTAAAAATGATGACTTCTCAGGTGATTACTAGTTCAGTTGAGACATTTCATTGATAAAATCTTGATACGTTATTTTATTTTTAGATAACCTAGCAACAAGCATATATATTTGTTCATTTTTTGTGAATTCACTTTTATATAAATCTTTTTCAATTTCGCTCTCATTCTCTAAACGATTTACGACGTTCTTTGCGCTTGAAAATGCTTCATAATATCTAATTCCAAACAATCGTTGAGAGAAACCATCTATATGAATGCCATCTGGATTTGCTGTTAAGCCTTCTGCTGTAACAAAGTAGCAATGATGCTCTTTCTGCGCTATATTTTTTATTATTTTATTAATTTCTTGATACTCTGTAGCACTAGCGCCAAATCCTTCTTTTCCTAAAAACGTTCCTAACAATCCAATGACAAAGGGAAGTTTAGGTAATTCCAGTTCTGTCCTAAAAAATTGAATTAAATGTGATAGTTTTGCTTCATATGTTTGATATTTATTATTTTGACTATCACTTTCACCTTGATGCCATAAAACACCTATCAATTCAGAAGTTTCCATGGCAAATCTAGCTTCACTTAAAGCATGCCGTGTCAACATGCTTTTATCCGACCATTCTTCAATGGAAGTACCCCCATCAGCACATGGAATTAATCCAATTGTTTCATCTGGATGATCATCTAGCCATCGCTTTGCAAACGATGCTGCTGGTCCAATACCTGCTACAGAACGATCACTATGTATCGGTTCTTCCATCATTTGCCATCTACCATTTCTAAGCATAAAAATACGTTCATCAATGATTGGCTTTACACCATCTAAAAAACCTCGTCCTGCCATATTTGATTGACCAATAAGTAAAATTGATTTCATAAACCGATTCCTTTCACTATTTAAGGTTTTAAATGATTATTTTAAATATATGTAATCATATCATTCTTTATTAATCTTACTCAATTACTATATTATGAGTTGCCACGCTTTATATAAAATGATTATAAAACTAAATTCATATAAACTTTACTTTTAATACTAATTATCATATTATGGAATGGATTTTGAGAGGAGTTTTGATTTTGGAAAGGAAAATGGAACTCACCTATGCTAGGGCGATATTTTGTATCGCAATAGTCATCGTCCATTGTTTAACCGGTTTAGTAAACGATTATCATATTTCACAATTTGAAAAATCACTTTTTAGTTTTTTACAAGTTATTTTATTATTTGCAACACCGTGTTTTATTATTTTGTCGGAAACATTATTAGGCATGCGGTATTCAAATAAAATTCCGCAAAACTTTTTACTTAAACGTATGAAATTTATTTTAATTCCTTATGCTTTATTTGGTTTATTTGTCACTTTCAGGCTATTTCTTGGTGATAGTTCAGATAAATCATTTTGGGAAATCTTTTTAAATATCGTCTTAGAAGGTAAATTTTTCGGTTGGTTTGTACTCGTTATTTTTCAGTTTTACATATTACATCGCTTATTTTATAAATTATTGAGTAAGGCCAATCCTATAGTTGTACTTGTCATTACTTTTATCATTAGTTTTGGACATTCTTATTTAATGTATTACAGTAATGATTATCTTGCATTCTGGGATTTTTATCCATTATTTAGTAGAACGATTATTTTATATTGGTTATTTTACTTTGTTGTCGGTTTCTATTTCGGTAAATATTATGACACTGTTATTCAATTTTTAAAACGTCATTTAGTTTGGTTGCTATTGATATGGCTATTGGCTTTATGTTATATGGCATTTAACTTTTCTTATTTAGATGTACATCTGAATGAATCTAATCGATTTGACTTAGTCTTATTTTCTGCAATCAGTTTTGTATTTATCGTCTATATATCGAAATTTTTAACTCGATTTAATTTAGTGTTTGTGTTTTTAATTAGTGAAATATCATTTTTCATTTATTTAGCACATCAGATTATTGTAGACTTTATTTCTAGATCGTTGGCATCATTTGTTACGTTCCCAACACTATTTTTAATTCTAAGTACTATTTTCACACTTGGATTTTGTATTGGATTAGCGATAATACTATCTTTTATTCCATATGTAAGAATTATTGTAGGAAGAAATACGCTACATCCTATGGTTGTTAATAACTATAAACATCATAGTTAATGTGCAAAAGTTGCTGTATAAACAAAGCATTTCAAATTAACAAGCCAGTATAAATCGAACGATTTTAAATATATAAAGGACGCATCCACTTCATATGGATGCGTCCTTTATTTTGGGCTTGAGCATTATTGCTCATCCCTTAGTTATTTGATATTTTAATCATCTAATAAATGATAAAATTGTTCAATTGCTTCTTTATTATATAACTCCGGATCAAATTTAGCATAAGCAGGTGTTTCCTTATTAATAAACTGTTGTATGCTTGTTTGTAATGATTCAGCATCGTTAAAACTCAACATACCGTATTTACCATAGTCAAGGACATATTGATTGGCTGGTATATCTGATGCCAAAATATCTATGCCTACAGTTAACGCTTCTAATAAGACCATTGATTGTCCTTCGTAATAAGATGGTAAAACAAATAAATCACAGTCTCTCATAATATTAAATGGGTTTCTTTTTTGCCCCATTAAAAATACATGTTCTGATAAATCTAATGAGTCAATTAACTTACTTAATTGGTTTTTGAGTGGACCATCTCCTAAAATATATAATTTCGCATTAGGATTTGCTTCCACGACACCGCTAAACGCTTGAATTAAATTATCAAATCCTTTTTCAGGTGATAATCTTCCCATAGTCATCACTTTAAAATCAGCTTTATGGAATGGCACGCTTGTAATTTGCTTATCCTGTTCTCTAACGATGACACGCTCACCATTTTTCATAAAGATATCATTATCTTCATCCACCAAATTATAAATTCTATCCAAATTAATTGTATTCATCGATGATTTAAATTTTTCTTTTGTTTTTCTATTTGCTATTTTTTTAACATTTTCTTGCTTGGTCACTTCAGAAACACTTACGAGCTTATCATAATAAGGATACAAGGACATTACACCTTTTAAATTGGCATAATGTGGTCTCACACCGTTCACTTTACGCTCCATATCCATTTTCATATCACTGTGTAAGTAGATTAATTTTCTTTTAGCATTACTTGCTAACAAGATTTCAGACCAAAACATCGCATAACCACTAAAATCCATAACTACATCAAACTCTGAATTACCAAACACTTTTCTAAATTCGCGTTGATACATTGCTTCAGGATAAATTTTTTCTTCAATTTTCGATTTGATACCTCTATTGCGAACCAATAGATTACGATAGTATTCTGAAGTGTTGGCTAACAATGGGCCTCTTCTTAAAATAACTCTCACATTGTCATTTAAGCTATATAAATTATCTATGACGTCTTTATTTCTATTAAATCCAAGGTAAACTGTAATATCATATCTATCATAATCAACATTTTCTAATAAATTTAGAATCGATGTTGTTATGCCATTAGGTTTCATACCACCCGGATATATTAAAATACGCTCTTTTCTATTATTTTGATCACCTTTTTTGGGTGCGTCGTGATGAAACACTTGGTTGACGACTCTTTCCGTGACTTGACCATCATCATAATTCACAAATTTTTGTTTATATTTTTGATAGTTTCCTTGATATTGCGCTAACATATTTTGTGATTCTTTGACAGTAGCTACCAATGCTTCAATTGAGTGTACACTTGGCCCTGGGAGACTATCCACAGAAAGATAAAATCCTCTGTCTTCTTCATAGGCTTTATAATCAGGTGTATAAAAAATTATAGGTTTATCTGTAACTAAATAATCAAAAAAGATACTTGAATAATCAGTTACGAGCAAATCAACAATACTGAGTAATTCATTCGTATCAAATGTATCCTCTACTAAGTATTTCTTTAATTTTTTATTACCTACTGCTTTTTTATAAATAAACGGATGCACTTTTAATAATACTTGGTAACGTGTTTGTTTATTTAATGCTTCAATCAGCGCTTCAATTTCTTCAATATTATCTTCTGGTGAACTCACTGTTTGGCCACGCCACGTTGGTGAAAAGAGTAAAATCGGTGCATCTGTTAATTTAATGCCTTGTTTTTTTAATTTTTGTATAACTTCTTTTGACTGTGCATTTAATGTAGCATCTATTCTAGGATAACCAATTTCTAAAATTGCTTCATCGTTTAAACCGTCTAATTTAAATGCTTTTTTAAAAATATCTGTCGTATGTTGGTTAGGTGAAATGATATAATCAGAACTTAAAAAATTGCGAATTGTATTTTGTGATTCTAATAAATTTTGATTGATATCTAAACCCATTGCCTTTAATGGCGTACCATGCCAAGTGTTTACATATATCTGATTTGGCTTTTTCGTAAAATACGTTGGAAATGTCGCATTATTAATAAGATATTTACACTTTGTTAAATAATGTAAATAGTCTTCACTTTCTTTTACAATAAATTTTACATTTTTATATTTACTATATTTTTTAGAAAATGCTTTTTGCATTTTTTGAGATGCCACGACCCAAATATGTATATATTTTTGATAATCCGGATGGTTCATTAAATATTTAAATATCGCATAAGGACTATCCGTCATGCTTTGTCCGTCTCTAACTTGATACAAAATATGCTTGTTATCTACTTCAATCGTTTTATAAAGATTTGCATAATGCATAATATTTTTTGTGTACTTACTTCTTAGTTGTAATTTCAATGGTTCAGAAATGAATTTTAATTTTCTTTTCGTTTGATTTAATACAAACTTTTTCGTTTTACCAATCATTCTTCCACCCCTTAGTTTATCTTATCTGTATTCGAGTATTTAATATATTCAGTTAAACCTGACACAATATCATATTGTGGCTTAAATCCTAGCGCTTCTAAACCTTTGATATCAGCACAAGAATGTTTGATGTCCCCACTTCTTGATTCAGCAAACTGATAGTCTATAGATTTATTATAAACTATTTTGAATTTATCGAAAATTTCTAATAGTGATATTTGTTTACCAGTAGCTAAATTATATATTTGGCCATTCGTTGTTGCGTTATACATCACGATCGAAACCGCTTGCACTAAGTCTTTTACGTATACAAAATCTCTTGTTTGTTCTCCATCCCCAAAAAATGTGAATGTTTCATTATTTTTAAATTTTTTATCTATAATAGATAACACACCAGAGTATGGTGAATGAGGATCTTGTCTCGGTCCATAAATATTAAAGAATCTTAAAGCAGTTGTTGGTAGGTTGTATAGCGTATTGTAAATTTTTGTATATTGTTCCCCAGCATATTTTTCGACAGCATAAGGTGATTCCGGATCGATAAATGTTTCAACTTGTTTTGGCAACCCCTCAGTATTGCCATATACAGCTGCTGATGAAGCAAAAATAAACTTCTTCAAATTATGGTTATATTGACGATTGGCTTCTAAGAGATTCAATGTACCATTTATATTGACAGATTGAGACTTTATAGGATCATTTATTGTTTCTACAACGCTAACTACTGCTGCTAAATGAATAACAATATCAAATTGTTCTTGCTCTACTAATGATGTCACAAAAGATGTATTAACCACATCATTTTCAATGAAATGTGCATCATCTATAAATTTAACATTCGAACGATGGCCTGTGCTTAAATTGTCTAATATAAACACCTCATTATCATTATTAAAATGTTCTGCTAAATGTGAGCCAATAAATCCAGCACCACCTGTAATTAGTATTTTCATTTTTTCTCCTCCTATATATTCAAGTCATAAGATATTTATCGTCAATGCTTTTAATAAAATATATTACTTCATACAACTAACTTTTATTATAAAAAAACGCAATAGTATCACAAATAAAATTATAATTTTAGTTAATTAACATTTTCTATATATTAATACAAGTTTAACAATTTTGAAGAACAAATCAAAAGAAATTGAGGTAAAAACTTAATAATAATTGAATAATAAAACCATGCCCTTTGCAAAAATTCTTTTCCCCCAATAAATGAAATGAGTTATAATATGTTCTGCTATTAGTGCAAATGGTGTTTAAAACGTTCAACTTAGAAAACTATCATAAAAAGCGTTCCACCATAAGTTTCCTTTAAAGGATAAAATAATACCTACATTATACTATAAAGCGATATGGCGAAACGCTTAAGAATTTTACTATAAACTATCAAAATTTTACTCTGTCGACCTTATATAACTTAAAGTGCATCATTGTTTTCTTGTGCTTTTTGATAAAAATAATTAGCAACAATAATATCTACAATGGCTACACCTACAGATTTAAAAACGGTAATTTCATCATCACTTTCACGTCCAGCTAAATTAGAACCGACGATTTCACCTAATTCTCCATATAAATCTTTTTCTCCAAATAAACCTTCATCCATAGGGGTAATTAAATCTCCTGTTTCTTCTAACGCCGCTTCCGATGCTTCTACAACTACTTTATCGGCATTGGCTATAGCGTGTGAAGGTAACTCTTGCATGTCTGGTTTAAAAGAGCCCACAGCATTCACATGCACCCCAGCATCTAATGGTTTATTAAAAATAGGTTGTGTGGCGTTGGTTGCTGTGACAATAACATCGGCATTGGCTATCGCATCATCAACATTTTCCATCACTGTCACATCTACAGATTGATATTGCTGTTGTACTGTTTCTGCAAATGTCACAGCTTTACGATATGTTCTGTTATAAAGTTGAATACGCTTGATATCTCTAACAGCTAGTACAGCTTCAATTAATCCCTGTGCTTGGTCACCTGTGCCTATGACACATAATGTTTCTGCATTTTCACGGGCAAGGTATTTTGTAGCTACGCCAGAAATTGCACCTGTACGAATTTTGGTTAAGTATGAACCTTCTAATACAGCTAATGTTTCACCGGTTTCATAATCAGATAATATAACAGATCCGACGATAGTATTTTTACCTATCTTTGTATTGTTAGGTGCAACTGTTACTGTTTTAAGACCCACAACTTTCAATTCATCAGATAGGGCCGGCATAACCAGATAACGATTATCTTCATTAAAAGGAAGTACATAACGTAAAGGAGTATCCGTTTTCCCTTCAGAATAGGCCTGTAAAGATTCTGCGACCGCTTCAACGACTTCTTCCATGTTTAATAATTCTGCTTGTTCATGTGCATCAATAAATTGCATAAGCCACCTCTATTCTTCTACATTTTCTGACTCTAAAATATTACTCTTCTTTTCCATTTTATTTTCAAATAGGATTAATCCTATAAATCCAACGATAAGTAAAGGAATGATAATCCAAGCCATATGATTATTGACATACACAGACACACAATATATCGCTAATAATAGCGTTATGGCCACCATATTTTTAATAAAAAGCAACCAATAATCCATTTTCACACTAAACCATGTTTGTTGCTGATTATCTTCTATTTTAATATGATATAACGTAAACTTTAAATGTGTAATCAACATATAAATAAATGCTAAAATGCCCATTAGCAACAATATTTTATGAAATATTCCATCAGGAACCACATCTGCAGCCGCTGCAAATATAATAGCAATAACAATACTTTTCAGTTCTGCATTTTGCTTCATATCAATCTTCGCACCTTTGTAATCAATTCAAGCTATAATGTTACAATAACATACTTAAACCGAATTTTAAGCTTGGCTAAAGATTAATTTTTTAATATAACAAATGCCTATCTAGGAATACATCGTATGACATCTCGAAAAACACCTAACGATTCAAACAATTTTCAAAATAAGCATCTGTATACTTTTGTACTTGTTCAAGTGTGGCACCTTCTTGAAGTTCAACCAATTTCATAACTTTATCTTCAAATTTAAAAACAGCTAAATCTGTAATTAACGTGTTAACAACACCTGCGCCAGTTAATGGCAAATCACATTTTGCTTTTATTTTAGATTCACCGTGCTTATTCATATGATCCATGATAACGACTACTTTCTGAGCACCAACTACTAAATCCGTAGCGCCGCCCATACCTTTTACTAGCTTGCCTGGTATCATATAGTTTGCTAAATCTCCTGTTTCCGAAACTTCCATGCCTCCAAGAATTGCTAAATCAATATGCCCCCCGCGTATCATGGCAAATGATTCTGCATTGTCAAAATAAGATGCACCTTTAGCAGCAGTAACCGTTTCTTTACCTGCATTAATTAAGTCAGGATCAACCTCATCTTCAGTAGGATATGGACCAATACCAAGCAAACCATTTTCAGATTGGAAAAAAACATTTTCCACATGATCATTGAGCTCATTTGCTACAAGCGTTGGCATACCAATACCTAAATTAATCACCATATCACTTTGAATTTCTTGTGCTGCACGTTGAATAATCTTCTTACGCTGTGTTTGTTTATCCATGTTATGCCTCCTTCACTGTACGTTTTTCTATACGTTTTTCAAAATGCTTGCCTAGATAGATATAATCCACATATACACCTGATAGATGTACATCATCTGGATCAATTTCACCTAATTCAACAATTTCTTCTACTTCAACGACAGTAGTTTTAGCTGCCATGGCACATAAAGGATTAAAATTACGCGCTGTTTTTTCAAATACTAAATTACCAAATGTATCTGCTTTTTGAGCTTTCACAATACCAAAATCACCTGTAATGGCACGTTCCATAATGTACGTTTCACCGTCAAATTCACGTGTTTCTTTACCTTCAGCAATTAAAGTACCCACACCTGTTTTGGTGTAAAATGCTGGAATACCCGCACCTCCTGCACGTAGTTTTTCAGCTAACGTACCTTGTGGTGTAAGTGCTACATCTAACTCACCATTAATCAGCTGTTGTTCAAATATTTTATTTTCACCAACATATGAGCTGACCATTTTATCTATTTGTTTTTTCTCTAGTAAGCGACCTAGTCCAAAATCATCAACACCACAGTTATTACTCACTACGGTTAACCCTTTTGTACCTTTTGTCCGAATTGCTTCAATAGCATGCTCTGGTATCCCGCATAGTCCAAAACCACCGGCGAGCACTGTCATGCCATCATCTAAATGCTCAAACGCTGTATGTATATCTTGAATGACCTTTGACATGTTATAACCTCACTTCTTTTTTAAAATTAATACCTAGTATTAAAAACAATTATACTTGAAATTTTTTGCGAAGTCTTTTATTTCATGTTGGCGTTTTCATAAATATGAATTTTTACTTTACTTTTAAAATTAGTTTAAAAAAAATTATAAAAAAGCAAGTTTCAAATATGAAACTTGCTTTTTTAGTTAATCGAATTTTTTATTTAGTAACATTTTATTTAGTAACATCAATTGTTCAGGAACACTATTTCTTGAAACATCAGGATGATTTACAATCATATTATCTTTCATACGTATTTTATTTATTAGATTTTCTTCTATTCTATTTGTTTGATCATAATATAATTTTACATTTTCACAACAAATAATATGTTTTTCAAAATGATTACTTTCTTTTAAGCTTGTATTAATTATCGGTACTAAATCTTCCTGTCTCAAACCCTTCATAAACCTTCTATCATTTTGTTCTAGTGCCCCACCAATATTTACTATTGGATCAACAGCTAAAGTTTTCAAGTCAAGCGCTGCTCCATGATAAAGTGCACCTGTACCACCTTTAGATCCTCCATAAAGAACAACATTTTCTTTTTTTATATCCAATTTTTTTATTAAATTTAAAATTGAAAGCTGGATATCTTTTTCATAATCAGGATAGTTTGATGTACTGATATAATGTGAACCATGTGACACATTTAGATCCATTATTCTCATTGTATATACATTTTTAACCAGATTTCTTTCTATTCCATTAAAAAACTTTGGAAACATTCTCTTAGGCATTAACGAGCTATCATAATCACTTAAATTTGGCATACAAGTAAATATTACTAAAAGTTTTTTAGGAACTTCATTATTTACTTTTCTATCTATAGGTTTATCCAAAGTATAAAAAATTTCGTTGAATTTTATTAAATCTTTCCTCTGAAATAATTCCTCAGCATGTGTTCTTTTATAAAATTTTGATATTGTACCTTGATGAAAATATAAAATATAATCGTTTTTTAATAATTCTTTGTACTTTGCATGTATTTCATTATTTTTTCTTGCCATTTCTATATAATTAAATTTACTTTCTGTATCAATTAGTATTCGTTTCTCACCATTAAAGATTATTTCTTCATTCAATTTATATATATAACCATTATCCATAAGTTCAATTCCTTTTATTTAATTTTTACTTATAAAATATTTCGTTTAATATTTTATAGGTACTATCATCACTGTCTAAACTCATTAACCTATTAATTAATTTAGAGTAATCAATCTTTTTAATATTTTTTATCTGTAAAGCTAATTTATACTCATTTAATGATGCAATCGGAAAATCACCTAATTCAAATATATTGAAATAAAAGCCAACACTATTGTTATAATCTTCTGTGTCTTCCTGCAATAACAATATTGGTTTATTTAAATGTGCAAAATCAAAAATTGTTGATGAATAATCTCTAATCATAATATCTGAAAGAATGTATAGTTCTTGTATATCTACAAATTCATTATAAAAGCAATGTATTCTATGATCTAAATTATTATATTGAGGTCTTAACGAACTTTCATTTGGATGTAGCTTAACTATAATCTCATATTCATTTGGTAAATAGGCTAATAATTGCTTTAAATCAATGCTAGTCACTTGACTACGTTTGTGCTTTCGCCAAGTAGGACAGTATAAAATATATTTTTTATTCGAATCTTGCATGGATAGGTATTTTCTTTGTAACCTTCTCCATTCTTCATCTGTTTGAAATTTTAGTAAATATTCATTTTTAGGAGCTCCATATTCCAATATTTTCAATTCGTTATTATCGTGTAATTGAAATGCAGAACTTAACAGCATACTATTTATATTTGAAGATGTAATCAGATAATCCCATTTATACATTCTTGGTTTAAATTGTGATAACTGATAATTTCTTTCTTTTTCATCACCCAAATCACTAACCATTTTTTTAAGAGGAAAACCATGCCATGTTTGAATAAACACTTGATCCTCATGTTTATATACTCTATCCCATGAGTTACCATTTATAAATATATATTTAGACATTCTAAATTTTTCTATATAATCTCTACTTCCAAATCTGACCGGCTTAAATCCATGATTTCTAATTTCTATATCTACAAGTGAGTTAGTAGAACTTACAAAAATTTCTTTATCTTTATAGTTTTTTTAATGCCTAAAGCTAAATACTTTGGGTCACCGCTAAAATTATTACCATGGAATGATTCAATGAACACTTTATTTTCTTGAGGAATGATTTCATTTAGCTTTTGTTTATACAAAGTCGTTTCTTTTCGTTTATAACGTTCTTTTAATTTGTTATTCAAATACTTATTTGAAAAAATTTTGTTTAAAATAGGTAAAGCTTTCATTTTTTTAAATTGTTCTTTTTTCTTGTTTAATTTTTTTAATTCATTCTTTTCTCTTGATTTAAGCACAAATTTTTCCCCATATTTATTTTTGAAGAAAAATTCTTTTGACATATTTTTACTATTGGTAATATTTTTAAAATTATTAACGTAATCATTGCTATAATTTGAATTTAGAAATGTGGTTTTTAATTTCTGAACATCTTCTTCTCGAGCTGTCTTGGTATATTTACTGTCTAATATTGAAGTGATTAACACGCTATCTTTTCGAATGTTCTTTTCCAGAAATTCAATACCATTATACTGTGAATATACTTCTTCTAAAACATTATCATCACCAGGATAAATAAGTGCTCTATTACCTCTAGCTAATGTTTCTAATATTGAATAGCCTAACGTTTCATATGGCGAAGATGAAATGTATATATAATTAAGTGGTTCTTTTTCATTAATATGAACATTATTTTGTAAATTATAATATTTAACTAAATTCTTATACAATAATTCTGACGGGCCGTAGCCTATTATATACAGTTGTATATCATTTCTACTCGTGTTTTTTACTATATAGTTTATTAATTTTATTACATAAGAAATATCTTTAATATTATCTTCAAACCTTGCTTTTATTAAAAAGTTTCTTTTTGTATTTATAGGTTTTTTCTTGAGATCAATATGTTCAGCATTCACATACTGAGAAAAAACTGAATAATATTTGTATTTCTCTATAAATTTTTCTTTTATAGTATCAGTACTTACTCTTATACTATCAATATATTCTAAACCTAAATCAAGTGAGTCATCTATATACTCTAATGGGCCATGGATTTCACCAATTATTTTAATCTTTTTGTTTTTTTGCTTAATCTCTTTGGCATAAATAAATAATTCTTCTCTAGTGATAATTAGTAAATCTCCTGTTGCAATTTTAATAAAATCATCAAATTTATAAAACTGAACATTACTACTATTTATGCCTTCATGTATAATTAAACGAGTAATATCATCACTTTCAAAATCTAATATATTAAAGTAATTCACATTATTACCATTCTTCAAAAATGATTTTATTAAATTTATGTTGCTTCTTGATGTGCCTCCTTTGGCAAAGATATTGTATCCCAATATATTAATATTCATTTTCTCACCTTTCGTTCCCTAATCTTTTTACTTTTAAAAATTCCCTAAATTTAATAAAAGTTATTTTCGAAATAAACTAAACTCTGCTAATTATACATTATTATTTTATTTATATCTATGTTATATTACATTTTTGAATTAGTTTTTCAATTTTTTAATATTTTAGGCATAAAAAAAGTTGCCAATATCTTACTTGGCAACTTTTAATAATTATGTTCTTTTATGCGATTTCTATCTGGAAGCGACGGACAATTGTGCCATCATCTAATGTTGAAGATTCTATTTCTTCTCCACCATTGTGTAAGATGACAGCTGCAGAGGCTTCATTATCTTTTTTACAGGTAATCAATGCTTCTTGTACACCAATGCGTGATAAATAATCTAATGACTTTTTCAAGATTTTGTTACCAAAGCCTTTACCTCGGTAGCTCTTACGAATACCGTAGCCAACATGGCCGCCAATGATTTTTAGCTTTTCATTCAAATTATGGCGAATATTGGCAGCACCAATAATCTTATCATCGTCAATTAAAAACAATGTCGTATTATCTACTGTTTCATCATTAGATTTGTTGTCTGCTAATGCATGAACAATTTCTTCAAAATTATTATACTTGGTAATATTCGTAATCTCAGGCACTACCTTTTCATCGTGATCTATCCATTCTTTCATATAATCACAATATAATGTTTCGTCAGCCATTGTTAACTCTCTAAATTCAACCATGTTGACACTCCTTCCTTTTATTTACTATCCCATTGGTTCGTCATGTGTATTGAGATAATACACGTAGTTGTCAGTCCATTGTCCTTGTTCGAAAATAAATCCTTTTCGAATACATTCAAACTCAAAACCTAATTTTTCAATTAACTGAATAGAAGGTTGATTATCCAAATTGATATGTGCTTCTATTCTATGAAACTTTAATGTTTCTTTCGTTTGTTTCACAAGTTCTATTAAAGCTTCATAAGCATACCCTTGATGCCAGTATTGATTATGGATAAAATAACCGATTTCAGCCCATTGAAATTGGTCTCGGCTTAAATTTTTAATATTAAGCATGCCAAGATGACGTCCTGTTTTATCAAAGATGCCGAATATATACAAATCATCATCTTTAATAGCTTGTTGATGCTTTGAAACCATTGCTGCAAACCATGGTTCTGTGGCATCTGACATATCAACTTGGCCCTTATCATGCTTGTATTGCGCAGGATGACGATTAACAAATCCTGACAACCATGATTCATAATCATTTTCTTCTAACGGTCTAATGATAAGCCGTTGTGTGGTGAATTGCAACCCTAAATTATTTTTCATTCAAAAACCCCTTAACATAAGGCGTCAGCACCCAAAACTATAACATCATTTGGCATAAAATCAACCTTTTAATTTATTAAAAATATGAACTGATGCTAATGACGATTTTCACTCATTATTTAGGTCATTCAAGATCATCGTGAGTATATCATTTTGTGTCATCGTTTCAGGAATCAATTTCTCATTTTTTACATTTAATGTATCTTTTTCAACAAACCAGCTTGCAAGTTTTTCTGCACTAAAATTGGTATATGCTTTTGAGTGATGTCTTCTCACAGTTTCTGCATAAGGTAAGTCAAAATAATAAATATAACTTTTAATATGAGCACTTGAAATAATGCCCTGTAACATATTACCATATTTTTCTTTATTGAAAATACCTTCTAAAATAACATATTCACAATGCGCTATACCATATGCAGTAATGTGTTTTATTAGCTCAATTGATAAATTCCCAGGGCTATCAGGAACATTTAACATATGGCGTCTTATTGCATCTTGACCCACGAGCATGACACCATTGCCTAACGTGTTTTGCAATTTATGGGCAATGGTCGTTTTACCACTGCCAGAGTTTCCTCTTAATAATATCAGTTTTGTTATTGTATCACCCTAAACCCAAGAAAAATTGTAATTTATGTATATGTTTTCATAAGTGTTAAACCTATACCCTATTAAAATGATTAATATCAAAAAAGCTAGACAACTCATACCCATACAAATAGGACATAAGCGGTCTAGCAGTTTGTTGCTTCATTTATATTCGTTTAATATCTAGCTAGTTAGCGTTAAATTGTACCTAGTTCTTTACCTACTTTTTCATATGCCGCTAATGCTTGATCAAGCATTTCTTTTGTATGTGCAGCTGTAGGCATATTACGAACACGACCTGTACCTTTTGGCACTGTCGGAAAGACGATAGATTTCACATATATACCTTCATCTTTTAAGCGACTACTAAATGCTTGTGTTTCTTTTTCGTCACCTATGATTACTGGTGTAATTGGTGATTCAGAATTACCAATGTCAAAACCTAATTTTTTCAGTCCATCTTTTAAGTAATTACCATTTTCCCAAAGTTTATCGTGTAATTCTGTTGATGCCATTAATTTCTTAACAGCTTCAGTGATGGCTTTTGTATCACCAGGCGCTAGTGATGTTGAGAATAAGAATGGTCTTGATTGTGCTTTCAACCAATCGATTAATGATTGTGTACCAGCTACATAGCCACCTACAACACCAATCGCTTTAGATAATGTACCGATTTGGAAATCAATTTTGTCTTGAAGGCCAAAATGTTTCACTGTACCTGCACCATTACCCATGACACCAGAGCCATGTGCGTCATCAACATATGTGATTAAACCGAACTCTTCTGCAATTTCTACGATTTCTGGTAATTTGGCAACATCGCCATCCATACTAAATACACCGTCAGTAATATACATTACTTTATTGTATTGTCCAGATTCAACAGCTTCTTTTGCCTTAGCACGTAAATCATCCATATCTGAATGATTGACACGAATGATTTTCGCTTTAGATAAGCGACATCCATCAATAATTGATGCGTGGTTTAATTCGTCTGATAGAATAGCATCATTTTTATTCATAACAGCTGAAATTGCTGCCATATTACAATTAAAACCTGATTGGTATGCAATTGCAGCTTCTGTACCTTTAAATTTCGCAAGTGTTTCTTCCAATTCATCATGAAGGTCTAATGTACCATTAATAGATCTTACTGCACCTGCACCTACACCATGTGTATCAATAGCATCCTTAGCAGCTTGTTTTAAATCTTCATCTGTTGCAAGTCCTAAATAGTTATTTGAAGATAAATTGACATAATTTTTCCCGTTAATCTTAATCTCTGGTCCATTCGCACCTTCAATTGTATCAATTTCGTTATAAAGTCCATTTTCTTTCAAATACTGAATATTTTCATCTAAAAAGCCATGTAATGACTGTACCACTGAAAATCCCCCTTTGAGTTATCTACTATTTAATCTTATCATAACCCATTTTCTTGTATCAGGAAAGTAGAATCCCACGAATCGTTAAAGCGTTTTCTGCAATTTAATTAAAGTCATAATAATTGTCTCTACAGTAAAGTCATTTAAAATGATATAATAGAATAATCATTTTAAGGAAGAAGGGTTGAAGTTGTTTGATTGGTTTCAACTAGCAAGAGAAAAGGAAAACAGAATGATTCAAATTCGTCGCTATTTGCATCAATATCCTGAATTATCATTTGAGGAGTATCACACACGTGACTACATCCTAAATCAACTCAGCCAACTATCATGTGAAGTACGTTCACCCGTCGGACGAAATGGCATCGTCGCAACATTTAGCGGACAAGGAGACGGTCCAACGATTGCATTGCGTGCTGATTTTGATGCTTTACCGATCAATGAATTAACAGAGGTGGATTACAAGTCTAAAAATCCTGGTGCGATGCATGCATGTGGACATGATGGCCATACCGCAACATTATTAGCGGTTGCTGAAATAATTGAAGCACATAAAAACAAATTAAATGGTGATGTCGTACTGATTTTCCAATACGGTGAGGAAATTATGCCGGGTGGCTCACAAGAAATGATTGATGATGGTTGCTTACAAAATGTAGATAGAGTATATGGAAACCATTTGTGGAGTGGCTATCCTACGGGCACAATTTATTCTCGTCCTGGTGCAATGATGGCTTCTCCTGATGAATTCAATGTAACAATTCATGGTCAAGGTGGGCACGGTGCAAAACCACACGAAACAATCGATCCAGTGGTTATTATGGCTGAATTTATCATTAGTGCACAAAAGATTGTTTCTAGAACAATAGATCCCGTAAAACAAGCCGTTATTAGCTTCGGTATGGTACAGTCTGGTTCAGCAGATAATGTCATTCCAGATGTAGCATTTTGTAAAGGCACCGTGCGTACTTTCGATACAGAAGTACAAGCACATGTGATGCACAAAATGGATAAGCTCTTACAAGGCTTAGCTGTTGCGAACGACATCACTTATGATTTTGATTATATCAAAGGCTATTTACCTGTCCATAATAATCCAAAATGTTTTGATATTGTTAAACAAGCTACAAATGATATGAATTTAAGATTTAACGAATCAGAATTAATGATGATTGGCGAAGACTTTTCACATTATCAAAAAGTACGTCCTGGCGCATTCTTTTTAACAGGTTGCGGCAATCCTGAAAAAGGTACCACACACCCACATCATAGTCCGTATTTTAATCTTGATGAAAAAGCGTTAAAATATAGTGCCAGCCAGTTTTTAAAAATATTAGAGTTAGAAAATGTAATAACGCCTTAGGCTTTTAATGCCTAAGGCGTTTTCTATAACCAAAGATTTCAATTTTTGAACGGTGACCTCATTTGTTCTAATAAATAGTTAAAAAAGATTAACACGAATATAAAAAAGAGCCTCCAAAAATTGGAGACTCTTCAAATCTATATCAAGATAAAATATCTTATTTGTAGATTTCAGTTACAACGCCTGATCCAACAGTACGTCCACCTTCACGGATAGAGAAACGTGTACCGTCTTCGATAGCGATTGGAGAAATTAATTCAACTTCCATTTCTACGTTGTCGCCAGGCATAACCATTTCAGTACCTTCTGGTAAAGTAACAACACCTGTTACGTCAGTAGTACGGAAATAGAATTGTGGGCGGTAGTTACTGAAGAATGGCGTATGACGGCCACCTTCATCTTTTGATAAAACGTAAACTTCCGCTTTAAAGTTTGTATGTGGTGTAATTGAACCAGGAGCAGCTAAAACTTGACCACGTTGGATGTCTTCACGTGCAACACCACGTAATAACGCACCAATGTTGTCACCAGCTTCAGCGTAGTCTAATAATTTACGGAACATTTCTACACCAGTAACAGTTGTTTTGCTTGAATCTTCTTGCATACCGATGATTTCAACTTCTTCACCGACTTTGATTTGACCACGTTCAACACGGCCTGTAGCAACAGTACCACGACCAGTGATTGAGAATACGTCCTCAACTGGCATCATGAATGGTTTGTCAGAATCACGTTCTGGTGTTGGAATGAAGTCATCAACAGCTTGCATTAAGTCTAAGATTTTTTGCTCATAGTCAGCGTCGCCTTCAAGTGCTTTTAATGCTGAACCAGAGATTACAGGTACATCGTCACCTGGGAAGTCATATTCGCTTAATAAGTCACGAACTTCCATTTCTACTAATTCTAATAATTCTTCATCGTCAACCATGTCAACTTTGTTTAAGAATACAACTAATGCTGGAACACCAACGTTACGTGATAAAAGGATATGTTCACGAGTTTGTGGCATTGGGCCATCAGCAGCAGATACTACTAAGATAGCTCCGTCCATTTGAGCAGCACCAGTGATCATGTTTTTAACATAGTCAGCGTGTCCTGGGCAGTCAACGTGAGCATAGTGACGTTTTTCAGTTGTATACTCGATGTGTGAAGTATTGATTGTGATACCACGTTCTTTTTCTTCTGGAGCGTTATCAATCATGTCGTATGATTGTGCAACAGAGTCACCATTTTTTGCTAAAACAGTTGCGATAGCAGCTGTTAAAGTAGTTTTACCATGGTCAACGTGTCCGATTGTACCAATATTGGCATGTTCTTTTGAGCGATCGAATTTTTCTTTAGCCATTATAAAATCTCTCCTATTCGTTAGAAAATTAATTGTTAAATTTATCTCTCATGACAGTTTCTCACCATCATGAGAAGATGATTTATTTAGGTTAAAAGTACCATACAGTACCTTTATAATGCATTTTCCCTAAAAAATCAATCAATAAAACTGTAAGCCATATAATTATGCTTTACATGTATTGTACAGACTGTCACTGCACAATACAAGTTTAATTATTCAGCTGATTTATTACCAGTGTTTTTCTTGATAATTTCTTCAGAAATTGATTTTGGAACTTCTGCATAGTGATCGAAGTACATAGTGTATGTTCCACGACCTTGTGTATTAGAACGTAATGATGTTGCATAACCGAACATTTCTGAAAGTGGTACAAAGGCATTTACAACTTGTGCATTACCACGAGGTTCCATACCATCAACACGTCCACGACGAGATGTTACGTCACCCATGATGTCACCCATGTATTCTTCAGGCATTTCAATTGTTACTTTCATCATTGGTTCTAAGATAACAGGTTCACATTTTTTAGCAGCTTCTTTAAGTGCTAATGATGCAGCAATTTTGAAGGCCATTTCTGATGAATCGACATCATGGTATGAACCATCAAATAATTTAGCTTTAACATCAATTAATGGATAACCAGCTAATACACCGTTTTCCATAGCATCTTTAAGTCCAGCTTCAACTGATGGAATGTATTCACGAGGAACTACACCACCAACGATAGCGTTTTCGAATTCGAAACCGCCACCTGTTTCGTTTGGTTCGAATTCAATTTTAACGTCACCATATTGTCCACGACCACCAGATTGACGCGCGAATTTACCTTGAACTTGTGCTGATTGCTTAAATGTTTCACGGTATGAAACCATTGGCGCACCAACATTACATTCAACGTTAAATTCTTTTTTCATACGGTCAACTAAGATGTCTAAGTGAAGCTCACCCATACCACCGATGATAACTTGTCCAGTTTCTTCGTCAGTGTGTGCATGGAATGTTGGGTCTTCTTCTTGTAACTTAACTAAAGCTGTAGTCATTTTGTCTTGGTCAGCTTTAGATTTTGGTTCAACTGATAGGTGAATAACAGGTTCTGGGAAGTCCATTGATTCCAAGATAATGTCATTTTTCTCACCACATAAAGTATCACCAGTACCAGTTTCTTTCAGACCTACCGCAGCAGCGATATCTCCTGAGTAAACTGTGTTAAGCTCTTGACGAGAGTTAGCGTGCATTTGTAGTAAACGACCTACACGTTCACGTTTATTCTTCGTAGAGTTTTTAACATAAGAACCTGATGTTAATGTACCTGAGTACACACGGAAGAATGTTAACTTACCAACATAAGGGTCAGTCATTACTTTGAACGCTAACGCAGCGAACTCAGCACTGTCATCTGCTTTTGCGATAACTTCTTCTTCTGGATCATCAGCACGGTGGCCGACGATTGGTTTAACATCTAATGGTGATGGTAAATAATCAATTACTGCGTTAAGCATTAATTGAACACCTTTGTTTTTGAAGGCAGTACCAACAAGAACTGGGTAGAATTCAATATTATTAGTTGCTTCACGAATAGCGTCTTTTAATTCAGCTACAGTAATTTCTTCGTCACCAAGATATTTTTCCATTAATTCATCACTTGTTTCAGCTACTGCTTCAATAAGTGTTGCGCGAGCTTCTTCAGCTCTTTCTTTTTGATCTTCAGGAATTTCAATTTCTTCAATTTCAGTTCCTAAGTCATTGTTGTATTTGAAACATTTCATTTCAACTAAGTCGATGATTGCTTCAAATTCATCTTCCGCACCAATTGGTAATTGGATTGGTTGTGCATTCGCTTGTAGGCGATCATGAATTGTGCTTACAGCATATTCAAAGTTAGCACCTAATTTGTCCATTTTGTTTACGAAAACAATACGAGGAACGCTGTAAGTTGTTGCTTGACGCCAAACTGTTTCAGTTTGAGGTTCAACACCTGATTGCGCATCAAGTACTGTTACCGCACCATCAAGTACACGTAATGAACGTTCAACTTCAACAGTGAAGTCTACGTGTCCTGGTGTATCGATGATATTTACACGGTGATCATCCCATGAAGCTGTTGTTGCAGCTGATGTGATTGTGATACCGCGGTCTTGCTCCTGTTCCATCCAGTCCATTTGTGAAGCTCCTTCATGAGTTTCACCAATTTTATGGATACGTCCAGTATAGTAAAGAATACGTTCAGTCGTAGTTGTTTTACCAGCATCGATGTGAGCCATGATACCGATATTACGAGTTCTTTCTAAACTAAAATCTCTAGCCATGTATTTTTCTCCTTCCAGTATAACTGCGAATAAATACTATAAATATGGCGATGCCCTAAGCATGCACCTAGATAGTAAACTATCAGTGTGGAACATGCTCAGGGAAAAACCTACTATCCTACCAACGATAGTGAGCGAAGGCTTTGTTAGCTTCAGCCATTTTATGAACGTCTTCACGTTTCTTAACTGCACCACCAGTGTTGTTTGCAGCATCTAAAATTTCGTTAGCTAAACGTTCTTCCATCGTTTTTTCACCACGAAGACGTGAATAGTTAACTAACCAACGAAGGCCTAAAGTAGTACGACGTTCTGGACGAACTTCTACAGGTACTTGATAGTTAGAGCCACCTACACGACGAGCTTTAACTTCTAATACTGGCATGATGTTGTCGATAGCTTCTTCGAAAACTTCGATAGCTTCACGACCACTGCGTTCTTGAACTAATTCAAATGCAGAATAAAGAATTTTTTGAGCTGTTCCACGTTTACCATCTAACATAATTTTGTTAATCAATTTAGTAACTAATTTTGAGTTATGAATTGGATCTGGTAATACGTCTCTTTTTGGTACTGATCCTTTACGAGGCATAATATAAATCCTCCCTTCCTAATTATAATATATTTCCATTATTTATAACGAAAATTTACGCAATCTTAACCTTATTTTTTAGGTTTTTTAGTTCCGTATAATGAACGACCTTGTCTACGACCGTCAACACCTGAAGTATCAAGTGCACCACGTACGATGTGGTAACGCACACCAGGTAAGTCTTTTACACGTCCACCACGTACAAGTACAACACTGTGTTCTTGTAAGTTGTGTCCGATACCAGGAATATAAGCGTTGATTTCGATGTTGTTAGACAAACGCACACGAGCATATTTACGTAACGCAGAGTTAGGTTTTTTAGGTGTCATTGTACCTACACGTGTACAAACACCACGTTTTTGTGGTGAGTTTAAGCTAGTGTACTTTTTCTTTTTACTGTTGTAGTTTCTGTTCAATGCTGGTGAATCATAGTTTTTTGATTTGCTTTGTCTTGGTTTACGTACTAATTGATTAATAGTTGGCATGAAATATGTCCTCCTCTCTTCTTTTATAATCCCACACATCCAGGTGGTTCATTTTAAAGGTAAATAAAATTTAGTAAGAAAGAATCTTACTAATCTCATTTCAATAATGCAACAACAGTCGCATTAACGTTTATACCTACATACTTTCCTAAAGCTTGTTTGCTCTCGAAAAATGAGATAGATATGTTTTTGTGATTGATTTGACTTAACACGCGAGTCATCAGATGAACTTCAACGTCTTTAGCGATAATCAATGATGTCACTTGATCTTTATTCAAAGCTTTCAGCGTTTGTTTAAGACCAATAACATAGTGTTGTTTGTTAAAGCGTGCAACTTTTTCATTAGACATCTAAATATCCTCCAAAGTTCTGCTTGCATCAACCTTAATAATAATAACATCAAAATCACTGCGGAGTCAACTTTAATTAACATTTTTTGCAGAAAATATACAAAAAAATAAGAGAGCGAAATAAAGATTAAATGTTACCATCAAATCTTTTATTTCGCCCGAGATCAAATGGTCAGTCGCTTAAAACATATGACATGTGATGGGGCCTTACAACCTCAACACATGTCTCTATGTTTATACAACTTCAAATGAATGATAAACCATTTTACATTTCAAAAGCTATACTAGATTTCAGTTGGTTGAATCTCTTCAACGACTTCTTCAGGTGTCGCTTTATCATACTGTACATCACTGTAACGTCTCATACCTGTACCAGCTGGGATAAGCTTACCGATAATAACATTCTCTTTAAGTCCAAGTAAGTTATCGCGTTTACCTTTGATAGCTGCATCTGTAAGAACACGTGTTGTTTCTTGGAATGATGCTGCTGATAAGAAGCTTTCTGTTTCAAGAGAAGCTTTTGTTATACCTAGTAATACAGGTTTAGATGTTGCTGGACGTTTACGTTCTTTGAACGCTTCACGGTTAGCATCTGTAAAGTTATGAATATCTACAAGTGCACCTGGAAGTAATTTCGTATCTCCAGCTTCAATGATACGTACTTTACGTAACATTTGTCTTACCATAACTTCAACGTGTTTATCATCAATTTCAACACCTTGCATACGGTAAACTTTTTGAACTTCTTTTAATAAATAGCTTTCTGTAGCATTTAAACCAGATATAGATAAGAAGTTCTTAGGTTCAATAGAACCTTCTGTAAGTGCTTCACCACGTTGAACACTTTGGCCAACTTCAACTTTTAATCTTGAAGTACCTGAAGCCAAGTAAGATTTCGTTTCATTCGCACCTTTGATGACGATTTCTTGTTGACGGTCTTTGGCAACACTAATGTCATCTACGACACCTTCAATTTCGGTAACGACTGCTTGACCTTTAGGGTTACGCGCCTCGAAAATCTCTTGGATACGAGGAAGACCTTGCGTGATATCACTACCTGCTACACCACCTGTGTGGAATGTACGCATTGTAAGCTGTGTACCTGGTTCACCGATTGATTGGGCAGCAATTGTACCAACTGCTTCACCAACTTCAACTTTTTCACCAGTAGCAAGGTTTTTACCATAACATTTTTCACATACACCATGACGTGTGTTACATGTAAATGCTGAACGGATATACATTTCTTCTATACCAGCGTCTGTGATTTTCTTAGCAATTTCTGCTGTTACTAACTCATCTGGACGAACGATAACTTCATCTGTTTCTGGATGACGAATCGTTTCTTTAGAATAACGACCTTCAATACGTTCGCTAAATGGTTCGATCATTTCAGTACCTTCTTTAATATCAGATACTAGTAAACCACGGTCAGTACCACAGTCTTCTTCACGAACGATAACATCTTGTGCCACATCAACCAGACGACGAGTAAGATAACCAGAGTCCGCTGTTTTAAGTGCTGTATCGGCAAGACCTTTACGCGCACCATGTGTAGAGATAAAGTATTCTAACACTGTTAAACCTTCACGGAATGATGAAGTGATTGGTAATTCAATGATCTTACCTGATGGTGCAGCCATAAGCCCACGCATACCAGCTAACTGTGTAAAGTTAGATGCGTTACCACGGGCACCAGAGTCACTCATCATAAAGATTGGGTTTGTTTTTTCAAGTGAACCCATTAATTCGTTTTGAATTTGGTCTTTAGCATCAGTCCAAATTTCAACAACTGCATTGTAACGTTCAAATTCTGTAATTAAACCACGGTTGAATTGTTTTTGTACTTTATCAACTAGTTTTTCATGTTCATCTAAAATTTGTTGTTTATCTGGTAAAACCACAATGTCAGATACACCAACAGTGATACCAGCTTTAGAAGAGAATTTGAAGCCTAAGTCTTTCATTCTATCTAACATCATAGATGTATCTGTGATGCTGAATCGATTGAAGACTTCTGCAATGATATTTCCTAAGAAATTCTTGTTGAATGGTTCGCTAAGTGGTTGCTCATCAAAATATGCTTTTAATCCACCCTCACCTAATTCAGTAGCAGAAACAAAGTATTTGTCTGGCGTACTGTTTTCAAGGTTATATTTTGTTGGTTCGTTAATGTATGCAAATGAATCAGGAATGATTTCATTAAAGATAACTTTACCAACAGATGTTGTTAAGATTTTTTGATTTTGCGCTTCTGTAAATGTTGGGTTATTGAATGAACTTGCATGCACACCTATACGTGTGTGTAAATGTACATAACCATTTGCGTATGCTTTTAACACTTCGTTTGTATCATTATAAATTGTACCAGTATTTACAGCATCTTTACGTTCTAAAGTAAGGTAATAGTTACCTAATACCATATCTTGTGATGGTGTAACAACAGGTTTACCATCTTTAGGATTTAAGATGTTTTGTGCTGCAAGCATAAGCATGCGTGCTTCTGCTTGTGCTTCTTTAGATAATGGAACGTGAACAGCCATTTGGTCACCATCAAAGTCAGCGTTATAAGCTGTTGTAGCAAGTGGGTGTAGACGAATGGCACGGCCTTCTACAAGTGTAGGTTCAAATGCTTGAATACCTAATCTATGCAGCGTTGGTGCACGGTTTAAAAGAACTGGATGTTCTTTAATTACGTCTTCTAATACATCCCATACTTCATCATCCATACGTTCAATCTTGCTTTTAGCATTTTTAATGTTTGTCGCAATTTCACGTTGAACTAATTCTTTCATGATGAATGGTTTAAATAGTTCTAAAGCCATTTCTTTAGGTAAGCCACATTGATACATCTTCAAGCTAGGTCCAACAGCGATAACTGAACGACCTGAATAGTCAACACGTTTACCTAATAAGTTTTGACGGAAACGACCTTGTTTACCTTTAAGCATATGTGAAAGTGATTTTAATGGGCGGTTACCTGGTCCAGTTACTGGACGACCACGACGACCATTATCGATGAGTGCATCAACTGCTTCTTGTAACATACGTTTTTCGTTTTGTACGATGATGCCAGGCGCACCTAAATCTAATAAACGTTTTAAACGGTTGTTACGGTTGATAACACGACGATATAAGTCGTTTAAATCACTTGTTGCAAAACGTCCACCGTCTAATTGAACCATTGGTCTGATTTCTGGTGGAATAATTGGAAGTACGTCTAATACCATCCAAGCTGGATTGTTACCAGAATGTCTGAATGATTCAACAACTTCTAAACGTTTAATCGCACGTGTAAGTCTTTGTCCTGTTGCAGACTCTAACTCATCACGTAATTCTTTTAATTCTGTATCCAAATCAATTTCATCTAATAATTCTTTGATACCTTCAGCACCCATTTTAGCTGTAAATTGACCAGGGAATTTATCATAGTACTCTCTGAATTCTGCTTCAGATAGTAATGTCTTTTTCTCTAAACCAGTTGGTCCTGGATTTACAACAACATAAGAAGCAAAGTAAATCACTTCTTCTAATGCTCTTGGTGACATGTCTAATAATAGTCCCATGCGGCTTGGAATACCTTTGAAGTACCAAATATGTGAAACTGGCGCAGCTAATTCAATGTGTCCCATTCTTTCACGGCGCACTTTAGATTTAGTTACTTCTACTCCACATCTATCACAAACCATACCTTTATAGCGTACACGTTTGTATTTACCACAACTACATTCCCAGTCTTTTGTAGGTCCGAAAATTCTCTCACAGAATAGACCATCTTTTTCTGGTTTTAAAGTACGATAGTTAATTGTTTCTGGCTTTTTAACCTCACCAAAAGACCATGAACGGATTTTTTCAGGTGAAGCAAGTCCTATTTTCATATAATGGAAATTATTTACATCAATCAAGGAGCCTACCTCCTTCAATTTAGATTAGCTGTGCAAATTGATTGATTGCTCTTTATCAATATTAGATAAACCCATAATGAGGCAAGTACGACGACTTCACCTCAATATGGTATATCTCTTTATAAACTTAAATGCGATCTGTATTAGTCAGTAATTTCTTTTTGTGATTGTGGCGCTTCTTTTTGTTGAAGGTCCACTTTACGTTCTACTGCATCTTCATCTTCGTTATCTTGCATGTCAATTTCATTGTCATGCTCATCCATAATCTTAACATCTAATCCTAAACTTTGAAGTTCTTTCATCAATACTCTGAATGATTCAGGAACGCCAGGTTTAGTAATATTTTCACCTTTGACAATAGATTCGTATGTTTTAACACGACCTACTGTGTCATCAGATTTATAAGTTAAGATCTCTTGAAGTGTGTAGGCAGCACCATAAGCTTCAAGTGCCCATACCTCCATCTCACCGAAACGTTGTCCACCAAATTGTGCTTTACCACCTAGTGGTTGTTGCGTAACAAGTGAGTATGGTCCAGTTGAACGCGCATGTAATTTATCGTCAACCATGTGTGCAAGTTTCAGCATATACATAACGCCGACTGAGATTCTGTTATCGAATGGTTCACCCGTACGTCCATCATATAATACTGTCTTACCATCACGTGCCATACCTGCTTCTTCAATCGTTGACCATACATCTTCATCACTCGCACCATCAAATACTGGTGATGCAACATGAATACCTAAGTTTTTAGCAGCCATACCTAAATGTAACTCTAATACTTGTCCGATATTCATACGTGATGGAACACCTAATGGGTTCAACATGATGTCAATTGGTGTACCGTCTGGTAAATAAGGCATATCTTCTTCAGGAACTAACTTAGAAATAACACCTTTGTTACCGTGACGACCACACATTTTGTCACCAACATGTATTTTACGTTTTTGAACGATATAAACACGTACTAATTGGTTTACACCTGGAGATAATGTGTCATCTCCTTCTTCACGGTTGAAGACTTTAACGTCTAGAACAATACCGCCTGCACCATGAGGAACACGTAATGATGTATCACGTACTTCACGTGCTTTTTCACCGAATATTGCATGTAATAAGCGTTCTTCTGCTGTTAATTCTGTTACACCTTTAGGCGTTACTTTACCTACTAAAATGTCTCCATCATTAACTTCAGCACCTACGTATACAATACCACGGTCATCTAAGTTTTTAAGCGCACTATCTGAAACGTTAGGAATATCACGTGTAATTTCTTCAGGTCCTAGTTTTGTATCACGTGCTTCTGATTCATATTCCTCAATATGAATAGAAGTATATACGTCATCTTTCACTAGGCGTTCACTCATAATTACAGCATCTTCATAGTTGTAACCGTCCCATGTCATGAAACCGACAACTACGTTTCTACCTAACGCCATTTCACCAAGTTCCATTGAAGGACCATCGGCTAAAATTTCACCTTTCGTTACGACATCACCTGTAGCAACGATTGGTCTTTGGTTATAACAAGTACCTGTGTTTGAACGTTTGAATTTAGCTAATGGATAGCGATCAA
The DNA here is from genome assembly GCF_017893435.1 of Staphylococcus sp. GDB9P120P. Taxonomy (NCBI): domain Bacteria; kingdom Bacillati; phylum Bacillota; class Bacilli; order Caryophanales; family Staphylococcaceae; genus Staphylococcus; species Staphylococcus sp. GDB9P120P. The sequence goes on from NZ_JAESNB010000010.1 coordinate 286,546, forward strand.
TTTCGCCTTCGTATTCTTGTCCATCTTCTTCGATAAGTTGACGTACAAGGATTTCATTAGATTCAACGTGTTCAACACGGCCTTTGTGTTTAGCAACAATTGCTGCACCAGAGTCACGAGCTGCTACGTGTTCCATACCAGTACCTACGAAAGGTGATTCTGGATTCATCAATGGAACTGCTTGACGTTGCATGTTCGCACCCATTAATGCACGGTTAGAGTCATCGTTTTCTAAGAATGGAATACATGCTGTTGCTGCAGAAACAACCTGTTTAGGAGATACATCCATGTAGTCCATTTTTTCTTTTGCCATAACTGTGTTATTACCACGGAAACGACAAACAACTTCATCATCTAAGAAGCGACCATTTTCATCTAACTTAGAATTTGCTTGTGCTACAACATAGCTATCTTCTTCATCAGCTGTTAAATAATCAATTTGTTCTGTGATACTATTTGTTTCAAGATCTACTTTACGATATGGCGTTTCAATGAAACCAAATTCATTTACACGTGCATAACTTGATAATGAGTTAATCAAACCAATGTTTGGTCCCTCTGGTGTTTCGATTGGACACATACGACCATAGTGAGAGTAGTGAACGTCACGCACTTCCATTTGAGCACGTTCACGTGTTAAACCACCAGGTCCTAATGCTGATAGACGACGTTTATGTGTCAATTCTGCTAATGGATTGGCTTGGTCCATGAATTGTGACAATTGAGAACTACCAAAGAATTCTTTAATTGACGCAATGACTGGACGAATATTGATTAATTGTTGTGGTGTAATAGAATCTGTATCTTGGATAGACATTCTTTCACGTACCACACGTTCCATTCTTGATAAACCAATACGGAATTGGTTTTGTAGTAACTCCCCTACTGAACGTAGACGACGATTACCTAAATGGTCAATATCATCTGTGAATCCAATACCACTTAGTAAATTAAAGAAATATGACATTGATGCGATGATGTCAGCTGGTGTAATACATTTCACTTCTGAATCAGGGAACGCATTACCAATAACTGTCGTTGTGCGTCCTTCTTCATCATTAGGAACATATACTTTAATAGATTGAATTTCTACTGGTTCATCAATCACAGTACCTTCAAGTTCAAAAACTTCACTGTTAGCATTAGATTCTAATACATCCATGATTTCATCTAAATTACGACGATCTAAGACAGTACCTTCTTCAGCTACAATTTCACCTGTTTCAGCATTAACAATTGGTTCTGCTAATTTTTGATTGAATAAACGGTGTTTTAAATGAAGTTTTTTATTCGCTTTATAACGACCCACACTCGCTAAGTCATAACGTTTCGGATCAAAGAAACGAGAGTATAATAAGCTTTTCGCATTTTCTACTGTAGGAGGTTCACCTGGGCGTAAACGCTCATAAATTTCTAATAATGCTTGATCAGTATTTTCTGTACCATCTTTTTCTAACGTATTACGTAAGTACTCATTATCTCCTAAAAGATCAATAATTTCTTGATCTGTTGAGAAGCCTAAAGCTCTTAATAATACTGTTAGTGGTAATTTTCTTGTTCTATCAATACGTACATAAACTACATCTTTAGCATCAGTTTCATACTCTAACCATGCACCACGGTTAGGGATAATTGTTGCATCATAGTTTGTGCGACCATTTTTATCTAATTTTTCATTAAAGTAAACGGATGGTGAACGAACTAATTGTGATACGATAACACGTTCAGCACCATTAATCACAAATGTACCTGTATCTGTCATTAATGGGAAATCACCCATAAACACTTCTTGCTCTTTCACTTCGCCTGTTTCTTTAATGATTAGACGTACTTTTACACGTAGAGGTGCAGAATACGTCGTATCACGGTTTTTCGATTCTTCTAAATCATATTTTGATTCTCCAAGTCTGTAATCAACAAACTCTAAAGACAGATTACCTGTGAAATCTTCAATCGGTGAAATGTCTCTAAACATTTCATATAAACCTTCTTCTAAGAACCACTCGTAAGACTTAGTTTGAATCTCAATTAAATTCGGTAATTCTAATACCTCTGAAATTCTCGCATAGTTTCTACGTTTACGATGTCTTCCATATTGGACAAATTGACCTGCCAAACAGATTCACCCCTCAAAAATTGCGTGTTTACTTTTACTAAATCAGCAAATATAATTAGACAAAAAGAAAACGGTAGCATAACTCATGACACCATTTTCTATTTCACCTTATATACTTTGTTAATTTATACGTAAAAGTACACACTTATTGAACATAATTTTTTACATTCTATTACTATATCAGAACAGCGGTTTTTAATCAACCTTTAACACTTCTTAATATATAATAGCCTTTGCGCTTTTCTAATACTTCTACGTTACCAAATGTTTCTTCCATTTTTTTCTTCGCGGATGGCATACCTTGTTTTTTTTGAATCACAACATAAAGTGAGCCATTCACTTTTAATTTATGATACGCATCAGCTAAGATGCTGTGAACTACCTTTTTTCCTGCTCTAATCGGTGGATTAGTTAGCACAAAATCAAAAGCATCATTCTCTACTTGTGATAACCCGTCACTTTCCTTGATGTCGACGTTCTCTAGATGGTTTTTCTTTTGATTTTTAATCGATAAAGAAAGCGCACGCTGATTTACATCAACCATTGTAATTTCATGGTGTGGAGACACTTTTGCAATCATCAAACCAATCGGACCATAACCACAACCAACATCTATAATTTTTTTAGTAGGACCCGGGGGATTTTCGTTTAAAAATGTATTGATTAATAAATCTGAACCAAAGTCTATTTTCCCTTTAGAAAACACACCTGAATCAGTAACTAATTTTAAATCATAGCTTTTGTAGGAATACGTAAAGGGAAGTTCATCGCTTTCTACTTCAGGATTTTCATCATAGTAATGACTCATGACTACACCTCTTTTAATCTAATTCGCCTTAGATTAATACTATACCCTCAACGAAATTTTGTAGTAACAAATAATTCGTTCAGGATAGGTCAAATAAGATAAAACCCCGTTATATCGATAACGGGGTTTTCATTTCTCAAAGATTTCAGGCAATCCATATTACATTTAAGATTAGCGTATCGAAATAGCTAATGTGTTAAGCTGCTTGGACAACCTTCAATATATAATTATGAACTGTTAGCCAGCTAGAATTATTTTAATTCTACTGTAGCGCCAACTTCTTCTAATGCTTCTTTAAGTTTTTCAGCTTCTTCAGTTGGTAAAGCTTCTTTGATTACTTTAGGAGCTCCGTCAACTAATTCTTTAGCATCTTTTAATCCTAAGCCAGTAGCTTCTTTAACAGCTTTAACGACTTTGATTTTAGATGATCCAGCTGATGTTAATTCAACATCAAATTCTGTTTTTTCTTCAGCAGCGTCTCCGCCACCTGCTGCACCTGCTGCTGCTACTGGAGCTGCTGCAGTTACACCAAATTCTTCTTCAATTGCTTTTACTAAGTCGTTTAATTCTAAAACTGACATTTCTTTAATTGTTTCAATGATTTGTTCTTGATTAGCCATTTTAATATTCCTCCATTAATTTTTATTAGTTTATTATGCGCAATTATTCAGCGCTTTCTTCGTTTTGTTCTTTATCTTCTCCAACAGCTTTAACTGCATAAGCGAAATTGCGTACTGGAGCTTGTAATACTGATAAAAGCATAGAAACAAGACCGTCGTGTGATGGTAATGTACCAACTGTGTTAACTTCTTCAGCAGAGATAACACTGCCTTCCATAACACCTACTTTAATTTCTAAAGCTTTATGTTCTTTAGCAAATCCTGCTAATACTTTTGCTGGAGCAACAACATCTTCTGTTGAAGTAGCAACTGCAGTAGGACCTACTAAATGTTCATTTAAACCTTCTAAACCAACTTGATCAGCAGCACGACGAACCATTGTATTTTTTAATACTTTGAATTCAACGCCAGCTTCACGTAATTGTGAACGTAATTCAGTTACTTCTGAAACAGTTAGACCACGATAGTCAACGATTACAGTAGATACTGAATTTTTCAATGATTCAGCAATTACATCAACTTGTTGTTTTTTAGCTTCGATGATAGCAGACATTTAGACACCTCCATAGTTTTTTATTTGGTGCTTTTAATCTTGATTACAACTGCTAATTACATGAATTAACAACTTTATCTCAATAAAAAAAGCACTTTCTACCCGCGGCAAAAAGTGCTTGAAAGATCTAAAAATCTTCACGTTCAAGTCAATTTTAGCCTCGGTAGGATTATTTTTAAGTTATCACTAACTCCTACTGTCTTAGGTAAAATAATACATTAACCAATATAACTGGTTAAATGCAGTATGTCAATATATTTTTAAAGATAAGACTGAATCAATCCATCCAGTCTTATCATCATTTATATTTAAGATTAAAGTTTGAAGCTAGAAGTATCAACTTTTACTCCAGGGCCCATTGTTGTTGTAACAGCAACAGATTTGAAGTAAGTACCTTTAGCTGAAGATGGTTTCGCTTTAGTTAACACATCTTGTAAAGCTTTGAAGTTTTCAACAAGTTTGTCAGTATCGAATGATACTTTACCAATTGAAGCATGTACAATACCAGCTTTTTCAGCACGATATTCTACTTTACCTGCTTTGATTTCTTCAACTGCTTTTGTAACATCCATTGTTACAGTACCAGTTTTAGGGTTTGGCATTAAACCTTTAGGTCCTAATACACGACCAAGTTTACCAACTTCGCCCATCATGTCAGGTGTAGCTACTACTACGTCAAAGTCAAACCAACCTTGTTGGATTTGTTGAACATATTCACTTTCACCAACGAAATCAGCACCTGCTGCTTCTGCTTCAGCTGCTTTGTCTCCTTTTGCGAATACCAAAACACGTTGTGATTTACCTGTACCATTTGGAAGTACAACTGCACCACGGATTTGTTGATCATTTTTACGTGTATCAATTCCTAAACGGAATGCTACTTCAACTGATGCGTCAAAGTTAGCGATACTTGTTTCTTTAGCTAATTCAACTGCTTCTTCAACACTATAGTGTTTTTGGCGATCAATTTTATTAGCTACTTCTTGAAATCTTTTACTTTTCTTAGCCATTTCATGTCCTCCTTTAGTGGTTTTAGCGGAATTTCCTCCCACATTTACTCGCTTTTGCAAGTTAAGAGCAGATAACAGAGAGGTTTTAATCGTATTGCATCTCAGGAAACACTTCCTAAATAAATGACAATTTCCCTCTTATTACGACAATATTGAACGCTTTGATCCTGTTTGTCATTTCTGTCATCTGCTTTATCGTCAATCTATGTTTTCAGTTAATTTTAATTTTATTGAACAGTAATACCCATACTACGTGCAGTACCTTCGATAATACGCATAGCTGCTTCTTCGTCTGCAGCGTTTAAATCTTGCATTTTTTGGTTTGCAATTTCACGTACTTGATCTTTAGTTACTGTAGCAACTTTGTTTTTATTAGGTTCGCCAGAACCTTTTTCAACGCCAGCTGCTTTTTTAAGTAATACTGGAGCCGGTGGAGTTTTTGTAATGAATGTAAATGAACGATCTTCATAAACACTGATTTCTACCGGAATAATTAAACCTGCATCTTCTTGTGTACGTGCGTTGAATTCCTTACAGAATCCCATAATATTCACACCTGCTTGACCTAATGCTGGACCAACTGGTGGTGCTGGGTTTGCTTTACCTGCAGGAATTTGTAATTTAACAACTTTTTCTACTTTTTTAGCCACGATGTGCACCTCCTTGATATCGTGATGTGGTCACAGGACTCAGTTTTGTCCTCCCACTCTTCTACATTTCGTGACGAAATGAACGCTCTATGAGCGCGACCACAGTATTATAACATCTATTTAAATCATAAAGCAAGAGTAAAGTGTAACTTTTTTTATAGAACCCCTTATCACTTTAGTGATTAGGGGTTCTTAATGCATGGGCTTTAGCTCAGGTACTCTTTAATTTAAATCACTTTAGTGATTAGGGAGTTTAATGCATATAAAGTAACACTTCTTGCTTATGCAAGTGCCTGTGCACTTGCATTCACTCAAATAATCCTCAAACTAAATCATTCATTCAGTTTCAATGGTCTATGACACATAGACCATCCAACCTGTATCATATGATTATAATTTTTCAATTTGATCGAATTCTACTTCAACAGGTGTTTCTCTACCAAACATGTCTACAAGAACTGTCAATTTAAATTTATCCGCTTCAATTTCTTGAACTTCACCAACTTGATTAGCAAATGGACCTGATTTGATTTTAACTTGCTCACCTAAATTTAATTCAACATCAATTGTTTTTTCTTTCATGCCCATTTGTTTCAAGATGAAACGTGCTTCTTCAGGTAATAATGGATTCGGTTTTGATCCAGCACCTGCTGAACCAACAAATCCTGTAACACCTGGTGTATTTCTGACAATATACCATGATTCATCAGTCATGATTAATTCAACTAATACATAGCCAGGAAATGTTTTTTTAGTTAATGTTTTAGCTTTGCCATCTTTAACTTGTGTTTCTTCCTCTTCAGGTATAACCACTCTGAATATCAGTTCAGTCATATTCATAGATTCCACACGTTTTTCTAAATTCTTTTTAACTTTGTTCTCATAACCAGAATAAGTATGCACAGCATACCAACGCTTTGCGCCAACTTCCTCAGACATGTCGTCACTCCTATCTATTTAATTAACTCTATAACTCTACCAATACCTAAATCTAAGACATAGAAGAAGGCTAAGAAAAATACTACCGTTGCCACAACGATTACAGTATATTTAAATAATTCTTCTTTCGTTGGCCAACTTGTCTTTTCCATTTCTGACTTTACGCCTTGAAAGAAATTTTCTTTTTTAGCCATTAGCAATACCTCCGTATTAATTCGATTTTCTCATTTGCTTATACATACGACAAATTAAGCAAATACAATACTCACAACTAAATTGGAAGGTTATATTTACTCAATTACTTAATCTAATATACCGACATTATTTTGCTTCTTTATGAACTGTATGTGCGTTACATCTTGGACAATACTTCTTCAATGTCAATCTTGATGTAAGGTTACTTTGCTTAGGAACATTATAATTTCTATTTCCACACGTTTCACAGCTTAATGGCACTTTTTTCATTTTACTTCACCTTACTCATTATAATACCAATCTACTATACATAACATCTCTGTCAATTGTCAATCTTCCACCATTGCTTTCTATTAACCCAAAAATCAATTAATACCTATCAATCACTGATTTTAATTCGGACGCTTTGGGTTAAATGCACGCTTCAATTTCAGTTTACATCTATGTATCGTATTGTAAACTATTTTAACATTTAGATTTAAAATGCAGGCAATTTCAGATGGTTTATAGTCCTTTAAAATATAATTTATAATGCCTTGTTCTAGCTCTGTTAATTTTTCAATTCTTTGATGCAGCATCGTCAGTTTTTCGTTTCTTAAAATAATTTCATCCGTTTGTCGGGTTTGCCTTAACATTTGGACACTAATTAACATTTCGTTTTCTAACAATCTTTGCCGTCTTAAATCTGCTGATTTTTTTCTTATATAATCATTTTTGGCATTTTTGATAGTGCGATTTACATAATGTACCAATGGGATTTCTTTAGAAAAATCAAATTGTCTTAACGCTTTGAATAATTTAAAAAGTATTTCTTGTTGTAGATCTTCTTTGTCATCTGGATGTATTGAAAAATGATTCAAACATTTCAATATATGTGGCTGTAATTTCTCTAGTAAATCGATTAAGAAATGAATATCTTGCCATTTGCTTTTTGAGACTGATGTTGGTTCTTGATGGTTTGTTCTTTGTAGCATACTTTAAATCCTTTCATTAGGTTAAAGTTAGCATACAAAGTACTCTGTAAAAAAAGCAAGGGGACAATCTTCTTATTTATGATTGTTACCCCTTCTGATTTTTTCAAATTCTTCCAAAATTTCATTGGACAGCTCTATACGCGTCCGTGGCTTCTGCTCATTGAACCCTTCAAGCTTTTTTGAAACCGAAACTTCATTTTCTCTCAAGTCTCTCCACATCTCTCTTGAAGAGATACGATAAGCACCCGCACCAAATATGGCATGTTGTTCACTCATATCACTTGTTACCACTGTGATGTGTCTTGTATGTTTGTCATATAAATCATACACATATTTTTCTATAAAACTGTCTGCTGTTTCTTTTTCTTTAGTAAAGACAATCTTCACACCATGATACATATATTCTGACGACATGCCCGATTGTTCGTAAGCGTCAAACACACAAACAACCTCATCAGCTATGACTGCATTATAATTTGCAATCGCAGTTAGTAGCTGATCACGTGCTTCTTCCAAATTTTCTTGGGCTATTTGACTTAAATCTTGTGATTGGCCAATCATATTATAACCGTCAATAATCAAGAAACGATCCTTCATGGTTTTTCTCCAATCTGATTACGTTTACGGTAGACTTCATACATCATTAAACTTGCCGCAACAGAGGCATTCAAACTATTTACATGCCCTACCATCGGAATATTTATATAAAAGTCGCATTTATCTTTTGTAAGTCGGCTCATACCTTGGCCTTCACTTCCGATAACGATTGCTAATGGCATACCGGCATCCATTTCACGATAATCTGTTGAATTTTCCGCTTCAGCACCAACTACCCAATAACCATGATCTTTTAATGTTTCAATAGTATTCGCTAAGTTTGTAACACGCATGACAGGTACATGTTCAATCGCACCTGTAGATGCTTTTGCAACTGTCTGTGTGAGTGCAACCGACCGCCTTTTAGGAATAATGATGCCATCCACACCTGAAGCGTCCGCAGTTCTTAAAATTGATCCTAAATTATGGGGATCTTCTAAGCCATCCAAAATTAGAACAGTAGATAGTTTTTCGTTATCTTTTTGTTGTGCTAAAAACGCATCAAAATCTGCATATTCATATGGTGCAATGTATGCAGCGACACCTTGGTGAGGTGCATCAGACAAACCATCTAATTTCGATTTTGGCACTGCTTGTACAATGATTTTGTTACTATTTGCCTTTTTTAAAATATCATTGATTTGTCCTTTTTTTACTGTATCCTGAATTAAAACCTTATTAATTGTATGCCCAGAAACAATCGCTTCTTTTACGGCATGACGACCTACGATTACAATCTCTTCCAAAGTCTCACTACCTTTCATCTACATTTTTTACAATGCATTCAAGCAACGAGGTGAGTCGTTCTTGATTTTTTTCTAGATATAAAAATCCGAGGATTGCTTCTAAACCTGAACTTTTTCGATAGGTTTGAATATCTGTGTTTTTGGCTTTAGTATAACTCTTAGCATTTCTGCCTCGACGCACGATATCTAATTCTTCATCTGTAAACCAGTTACTTTCAAATAAGTACTCAAGTGATTGCGCCTGACTTTTTGCAGAAACATAACGCTTAGCCTCTTGATGTAGACGATTGGGTTTCGCTTTTAACTTCAATATAATGTATTCTCTTACAAATTGATCTAAAACGGCGTCACCCATATATGCTAAAGTTAATGGATTTAACAACTTATTATTCATGTTACCCACGTTTGAATCTCACACCTTGTGGCGTATCTTCTAAAATAATATTTTGTTCTTTTAACTGGTCACGAATTTCGTCTGCACGTGCAAAATCTTTATTTTTTCGTGCATGATTTCGTTCTTCAATGAGCGCTTCGACATCTTCGTCTAATAATTCATCACTGTTTGATGCTTTTAAAGGAACACCTAAAACATCACTGAAAATTTGATAAACTTCTTTAAAACGTGCAATCACTTTGGTAGATGTCGTATTTTCCAAGACATATTTATTCGCTAGTTTTGATAAATCATACCAAGCTGTGATGGCATTAGCAGTATTGAAATCATCATTCATAACTGTTTCAAACTGATCTAATATTTGATTGATTTCATCAATATATTGGTCTTGCGCTTCAATATTAGTTGCAATTGCTTCTCGCTCTTCAAGGGATTGATAACTATTACGAATACGTTCTAATCCACTTTTAGCTGCCCCAACAAGCTCCATGTTATAGTTAATCGGGCTTCTATAATGTACACTAATCATAAAAAAGCGTAAGACATCTGGATCGATTTCTTTAATAATGTCATGCACTAAGACAAAATTGCCCAATGACTTACTCATTTTTTCATTATCTATGTTGATGAAACCATTATGCATCCAATAATTTGCGAATGGCGCATGGTTATGTGCTTCTGATTGAGCAATTTCATTTTCATGGTGTGGAAATTGTAAGTCTGTACCACCCGCATGAATATCAATTGTTGCCCCTAGCTCGTGATAAGCCATCACTGAACATTCAATATGCCAGCCTGGTCTACCTTTGCCAAATGGACTATCCCAACTAATTTCATCTGGTTTCGCCTGTTTCCATAATGTAAAATCGAGTGCATCTTCTTTTTGTTCCCCTTGCTCAATACGTGCACCTACTTTTAAATCATTCAACGATTGATGGCTTAATTTACCATAATCTTCAAATTTACGTGTTCTGAAATAAACATCGCCACCACTTTCATAAGCGTATCCTTCTTCTATAAGTTCTTCTATAAACTTAATAATATCGTCCATATGATTCATGACTCTTGGATTTGAAGTCGCTTTTTTGACATTTAATGCGCCCACATCTTCATAAAATGCATCGATATAGCGGTTAGCTATTGTATTTACTGGTTCATTTAATTCTTTGGAGCGTTTTATTAATTTATCATCTACGTCCGTAAAGTTTGAAACATAAATCACTTCATAGCCTTGGTACTCAAGATATCTTCTAACAACATCATAGTTAATTGCAGGTCTTGCGTTCCCAATATGAATGTAATTATATACAGTTGGTCCACAAACATACATCTTAACCTTACCTGGTTCTATTGACTTAAACGTTTCTTTTTGACGTGTAAGTGTATTATATAATGTAATCATCTTGAATCTCTCCATTTCTTGTTTTCTCAAGTTGTTTCTCTAATTGTTTTAATTGCTCATAAATAGGGTCAGGTAAATTACGATGGTCAAATGTTTTACCGATTCTTCTTCCGTCTTGTTTTACAATATGTCCTGGTATGCCGACTACTGTAGAATAGCTAGGCACCGAGTTCAACACTACGGAATTCGCGCCAATATTAACATTTGAATTAATTTTAATATTACCAAGTACTTTTGCTCCCGCTGCAATTAGTACATTGTCTCCAATATCAGGATGACGCTTTCCTTTTTCTTTACCTGTTCCACCTAAAGTAACACCTTGATAAATAGTAACATTATCACCAATCCTACATGTTTCACCTATCACTACGCCCATACCGTGATCAATAAATAAACGCTTGCCAATTTGAGCGCCTGGATGTATTTCTATCCCTGTAAAGAAGCGTGTAATTTGAGAAATCAATCTTGCTAATACATATTTTTTCTTTTTATATAAAGCATTTGCAATTAAATGACTCCACACTGCATGTACTCCGGCATAAGATGTAACCACTTCTAATGTCGTACGTGCTGCTGGGTCTTGCTCAAACACCATATTTACATCATCTTTGATTCTTTTCAAAATTTCAAACAAGGTTGCGACCTCCTTATTAAAAAAGCACCTCCAACATCATATTGTTAGAGGTGCTTTGCACGGTTCCACTCTTTTTTAATAAGCTGATTCCTCAATCACGTAGTAATACAACTTATATTGACTCATTTACATTATTTAATTCTTCAAACTAAAGGTGCATTCAACAATGTTTGTGTTGTGCTCACAGCGACCGCACACTCTCTTGACACATACCATTGCATACTAATCCTTTAGCCAATTCACATATTATAATAGTTGGTAAATTGTAATTTTTCAAGTGTTATACCTTTAAGCCTTTTTATTCACACTATGCATTAAACGTATTTTTTTAAGCGGTTCAACACTTTGTCTTTACCTAAAACTTCAATTGTATTTGGTAGCTCTGGTCCATGCATTTGTCCAGTTACAGCTACACGTATCGGCATAAACAATTGTTTACCTTTGATGCCTGTTTCTTTTTGAACTTCTTTAATTGTCTTTTTAATTTCAGCAGCTTCAAAAGGTTCTAAAGCTTCTAATTTGCCATATAAATGGTTCATAAGTTCAGGAACTTGTTCACCATCAATAACTTCTTGCTCATCTTCACCTAATGTTTGTTCATCTCTGAAGAAAATTTCAGATAACGGAACAATTTCGCCAGCATAACTCATTTCTTTCTGATAAAGTGCAATAAGTTTACGACCCCATGCTTTATCTTCTTCAGAAGGGTTTTCAGGTAATAATTCCGCTTTAACTAAATGTGGGAAAGCAAGTTCAAATACTGTTTCAGTATCTTTTTGCTTCATATATTGGTTGTTAATCCAAGCTAATTTTTGTTTATCAAAAAATGCAGGTGATTTAGATAAACGTTTTTCGTCGAAGATTTTGATGAACTCTTCTTTAGAATAGATTTCATCTTCACCTTCAGGAGACCAACCTAACAATGTAATAAAGTTAAATAATGCTTCAGGTAAGTAACCTAAATCTCTATACTGTTCAATAAATTGAAGTATTTGGCCATCACGTTTACTTAATTTTTTGCGTTCTTCATTTACAATCAATGACATATGCGCAAATCTTGGTGGTTCCCAACCAAATGTGTCATAAATCATTAATTGTTTTGGTGTATTAGAGATATGGTCGTCACCACGTATAACGTCTGAAATTTCCATGTAATGATCATCAACAGCTACGGCAAAGTTATATGTTGGTATACCGTCTTTTTTGACAATTACCCAATCTCCCATATTGTTTGAGTCAAATGAAATTTCACCTTTAACCATATCATCGAATTTATAAGATGTATCTTTTGGAACACGAAAACGAATAGATGGTTTACGTCCTTCGGCTTCAAATTGTTGGCGCTCTTCCTCAGTTAAATGTGCATGTTTCCCACCATAACGTGACATTTCACCACGCGCAATTTGTTGTTCACGTTCTGCTTCTAACTCTTCTTCTGTCATATAACATTTATATGCTTTATCTTCATCTAATAATTGTTGGATAAGTGGATTATATATTTCAGCGCGTTCTGACTGACGGTAAGGACCATAACCTTTATCTTTATCTACTGATTCGTCCCAATCAATACCTAACCATTTTAGGTTATCGAATTGTGATGATTCTCCGTCTTCTAAATTACGTTTGCTATCCGTATCTTCTATACGTATTACAAAATCTCCATCATAATGTTTAGCAAATAAATAGTTAAATAATGCAGTTCTTGCATTACCAATATGCAAATAGCCTGTTGGACTTGGTGCATATCTAACTCTTACACGATTACTCATTATGTTCACTCCTGTTTAAAATTTTTACGATTTAATTTTATTTTTTTCATCTTAACTGTGTTTACCCATAAAATACACAACGCTTATGTCAACACGACTCCAATGAAGTTCATATTAAAAAATAATGTTTCAGCATTTAAAGTATATTGCTTGTTCGCTTACTTATAATATCATAGCTCATCATTTTTTAAAGCATTACTATATTAAAATCAAACATTTCTTTGTTTTTAAATTCAACAGTATAATTCTAAATATAGTAATACAATTTCGCTATCTATTGTAGCACTTTAAAGCTGATTATGATATTACCGCGCTTAAATTTAACTGTTTATATAAGAATTCTTTTACATCTTCTCTATTTAGTGTTTTACGCTAAAAAAGGTTTCATGTGAAACTGTAACTGTTGTTGCTACATTTCAAATGAAACCTTCACTTCAATTTCAATATATTTTTTTCGCAAAAATAATGCGTCCAGAAGATGTTTGTAATAAACTGACGACTTCTAAATCAACGTGCTCACCAATATGTTTTTTAGCATTATCTACGACAACCATTGTACCATCCTCTAAGTAACCCACTGCTTGTCCGGCTTCTTTGCCCATCTTAGTTAACAATAAGTTAAGTCGATCACCTTGGTGAACCGTTGGCTTAATGGCTTCTGATAAATCATTGACATTTAGTACTTGAATCCCCTGTATATGACAAACTTTATTTAAATTAAAATCTGTAGTTATAATTTGAGCTCTATAATGGAGCGCTAGTTTAATTAACATTGCATCTATATCACTGTGTGATTTTGTAGGTTGTATGATACGTGTAGGGTGTTGTGCATCATGTAATGCATTTAGCATATCTAAGCCTCTTTGCCCTTTTTCTCTCTTCACACTATCGTTCGCATCTGCAATGACTTGCAGTTCATTAATCACACCTTGCGGAATTAGGATTTCTCCATCTACAAAACCACATTCTAAAACATCTAGAATACGTCCATCTATAATTGCACTCGTATCAATCACTTTTGGCATCGCATTTCGTGTGTTCATAGCCATAGAACGCGTCATGTTTTCTGGCAAAAACAAAAGCATTTCATCACGCTTACGTAAACCAAATAGAAAACCTAAATATCCCAATATGATTGTAACAATGATTGGTACAAAATGATTTAACACATTGTTGCCAATAATTTGGAAAATAAATGATATCATTACGGAAATAAGCAACCCTATAATGAGTCCAATTGTGGCAAACAATATTTCTATCGCACTTTGACGCATAATCATTTGTTCTAGATCTTTCATTGCTAAAGTTACCTTTTTAATAAACCATCCAAAGATTACAAAAAATAGTATAATCCCTAATAGCCCATTGAAATAATTATTTGTAAGTAGCATGAAATGACTCAAACCAGCATCTGCAATAATTTCTGGAATAAGATACACGCCTAAACTTGCACCCAGTATAATATAGCACAAGATTACAATGAGTCTTATCATGTTCAAATGCTAACGCTCCTTTCGCATGAAAGCTATTTTGATTACATGAGCCATGTAATCATTTAAATATATGTTGTTGATTAATGTTTTGTTAAGGCATATTTTAATGCCTCGTGCACATTTGTCACACCAATGACTTTGATATTGCTAGGAAATCCCCAGCCCCCAATATTAGATTCAGGAATAATAATGCGTTTAAAACCTAGTTTTTCCGCTTCTTGTACACGTTGTTCAATGCGAGAAACACGTCTCACTTCTCCGGTTAAACCAACCTCACCAATAAAACAATCTAATCCATCTACAGTTAAATCTTTAAAACTTGAGGCTGTAGCAACAATGATTCCTAAATCGACAGCAGGTTCTGTTAATCTTACGCCACCAGCTACTTTAATATAAGCATCTTGTTGTTGCAGTAAATAATTCTCTTTTTTCTCTAATACAGCCATCAACAAACTTAAACGATTGTGATCTATTCCTGTAGCCATACGTCTAGGGTTATTAAAGGTTGTTGGTGTTACTAAGGCTTGAACTTCAATTAATAATGGTCTTGTACCTTCCATCGTAGACACGATTGTTGAACCTGGAACATTCGTAGAACGCTCTTCTAAAAACATTTCTGAAGGGTTTTTAACACCTTTTAATCCACTCTGCTTCATTTCAAAAATACCCATTTCATTCGTAGAGCCAAAACGGTTTTTCACCGCTCTTAAAATACGATAAGCATGATGCTCATCACCTTCAAAATAAAGTACCGTATCTACCATATGTTCTAACAGACGAGGCCCTGCAATCTGACCTTCTTTCGTTACATGACCAACAATAAAAGTGGCAATATTTAGTTGTTTAGCTATATTCATCAAGCTCTGTGTACTCTCCCTCACCTGAGATACCGAACCGGGCGCAGAGCTGATTTCAGGGTGGAAAATGGTCTGTATAGAATCTACAACAAGCAAATCAGGCTTCAATTGTTTAACTGTCTCATGTATCACTTCTAAATCTGTTTCTGCAAATACATTTAAATTACTTGAGTCTTCATCTAATCGATCCGCTCTTAATTTTGTTTGGTTTAATGATTCTTCACCAGTTATATATAAAACATTTTTATCTTGTGATAATGCAGCACATATTTGTAACAATAGTGTTGATTTACCGATACCTGGATCGCCACCAATTAATACAAGCGAACCATTTACAACCCCGCCACCAAGCACTCGATTAAATTCTGCTGAATTCGTTTTAATACGTGGTGTTGTCTCATGCTTAATATCATTTAACTTCTGTACTTTGGCAGTATTTTCGCGACTACGTACACCATGTTTTGGGCTTGTCGTTTTCTGTTCTATTATTTCTTCCATTTGATTCCATCCACCACAGTTAGGACATTTCCCCATCCATTTAGGCGACTGGTAACCACATGCCATACATTCAAAAACCACTTTCTTTTTGGCCAAAACTGCACCTCCATCTTTATTGAACAAATCTATTTTATACCTATGTTTATGTAAAAACAAATTTTATTTACAAATGATTTATTTTGATATTTTATATGCTAAATAAATAGCTTTATATTGTAATATACAAATGAATATATTGCAAAAATCTATTTTTTTAAAATAACACTATTATGTCTATAGCACCATCAAAAAGATATACTTTCTTGATATTCAAATTAGATACAAGTTAACATCATATTTCTTCATCATACTGTATCACATTTGCTTAATAAAAAAAGCGTTTCTCAAGCTATATATAAATACTTGAGAAACGCGTTGGCACTATTACCTATATTTATCTAATTTTATGATTCAGAAGTTTCTTTTTCTTTTTTATCTTCTGTTCTATCTTTAATATCATATTTATATTCTTTACCGTCATGATCGATATAGACATTTTTACCTTCGATTTGGTTACCATCTAAGATTAACTCACTCAAGTTATCTTCAATTGTTTTTTGAATTTCTCGAATCAGTGGTCTAGCACCATACTCTGGGTCATATCCTTCTTTAGCGATGCGTTCTTTAGCTGCATCAGACACGATAATGTCGATATCTTGTTCTGATAAACGATCTGTAAGTTTATTTACCATCATTGTCACAATTTCTTTCAATTCATCTTGAGAAAGTTTGTGGAATACAATGATGTCATCTACACGGTTTAAGAATTCTGGACGGAAAGCATTTTTCAATTCTTTCATCATTGTCTTACGGATTGATTCATAATCTTGTCCTTCAGATGCGCCGCCAAATCCTGCAAAACGTTGATCTTGTAATTCTTGGGCACCAACGTTAGATGTCATAATAATCACAGTATTACGGAAGTCTACTTGACGACCTTTTGTATCTGTTAGATGTCCGTCATCTAATACTTGTAACAAGATATTAAATACATCAGGGTGCGCTTTTTCGATTTCATCAAATAATATAACTGAATATGGTTTACGTCTTACTTTTTCAGTTAATTGACCGCCATCATCATGACCAACATAGCCTGGAGGCGCTCCTACTAAACGGCTGACAGCATGTTTTTCCATGAACTCACTCATGTCTACACGAATCATTGCATCATCTTCACCAAACATTGTTTCTGCTAATGCACGTGCTAATTCTGTTTTACCGACACCTGTAGGGCCTAAGAAGATAAAGCTACCAATTGGTCTTTTAGGATCTTTTAATCCAGCTCTTGCACGTCTCACTGCTTTACTGATTGATGTCACTGCTTCTTTTTGACCAATAACACGTTTATGCAACGTATCTTCCAAGTTAAGCAAGCGATCAGATTCTGTTTCATTAATTTTTGTTAATGGAATGCCAGTCCAACCAGCGATAACTTCACCAATATCTTCTTCAGATAAGGATGTGTTCGCGCCGTTTTGGCTATTTTTCCAATTATTGTTTGCTTCTTCGTATTGTTTTTCTAATTTAGTTTGTTTATCACGTAAATTAGCTGCATTTTCAAATTCTTGTGCATGTACAGCTGCATCTTTTTCATTTTTCACTTGTTCAATTTCTTGTTCCAACTCTTTTAAGTTTGGTGGTGTTGTATGGCTTTTTAGTCTTACTTTTGAACTTGCTTCATCAATTAAGTCGATGGCTTTATCTGGTAAGAAACGATCAGATACATAGCGATGACTTAATTTCGCTGCTGATTCTAAAGCTTCATCAGAAATGTTAATGCGATGATGTGCTTCATAACGATCACGTAAACCTTTTAAGATTTCAATTGTATCTTCAACAGTTGGTTCATCTACTTGAACAGGTTGGAAACGACGTTCTAACGCTGCATCTTTTTCAATATTTTTACGGTATTCATCTAGTGTAGTCGCACCGATACATTGTAGTTCGCCACGTGCCAATGCTGGTTTTAAGATATTTGATGCATCGATAGCACCTTCTGCACCACCAGCACCTACTAATGTGTGTAGCTCATCAATGAAAAGAATGACGTTACCTGCTTGGTGAATTTCTTCCATAACTTTTTTCAAGCGTTCTTCAAATTCACCACGATATTTCGTACCAGCAACGACTGTTCCCATATCTAATGACATCACACGTTTACCTTTAAGTGTTTCAGGTACTTCATTATTAACAATTGCAAGTGCTAAACCTTCAGCAATTGCTGTTTTACCGACACCTGGTTCCCCAATTAATACTGGGTTGTTCTTAGTACGTCTGCTCAATACTTCAATCACACGCGTGATTTCTTTATCTCTGCCAATGACAGGATCTAGTGTGCCATCATTAGCAATTACTGTTAAATCACGTGCAAGGCTATCTAACGTTGGCGTATTATTGGATTTATTTGCCTGTGCATTTTTATTACTCATTTCAGGACTTCCTAAAGCTTTCACTACTTGAGCGCGTGCTTTAGTAATGTTTAAGTCTAAATTAGCAAAAACACGTGCAGCCACGCCTTCATTTTCTCTAATTAAGCCGAGTAATATATGCTCTGTGCCGACGAAGTTATGGTGTAATTTTCTTGCTTCATCCATTGATAACTCAATAACTTTTTTAGCACGAGGTGTGTAATGTAACGCACCCATTTGTTCTTGACCGTGGCCAATTAATTTTTCAACTTCTGTTACTACTTTTTCTTCAGTAATATCAAAAGATTCCAACACTTTTGCTGCAATACCTTCTGGTTCTTTCATTAAACCTAAAAGTAAATGTTCTGTTCCTATATTTGAATGATTTAAGCGAATTGCTTCTTCTTGAGCATGTGCCAATACACGTTGTGCACGTTCTGTCAGTCTACCAAATAACATAGCATGACCTCCTAATTTATATGTTCTCTTAATATATCTGCTCTTTTTTCGTTAACTGTTCTATCATCTTCATCATCTAATAAGAATGGCGATTGAATTGCAACCATCAACTCATTAAATTTGAAGTCTTCTAAATCAATATAGTCTAAGTCTATACCTAATTTTACTTCACTTAATCTAAATGATGCTTCTTCCATAGATATTAGTCTACTATATTTTAAGATACCTAACGAACGATATACTCTATCTAAAGTATCAATTTTATTATGCTTGCTTAGTCGTTCGCGAATTTGCATCTCTTCATTAATAATTTGTTGTACTACTTCAGTTAAACTTTCAATAATTTCTTCTTCTGTTTTTCCAAGTGTCAGTTGATTGGAAATTTGATAAATGTGACCGTATACTTGAGAACCTTCACCATAGATACCTCTTATCGTGAATCCAAAACGATTTATCGTTTGAGCGATTCTATTCATCCGCTTCATAATCGTAAGTCCAGGTAAATGTAACATTACGCTTGCTCTCATACCAGTACCAATATTCGTCGGACAGGTAGTTAAATAACCAAGTGTTTCATCAAAACTCACATCTAATTCACTGTCTAGTGTGTCATCCAATGCAGAGGCTCTTTCGTATAATGTTTGTAATGATAAATCATTACCCATGGCTTGAATTCGTATATGATCTTCTTCATTAACCATAATGCTTAAAGATTCATCTTCATTTAAAAGTACTGCAGCAGCAGGTCTCTTTATTAACTCGGGACTTATAAGATGTTTCGCTACAAGTTTATATTTGCTCTGTTGATCCATCGTGTCTAATCTCTGTATAAACATGTTAGGAAGCGCATCTTGAACTTCATTTATCACTCTATTTCCATCTTGTTCTGATGCAAACATCAAAGGGTGTACATGATTTTCTAAATTTCTGGCCAAACGCAATCTCGAAGACATTACGATTGGACTTTCTGCTTCGTCTCTCATCCACTCACTAATGTGAGTGCTGATATCATTTTTACTCATCATGTTTCACCTCGCTGTCTTCTTTCAATGCTTTAATTTCATCTCTAACAACTGCAGCTTCTTCAAAATTTTGTTCTTCAATCAACTGATTTAAATAAGACGTTTTCTCTTCTATTTGTTTTTTTAAAGCTAACTTTCTATGTGAAGAGCGCGGTGTTTTTCCAGTGTGTTCGATTTGACCACCTTGTACACGTCGTACAATATCGACAATGTCATCTTTAAAAGTTGCGTAGCAGTCTGCACAACCAAATTTACCAACATGCGCAATATCTTTTAATGTCATTTGACAAGTAGGACATCTCTTCTCTTCTTTAAATGCAATTTCATCGAAATCAATACCGTGTTTCGCTGCTAAATGTTGTAATATTTGTTTTACAACAAACGCACCTTCAATGTCATCTTGTGACTGCATTTGTTGGTTTTGAGTCCACGGGTTACCGCCTTGCGCGCATGTAGCACAAACCCATTTTTCATGTACACCGTCTTGTCCTTTAACTGCTAACTTTACCTCTGCTTCATTTAAATGACAATTTTCGCACAGCACGACTAAACACCTCTCTTAATTTCTTTAATAATAATTTATTACATGTAATATTCGTTTCACTATATTAGCACGTATAATATCTCTTGATAATACATCCATTTTCAAAGTTTCTCTATCGATTACAGCGTAAATCATTTTTGCTTCGCGTTCACTAATATAAGCTTTATCTAACAAACCATCTATGATGTAATATGCTTGCTGTTGTGAAATAGATGGTCCGATGAGTTGAAGTAAATGATTAATATAACCTGTTTCATCTTTGTTTTCAATTTTAGTGATTCGAATATAACCACCGCCACCTCTTTTACTTTCTATTTCATAACCATGTTCATTTGTAAAACGTGTTTTGATCACATAGTTTAGTTGAGAAGGCACACAGTCAAATCGCTGTGCAATATTGGCACGTTGAATTTCAACAACGTCTTCATTGGTGTCTTCAAATAATTTTTTAATGTACTGTTCTATGATGTCGGACATGTTATGCATGATTATCACCTCTTTTGACCTTCTTTGACTATATTATATGACCAACTTTGACCTTTTTCAACCAATATGTTTTAAATTTTTTCGTTTTTAGATGTAAGTAAGCGCTTGTTTATTGTATTATAGGAATTAAGAAAAAATTTAAAGGGATGAATTATTATGCATATTATTATCGGTTTAATTGGTATAGCTGTGTTTCTTGGGTTAGCTTTCCTCTTTAGTTCTGACAGAAAAAATATTCGCTGGCAATACATCGGCTTATTACTTGTAATACAACTTGTATTTGCGTTTATATTATTAAAAACAAAATTTGGTATTACGGTCATTGGTGGCATTTCAGATGGCTTTAATTATTTATTAGCTAAAGCTGCTGAAGGTGTCAATTTTGTATTTGGTGGATTTGAATTTGTAGATCCTGAAAATCCACCGTTCTTCTTCAATGTATTATTACCAATCGTTTTTATTTCAGCATTAATTGGTATCTTACAATACACAAAAATATTACCGTTCATTATTAATTATTTAGGTTTAGCTATTTCTAAAGTAAACGGAATGGGTCGCTTGGAATCATATAATGCGGTGGCAGCGGCAATTTTGGGACAATCAGAAGTTTTCATTTCACTCAAAAAAGAATTAGCACTTATCCCTAAACAACGTCTTTATACATTAACTGCTTCCGCGATGTCTACAGTATCGGCTTCTATTATAGGGGCTTATTTCACATTAATTGAACCCAGATATGTAGTTACAGCTGTAGTATTAAACTTATTTGGTGGGTTTATCATTGCTTCTATTATCAATCCATATAAGGTAGATGCAAAAGAAGATAAATTAATTGTTGAAGAAAGTGAAACAGAAAAACAATCCTTCTTCGAAATGTTAGGGGAATATATTTTAGATGGGTTTAAAGTTGCTGTAATTGTAGGTGCGATGCTTATCGGTTATATAGCAATTATCGCTTTGTTAAACGGTGTTGTGAGTGCAATTTTCACTGCAGTTTCTGGTGGAAGTATTACATGGGATTTCCAAACTTTGATTGGATTTATATTTGCACCATTAGCATTTTTAATTGGAGTACCTTGGGACGATGCTGTTCAAGCTGGCTCGATTATGGCAACAAAATTACTATCTAATGAATTTGTCGCTATGCAAAGTTTAAATGAAGTTAAAAATATCAGTGACCACGCTAAAGGTGTAATCTCCGTATTTGTTGTTTCTTTTGCTAACTTTAGTTCTATTGGTATTATTTCCGGCGCAATCAAATCACTTAACAATGAAAAAGGTGATATGGTAGCGCGCTTTGGTTTGAAACTTTTATTTGGTGCAACACTTGTATCATTTATTTCTGCAGCAATTGCAGGTTTCTTTATCTAATTAAATTGACAAAAAGAAAAAAACAGGTCAATCCATTTTGGAATTGACCTGTTTTTTTCTTGCGCTGTATTAAACTTTCTCAATTGTCGTAGGTGTTACAATATGTTCAATGAAATATTGCGTTACGCGATAATCTTCTGTTAATTCTGGATGGAAAGATACACCTAAATAACGGCCTTCTTGAACTGCTACAATTTTCTCACTAACTGTGCTCAATATCGTAGCATTCCCATGTACTTCTACAATATGTGGTGCCCTGATAAACACACCTTCTATATCTTCTGCTATACCAGTAATATTTAAATGACTTTCAAAACTATCCACTTGTCTTCCAAACGAATTTCGTTGAACCGTAATATCTAATTTATTGAGATATCCTTCTTCTCCAACAATATCCTTTGCCATAACTATAAGACCTGCACAAGTCCCGAACATAGGTAATTTAGATTGTTGTAATGCTTCTTTAAACCCATATAAATTCATTAAACGGCGTAACGTTGTCGATTCACCACCTGGTAGTATAAGACCATCAATTTCGTCTAATTGTTCCACATGTTTAATGGCAATACCTTCGTGGCCACTTAATTCAATATGCTTCAAATGTTCTCTCACAGCACCCTGTAAAGCTAAAACACCTATTTTCATATTACCAACCACGCTCTTGCATACGTTCTTCTAGTGATAAATCATTAATGTCTAAACCTTTCATTGCTGTTCCCAACTCTTTAGCTAATCTACCAATCAATTCGTAATCTTGATAATGTGTCGTAGCCTGTACAATTGCTTTTGCAAATTTTTCAGGATCTTCTGATTTAAAAATACCAGAACCAACAAATACGCCATCTGCACCTAATTCCATCATCAAAGCAGCATCTTGTGGTGTTGCTACACCACCCGCTGCAAAATTCACAACTGGCAACTTGCCATTTTCTTTAATTGATTTTAATACATCAAAAGGTGCGCCTATATTTTTAGCTTCCGTCATAATTTCATCATCATTCATTACTGTTATACGGCTTACTTCAGCATTAACTTGTCTAATATGTCTGACAGCTTCAACAATATTACCAGTACCAGGTTCGCCTTTTGTACGTAGCATTGCCGCTCCTTCGCCTATACGACGCGCTGCTTCACCTAAATTACGACAACCACAAACAAATGGTACTGTAAAAGTATCTTTGCGTAAGTGGAACTCTTCATCAGCAGGCGTTAAAACTTCTGATTCATCAATATAGTCAACACCCATTGCTTCTAGTACACGTGCTTCTGTTATATGACCAATACGTCCTTTTGCCATTACAGGTATAGAAACAGCATTCATTACTTCTTCAACGATTTTAGGATTGGCCATTCTAGCAACGCCACCAGCCGCTCTAATATCTGAAGGAACACGTTCTAATGCCATTACAGCAACTGCTCCTGCCTCTTCTGCAATCTTCGCTTGTTCAGCATTGACAACGTCCATAATAACGCCGCCCTTTTGCATTTCAGCCATTCCTCTTTTAACTCTTTCTGATCCAGTAAATTTAGACATTTTATTTACCCCTTTACTTAGTTGATTAAATTCATTTTAAAAGATAAACTGGTATTTAAAAAGGTACACTTTTGAAATAATTTAGGGGGTCAGTTTATTGTCTAAAAATCATCTTTATATCAATTTATACGAAAATTTAAAACAACAAATTATTGAAGGACAATATAAGTCTGAAGATAAATTTCCGTCTAAACGTGTGTTAGGACAACATTTATCTGTAAGTAACACAACAATAGAACATGCATATCAGCTATTATTAGATGAAGGGTATATTTATTCTAAACCGCGTTCGGGTTATTTTGTTTCAGATATAGAAACGCTTCCAATTGTCACAAGAAAACCAGATCAATTCTATATTCATAATCACTCAAAAAATAATCATGATGCAGTACAGTCAGACCATTCATTAGCATTTAATTTATCTGAAATTGATGCTGAATATTTTCCTATGAAACAATTTAGAAAATATGCAAAAGATGCATTTGAAGATGAAGAAATTGATTTACTACAACATGCTAATTTAAAGGGCGAAATTTCATTAAGACAAGAAATTGCGCATTACTTATTTAATAGCCGTGGCGTTAACTGCCGACCTGAACAAATTATCATTGGATCTTCAACAGAGCAGCTTATAAACCTTTTAACTGACATTTTAAATGATGGTCGGTTTTTAATAGAAAATCCTAGCTACCCACCTATTAAGCAAGTATTAGATAAAAAGCAAATTGCTTATCTTCAAGTACCAGTAAATAGTACAGGAATAGAAATAGATTGCTTTCAGAAATCAAATAATAATATCGCATATGTCACGCCATCGCACCAATTTCCAACAGGTTATGTCATGAGTTTAAAAAAAAGAACCCAACTTATCACTTGGGCACAACAAAGCACTGATAGATATATCATTGAAGATGATTATGATTCTGAATTTCGCTACTTCGGCAAACCCATTCCTGCTTTACAAAGTCTTGATACTAAAGACAAAGTAATATATATTAGTACCTTTTCCAAATCTTTATTTCCAAGCTGTCGAATTGCATATTTAGTTTTACCAAATAATTTACTATCAAAATATGACAAGTTAGAAAACAAAGAAGGAAATACAGTACCTGCGCATACACAAAAAATAGTTTCACACTTCATGAAATCAGGTAGTTTTGAAAGACATCTCAATAAAATGAGAAATGTATATCGTCATAAATTAACAACAATTTTAAATGCATTAGCTCCCTATCAATCACAATTAACAATAGATGGTGCTTTAGCGGGTATGCATTTTACACTCACTGTTAAAAATCATTTGACTATGAAGCAATGCTTAGAACGTGCAAAGGCAAATGATTTAAAAATAATACCCTTTAATAAATATGATAGTGAGCAAAGCACAGTTAAATTCATACTAGGCTTCGGTGGCATCCCAATATCACAACTCAAAGCACATACAGACGCACTGATTAAATCATTAACGGTCTAGTATGAATTTCTTTGCTAGATTTCCTACTGGCTAAAATTCAGAATAGTAAAGTACCACTCTCAATTTATTGAGCTAGTGGTACTTATGCATGTGTATCAACTCAATGTTACAGTTCTTCGAACTGGAAGTTAAGCTCCTTTTAATACAAAAAAAGAGACCTCTCGGTCTCGGCTCATCGCATCCTATTTAATTGCCTGGCAACGTCCTACTCTTGCGGAACGTAAGTCAGCTACCTTCGGCGCTAAGGATCTTTCCTGACTTTAGACAAGCGCTCGCATCTTTTCTCAGTTTCACGCTTTCCTCACTCACTTACCACTTGTAAGCTCGTTTCGTCTTTCGCTCACTTCGTCAGCTTCAAGCGCTTTCTTTTGTCAGTTTGCAGTTCTTCGAACTGGAAGTTAAGCTCCTTTTAATACAAAAAAAGAGACCTCTCGGTCTCGGCTCATCGCATCCTATTTAATTGCCTGGCAACGTCCTACTCTTGCGGAACGTAAGTCCGACTACCATCGGCGCAAAGGAACATTAATGACTTTAGACAACATCTCTACATCTTTTAACATATTAACGCATTACACACTCACTAACAACTTGTTAGCTA
>NZ_JAESNB010000011.1:0-108363 GCF_017893435.1 Staphylococcus sp. GDB9P120P
GTAGTCGGACTTACGTTCCGCAAGAGTAGGACGTTGCCAGGCAATTAAGACCCGAAAGGGTCTCTTTTTTTGCATCAAAAAGGAGCTTAACTTCCAGTTCGAAGAACTGTAAACTGACAAAAGAAAGCGTTTGAAGCTGACGAAGTGAGCGAAAGACGAAACGAGCTTACAAGTGGTAAGTGAGTGAGAAAAGCGTGAAACTGAGAAAAGATGCGAGCGCTTGTCTAAAGTCAGGAAAGGTCCTTAGCGCCGAAGGTAGCCGACTTACGTTCTGTAAGAGAAAGGAAAAGGAAATACATGGCATGAGCAAAAGCTCATGCATAAGTACCATTAGAACAATAAATTGAAAATGTTAAATTCGTATTGAACATAAAATAAAAAGTCTAGCATAAGCTAGACTTTTTTAAATTAATAGTGAATAAAGCATTTTATTCTCATTAATGTAGATATTTGAAGGGTCAAATTCATCTACATTTAACTTTAAGTTATCTAAATCTTGATGATTATTTAATTGGATACCGATGATAACAGTCCCTGTATTTTGAGAACTTTTCTTAAGATACTCAAATTTAGTAATGTCATCTTTTGGTCCAAGCACATCATTTACAAATTCTCTTAAAGCTCCAGGTCTTTGTGGGAAGTTGAGAATGAAATAATGTTTCATTTCCTCAAATAATAAAGAACGTTCTTCGATTTCTTTCATGCGGTTAATATCATTGTTACCACCACTTACAACACAAACAACTGTCTTACCTTTAATTTCTGAACGATATTGTTCTAATGCTGAAACACTCAAAGCACCAGCAGGTTCAGCTATAATTGCTTGTTTAGAATACATGTCTAAGATTGTTGAACATACAGCACCTTCATGGACTTGTACGTAGTCATCAACTACATTTTTGGCGATATCATATGTGATTTCACCGACTTTTGCTACAGATGCACCATCCACAAATTTATCAATTTCAGGTAAAGTCACAATTTGATTTTCTAGCACAACCGAAGCATACATGCTACTAGCACCAGCAGGCTCTACGCCAATGATTGAAGTTTGTGGTGAATGTTCTGTAAAGTAAGTACCTACCCCTGAAATTAATCCACCACCACCTATAGCTGCAAATAAATAATCAAATTGTACGTTATCCTCTTTAGATTGTTCTAAAATTTCTTTAGCTAGTGTACCTTGGCCAGCGATTGTATAAATATTATTAAATGGATCGATGAAATTCATTTTATGATCTTGTGTATACGTGAGCGCCTTTTTTAGACAATCATCAAATGTATCACCGGTGAGTACGACTTCAGTGTTACTTCCACCAAAAAATTTCACTTGATTTATCTTTTGAAGAGGCGTAGTCACAGGCATAAATATAACAGCATTTAAATTAAGTTTGTTAGCCGTGTATGCAACACCTTGTGCATGGTTACCTGCGCTTGCACATGTAATACCGTTTTGTCTATCACTTTCATTTAACGCTATAATTGCGTTATAAGCACCTCTTAATTTAAATGATCTAACCCATTGTAAGTCCTCTCTTTTTAAATAGACATCACAATCATATTTATGCGATAAGTAATGATCCTTTTGCAAAGGAGTTTCTTTAACAACATCTTTCAATTGTAAGAAAGCTTCATCTATATCTTTTGAAGAAACAGTTGTTTTAACAGCCATAAATTTCACACCTTTATTTAAGTTTCGTTAAAAAGTTTTTGACGTTTCATAAGCTTGAATTTCATCTTCGTATTGTAGTGTTACCGCAACATCATCAAGTCCATTAACAAGTTTATTTTTCCACGTTCCATCAATGTCAAAGTGAAATGATTTATTATTTGCAGTTACAGTTTGATTAGGTAAGTCAACAGTGACTTTGCCTGCATTGGCAATATATTGACGTTCATCTGCATTTAATACGATAGGTAACATCGCATTTTTAGTACAATTCATATAAAATATATCGCTATAACTACCAGCAATTATAATATCAAACCCATAATCTTTAATTGCCCAAGCTGCATGTTCACGGCTCGAGCCACAACCAAAATTATCACCCGTTACTAAAATAGTGGCATCTTGGTATTCTGGTTTATTTGGATTGAAATCTGGATTGTCGGATCCATCCTCTAAGTAGCGCCATTCATCAAAGGCAAAAGGTCCAAAACCGGATTTAGAAATTCGTTTTAGGTGCACTTTTGGAATGATTTGGTCAGTATCTATATTATCATGGAACAGTGGCACAACTTTACCAGTATAGGTTGTGATTGGTTGAATTTCCATATTATACAACCACCTTTCTTACGTCTACAAACTTACCGTTAATGGCTGCAGCAGCTGCCATAGCAGGGGAGACTAGATGTGTTCGTGCACCTTTGCCTTGACGTCCTTCAAAGTTACGATTACTTGTTGATGCACAATGCACACCAGCAGGTACTTGATCTGGGTTCATACCAAGACACATCGAACAACCAGGTTCTCTCCATTCAAATCCAGCATTTTTAAATACTTTATCAAGCCCTAGCTTTTCTGCTTCTATCTTTACAGTTCTAGACCCTGGAACAACGATTGCTGTAATATTAGGATGCACTTGATTTCCTTTTACAATATGGCTCGCTTCTATTAGGTCAGATAGTCGGGCGTTCGTACAAGAACCTAAAAATACATAACCTAAATCAATGTCTTCTGCTTTTTGTCCTGGTTTTAACCCCA
The DNA here is from genome assembly GCF_017893435.1 of Staphylococcus sp. GDB9P120P. Lineage (NCBI taxonomy): Bacteria > Bacillati > Bacillota > Bacilli > Caryophanales > Staphylococcaceae > Staphylococcus > Staphylococcus sp. GDB9P120P. Next base: position 2,705 of record NZ_JAESNB010000011.1, read on the forward strand.
TATAGTTGTAGGCACGTTCATCATTAACGTCATTGATTTCGGGGAATGGTGTATTAAAGCTAACACCCATTTCAGGGCTAGTACCCCAAGTCACTTGTGGTTCTAAATCAGATACATCTAGTTGTATGATTTTATCAAAATTTGCATCTTCATCTGTGTATAATTCACGCCATTCATCCACAGAGTACGCATAGTTTGTTGCATAGGGTCTTCCTTTAACATATTCAAATGTAGTTTCATCAGGAGCCATCATGCCATATTTTGCACCTGCTTCGATTGCCATATTACAAATAGTCATTCTAGCTTCCATTGATAGACTACTTATAGTTTCACCTGAAAACTCAAGTGCATATCCAGTACCAAAGTCAACACCATGTTGGTTAATAAGATGTAAGATAATATCTTTTGCATATACACCTGTAGGTAATTTACCAGTTACATCAATTTTTAAATTTTTAGGCTTTGTTTGCCATAATGTTTGTGTTGCAAAAACATGTTCTACTTCACTAGTTCCAATACCAAATGCAATTGCACCAAAAGCACCGTGTGTGGCAGTATGTGAGTCTCCACATACGATTGTTTTTCCAGGTTGTGTAAGTCCGGTTTCAGGACCAACCATATGCACGATGCCTTGTTCATCAGAACCCATATCAAATATATGCACATCAAATTCTTTTGCATTTTTTTGAAGTGTTGTTATTTGTTTATTAGCAATTTCATCTTTGATATTAAAAATATCAATCGTAGGGACGTTATGATCTAGTGTTGCATATGTTAAATCTGGTCTGCGCAACTTTCTATTTTGTAGTCTGAGCCCTTCAAAAGCTTGAGGAGATGTGACTTCGTGTATAAGATGTAGGTCTATATATAATAATTGTGGGTCACCTTCTTTACCAGTTAAGACATGCTTATTCCAAACTTTGTCAAATAGTGTTTTACCCATATGACATCTCCTCCTTTTTAAAGATTTTGTTTAATAAATTTAAAAATATCTGTTGTTTTATATTTACCATTGAGATCTTGAGTCGTTTTTTCATCTTCGATAAGTTGGTATATGACTGATTCTAATTTTTGAGCTGCTTCAGGTGCATTAAGACTTTCTCTTAAACACATAACCACTGATAAAAGCATACCGAATGGATTTGCAATATCTTTATTTGCAATATCCGGTGCAGAACCATGAATTGGTTCATAGAGTCTTGGTCCTTTTTCACTAAAACTCGCTGATGGCGAAAGACCGAGTGAACCAGGAATTACAGATGCCTCATCACTTAAAATATCTCCAAATAAATTTTCAGTTACAATGACGTCAAATTGAGAAGGATTTGTAATGATGTGCATTGCGCAAGCATCTACAAGTAAATGATTAACCTCAACCTCTGGATATTCTTTAGATACATCATTTATAACTTTTCTCCATAATTTACTAGAAGATAGTACATTTTCCTTATCTACTGAAGTTAATTTTTTATGACGATTTTGGGCTAAATCAAAAGCAACCCTTGCAATTCGTTCTATTTCTGTGCGTGTATAAGTTAAGGAATCTAAAGCTTTATCTTCATCCCAATGTTTTGGTTCGCCAAAGTAAATACCACCTGTTAACTCTCTCACTAAAATAAAATCTGTACCAGCTACACGTTCTTTTTTAATAGGTGATAAATTGCTGGTACCGCTTGTTACAATAGTGGGGCGAATATTAGCAAATAGACCTAATGCTTTTCGAATACCTAATAGACCTTGTTCAGGTCTATTGTTAGGGTCTGTCCATTTTGGGCCACCAACAGCACCTAATAGAATTGCATCGGCTTGTTTACAAGCATTTAGCGTCGTATCTGGTAGTGGTGTACCATGATTATCAATAGCGATACCGCCAAAATCATGTGTTTCTATTTCATAGTTAAAATTATAGATATCACTTAGTTGTGAAAGAATTTCTAGTGAACCATTTAAAATTTCTGGCCCAATCCCATCCCCGGGAAGTGCTACAATCTTATAACTCATGAGTGAATACCTTCTTTCACTTCTGAATTAGAAACGTATTTAGCATGTGCTTCAACATAAGATTTACATGACGCTAATAAGATGTCATGGTCAATACCTACACCTGTAACAATTTGATCTCCTATTTTAATTTGCACGTGAACTTCTGCTTGTGCATCAGTACCTTCAGTTACAGAGTCAATGCGATAATCTATAAGTTCAGTTTTGCGATCAAAAATTCGATCTACCGCATTGTATACAGAAACAATTGAGCCAGTACCAATACTTGAGTCTTGATACGTATTTCCATCTCTATCTTGAATAACTACGACAGCACTTTGTAGTCCATTTGAGACGAATTGTAGTTGTAGTGCTTCTACTTTATAGATTGCATTTTGTTCGTGTTCAGTACCTTGAATGAGCGCATGTATATCTCTGTCAGTAACTGCTTTTTTCTTATCAGCGATTGTTTTAAATTGCTTAAATAGTTCTTTTTGTTCTTCTGAATCTACATCATATCCCAATGCGACTAACTTTTCTGAAAAGGCATGTTTACCTGATAATTTACCAAGTGGTAGTTCAGTTGTTTTGACGCCTACTAATTGTGGTGTCATAATCTCATAAGTTTCAGGGTTTTTAAGAACACCATCTTGATGAATACCTGATTCGTGACTAAAAGCATTTTGTCCGACAATAGCTTTGTTTCTTGGGACTCGAATACCTGCATATCGTGCTATTAAATCAGATGTATTTTTAGTTTCTTCAAGATTTATTTGTGATTGATTACCATAATGATCTTGTCGAACGTATAGGCCAAGTGCAACTTCCTCTAGGGCTGTGTTACCTGCACGTTCGCCAATACCATTTAAGGTGCCTTCAATGCGTTTGGCGCCATTTTCAATTGCGGCCATACTATTTGCAACTGCCAAGCCTAAGTCATCGTGACAGTGTGCACTATAAATAACTTCGTGATTCGTATTAACGTTTTCTTGGAGTGTTTTAAAAATTTTGCCATATTCTGTAGGATAACTAAATCCAACAGTATCAGGTATATTGATTACACTTGCTCCCGCATCAACTGCAGTTTGCACACATTCGATTAAGAAGGGCAGTTCCGTTCTTGTAGCATCTTCTGGTGAAAATTGAACTACGTCAAAATACTTTGTAGCATAAGCAACATGCTCTTTGATTGATGTTAACACTTCTTCTTTAGACATCATGAGTTTTGAGTCACGATGTATAGGGCTAGTTGCTAAGAATACATGTATTCTAGGTTTTACAGCCTCTTTAGTTGATTGGTACACTGCGTCAATATCTTTTTTTACACAGCGTGCTAAGCCACAAACAGCAGTGGTTGTTAATGCTTTAGAAATAGCTTCCACAGATTTAAAGCTACCTGAACTTGAAGCAGGAAAACCAGCTTCGATGATATCAACGCCCCATTTTTCAAGTTGCTTCGCAATTTTCAAGCGTTCATCGAATGAAAAGTTTACGCTGGGTGTTTGTTCTCCGTCTCTTAGTGTTGTATCAAAAATTTGAATATGGCTAGTCATTTTAAACATCTCCTAATAAATAGATTTAGTTGAATATGATGTGTCGGCTGAAGAATCTTAACTTGTCCTTAAAATAAAAGGGGGACTTCGCTTGATTCTTCAGACATCATCATATAACTAGTTATTTTTCAATACTCTTGGATTTAATGAACGGCATCATTTCACGTAAGTCTCTACCTACCGCTTCAATTTGATGTCCGTGTTGTTCTTCACGTAGTTTATGGAATTCTTCGAAATTATTTTCATTATCTTTGATGAAACGATCACTGAAGTTTCCTTGTTGGATATCGTTAAGTACTGCTTTCATATTATCTTTAACATCTGGAGTGATTACGCGTGGTCCTGATACATAGTCACCAAATTCAGCTGTGTTTGAGATGGAATAACGCATGTTTTCCATGCCACCTTCATACATTAAATCAACAATTAACTTCATTTCATGTAATACTTCGAAGTAAGCAATTTCTGGTTGATAACCAGCTTCAACTAAAGTTTCAAAACCAGTTTGAATTAGTTTTGTTGTACCACCACAAAGTACAGCTTGTTCACCAAATAAGTCAGTTTCAGTTTCTTCTTTAAATGATGTTTCTAAAACGCCAGCACGTGTTGCGCCAATACCTTTTGCATAACTTAATGCTAAATCAGTAGCTTCTCCACTAGCATCTTGTTCAACTGCAAATAGGGCAGGTACAGCGCTTCCTTCGGTAAAGGTACGTCTAACTAAATGTCCAGGTCCTTTTGGTGCTACTAAGAATACATCTACTGTTTCAGGTGGTTGAATAACATTAAAGTGAATATTAAATCCATGTGCGAAAACAAGTGCATTATTTGGTTCTAAATTAGGTTCAATTTCTTCTTTATATACTTGTCCTTGAATTTCATCTGGTAATAATACCATGATGACATCAGCTTGTTTTGCTGCTTCATTTACAGGATATACTTCGAAACCATCATCTTTTGCTTTATCAAATGAACGCCCTGGTCTGATGCCAATAATCACGTCATAGCCGTTATCTTTTAAGTTTTGAGCATGGGCATGTCCTTGTGAACCATAGCCAATGATAGCTACTTTTTTACCTTGTAATGCATCTTTCGTTACTGATTGGTCATAATAAACTGTTGTCATAATAAAATCCTCCATGTTTTTAAATTATAGTTTGGTGACTTGTGTTTTAAACTAAACCGGCTGAACCAGTTCTTGAAACTTGTTCAATGTTATATGATGATAAATCGTCTAATAAATTATCCATTGTATACTGTGGACCTGATGCTTGTAGATAGGTATAAGGATCTTCATTTTTTAAAATAGAGACTAGCGCATCATAAGGTTTAATTACTTTTTGTAAATCTTGATGGTTGCTTGGTGTTTCTAATTTCACAAGCACCAATTCTCTGTTGTAAGTGTTAGTATCAGTGATATCTTCTACATCAATGATATTTATTTGTTTTTCTAATTGACTAATTAGGTTTCTTAGAACATCTGAATCTGGAATTTCTGCTACGAATGTTATGTTGGAAACGCCATCTTCTCTAGTAGGTGTAACTGATAACGTGACAATGTTAAATTGTCTGCGAACAAAGATGCTCGTTAATCTATTTAAAGTACCAGCTTTATCTAAAACTCTTGTTCTAAATGTGCGTCTCATAATAATCCCTCCATCTCATAATTAGCTTTACCGCTAGGAACCATTGGGTTAACTGGTTCGATAGGTGAGATACGAACATCAATTAATGCAGGACCATCATGTTTGAAAGCAGCATCTAGTTGTTCTTCTAAATGTGTTGGATCATCGATAAGGAAACCTTTAACATTGTATGCTTCACCCAATTTTAAGAAATCGGGTTGTCCATTAAAGACAGAATGAGAGAAACGTTTGTTAAAGAATTTATCTTGCCATTGCTTAACCATACCTAACGTACCATTATTGATAATTACAACTTTTATATCTAAACCGTATTCTTCTAGTATTGCTAATTCTTGATTGGTCATTTGGAAACCGCCATCGCCGACAAAGGCCACAACTGTTTTATCAGGTTGAGCTAACTTTGCACCGATTGCTGCAGGTATGCCAAATCCCATTGTTCCTAAGCCACCACTCGTAACTAATTGGCCATGATTTTTAAATGGATAGTACTGGGCAACCCACATTTGATGTTGACCAACATCAGTAGTAACTACTGCATCACCTTGTGTAATTTCTCCTATATACTCAATTGTGCGTTGTGGTTTTGAAAACGTACCATCAGGGTCTTCACTGTATGCAAAAGGTTGTTCTGCTTTATTGTTAAAGCATTTTTCTAACCAGTCATCATGGTTGATTGAATAGCTATCGAATTCTAGTAAAGCTTCTAATGTTGCCTTACAATCCGCAATGATGCCTAGATCAACCTTGATTATTTTATTAATTTCTGATGGATCAATATCGATATGAACAATTTTTGCATTAGGTGCAAATTCATCCGGTTTGCTAGCAAGTCTGTCATCAAAACGACTACCAAAGTTTATGAGTAGATCGCACTCAGTTAATGCCATATTGCTGGCATATGATCCGTGCATACCTCCCATGCCTAAAAATAGGGGATTTTCATATGGTATGGCACCTAAACCTAATAAAGTGCTAACTACAGGCAATTGATGTCGTGTAACAAATTCAGTGAAAACTTCATTTGCTTTAGCGTGATTTATACCAGCTCCTGATAAAACAACAGGTTTCTTAGAAGTTTTTAAATAATCACGTAATTTTTGAATTTCTGTTTTGTCTGGTTGATTAGGTACTGAATAGCCAGGTAGATTTAATTCGTTTGAAATTTCTGCGTTAGTAGATAAGATTCCCATATCTTTAGGAAAATCAATAACTACTGGTCCTTTTCTTCCTGTGTTAGCCACGTGAAATGCCTCGTGGATTATTTTTGGAATTTCATTTACATTTTTAATCTGATAGTTATGTTTAGTTATCGGCGTGGTCATTGAAAGCAAGTCTGCTTCTTGGAAAGCATCTTTACCTATACCAGCTGTAGCAACTTGACCTGTGATAACGACAAGCGGTAATGAATCACTATAAGCATCTGCAATACCAGTGATTGCATTTGTTGCTCCTGGTCCACTTGTAACAACAACAACACCAGTTTTTCCAGAAACACGGGCATAACCTTCAGCAGCATGTGAAGCGCCTTGTTCATGTCTTGCTAGAATATGTTTAATTTTCCCGTCATAAAATGTGTCATATAGTGGAAGTACAGCGCCACCCGGGTAACCAAATATAAAATCTACATCCTCATTTACAAGTGAATCTACTAATAATTCTGAACCAGATTTCATTTCATCAATTGTTTCTTTTTCTAATTCAACTTCGGGTTCAATTGTCTCTGCTGTTTCAAAATAATCTAAATTTTCTGATTTTTCATATTCAAGTATTTCAGTTTGTTTAGACATCATACTCACTCCTTAAATGAGATCTTCAGGTACTTGCATAATACCACCAGTGTTAGCACTCGTTACTAACGCTGTATAGCGTGCAAGATAACCTGTTTTCACTTTTGCTTTAAATGGTTTCAAGTTTTGCTTTCTAGATTCTAACACTTCTTCTGTAACTTCTACATTTAATGTTCTGTTTGTTAAATCAATTGTAATATCGTCGTTGTTTTCAATTAAAGCGATAGGGCCACCCGCTGCAGCTTCTGGTGAAATATGTCCAACAGCAATACCTCGTGTTGCCCCGGAAAATCTACCATCAGTGATTAATGCAACGTCTTTACCTAATCCTCTTCCTACAATAGATGATGTAGGGGCCAACATTTCTGGCATTCCAGGACCACCTTTAGGGCCTTCATACCTAATCACAACTACATGACCTTCACGTACTACATGATTATCAATTGCTTCAACGGCTTCATCATGTGAATCAAAACAAATCGCTTTTCCTTTAAAGACTTTAATTGAAGGATCTACACCGCCGACTTTTATGACGGCACCTTTAGGAGCTAAGTTACCATATAGGATTGAAAGGCCACCTTGTTTATCGTAAGGATTATCAAGGTGTCTGATAACATCACTATTTAATATCTCTTTTTGTTCGTTATTTTCACGAAGTGTTTTACCTGTAGCTGTGATTCTGTCTGGATGAAGTGTACCTTCTTTTTTAAATAATTCATTAATGATTGCTGGAACGCCACCAGCTTCATGTACATCATGCATAGAGTAGGAAGAACTTGGTGCTATTTTTGACAAATAGGGCGTTTTCTTCGCAATTTCGTTAATCCTTGATAAGTCATAATCAATACCTGCTTCATTTGCAATTGCTAATGTGTGTAATACTGTATTGGTAGAACCCCCCATAGCCATATCTAAAGCAAATGCGTCATCAATTGCTTCTTTAGTTACAATGTCTCTTGGTTTAATGTCATTTTTGATATTATCGACTAGTTTAAATGCTGCTTCTCTAATCATTTCTCTACGTTGTTCACTTACTGCAAGAGCTGTACCATTATATGGGAGAGCTAAGCCTAAAACCTCCATTAAACAATTCATTGAATTTGCTGTAAACATACCAGAACATGAGCCACAAGTAGGGCAAGCATTTTGTTCCATATCCAAAAATTCATCTTTTGAAATTGAACCATCTTTAAATGCTCCGACAGCTTCAAACATTGAAGAAAGTGTTAAAGCTTTGCCTTGTGATGATAAACCTGCTTTCATAGGTCCACCTGAACAAAAAATAGCAGGAACATTGGTTCTTACAGCAGCTAATAACATGCCAGGTGTAATCTTGTCACAGTTTGGTATGTAAAACACACCATCAAACCAGTGTGCATTGATGACTGTTTCTGCTGCATCAGCGATAACCTCTCTAGATGGCAGTGAATATCTCATTCCAATATGTCCCATTGCAATACCATCATCTACACCGATTGTGTCAAATTCAAAGGGGATGGCACCTGCTTCGCGAATTGCTTCTTTAGCAATATCAGCTAATTCTCTTAGGTGAACGTGCCCTGGAACAATGTCGATGTATGAATTACATATAGCTACGAAAGGTTTATTCATATCTGTTGGTTTTTCTAAAGCACCTGTTGCATGCAAAAGGCTTCTTGCTGGAGCTTGATGATCTCCTTTTTTGATCATATCGCTTCTCATATTAATTCCCCCATAAATTTGAAAATAAAAAAGCGTCCCAATAAATAATTGGGACGCTTTCAAGTCCCATTCAACTAGAAATAGGACTTAAACATTTAGTAGATTCTTTACTAAAGTTCCAGTCCTAATAGCATAATAAAATGACTAAAATATTTGAAGTTGTTGGTTGGTATTGCATTGTATATTTGGTCATCTCATTATGCTCCTTTCCGTTAGAATGGTTTATCTTTTAATGTGTTAAATTGAATTGTCTAAAAATTCGATAAATTAAATTTACTATACTGAACTTCTACTGTCAATGATTTTTTTAAATTTTCTATCAATTCAAATAATTCCAAAATGTTGGAACTTGTTTTAGTTTGAAGTAAAATAAGAAAAAATTTGTTAAACTATAATAGTTAATTTAATGATATAAAGTTTTTAAAGAAGCAGATAATCATTAAGCGCTGATGTAATTATTAAATATATTAGTCATTTTTATCCATCAACAATATTTTGAAAGTAAATAGAAATACTTGTGCGAAGCTCAAGTATAAGCGATCCTAACTAAATTAATTTGGAACTGTTGCTAAAAAAGGAGAGGCATATGATTAAAATAAATGATTTAGAAAGTATGGCACATTTTGCAGAAGTGTTAGCGAAACATTTATCTACAGGGGACATTATTTTATTAAATGGTGATTTAGGCGCTGGTAAAACTACATTAACGCAATTTATTGGTAAAGCTATAGGTGTAAAACGAAATATAAATTCACCGACGTTTAATATCATTAAATCTTATCAAGGTAATGCATTTAAATTACATCATATGGATTGCTATAGATTAGAAGATAGTGAAGAAGACTTGGGATTTGATGAATATTTTGAAGATGAAGCTGTTACATTGATTGAGTGGAGTGAATTTATTGAATCATTTTTACCAAATAATCACCTAACTATAAATATTAAAACTATAAATGAAACGAAAAGACAAATAGAGATAAAAGCAGTCGGTGAACATTACCAAAAGTTAAAGGAGGTTGTTGAACATGATATATCTGTTGATTGATACATCGAATCAACCGTTGTCTGTTGCAGTAATGCAAAATAATGTAGTATTAGGTGAAATCAATACTAACGTGAAGCAAAATCATTCTACTCAGTTAATGCCAGCCATTCAACAGTTGATAAATGAGAGTGAAATAGCAAAAGAAGAAATAAATGCTATTATTGTTGCACAAGGACCTGGTTCATATACTGGTCTTAGAATTGGCGTAACCGTTGCTAAAACTTTAGCTTATGCATTGAATGCTGAACTATACGGTGTATCTTCATTAAAAGCACTTGCTGCAACTGTTCAAGATGACGAACGACTATTGGTTCCAATATTTGATGCACGTAGAGAAGCGGTTTACACTGGCGTTTATCAATATAATGAAAATCAATTGGTTCAAATAGAAGAAGATCAATATTTACCAATACAAGAACTTCTCAACTTATTACATAGATTGGGGAAACCCTATGTATTTGTGGGCATAGATACTGAAAAAGTAAAAGATTTATTAGATAGTGATTGCATACCCAACTTACCAAAAGCAAAATATATGAAACATTTAATTGAAACTACTGACGATATACATCAATTTAAACCAAACTATATTAAATTATCAGAGGCTGAACGAAATTGGTTAAACCAACAGAAAAAGAGTTAAATATACGTTTGATGACTTTGAGCGATGTACCTCAAGTATTTGATATTGAAAGAAATAGTTTTAACGACAGTAGTTGGACGATTGATGCTTTTTATCATGAAATAGAACAAAATGAGTTTGCACATTATTTTATTATTGAATATAATCGTATGATTATTGGGTATATTGGTATTTGGATAGTGATAGATCAAGCTCAGGTTACAACAGTTGCCATAGATGAAACATATAGAGGTTATGGTTTAGGACAGTTATTATTAAAATATGCGATGAATTATGTACAAACCAAATGTGAAATAATGAGCTTAGAAGTTCGTGTAGACAATGAGGTTGCACAACATGTGTATACAAATTTAGGCTTTCAATTTGGTGGTAAACGTAAAAATTATTATGGTGAAGGTGAGGATGCGATAGTGATGTGGGTGAATTTAAATGAGTGAGCAAACATTGATTTTAGCAGTTGAATCAAGCTGTGATGAAACGAGTGTTAGTATTATTAAACAGGGCACAGAGGTTTTAAGTAATATTGTATTAAGTCAGATTGAAAGTCATAAACGCTTTGGAGGTGTGGTACCTGAGGTCGCTAGCAGGCACCACGTGGAAGGCATTACAACGACAATTGACCAAGCATTAAATGAAGCAAAAGTAACAATGGAAGATATAGATGCAGTTGCTGTAACACAAGGCCCTGGGCTCATAGGTGCATTACTAGTAGGAATCAATGCAGCTAAAGCGTTAGCTTTTGCTTATGATAAACCATTGATACCTGTACACCATATTGCAGGGCATATTTATGCGAATCATTTAGAACAACCATTACAATTTCCTTTAATAGCTTTAATCGTTTCAGGAGGCCATACAGAACTTGTATACATGAAAGATCATTTGAATTTTGAAGTTATAGGAGAAACTAGAGATGATGCTGTTGGTGAAGCCTATGATAAAGTTGCAAGAACGATTGGCTTAGGTTATCCAGGTGGTCCGCAAGTTGATCAATTAGCAGCAAATGGTCAAGATTGTTATAACTTTCCAAGAGTTTGGTTAGAGGCAAATAGTTACGACTTTAGTTTTAGCGGGTTGAAAAGTGCAGTGATAAATAAATTGCATAATTTACGACAAAAAGGGTCTGAAATAAAACCTGAAGATGTTGCAACGAGTTTTCAAAATAGTGTTGTAGAAGTATTAGTTGGAAAAGCAGTGTCAGCTTGTGAGGCTTATGATGTGAAACAGTTAATTGTAGCTGGTGGTGTCGCGAGTAATAAAGGTTTAAGGGCAGCGCTTAATAAAGCATGTAAGGATTATGATATCAATTTGCGTATACCAAGCCCAAACCTTTGTACAGATAATGCTGCAATGATTGGTGCTGCAGCACATTATTTATATCAAGCAGGGTTAGTTGGAGATATGTCACTAAATGGATTTAACGATATGGATATTGAACAATTTTCATTAAATAATTAAAATTGGTATTGTAAATATTTAAATATGTAATAACAAATCATAGTGTAGTTTTAACTGAGTATCACAATGTACTTATTAAATGCGCACAAAGTATGTTAATTACTAATACTGGAAATGTTGGAGTAGGAATTTTAAATCAAACAGTGATTTGATTTATGTTTCTACTTTTTTTGAAATTTACTACTATGACTTTCAGAAAAATATAAAGGATTGATTTTATCAATTTAATCAAGCTCAAATGTTTAAATATTAAAAAATGGGTATATATTTTAATATATAGTCATACTATATAGAATAATGTAAATAAGCATTACATTATTAGGAGGCGTCTTATAAATGAAATCAGTTCAGTATTTTAATTTTGAAAATAGTTTAGCAGCATTAGACTTTTATGAAAAAAATTTAGGTGCCACAGATATTCAACGTATTGGTGGTGACCATGAAATGTTTACAGATATGCCAGAAGAATTCCAAGTAGATAAAAACTTTACAATGAATGCTTCATTTAAAGTCTTAGGTGAAACATTTTATTGCAGTGACACATGGAAAAATAAAAAAATCGATAATAGTGGTGCGATTGTAACATTTACATTCGATCATAGTAATGAAGCGGATAAACAACAAGCTATTGATTTTTTTAATAATGCTATAGCAGCTGGATGTGAAGAGGCAATGCCGTTAGGTAAAACGGAGTGGTCAGAATTATATGGTATGTTTAATGATCCTTTTGGTGTTACTTGGATGATTAATGCTGAATAAAATATTTAAACTAAATAAAGGAACAATGAAGTAAATGCAAACTTCATTGTTCTTTTTTTTGCATTCATAAACGCATTTATGATTATGTTATTAGGTTTAAGATTTCAAAGACTTAAGTGGAAGATGCTTTAGCTCGCGTATAAACTTGATTAGGGAATTTTAAGATTCTTAATAATTCAATAGCATTTCTTGTATCTGCTTTTCCAGCTTTAATTTTATAATCAAAAGCGATCTCATTTTCATAAATAATCTCATTAAAATGAAAGTTTTTGAAATTATCTTCTAATAACGTGGCTAATTCAATATCATGAGTCGCAGCTATGATTTCGTAATTTTGGCTATTACCTAAATAATTTAACACGGATTCAGAAGCAGCGATACGTTCAGTTGTATTGGTTCCTTTAAATATTTCGTCTATAAAGCAATAAATTTTATCCTCTGTTTTTAAATCAAATAATCGCTTAATAGATTTGATTTCTGTCATAAAATAACTATCACCAGACAAGATATCATCTTGGTTCACCATAGAAGTGAAAATTAAACCAGGTTTATACTTGAAGTAATTTGCAGTAACTGTATTTATCGTTTGAGCTAATAAAAGATTTAAGGCGATTGCTTTCATAAAAGTTGATTTGCCTGACGCGTTTGACCCAGTTAATAATATATGGCTATTGATTTCTAAATCATTAGAAATAGCATTGACAAGTAATGGATGCGTAAGTGCTTCAAATTCTACTGAATCATCATTACTTGCTTGAGGCAATGCATATTGTGATAGCGTTTCTCTCCACAATGCTATTGCATAATGATTGTCTATGCTACCTATATATTCATAACAAGCCATAACTTCAGATTCATATTTTTTAAAGCTATGTTGTATTAAATGGAAGATATGATAGTCCAACATAAATATTGCTTTAAATAAAAATGCAAATATCATAGAATCTTCTGCTGTATTTACTCTTCCTAGAAGACCGCTTAGCCTACGAGCAGCCTTAAAATGATTAAAGTCAACATCTATGGTAGGCGCACCATCTATTTTATGAATTGCATAAGCTTTTTTAATAACATTTGACGTATAAAATAAAGAGTTCAAATCTTGATCAAACGTTTTTCTAAGTATGCCACTCAAAATCATATTGAATATAGCAGCAAGTATAGTTAAAAGTATACCGATTTCAGGTTTTAAAAATGTAAATAGCAAAAAGGCTAACGGAAAATACGTAGTCAACATAAAAAAATGATTACGTTTCACTGTAGTCAATTGATCAGGGAACGTTGGATAAATCGCTTTACTTATTTTAGCAAGGTGGGTTGATATTTTAAGACGAAAAATATCATCATTTTTAAATTTTTGAATTAAAGCTTGATTATGAATCGTAAACATCTTTCTTAAGGTTGCATACAAGCGCATTTCGCCAATTGCAGAAAAATTAAAATTCATGTTGTCGAAAAGGGCATTTAAATTCAAATCAGCGTAAGTTTTATCATCTATAAGATTTGTTTCATCAAATTGGTGTTTATATGTATCAAATTGATAACTATACCTATGATTAGGTCGAACAAAAGATTCCAAAGGTTTTCTTAGTGACCATAAAGGTTTGATATCATGTTTTAATTTTTTTATTGGCAATGATTGTCGTGATAATAAATAACAGTGTTGTTCCAATTATTAATGCGATTAGGAACCAAAAAATAGGATACATAAGTTTCACCTCATACTAAATTAATATGTTTTATTATGTCATGAAATAAATGGATTCACAAATAGCTGGATATGTTAAGTGGTGATATATGTCAATAGAGAACGTGCGTACTTATCAACAATTAGTGTATAACTTGTTGATAAGTCGTGGGCAAATGTGTGGATATGCATTGTTTTCTGAATATTCAACGGTTGAAAAGTTACATTTTACTTGTGGATAAATAGGATAACTCTGTGGATAGCTTTGATGATAGGGTTAAAGCTGTGAATAGTTAATGTGTAAAATAATAATAAAAAGTACGAAAAATGAAAAAATCATTTTTCGTACTTATAGTTAAAATTAGTTTTAAATTAACTTTTCTTGTAATTCTGCCCATTTTGACATGACTTGTTCTAATGCTTGTTCGCTATTTTCTTTCTCTTTGGCTAAACGATTTGCTTCCTCTGGATCACTATATATATCTGGTAAAGTAAGCAATTCATTGATTTCACTAATTTTAGTTTCAAAGTTATCTATCTCGGTTTCACATTCATCAATTTGGCGTTCAATTTGACGTTGTTCGCGTTTTTGAAGTTTTTGATCAATATAATTATCGTTTTGGGTCACTATCGGTTTTGTCTGATGTGAAGCTTCATATTCTTTTTTAGCTTGAATCGCTTCGTTTTCTTCTTTCTTCTCTATAAAATATTGATAATTACCTAAATACATTGTGCCACCATGAGTGTCTAGATCATAAACTTTGTTTGCAAGTTGATTAATAAAATAACGGTCGTGAGAAACAAATAAAATCGTTCCTTCGAAGTAATCCAATGCTTGTTCTAACATTTCTTTTGAATCTATATCAAGATGATTTGTAGGTTCATCTAAAATAAGTACATTGTTACGTTCAAGCATTAACAAAGCTAATTGTAATCTAGCTTTTTCGCCACCAGAAAGGTCATTAATGATTTTTTTAACATCTTCTTGTACAAATAAAAATCTACCTAATACTGCACGTATATCTTTTTCATTCATTGATGGGTATTGGTCCCAAAGGTAGTCTAGTATTGTTTTACTAGATTTAAATTCAGCTTGTTTTTGATCATAGTAACCGATTTTTAAATTCGCACCAGTAGTAATTTCGCCGTTTAATTTTGGTTGAATACCTGCAACTGTCTTGATTAAAGTAGATTTACCGATACCGTTAGGCCCGATAATAGCGATATGGTCTCCTTTAGTTACTTCAATGTTGATACCTTTGGTAACTGCCTGTTCATAACCAATATCTAAATCTTTGATATGAAAAACATCATTACCTGTATTTCGATCAAAATCAAATTGGATATTAGCACTTTTGGCATCAACCATTGGTTTATTGATTCTTTCCATTTTTTCAAGCATTTTCCTACGGCTTTTAGCCATGCCAGTAGTTGAAGCCCGCGCTATATTTTTATCAACAAATGTTTCTAAGCGTTTAATTTCATCTTGTTGACGTTCATATTCTTGCATGCGTTTTTCATAATACTTATCTCTTTTTTCAATAAATTGTTTATAATTACCTATATAATGTTGTACATCTCCAAGTGCTACATCATAGATTTGATTTACTATTTTATCTAAAAAATATCTGTCGTGGCTAATGATAACAATAGCCCCTTTAAAATAGTTTAAATAACTTTCTAACCATTGCGTTGTTTCCATATCCAAATGGTTAGTTGGTTCATCTAGCAATAATAAATCAGGCTCACTTAGTAACATTTGGGCTAATGAAAGCCTTGTTTTTTGACCGCCACTAAAGTCATTAATAGGGCGACTGAAATCTGATTCAGTGAAATTTAGACCGTGGAGTACGGTTTTTATCTTACTTTCATATTGATATCCATCTTGTTGTTCGAATTTATTGGATAAGTATTCATAACGATCAATATGATTTTTATATTCGTCTGTATCATATTCTTTTGCATGCTGTGCTAACCAATCTGTTTCTTTTTTCATTTCAGATTCAAGTTTTTTCATATTTTCAAAAGGTTTGGACATTTCTTCAATCACAGTTTGGTTTGTGTTGAGAGTCATTTGTTGTGTTAAATAACCAAGTTTTAAATTTTTACTTTTTGAAATATGACCACTATCATAACCTTCGACGCCAGCGATAATTTTCATTAATGTAGATTTACCAGCTCCGTTACGTCCAACGATACCGATACGTTCGCCAGTTTTAACTTCAAAATTTACATTGTTAAAAATATCTTCTCCGTCGAATGATTTTGTAATGTCGTTTAATTGTAATAATATCATCCGATTTTGCACCTCTCTATTCATTATCATTCTACCGTATTCTGCGTGTTGTTAAAACTACCAGTGTTTATTTTTATAATGTATTAATGTATAATGTTGAAGTAATTATAAGATTAATTAGAGATTATAGTATAGGAGGACAAGATCTTGGCTAACCAAAGCGAAAAGATTCCTCGTGCCACGTTAAAACGGTTACCGTTATATTATAGATTCGTCAATACTTTGAAATCTAAAGGGATAGACAGAGTTAATTCTAAAACAATTAGTGAAGGTTTGAACATTGATTCTGCAACAATTCGTCGTGATTTTTCTTATTTTGGTGAATTAGGCAAAAAAGGGTATGGCTATAATATTGATAGCTTGTTACATTTTTTTAAAAATGAGATAAGTGAAAATGATGAAATTAAAATAGCCATCGTAGGTGTAGGGAACCTAGGTAAAGCATTACTAACATATAATTTTTCTATTCATGATGAAATGACTATCACAGAAGCGTTCGATATACGTGATGATGTAATTGGAACACAAATAGGCAATGTGGTTGTAAGCCCGTTTTCAAAAATCACTGATGTATTAAAGCAAGAGCAAATTGATGTCGTGATATTAACAACGCCTGAAAACGCAGCACAACAAGTTGCAGATACATTAGTTGAAGCAGGAATTAAAGGGATTCTAAATTTCACACCAACACGTGTTTATACACCGTCAGATGTACAAGTTCATCACATTGATTTAGGGATTGAATTACAGTCTTTACTTTTCTTTATGAAAAATTATAGTAATAAATAATGATTTTTAAATATTAACTTTGTAGAGACACAAACATTATTGATGTTTAGTTGTCTCTACAAAGTTTTTTTATTGTTCGCTAGCTCCGCTTCATCTTATACATATACCTATGAATAACCCTGAAAACATAAAGGTTGAAATTTCAGCATAAATCTAATATGATAATTCTTATTGATTTTATCGGAAAGAGGTAATGTTATGACGTGGTTAATAATCAGTGGCTTAATCGTAGGTGGACTTTTGGGATTTGTCATGCAACGTACACGATTTTGTCTTGCTGGTGGATTTCGGGATATGTATATTCAAAAAAGTAATAAAATGTTTTATGCCTTGTTAATAGCAATATCAGTGCAAAGTATTGGACTGCTAATTCTAACTTCGACAGGGTTAGTAGAAATACCAGAGTCAACATATCCAATCATAGGTACGGTTATTGGCTCATTTATTTTTGGTATTGGAATTATATTAGCTGGTGGTTGTGCAACTGGTACATGGTATAGAGCTGGAGAAGGATTGATAGGTAGCTGGGTAGCACTTATTGCATATGCATTTACATCAGCTGCTACTAAAATTGGTTTATTATTACCTTTAATGAACGGTATCAATAAACCTACTAATGTAAATACAAGTATGGCTCAAACAACTGGTATTCCAACATGGGTATGGGTCGCATTATTAACAATTATAACGGTTATATTTGTTGTTAAAACGCTACGTAAACCAAAGCCAAAATTTGCGGTACCCAAATTAAAACAAAAGTTTACGGGAATTCGTTATTATTTATTTGAAAAAAAATACCATCCCTTTGTTGCAGCTATTGCAGTTGGGCTAATTGCATTATTGGCTTGGCCAGTGAGTGAATCTACTGGCAGAATGTACGGTTTAGGAATTACAACGCCTTCTGCAAATATCGTTCAATTTTTTGTAACTGGTGATCTTCAACTATTAGATTGGGGTGTATTCCTTGTTTTAGGTATCTTTGCTGGTTCTTATATTGCAGCAAAAGGAGCTAGAGAATTTAAATGGAGACTACCTGATAAAAAGACAATCCGCAATAGTGTTATTGGTGGCGTATGCATGGGATTTGGTGCATCAGTAGCAGGTGGTTGTTCTATCGGAAATGGTTTAGTTGAAACAGCTACAATGTCTTGGAAAGGCTGGATTGCGCTTGCATCAATGATACTAGGTGCTTGGTTTATGAGTTATTTCATATTTATTAAGCCGATGAAAAAAGCACAAAAATCTACAACTCAAACAGTTTCCGCACAAACACAAACGACATAAATTTTATTTTTAGGAGGATTTCATTATGGTATATGAATTAGGTACAGTAGGTATGGTTTGTCCTTTTCCTTTAATTGAAGCACAAAAGAAAATGACTACTTTAGAGAATGGTGACGAATTAAAAATTGATTTCGATTGTACTCAAGCAACTGAAGCAATTCCAAATTGGGCAGCTGAAGAAGGTTATCCAGTTACTAATTATGAACAACTTGATGATGCTTCATGGACAATCACTGTTCAGAAAGCTTAATGATATAAAATTAAATTTAAATAACGGGGTAAGATGAAAGTTAATATTATATTAAAAAAATATTATTTTGTTATATACTGCTCACTGAGAGAAAGTCCGAGACATATTCTATGATGTTTCGGGCTTTATTTTGATTTATAAAAATGTCTTATATTGAGTGACACATGTTGTAATTGTAAATGAGATTAGTCGTTTTTGAATGATATATATTTTTAATACTAATAATGTATATAGTTGCTTCTTGAAGTCAGTATTATTTTTTGTGTTTACAAAGTAGTTTGAGTTTGACTTTTAACAGTATTTAAAGGGAATACAATATGATAAAATAGATGATGTTTACAATGCCAAGTAATGAGAGTGAAAATAAAATATGATTGGCAAATCAAAGTGTAAGATTTTTTAGATAATTGATGATAAATTCAGTTACTGTCAATATGTGCAATTATGGTGTCAAAATAATATGCGATAAGTTAAATAATAGACGTTAACAAATCTATACAAATTTAAATAGTAATTTAAAAATTGATGTGTGAGGAATTTTTTATATGAATAAAGTTGATGCCATTTTAAGTATTATTGGTTGATGGCGCCCTTGTTACAGGAATCACATTTCGATTAATACATCATACCGCGTGTGCAATTGTTTTGTAGCGGTGGAAGCCATAGCTTTGTATCAATGAGTAGGATAAATCTAATATAATGATAATGAAATACATAGATATTATGATGCACTGAATTGCGACAGAACAAATATCAGAAAGTAGTAGTTTGTAATAGGAGGAAATAAAGTGAGTGAATGGACAAGAGATGAACGTTATCAACGTTATGAAGATATTAATCAAGAAACAATGGACGAATTAACTGAGCGTGTGAATCAATCTAAATATAGACAATTGTTTCATATCCAGCCGAAAACAGGATTGTTAAATGATCCTAATGGTCTGATTTATTATAAAGGAGATTACTATATCTCATATCAATGGTTTCCTTTAGGAGCCGTCCATGGTTTGAAATATTGGTATACATATAAAAGTAAAGATTTAATAAATTTTGATGATCAAGGAATTTCACTAAAACCAGATACGAAATATGACAGTCATGGTGTATATAGTGGCAGTGCATTTACATATAACAACAACTTGTATTATATGTATACAGGAAATCATAGAGATGAAAATTGGAATAGAAAGTCTACACAACATATAGCTAAGGTACATGACAATGGTGAGGTTCAAAAATTTCCTAAAGCAGTAATAGCAGCACCACCGTCAGGCTATACGCAACATTTTAGAGATCCTAAAGTATTTGTGAAAGATGAAATTTACTATGCAGTAATTGCTGCACAAAATGAAGAAGGATATGGAAGAATACTTCAATATCAATCAACAGACATTGTGAATTGGACATTTCAAGGTGAAATAAAAACAAAACTTGAGGCGTTTGGTTTTATGTGGGAATGCCCAGATTATTTTAATTTAGATGGTTTCGATTTACTGCTATTTTGTCCTCAAGGTATTGAACCAGAAGGTGAAAAATTTAGGAATATTTATCAATCTGGTTATATTATGGGGCAATACGACATAGATCACCTCGTTATGGATCATGGTGATTTTCATGAATTAGATCATGGTTTTGATTTTTATGCGCCTCAAACTTTTACAGATGAATATGGCAAAAGAATACTCATTGGTTGGATGGGTTTACCAGAAGTGAACTATCCTACAGATTCAGATGGTTGGGCGCACTGTTTAACAATTCCTCGTATTTTGACAATTGAACAAGGTAATTTAAAACAGCGTCCTATTAAAGCACTTCAACAATTAAGAACGAATAAAGAAACAGCATTAGGTTATGCTAATAAGTTTACGCGATTTTTAAATCCATATGAAGGTAAACAATTTGAATTGATTATTGATATTTTGGAAAATGACGCTACTGAAATTTATTTTGAAATCAGAGCTTCAAAATCACAGTCTTTACTTATTGCTTATAATACAAAAACAAGAAAAATTACATTGGATCGTAGTGAAAGTGGCTTATTACCAGAACCAGTCGATGGTAATACACGTAGCACGTATTTAGATACGCCATTATCTCAACTACAAATGTTCGTAGATACATCGAGTATTGAACTATTTTGTAATGATGGTGAACGTGTGATGACTTCAAGAATTTTCACAGATGATGATGCCATAGGATTTAAAGCTTCTACCGAATCTGGCCAAGTCTTTCTTAATTTTACAAAATATGACATAAAGGATGATCAATAAATGAAACGTTTACTTGCAATAGGGGAAGCACTTATCGATTTTATCCCTAATCAAAAAGATTCAAAATTAAAAGACGTTGAAGGGTTCACAAGACAAGTCGGTGGTGCGCCTTGTAACGTTGCCTGTACTACGACAAAATTAGGTGGGCAAGCAGAAATGATTACCCAGTTAGGTAATGATGCATTTGGTGATTTGATTGTTGAAACCATAAGTAATATTGGTGTGCATACAAACTATATTCGACGTACAGATGAAGCGAATACTGCTTTAGCATTTGTAAGTTTAACCAAAGAAGGGGAACGTGATTTTTCATTCTATCGTAAACCATCAGCAGATATGTTATACCAGCCTAGCAATATTGATGCAATTACTGTAACAGAAAATGATATGTTACATTTTTGTTCTGTTGATTTAGTAGATAGTCCAATGAAACAGGCGCATAAAGCGTTAATAAATAAGGTGAAATCGGTAAATGGTACGATTATCTTTGATCCTAACGTACGCTTGCCGTTATGGACTAGTGAAGCGGAATGTAAAAATGCAATTCGTGAATTTTTACCATTAGCGCATGTGCTTAAAATTTCAGACGAAGAGCTGACATTTGTGACTGGAAAAAAAGTTGAAAAAGAGGCCATCGCGTGGCTATTCCAAGGTAGCGTGGAGGCAGTTATTTATACTAAAGGCAAAGAAGGTGCAGAAATTCATTTTAAAGATGGCACAGTGATTGATCACCCTGGTTATAAAGTGAAAGTGATAGATACTACTGGCGCTGGCGATGCTTTTATAGGAGCATTAATTAATAGATTGGCAGTATCTGATATTGTGAATCCAATAGAAGCATTAAAACTCCAAGGTGAAGATATACTTCAATTTAGTAACATAGTTGCTGCAAAAGTTACTACTAAATATGGCGCGATTGAGAGTATACCTAGTTTAGATGAAGTTAATGAGGTACTTGAATATTAAAAGAGTGAACGTGGAAAGCAATCTTATTCAATGAATCCAATTACGTTAAGATGAGTGTGGGGATAATAAGGATTAAGGAATATTTGGGCATTAGCGCATGTATAAGTCCCACTAACTCAATAAATTGAGAAGTGTGCTTTAATGATAATAGGCAGAGACAATGAATTGTCTCTGCCTACTAATTTATGTATTAAATTTTTTTGACATTACGTACGGACGCGTAGCAGTGTTCATTATTTTTGAAGTAAACAATACGAGACTTAGAATCAATGGATTCTATATTGTGTCTATTAACAACAAAACTATTATGACATCTAAAAAATCGTTCATCTAAATTATCGATTTCTTTTAAATTACCATAAAATTCAATTTGCCTATTGTCTAGATGAGCAATCAAACGATGTGAATTCGAAGAAGATTCAAAAAACATTACATCATCATATTGTACATAAATAGAATTACTGCCACGTTTGAGCTCGATTGTTTCAACTGTGTTTTCTTTTGAAAGTAGCTTCAATCGAGTTTCTGATGTTTCGAGACAATCAATTACTCTTGATTTTAATTCATCAGGATCATCTTTGAAAATAAAATCCATAGCAGCAACTTTATATACAAAAGTTAAATAAGTGAGCTCACTGTGACTTGTGACAAATATAATATTGCTCACTGGATCGTATTTTCTAATCTCACTTGCTAATTTAATGCCATTAATATCAGCTTCTAATTGTATATCAAGAAAATAACAACCAATATCCTTAAGTTCTTTTGCACGTTCCAATACCTCATAAGGATCTGACGTAGCTACTTCAATTTCCATTGGCTTTTCTTCTATCATGATGTAATTATTGATAATTGAAACTATATTTTCACGTTGTCTTACATCATCTTCACAAATGAATATTTTCATATTTACACATCCTTATGAATTAGAATTTAATATTTCTACTTTTTGGATAAAGTAATTATTATCAATAGTTGTATCTAATAAAACATTGGAAGTTGCATCGGTTATTTCCTTTAAGTTAGATAATCCTAAACCACGATTTTTTCCTTTTGTTGAGTAGTTTTCTTGGAATAAAGTATGCACTCTAGGCATATCAGGTTTACATTTATTCATGATGATAAACATCACTGAATCATCTTCATTTTTGATAAAAGCAATGCGAATTAAAGGGTCATCTTCAATTTTTTCTGATGCTTCTATGGCATTGTCTAATAAAATACCAATAACTCTACTTAAATTGATAATAGGCATATCAATTTTTTCAATTGGTTCTGGAACTTCAATGCTCAATCTTATATTTTTTTCTTGAGCTTGTAATATTTTAGTTGTTAATAAACCTTTAATTTCACGAACTTTTAAATTTTCAATGCCATTAATTTTAAGTGTTTTCATTTGCATATTATCTTGCATTGGTATGATTTCTTCATTAAAATACTTACGTAAACCTTGCATATCGTCTTCTCGGATATAATCAGATAATGTTGAAAGTATATTAACATAGTCATGTCGAAATTTACGCATCTCATTATTAATTTTTTCAATTTGCAACGTATATTTATAATAATTTTCTATTTCTTTGATATTACGTTTATATTGAATTTGTCGTATAATGCTGAAGGAAATAGTAATGATTAAAATAGCAGTAGTAATAATGACCACTGCATACATGATTACAACAAATTTAATATCTGAAAATGATAAAATGGAATTTGGTAAATAAAAATAAATTAACAGTAAAACTGTGAGTAAAAACAAGCATACAATTGAAAGATATATTTTATTTAAAGATAAAAATGAAGTTGACATTTTTATAAAAAAATATTTTATTATGTATCCTAAACTTATTGCAATTAAGATAAAACTTACTGCATAGAATGAACTAAAAATATAATTTAATGTGATAACTTCTATTAATTGAGTAGCTAGCCAAATAGAAATGAAGTTAGCCATATATAAGATGAAAAAACTGATCAATGCTGCAACGACACCTATGGTTTGCTTTCTTATGTACATAAATATAACGACAGCTATTAATAATAAAATAGTTGTTTTTTCACTAATAAAGTAATAAATAATAGTAGAAGGGATTATAATGCAAATCATTGCGATATAATCCCTAAAAGTATATTTGATGTTCGTTAAAGTTTTAACATTAACGAATAAAAGAACTGATTGTATAATTGCTAACAAAACAGAATTAAAAACTACCATATATATACACACTTTCTAATAACGAATTATTTGTATAAATCTGTAATTTCTTTTGGTACCTCAGGTTCATCAAAATAAGCACTGCAAACTTTTCCACCTGAAACTGCTCCTAAAACACTAAAAAATTTAACGAATAAGTTTATAATAGATTCAAAAATATGCATATCTAAACATCCTCCTTAGGAAAAAATATCGGGAGTTGTGCAAACGCAATTAGTGTAATACCTAAAAGTACTAATTGTGAATACGGCTCCTTTAAGATTAATGAAACACACAATAATAATAAAGTTACAACGATTGTTTTGATTTTTTTACCTTTTCTAAGTTTTATTGGAATCGGTTGTTTTTTAGTTGCTGAAGGCGCATAAATAACTAAAATAATAAAACCTAACAAAGCAAGTGTATACATAAGTAAAATATCCACTTTTATATACCCAATAAACCATGGTAATAAAACAAATAAAACAATGTTTTGAATATGACACGAAAGCGATGACTTCGCATGTGCACCGTGTGCATACTGTCTAATCAAATAATAAGATAAATGAACAGTTAGTGTGTATAGAAATATATGGCAAAGGATTGAAATGCCATAAACTACAATAGTTTTCGCAAGATTGCTAACAAAAACTTGCATGCCTAAACGGAGTTTTAGGAACTCAAGATGATCAAGATTATTTCTTTGTTGAAGATATCGTGCTAAGTTTTCAATTTTGTTATCAATTCCCCTTGACATGGCTATTCTCTCCTCACCCGTATTATACAATTTTAATTATATTTTAGGCGTCTCATTGCTTAACTGTAAGTTTTGTATTCCTAACTGTTTGAATTTCTTATCTTTTTAATTTTAACATATAATTCTTAACAAATAAGTATGAAATATAACGAGTTAGGAATTATTAAACGCAATTCTAGAAATCCATGGTTTAATATACTTGTATCACAAAGAAGTGATAAAATTATTTAGACTTAACCGTTTAAATGAAGATGTTAATTAGGCTTTTGAGCAGGAGTCTAATTGACTTTACTAAATTGTAACTGTATCTTCGTATAGTTATTGGAGTTACAAGTTTAGTTGTCGGTTTCATTTCTTTGAATACGGACAAGAGGAGGCTGATGTTGTGACAAGAACCTTTTCAGTAATAGCTAGTGGTTTCGTAAAATAGTACTAGATTAGTACACAACTCGCTTAATACGTTAAGCAAATCCCTTAAATTTGTATTTGTAGACCTTTCCCAGTCTCAAATCAAATCTATTTTAACTTTGTCTATAACAGAGACAATTTAAAATTTAAACATGTAAGCTATCGTAAACATCATTCAATTTATCATTTTAATCGGTAAATTCACTAATTTTTTTCATAATTAATAACATCCCCAAAAAATAGATAGAGAAATAACTGTATAAAACATTCCCTTAATAATAAGTTACAAAAAACCGTGAGTCCCTCCCAAGCTCACGGTTTTTTTATGTTTATTTATAAAGGTGTGGTCTCAAATTTTTAAAGACTGGTATTGCTTCACGTTGTTTGACAACCTCATCTAAATTTAGTGAACAACTTAATCTTCCTTCTTTGTCATTGAGTTGATCTATAATTTCACCATTTGGATTAATAATCATTGAGTTACCAGCATACTCAGTTTTACCATCATCACCACAGGTGTTACAACCGACGACAAACATATCATTTTCTATCGCACGTGCTTTTAGTAAAGCAATCCAATGGTCTAATCTAACACTTGGCCACTGCGCTACATAAAATGCGATTTCTGCACCTTTACGTGCTGGATAACGTAATATTTCAGGAAAACGTAAATCATAACAAATAATTTGTGCGATTTTCACCCCGTTAGAAAGTGAAAAGGGCTCAGGAACAGCGTTACCTGGACTCATAAAGAGTGGCTCATCTAACATCGGGACGAGGTGTACCTTATCGTAACTATTGATTAAATAGCCTTGTTTCGATACTGCAAAGGCAGTGTTATATACATTTTCTTTCATAATATTAGACACAGAACCTGCTACAATATCTACTTGATATTGTATAGCTAATTTTGAAATAAATTCAAAACTTCGTGATAACTGTTGATCAGCTAGTTTGTTTAATTGGGGTAAGGCATATCCGTTATTCCACATTTCTGGCAATACAACAACATCTGTTTCAGTTGTTACATAATTAGAGAACCAATTTTTAATGGTTGTTTCATTAAATGAAACATTTGCTGGTTCAATTTTAAGTTGAAAGATTTCTATATTCATCAATTTCACCCCTTATATTAGTGTTAGACTAAATATACTAAATATATTTAGAAAATTCAAAATTTGGTTAACAGTATTATAAAGCAAATATAAAAAAGAGGCGAAGACATGAAAGTCTTTGCCTCATATAATGATAGTTATATAAATAAATTTATTTTTGTCTATGTTTTTTGATGTTGGATGTAAAATATCTTGTCATTCTGTAGATATTTAATTTTTTACTTTTTTATAAGGAAGCGTTTATCTATATCATTAAATTCTTTTTCGCTAGCTTCTTCACGAATATTACCGAAAGGCATTTGTGCCATAAGTTTCCAAGTTTTAGGAATATCAAAAGCTTCAGAGACTGCTACGTCTACAAGTGGGTTATAATGTTGTAATGAAGCACCGATACCTTCAGTACTTAGTGCTGTCCAAATAGCGAATTGATGCATGGCGTTTGTTTGGCTTGACCAGATCGCAAAGTTTTCTGCATAGTTAGGCATTTGATTTTGTAAACCTTCGATGACTTCTTCATCTTCAAAGTATAAAACTGTACCGTATGAATGTTTAAAATTATCAATTTTATCAGCGGTAGGTTGGAAATCACGATCAGGTCCCATTGTATTTTTAAGTTCTTCTTTTGTGATTTCCCAGAATTTATCATGATTATCATTTAATAATAAAACAATACGTGTAGATTGTGAGTTAAATGAAGAGGGTACATGTTTAATTGCATGTTCAATTATATTTTCAACTTCTTTATCAGAAATTGAAATTTCTTTATTTAAACTATAAATTGTACGTCTCGTTTCTATTGCTTTTTGAAATGCATCTAAATCTTTTGATTTTTTAGTGAATAATCCCATTATAGTAGCTCCTTTATTAATTCAAAATATATATCTAGTATAATAATTATATCGGATTTTGTAAATAGGCTTTTTACAAAAAATTTCAGATTTATTACTTTTTCCTTTCAATAACCATCTATTTAATGAAAAAAAGTGAGCTTTCTAATATAATTATAATGAATATAAGGTTTATTACTATGGAGGTGAGAAAATGAAAGGGTATAAAATGAATAAAATATTAGTTTCTAGCTTCGCTTTTGCTATAAGTGCTTCTTTATTATCAAAACCGATTCAGGCAGCTGAAGATCAAAAAAATAATATATCAACTGATACAAAAGATGTTTTAGCTGGAAATGATGACATGGGACGTTCAAATTTTGTACCTTCAATTTCCGACCTTTATAGTACAGATGGTAAAGAAAATTTTGACACTAACGTTGAAAACAATAATACAATAAAAAATGAGTTGTCAGCTGATAAATTAAATTCAGGTGAAAAAGAAAAATCAGTAGACGATGACGTATTTAATAATGAAGGTACTGATACACCAGTTCAACCAGATGAACCAAACGATGGAGACACGTCTGATTTAAGTGAAGACGATAATACAGGAGAGCCAACAACACCAGATGAACCAAACGAAGATGAAAGCACACCATCAGAACCAGACAATCCAAGTGATGAAGACACGTCTGATTCAAATGATGGAGATAACTCTGGTACAAATGAAGGGACAGATGAACCAAGCGATGGTGACACGTCTGATGCAAGTGAAGACGATAATACAGGAGAGCCATCAACACCAGATCAACCAAACGAAGATGAAAGTACGCCATCAGAACCAGACAATCCAAGTGATGGAGACACATCAGGTTCAAGTGAAGACGATAATACAGAGGAGCCATCAACACCAGATCAACCAAATGAAGATGAGAGTACACCATCAGAACCAGATGAACCAAGTGATGAAGATACGTCTGATTCAAATGATGGAGATAACACTGGTACAAATGAAGGGACAGACGAACCAAGCGATGGAGACACGTCTGATTCAAGTGAAGACGATAATACAGGAGAGCCATCAAAACCAGACAAACCAAACGAAGATGATGAGAGTACACCATCAGAACCAGATGGATCAAGTGATGAAGGCACGTCTGATTCAAACGATGGAGATAACTCTGGTACAAATGAAGGGACAGACGAACCAACGACTCCAGACCGACCAAATGAAGGTGGAGGCACGCCGCCAAAACCAGACAAACCAAATGATGGAGATAACTCTGGTACAAATGAAGGGACAGACGAACCAACGAACCCTGGCCGACCAAATGGAGGTGGAGGCACGCCGCCAAAACCAGACAAACCAAGTAATGGAGATACATCTGGTTCAAATGGAGGAACAGGCATACCGACGAATCCAGATCGACCTAATGTTGGGGGAGGCACGTCATCAAAACCAGATAATCCAAGTGAAGGAAGTACATCTGGTTCAAATGGAGGAACAGGAGTACCGACAACTCCAGACCGACCGAATTTGACACCTCCGCAAACACATTATCCAAATAAACCAAGTAATGGAAACCATAGAAGCGGTAATGACGATGCGTATCAACCAACACAACCAGTCAAACCTTCAAACCCTACACGACCAAACTTAAAAAGACCAAGTGAAAATACGCAACCAAACAAATATCAAAATGAAATAAATTATGGAGACTTGTCAGTTAAACAAGATACAAGTCAAACGTCGGGCAGTACAAATAGTGATCGTCAAATTTTAAATAGATTTAATCAAATGTCTACCGGTTCGTTTAAATATAATCCTTTTGTCGTAAACCAAGTAAAACAATTAAATAATGGTGAACAAAAAATCTCTAACAGAGATATTTTATCCATTCTTAGACCACAACGATTTGATGATAATGCTTTTTTAAATGAGTTACAGAAAGGAACGAATTATTTTAAATTTCAGTATTTTAATCCTTTGAAATCACAAGATTATTATCAAAATTTGGATAATCAAGTATTAGCTTTGATTACTGGTGAAATTGGATCAATGCCAGATTTAAAAAATCCAAAAACGGAAAGTGCTTCAGGTAAATATGAGTATCACTCTAGCAGCGATGAAGAAATGACTGAAACTGCAGACAAAAATTCAAAAAATACTATCGATATAAAATTTGAACGTATTTTATTCGCTTTAATAACAGCTATTTTTATTATATTTATTGGTGTCGTAGTTGGTTACTTTGTTCATCGTAAAAATAAAAATAATGAATAATTGAAATATAAAAAGGACTAATCCATTCAATAGTATGGATTAGTCCTTTATTTTGAGCATAGAAGTTATTTCCAAATTTGCTAAATAATAAGACTGAAAATAAAAGAAGTAGTTTCTTGTAATTCTTTTATTTTTTCTGGGCCAATTAAAACTTGAATTATTACAACAAAACCATTTTGCATCATATGTACAGCAATAGGTACCCATATGCGTTTTGTAAAAGCGTATAACCCTGAAAAAATCATTCCCATACCAAAGTAAATGATGAAGAAGGCTGGGTCACCATGTGCAGCACTAAATATAATAGAACTTACTACTGAAGCTACTATGAATTTTAAGGTTTTATTGCCTTTCATAAGTTGATATAACTCACCAAAAATAACTTTTCTAAATACATATTCCTCGAGGATTGGACCTACGACTGAAATTAAAATAATGAAGACGGGAATATCCTGAGCTACTTTCATTAACCTTTCAGTATTTGGACTTGATTGTGGACCACCTAATACGAACATATTAATTAAATTAGCAATAATTTGATAGACCATAACACAAACATATCCAACGAGCGCCCATAATATTGCGTAGCGTTTCTTTTCTTTTGTTCGTTGTTCTAATTGTGTTGGATTAGCAATGAAATTATTGATTATAATGATAATGATTGATGCGATTATAAATAAAATAACTTGTGTATAAATATTGGTAAACATTAATGATTTACCACTTAAATTGTTGAAAAAACCTGCCATATGTAAAAATATAACACCATATTGCGCTAGACCATAAATAATTAATGTCAATATGGATACCCACAAACGAGACATAATGAACCTCCAAAAAATAGTTTATATCTTATTTTAGCGCAAATTATCGTCACACACAAAATATACAACGATGGTTTTAACTTGAAATGTTGACCAACTTTGATTATTATAGAAATTAGATTAGCACTCAAGGTAATGAAGTGCTAAAGATTTCCAATTCTAAGGAGGAACAATCAATGTTAAAACCATTAGGTAACCGAGTAATTATTCAAAAAATAGAACAAGAGCAAACAACAAAAAGTGGTATTGTATTAACAGATAGCGCTAAAGAGAAGTCAAATGAAGGTACGATAATTGCAGTAGGTGCAGGACGTATTTTAAAAGATGGTTCTCGAGTTGCTCCTGAAGTGAACGAAGGCGATAACGTTGTTTTTCAACAATATGCTGGCACAGAAGTTAAACGTGGAGACGAAACATATTTAATCCTTAACGAAGATGATATTTTAGCAATTATTGAATAATAAATTATAAAACGATAAATCATACTAACAACATGGAGGTTAAGAAATATGGCTAAAGATTTAAAATTCTCTGAAGATGCACGTCAATCTATGCTAAGAGGTGTAGATAAATTAGCAAATGCTGTTAAAGTTACAATTGGTCCTAAAGGGCGTAATGTTGTATTAGATAAAGAGTACACTTCACCATTAATTACTAATGATGGTGTAACGATTGCAAAAGAAATTGAATTAGAAGATCCTTATGAAAATATGGGTGCTAAATTAGTACAAGAAGTAGCAAATAAAACAAATGAAATCGCTGGTGATGGTACAACAACAGCTACTGTATTAGCACAAGCAATGATTCAAGAAGGTTTAAAAAATGTTACAAGTGGTGCTAATCCAGTTGGATTACGTCAAGGTATCGACAAAGCTGTAGAAGTAGCGATTGAAGCTTTACATGAAATTTCACAAAATGTAGATAATAAAAATGAAATCGCTCAAGTTGGTTCTATTTCAGCAGCTGATGAAGAAATTGGTAAATATATTTCTGAAGCAATGGAAAAAGTTGGAAATGACGGTGTTATTACAATTGAAGAGTCAAGTGGCTTTAATACTGAATTAGAAGTTGTAGAGGGTATGCAATTCGACAGAGGTTATCAATCTCCATATATGGTCACAGATTCAGATAAGATGGTTGCAGAGTTAGAAAGACCGTATATTTTAATTACAGATAAAAAGATTTCATCTTTCCAAGATATTTTACCGTTATTAGAACAAGTGGTTCAAGCTAATCGTACAATTTTAATTGTAGCTGATGACGTTGAAGGTGACGCATTAACAAATATAGTCTTAAACCGTATGCGTGGTACATTCACAGCAGTAGCAGTAAAAGCGCCTGGATTTGGTGATCGTCGTAAAGCTATGTTAGAAGATTTAGCAATTTTAACAGGTGCACAAGTGATTACTGACGATTTAGGCCTAGAACTTAAAGATGCATCAATTGATATGCTTGGTACTGCTAACAAAGCTGAAATTACTAAAGACAATACTACAGTTGTCGATGGTGATGGTGATCAAAACAATATCGATGCAAGAGTAAGTCAAATCAAATCACAAATTGAAGAAACTGATTCTGATTTTGATAGAGAAAAATTACAAGAACGTTTAGCAAAATTAGCAGGCGGTGTTGCAGTAATTAAAGTTGGTGCTGCAAGTGAAACAGAATTAAAAGAACGTAAATTACGTATTGAAGATGCCTTAAATTCTACAAGAGCTGCTGTTGAAGAAGGCATCGTAGCAGGCGGTGGCACAGCATTTATGAACATTTTTGATAAAGTATCGAAAATTGAAGCTGAAGACGATGTAGCTACTGGGGTTAATATTGTCTTAAAAGCTTTAGAAGCTCCTGTACGTCAAATAGCAGAGAATGCTGGTTTAGAAGGCTCAATTATAGTTGAAAGACTTAAAAATTCAGAAGTTGGCGTTGGCTTTAATGCGGCTACTAATGAATGGGTAAATATGCTTGAAGCTGGTATCGTAGACCCAACTAAAGTAACACGCTCTTCGCTTCAACACGCAGCAAGTGTTGCATCAATGTTCTTAACAACTGAAGCAGTCGTAGCCAATATTCCTGAAGAAAATAACAATGACCCACAACCAGGTATGGGCGGTATGCCAGGTATGATGTAATATAGCTATTGAGGTTATTACATCAATGTTAGTTGGTTGACATGACAAAATAATATAGAAATTTAAAATCAAACTTCATTGAAGTTAATCATTGACGTTTCTCATTAAGCATAAAGCTTTTTGAGAAGCGTCTTATTTTATATCACAGTTTAGATTAAAGCAAAAATAAAAATGTTATAAATCTTGAAAATTAATGATAATAAAATGTTAGTACAAGCTTTTTACTTATAGTTTATATCAGAATTTTGAATTAATGTGAAGGGCTTAATAATCATAATATTCATTGTTAATAATTTTAGTAATGTGAATAAGTATTAAATAAAAGGGTAGAGAGTGGGTGTAAGTTTTAATAGTTGCAACATATTTTAGCTGCACGATATTTGAAGAGTGGAGGGAATTAAATTATGACTAAGAAATCAGTATATGATGTTATTGATATGGGTGTTAATTATTTAATTTCAGGTTATGATAATTGGAATAATGACCAAGTATTGGACGATAAAATTGATTTATTTCCAAATACAATACATTGGCAATATGGTCATGTTTTAACTATATTTGAATCTGCTTTATCTCTATATGATAAAAATACAGTTGATATAGAACAATACACACGCTTATTTGGTTATGGCTCCTCACCAGAAAATTGGGGAGATGAAACAATACCAAAAATTGATGAAATATTGAACAATTTACAGACATTACCAGAGCGCGCTCAAAAACTTTCAGATGAAGAACTACAAACAGAATTAACTGAAACAATCGCAGGTTGTAATACATTGGATGAATTGTTGGTATTAAATGCCATTCATATTCCTTTACATGCTGGTAAAATTGAAGAAATGTCACGTGTTTTAAAACAACAACAATAAATTAAAAAAGATGAAATTGCTATGAATAGCAATTTCATCTTTTTTTTATACATTTTGTAAATCAGAAATGGCTTTAGCTATTGAATCAAAGACATGAGGGATATCATCTTTTTCTACACAACTAAAAGCAATTCTAATGTCAGAATCATTTAATGCAATTATACCAATAGAATAATTTTCGATTAAATGCTTACGCAATTGTTCTGGATTAACATTTTTAACTTTAAGCGCCATAAAGTATCCAGAGTTAAAATCATAGGGTTGCCAATATGTTGAATATTTTTCGTCATAAACAACAGATTTTGTGGTTTGGTATCTCGCATTTAATGTATCAATATTCTTTTGAATTTCTTTATCAAATTGATCATGGTTTTCAAGTATATATTTAACTGCGCTTTGAGAGGGCATAGGT
Organism: Staphylococcus sp. GDB9P120P; assembly: GCF_017893435.1. Lineage (NCBI taxonomy): Bacteria > Bacillati > Bacillota > Bacilli > Caryophanales > Staphylococcaceae > Staphylococcus > Staphylococcus sp. GDB9P120P. Next base: position 36,647 of record NZ_JAESNB010000011.1, read on the forward strand.
CCACTAGAAATATTACTTCTAATTAATCCTTTTACTTTGGCTTCTAAGACTTGCTTTGTAATAGGGTCGTTAACACCAAAACTGATAAAGCCTACGCGTAATCCCCATGCAAAGAATTCTTTAGTAGCTCCATCTAAACGGATAGGTAATAAATTAGGTAAATGTAAATTTGTTAATGCAGTAAATAGAGATTGCGTGTAAACATCTTCATAGAATAAACCATAGTAAGCGTCATCTATCAATGCAATAACATTAGTACCACGCTCTGCAAGTGATTTGATGGCATCGACAATAACGGCTACTTCATCTTTAGTAGGCGTGTAGCCAGTTGGGTTATTAGGATAATTTAGGATTAAAATAACTTTATCTTTGTCATATTGTTCTAAAGTATGAACAAGCTGTTCAGTGGTAAAATGTCCGTGCTCATCGAAGATATCATATGTTTCAATTTCAGCACTATGTCTTGTACTATATACTAGTTTATAGTTACCCCAATTATGTGATGGTAGTAATATTGTGTCACCGCTATCAACGAACATATCTCCTACAATAGATAGACCGTGTGTCAATGCATTTGTAACAATAGGTCTTGTCATGTGGTTCGCAGTTAAATCAGGATTGTCTTTCAACATTTTTTGTTGCCATAAATCACGAAGTGCTTCTAAACCTTGAGGAGGTGCGTACGGAAAGATGTCATTTGGTTCTAAATGATTGAACATATCATTTAACGTTTCAGCATACATTTTACTATCTTTATATGTTGCCATACCGATTGTGGCATTATATTTAGTAGCTTTCGCTTCTGCGGATTGTGATAAAATGCCCTTTGGATAATACATTAATTTGCCTAAATCAGAAAGCATATCTGCAATTTCTGGATTGGATTTAGATAATTGCTCGTTTAAATCTAAAGCTAAAGGATTCATAGTTTGTTAACCTCTCTTTACTTTTTAAATGATATAACTATATTATCTTGAAATCAGTCAAAATTAAAGCGTTGCAAACATTTTATAAGAAAAATATAAATTTAAGGTCATTTTATACGAACAGGTGTTCTGTTTTATGTTAGAATATAGATAGGCCATCAAAATCCTACATGGTACTTTTTTTGTGGGGGGTGTAGTATGATTACGTGGTGGCAAGAAATTTTAGTAACTTTAATAACAGGTGGCTTACTTGTTGTATTCCGTGTTTGGTTAGAAAATAAGTGGAAAGACAAATAGGTGGCCTTACACAAAAAACCCCAAGTCTGCGCTATCAGACTTGGGGTTGTGTAGTATAATTCGTGGATACAATTATATTTTAGCACCGCCAAGTATAAACTGCAAACAATATATTCTATTGCATGTAATGCAAATTAATAATAAGATAATTTTAAAATTAGAATAGTATGAATGAGTTTTAGAAATTGTGAGTAAATTTTGATACAATGTAATTATTTGAGGTGAGTATAGTGAAGCATTTAACAAAAATATTTGTGATTATTGCTATTGTATTATTTGTCGTTGGTTACTATTTACAGGCTACTGGACATGAAAATTCAGGCATAAAATTATTAATTGCAGCAATTATGTTTATGATTTGTGCATTTATAAATAGAAGTAATGATAGACGCAAAAAAAATAATCAAAATAATAAAAAGAAATAAGTAATAAGAGTGAGACATCTCTCTCTTTCATATTGGATAAGGCTGACCATTTTATGTGGGTTAGTCTTTTTTTTATTTTAAATGGTATAGTTATTTGCACTTATTTTAGCTCAAAATTTTTAATCACTTTAAAGTTTTTAGTAAAAATGAAAATTTGGCTTTACAAGCGTGTATATATTGTATATATTGTGTATATACAGTTATAGGGGAGGACGTTAATGAAAATACTTTTAAAAAACAGTAGTGAAAGACCGATTTATGAACAAATCAAACAACAAGTAAAAGAGAACATTTTAAAAGGACACGTTACTCCTGGAGAACATTTGCCATCAATGAGAGAACTGGCACAGGATTTAAGTGTTAGTGTGATCACTACGAAACGTGCTTACGAAGATTTAGAAAAAGATGGTTTTGTTTTTACCATAAGAGGAAAAGGTACATTTGTGAAGGAACAGGATAGTTCAATTTTAAAAGAAAAACAATTTATAGTTATTGAGTCCTTAGCCAAATCAATGAGTAAAGAAGCCAAGACCATTGGGATGACTTTATCTGAGTTACAAGAAATTTTATCGTTGATTTATGAGGAGGACGACGAATGAATGCTATAGAATTGAAAAATATTAACTATCAATTTAAAGAATTTCAATTAAATGATATTTCATTTGAAGTTCCTCAAGGTTTTGTAACTGGTTTCATCGGTGCAAATGGTGTTGGTAAAACTACAATTATCAGGTTAATCATGGACTTAATTGAGCCCAATGATGGTGAAATATTAATTTTTAATCAAAAAATGAAAAATAACGCTGTAGCAATAAAAGATAAAATTGGTTTTATTTATTCGGAATTATATCTTAATGACAAATGGACAATTAAAAAAATCGAAAATTATATTGCGCCATTTTATAGTTATTGGAACCATGATGTTTTTGAACATTATGTTGGATTATTTGATTTGCCTTTTAATAAAAAGATTAAAACATTCTCAACGGGAATGAAGATGAAGTTATCTATTGCAATCGCATTTAGTCACCAAGCTGAACTATTTATTTTAGATGAACCTACTTCAGGTTTAGATCCTATAATTAGAAATGAAGTTTTAGATATCATTCAAAAAGAACTTATTGATGAAAGAAAGACTGTTTTTTTATCGACACACATTATTTCTGATTTGGAGAAAATTGCTGATTATTTAGTTTATATTAAGGATGGCGAAGTTGTTTTAAATGACTTTTTAGATCATCTTTTAACTCAATTTAAAATTGTCAAAGGTGATTCCAACCAAATTGATGAAGAGTTAATGCATTTAACTCAATATTTTGAAATTAATAAAACGGGTTATACTGCGTTAACAACACAGGCTAATGTGTTCTATGAAATATTTGGTAATGCTGTTGCAATCACGAGTCCAACAATTGAAGACTTAATGGTTTACCTCGAAAAAGGAACCCCAAAGCATAATTTGGGACTTTCTAATAATTAACAATGTGGGAGGTATAAGATGAAAAATTTACTTATTCGAAACCTTAAGTTACGCAAATGGACGATTGTTTTATATGCAGTTTTACTGATTGTTTCACCTCTACAATTAATTTTGAATCATGACACATTGATAAATAAAGTGCTTTATTCTGCACTTGTTATGGTACTAGTAGTTATTTCAGTGTTAGATTCAGGACATGTTTTTAGATTTAATAAAAAGTTAGGACATAAACAGGCATATGATTTTTTTGCCAGTTTACCGGTTTCTAAATTATCTTTACTAAATGCGAACTATATAACTGTTTTGGTATTTACTTTGGTTGGTGCAGGTATCTTATCATTATATGGCATATCCAATGATAACTATTCAAGTAATACAATTAATATTAACTTCACATTGCCATTTTCTTATATTGCCATTAATCTTTTCGCGATACCATTAGGTTTTAAGCGATTTATAGAACAAAAGGCAGAATATATTTCATTTATTCCTTATGTGTTAGGAATGTTAATTTTCTTACCTTTTGTCATTGCAATTATCATTATTGGTTGTTCTGTACTATTTGATTATGACTTTGAACATTTAAGATATTTTAAAGATTTCTTTAACTATGGCTTCTTATTGTTAAGTGTTATATTTTTAGGAGTAAATTATATCATTCAATATAAAAAGCTAAATTAACTTTAAAGGAGGCGCATTATGCAGTTAAAACAAATTACTAAAACATATGGTAATAATAATGTATTAGACCATATTGATTTTGATTTTGGCCATAGTCAAATTGTTGGTTTAATAGGTAAAAATGGGGTGGGTAAAACCACTTTAATGAAAGTGATGAATGGCAACATTGTAAATTATAAAGGTGAAGTTCAATTAAGTAATAAAGAAAACGTAGGTTATTTAATAGAACACCCTAAACTATATGATAATAAATCTGGCTTATATAACTTGAAACTTTTTGCAAATGTGTTAGGAAAAGGATTTGATAAAAAGTATGCTGATCAAATTATTGATGCATTTGGAATGCGTAGTTATATTAAAAAGAAAATTAAAAAATATTCAATGGGTATGAAACAAAAGTTAGCCATTGCAGTTTCTTTAATGAATAAGCCTAAATATTTAATATTAGATGAACCAACAAATGGAATGGATCCTGATGGCTCAATTGACGTTTTAAAAACGATACAATCGCTTGTTCAGGAACTAGATATGAAAATTTTGATTTCAAGTCATAAACTTGAGGATATAGAATTAATTTGTGATAGAGCAGTCTTTTTAAGAGATGGTACATTTGTGCAAGATGTTGATATGAAAGAAGGCGCCCCAACTGATTCTACAGTATTGAACCTTGAAGCGGGTGACTTTGAAGCAGGATTAGCTTATTTAAATGAACACTTTGATGTTATACAGTCTCAAAGAGAGACAGGAGAAGTTATATTAAAGGCTCAAAAAAACTATAAAGACATATTAAAAGGACTAGCAAGTAAAGAAATTTTCCCTGAGTTTATTGAAACACGTAAAAGTTCTTTACGTGATACGTACTTCAATATCAATCAGAAAGGTGGCCAATAATGAACAGTATTCAACTTGTAAAATATGACTTGATTAGTATTTTTAAAAGTCCTTTAACTTACTTAGCATTATTATTGACTATTTTACCAATGATTGGATTTACAATTTTATTTGTTCAACAATCTGATGAAATGAACGGTAATACATTACTTTCAATAGGTAGTTGGTTCTTTTCTATTATGGGACTACTTTTTGTAATAAAAACAATCACACGTGATATTTCACAAGGTACGATTCAATTATATATGAATAAAACATCGAGTCGTGTAGGTTATGTTGTTGCAAAAGTTGTTTCTATTATATTAATTGCCATATTAATAACAGCAATTCTTGTTGCATTTGTTTTAATTGTTCAGGGTATTGTAGATGGTGAAAATATTAAAACTGATAAAATTTTTGAATTATTATGGTTTTTCCTAATGTTCCATTTATTCTTTGGATTACTATTATATTTATTTGCATTAGTAGTGCCTAAAACAGCGCTTATATTCACATTAGGGATTTTCTTAGTATTGATTGTGCCTTTTGCAGAGCCTTTCTTACCAATGATTCCAAAAATTGGAGATAATATACAAGACTCATTAAAATATATTCCATTTAGTTATTTAACATCGAAAACGACTTCTGGAGATTATACATTTAGTAATTGGCAATGGTTTATTACCTCAGCTTCAATTGTTATTTTATTTATTATTAATCTATTCTATGCATCTAAAAAAGATATTTAATAGTAGAAATTAAACTTCAATAAAAAACACGTATGAATTGTAGTAAAGCTAATCCAATTCATACGTGTTTAATTATTTAGTGATTAATTTATCTAAGATTGAATCGTAAACATGCTTCCACATTTGTGAGTCTGTTTTGTAACGATTTGCAATAATTGTATGTGTTTCTGCAGATTTATCTTTAAATGTAGGATCGTCTTTTTCAGGTAATTTTGAACGCGTTTCATCTACAAAATTTTGGACTTGTCTAGCACGAGGACCCCAAACAGTTTGTTGTTCAAAGTCATCATTTAGAAAAACAAATATTGGAATGGATCTAGCTGTGCCATTTGTTAAGTATTGATCTATTAAATCTGTATTTTCATCGCGATGGAATACTCTGACTTCCAAGTGTAGTGCTTCGCTTATATGCTTTAGAATAGGAAGGTTCATCATAGCATCTCCACACCAATCTTCCGTTATTACAAGCACTTTACTGTAAGGTAAAGATTTGATTTTTTCAAGACGTTCATCATCTTGAGGAAGTGAGAATGATTTATAAATTGTTAGTAAATTTTCTTGGTTTTCAGTCATATCCTCAATGTACTGATCAAGTGGTTGACTGTTTTTGAAATAAGTTTCTAAACTTGTCATTATTTTTCCCCCTTTAATTTATTAGCTATTATTATATCAACAATTTTAAATGAAAGAAAATTTTTAATACTTAGAAAAGTAATAAGTTTTAATATTTGTTTTAAATGAAAATACTAAATGTTTATGCTATATTGATTTAGTATGAATAGTGTAAAACAACATTGAGTTACATAACTTTTTGATATCTATTTTTTAACTAATAATATTTAAACATTAATTAATTATATAATCATTTAACTTTTGTAAGTTACATTTGGATAATAAAATATATTAAAATTTTTTGTACATAGAAATGGTGAAAGATAGAGCATTGAAATTTATAGTAACTAAATTTGGTAATGACACTCCGCAGTGGTTTGCCATTTTTGAATTGAAATAGAAATTGATTAAATCCTACAATTTGAATGGCGGTAGATAACTTGGATAAAATCACATTTTTAAATGCGCTAGAACAAGAATTAGAAAACCTACCTCGAAATGAACGAGACAAAGTGATGTATGAATATGAACAATATTTTTTTGAACAAGAAAATAATGGAAAAAATGAATACCAAATCATTGGAGCTTTAGAATCACCAAAGCAGATTGGTAAACAGATAATGGCAAAAAATGCTATTGTATCTGCCGAATATAGGCCAAATACTAAAAATATTGTCAGAGCAATTATGGCTTCTTTAGGTATGGGGATTTTGTCATTAATTATTATTTTGATACCCATGGTTATACTAGCTGTGTTTATGTGTGCATTATTGCTCGTTGCATTTTTCTTAACTATTAGCCCAATATTGTTAATTGTTCATGGATTATTGAATCATATGATCAGCCTCGCGATAAGTAATTACTTTTTTGCTTTTTCTTTTACAGGATTAGGTATTGTTTTATTTGTAATTATTGCTAAATTAGCACAACTTGTCTATCGTTTAATTTTAAAATACTTAAGATGGAATATCCGAACAATTAAAGGAAGTGTAGATTTATGAAGCGGTTATTTTTAGGTGGGCTAACTTTATTTATAACATGCTTTCTTTTAGGAAGTGTTACATGGTTCGGTTTTGAAAAACAAAATGAAAAATTAAATAGTGTTAATAAAGTATTAGATTCTAAAGATATTAATAATTTAGATGTTTTAACTGAAAATTGTAAAGTTTTAATTAAACCTGGAGATAAAACGTCAGTGAGATATAAAGGTAAAAGAAATCTTGATATCAACAATAATGATAAAACGTTGAAAGTTAAAGAGACTGAAAAACTAGAAAACCATTATGGTTTAAATTACAATCCTTTTAGAAATTTTGAGGATAACTTAATTATCACTTTGCCTGAAGAAAAATTAAATAAGCTACATGCATCAAGTAAATATAATACTATAATTGTTAAACAATTAAATGTAAATGATGCAAATTTATCAAAAAATCATAAAAATGGCGGCAAAGTGATTTTAAATGAATCTAAGTTTGGAAAGTTAAAATATAAAGGATTAAATTCAGCTATAACGTTTAAAGAAAGTGAAATAAATAATGCCAATATTAAAACTGAAAATGCCAGAATAGCGGGTGAAAATACGCTTATTCAGGATTCAGTGTTATTAGTAAACAATGGAACTATAAGATTATCTGATACTGACATCAATTCAAATTTTAAAGCATCTGCTAAAAAAGGAGATATTAACATTAGTTATAAAAACGCTCCGAAAAACACACTTCTTAAGTTATATCCGTTTCATGGTGATAAAAAAGTTAATAATAAGCATTTTATGAATGAAAAAGTTGGAAATGGAGATAATATTTTAGAGCTATATACTACTGATGGGGATATAGTGGTTGATTAATTAGGGACATCATTGATTCGCCCCTGACTCGTGCTTGTTGTTAGTAGTTGACTGAGCTTCAGCTCAAGTAATCATTTTATACTTTTTTCAATCCTAGTCATCTTTATTGGTATGGGGCGACGAAATCTTTTTAATAAAATTAGGTTTCGTCGTCCCACTTTTTTAATATAGTTCAATATGTTGCAAAAGTTAATTCGGTATCTAAATGACCAAAAAGTGTATCTGTGGATAAAGCTTGTCCATTAATCCAATCTGCAAAGTTTATTTTGGTCGGATGATTATTTTCGCCGATTGCAATATGTGCAGTTAAACTTTGTGGTTCATACATGCTTGTATGTATCGTGCCTGACCAACTTTTAAATAATTTACTGTAAATTTTATATTGTGGATTATTAAACAGCTTGAAGGCCTCTGCTTTATTTAAGTGCTTTGGTTTATGCTTAATAAGCCGTTCTAAACGCGCTTCTGATTCTGCTGTATAATTTCTATTTTCATGTGTTAATAATTTAAAGTGATTCGTACAAGTTTGGTCATAACGCACATTAATCGAACGAGGTGTAACTTCAATGATTGCATGTTCTAGGTTTTTATCCATAACAATGTAACTAAACGAACTTCTATGTGGGATTTCTTTTAACAATTGAATTGCTTCTGGCACAGTTTTACAGTACTGCAAAATAATTCTGCCAATCATGTAACATACAAAACCATCACCAGGATGTTTACGATGAATGAAATTGTAGCCCATAGAAAGGCCGGCTTCGTTCATTCCGTCCATTCTTCCAGTTACGCGTGAAGTTGGGCCAATCTGTGCTAAACCACCATCATTTGGTTGAAATAATAAATATCGACCATCATAAGTGGCAGGATGATAATCGTAGTTGCGTACCATGTAATCATTACCTAAAAATACAGTACAGCCGCTATTTTTTAATGGTGTAAAACGATAATGTCCGAAGTTTAGTATCATTTGTTTGGTAGGAAGGTTTAAAACTTCTTGCATACCTTTTATTTCTTCCCAAATTTGTGGTGCGTACATTTGGAAAACATCATATGTTTCTTTAATGTTTATATCAAATCTAGGCATACGCTTTTTCCATTCTTTTTCTCTGTTTTTTAGCATTGGCGTTTGCTGCATCCATTGAGCAGTTTTGATGCCTAAATCAAAATGTGATCCTCGATGCGTTAAAATATCTGATTGTACTTTTTGCATAAAAAAACTCCTATGTTAAGTGTAACCTTACAATAATGTTATCTCATTGTAACGTCATGTTAATTGTATTACCGTGCTGTGGAAGTTATCATAAAATTAACTTTTAAAACTAAAGCTTAATTTAGTTGAATGAGGTGATGATTATGTTAAATTACTATGGACAATTAAGAGATGCTCTGTCAACTTGGTGGGGTAATTAATATCTAATAATTATTTTATAGTAGTATCATGTTTACTTCAAATGGTTATTAATATTCCAATTCTTTTCAAACTATTTAGTATATAATAGTTATTTAGTATATTTATAATGTAATTTTATATTATGAATGCTAAGAATAATTTATTTGAAAAAGGGTATATATTTATTGATGTCTTTAAGTATGCTATCATAAATGTTAGACATGTTAATAAATTATTGAGGTGAAACAGAATGTGGAATTTTATTAAAGGTTTATTTAAATTTGTATTCGGTACAATTCTTACTGTATCGTTAGCAGCAGGAATAGGTGCTGTTGTATTTGCTTATATTTTCAAAAAAGACTTTGAAGATATCGAAAATAAAACAAAAGAAATCGTTTCAGACATCGAATCTAATAATTAATTACTGATAGAACACTTTTAAGTGTTCTATTTTTTTTAGCCTCCGTACATCTGCAGAATGAAGATGGTACGGAGGCTTATGCAGTCGAAAGACTGCGAACCTAAAACGAGAGTGCTGCAGAATGCAGATGATACGGAGGCTTATGCAGTCGAAAGACTGAGAATTAAGTGTATCCAATAATTGACTTTTAATTCGACTTTGGTTGGTGCTTTAGATTTATGTTTGTGATATCAAAAAGCGATAATTTTATTGTGTTTGAAGTAGCAAGTGGATATCCTTCCAAATACATATTAAGCATATCAATATTCTTAATTTCCAATGTGATATATTCTAACCAACCATTCTTATAGTATTCGATATTCACTGGTGTATTCGCATGTAGTGCTTGATGTAGTTGAATATTGAGTTCATTTAATTGATCGTCTGATAAAATAGGACGGTCAATTTTATTTTGATCAATGATATGTTGTTGTACTGCCTCAAATTGTTCGGGTAACGTTGCAAAAGGCGCCCATTTAACCAAACCACGCCCTTGTGGAATATTAGGATTTAATTTTTCTCTAGGTATTTTTCTGTAATCTGTTTCTTTATTATTATATTTACTTGAAAGCATCCAATCACCTCAACTTAATAATAGAACACTTGTTCGTATTATTGCAAGTTATTTTTCAATATTTAATAAAACATTGATTCCAATGTCTGAAAACTCAGTTATCTTATAAAAGAAAGTAGATAATAATTAAAATGAAAGTTAGAAAATGATAAGTTTAATTAAGATAAGTCAGTTCAATAAAAGTAAAATATATTTATGTCATGCAAGTTTCAATAGGATTATTTATAAACGGCGTATTAACGCTAAAACCATTATATTGTCATTTAGTATTAATATTTATTAAAATGAAAGTATCATAATATGGAGGGGTTTACATGACTACAGTAGGATATATCGGTTCATATACGAAAAAAGAGGGAAAGGGCATTTACCGTTTTGAATTAGATGAACAAACAGGAACGGTTGTCGAGGTAGAAACGGGTTATGAATTAGAAGCATCAACATACGTGAATCAGCATCATTCATTTTTATATGCTGTCACACGTGAAGGTGAAGACTGCGGTATCGCAAGTTTTAAAATAGAAAAAGATAGCAAACTTAGCCTTATTAATAAATGTTTAGCTTCAACAAAAGGTAGCGGATGTTATGTTTCAGTTTCACCAGATGGAAAATATATCTTTGAGGCAGTTTATGGTGCAGGACTGGCTCGTATTTATGAAGCGAATCCGACTACTGGTGAAGTTATTCGTTTAATCCAAGAGTTAACACATGACTATCCAACAGGCCCATTAGAAAGACAAGAGCAACCTCATGTCCATTACCTTGGTATAACGCCAGATGAAAAATATGTGGTAGCCATGGATTTAGGGACTGACAAGATTGTGACATATGAATTTGGAGATAATGGCTACAGTGAATATGCTGTATATGATTTTGAGCCCGGAGATGGGCCACGACATATTTCATTCCATGAAAATGGCAAAATTGCTTATGTTGTACATGAATTATCAAATATTGTAAGTGTTATGGCATATGAAAATGGTGAGTTCTCAGAAATTGAACGCCATGCAACAATACCCGAAAATTTTGAAGGTGCAACAAAATTAGCTGCAGTAAGATTATCTCATGATCAAAAATTCCTATATATCAGCAATAGAGGACATGATAGTATAGCTATATTTAAAGTTGGAGACAATGGATCAACAATTTCACTTGTAGATATAGTAGCGAGCGGCGGAGCATTTCCACGTGATTTTAATATTCCTGAATCAGATGATTTCTTAGTTTGCGCTCACCAAGAAGGTAATTATGAAGTAGTTGTATTTAAGCGAGATAAAGTTACTGGGAAATTAGAGAAATCAGATGAATCACAAAATGCGCCAGAAGGTGTTTGTGTTCAGTTCTTAAAATAAAAACAAACGATAAGAAGCCCGAAAACTATATTAAGTTTTCGGGCTTTAATATATCAAAATACTATTTGTTGAAAAATGCTTTAATATATTTAAATTTTCCTTTATAAGGAGGGAACAATAGGCTTGATTCAAGCCTTGTAGATTTGAAAATATAAGATTTATCATGGCTAAAAGTATCAAATGAGTATTTTCCATGATATTTTCCTATACCGGAAGCACCAACACCGCCAAAAGGTAAGTTAGGATTTGCTAAATGCATAAGGGTATCATTGATTGCACCGCCACCAAATGATAATTCATTTAATATTCTCTCTGAACTGTTTTCATCTTCACTAAATAAATAAAGACTTAGTGGTTTAGGTTTAGTACGTATTAAATCAATTGCTTCGTCAAAATCATCATAAGCTATAATAGGTAAAATTGGGCCAAAAATTTCATTTTCCATAATTTTTGAATCGAAAGTAGTACCTTCTAAAATCGTAGGTGCAATAAAATTTTCATTAATGTCAGTTTGACCACCGAAAGTAATTTCAGGGTAATGGATATTTAATAATTCGTTTAAACGATGATAATGTTTTTGGTTTACAATTCGCCCATAGTCTGGACTATCTTGAATATTTGTGCCATAAAATTCAGTGATTGTCTTTTTTAATGCACTGATAAGTTCATCTTTAACTTTACGGTTTACAAGTAAGTAATCCGGTGCAACACAAGTTTGCCCAGCATTTGTAAACTTACCAAAACAAATACGTTCACTTGCAACTTTAATATTTGCACTCTCATCAATGATTGCAGGTGACTTTCCACCAAGCTCTAAAGTTACTGGTGTTAAGTTTTTACTTGCTGCGCCATAAACAACGCGTCCAACCTGTTCACTACCTGTAAAGAAAATATAATCAAAAGGAAATTGAAGTAAAGTTTGAGTTGTATCAGCATTTCCTTGAATGATATTAATATATTCAGGATCAAATGCATCGGCAATAATTTGTTGTATGACACCAGATACATTTGGTGTGAACTCAGAAGGCTTTAGTATCACAGTGTTCCCCGCAGCAATTGCACCAATCAATGGTTCTATTAGTAATTGGAACGGATAGTTAAAAGGTCCAATAATGAGTACTGTGCCATAAGGTTCTTTCATAATGTAGCTTTTAGTAGGGAACATAAATAATGGTGTGTTTACTTGTTTGGTTTTCGCCCAATTTTTAAGTTCTTTACGAGCTGATTTAATATTTTTTAATGTAAAGCCAATCTCAGTTGCATAGGCTTCTACTTTATTTTTACCTAAATCTTCTTGAAAAGCTTCAAGTAATTCACTTTCATAGTTTTTAATACTCTTACTTAATTGCTTGAGTTGCTTTTTTCTGAATTTAAGTGATTTGGTTTCATGAGTATTAAAATATTGTTTACTATTGTGGAAAGATTGTTCTATTGAATTCAAATATTATTCCTCCTAGTATATTGATGATTTAGATAGTTTAAAATGATGGATAAAAAACTGGAACATAATTATTATTATGTTCCAGTTTTTCTATATAGTAAACTATTTAAGTTTTTACTATTACAACGTTATATATTGATAAAGTATGAAATTAACTTAAAGCTTCTGTAATTTGTGGTACCACTTGTTTTTTACGAGATACAACACCTGGTAAAAATGCAGTGTTGTTGTCTAGTCGAACATTGAATGCATTGCCTACTTTATCTTTTTCGGCACCAACGACTAAAATCTTAGAGTCACTGTTGATGATATCAGTTACAAGCAATACAAATAAATCATATTTTTCATTTGTACTTACTTCTAACATTTCTTTTTCTAACTCTTCTTGACGTTGGAATACTTCATCAATATCTACAGTATTAACTTGGCCAATACGTGTAATATAGTCACCCATATTAAATGATTTCGCATCCATATTTAACAGTTCAGATGCAGTTTTATCAGTTGTAGACGCACCTGCTTTTAACATTTCTAGACCATAGGATTCTAAGTCAATGTCTGCAATTGATTTTAAAGCTTCAGCAGCGTCAATATCTTGTTGTGTACAAGTTGGTGATTTAAATAGTAGGCTATCTGAAATGATAGCAGAAATCATTAAACCAGCAATTTCAGGTTTGATTTCAAATCCGCGTTCTTTGTACATTTTGTATAAGATTGTTGCAGTACAACCTACTGGCTCTGCACGATAATACAATGGTGCTGCAGTTTCAAAGTTTGAAATTCTATGATGATCAACGACATGTTGAATTGATGACTTGTCAATCGTATCAGCACTTTGTTGGAATTCATTATGGTCAACTAAAATAACATTTTGATTATTTAAATCATCGCTAAGTAATTCTGGTGTTTCCACATTAAAATGATCTAATGCATATTGAGTTTCAGGTCCTACTTCACCTAAACGATAAGGTGTTGCGTCTGTATTTCCTGTTTGTTGTTCAAAGTCTGCCATAATAATAGCTGATGAAATTGCATCTGTATCTGGATTTTTATGACCGAAAATATAAGTTTTTGCCATGTTTTAATTCTCCTTAATTTTATATTTAATTTTATTTTATCATGATTTTCTATTGTTATTCTACTTCAGCACCTAATGAATTTTTAAAATGATCTAATGCCCATTGATGTCCTGTTGGATTAAATGAAGCAACACCCTTATGGGAAATTGAAATAGCATATCCCAAATTGTAGGCAGTGATAGCAGTGTGAAGCACGCAAATGTCTGTACATACCCCGACAATTTCTAAATGCGTAATGTTGCGTTCGCGTAACATAATGTCTAAAGGCGTACCACAAAATGAATCATAACGCGTTTTATCTAAATAATGAACATGATCATTAAATAAGATATTTTGATAAATATCATTTACTTTACCGTAGAGTTCTCTTCCAGTGGTGTCTATTATATTATGAGGTGGGAAAAGTTTGTTTTCTGGATGATAACTATTTTCTTCATAATGTAAATCCATAAGAAAAAAGATATTAGCCTGTTTTTTATTATATACTTCAATTCTTTCAACAATATAATTTTCAATTTGTTGCCCAAGAAGGCCACAAGTTAATTTGCCATTATCAGCAACAAAATCATTTGAATAGTCAACAATAATAAGCGCACTATTTTTCATCTAATGTAACACTCCCAAAATTAAGATTATAGTTATTATATACTAAGTACATAAATCATTAAAGGAGCATTTAAAGCGTTTAAAAACTAAATATTAGTTTATTATAAAGTATTAAGTAAGGAGGAAGAGTTGCTAATGATCATTAACGCAATGCACTTTGGATTAAAAGGTAAGCATAAATGGGCAGATACACGTGCGATTCAAAAAGCATTGAAATATGCTAGAAATCACAAAAACACAACAATTTATATTCCTAACGGAGAGTATCATATTCATAGGCCGTTGGTAATATATGACTCAACTACTTTGATATTGGATGATGAAGCAGTATTAAAAAGAGTAGGTAAAGATACTTTATTAAAAAACGGTAGATGGTTGAAATCTTATTATGGATACGAAGGTAATGGTGCAATCTGTATTGCTGGTGGCACACTGGATATGAATGGTTATGACTATCCGTATAACAATACAGCAATGTGCATGGGTCATGCTCAAAATATTCAAATTTTAGACGTAACATTTAAAGATGTTGTTGGAGGTCATGCCATAGATGCATGTGGCATCAATGGATTATATATCAATGGCTGCCAATTTTTAGGATTTAAAGATGACAAAGGGGAAAGATTGTTTTCAGAAGCGGTACAAATTGATATACAAGTAAAAGGCGCATTTCCAAAATTCGGTGCAACGGATGGTACGATAACTAAAAATGTAGTGATTGAAAATTGTTATTTTGGAAATTCGAAAACACCTACAATGGGCGCGTGGAATAGAGCGATAGGATCTCACGCGAGTAGATTTAATCAATTTTATGAAAACATACATATTCGTTTTAATACGTTTGAAGGAATAAATCAATATGCACTGACACCTTTAAAATCAAAAGATACTTTTATTCACGATAATATATTCAAAAATTGTGGGGGCGGTATTCGGTTTTTAGCAGTGAAAGATGGTAAAAATGCGCAAGACCTTACCGGTAAGGTAAGAACAACTCAATCTGGAAGTAATTTATATATTTACCAGAATCATTTTATTGGTCATATGTCTAAAGATGCAATTCGAGTGCAAAGTTACCATAACGTAAAACACAAGAATATATTTATTGCACAGAATTATTTTGATAATAAACATCAAAGACTTTATTTAAAAGATATAGAAAATTTGTATCTATCAGATGAAAAAAATATAAACATTAAAAAAATAAACATAAAATAATGATTCTTTATTTTAGTAGTTCTGAATTAAAACACAATATAAAACATATTGTAATTTAATTGAAATTATATTATCTTAAAGAGTAATAATGTAAGAAAATTCAGAAAACAACTAAAATCGGGGGGAACATTATGAATAACATGAACAAAGGGGAATTTAGACGTTCACATTATTTAACATTTTTTTCTGAAAAAAATAAATCTTATAATGCAGGACAGCTGACAGGATTGATTTTAGGGCCACTATTATTTATTTTGACATTGTTAACTTTTCAACCTGAAAATTTATCTTATAAAGGTGTTTTTGTGTTAGCAATTACAATTTGGATAGCTATTTGGTGGATTACTGAAGCAATACCAATTGCAGCAACTAGTTTATTACCATTAATTTTATTGCCTATTGGTCATGTACTTAGCCCGGAAGAAGTATCTGCTCAGTATGGTAATGATATTATCTTCCTATTTTTAGGTGGCTTCATACTAGCTATAGCTATGGAAAGATGGAATTTACATACACGTGTAGCATTAACAATTATCAGTATTTTAGGTACAAGTACTGGAAAAATTTTATTAGGTTTTATGATTGCGACAGGGTTTTTATCTATGTTTGTTTCGAACACTGCAGCTGTGATGATTATGATACCGATAGGTTTAGCAATTATTAAAGAAGCAAATGATTTAAAAGGGGAAGAAATGAATGCTACAAGCATCAATAAATTTGAACAATCATTAGTATTAGCTATCGGATATGCAGGAACAATTGGTGGATTAGGAACTTTGATTGGAACGCCACCACTTATTATTCTAAAAGGGCAATATCAATCAGCATTTGGTGAAGAAATCAGCTTTGCCAAATGGATGGTTGTTGGCGTGCCAACGGTCATTGTGCTATTGATTTTAGTATGGTTATATTTGCGTTATGTTGCATTTAAACATGATATGAAGGAACTGCCAGGCGGTCAAAATTTAATTAGAAAAAAATTAGATGAATTAGGCAAGATGAAATATGAAGAAAAAGTAGTACAAGTAATTTTTATATTGGCAAGTTTATTATGGATTAGTAGAGAATTCTTATTGAAAAATTGGTCGTTCACCTCAGAAGTTGCCGACGGTACGATTGCAATGTTTATAGCTGTATTATTATTCTTAATTCCTGCTAAAAATAAAGCGCAACATACACGTATTATTGATTGGAATGTTGCCAAGGACTTGCCATGGGGCGTGCTCATTTTGTTTGGTGGAGGTTTAGCACTTGCTAAAGGTATTTCAGAGAGCGGTTTAGCCACATGGCTAGGGGAACAATTAAAGTTAATCGAAGGTGTCAGTCCATTAATTATCGTCCTTGTCATTACAATATTTGTGTTATTCTTAACAGAAATAACTTCGAATACAGCTACTGCGACTATGATTTTACCTATTCTTGCTACACTTTCTGTTGCAGTTAATGTACATCCACTACTACTTATGGTGCCGGCTGCTATGGCTGCCAATTGTGCTTATATGTTACCGGTTGGTACACCGCCAAATGCTATTGTATTTGGTACTGGAAAAATTAGTATTAAAAAAATGGCATCAGTTGGATTTTGGGTCAATTTGTTGAGTATTATTGTCATTGTGTTAGTGGTTTATTTCTTAGTACCACCAGTATTAGGTATAGATGTTACCAAGCCTTTACCATTAAAATAACTAAAAGCGTCATAGAGCCTGAGGCATATAAAATGTCTCAGGCTCTATTATTGAAATATATAAGATGATAAGTTTTCGAGTTGGAATTTCAGTAAGTTTTACTTTATTAATTAATCGTGATTTAACTTATTGAAAGACCCAATGACTGTAACTTGAAAATCTAAAGTGTTCAAGATTTTAATGACTTTAGATAATTCTTCCGTCAATCCAGTGTCTGCTTGGACGAAAAAGTGATACATACCTAATTGTGTTTTTAAAGGTCTAGACTCAATCCAAGATAAGTTGATGTTAAAAAGTACAAAGGTATTTAGAATACTTGCTAGTAAACCTGGTTTATCAAATTGCGGTGTGATGAGTAACATTGTATCGCTTGCATTGTCCAAATGTTGCGGCTGGTTACTTACGACTAAAAAACGAGTAACATTGTGAGGGAAATCTTGAATGTTTTGTTCTATAGGTTGGAAACCATAAGTTTCCCCGCTACCTAAAGGTGCGATTGCGCCAACTTGGTTAGTTATTTTTTCTAAACTTTGTATTGTGCTATCTACATAATCATATGTGAAGTTATGCTGTTGTATATATTTACTCGTTTGACTAATTGCTGGGCTTATTGAATAAACTTTTGATATATCATTTACTGTAGCATTTTCAGGGCCATATAAAGCAAATTGTATATCTAAATGAATTTCTCCCTGAGCATAAATGTTCTGTTGAGTTAAGGCATCGGCAACAATATTGATTGTACCTTCTATTGAATTTTCGATAGGCACAACAGCAATGCTTTGATCATCTTCTGAGACAGCAGTAACTACTTCATACAAATTAGATTTAGATATATAGTCAAACTCAGACTCTGATTGATATTGTTTTGCCGCTAAATATGAAAATGTTCCTTTTGGACCTAAATAATATAATTTCATTTGACGTTACCCCTTAAATATATGTGTTAATTTTAAAAATTAATGGAAAGGACACCCAGAAGCAGATGATTGCTTTTTATAATAGAAATTTGGTTCTCTCATCTCGTTTTTATATCCATGATGGTAATTAGATACTAGCGTTGGAGATAAAGAGGGTGCTAACCAAGACCATTTACCAGTTACATCTCTTCCATTCTTGCGTTCATTTTTTTCAAATCTTTCAAATTGTTTTGACGCGGTTAAATGATCAACCATTGACACGCCCTCATTTTTAAATGAATGATATACTGCATAATTCAATTCAACTAATGTTCTATCTTTATTAAAAGAATTATTCTTTAGTGTATCAAATTCAAAAGCTTCTGCAACGGTTTCTAGTAAATTATAGCGATATGAATCCGTAAAATTACGCACAGCAATTTCATTTACCATATACCAACCATTGAATGGTGCGGTTGGATATGTGATTCCACCAATTTTCAAGTCCATGCTAGATATAATTGGTACGGCATACCATTTTAATCCAAGCTTTGCTAATTTTGGAAAACGGTCATGTGTAATGGGTACTTCCTTAATTAATTCAGGTTGATAATTATGAAATTTTAATGTTTCCCCAGGAATTTTATAAATTAAAGGTAAAATATCAAAATCAGTATGATTGCTTGTCCACCCTAAATGTTCTGCTAATTGAGTGATTTTTATTTCAGCAGGGTCGCCAACATCTTCATATCCAGCATATCTGATGAGTTGATTATTAAATATTTTTGGTGGGTTTTGAGCGGCAAAAATAGTGATACATGGTTTGATTTTTCCATCATTTGTTGCAAATTGAATATGATTTTCTATTGCGTCTATAAATTCGTGTTCTGACTGAATATGTCTTGCATCTTTGACAGTTAAAGCATCCCAGAATGCACGACCTATACAACGATTTGAATTTCTCCATGCCATCTTAGCACCATATACAAGTTCTTCATTAGTATGTTCATACGTACCTGTTAAGTTGATTTGTGTTTCTATCTGATTTAGTCGTTTTAATATAATATTTTCATTATAATTTAATTCTTTATACATTGTTTGAATAAATGATTTAGCTTCATTTAACATATAAAACACCTCGCACATATTATACGGCATTTTTTCTATTTTTAATGCTTAACTGTGTAATTGTCATGATTTTGTCGCTACTATTTTGAATTTACTACTAACTAAATAATTAATAAATAACAAAATTATATTTAATAATGTGCTGAGTTATAATTGAAGTAATATAGATAAATTTGTTTCAGATATAAACGTTTAATTTTTTGTGTTAAACTAATGAAAAAGCCGATAGGAGAGATAGCGGTGTACCAATTTGAGGATGATACTTTAGTATTACATAATGATTTATATCAAATAAATATGGCGGAGAGTTATTGGAATGATGGTATTCATGAGAGATACGCTGTATTTGATTTATATTTTAGAAATATGCCCTTCAACAGTGGTTATGCAGTGTTTAATGGATTAAAAAGAGTTATAGCTTATATTAATAACTTTCATTTTTCAGAATCGGATATTAAATATTTAAAATCTATTGGTTATCAAGAAGACTTTTTGGAATATTTAAAAGATATGAAATTTACTGGTAATATTCGTTCTATGCAAGAAGGAGAATTATGCTTTGGTAATGAACCTTTATTAAGAGTTGAAGCACCACTCATCCAAGCGCAATTAATTGAAACGATGTTGTTAAATATCGTGAATTTTCACACGTTAATTACTACGAAAGCAAGTAGAATAAAACAAGTAGCGCCCAATGACACATTAATGGAATTTGGAACAAGACGTGCACAAGAAGCGGATGCTGCTTTGTGGGGTGCAAGAGCAGCATATATTGGTGGATTTGATTCAACTAGTAATGTGCGTGCAGGAAAACTTTTTGGTATACCAGTATCAGGGACACATGCGCATGCAATGGTTCAAACATATGGTGATGAATATATTGCATTTAAAAAATATGCAGAACGTCATAAAGATTGCGTGTTCTTAGTTGATACTTTTCATACCTTGAAATCTGGTGTGCCAACAGCGATTAAAGTGGCTAAAGAACTTGGTGATGAAATTAACTTTATTGGTATACGTTTAGATTCTGGTGATATTGCTTATTTATCAAAAGAAGCACGTCGCATGTTAGATGAGGCTGGGTTCACTAAGACTAAAATTATTGCATCAAATGACTTAGATGAGCAAACAATTACAAGTTTGAAATCGCAAGGTGCAAAGGTCGATTCATGGGGAGTTGGTACTAAATTAATTACTGGTTACGACCAGCCAGCCTTAGGTGCTGTATATAAACTTGTGGCAGTTGAAGATGCTTCAGGGAATTATGTAGACCGAATAAAGTTATCTAACAATGCAGAAAAAGTAACAACACCAGGTAAGAAAAATGTGTATCGCATTATTAATAAGAAAACCAACAAAGCTGAGGGTGACTACATAACGTTAGCGCATGAAGATCCTTATGATGAGTCGCCACTTAAATTATTCCATCCTGTTCATACGTATAAGATGAAATTTATAAAGTCTTTTATAGCTAAACCATTACATCATGATATTTTTAAAGCTGGTGAACTCGTTTATGATTTACCGAGCGAAAAGGAAGCACAAAACTATTTGACGGAAAGTCTTTCATATTTATGGGATGAAAACAAACGTCACCTTAATCCACAAGAGTATCCGGTTGATTTAAGTACAGAATGTTGGGAAAATAAACACAAACGTATATTTGAAGTGGCAGAACATGTGAAGGAGATGGAAGAAGAAAATGAATGAAATTCAAGATATTATCGTTAGAGAAATGAAAGTCAAACCCAACATTGATAGCAAATTAGAAACACGTAATATTGTTCAATTTATAAAAAATTACATCCAATCTCATTCATTTATCAAATCCTTGGTTTTAGGCATTTCAGGAGGACAAGATTCGACTTTAGCTGGTAAGCTGTGTCAAATTGCAGTAAATGAATTAAAGGAAAAGGATATTGATTGTCAATTTATTGCGGTTAAACTACCATATGGCGAACAAAAAGATGCAGATGAAGTTGAAGATGCTTTGAAGTTTATACAACCAGATCGAACAATTACGGTTAACATTAAACCTGCTGTAGATCAAAGTGTACAATCGTTAAAAGAAGCTGGAATTACGCTGACTGATTTCCAAAAAGGGAATGAAAAAGCACGTGAGCGTATGAAAGTACAATTTTCGATTGCATCAAATAAGCAAGGTATCGTAGTGGGAACCGATCACTCAGCGGAAAACTTAACAGGATTTTTTACAAAATATGGTGATGGTGCAGCGGATATTGCCCCGTTATTTGGTCTGGATAAACGTCAAGGACGACAAATCTTAGCGTATTTAGATGCACCAGCACATTTATATGAAAAAATACCAACGGCTGACTTAGAAGAAGATAAACCACAGCTACCAGACGAAGAAGCACTTGGTGTTAGTTATGCTCAAATAGATGATTATTTAGAAGGTAAACAAGTGCCAAAAGAAGCAAAAGCTATAATAGAAAATCATTATATTAAAAATGCACATAAAAGAGAATTAGCTTACACAAGATATACATGGCCAAAGAATCAAACAGATTTCGAATGATTTTAGTGACAAAATAATAAGTTACTGATAAAATAATTTGGATTTAATGAGAAAGAAAGGAAAATGAACATGTCAGTAATCACATCTAATCCATGGTTAATGGTTTTAGCTATTTTTATTATTAATGTTGCTTACGTAACTTGTTTGACAATGAGAACGATATTAACACTCAAGGGTTATCGTTATGTTGCAGCAGTTGTAAGTTTCTTAGAGGTTTTAGTATATGTAATTGGTTTGGGAATGGTGATGTCTAGTTTAGACCAAATTCAAAATGTCTTTGCATATGCTTTTGGATTTTCAATCGGTATTATTGTAGGCATGAAAATTGAAGAGAAATTAGCACTTGGCTATACAGTTGTGAATGTTACTTCATCTGAATATGAATTAGATTTACCAAAGCAATTAAGAGATTTAGGTTATGGCGTTACGCATAATACTGCTTATGGTAGAGATGGTACGAGGTTAATTTTACAAATATTAACACCAAGACGCTTTGAATTAAAATTAATAGAAACAATTAAGCAAATTGATGAAAAAGCGTTTATCATTGCATACGAACCAAGAACAATTCACGGTGGTTTTTGGGTTAAAGGTGTGCGCAGTAAGAAACTTAAACAATATGATCCAGATAAAGTGGAAAGTATATGAAAAAGCAGCAAAAGTTTAAAGTAGAAGAAAACGAAACGGTACAAGATTGTTTGCAACGTATGCGAGATGCTGGATATATGCCTATTAAACGCTTTGAAAAGCCGATTTATAAAGAAAATAAAGATGGTGAATACGAAGTATATAGACAAGAAATTCAATTTGTTGGTAAATTAATAGAATAATTGTTCCAAAATAGCTAAGAAATCAGATATGAATTAGTGCTAGATATATAAGTGTAATCGTTGACAGAGATAAAAAATCTCAGGTCAACGATTTTTTTAATCATGTTGTTCCATTTTGATATAGATTGATAAATTTTTTGAGTAGAATAAGGTTTTTCTGCACGCCTTTTGATAAAACGTGTTAAAATTTCTGTAAGAAGATAGAAAAGACTTATACATTTATGGTCAATTCTGTTAAACTAATAATGACAAGATTAAACACGAACTTTAACCGTATTTTTTGAATGAATGTACATGTTTTTGGAGTTTGTGGACTAAAACTTACGCAAGATAGGAGCTTATTTCAATGATAGAACGTTATTCTAGAGAAGAAATGTCTAATATTTGGACGGATCAAAATCGCTATGAAGCTTGGTTAGAAGTAGAAATACTGGCATGTGAAGCTTGGAGTAAATTAGGTGATATACCTGCTGAAGATGTATTGAAAATTCGCCAGAATGCAAAGGTTGATGTTAACCGAGCAAAAGAAATTGAAGAAGAAACACGACACGATGTCGTTGCATTTACAAGACAAGTATCAGAGACATTAGGTGAAGAGCGTAAATGGGTTCACTACGGTTTAACATCAACTGATGTAGTTGACACTGCATTAAGTTATGTTATTAAACAAGCAAACGATATTATTGAAAAAGATTTAGAAAGATTTATTGATGTTTTAGCCCAAAAAGCTAAAAATTATAAGTATACTTTAATGATGGGGCGCACACACGGTGTACATGCGGAACCTACAACATTTGGTGTTAAGATGGCATTATGGTATACAGAAATGAAACGTAATTTAGAGCGTTTTAAACGTGTGAGAAAAGAAATAGAAGTCGGTAAAATGAGTGGTGCAGTAGGTACCTTTGCGAACATCCCACCCGAAATTGAAGCGCATGTTTGTGAAAATTTAGGTTTGGATGCAGCAGCTGTTTCTACTCAGACATTACAACGTGATCGTCATGCATATTATATAGCTACCTTAGCGTTGATTAGCACTTCTATGGAAAAATTTGCAGTGGAAATACGTAATTTACAAAAAACTGAAACAAGAGAAGTAGAAGAAGCTTTTGCTAAAGGTCAAAAAGGTTCGTCAGCAATGCCACATAAACGTAATCCAATTGGTTCAGAAAATATCACTGGTATTGCGCGTGTTATCAGAGGATATATTACGACAGCATATGAAAATGTAGCTTTATGGCATGAGAGAGATATTTCGCATTCATCTGCAGAAAGAATCATGCTACCAGATGTAACGATAGCTTTAGATTACGGATTAAACAGATTTACAAATATTGTAGAAAGACTTACTGTATTTGAAGATAATATGTTAGCAAATATCGATAAAACATTTGGTCTTATTTATTCACAACGCGTATTACTAGCGCTGATAAATAAAGGTTTAGCACGCGAAGCGGCATACGATAAAGTACAGCCAAAAGCGATGACATCTTGGGAAACAAAAACACCGTTTAGAACGTTAATTGAACAAGATACAACTATTACAGATTTATTAAGCACTGAAGAATTAGACGAATGCTTTAATCCAAAACATCATTTAAACCAAGTTGATACGATTTTTAGCCGTGCAGGATTAGAATAATTGAAATTTACTGATGAAATCGTTACACTTTAATGTATTAGCACGTTGAATTAAGATTAAAATGAAAGTACAGGGGTTGTTTTTAATGCAAATAGAAAAATTAAGAGGAAAAGCATTAGATGAATTATTTGATGCAATTCTTACATTAGAAAACAGAGAAGAATGTTACCAATTCTTTGACGATTTATGTACAGTTAATGAAATCCAGTCGTTATCTCAACGATTGCAAGTCGCAAAAATGATTAAGCAAGGTTATACTTATGCGACGATTGAACAAGAGTCCGGTGCTTCAACTGCAACAATTTCTCGTGTTAAAAGATCTTTACAATGGGGAAATGATGCTTACACAATGATTCTAGACCGCATGAATATTGAAACGACCGATTAATTAACAATTCTATATACTATAGCGAAGTGTAATTTTAATGATTTCATTTGAAAAGCTGTTAGCAAAGAAACCTTCTTTGCTGACAGTTTTTTTGTTGTTAATTTAAAGTGTATTGATAAAATAGAAATAAGGCTTTAAATTTTTTGAATATATTTAGCGAGAAACATGATTAACTTATGATTTATTTGTCATGTTAAAATACATTATAAAATCCTATATCGTTTTAGAACTCAGTGGTTAAAAATGATATAATCAAAAGTATGCTAAAAAAAGGAGTAACATATCATGTATGACATTAAAAAGTGGAAACATATTTTCAAATTAGATCCTGCCAAGTCTATTTCTGATGAAGATTTAGATGCAATATGTATGTCTCAAACCGATGCAATTATGATCGGTGGAACAGATGATGTTACTGAAGATAATGTTATTCAATTGATGAGTAGGGTGAGGAGATATCCTTTACCTCTAGTTTTTGAAATTTCCAATATAGAAAGTGTTATGCCTGGATTTGACTTTTATTTCGTACCGACTGTATTGAATAGTACAAATGTAAAATATCATAACGGCATACTTTTAGAAGCATTGAAATCTTTTGGACACGTCATTGATTTTGAAGAGGTTGTTTTTGAAGGATATGTTGTCATGAATCCTGAAAGCAAAGTAGCACAAGTTACACAAGCTGAAACAAATTTAACAGATGAAGATATTGAAGCATATGCTCAAATGGTTAATGAAATGTATAAATTACCAGTCATGTACCTTGAATATAGTGGTACATATGGAGATGTTGAAAAGGTTAAGACAGCTGCAAATATGTTAAGTGATACACAACTATTTTATGGTGGTGGCATTAGTAATCAAGAAGAAGCTGAAGAAATGGCTTCGATTGCTGATACGATTATCGTTGGTGATATCGTTTATAAAGATATTAAAAGCGCATTAAAAACAGTTAAGATAAAGGAGTCACATAAATGAATGCATTAGTAAATAAGATGAATGATGAACAAAGCTTAGCAGTACGCACTACAGAAGGGCCATTACTTATTATGGCGGGTGCAGGTTCAGGCAAAACACGTGTTTTAACTCATCGTATAGCTTACTTGCTTGATGAAAAAGACGTATCTCCATACAACATTCTAGCGATTACTTTTACAAACAAGGCAGCAAAAGAAATGAAAGCACGTGTGGAAGCTTTAGTCGGTGAACCAGCTCAAGTTATATGGATGTCAACGTTCCACTCAATGTGTGTAAGAATACTGAGAAGAGATGCAGATAGAATTGGCATTGAACGTAATTTTACTATTATTGACCCAACCGATCAAAAATCAGTTATCAAAGATGTATTGAAGAATGAAAATATAGATAGTAAAAAGTTCGAACCGAGAATGTTTATAGGTGCTATAAGTAATTTAAAAAACGAATTGAAAACGCCAGAAGATGCTCAAAAAGAAGCTGACACTTATCATGAGCAAATGATTGCTACAGTATATAAAGGATATCAAAGACAGTTATCAAGAAACGAAGCATTGGATTTTGATGATTTAATCATGGTTACAATTCGATTATTTGAACGTGTGCCAGATGTTTTAGAATTTTATCAAAATAAATTCCAATACATACACGTCGACGAGTACCAAGACACAAACAAAGCACAATATACATTAGTTAATCTTTTAGCGTCTAAATTTAAAAACTTATGCGTAGTTGGAGATTCTGATCAATCTATTTATGGTTGGCGTGGCGCTGATATTCAGAACATACTTTCCTTTGAAGAAGATTATCCTGAAGCTAAAACGATATTTTTAGAACAAAATTATCGTTCAACTAAAAATATATTAAATGCAGCTAATGAAGTAATCAAAAATAATTCAGAGCGTAAACCTAAAGGATTATGGACAGGTAATACATCCGGAGATAAAATTCACTACTACGAAGCTACTACCGAGCGAGATGAAGCTGAATATGTAGTCAAAGAAATTATGAAACAACAACGCAACGGAAAAAAATTCAAAGATATGGCTATCTTGTATCGTACTAATGCACAATCTCGTGTGTTAGAAGAGACATTTATGAAATCTAATATGCCTTACACAATGGTCGGTGGTCAAAAATTCTATGACCGAAAAGAAATTAAAGACCTACTTAGTTATTTGAGAATAATAGCCAATAGTAATGATGATATAAGTTTACGCCGTGTAATAAATGTGCCAAAACGCGGTGTTGGACCTTCGACAGTAGATAAAATTCAGGCCTATGCTGCTCAAAACGATATAAGTATGTTTGACGCGCTAGCAGAAGTGGATTTTATAGGCTTATCTAAAAAAGTTACGCAAGCATGTATTACTTTTTATGACATGATACAGAACTTAATTAAACAACAGGAATTTTTAGAGATTACTGAAATTGTTGAAGAGGTATTAGTTAAATCAGGTTATCGTGAGATGTTGGAACGAGAACAAACATTAGAATCAAGAAGTAGATTAGAAAATATAGATGAATTTATGTCAGTGCCTAAAGATTACGAAGAGAATACCCCATTAGAAGAACAGTCATTAATCAACTTTTTGACAGACTTATCTTTAGTTGCAGATATAGATGAAGCGCAAATAGATGATGGTATAACGTTGATGACAATGCACTCAGCAAAAGGACTAGAGTTTCCTATTGTATTTATAATGGGGATGGAAGAATCATTATTCCCACATATAAGAGCAATAAAAAGTGATGATGATCATGAAATGCAAGAAGAAAGAAGAATTTGTTATGTTGCGATTACACGTGCTGAAGAAACGTTATATTTAACGCATGCAACTTCAAGAATGCTTTTTGGAAGACCACAGTCCAATATGGCTTCAAGGTTCTTGAAAGAAATACCTGAAGATTTATTAGAAAACGAAAATAAAGCACGAGCTACGGCACAAGGAAATCGATTTAAATCTGCAACCAAACAACCTGAAAAAAGAGGTTATAGTAAACGTGTTACTTCTTCTGAAAAAGCACAACAATCAACGGATTGGCATGTTGGTGACAAAGTTATTCATAAATCATGGGGTGAAGGCATGGTGAGCAATGTTAATGAAAAAAATGGTTCAGTTGAACTAGATATTATCTTTAAATCTGAAGGACCTAAACGTTTGCTTGCTCAATTTGCACCTATTGAAAAGAAAGGGGAATAAAGCGTGGCTGACTTACAATCGCGTGTCGATGCATTACATCAATTGCTAAATCAATATAGCTATGAATATTATGTACAAGATAATCCTTCAGTACCAGATAGTGAATATGATAAACTTTTGCACGAATTGATAGATATTGAGGCAAACTATCCAGAGTATCAAACAGTTGATTCACCTACAGTAAGGGTAGGTGGCTCAGCTCAATCAACGTTTGAAAAGGTAAATCATGATACACCGATGCTGAGTTTAGGAAATGCTTTTAATGAAGAAGATTTAAGAAAATTTGATCAACGTATACGTGAGCAAATTGATCAAGTTGAATATATGTGCGAGTTGAAAATAGATGGTTTGGCTGTGTCTCTCAAGTACGAAAATGGTAGGTTCGTACAAGGTTTGACACGTGGTGATGGTACTACAGGCGAAGATATTACCGAAAACTTAAGAACGATACATGCGATACCATTAAAGATTAATGAAGCCAGAACATTTGAAGTTCGCGGTGAAGCATATATGCCTAGAAAATCATTCTTTGATTTAAACGAAGCCAAAGCACAAAATGACGAACAACCATTTGCTAATCCAAGAAATGCAGCTGCTGGTTCACTGCGCCAATTAGATTCCAAACTTGCAGCAAAGAGAAAACTAAGTGTTTTCCTATATAGTGTGAATGACTTTACACAATTTAATGCTCATACACAAAGTGAAGCTTTAGATGAATTAGATAAATTAGGTTTTAAAACAAATAAAGAACGAGAACGTGCTCAAACTATAGAAGAAGTATTCGACTATATTGAAAAATGGACGGAAGCGCGGGAACAGTTGCCATATGATATTGATGGCATTGTTATTAAAGTGAATGATTTAGATCAACAAGATGAGCTTGGCTATACACAAAAATCTCCGCGTTGGGCAATTGCATATAAGTTCCCTGCTGAAGAAGTCATGACAGATTTATTAGATATTGAACTTAGTATTGGTAGAACAGGCGTCGTTACACCTACGGCCATACTTGAGCCAGTAAAAGTAGCGGGAACGACAGTTTCTAGAGCTTCTTTACATAATGAAGATTTAATTCATGAAAAGGATATCCGAATTGGCGATAGTGTAGTAATTAAAAAGGCTGGCGATATCATACCAGAAGTTATAAAAAGCGTTTTAGATCGTCGACCGGAAAATGCTGAAGTTTATCACATGCCAACACATTGTCCTAGTTGTGATCATGAACTAGTTAGAATAGAAGGGGAAGTAGCATTAAGATGCATCAATCCAAAATGCCAAGCACAACTCGTTGAAGGTATGATTCATTTTGTATCACGACAAGCAATGAATATAGATGGTTTAGGTACTAAAATTATTCAACAACTTTATGAAAATGAAAAAATAAAAGATGTTGCTGATATATTTTACTTAACTAAAGACGATTTGCTACCATTAGAGAGAATGGGTGAGAAGAAAGTCAACAATCTATTAAATGCGATTGAACATTCTAAAACAAACTCATTGGAACATTTACTATTTGGTTTAGGAATCAGACACCTAGGGGTCAAAGCGAGCCAAGTCATTGCTGAAAAATATGGAACGATGGATCATTTATTTGATGTTACTGAAGAATCATTAATTGAAATTTATGATGTTGGTCAAAAATTAGCACAATCATTAGTCACTTATTTAGAAAATGAAGATATCCGTGCACTTATTAATAAATTAAAGGAAAAACATGTTAATATGACTTACAAAGGTGTCAAAACAACTGAGTTAGAAGGTCATCCAGAATTTATTAATAAGACCATTGTATTAACTGGTAAGTTATATCAAATGACAAGAAATGAAGCTTCAAAATGGTTAGAATTGCAAGGTGCTAAAGTTACAAATAGTGTTACTAAAAAGACAGATCTAGTAATTGCTGGAGAAGACGCTGGTTCAAAACTTACAAAAGCCGAAAAATTTGGCACAGAAGTTTGGACGGAGGATGACTTTGTCCAGAAACAAAAAGAAATAGAGGGATAGAGGAGATAATGCATGAAAAGAACGATTATACTATTCATCTCAGCAATTTTTCTATTATCAGCATGTGGAAATGATGATAATGAAAAAAGTAAAGAACAACCTGATGACAATAAACAGCAAGAAAAATCCGGTTCAGTAAAAGAAATCGCTACTGATAAACATGTTCAAGGTAATAATTATAGAACGATTTTACCATTTAAAGAAAGCCAAGCACGTGGTTTATTACAAGATAACATGGCAAATAGTTATAATGGGGAAGATTTCGAAAACGGCCTCTTAGAATTGAGTAAACAAGTTTTTCCAACTGACGATTATTTATATCAAGATGGTCAGTACTTAGATAAAGATACGATTAATGCTTATTTAGATCCAAAATATACTAAATCTGAAGTAGATGAGATGGATGAAGATGAACGAAAAGAAAAGAAAGCGAATGAGAATTTAGGTCTAAATCCATCTCATAATGGAGAAACAGATCCAGAAAAAATTGCTGAAGAATCACCTGCGTATCTTTCAAATATTTTAGAACAAGATTTTTATGCTAGTGGTGATACTAAAGGTAAGGAAATTAAAGGTATGACTATCGGACTAGCTATGAATAGTACATATTACTATCAAAAAGAAAAAGATGGCGAAACCTATAGTAAAAAATTAGATGACAAAGAAATTAAAAAACAAGGTAAGCAAATGGCAGGAGAAATTTTGTCGAGAGTCAGAGAAAATAAAGATTTGAAAGACATACCAATACACTTTGCAATTTATAAACAAACTGGTGAAAATTCAATTGTTCCAGGTGAATTTATTGCTGGTACGACAGTTGAAGACGGCAAGACGCGTATTAATGAATGGAAAGATATAAATCAAACTACAGCATTGTTACCTTCTGATGAAGCAGGGGAAATTGATGAAAATTTAAATAATAATTTTAAGCAATTTAATGATAATTTACAGACGTATTTTAACAACTTTACTCAAGCAGTGGGTACAGTTAAATTCGATAATAAAAAAGCAAAACAATTAACAGTTGATGTACCGATTGATTATTATGGTGAAGCAGAAACAATTGGTATCACACAATACATCACTGAACAAGCAGAGAAATACTTTGATGATATTGACGAATATGAAATTCGCATAAAAGATGGTAACAAAGCAAAAGCTTTAATCAGTAAAACTGAAGATGACAAAGATCCACAAGTTCATATTTATAAAAACAATAATTAGTATACGTTTTCTCGATAAAAGCCACTCTATGTAATCACGTTATGTGTTACAAGAGTGGCTTTTTAGTATCAATTTATAGTGAGAGCGTTGCGATTCGATTATTCTTTAACCATTTCTTTAACTTTATTTAAATCGTGCTCTACAAATTCACCAGGTTTTTTAGTAATTTTACTTACTAGATAAGTAACTATCACACTTGCTAGAAAACCAGGTATTATTTCATACATACCAAATATTTCATTTACTGATGCTAGCGGTTTAACCCAAGCAATCCACACAATAACGACTAAAGCTCCTGTAATCATACCACTCAGCGCGCCAGCGTGAGACAACCCTTTCCAGTATAGTGAGAAAATCACTAACGGGCTGAACGCTGCGCCAAATCCTGCCCAAGCATTACCGACAAGGTTTAAAATTGTATCATTTGGTGACCATGCAATCCAAATTGCAATAATTGCAACTAGTAAAACAGATAGTCGTCCAATCATTACAAACTCTTTTTCGTGAGTTTTTGCTTTCGCTTCACCACGAATAAGTTTATAAAAATCTTCAGTTAATGAACTAGAAGTCACTAATAACTGAGATGAAATTGTGCTCATAATAGCTGCCAAGATAGCTGCCAACAAGAAACCGCCTACAAGAGGGTGGAATAAAATTTGGCTCATAATGATAAAGAGTGTCTCTGGATCTTCCATTTTAATGTGGTATTGAGGTATAAATGCGATACCTGTTAGGCCTACAGCAACTGCGCCTAAGAGACCAATAACCATCCAGCTAATACCTAAACGTCTTGCTTTTGGTAAAAGTTTATGTGTTTTAATGGACATAAACCGAACAATAATATGTGGTTGACCAAAATACCCCAATCCCCAGGCAAATAATGAAATAATACCTAAAAACGTTGTCCCTTTAAACAAATCCATATTGGTAGGTTTCATAGCTGCTACTTCGCTAAAAGTATCCAAACCGTTGAGTTTTATAAGTGCTACAATAGGAACCATTACCATTGCGATTAACATAATTACACCTTGGAAGAAATCCGTAATGGATACAGCTAAATACCCACCAAAGAACGTATAAAAAATTACTATTGCTGCAACTATGATAAGTCCCCAATGATAGTTTAAACCAAAAGCACTTTCAAATAATTTTCCACCAGATACAAACCCAGAATGTGTATATAAAGTGAAAAACACAACAATAATTAGACCTGAAATTATTTTTATGTAATTTTTACGGTCATTGAGTCGATTTTTAAAAAAGTCTGGCAGGGTGATAGCGTCTCCTGCAATTTCAGTATAAATGCGGAGTCGAGGTGCAACTACAAAATAGTTAATATAAGCGCCGAGTGATAAACCGATTGTAATCCACATTGCTGATAAACCAGTGCTATACACAGATCCAGGGAGACCCATAATCATCCATCCACTCATATCGGATGCACCTGCTGATAAGGCAGTTACGTAAGGGCCAATACTTCTACCTCCCAGCATAAATTCACTTAAATTACCTGTTGATTGTTTGTAACCATAATAGCCAATAACTAATAAAATGATAAAATAAATGATAATCATAATATACGTTTGCCAAGTAACGTGAACTTGATTAGCTAAAGATGTACCTAGAATAAACATAATACTTCAACTCCCTTATCCCCAGAATATTAAATTGTGTTACATGAATTATTATACAATGTAATTTATAAATAGAGTAGATTTATTTTTATTTTTTTGAAATATTTAGCTCAATGACAAAAATGAAAGTGCTTACAAAACATAGAATGATATTACGCACTTTATAAAATTTATGATTTATTATGCAATAATTGTTATTAATACTATGAAAATTGTATATATTGTTTTTGAAACATATTTAAGTTACATAATTACAAATGTTTTACCAAACGGAACTTAATTAAAATATGGTTATTTATTGTTATTGTTGAAAAGTTTAGATTTTTGTTTGAAATTTTGATACAATTTTATAATGAATGAGTAAAAAGGAGGCTTTTATTTAATGGCTAAAGTTACACGTGAAGAGGTAGAGCATATTGCTAATTTAGCTAGACTTCAAATATCTGAAGAAGAAACAATTGAAATGCAAGATACATTAGAAAGTATTTTAAATTTTGCTAATCATATAGATACAGCAGACACTAGCTCAATTGAGCCAACTTATCACGTATTAGATTTACAAAACGTGTTAAGAGAAGATAAAGCAATCGAGGGCATTCCTCAAGAGCTTGCATTAAAAAATGCTAAAGAGACGGAAGATGGACAGTTCAAGGTACCATCTATCATGAATGAGGAGGACGCTTAAGATGACCATCCGTTATGAATCTGTGGAAAATTTAATTACATTAATAAAAAATAAAGAAATTAAACCTTCACAAATAGTGAACGATATCTATGATGCAATTGAAGAAACTGATCCAACAATTAATTCATTTCTTGCATTAGATAAAGACAATGCTATTAAAAAAGCACAAGAATTAGATGAGTTACAAGCCAAAGACCAAATGGAAGGCAAACTATTTGGTATTCCAATGGGAATTAAAGACAATATTATTACTGAAGGTGTAGAAACAACTTGCGCTAGTAAAATGCTAGAAGGATTTGTACCTATTTATGAATCTACAGTAATGAATAAATTACGCAATGAACAAGCTATTTTAATTGGAAAACTAAACATGGATGAATTTGCAATGGGAGGTTCTACAGAAACTTCTTATTTCAAGAAAACGTTAAATCCATTTGATCACACGGCTGTTCCTGGTGGTTCATCTGGTGGTTCAGCAGCAGCTGTTGCAGCGGGATTAGTACCTTTTAGTTTAGGTTCAGATACTGGTGGCTCAATTCGTCAACCTGCAGCTTATTGCGGTATTGTAGGTTTAAAACCAACTTATGGTCGTGTATCACGTTTTGGTTTAGTAGCATTTGCGTCTTCATTAGACCAAATTGGGCCGCTAACGCGCAATGTTAAGGACAATGCTTTAGTATTAGAAGCAATTACTGGTTTAGATGAAAATGACAGTACGAGTGCACCTGTAGAAGATGCAGATTTTACATCTGATATTGGTAAAGATATTCAAGGCCTTAAAGTGGCATTACCAAAAGAATATCTCGGTGAAGGTATATCTGATGAAGTGAAAGCATCTGTAAAAAAAGCTGTTGAAACATTGAAAGAACTAGGTGCTACAGTAGAAGAAGTTTCATTACCGAATACGAAATATGGCATTCCTTCTTATTATGTAATCGCATCATCTGAAGCATCCTCAAACTTATCACGTTTTGATGGTATCAGATACGGTTATCATTCTCCAGAAGCAAATTCACTAGAAGAATTATATAAAATGTCAAGAAGTGAAGGATTTGGTGAAGAGGTTAAGCGTCGTATTTTCCTTGGCACATTTGCACTAAGTTCAGGATACTATGATGCGTTCTATAAGAAATCACAAAAAGTTAGAACATTAATAAAAAACGATTTTGATCGTATTTTTGATAACTATGATGTTGTAGTTGGGCCAACAACACCAACAACTGCATTTAATATAGGTGAAGAAATCGATGATCCACTTACAATGTATGCGAATGACTTACTAACAACACCAGTTAACTTAGCTGGCTTGCCAGGTATATCTATTCCTTGTGGTAAAGCGAATGGACGTCCAATTGGTTTGCAATTTATTGGTAAACCTTTTGATGAGAAAACATTATATCGTGTCGCTTTCCAATATGAATCAAAATTTAATTTGCATAATGAATACGAAAATTTATAAGGAGTGGAAATCATGCATTTTGAAACAGTTATTGGACTAGAGGTCCATGTTGAGTTAAAAACAGAATCTAAAATGTTTTCTCCATCGCCAGCACATTTTGGAGCGAAACCTAACTCAAACACAAACGTAATTGATTTGGCTTACCCTGGAGTACTACCAGTTGTCAACAGACGTGCCGTTGATTGGGCGATGAGAGCGTCAATGGCATTAAATATGGATATTGCAACAGAATCAAAATTTGATCGAAAAAACTATTTCTATCCAGATAATCCTAAAGCATATCAAATTTCACAATTTGATCAGCCAATAGGTGAAAATGGTTATATTGATATTGAAGTAGATGGTGAAACAAAACGCATAGGTATCACACGCTTACACATGGAAGAAGATGCTGGTAAATCAACACATAAAGATGGTTATTCATTAGTTGACTTAAATAGACAAGGTACACCATTGATTGAAATTGTGTCTGAGCCAGATATTCGTTCACCACAAGAAGCATATGCATACTTAGAAAAATTACGTTCAATTATTCAATATACTGGTGTTTCAGATTGTAAAATGGAAGAAGGTTCACTGCGTTGTGATGCCAATATTTCATTACGTCCATATGGTCAAGCAGAGTTCGGAACAAAAGCAGAACTGAAAAATCTAAACTCATTTACTTATGTACGTAAAGGGTTAGAATATGAAGAAAAACGTCAAGAAGAAGAATTGTTGAATGGTGGAGAAATCTTACAAGAAACAAGACGATTTGATGAATCTACGGGTAAAACAATTCTTATGCGTGTGAAAGAAGGATCAGACGATTACCGTTACTTCCCAGAACCAGATATCGTACCTTTATATGTTGACGATGAGTGGAAAGAACGCGTACGTCAAACAATTCCTGAATTACCAGATGAAAGAAAAGAAAAATACGTGAATCAATTTGGTTTACCAGCATATGATGCACACGTGATTACATTAACAAAAGAAATGTCTGATTTCTTTGAAGGTGCCGTAGCAGAAGGTGCTGATGTAAAATTAACTTCCAACTGGTTAATGGGTGGCGTTAACGAGTACTTGAATAAACATCAAATAGAATTATTAGATACAAAACTCACACCACAAAATCTTGCTGGTATGATTAAATTAATTGAAGATGGCACAATGAGCAGTAAAATCGCTAAAAAAGTTTTCCCAGAACTAGCTGAAAATGGTGGAGATGCAAAACAAATTATGGAAGATAAAGGTTTAGTTCAAATCTCTGACGAAGCGACACTTCTTAAATTTGTAAATGAAGCATTAGACAATAATCCACAATCAGTTGAAGACTATCAAAATGGTAAGGGTAAAGCAATGGGCTTCTTAGTTGGTCAAATTATGAAAGCTTCAAAAGGTCAAGCTAACCCACAATTAGTGAATCAACTATTAAAACAAGAATTAGATAAAAGATAACAAAATCATTTGCATTTTGAACAGTTATAATCTAATTAATGAGTAACCGAGAAATAAACAGCTTGGATAAAGTATTAAACGTCAATTTCTATAACAAAATAGGAATTGACGTTTTTTTATAAAACTTTAAGCGCACATTGAACTACTACTTTTTAATGTAATTTTATAAATTGCTGAATTCAATGAAATAATATGTGTGAAATATTATAAGAACGAACGATATATCAGGCAAGCATTATTCACAGTCAAAATCTTAAATTTAAAATATAAGAGCGCTAATTTAAATTATGGATAGTGCCATGTTTTGATAATAGGAATGGAAGTTTCAATTTCTTTAATATTAAGTAGTATATTATATTTTCTTTTTGAAAATAGCCTAAATGCTTTTATCATTTAACTAAATCATTTAATATATATACTGAGTATAAAAAGTTGAGGGATAAAATATGAGAAAACGAGCTAGAATCATTTATAACCCAACATCTGGTAAAGAATTGTTTAAACGAACATTGCCAGATGTGTTAATAAAATTAGAAAAGGCCGGTTTTGAAACGAGTGCCTATGCAACTGAAAAAATTGGTGATGCAACAACTGAAGCTAAACGTTGTTTAACTCAAGACTATGATGTTTTAATAGCTGCAGGGGGCGATGGGACGCTCAATGAAGTCATCAATGGTATAGCAGAACATCCAAATAGACCTAAAATTGGAATCATCCCAATGGGAACTGTAAATGATTTTGGGCGTGCATTGCATTTACCCAATGATATTATGAGTGCGATTGATGTGATTATAGAAGGCCATTCAACGCGCGTTGATATTGGAAAAATGAATAGTAGATATTTTATTAATTTAGCTGCAGGGGGACAATTAACACAGGTATCTTATGAAACACCAAGTAGATTGAAATCAATTGTTGGTCCTTTTGCATATTATATTAAAGGATTTGAAATGTTACCTCAGATGAAAGCTGTTGACATACGTATCGAATATGATGATGAGGTTTTTCAGGGAGAGGCGCTCTTATTTTTATTAGGTTTGACCAACTCTATGGCAGGATTTGAAAAATTAGTGCCTGATGCCAAATTAGATGATGGTTATTTCACCTTGATTATAGTGGAAAAAGCGAATTTAGCAGAGTTAGGGCATATTATGACCCTTGCTTCAAGAGGTGAGCATATTAAACATCCTAAAGTGCATTATAAAAAAGCAAAATCAATCAATATCTCTTCATTTATAGATATGCAATTAAATGTGGACGGTGAATATGGTGGTAAATTGCCCGGAAATTTCTTGAATTTAAAACAGCATATTGAAGTTTATACACCAAGTGACATTAAAAATGAGGAACTAGTTGAGCAATAACAAATATAATATTAAAATAAATCGTAATCGTGAACTAGTTTAAATAAATGAGTTAAAATGAATCTTCAAAAACGTTAATAGACAACGAGGTTAGGTAAAGATACAAATAGCCTAACCTCTTTTATATGGGGTGATAATATGAGCATATTACAAAAAAATGAAATCTTAGAAGGACACGTAATTGATTTAACACATGAAGGACACGGCGTTGTAAAGTTAGATCGGTATCCTGTGTTTATTCCTAATACTTTAATAGATGAAACGATTAAATTTAAAGTGATTAAAGTAAAAAAGAATTTTGCAATAGGTAAATTAATAGAAATTAAAGAACAAAGTAAAGAACGTGTTGAGCCACCATGTGTATATTATTACAAATGCGGAGGCTGTCAATTACAACATATGACATACCAAGCTCAATTGAATATGAAAAAAGAACAAGTAATTAATTTGTTTCATCGAAAAGCAGATTTTAAAGATACGATTATTAATGACACAGTTGGTATGGAAAATCCTTGGTATTATCGAAATAAATCACAAATACCTGTTGGAAAGAATAAAGACGAAGAGATTATCTCAGGTTTTTATAGACAAAGAAGTCACGATATTATAGATATGGAAAGTTGTTTAATTCAAGACCAATTGCATCAAGAAGTTATGAATCAACTTAAAGTTTGGTTTAACGAATTGAATATTAGCGTTTATAATGAACATAAAAAACAAGGGCTTATGAGGCACGTTGTCATTCGTACTGGACACCATACAAGAGAGTTAATGGTGATATTTGTGACCAATGGCAAGAAATTTAAACAGAGTGATTTACTTGTGCAAAAATTAGTTAAAGCATTTCCTGAAATTACAAGTATAAAGCATAATGTCAATAATACACATTCAAATGTAATATTAGGAGCGGAATCTAATACTTTATATGGTAAGACAACAATCAATGATAAATTATCAGACGTTACCTTCAAAATAAGTGATCAATCTTTTTATCAAATTAATTCGATACAAACTGAAAAATTGTATCAACTTGCGATTGAATACGCAAACTTAAAGCAGGATGATGTTGTCTTGGATACTTACTGTGGTATCGGAACGATAGGTTTATATATGGCACCAAAAGCGAAACATGTTTATGGCGTAGAAGTTGTGTCAGAAGCCATTGAAGATGCTAAACAAAATGCGACTATAAACCAATTTGAAAATACTACTTTTGTCTGTGGTAAGGCAGAAGAGGTTATATTAAAATGGAAATCACAAGGAATTAAACCAGATGTAGTGATGGTTGATCCGCCTAGAAAAGGCTGTGACGAAACATTTTTAAAAACATTATTAGAATTAAACCCAAGAAAAATTGTCTATATTTCATGTAATCCTTCAACACAACAACGTGATGCGCAATATTTAGCACAACATTACAAACTAACGAAGATTACACCAGTAGATATGTTTCCTCATACAACACATGTTGAAACGGTTGCTCAATTTAATCGTATATAAAACGTAGGTTAATAGATAAGCATGATTTAATAAACATTGTGTAAAGTTAATTAACTTATTGTTTGCTCAGTGTTGCAGTTTATTTCAATGTAAGAAGATTTGTTAAAATTCAATTACAAGTCATTAACTTTGTTCAATAGCTCTTTCTAAGTGATTAAAATCATTGTATACTCTAGGTAATAACAAAGCATTTGGAGGGTTGCTAATGTTTAAAATTGAGTTGTTTTCTAATAAAAAGTTATTAGAAGGATTCTTACTATTCCAATTAACAATAGTAATGATCAGTATATTGTTATCATATAAATTTGCTTATTTATTTGCTTCGGTTATAGAGCAAAATATCTTATTTAATTTATTGTATGGTATTTTAGGTTTTACTATTGTTTATTTCTTACATGAATTGATTCATAACTTAATGTTTCGCATCTTATCAAAAGGTCGAAAACCTATTTATAGAGTTAAATATGGTTTGATAAAGTCACATATGCCACAAGTTTATTTCAAAAAATGGCAATATAGCTTAATTATGTTAGCCCCTTTAATTATTATATCACCCATTTTATTTATCATATTTTTTATTACGCCTTACTCATCTATCATATTTATTACAAGTTTTCATATTGGATATTGTGTTGTGGATTTGTATTTACTTTCAGGTGTGTTAAATGAGAAAGTGGAAGTCATAGAAGATACTGAGGATGGTATTAAATATTATACAAAAAACCCTTCAATTGAATTGCAAACTGAACCAAAATCATAAGAATTAATTAATCTGAGTTAGTAATACTGCTAAATACATAATTATCATTATAGATGATATCGTATTTAAGAAGCGGATAGCTAACTCTTTTTTGTTTGTTTTACTATCATGAGCATATATTATGTAACAAAATCATTTAGATTGTAAGATAAATATCAATAATATAATTATATAAGTTTAAAAAGGGAGGTGTGTGCATTGACAGAAAGAAGAATCATTCATATAGATATGGATTATTTCTTTGCTCAAGTAGAAATAAGGGATAATCCAA
Organism: Staphylococcus sp. GDB9P120P; assembly: GCF_017893435.1. Classification (NCBI taxonomy): domain Bacteria; kingdom Bacillati; phylum Bacillota; class Bacilli; order Caryophanales; family Staphylococcaceae; genus Staphylococcus; species Staphylococcus sp. GDB9P120P. The sequence goes on from NZ_JAESNB010000011.1 coordinate 77,293, forward strand.
GTTTAAAAGGGAAACCAGTTATCGTCGGTGGAAAAGCGAGTGGTAGAGGCGTGGTGTCAACAGCTTCTTATGAAGCAAGAAAATATGGTGTTCATTCTGCAATGCCCACCGCACAAGCACATAAATTATGTCCGAATGGTTTTTATGTATCTCCTAGATTTGAAGCTTATAAGGAAGCCTCAAACACAATTATGAATATTTTTAAAAGTTACACTGAAATCGTTGAACCATTGTCATTGGATGAAGCATATTTAGACATTACGCATTTAGTCCGTCCTGATTTACCAGCGTCTATGATTGCGCAATATATTCGTAGAGATATTTACGAAGCTACCCAATTAACGTCCTCTGCAGGTGTCTCTTATAATAAATTTTTAGCAAAATTAGCGAGCGGTATGAATAAGCCTAACGGTCTAACTATTATTGATTATAAAAATGTACATGAAATATTAATGGGCTTAGATATTGGTGATTTTCCAGGAGTAGGTAAAGCTTCTAAAGAAAAAATGCATGAGCATAAAATTTATAATGGCCAAGATTTATATAACCAAAGTGAGCGTGAATTAATTCGTCTTTTTGGAAAACGCGGTTATGGATTGTACAATAAGGCGAGAGGTATAGATAATAATGAAGTAAAAGCCACAAGAATTAGAAAGTCAGTTGGCACAGAACGCACCTTTGCAACAGATGTTAATGATGATGATCAAATTCTTCAAAAAATTTGGGAGTTAAGTCATAAAACAGCTGAACGCTTAGCCAGAATTCAAAAATCTGGCAAAACTGTCACTGTTAAAATTAAAACTTTTAAATTTGAAACTTTGTCAAAACAAAGAAGTTTGAGAGATCCGATTAGAAATGAGACGGATATTTATAACATTGCATATAGTTTATATACTGAACTAAAAGATTCAGAAACACCAATTAGATTGGTGGGCGTTACAGTAGGTAACTTAGAAAAAGCGACATATGAAAACATGACAATTTATGATTATATATAAACGAAGTATCATGGAAATAATTACTGATTTTGAATAAATTAATCTTTATCTTTTAACTGCTTACCAAATATTGTTAATATACTATTCAAATCATCATAGTGTTTTAATAATCGAAATGTAATCATTGCACATGCTTTAGCATCATTTAAAGCATCGTGATGACCGTGAAAATCTAGATTGTAATAATGCATCATATGATTCAACCCATAACGATGATTATTTATTGTCTTTCTTGATAGTTGTAGTGAACAAAAATAAGTGATTGTTGGTGTGTCTTGACCAATTTGCTTAATGCTGTCATACAAAACATTCATATCAAATGCAGCATTATGAGCAACTACTGGTAATCCATCAATGAATTGCATCATATATGGATATACTGATGCAAATGTCGGCGCATCTTTTACATCATTTGGATTAATACCATGTACGGCAATGTTTTGTTTTGAAAAATAGTCATTTGGATTAACCAGTGTATAAAAAGATTCTGTGATTTGATGATTGATAACTTTGACCATTCCCACTGAACATATACTCGTTCTTTTTCCGTTTGCAGTTTCAAAATCTAAAGCAATATAAGCATTAGCTGTCATCAAGCAAGAACCCTTTCTCTTATAGAATATGTTATGACTTTATATAATTCTCTTTTCGAAGTCAAGCGAGTAAAACTCAATTAAGCATAATAGATGATCAACAGTCCTTTCCTACTAGCAAAATACTTAAAAAGCATGCCAATCATGTTGGCATGCTTCTGTATATTCATCATTAATTTTAAAAATTTGTTAGCGTATTAACGCTATGCTTCATCTTCATTAAATGAACGTGCAGCTAATTCTTTCTCATATAAATATAAAGTGTTACTGTCGTCACCGATACGGTTTAAATAATCAATATGTGTATCAAACATTGATTCTTCTTCGACTTGTTCATCTAGGAACCAATTTAAAAATGAAATTGTGGCATAATCTTTATCTTTATTAGCTAGGTCAGATAAATTGTAAAATCTGCGTGTTACATCTTGTTCTTGGGCTAAGCCATCTTCAAAGGTTTCTAAGATACTTGTGAATTCAGATTTAGGTGCTGGTATTGAATTAAATATTGCTTGTTCACCACGATCATTGATATAATCATAAATTTTCTTACCATGAAATCTTTCTTCTTTTGCCTGCTGGATATAGAAATTAGCAAAGCCTTCGTAGGACTTACTATCACAATACGCAGCCATTGCCATATAAGCATGTGCAGCAAAATACTCGTGGTTCATTTGTTCATTTAATGCATCTAATAATTCTTTATTCAACATAAGTAACAGCCTCCATGTATCATTTTTCATTAGTATAGCAAACTTATTCTCATTCGTAAATAATAATTATTCTAATCTAAAGAATGTGAAAGATATTTGCATTGAGAATTGTTTGGAATACAACTTAATCGTGTTATAATATTTGAGTGAATAGTAGAGGAGGAAGTAGATGAGACAATGGACTGCAACACGTCTAGCGAGACTGGCAAGACAAGTAAGTCGTACTGTTGGGAAAAAGGGAACAGACTTACCAGGTCAAGTCGCTAGAAAAGTGGATAAAAATATTTTAAGAGAATTAGCATCTCATGTAGATGAGATTGTATTTATAAGTGGTACAAATGGGAAGACGACTACATCAAATTTAATAGGTCATACTTTGAAAGAGAATCAAATAGAAATCATACATAATAATGAAGGTGCCAATATGTCTGCTGGTATTACATCAGCCTTTATTTTGCAAATTAAAAAAAACACTAAAATCGCAGTTATTGAAATTGATGAAGGTTCAATACCAAGAGTACTTAATGAAGTTACGCCTACGATGATGGTGGTTACTAATTTCTTCCGTGATCAAATGGATCGATTTGGGGAAATCGATATTATGGTAAATAATATTGCAAAAGCAATTGATAATAAAGGGATAAAATTATTGTTAAATGCTGATGATCCATTTGTCAGTAGATTAAAGATAGCGAGTGACACTGTTAATTATTATGGAATGAAAAAGCACGCGCATGATTTTGAACAAAGTTCTATGAATGAAAGTAGATATTGTCCTAATTGTGGTCGCTTATTACATTATGATTATATTCATTATAATCAATTAGGCCATTATTATTGTGAATGTGGCTTTAAACGAGAAAATACAAAATATGAAGTAGCTCAATTTGATTTAACACCTTTTATAAATTTAAATGTTGGTACTACAACATTTAATATGAAAATTGCAGGCGATTTTAATGCATATAATGCAATTGCTGCTTATACCGTGCTCAGAGAACTTGGATTAAATGATGCGTCAATTCGAAAAGGGTTTGAAACTTATACTTCTGATAATGGCAGAATGCAGTATTTTAAAAAGGGTACGAAAGAAGCAATGATCAATCTAGCTAAGAACCCTGCAGGTATGAATGCAAGTCTCTCAGTTGGTGATCGGATAGAGGGGAACAAAGTTTACGTCATCAGTTTAAATGATCATGCTGCAGATGGACGTGATACATCTTGGATTTATGATGCTGACTTTGAAAAATTAGCGAATCAACAGATAGAAGCTATAATAGTTACAGGTACACGAGCAGAAGAGCTACAATTGAGATTAAAGCTCGCAGAGATAAATGTACCAGTTATTTTAGAAAATGATATCTATAAAGCTACTGCGAAAACAATGGAATATACTAATAGTTTTACTGTAGCAATACCTAACTATACTTCACTTGCCCCTATGTTAAAACAATTGAATCACTCTTTTGAGGAGGATAACGTAAAATGAATGAGTTAACGGTCTATCACTTTATGCCTGATAAATTAAATTTGTACAGTGATATAGGTAATATCATTGCACTTAAACAACGTGCAAAACGCCGTAATATCACTTTAAAAGTTGTAGATATTAATCAGACGGAAAATGTTACTTTTGATGAATGTGATATCTTCTTTATTGGTGGGGGTAGTGACAGAGAACAAGCATTAGCAACATTAGAATTGAGTAAAATAAAAAGTAAGTTAAAAGCTGCTATTGAAGATGGTTTGCCTGGTCTAACTGTATGCGGTGGTTACCAGTTTTTAGGACGTAAATACATTACACCAGATGGCACAGAACTAGACGGTTTAAATATTTTAGATTTTTATACAGAATCTAAAAAAAATCGTTTAACAGGAGATATCGTTATTGAAAGTAATACTTTTGGTACAATTGTAGGATTTGAAAACCATGGGGGCCGTACTTATCATAATTACGGTACTTTAGGTGAAGTTACTCATGGATTTGGTAATAATGATGACGATGCTAAAGAAGGCATTCATTACAAGAATCTACTAGGTACTTATTTACACGGACCGATACTACCTAAAAATCATGAAATTACAGATTATCTATTAGAAAAAGCATGCGAACGTAAAGGCCTTGTATTTGAACCGAAAGAATTAGACAATTCAGAGGAAGAAGCAGCTAAGAAAGTAATTGTTGAGCGCGTTGCTCAACAAAAATAGTAAAGATTTAACTAGTATGAATAAACCACAGCCTAGGACATTTTGTCCTAGGCTGTTTTGTTGATGTAACAATAGTTAATAGATCAATTTAAGCAAACCGATTATTTAAAATTCTATAAATTAATAGTATTTCATAGACAATATGACTTTTTAATTGATTTTTATCAAACTCATCTAAACCTTTGACGGTGGATTTAAGTAACGACGCTGATTTTGGATGACGCTCAAAATGTCCAGTTCTATGTATGTTATTTATACTCTCAGCAATATTTAGGATGGCAAGTTGCTCATCTTTAGTAAAAGTAACTTGTGTGTCTTTTGGTAAAAAAACTAAGTTAGATAAGTGAGTTATAAATAAGCGATTTGTATGTGTACGCGTAGTTAAAGACTTTAAACGAATCCATTCTGAATTGTGGTGTTTGTGATAACTGAGCTCATCTTTTTGATAAGAAAGTAACGTCTCGACTTTTTGGTTTAAATTTAATAATGTGGTTAATTGTTGATTGGTCGTTCCATTATAAAATTTACCAATAACCAGTTGACGCATACGCTTATGAAATAATGCGTACATTTTTGCTTCAGTTTGATTAATAGCATCATCCAATTGATCATAATATTTGGGAGGTAAGACAATAAAGTTTACTAATCCCGCTGTAACTAATCCAATGATAGCCGTTAATAATCTGGAGAAGAAATTAAAGTAATAAGCATCATGTATGCCAGGAATCATAGCCATTGCAGTTAAAGTTGCTACAGTTGTACCTACTTGTAAATTTAATTTTGTACAAAGAATAATGGTGAATGTTGCACTAAATGCGTAGGCAAAAGCAGATTGATCGCCGAAAATAAAAGTAAATATAACGGCAAATAACGCACCAATAATTGTTGCAGGAAGTCTTCTATAACCTTTTATTAACGATGCCTTAGCGGTTGGTTCAATTGTGACAATAGCTGTTAATATAGCAAAAATTGGATTTAAGTTTAAGGCTAAACAAAAAAGAGCAGTTAAAAAGGTAGCTAAACCTGTTTTCAGAGTTCGTGCACCAACAATATTTTTATACCAAGAATCATTCATATTAAAACTCCTATAAAAATAAACGTTTAATGATTTAACCAGAATTGTAAAAGTGGTTATGTCATTATTTGGTTAAAATGTTAAACTATATATGATAAAAATTTTCTAATTTATTATATCAAAAAAAGTCTGCTATAATAAGAAAGAATATAATTTACAAAAAGGAACGGGATAAAATGATTGTAAAAACAGAAGAAGAATTAACAGCACTAAAAGATATTGGATATATCTGCGCACTAGTTAGAGACAAAATGCAAGAAGCTACTACACCTGGCATCACTACTAAAGAACTTGATGATATCGCAAAAGATTTATTTGAAGAACACGGTGCTATCTCAGCACCAATTCATGATGAAAACTTTCCAGGTCAAACTTGTATCAGCGTTAACGAAGAAGTGGCACATGGTATTCCTGGAAAACGAAAAATTCGTGAAGGTGACTTAGTAAATATTGATGTTTCTGCATTGAAAAATGGGTATTATGCTGACACTGGCATTTCATTTGTAGTTGGTGAAGCGGATAATCCATTGAAACAAAAAGTTTGTGATGTTGCTTTAGAAGCATTTGAAGCAGCTATGACAAAAATCAAACCTGGTGCAAAGCTGAGCCAAATTGGTAAAGCAGTTCACGCAACTGCACGTAAAAATGATTTGACAGTAATTAAAAATTTAACAGGTCATGGTGTTGGTCAGTCATTACATGAATCTCCAAGCCATGTGATGAATTATTATGATCCAAAAGATAAAACTTTGCTTAAAGAAGGTACTGTAATTGCTGTTGAGCCATTTATTTCTTCAAAAGCTACATTTGTCACAGAAGGTAAGAATGAATGGGCATTTGAAACTCAAGATAAAAGCTTTGTTGCACAAATTGAACATACGGTTATAGTAACAAAAGAAGGACCAGTTTTAACTACTAAAATAGATTAGAATAAGTTTCGGTCTAAAGTCCTAATATAAGATGGTTCCGGAGCCTATACTAATGGTTCCGGAAATTTTTTATAATAGAATCTAATCAATCATGAGGTGATTCTATGAATTATATTACGACTTATCTAGAAAAAATGACTAAACAAACTTTTTATTCAAGTTTAATTGAATATAGACAATATCTTGATAAAAAATTAAGAAGCATAGAAATGTACATAAATTATCTATTTGAAAGAAAAACTTATGTAGCTAGATTAATAGATCATTTAACATTATCTTTAGAAAATAAATATATCGACATTTTAGATGAATCTGATATTGAATGTGCACAAGAGATTGAGCACTATGATATAGAAAAAATTAAAAATGATTTGAATGAAATGGAAGCAGACTACGCACGTATTGTAGCCGATTTATCACAACAGGCAAAGGAAAAAGTGAATGTTGAAACAGAATGTGATTTAATCGAACAAATTAGTTTAGTCGCTTGAAGAAAGGTGGCGAAACATGACTCATAAATATATATCAACTGAAATGTTGATTGTGTTTACAGCATTAATGATAATAGCTAATTTCTACTATATTTTCTTTGAAAAAATAGGTTTTATTTTTGTATTATTATTAGGCTGCATATTGGTTTATGTAGGATATTTATATTTTCATAAAATACGAGGGTTATTAGCGTTTTGGATAGGGGTATTACTTATAGCTTTTACTTTACTATCCAATAAATACACAATTATCATATTATTTATATTTTTAATTGTGTTAATTGTGAGATATATATTTTATAGGTTCAAACCTTTGAAAATTATTGCGACAGAAGAGGCAGTAGAATCTCCAGAATTTATTAAGCAAAAGTGGTTTGGTGAACAACGTACACCTATTTATGTTTATAAATGGGAAGATTTACAAATACAGCATGGTATTGGTGATATTCATATAGATATGTCTAAAGCTGCTAATATTAGAGAACATAATACTGTAGTGATAAGACATTTTTTAGGTAAAGTGCAAATTATTGTGCCTTTAAACTACAATATAAAATTACATTTTTCAGCACTTTATGGTAATGCATATGTTAATGAAACATCATATAAAGTTGAAAACAATAATATTAAAGTTGTTGAAGAAACAAAAGAAGATAATTATGCTGTTAATGTCTACTTGTCAACATTTATAGGAGATGTTGAGGTGATTTATAAATGAATCACTACATAAGAGCAATAGGGTCAATGTTGATATTAGTTTATAGTACATTTTTCGCTATGTTTTTTATAGATAAAGTTTTTGTGAATATTATATATTTTCAAGGCATGATTTATACGCAAATCTTTGGAATACCAGTTTTACTATTTATTAACTTATTAGTTATATTACTTTGCATCATTGTTGGCTCAGTATTAGCTTATAAAATCAATCAACAAAATCATTGGTTACAAGACCAAATTGAGCGTTCTATAGAAGGGCAGACAGTAGGTATCAATGACCAAAATATAGAATTATATAATGAAACAATTGAATTATATCAAACGCTTGTACCGCTCAATCAAGAAGTTCATAGATTGCGTTTAAAAACACAAAATTTAACGAATGAATCATATAATATGAACGATGTGAAAGTTAAAAAAATAATTGAAGATGAAAGACAAAGACTGGCTCGAGAGTTACATGATTCCGTAAGCCAACAATTGTTTGCAGCAAGCATGATGCTTTCTGCCATTAAAGAAACTGATTTGAAAGCGCCTTTAGATCAACAAATTCCAGTATTGGAAAAAATGATTCAAGATTCACAGCTAGAAATGCGTGCCTTGCTATTACATTTAAGACCAATTGGCTTGAAAGATAAATCACTCGGCCAAGGTATCAAAGATTTAGTGGTTGATTTGCAGAAAAAAGTGCCTATGAAAGTTGTACATGATATTGAAGAATTCGACGTACCTAAAGGTATAGAAGATCATTTATTTAGAATTACACAAGAAGCAATTTCAAATACATTAAGACATTCAAAAGGGACAAAAGTTACAATTGAATTGTTTAATAGAGAAGAATATTTATTATTACGTATACAAGATGATGGTAAAGGCTTTAACGTAGATGATAAGGTAGAACAAAGCTATGGGTTAAAAAATATGCGCGAACGAGCACTTGAAATTGGCGCAACGTTTCATATAGTATCACTGCCAGATTCAGGAACACGAATTGAAGTCAAAGCCCCATTAAATAAGGAGGATTCATATGCCGATTAAAGTATTATTTGTTGATGATCATGAAATGGTCAGAATTGGTATTTCTAGTTATTTATCTACTCAACCAGATATAGAAGTAGTCGGAGAAGGGCAATCAGGGAAAGATGCAATTGAAAAAGCACATGAACTAAAACCTGATTTAATTTTAATGGACTTACTGATGGATGATATGGATGGTGTAGAAGCTACAGAACAAATTAAGAAAGATTTGCCACACATTAAAGTCGTTATGCTAACTAGTTATATTGAAGATAATGAGGTGTACCGTGCACTAGATTCTGGTGTAGATAGCTATATTTTAAAAACAACAAGTGCCAGTGATATCGCTGAAGCGATACGCAAAACATATCGTGATGAATCTGTATTTGAAGCAGAAGTGTTGGTTAAGATGAGAAATCGTATGAAACAACGCGCTGAATTATATGAGATGTTAACTGAGCGTGAAATGGAAATATTATTATTGATTGCAAAAGGGTACTCAAACCAAGAAATTGCCAGTGCTTCACATATTACAATCAAAACAGTTAAAACACATGTGAGTAACGTATTGAGCAAATTAGAAGTACAAGATAGAACTCAAGCTGTAATCTATGCATTTCAACATAATTTAATACAATAATAAAAGCTAAAACCTAAGCAGAGATACAATAATGTGTGCCTAGGTTTTAGCTTTTTTAAATTTATATTCGAAGAAAGATTCTGTCGCTTAATCTACTCCGTTATTTTTTTCTTCTTCAATTTGATCAATTGTAATTTCTTCTGGTGTTTTACCTGCAACTACTTTTCTTTGATGCATAATTGCATTGATTTCAGCACCAATAATGATGATAAAACCAGTGATATAAAGCCATAACATTAATATAATAATACCGGCAATACTACCATATGTTTTAGAATAATTAGCAAAGTTTGAAATATAAATACCAAATAAATAAGAGCCGCCTAAAAATACGATAGTTGCAAAAATAGCTCCGGGTATAACCGAAAGCATTTTAATTTTAACATTTGGTGCTAACGTATAAAGTACTATAAATGCTATAAGTACTACAATAACAGGTAGTGCAAATCTAACTAAATTGAAAATCCATTTAACTTGATCACCTAAGCCTAAAGGTCCAAATAGCAATGACCCGATTTGTTCACCAAATGTAGGCAGTACAATTGCTAGTGGTAAGACAATAATTAATGCCAGTGTAAACACTACACTTAATAGTTTAGAAACAATAAAATTTCTGCTATCTTCTACGTCATAAGCCACATTAAAAGAATTCATCAAGGCGGTCATACCATTAGAAGCAGACCATAACGCTAAGATTAACCCTACAGATAAAATACCGCCACTTGCATTGCCCATAATATCGCCAATAATAGATGATACTTGTGGTGCGTAATCTGGTGGCACATGTTCCTTAATCATGCTTCTAATCGAGCTTTGTTTAATACCGAGGTACGGCACAATAGATAATAAGAAAAGTAACATAGGAAATAGTGATAACATAAAATAATAGGATAGTTGTGCTGATAATCCTGATGCATCGTCTTTTCCTATTCTATATACTAAATAAGAGAAAAAATTTGAATCTTTAGTATATTTTGCAGGCTTATTGATACGTGATACAAAAAATTCTTGATTGTCTTTTTTTGGCGATTTCGATTTAAATTCATTTGGTGTTATGTATATACGATCACGTTCAATTTGTTCGTTCTTATCTTTTTTGTTCTTTTGATCTTCCATTTCTTTAGTTTCATTCAGAAAATTAGAAGATGTTTTTTCATTTTTAGACATATCAAATCTCCTTATGTATTGATATTTTACGTATACAGTTTAATATACTGTAAAATGCATTAAAGGTAAATATGTGTTGCCATATTCTTTTGAAATAAAGTAACTTTTGAAAAATAAAATATCTTATAACAAATCAAAAATAAAGGAGGGTAGGAAAGAAATCAAAACTTATAAAGTAGATTTCCAATTCCCACCCCCGCTTGGATGACTAAGTTATATTATGCGCAAGTCATCTATGACGCTACACTTCAAACTATCATTATGAAGTGACTAAACGTTTTTTATATTCATTAGTCACGATATTATTTATTTAATTTTTCAAGCGATTATTTTTACGTTCAACAAATGTGTCTTTTGCATCTTTTAAGGAACGCTCTAACTCTGGATTATTGCGTCTAATTTCTTCTATTGCATCTTTCCAATATGAGACTTCATCTTTTATATTAGAAATTGCTGAAGGTTTTTGTGAACGATTACCTTCTTTAATATCTTTAATTGATTGTTTTAATGATTGGCGTGTAGATTTGTCAGCAAGTGTTGCTGCGCCTCCTATTACAGCACCTAATAATATACCTGGAATTAATTTGTTTTGCATGATGTTGTTACCCCTCTCTTAAATTAGCATCTTTAATAATAAAATCAATTAAATTATCACAAGATGATTGTACCATTTTATACACGCCTTCGAAATTATTTGTGTAATAAGGATCTGGTACATCAGTTTCTGTCATATCACTGAATTCTAACAATTTAAATAATTTTCCTTTAATATTTGGATTAATATTTTGAATATCATCAACGTTGCTTTGATCCATAGCAATAATATAATCAAAGTCGTCGTTAGATTCAAATAGTTCACTAATCATACCATTAAATGGAATATTGTGTTCAGATAATATTTTTTGTGTCCCTTCATGAGGTGATTGTCCAAGATTCCATTTACCTGTACCTCTTGAAGTGATTTCTATACCATCGATACTTCTATCTTTTAACCTTTGTCGCATTATAGCTTCTGCCATAGGTGAGCGACAAATATTTCCAAGACAAACAAAAGCAACTGTAATCATATATTGACCTCCAAATTATATAATCCTATTTCCCATTTTAATGGTTTATTAATCATTTCTAAAGAGGAATTGTGATAAAAGTTTTACAAGGTTAGCAAATTTGATAAAATAAAGTAAAAAGAGGTGAGAGTAGTGACTAAAAATAACGAAGAAATGATTGAAGAAATTCGTGATCGTTTAAATCTAGTAAATCAAAGTTTAATCGATCCCGAAAAATATAAATCTGCTGATGAACAAGAAGTAAAAGAGGTATATGATTATGTAACGTCCAAAGCCTCATTTACGCCAAGTGAAGCTTCGGCAATTGCAGATGCACTTGGACAAATTCGTAAATAAGGGAGAGTTTAATTATGGGGCAATTACAACATAAATTGAAACAGTACGCTGAATTATTAGCTGGCATTGGCATGAACGTACAAGAAGGTCAACCAGTATTTATCCGTTCAAGCGTAGATGCTTTAGAATTAACGCATTACATAGTTGAAGCAGCATATAAAAGAGGTGCTTCAGATGTGAAAGTAGAGTATAGTGATGATCGCTTAGCACGACTTAAATTTGAAAATGAAACAGTTGATCATTTTGAAAATAATGAAGTTAAAGCTTACGAAGTTGCTAAACGTATGGATTATGCTAACCGTGGTGCAGCTAATCTCGCACTAATTACTCAGGATCCAGACCTATTAAATGGTATAGAAAGTGATAAATTAGCCACTTTCCAAAGACAATACGCTACAGCATATAAAGGTTATATGGAAGCAAGTCAGAAAAATCAATTTCCTTGGTGTGTAGCTGCCTTTCCGTCTAAAGCTTGGGCAGCACGTGTATATCCAGAATTAACTGTAGAAGAAGCATATGAAAAATTTATTGATGAAGTGCTAGATATTGTACGTGTAGACGGAAACGATCCAGTGGCAAATTGGGAAAAGCATATTGCTAATTTAAGTAAGCATGCAGATAAACTACAACGTAAAAACTATAAGTCATTACATTATATCTCTGAAGGAACTAATTTGGAAATTGGTCTTCCAGAAGGTCATATTTGGGAAGATGCAACAAGTTATACAGATGAAGGTCAAGCATTTGTTGCTAATATCCCAACAGAAGAAGTATTCACAGCACCGCATCGTTTGAAAGTGAATGGATATGTGACCAATAAATTACCATTAAGCCATAACGGTAATATTATTGATGGTTTTACACTTACGTTTAAAGATGGTGAGGTAGTAGATTTTAAAGCTGAACAAGGTGAAGAAGTGCTACGTGATTTATTAAATACAGACGAAGGTGCCAAACATTTAGGTGAGGTTGCTTTAGTACCAGATGATTCACCAATTTCAAATCGTAACACAATTTTTTACAACACTTTATTTGATGAAAATGCCTCATGTCATATTGCATTAGGTTCAGCTTATGGATTTAATATTGAGGGTGGCACAACAATGACCACTGAAGAAAAATTAGCACATGGATTAAATGATTCACTGATTCATGTCGACTTTATGATTGGTAGTTCTGATTTAACGATTTATGGTATCACTACAAGTGGTGAGCAAGAACTGATTTTTGAAAATGGTAATTGGGCTAACTAATCATTTGAAAATGTAGAAAAATTTGATCATGATATACTTATTTCAACTATAGTCATCATTATCGGGGTGGGACGACGAAATCTTTTTAATAAAATTAGATTTCTGTCCCACTCCTAATTTATATTTGTTTAAGTTTAAAAAAGGGAAGGAATATATTATGGGAACTACAAAAATGAAATCGATGTCTGAATCTAGAAGTGTTAAAGCAAGACAAGTATTTCCACAAGATACTAATCATCATCATACGATGTTCGGCGGAATGTTGATGGCTAACATTGATGAAATAGCAGCTATTACAGCAATGAAGCATAGTAACACACAAGTTGTTACAGCATCTACAGATTCTGTTGATTTTTTAAAGCCAATCAAAACCGGGGATATAGTGTCATATGAAGCAATGGTGTCATATGCAGGTACATCATCAATGGAAGTATGCGTACAAATTACAATTGAGGATGTTTTGAAAGATGAAAGGCACCTAGCAGCACTAAGTTTTTTGACATTTGTTGCCCTGGATAATGATGGCAAGCCAACACATGTGCCACAAGTGTATCCAGAAACAAAAACTGAAAACTGGTTTCACGAAACAGCATTAGCGAGGGTTAAACGCCGTAAAGAAAGAAGACAAGAAAGTAAAGAAACAATTGAGTTTTTAGCCAGTGTGCAACATATAGAATAAAGTTAGGGAATGTCTATTCCGAATATGGTGATTGAAATCCTGGTTTTGATTATGGATATTCATCATATTCGAAAAATAGACATTCCCTTGTTAATTGAAACTTTAAGCTCAGTAGATACGATTAATGCATAGGATACAAGCGATGCATATCTATTTCATTTTGTTTGAAATTTGTATCAGGGTAATACATATTTTTTACTAGAACATTTGGTCCTAAGCAATTAAATTTAGGACAATGGCAGTTAAGTGATTGTGCTAAAGGTGTCTTTAACCATGCATTAAAAACATCCGTGAGTTTATCATTTTTAATATTTGATAAAGCGCCATTTTCATCACCAAAATCAGTCACTATAATGTTTCCAGAAAACACATTCACGTTTAACCTATTTCTACCATCTGGGTCATTTCGCATCGTAATATTTTTGGAATTTCTTAATCTATGTAACAATGCTTGATAATCTTCATTGGTTATACATGGGTAAATAGGCAATGTTCCAAAAAGCATCCATATATCTGGGTGTCGAATATCTAATAAATGATGAATTGCTTCTTTTATTTCAGTTAATGATAGCACTTCTAATTGACTAGCAAAGTCAGAAGGATACATCGGATGAATTTCATGTCTTTGACATTTCATATCATTAACAATTTCATTATGTATTTTATTCAAATAGGGCCTTGTACTTTTGTTTAACATTGTTTCAGCAGAAATGAACATACCTTGTTCAGAAAGTGTTCGAGCGTTTGATAACATTTGATCATAAAGTCGTAATTTCGCTTTCAGTGGTGGTTGTTTTTCCATTGCTCCAAATCCAACTTCTGTAAATTCATCAATTGTTCCCCAATTATGTGAAATATGCATTACATCAATATATTCAGCAATATCTAAATATCTGTCGATAGGTAACGTTAAGTTTGAATTCATTTGAACATAAATTCCGCGATCATATGCGTATTTCAATAGTGGTTTCACAACATTTTTAATGGATTTCTTTGAAAACATAGGTTCACCACCAGTGATGGACATCGTTTTTAAATTTGGGATTTCATCCAAACGGCGATAAATTAAGTCCATTGGCAAAGGGGAAGGGTCTGCAGTTTGAAGAGTGTATCCTACCGCGCAATGACTACAGCGCATATTGCATAGATTTGTCGTGGTGAATTCAATGTTACTCAAAGTTAATGCATTATGTTCTTGAATATCATTATAGGTTTCCCATGGATCATTAAATATAGAAATAGGTTTTTTAATACTAGACAATAAAGATTTTTGATATGTCATTTTAAACATCCTTTTATTAAAGCTTGGTTTAGGTTTAAATATATGAAATGGTTAAACATATTGAAATTATTCTAATTTAGTTAAATTATTTCAGTTTATAATTATTAAGACTTTGGCAAAATTTGTCAAATCCATGTTAGTATAATAATATCTGAAAAAAAGGAGTTACTAATACAATGGATGACAATCAAACAATAGATCAAATAAAAAAGAGACTAGAAAAATTTATGAATGATATCGATCATGTAAACCCTAACGAAGTTAAAGTAGAAGACATAGATGAATGGATTGGTTTATTAGATCAATTAGAAGAAAAAGTTAAATCAGTTTCGAAATCATCAGATTAAATTTCGGGGTATTAAAATTTTTTATGTTTAAAAAACGCTAGTTTCGTCTATACAGAGTATATAACATAAATATGGAAAGGTGATAATTCATGGCTAAAAAAGTAGCAATTATTGTAACTAATGAATTTGAAGATGTAGAATTAACAAGTCCTAAAGAAGCAATTGAAGAAGCTGGACACGAAACTGTTGTTATTGGTGATGAAGCCAATAGTGAAGTTGTTGGGAAACATGGTGAAAAAGTTTCTGTGGACGTAAGTATTGCTGATGCAAAACCAGAAGATTATGATGGATTATTAATTCCAGGTGGTTTCTCACCTGATCATCTACGTGGTGATTCTGAAGGCAGATACGGTACATTTGCTAAATACTTTACCAAAAATGATGTTCCAACGTTTGCAATTTGCCATGGACCACAAATTTTAATAGATACTGATGACTTAGCAGGTAGAACATTAACTGCAGTATTAAATGTTCGTAAAGATTTAGCGAATGCAGGTGCACAAGTAGTTGATGAATCAGTAGTCGTTGATAATAATATTGTAACTAGTCGTACACCTGATGATTTAGATGACTTTAATAAAGCAATTGTAGATCAATTAAACGCTTAAGGAATTAAACGCTAATTGAATCATTGATATTTTAAAAAAAGAGGTTGTCTCTATTTTTGATGAATTTACTTTTATGATACAAAAGTGGTTCATTATAAAATAGAGGCAACTTCTTTTTGCTTGTTATAGAAATTTTAAAATTTAAAGCGAGATTTGGAAATAGATTTGGTTAAATCGCTTATTATAATGCCTTGATAGGAGATACATATACACCCTTGGACTGATTTTTATGATTTACTATAGATAAAAATTCCAACTATTGATAAACTCACTTATAATGATATGAGAGCAATATAAAGGAGCTACCGCATGAAAAGAAGCGATCGTTATAAGCAAACAACTAAAAAATCTCAAACCGATACTGTAAACGAACCTCAATATAATACTTATTTTCAACCAGTAACAAAATCACAAAAACGTAAAAAAGGAAAAGGGCTTTTCTTTAAACTACTTATTCCAATTATAATTGTTTTAGGTATATTTATTGCTATAATGTATGCTTTGAGTACTCGTGCAGATGTTGATGAATTAAAAAAAATAGAAAATAAAGAATCGTTTGTATCTGTGTCAAACATGCCAGATTATACTAAAGGTGCATTTATAGCTATGGAAGATGAGCGTTATTATAAGCATCATGGATTTGATATAAAGGGAACATCACGAGCACTATTTTCAACATTAAGTGATAAAAGTGTACAAGGTGGAAGTACAATCACACAGCAGGTAGTGAAAAATTATTTTTATGATAACGAACAATCAATCACGCGTAAAGTTAAGGAATTATTTGTAGCTCATCGTGTTGAAAAATCATATAGTAAAGATGAAATACTCAGTTTTTATATGAATAACATTTATTACGGTAGTGATAATTACTCAGTAGAATCAGCTGCAAATTATTACTTCGGGGTGACGACAGATAAAAATAATCAGGAGTTACCACAAATTTCAGTTTTGCAAAGTGCGATTTTAGCAAGTAAAATTAATGCACCTAGTGTTTATAATATCGATGATATGTCCGATAATTTTATAAATCGAGTAAAAATTGATTTAGAAAAAATGAAACAACAAGAATTTATTACAGATGAGCAATACAAAAATGCATTATTAGAATTAGGTGTATGATTAAAGTTATATCACTAAGTATCAATAGTTGTATAAAATGAGTCGCCAATGACAAACTCCTTTCCAAGAAGTCATGTGAAAAATGATTACTTGGAGGGAGTTTTTAATATCATTAAAAATTTTAAAAGATACAATATATGTTAACTGCAATTGAGGTTAGGAGAATTTTTAAATATGTAAAGCACTATAAAATATATCGATATATGCAGATTAGGTATGCTATTTCGTGAAAGGATTATACTACAAACCATGTTATAATTTGTACATAATCATAGTGAAGTTGTAGTTTGCAAATAAAAATCACTATAATTCCATTCATAATCAATATAAGTTATTCTTATAAGTGGAGTGAAGATAATGTCGAAAATCACAAAAATAGAAGTTCAAAAAAATAATAAAGACCGTTTTAATCTATATTTAGATGATGAATTTGAGATGGGTATTGATATTGATACTTTTGTATATTTCAACCTTAAAAAAGGACAAATCGTTGAAGCATCAGATATGGAAAAAATTCAAAATTATGAGCAATATAGACAAGCAATTAATATAGCGATTCAATATTTATCATACAGAAAAAGAACTGATCACGAAGTATCACAACATCTGGCAAAAAAAGATATTTCAGAAAGTGTTATTGCAAATGTATTAGATTATTGCCATAAACAAAATTTAATAGATCATAAAGATTATGCTAATAGTTTAAAAAATACGATGATTTTAACTACAGATAAAGGGCCTGAAATTTTCAAACAAAAACTACGTGAAGCTGGTATAGAACAAAATATCATTGACGAATATGCGCTTTTATATGATGATGAGCAACCTTTAGATAAGGTCATAAAATTAGCAAATAAAATATTGAAACAAAAAAAGGGACCACAAATAAAGCGTAAAGAAAAGCTGAAACAATCTTTAATGCAAAAAGGTTACACATTTGAAACGATTAATATCGTTATGGAAGAGTTAGATTTTTCACAATCAGAAGAAACATTAGATATGTTATTACAAGATGATTTAGAAAAAGCGTATATTAAAACTTCAAAAAAATATACAGGTAGAAAATTGGTCAATAAAACAATTGAAACACTTATGAGAAAAGGTTATCAATATGATAAAATAAAAGCTAAACTAGAAGAGAGTGGTATTGAAGATGGAACAGAAGAAATTGAGTGAAATGAGCGAAATAGAATTACGTCATGAAATTCAAGGATATAAAGAACAAATGCGCAAAGCAGAAATGAATGGCATTTATAATGAGTATGACGTATATGCAAGTAAAGCAATCATAGCGGAAAGTTATTTAGTAGATAGAAATGAAGTAGAACTTGGAAAAATTTATAAATTAAATGATGGTACTGGAAGTTATTTTAAAGTAGAGCGACTTAAAGGAATATTTGCGTGGGGATTCAGAATCAATAGTTCAGAGCCAGAAGAAGGTTTACCCTTAGCATTATTAAAACTGTAGAAGGATGAAGATAGCATGGGTAGTTCAATTATTTTAAAGTTACTTAATGTAACACATTACTATAGAAATAAAAAATCAAAAAAGTGGTATCAACCTTTTGGTTATGGTGCAGATAACATAGAGTTAAATAATATTAATCTACATATCTATCAAGGTGAATCACTTGGAATTATCGGTGAACCTGAGTCTTCAAAATCTCTTGTAGGTCGGATTTTAAGTGGTGAAATCAAACCTGATAAGGGTAGAATTGTGCGTAAAACAGATTTGTTTTATGCAGATATAGACGATAAATATTCACAAAATATATCAGTTAATGATTACATATCAAATGCAGTTACGCTATTCCCATACAAAGTAAATACGCATAAAGTCGAACAAATCTTAAAATATGCACATGTCGAAGAACAAAGTGATACTCCTATATGTGAATTATCAGATGAAACATATGCACGTATACTTTTTTCACTTGCCAGAACATCTAAAGCAAGTATTATCATTTTTAATAAAATACTGCAAAATTTAACAGAGGAATATTTTGAAAAAGCAATTGAACTATCAGACGAATACATAAATAATAATTTAACTGTTGTTATGATAGATGACAATGTTGAAAGAGTTAGTAAAGCAAGTAATTATATAGCATGGGTTTCGCATGGCCAACTTAGAATGGAAGGTTCTATTAACCAAGTCATTCCTGTCTTTAATGATCATGAGAAAGATAGAGTATCTTTAGAAAGTAAAGAAGAAAAACAAAACTTTGATTTGGATTGGAAAAAGAGCAGAGCACGTACGCCAGAATTAACATATAATTTCAAACGTATTGAAAGGTATAATCACGTCAAACCCCCGATTGTATTAGTCAGGTTCTGGACATTTATTACTATTTGTATCTTAGGGATGGTTTTAACAGCGGTACTAATGTTTAATGATATTGGAAAAATTGAAATTGGACAAAACGAGGATCAGGCTTCTATTCAGAATCAACCAAAAAATCCTTATGAAGATAAACTATCATACGGAATTGTATTAGATGATTCAGTTAAATTAGATAATTTTAAGAATGGTAAAGATTTAAGTCCAAGCAAATATGCTTTGCTTACAATAACAGGTGAAAATACTAAAAATTATCGCGTTAGTGTCGATAATCAGTCTTATAAAGTTGGTAAAAAAGATATACGTTATTTTGATCCAGCTGGTTTATTTGAAGAACATAGTGGTGATACACTCGCGCCATTTATGAGTAAAAATTACAGTAATTATTACGAATTTTTTAATAGTCACTTACATAAAAAACATGGTACTGTGACTGATTCGCTAGTTCCAGAAGAAGGGAAAAATGATCGTTTTATTGTTCCTATCGTTCAACAACCGATTGCTATGATATTTAATGATCAAAATAAACTCTCTGGATTTACAATTCCGATGAAAGATAAAGCGAAGTTAAAAGATAAATTTAATATTGATAATAACTTCTGGATTACTAAATCAGGTGATGGTTATTTCATGGCAGATTTTAAAAATGATAAATGGATATATATTGAATTGTAGGTGTAGTAAATGATAGATAATCTAATTAATTTTTATAAGAATGCACCATTTTTAAGTAAACATTTGTATCATCGGTTAAAGGGGCAATGGAAATGGTTTGTTATACCATTTATTAGTAGCATCCTATTATTATGTTTGTTAATGTTTATATTTAATGTGAATGGTACAGAAGAAATAAAACAAGCACGTGGCTATTTTAGGTTAGCAGCATTAATAAGTTTTTCATTTATTTGGGTAGCTATTTATCAAAGTTATCAATTGTTTAAAAAAGAGTATTTTACTGCGAAAGTTTTTAATTTAAATCCCATTTTCCAAACTATTATGATAGCTATTATTTCTAATTTATTGATGTTTATTGCATTAATGATGATTATCATAATGACACCAGTTAACATAGAAAGTTCTATCCCATCGACAATATATTTTGTCGTTATGTCAATTATTTTTGTTGTAACTATCTCTACGGTATTTGGTTTACTGACTATTACCAAAAATAATGTAAATATCATATTTTATATATTATCAGTAATCATGTTCTTTATCGTACCGATTGTGTTTATCCCGTCCAGTAATTCAACTGTAATTTCACATATTTTAATGTTAAATCCGTTGTTTTATCTTATAGAGGGAATTTCACAGTCAGTTGTTTTAGGCGCATTAAGTTTAAATAATATACCGTACCATTTATATTTTATATTTTTAATGGCTACAGTTTGTGCAGTTATATTTGCTATGTATCGAATGACTGCGTATCAAAAATTCAGATTTAGAAATGGCCAAGTAGAAAAAACGTCTGATACTAAATTAAAAAACGAGACAAATCATAACGAAAACGTAACTGCTCAAGATACAAACACAAATCATAAATAGTGATATTATATTTTAATTATGTATCTTCAATATAATATTAAAGGCTGAGACACAATCATGTGTCCCAGCCTTTGTTATTATCAATAAAATATCATTTAGCAAATAATTTTCTTTGTAGTTTATCTTCACTAAACACCCAACCAATATAAGAATGATCAATATTCATAAACTCATCTAAATGTGCGATTGCTACAAATGAATAGTGTCCATTCTTGAGATAGCGTAAATCAATCAATCTAATTTCTGTCGTATCATCATCTAATTTTCTAGCTTGCCAACGATAAATAGATGAGAAGTTAAGGAAAGTTTTAATATTTTTATCATCTTCAACAAACTGCATTAAATCATTACTAGGAAAAGAATGACGTTCTGATTTATCACTGAAAACGATGTTTCTACCATAACTTCGTCCAACATAATCGTGATTTTCTGTTTGAATAGCTACGCGCCATTCCATAAATCGTATGGTAGGCGCAACAAAAACTTTAACAGGATTATGTTCTTGCTTTATCTGTTTAAGCGCTTGTTGTTTAATGATGGCTTGCATTCTAAAACGAATAATATAATAAACAACAAGAATAGCAAAAATAGGAAAGAATGAAATGTAAGGATGTAAGCCCAATATCCAAAGTATAATGCCGACACACCAAAGGATGAATATGATTGGATCAAACGTATTGATTACACTGAGTTGAATCCATTTATTTGTGATGGGTCTGAGCGCCTGAGTTCCATAAGAATTAAATATATCTACAAAGACATGAAGAAAAACTGCAAGCTGAGCCCATAACCAGATATGGCTAGCATCAATATTTTTGAAAAATGTAAAAATAAATAAAGTTATAAGTAATGGCCACAAAATCGTAAAAGGTATTGAATGTGTTATACCTCTATGATTTGATATATAAGTAGCATTATCTTTAAGTTTTAAAACTGTATCACCATCTGGTATCAGTGAACCAATGATTAGAGTAGTTGCTGTTGCTGCAAATGAGCCAGTCATTGCAGGATCTTGTGTTGCCAAAGCGGTTAATCCAATACCCATGACAATATGCGTACCTGTATCCATAAGTATCCTCTCATTTCATTTCAATATTATTTCTATTATAATCTAATATACTAAATAATAAAATTAACATACTAAAATGAAGAAAAAAAGTTTTAGAATCACATAGAGAAAGAGATGTATAACATGTATAATGAATCGCAATTTAAAAATAATCTCGTAAAATGGTTTGAGAAAAATCAGAGACAAATGCCTTGGAGAGAAACTAAAAATCCATACTATATTTGGTTGAGTGAAGTAATGTTACAACAAACCCAAGTGAAGACAGTTATCGATTATTATCATAAATTTGTAAATAGGTTTCCAACAATAACGGATTTAAGTAATGCACATGAAGA
Organism: Staphylococcus sp. GDB9P120P; assembly: GCF_017893435.1. Classification (NCBI taxonomy): domain Bacteria; kingdom Bacillati; phylum Bacillota; class Bacilli; order Caryophanales; family Staphylococcaceae; genus Staphylococcus; species Staphylococcus sp. GDB9P120P. The sequence continues at coordinate 99,825 of NZ_JAESNB010000011.1, forward strand.
TGAAGTGCTTAAATATTGGGAAGGGCTTGGTTATTATAGTCGTGCACGTAACTTTCATACTGCGATAAAAGATGTAGCAATGAATTATAATGGTGAAGTCCCCAATGACCCTGAGCGCTTTGGAGAACTTAAAGGTGTGGGTCCATATACGCAAGCAGCAGTCATGAGTATTGCTTTCAATCTTCCGTTAGCAACAGTAGATGGTAACGTGTTTAGAGTTTGGTCAAGATTAAACAATGATCATCGTGATACCAAATTACAAACCACAAGAAAAGCATTTGAAAAAGAATTGGAAATTTATGTACAAGAAGATTCAGGTACTTTTAACCAAGCTATGATGGAACTAGGTGCATTAATTTGTACACCTAAAAACGCGTTATGTATGTTTTGTCCTGTCCAAGAACATTGTGAAGCTTTTGAACAAGGAACAGTTGAACAGTTACCTGTAAAAACTACGAAAGTGAAGAAAAAACATATCAAACAAAATGTATATATCGTGAGTAACGAAAATGGCGATTTATTAATTGAAAAAAGAACTCAAAAACTTTTGAATAATATGTGGGAATTTCCTATGTATGAAGCGGAAAGTAATGAAAATATTAATACACAGTTATCTACAGAAATTCAATTTCAAACTAAACCTGTTTATTCATTAAAACATCAATTCACACATTTAACTTGGGATATTGATGTGTATTTATCTCAAAGTTACGTTAGACAACAAGATATTACATTAACCGACAACATGGTGTGGATGCGTGTTAATGATAAAGATGAATATAACTTCCCAGTAAGTATGTCAAAAATATATAATTTTTTGCTAACAAATATTTAAGGTCGTTCTGTCATCGTTAATTATGTTATAATTCAATATGTGAAATCAGAAAAGGTGGTGTGGAGCATGGTTAAAGAGTCCATACCTAAAGAGGGTCAGACGATAAAAATTCAAAGTTATAAACACGATGGAAATATACACCGTGTTTGGTCTGAAACAACTATTTTAAAAGGTACGGATCATGTTGTCATTGGTGGTAATGACCATACATTGGTAACAGAAAGTGATAATCGCACATGGATTACAAGAGAACCTGCAATTGTATACTTCCATTCCGAATATTGGTTTAATGTTATTTGTATGTTTAGAGAAGATGGTGTTTATTATTATTGTAATTTATCTTCACCATTTGTATGTGATGAGGAAGCTCTAAAATATATAGATTACGATTTAGATATTAAAGTTTATCCCAATGGTAAATATCATTTATTAGATGAGGACGAATATGAGCAACATATGCGCCAAATGAATTATTCATCTGATATTGATGTGATTTTACGAAGAAATGTAGATATTCTTCAACAATGGATTGAACAGAAAAAAGGTCCATTTGCACCAGACTTTATTAAAGTTTGGCGTGAAAGATTCAAAAAAATTAGAGATTATTAAGCATATTTAATGTATTTGATAGTTATATTCGATATAGTTATGTAGGTATATATGATACAAGTTAATTGTATAGAATAAAAATTCATAGCAAATGCTTAACTAAATCATCTGATTGTAGATAATTGTATTAACAGCCTCGTTGAATTTCAGCGAAGGCTGTTTCATTTGCTGAAATAAGCAAGGAGGTATAGTTTGTATGATTCGCAGATATATACAATTCGTAAAACCATATAAATGGCGGATCATTGCCACAATTCTTGTAGGTATATTAAAATTTGGTATTCCAATGCTCATTCCGTTATTAATTAAATACGTTATTGATGACATTATCAATAATGGTGCAATTTCGGTAGAAGAAAAATTTACTAGATTGGGAATTGCGTTAGGAATAGCCTTATTTATTTTTGTAATCGTAAGACCACCTATAGAATTTTTAAGACAATATTTAGCTCAGTGGACAAGTAATAAAATATTATATGATATTCGTAAACGTCTATATAATCATTTACAAGCACTAAGTGCAAGATTTTATGCTAATAACCAAGCTGGGCAAGTTATTTCAAGAGTAATTAATGATGTTGAACAGACAAAAGATTTCATTTTAACAGGACTTATGAATATTTGGCTTGATTGTATAACAATCATCATAGCCTTATCAATTATGTTTGTATTAGATGTGAAATTAACACTGGCTGCAATTATTGTATTCCCAGTTTATATTCTGACTGTCTATTTCTTCTTTGGACGTTTAAGAAATTTAACACGAAAAAGATCACAAGCTTTGGCTGAAGTTCAAGGTTTTTTACATGAACGAGTACAGGGCATGTCAGTCATTAAAAGTTTTGCGATAGAAGATAACGAAGCGGTTAACTTTGATAAGCATAATAGTAATTTCTTACAACGTGCATTTACACATACAAGATGGAATGCTTATTCGTTTTCTGCAATTAATACAGTGACGGATTTAGGCCCTTTAATTGTAATAGGTTCTGGTGCAGTATTAGCTATCAACGGTTCCATTACAGTAGGTACACTCGCTGCATTCGTGGGTTATCTTGAACAATTATTTGGTCCATTACGTAGATTGGTTTCTTCATTTACTACGTTAACTCAAAGTTTTGCATCAATGGACCGTGTGTTCCAGCTAATGGATGAAGGTTATGATATTAAAAATAAAAAAGGTGCCTTACCATTAGAAATTAAGGAAGGACGTATTGAAATAAATAATGTGAGTTTTCAATATAATGCTGATGAATCTACGATATTAAACCATATTAATTTGGATATCGAACAAGGAGAAACAGTAGCATTTGTCGGTATGAGTGGTGGAGGTAAATCGACACTTATCAATCTTATACCAAGATTTTATGATGTTACAGATGGCGAAATCAAAATTGATGGTACCAATATAAAATCCTATTTAACGGGTAGTCTCAGACATCAAATCGGATTAGTCCAACAAGATAACGTACTATTCTCAGATACAATTAAAGAAAATATTTTATTAGGTAGACCCGATGCAACAGATGAAGAAGTCATTGCAGCTGCAAAAATGGCAAACGCACATGATTTCATTATGGAATTAACAGATGGATATGATACAGAAGTGGGTGAAAGAGGCGTCAAACTTTCTGGAGGTCAGAAACAACGCATATCTATCGCGCGGATTTTCTTAAATAATCCACCGATAATTATACTAGATGAAGCAACAAGTGCATTAGATTTAGAAAGTGAATCTATAATTCAGGATGCATTAAATATTTTAAGTAAAGATCGTACAACGTTAATTGTGGCACATAGATTATCTACAATTACTCATGCAGATAAGATTGTTGTTATAGAAAATGGTGAGGTAGTAGAAAGCGGGACACATCAAGAATTACTAGCAAAAAAAGGTGCTTATGAACATCTTTATAGCATTCAAAATCTATAAAAGCGATTTGCTAAATTTTGATTGTTTAAGTGCAGTTAATGTGTAAGAATAATTTTAAATTGAATAAAAGATCTAAAAAGACCAGAGACATTTTATATTGTCTCTGGTCTTTTTAGTTCAAATATTGATGGTTTTATAAATCAAAATCTTCTTCTTCAATTTCAATTTCACTATCATTAGAGTGATATGAGAAGAAACTGATAACTAAGCGATCCAAATGTTCTATAGTATAACGATATTCTTCAATAGCTGAAATAATCTGCATTATATTTGTAAACGAATATGTTGTTTGGTATGGATCTTTAATGATTTCTCGTTGGAAAGCATCCATTAAATCCTTTTTTTGTGGGTTTTCAATCTGACTATCAAAATGACTTATATCATATCGCGCTTTTTTTGAAATACTGATGAAAATTTGTTCGTGATAAGCAATGAGCAAATCTATTTCTAATTTTATTTGAAGTAACAACTCATTATTTAAATTATGAAGATCGTTTTGATAACGATTCATTCGTTTTAAAACATCGTATGCTTGCCGTGTACTACGCACGACTTGTTTAAATAGAATTTTTTTTCTATTTTGTGCATAAATTTGTTTTTTCGTCCAAGGTCGTTCTTCCTCATAGTATTCAAATATTTGCTCTAATTTCGTAATTCGTTTGCTGATTAGTCCTCTATCTTCTTTTATATGATGATATTCAGATGTATCATTTAACACAAGTTTGAACCATACAAAGATATCTGAACAAATGTTTAATGAATTATAATAAATTTTAGACTCGAATTTAGGGGGTAAGAATAAAAGATTAACTGCAGAAGAACTAATTACACCTACCATAACAAGGACAAATCTGTAAAATGCAGAAATATAAAAGTTACCAGTATGTGTTCCCATAATAATTAATGCAGTTATACTTGCAAGTGTAGCTACATGCTCCAAGTTAAAACGGAATAAAATAGCAATTAATAATATAACAGTAACCCCCATGATCACTGGATTATTACCAAAAACAGTAACCATAACTACTGCGAGTATTGCACCGATCAGGTTACCAATTGCTCTTTCAGAAATTGTTTTAATGGAACGAAAAACACTTGGTTGCATCGCGATTACCGCACTGACAGCAGCGATTGCCTTTAATCCTGCTTCATCAGGGAACAGAGAAGCGATAAACAAAGCAAGTATAATAGCTATACCTGTCTTCAGAATGCGTGCTCCTAATTTCAAATGTACCGCTCCTTCATATATTTAATAAAATTATGTTTATACTTGTTATACAACGATTCCCTATAAAATTCAAGTTTATTTCATTTGACTAAAAGCGTAATCTACAGCTTCTAATGTTTTATCAATATCATCTTTAGTATGTTCAGTTGTTAAAAACCAAGCTTCAAATTTTGAAGGAGCAAGATTAATGCCTTGATGTAACATGAGTTTAAAGAATTGTGCAAAAGCATCACCATCTGAATTTTCAACTTGATCATAATGTGTGACAATTTCATTTGTAAAATAAAGTGTTAATGCACCATAAACTCTATTGACTGTAGCAGTTATATTATGTTTTTGAATTAATTTATTCAAACCATCTTCTAATTGTTGACCTAGGCTATCTAAATGTTCGTAGATACCATCTTGTTCCAATACTTCTAATAATGCGATGCCTGCTTTCATAGATAATGGATTACCAGCCATCGTTCCAGCTTGATATGCAGGGCCTAGAGGAGCAACTTGTTCCATAATGTCTTGTTTGCCTCCATAACCACCAATAGGTAGCCCGCCACCTACTATTTTACCGAAAGCTGTTAAATCTGGATAAACTCGATATAAATCTTGGGCACCGCCAAAATGGAAACGAAATGCGGTAATAACCTCATCATAAATTACTAAACTTCCATTATTATGGGTAATTTCATTTACTTGTTCTAAAAATCCAGATTTAGGTTTGACCATACCAAAATTACCAACGATAGGTTCGACTAATACTGCTGCAATATCATCTCCCCAATAATCAATTGCTTCTTTATAAGACTCTATATCATTGTAAGGTACCGTGATGACTTCTTGAGCTACACTTTGAGGAACGCCGGCTGAGTCAGGTGACCCTAATTGAGAAGGACCACTCCCAGCTGCAACTAATACTAAATCTGAGTGACCGTGATATTGGCCAGAAAATTTAATTATCTTATTTCTTTTAGTATACGCACGTGCCACTCGTATTGTTGTCATTACGGCTTCTGTTCCAGAGTTAACGAAGCGAATCTTTTCTAATGAAGGGATAGCGCTACGTAATTTCTTAGCGAAATTTATTTCAAGCTCTGTTGGCGTTCCATATAATACGCCAAGTGCAGCTTGTTCTTGAATAGCTTTAGTTATATGAGGATGAGCATGACCAGTAATTATTGGGCCATAAGCTTGTAAATAATCGATATATTTATTACCATCTACATCAAATAAATAAGCACCTTGACCTGATTTCATCATTACTGGAGCGCCACCACCTACAGCTTTATACGAACGAGAGGGTGAGTTAACGCCTCCCAATATATATTCATTTGAGTAATTTTGAAGTCTTTCACTTTCTGTAAATTTCATTAATATCAACCTCTTTTATTTAATATTTTCGTTTATTATCGTATCATATAATTATTAGTAAAAAGAAATAGGGTGAGTTATTTGTTGAAAAAAGGAGATCAATTTCCAGAATTTAAACTTGAAAACCAAAACGGTGATATTATTTCTAATGACACATTAAAAGGATATAAAGCAGTGCTCTATTTTTATCCAAGAGATAACACGCCAACATGCACAACAGAAGCCTGTGATTTTAGAGACAATTTATCATATTTTAATGAACTTAAAACAAAAGTTTACGGAATTAGCGGAGATACAAAGAAAAAACATCAAAACTTTAGCAATAAGCATAATTTAAATTTTGACTTATTGGTCGATGAAGATTATCAATTATCCACAGAAGTGGGTGTATACCAATTAAAGAAAAATTTTGGAAAAGAAACTATGGGAATCGTAAGAACTACGTTCGTTATAGATGAAGAGGGCATTATAATCGATGTCATAGAAAAAGTGAAAGTAAAATCACAAATGGACGAATTAAAAGCAATACTGGGGTGAGTAAAGATGAAGGCAGTCAGTTTAAAAAAAATGGGAGAGTTGGAAAATGATTTAGTTGAAGCTTTTCCAAACGTCAATTTTATATTTACACATGGTGTTTCTGAAATTAATGACCATGATAAAAAAGATTTAGATATACTGTTTGGATATGATGGTAAATTAGATGAAGACTTCTTGAAGGAATGTCCAAATTTAAAATGGTTGGCTTGGTATGCTACCGGTGTGAATAACCTTCCTTTAGATTATATCAATAATCATAATATATTGTTGACGAATGGCCGTGGTGTTCATGCAAAACAAATGTCTGAATTTATTATGGCTTTTATATTAGATGACTATAAGAAAATGAAGGTTTCATTTATTAATCAAACAAATAAAATTTATGACTCAAAGTTAACTGGTAACAGAGTGAGCGGTGAAAAGCTTTTATTTTTAGGAACAGGAAGCATAGCTCAAAAAACAGCAACTATTGCGAACGCGATGGACATGATTGTACAAGGTGTGAATACAACTGGTCACCCAGTAGATGGCTTCTCAAAAACCTATACTATTAATCATTTATCACAAGCATTGGAAGAAGCGGATATTGTTGTAAATACGTTACCTGAAACGCAACAAACGATACATTTACTTCAAAAAGAACATTTTGAAGAGATGAAAGACTCTGCTTTATTTATTAATGTAGGAAGAGGAACAATAGTTGAGGAAAATGTAATAGCAAATGTTATGAGAGAAAACATCATACGACAAGCTTATTTAGATGTGTTTGAAAATGAGCCACTTAAACCAAGTAATCAATTATATGATATAAATAACATTACAATTACAGCACATATCACAGGTAATGGTATAGAAAATAAACAAGAAGTAACTGAGATATTTAAACGCAATCTCAACCATTTTCTCAATAAGAATGCTTTAATTGAGAATGAAGTTGATCCAAAAACAGGATATTGATTGAAATGGTCTTTGTTTATTGACAATTCAATGATGCAACAGTTATATTAATATTAAGTAATAATAATTATTAAATAGAAAGATGGTGAGGGACATGAGTGCAGAGATGGAAACAGTTGAACATCAATTAGAAGATTCGATTGCGTCTTTAAGAGATAATGGGATAAGAATAACCCCACAAAGACAGGCGATATTGAAGTTTTTAATTGTCTCTGAAACACATCCCACTGCTGATGAGATTTATCAAGCACTTTCACCCGATTTTCCAAATATAAGTGTTGCAACGATATATAATAATTTACGTGTATTTAAAGGAATTGGCATCGTTAAAGAATTGCCTTATGGAGATGCTTCAAGTCGCTTCGATTTTAATACACATAATCATTACCATGTTATATGTGAAAATTGTGGAAAGATTGTAGATTTTCATTATCCACAACTAGATGAAGTTGAACAATTAGCTCAACACGTAACGAATTTTGATGTAACGCATCATCGTATGGAAATTTATGGTCTATGTAAAGAATGTAAAGATAAAGAAAAATTACAGCAGTAATTACAATTGAACAAATATAAAAGTTATTAAGATTCAAAGTGCCGCATTTATAATCATTTTATAAATGCGGCACTTTGTATTACTAAGAGATAAATATAGATTAATAAAAGTAAAAACACATAAGATGACATTTGTTGACAATGTATAGAAGGAATAGACACAAAATACAAATATTATTATACGTTTTAACATATAAATACATATAATAAATAATTAGTTATTACAAAGGTAAAATTTAACTAAAAAGTTATTAGAATTGAATTGACGTGTGAGATTAATCTTGATATTATATAAAAGTCGTCAAAACAAGATGACTTAAAAAAACAAACCAACCAAAAAATAATACAAAGTGTAAATTTGACACTTGTTAAAATTATTGAATGGTTATACAATATTAAATGTTGAGTTAACAAACGAAACAAACTTAATAATAACAAACAAAAATTTATTATTGACTTAACAAAAACTTAATGTTACAATTAATTCTTGTAACACATCAATGAACATTGAAAACTGAAT
>NZ_JAESNB010000012.1:0-1233 GCF_017893435.1 Staphylococcus sp. GDB9P120P
ACAAGTGATAATATGGTTTGGGGGGCAAGCGTCGTATTTGCTAGCCACTTCATTCGCTTACGCTCATTTCGTTCTGCAAATACCCTTGTTGGGGGTAAACCCCCAATCCCCCCTTTTTGCTAAAGCAAAAAGCTAGCCATAACGGCTAGCTAATTCATTTGTTATCTTTTATTCTATGTCTTCTAGATTTTATAAACGTATTTATAGCAAAAGTACCATTATCAGCTAACAAAGGGAACCAATCATCAAATCTATGCTCCATAGCATAAATCCATAGTTCTTCGTATTCTCTTATGTCATTTTCAACTATAAAAGAAGTCATTTCTTTAAACATCTCATATCTGCTTGCAGACGTCGGTTTTAACATCTCTAGAATATCTGCTCCACCATGAGCAATCATATCTTCACGATCATACTGATATTTCTCAGGATTATCCATATGCAACATATATCTAACAAGACCTTTAGCAGAACCACACCTTTGTGGAACAGTCGCATTTATTCTTTCGGTCAATTCCAATATCTGATTATAACTTTTAACCCCATCATACATAACCAATATATGCTTATGAGCCTTTTTTATCTCTCCATTTGGATTAGTATCCTTATCATGTAATGGAGATTCAACCCATTGTATATGTTCATTATCTAATATATCTCTCCAACCTTCAGAAACACTTTCTGGATAAATTACAAACGTCCAATTTCTAGTTCTTACATTACCTTGTGATGCTTTATTTGCCATGATATAATTACCTCCGAATACAAGTTTATGCTGCCATAGCCACATGGCAGTATTTTTTTATCTATTTTTATGCTTTTTATCAAAATCTTGCAAAGCCAACGCAATTACCGCACTTTTTGAAACTCCTAAATATTTCGCCAATTCATCTAACTTTTCCGACATCTCATCTTTCAAAGTCACTTGCAATCTTTTACTCATAATTGTAACCACCTTTCAATTATTACAGTCAATAATACACAAAATAACATCATAATTCAATCGTTTATACACAAAAAGTGACCGTGAACAATGAACAACACTGGGGGGTCGTAGTACCCCAGTGTTGAAAACCTAAAGTCAAAACCCACCATATTATTACTTGTAATAGAATTTCCTTTTGACTTCACGATATCGAAAGTAATGATTTGGATTGGTTGTTAACTTGGATTAATCCAAGTTACAACTGCACCAATCGCCACTGAAGTGGCTATCATTATTTCTTTGTTCTT
>NZ_JAESNB010000013.1:0-38621 GCF_017893435.1 Staphylococcus sp. GDB9P120P
TTTAGAAAGGAGTTAGCTTATGAGAAAGTGGGGCAAACAGTCCGATAAAAAGGTTAAAAAACAAAAATCAAAGCCCGCACAAAATGAAGAAACGACAGAAGATTTTAGAAAAAAGAAGAAGTCAGCAGATCGTTTGTTTAAGCGTAATAAGTTAAAAAAGGCGTTAAAAAACAGAGGTAAGGACGACAAAATTTTAAGTAAAGCTAAATTGAAACGTCCTAAAGGTTATAACGTTGTTAAAACGGTCATAATCATAGCTTTGTTTTTAGTAGTTGTTAGTTGGATAAATGCAGGTAATGCTAATAGAAAAGCAAGTGACGCACAAGAACAATATCAGAAATTAGCCTCACAAATTGATACTACTAACAAAGGCAATCCAGCTACACAAGTAGGCGCCCAGGAATACGCGAAAGATTTCATACAAAAATATTACAGTTATGATAAAGGGCAAGACCGCGATAAATGGTTAGATAATTTAAGCGATTATGTAGACAGTTCAACATTAGATGATAATAGCTTTAAGCCTGAAAATATAGATGGCAGTATTTCAGTTAAGGACGTTAAAATCAATGATGTTGAAAGTGCAGATAAAAACCAAGCGAAAATATATTTTACAGTTACGCTAGATAAAAAGACAGTTGAAGAAAAAACTGTTAAGAAGAAAGTTAAAGGCAAAAAAGGCAAGAAGGATAAAGAAGAAACAAAAACAGTACAAGAAGATAAACACGAAGATGTTAAATTCAACAGATACATTAAAGTATATGGCGACGATAAAGGTTATAAGTTAGTCACTTTACCTTTACCATATGAACAAAAATCAAATGCAGATGTTCAAATGACGCTAGATACTGATAATGGTAGAGATGTTACAACAAATTATCCTGATGTTAAAGATTACATTACAAGCTTTATGAAAGTTTACGCTTCAGATGATAGAGATACAGCGCAAACATATTTCTATAATAAATCTGATACACAATTATTGAATAACAATGTTGAAATTAAAAACGTTGAAGAAGTGAAAGTGTATCAAGAAAACAAACAAGATGAACTTAAAGCAATTACAACGGTTCAAATGGAAGAAAAAGATAGTGGCTTAACAAGTCGAAACAAATTTGAAATTAAGCTTAAAAAGCTTGATGACAATAAGTATAATGTAATTAAAGTAAGTGAACCTCAATATACTAAAAAATAATAGGAGTGTTTAAAATGTTAGATTTAATGACGTCAATTGCTTCAATAGACTTTAGTTCTTTCACATTAGGACAAGCAGGTGGAGATTTAGTAAATAACGCGCGTGAAGGAGAAAGAAACTTCACATTAGTTTTAAATATTATTTATTGGGCAGTCGCTGCAATTATCATTGTAGTTTTAGCATTATCTAAGAAATTCAGAATGGCACTAGGTGCATTGATTATCTTAGGTGTTATCGGCGCGTTAGTTGTTAGAGATCCGCAAAATTTACAAAACTTAGGCGAAAGTATAGCGCAATTCTTTGGCTTCTAATAAGGAGTGCATAGCATGAGTAACATGAAAAAAATCATTGGTTACTGTTCATCACAATTAGATGAAATACCAAACTTAATACGTGGTTTAGGCGGTGGAGAGCAAGGCTTTTCACTGCCTTTTTCTTTGACAGTTAGTCAAATAATCGTTATTTTCACGATTATTTTACCTGGTTTATTTTTCTTACCTATAACAAATGGATTATTAGACTTTTTACCGAAATACGGTAGATATGCAATTGTCTTTTTCATTCATATAGGTTTTCCCGCTGTATTTGGTTTTTTCATAGGTCAAAAAAGTATCGAAAATATGAATGTTGTGAAATATGCAAAAGTATATATGGCTACAAAATTTAATGAAACGTCTGATTATGTAGGACGTGAAGAATTAGATAACAAGAAATCATATAAGTTGAGAAAAAAAGTTGTAGCGCGTACTTTTTCAGATTTCCGCATAAACAAGGAGGATAAATAACCTATGGCTAAAAGACTAGATTTTGATATAGAAGCAGTTGTAGAAAACATCATCTTTACTAAAGATGGCCGTATGCAAGCATGGTTTGAGTTTGAAGGGTTTCACAGTAACTTTGATACAGAAAACGAACTGTTAATTAAATTTAGACAGTTGAAACGTGTATTTAAAGAGGTAAAAAAAGAAGTTCACTGTTTAATTATTCCAGAACGTCAGGACTTAGATGAAATTAAAAACCAACATATCTCATACAGTAGAGGGCGTTTGATACCAGTATTAGAACAACATGAAGACGCTATTTTTGACCATTTAAAAAATTCAAATGAATTAGGTTCATCAGAAAATAAAGTTCGCTATTATATGGGCTTTGAATTAGGAAAAAGTACAATGGTCAACTTTACTAATGAAGATGTTACTTGGGGCGAGATATACACAGAAACGAAAGAAAAGTTAATCAACCTTATTACTAAAGCGATTACAGGTAAAGACGTATTATTAACAACTAATAAAGTTAAAACAGCATATAACAAAATGGATCATTTGAGTAATACGCTAAATAACTTACCGTTTACATTTAGAGAAATTGAACCCGTAGAAATGGCAAAGCTTATAACATGGCCTAATAATTTAAACGTAAGAGAACCGTTTTTAAATGATAATTGGTTTGAACGTTTAACACCCGTTTACAATGGCGATAGATTAATCGCTAAAATTAGAGATCGTGGCCATGTAGAAGATTTATCTACAGTATCATATTCAAACCCTAGCAGTAGAAAACATCTTGTATTACACCAAAATGACGCGTTAGGCAAAGAAAGAGATACTTATATTTCATTTTTACAACTAGCAAAAGTACCAGTTGAAACGCACTTCCCTGATACACGTTGGCTTGAAATACTTAGAAACCTACAGTTTGGCGTAGGTGTTTCATTAAAATTAACTTATCAAAGTTCAGATAGAAGATTAATGAAACTTAGATCTAAAAAAGCTAACTTAGAAGACCAAGTAGAACATTTGGCAGATTACGGAGATAGTGCAAGTTCAAACGTTTATGACGGCATAGACATAGCTGATGACTTAATCGCAAATATTGAAAAAAATAGAGAAGCCAGCTTCTTAATGTCAGCTATATTCGTAGTTGCAGCCGAAACTCAAAAGGCATTAAATAGTAAATTAGATGAACTCAAAGAAACAATGTCAAATCATCAGTATATTGTTCAGAATACAAGAGGTTTACAGTTAAGAAGTTTGCTTGAATGTATGCCAGGCAGTAGAAGATATGTAAAAGAGTTTGTGAAAGATTGCGATATAAACATGATGACAAGTTCATTTTTTGGAAACCGTCACGAGTTAGGCGACCCTTACGGTTTTTACGTAGGTCAAATTGCTACAAATTACGGTACGCCAGTATTTCACATGCCAGGTTTCGCGTCTACAGGACAAGCTAAAAACCAATCATTGGCCATTTGTCATACAGGTAAAACAGGCGGTGGGAAGTCATTCGGGGCAAACCTTTTATTCTATGAATATGCAATATGGGGCGCAAAAGTTTTAATAGTAGACCCTAAACAAGAACGAATGAATAAGTGTGAATGGCATAAGAAATTAGATGAATTAGGTACACAATTAAACTTCATTACTTTGTCAGCTAAACCTAAAGACGCAGGTAAACTTGATCCGTTCTATATCTTTACAGACGTATCAGACGCTGTAGGTGTATCAGAACAGATACTTCATAACTTACTATCAATTTCTATTAGAAATGAAGCAACAATAGATCAGGCAACAATGATTAATAGGGCTTTGGAATATGTAGCCAATAGAGATGAACCTAAAATTAATCAGGTTACAGAAGAACTAACATCTATGAGTACAGGCGAGAAAAAAGACATTACATTAACAGAAGATGAAAAAGAACTTTGTAAGCGTCTTGTAAACAGAATTAATGTATATACTACACATTCATTAAGTACGCTTATATTTGGAGAAAGAATTGATGATACAGAAGTTTTAGATATTAACAGTCAATTAAACGTATTACAAGTAGAGAATTTAGAACTTGCAGACGCTGATATAGACCCTAAAGACTATTCAAAAGCGAATATTGTAAGTGACAGTATTTTATACGCTTTAACGGCTTATCAAAGACAGTTTATTAACATGTTCCCTAATGATCTAACAGTTATCGGACTTGATGAAGCCTGGAAATACTTCAAAAACTCACAAGGTCGTTCAGCCTTTCAAAGTTTATTCCGTGAAGGTCGTTCTAAAGGGGCTTCAATTCATATCATGACACAAAGGCTTAGTGATATACCTGAAGACATGCAGTCACAAATCGGACAGCTATTTGCATATTTAGAAAGTAATACAGATGAAATTAATAAACTTCAGCAATTCTTTAGATTTGATGATAGTACAGACTTACAAGCGATTATGCCTGAACTTGAAACAGGCGTATGTGTTTATAAAGACTTGAATGATCGCGTCGGTATTCTTGATGTAAGAGTATTACAAGAGCATTTAGTAGACGCGTTTGATACAAGTAATCAACTTGAAAAACGAGAAGACACAAAACAAGAGGTGCAAGTATAATGAAAAAATTAACATACTTATTACTAATAGCAATCGTTGTTTTATCGGCTTGTAGTAGTAAAGATAGTTCAAAGCCCAAAAAAGATGACTATACTGAAGAAGCTATTAAGTTTACTAAATATATGGCTAATGGCCAGTATTCAAAATTAACAGATATGTACGGAATTTCAAAAGATGAAAATGATGTATCAGATGACAAAGAAGAAATGCAAGAATACTATGAACAGATTTACACATTTGTAGATGAAGAAGATTTAGAAAATGCTAAAGATGAACCGTTAAAATATGCAATATTTGAAACGCCATATAAAGAAAAGCAAAAAGTATTTACGATTGTATTTAAACCAAATGTAAAAGATATTTTATTAGATCCTGGAGAACCAGCATTAGACGGTAAATATAGACAACTGAATTTATTGGTAATGGGAGAAGGACAATATAAAAGAGTTAATGGAAATACAGAAGGTAAAGCTATTATGCAGATTAATGAACGTAAACATGGTTTGTCAGAAAAATTAATGAGTAAGATTTCAGAAGATAGCAAGTTAGTTGAAAGTAAAGGTATTCCTAAGAAGGACTTGAAAAAATTAGAGTAGGGAGGAACTATAAATGAAGGATAAAACAAAAGGCTTTTTGTGGTTCCTTGCTGTTCTAATGGTATTAAGTGTTTGCTTAGTAGGAGTTAATGAAGCCTTTGCGAAAGAAAAAGATCCAATTTCAGGCATGTTTCCAAGTAACCAAGATGATGATTTGCCTGAAGTTAAATCAAATATTGTCGGTTACAAAGAACATAATTTAGACAACTATTCAATGGATTATGTATTAGAAGAAAAAGACGATAAACCCTGGTATGACGTTATCGGGTTAAGTGAAAAAGCTTATAACTTCACTGAAAATTCAAAGTACGAAATTTTAAATGGTATATGGTCAACATATAAAATATTTGCTTCAGTATTCATATTCCTGGTAAGTGAAGCTTTTGAATTTACTATATTAGGTTCTATAGTTAGCGAGTTAGCAGATGTAATTTCAGCTATAGGCGGATCATCAGGATTAGGTAAATTTATAACATGGGCTTTTATTGGTGTAGTTGTATGGTTGATTGCAACGATTAGTAAAGGAGAGTTGAGAAAAGGGGCAACAGGCGTTATGTTAGCCATTGTATTTACAGCCCTTTTCAGTATCTATGTTTCAAACGCAAAGCCAATCATACAAGGTACTTCAGATTTTAGCCAATATGTGAGTAACACTATATTGAATACAAGTACAAGTGTGACTGGAGAAAATCAATCAGATCAAGCTGAAGCTTCCGAAAATGATGTATCAAATAAAGAAGGTTTGGCCACAATGAAAAATACATTACATGAAATTTTGATTGTGAAGCCGTGGTTACAATTGGAATTTGGTACAACTAATGTAAATGAAATTGGCGGAGGTAAAGCTGGCGAAGATAATAAGGTTGAAGATGGCAAAAAGTTGATAAATGGGATATTAGACCATAAACCTAAGTCTGATAAAAGAAATGACATAATAAAAGACAATAAAAAGAATATGTCAGTAAGTAACAATTACACAACTAGCCGAATTGTAGTAGCTGTTTTTGTCTATATACCATCATTTATTATTGGTATAAGCGCGATATTGTTCGCGGTTGCTAAACAATTTTATGAATTAGGCTTTGTAGTAGGCGCGGTTGTTATGGTTGGTGTTTTAATCATTGCAATTATACCGTCATTTGTTGGCTATTTAAAAGGTACAGCCAAGCGTACAGGTGGCCACTTACTAATGTCTATCGTGTATGTATTCTTACTGGTGCTTATGTTTACATTAATTAATGTAACTTATCAAATTTCAGAAGAAAAAAATTGGAATTACATTGTAACAGCCATATCATTAAGTTTAATTTGTTTAGGCATGTTGTTTATGCAAGGTAAATTGATAAAAAATGATTATCAAAAAGTAATGAGTTCTATTAAACAACAAAACATCAGTGAACAACGAGCGCGCGCCCGTAAAAAGCGTGAAGAAAATAAACAAAATAACGGTCAAGGCAATCAACCAGTATATGGTGGTAATGATACGAACGTTAGGAAAAAACCAACTGAACATATATCTAAGAAGAAAGCTAACGACCATAACACTACTTCAAATGGTGTGAATAAAAAAGATGGTGGCACTATAAGCAAGAAACCTAAAGCCAGCGAGCAAGAACAGAGTAAGAAACCTAATAGCAATATTAAGAAAAAAGAAGATCAAAAAATCAAGAAAAAACCTAAACAAAAACAAAACCGCAATGATAGCCCAGGCAATCAAGATCCAAATAATAATTACAATACTAAACCTAAATCACGAAGTGGAAATGATACCGTTGATGAAGGTTCAGGAAGTAAACCATCAGTTAATAGAAAAGACGGCGGAACAATTAAGAAAAAACCGCAGGCAGTACCAGATAAAAAAACAGAAGGTTCAAACACTAAACAATCTAGGAACGATAGCAGTTCTAAAGATAGATTAAACAAAAATGAAGGTGGCAACGATAGTTCAAGAGTTAATGAACAAATACAGACAAATAAACCACAAAATAAACCAGTCATCAGAAAAAAACCAAAACCAGTACAAGACACCCAAGAAAAATCAGCAAGTCGTGAAACAGAAAATAGAATAGACGCTATAAAGAGAAATAAAAAGTGAGGTGTTAAATAATGAAAGAGATTATACAAGATATACTTAACTATTTAACGCCTTACAAAAAGCGTATATTGTTTGTTGCGATTTGTGTATTGGCGTTTGGCATTGTGCTGTTATTGCCACCTTCTCCGCTTAGAGCGGTATTATCTTTACTCATAGTATTTGTGTTTGTTGTAGAAGGTTATAAGTGGATAGGACAACCTGAATTATGGGGCAGTAAGATAGGTAAGACCATGCTAGGGAAGTTATCAAAAAATGAAGCTGAAGACCTAGAAGAAAACATAGAAGAAGTAACTATTATTAAATTGTTTACCGATGAAGAAGAAACGGACATCTTAGATGAAATAGAAGCTGATCCTGAATTATTAGATGAATTAGATACTATACAATATACGGCAACAATATATTTTAATGAAGATATAGAAAACCAAATTATCCCTGAAGGTACAACGAATTATAGATATGAATATCACATAATTTATGATGGCGCAGAATTTTATCATGTTGCTTCTTATGAAATGAGTGACGCAGATGAAGAAAATTAATCAAAAAAATGACGGTGGTAATTTAAAAAAGCTTACTAACCTAGCATTAGAATTAAAGAAGAAAAAAATAAAGTTATATATATATGGTGCATTAGCTTTACTAGGTTTAATATTCATTGCTGTATCTTTAATGTCTATGATGTTGCTAGCGCCATTTGATGATGAATTAGACGAAACTCAAACGGGTGGCAGTAGTGACGGTTGCGCTGTAAGTGGTGGTTCTGTAAGTGATAAAGGTATCAAATCTTTTAATGAAAATGCTAAAGGCGGAGGATTAGAAGGTAAAGCTGATTATATGGTTAAAAGTGCTAAAAAGCATAAAATAGATCCTAAAATATTTATGGCTATAGTGGCACATGAAACGGGTTATGGTAAATCAGAAGCAGTTAAAACTCATAATAATGTTGCAGGTATGATGGGATCAGGCGACTTATTTAAGTTTGATAGTATTGAAGAAGGTATAGACGCCGCCGCTAAAAACCTATATGACCTATATTTTAGTAAAGGATTAAAAACAGTTGATAAAATTCAACCGAAATATGCACCTATAGGCGCAAGTAACGACCCTACAGATTTAAATTCAAACTGGAAGCCGACAATTAAAAAAATTATGAAGGGTATAGACGGCAAAGCTAGTAAAAGTGACGATAGTTGTAAAAAAGATAAAGGAGATGTAGGTAAAGAGTATAAAGGTAAAATACCTTCATTCTCAAACTCAAACCCTGGTAAAAATAACTTATATGACGCAGGCCAATGTACATGGTATGCGTACGGTATACGTCAAAAAATGGGCAAACCTATATCAACATTTTGGCATGACGCCCACAAATGGAATGAACGAGCTGAAGCTGAAGGTTATAAGGTAGGTAAAACACCTAAAAAAGGCGCGGCCTGGATAGCTGAACAAGGCGCAGGCGGACATTCTAATGTTACGGGTCACGTTGGTATCGTTATAGATGTTAAAGACAAAAATACATTTGTTGTAACTGAAATGAACGCTGAAGGTGGACCATATAAAATAACTCAAAGAGAAGTGAAAATGACTGAAGGCTATAGCTTCATTTATTAAAAATGGGAGGTTAAGGCATGAAGAACATTCCGAAAAGTACCTTGATTATAGGTATAACGGCAATTGTGATAATCGGTATATTAGTCTTTATAGTTCGATATTATGATGACGAACTTAATAAAGCTAACAGCCAAAATAAAGAGAATGAAACCAAAATTGGAAAGTTAGAAGATACAAATAAAGCACAAAGTGATTTGATAGCGCGCCAAGACAAAGAAGTTGTATCAAAAGAAGAAGAACAGATCAGGGATAATGCTAAAAAATTTGTTAATAAACTATTTACTATGAAGGAGAAGGAAAGCTTCAGTGGTAAAAAGAAGGAACTTTCTTCAATATTAGACGACAAATACCAAAAAGAATTATTTGATAATTCAAGGGATAAATATAATGCGTTTTTAACAGTTAAAATAAGTAATGTTAAGACATTTATAGAAGAATACAGACCACAAAAAGACAGCTATGATGTATTTGTTACGTTTGATGAAAAAGTGATAGACGAAGAAGATACGACTGATAAAAAAACATCAGGAAAAATTCATTTTGTTAGAAAAAATGGTAAATGGTTAATTGATGACTTTGAAAGATTTACTTTAGAAAGCAATACAAAAAATGTTAAAGATTGAATGAAAAGCGCTATATAGCGCTTTTCTTTATACCTATTATTCTACTTAACCACTTAGACAAAAAGACATAAGTAGTAAAGTAGAATAATGTAAAAGTAGAAAAAGACATAAGTAGTCAAGTGGAAAAGTAGACAAGTAGAAAAATATCTGTTATTATTATTGTAAATAATCCCACAAAAAAAGGTAATAAGGGATAGAAAAGAGGTTAGATAATATGACGAAAGTAATAACAATTGGCTGTTTTAAAGGTGGGGTAGGAAAGTCCACACTTACAGAAATACTTACGTACTTACTTGCTAAAGAAGGTAATAAAGTTTTAGCTGTAGACACTGACCCACAAAGTAACTTAACAGAAAAAGTTCAAAGGACTTATCAAAAAAAGTTTAAAAAAGAACCTTCATTCATGGAAGGTATTAAAAATTTAAACTTAGAAGATTGTATTGAAAAAGTAACGGACAACCTGGATATATTAAAGGGCGATTGGTCATTAGAAAAGTTTGATAAATACGTAATAAAGAAATTTGATGAAAAAGCAGAATACTTTTTATTAAATTCACTTTTAAAGCCAATAAAAGACGATTATGACTACATAATCATAGATACACGACCTTCAACAGGTATTTTGTCTAATAACGCTGTATGCGCTTCTGATTACGTTCTAATAACATCAAAAACTGAAGAAGATAGTTTTACTTCAGCGAAGAAGTATTACAGCTATTTAGGTAATATTCAACAGAATAAAAAACCAAGTTTAAAATTTTTAGGTTTATTACCGTACTTAGTAAATCAACGTGGATCAACTAACAGAAGTATTATCAATAAGATAAATGAATTGTTTGGCGAAGATGTATTTAAAAATTATATACGTTCAAGTGATCGAGTAGTTACCTGGGGAGAGCATGGCGTAACAGAACATAAAGCCCATGATAAAAAGACAATGCAGATGTACATTGATGTAAAAAATGAAATATTAGAAAAGTTGGAGAGTGAATAATATGGCAGATTTTAATAATGAAGCAGTAAAAGATGAATATAAAGAAGAACAAGTATTTGATGATATGATAGCGAAAAAGAAGGAAGTAAGACCTACAAAATCGGTTAAAATGTATAATGAAGACTGGTCAATTGCTTATCAAGTTAAAGCGAAAACAGGCGCAAATTTAGTAGACATAGTTTCTGAAGCAATGGAATTATTGAAAGAAAAACATGATCTTTAATTTTATATATTAATTATAAGGGGGGTGTTTGTAATGCCATTCGTTATTTTTATATCTATAGTTGCTGTTATGGTTATTCTATTTAAGTTAAATGATAAAAGGGTTGAAAAAATAAATAGAAAACACGATCAGCAAGTTAAAAATATTATTGAAACTTATTACACAGTTGATAAGGTTGAATGTATATATATAGAAAATGGAAAAACTGAATTGGTATTTCAAGACAACTCATTAAATTTAAATAGTTATCAAGTAAAAATTGTTAAGGACTTTGAAGATGAAAAAGTTGAAATTAACGCCCCTTTGTATAATGAACATGATCTAAATGATTTGTTTGAACGCGTATTAGCTGAAACTTATTTTTATATTTCTAAGGCTAGATATGATGGTCTGATACAAGCTACAGCTTAAAGGTCTATCTAAGGCCTTTAATTTTTTAAAAAATATTTACGCTTTAGCAAATAAATACTTGTCAAAGTGTAAATTAAGTGATAATATAATAATTGAAAGGAGGACGAAACAAATCAAACGCTATAAATAAAAGATATAGCAACCCACAAAAAAGGAGTGTTACAGATGTTTGTAACTAAAGAAGAATTTAAAAATATTGATGTAGAACAAGTTTTCAAAGAAGGTCATAACTTTATAAAAATAACGAATGGTAGACATGAAATATTTAAAGTTAATTCAGGCTATAAGATCATTGATTATAAAAAAGGAATTGGCCTAACAGCGACAAATAAAATTCCAAAGTATATACAAAACAAACTTTAAAAAAAGCCCCGCTAAGGGGCTTTAATATAAATGAGGTGCTAAATATGAACCATGATAAAGCAATGTATATTGAATGGTTATTATTAATGGATCCTTTAGAAAGTAGGGAGAATTTAAGAGATAAGACAATAGAAGAACTTCAAGACAAATTTAATTTGTGTAGACTGAAGCAACTTGATGAAGAAATGGAGGAAGCACAATGATTATTGATGAATTTAAAACTAGAAATAATGTGTATGTATTAAATGTAATTTATGACTTTTGGGCTGATCCTGTTGTACAAGTTATTGAAAATGGTAGGTTTATAGGATATATCAACGAAAGATATTCTATTGATGAAGCGAAAGCTATGATAAAAGAAAAAAGCGATTATAAAAAAGTGATTATTATATGATGTTTGTTTACTCCGACTATGAAGGCATAAAAAAAGCGATACTAGAAAGTATCGCAATAGGACGAAAGTAATCAAACATTCGCCCACAAAAAAAGGTACACTAAGAATAACAAAAAAATGGTCGGAGGTAAACAAAACAATGAATTTAAAAGACATAGCAAACTTATTAAATGATGAAAAAACTTTGTATACGCAACAAGGCGGGCAAGATATAGCAGTAAATGAAGGTGTGTATATTATGGAGAAAAACAACACTATTTATACTGGTAAGCTTCCAAATAATAATTTAGATGATTTAATTCGTGAAAGTTCTGAACCACAGCAACTAATAGATGTTAATGAAGTAGCTGAAAGATTAGGTGTAACAAGACAAAATGTTACTATGCACGTCAAAAATAAAAACTTTAAATTTGTGCCTAAACCTTTGTTTTATTATGAGAATAAAAGCTACACTAAATATTTTTGGGTTGCTGAACAATTTGAGTAAAGGAGTAAGGCAATGAAGATATTTAAACCACTGATAGCCTTATTATTATCGCTTATTGTATTAAGTGGTTGTGATACGGAAAAGGCAATAAATGAAGTTGATGATTTAATATCAACTATTAGTGATTTTAGCAAATCAGATACACCTGAAATAAAAAATAGTAAAGAAGATATAGACTTAATAGGCGCTGAAACTAATAGCGAAAACTATGCTTTTATCAATGATAACAAGACAGAATTAAGTCAGGAAGATCAGAACTTACTGAATGAAAAGGGTAATGATCGTTTTTGGGCTGATTATCCTGATTTGGATAAATACGGTAGATCGGGAAAAGTTACGGCGTTAATTACAAATAAAGCTGTTCAAAGTCATTCTTCAAAAGCACAAGAAAGACCGTCTTTTGATTATGATGTACATGTAGCAGGAGAATATAAAGATGGTACATATAACCCTGAAAAGCAGACGTGGGAAGGCGAGAACTCAAACAACCAAATATTACAATTAGATGGGTATAGGGGTTATATATATAATAAATCTCATTCGCTTGCCTGGTCATTGGGCGGAGATATGGAAACACATAATTTAACATTAGGTACTAGGGCGCAAAATGTTGGATCTAATAAAGACCCTGAAGGTGGGGGCATGGGTTATCCTGAAACGCAAATAAGAAATGCAATGTATGATAATCCTGAAACAAAAGTGTTTTATGAAGTTACGCCCGTTTATAAAGATGATGAACTTGTGCCAAGAGGTTCACACGTTAGAGCCTACTCAATTAATGATGACGGCCAAACAATAAATATCAATGTTTGGATTGCGAATAAACAAGAAGGCGTTCAGATTAATTATAAAGATGGTTCGTATACTTATTAAGTGAATATATTAAAGTTAAGGACTGGTTATGATGGCTGATATATTTGATTTGGAATATTTAAAGTATCAAAAAGAATTTATAGAAAATGATGGAATGATTGACTATTCTCAATTTATAAACAGTATTCAATTTCATAAAAGTTACACTATAGAAATTGAAAATATAATTAATTGCTTATTTAATAAAACGTTAGAATTTTCTCAAATAACACTACATTCATTATTATCAGAAGTTAAAAATGCAGAAGTAAAGCAAGAAGTAAAAAATATGATAAATAAGCTATATTCATTTGATAATGCAACATTAAAAGATAATGAATTGAATGTTACTCAACAAAAGTATTATTCATTTGAAATTGAGAGTATGCAAAGCAGTTTTCCACCACAAGTTTTGAAGTTTTTCAAAGTATTATTAGAGTTTCCAAATATGATGAATGAACTAGATGTTATAGCAATACTAGGAATAATTAAAGAAACTAAAATATCTGTAGAACTGAATGAATATATTGATCTATTAATTGATTTAGACAAAATTCATACTGTATCAGATATAGAAAGTATCTTTGATGATGAAAGAATATATCAAGGGAGTTTATTTAAAAAATATATTCACTGAAGGAGTTAATTAAAATGAAAAAATTAATTGTTAGTACAGCAGTAGCAACACTATTATTAACTGTTCCAGGTATGGCCAAAGCAGAAGAAAATAAGGAAGATTGGGATAAACCCGTTTTTATAAAAGGGGCTGATCTTGAAGGCCAAGACTTACAACAGACTGAAGATGATTTAGGCGTAAAAGATGACTATGAAACTTACAGCGTAACAACTGATGACGTTAGTAAATATATTCCTAATAGTGGCAATTTAAGTTATATATATTCAAGTGCAACTATTAAGCATAAAAAATGGGGTAACGGTGTAGATGTAGAAATAGACACACCTGATAACATCACAAAGGTTACAAGTGAACAATATCAAAATGCGTCAATCACAGCAGGCATTAAAGACGCTGAAATTCATATAGCTTCAGTTGAAAAAGTTACTGGAGAAGGTGCTTTAGCAGGTATTTATAAAGCTTATGAAGAAAAAGGCAATGAATTAAATTCTGAAGATATTCAAAACTCAAATAAAGAAATGCAAGATTTAACTTCAATATCTGAAGAAAATCAAAATAAAGACGGATATTCAGACGAAGCATTAAACGCGTCTATAGCAGATATTAAACAACAGTTAGCAGATATTAAGAAAAAACAAGATGAACAGATAACACCACAACAAGTTGAAGATATAGTTAATAAAGTGCTTGATGAACGAGGATTGTCGGGAACATTAACAGATAATCAAAAACAAATGATAACTGATAATATGACTAATGTTGCAAATTCTAACGCTTTAACTTCAGATCCTAAAGCATTTGCTAAAAATGCAAAAGACGCTTTGAAAGGTATTGAAAAAAATTCAGGCGACTTATTAGATAAAGCTAAAGACAAGGCTAAAGACTTAAATACTGAAGAAAATAGGAACTTTGTACAAAAAATTTGGGATAGTATTTTACAGATTATACAGTCTATCATAGATTTCATTACAAGCTTATTTAATCGTATCTTTTAATCAGTGAATAGGAGGTTTGACGTGTTATTGAATGTAGATAAAAATTCAAAAAACGTATCGTTAAAGAAGATTAGGAATAACGAATTATTGTATTTAATGAGTTGTTCGAGTAGTTTACCTGGTGCTGATAGAACTATTTGCAATGTATTAATTGATGAAATGAAAAATATTATACATGTATATGATGATCTAAGACACTGTTCAACGTCTATTTTCAAAGAATTAGACCAAACATTAATTATAGAAATGATGTCACTTCTAGGGGTTGAATATGGCCGATATAGGATTGTACTTTATTATGCACCAATACTTAAAAACCCGTTTATAAGAGAATATGAATTAAAAAGTGAAAAATTAATAACTGTTAATACTGAAGACCTTAATGAACTATTTTATAGAAAGGCTTTGAATAATGAAAGTTTAGAAAAATAGATGTTTATAAGCATAAAAATAGCCCTGCATAAGCAGGGCTTTAAGTTTGTTTAGCTTATGAGAAAACCAACAAACTAAATAAAAAGGTAATTACATTATAACATAATCCGCTTCAATCAACTATTATAAATACCGCTTCAATATATAGTCTATAAGGGGTTCACGGTTTCATCTAATTTAGAACATCAACTTTTAAAATTGGACTAAAAATAGCAACGCACAATTAACATCGTGCTTTTACTAATTTTTAGCCCAATTTTAAAGCTTCTTTATCTAAATTAGATGAAACCGTGAACCCTTTTTTTAAAAAAATTACACTTTAGAAAGTATTTACTTGTCAAAGTGTAATAAATTTGATATACTGTATTTAACGAAAGGAGGAAACCAACTGAAATTGTTGTAAATAATCGCAATGCAACAACTAAATAAAAAGGGAGATTTACAAATATGAAAAAGGAACAGTACATTTTAAAAGTTTTAGATTTAGTTCAAGATTATCAAGTTATGGAAGATGAAAGGTTTCAAATATCACAACCAAGCGACGTTGTTAAGCTATTACAAAAAGAAATAGGAAGTTTCACAAGAGAACACTTTGTTATGATTGGCTTAAATACTAAAAATGAAGTTACAACGCTTTATACAGTGCATATAGGCACGTTAGATATGTCAATCATACACCCTAGAGATAGTTTTCAAGTTGCAATAATAAATAATTGTAAATCAGTTATTTTTGCACATAACCACCCAAGCCAAGATGTATTAAACATAGTATCCTAAACTAGAGTACTCTAAGTACTCGAAGTTTAGGATTTTTTAATTACAGTGCTTTAACTATTAAATATATAAGGGTATTATTAATAGTAGTTAAAGTATTTAAAGGTGGTGGAAAGATGAAGGTTCAGAAAGTAATTGTGGAGGAAAAATCATATCCGTTATACATACTGCTAGATAAAGAATTTGAAGTGATAGAACCGGTTAAGCGATTTATAAAGTACTTGGATAATACGGGCAAAGCTCCAAATACCATTAAAACATATTGTTATCATCTCAAGCTGTTTTATGAATTTATGAGCCAAAGTAGAATCGAATTAGGAGATTTACAATTTGAGGATTTAGCAAACTTTGTAGGATGGTTAAGAAATCCAGCAGGGCATTTAAAGGTAATAGATATACAACCAAAGAAGGCTAAAAGAGAGGAAACATCAGTTAATTCCATACTTAACGCTGTAACTAGTTTCTTAGAGTATTTAAATCGCACAGAAAATTTTAAAGCTATAGATATGTCTAAAGAAGCAAGAGGAAGAAACTTTAAGGGGTTTCTTCACCATTGTATATGTTAACTTAAAACTGAGCCACCAACGCAATTGAAAACTGAGCCACTTCTGTAGGAAAATAACCCTAGCACAATCGTTAGGGGGAAAACAGGAGTGATTACGTTGAACAAGAAGCAACAGGTGATTCAGCTGCATCTTCAAGATGTCAGCCAAAGACAAATTTCCACAGAAGTGAAGGTCTCTAGAAACACCGTATCCAAATATATCGAAGCCTTTGAGAAGAGTAAGGCGACCGATGTTCGTAACCTGCCGGTTACAGAAGATATTTTATCGCCTCCCTCCTACAAGAAAAGGGCTGGAGTGAAACGTAAAATGACGGAAGAGATTGTGGAAAGGCTCAAGGGGTTCATTCAGGACAATGAATGGAAACGCAAAAACAACATGAGCAAGCAACAAATGAAAAAGATTGATATGTATGAAAAACTGCAAGAAGAAGGGTACGATATCGGCTATACAACGGTTCGGAATTTCGTCAATAGCGAGGAGAGACGAACAAAAGAGGTCTATATTCGCCAACGCTATTCAGCGGCCTGGGAAGTGGAATTTGATTGGGGAGAAGTAAAACTGGTGATTGACGGGAAACAGAAGTCCTATTCACTGGCGGTCTTCACCTTGGCTTACAGCAATTACCGGTTTGCGCTGCTTTATGAATCCGAGACGATGATCTGCATACAGGATGCACATACCAAACTGATTGACCACTTAGGTTTCGTTCCCTCTGTTTTCACTTACGACAATATGCGAACCGTGGTGAAATCGTTTGTCGGAACAGACCGGAAAATCACGGATGGCATGATCAACCTCTCCAATTACTATGAATTCCGGATCCGGCTCTGCGAGCCAAGAAAAGGAAACCAGAAGGGGCATGTGGAACGGAGTGTGGAGGTTGTTCGCAGAAAAGCATTTTCGTATGACATCGCATTCCCTTCTCTTGAAGACGCCCAGAAACGTCTAGCCCAAACCATTCTGTCGCTCAATAAACGGATTCACCATGAAAAGAAACTCGCTCATATAGAATTGAAAGACCAGGAAAAAGTTGCCGCTGCTCAAGAGGCGCTTCCTCTGCCATTCGATGTTTCGGAAGTCGTGGAATGTCGGGTAGATAAATATAGCACCGTCACGATTAAGCAAAATCGGTATTCCGTACCTGAAGGTCATGTAGGCGCATGGATTCGTGCAAAGGTAAGTGCGGATTCAGTCCGTCTCTTTATTGAAGGGGAATTCGTCGCAGAACATCGGAGAAATTGGGGTGTTCATCAATGGGAAATGGATCTCTATCATTACATAAAAACTTTCACAAAGAAAAAAGGCGCTTTAGCTCAAAGTGAATGTTTGAGCCAAGCACCAAATCAAATTAAAAAACTCTTCGAAAACCATTATATCGGAAAAGAGAAAGATTTTCTAGAGCTACTCCTTTATGTACGTGAGAAAAATCAGTGGGATAACGTGATGGCTGCCGTCCGACAGATTGAGACAAAAGGTCTCGGCGACATCACGACCGAAAAGCTAATCTTTCTGAGCGAACAAACAGATCTGGTACCTGCGGTACCGCTGCATCCAGACGAGACGGTCGAACAGGCGCTTCAAAACATTAAGGCCTTTTCAGCGATGTTCAATCAAGTCGATGAAGGAGTGCTTGAACATGGATAAAAAGCAAAGCGTCATCGACCTGTGCAAAGAATTACGTCTTCCTGGCATCCGTGAGTTGGTCGAAGAAGACGTAGCATTCCAGGAAACGACACCTGCGATTGACCTGTTACACACCGTGTTAACGAAGGAAAAGAATGACCGCTGGATCCGGTCTAAATCCACACGGATCCGCCGTGCGAACTTTCCGGAGAAAAAGCTGCTGGAGGAGATTGATACTCGAGCGCTGCCGACAGATGCGCAGCAAAAACTGCCCAACTTACAGACGCTCGATTTCATCAAAGCTGGACAGAATGTGATTCTGACCGGTTCTCCAGGAACCGGCAAGAGCCACCTGGCGATCGGCTTAGGGGTAGAAGCTTGTTTAGCGGGCTACAAGGTTTATTTCGCCAGTGTCTCGTCCTTAATCAATCAGTTGAAGGAAAGCCGGTCCGAAAGGACCTTACGCTCTTTCGAATTGCGATTTGAGAAATATGACCTCGTTATCATTGATGAATTAGGCTACATTTCCTTCGATAAAGAAGGGGCTGAATTACTGTTTACACATTTGTCGTTGCGTGCTGGTCGATCCTCAACCATTATTACGAGCAACCTGTCTTTTGCGAAATGGGAAGAGGTATTCCATGATCCTATTTTGACCGCCGCATTGACGGATCGCTTGACGCATAAATCGCACGTGGTGAATATGATCGGCCCATCTTACCGAATGAGAGAAACGCAAAAGTGGCTTGAAAATAGCCATTCATAAGTGGCTCAAAATTAAATTGCGAAATGGCTCAATTTTCAGTTGCGAAATACACCCCCACCTTCTATCTCGTCCAGTTGGTTTCCCCAGTCCATAAATATCAGATGAAGACAAGGCACTAAAAGTTTTTATAAAATTGGTTGATTTAGGTTTTACATTATGTTGCTAACTTTAATATTTACATTTGAATATTAAAATGTTACAGTACAGGCTAAGTATATTAATTAGTGAAAGGAGGTAATAGCTATGTTAACTGTTTTTAGAATCTTATTCGGTGAAAATACAAAAATCGGAAACCGTTTAGCTATTAAAGGGAGTAGTCTGTCCTTTTTTAAACTAAACAATGATATAAAAACAGTTGCCGGAGCTTTGCCTCTACTATGGATAAGTTTAAAACAAGATCATCAACATACTTGTTTTATGTAGTGAAATATGCATATTTGTATGTTTTGACTTTCGGCACCGGTAATTTTTATCTGTGTTTTTTTTGTGTGCAAAAAGAAATTGATTCTTAACTAGAGCAAATTGTGAAAGGATGAAAGAAATGAATTTTAATAATAAAACAAAGTATGGTAAAATACAGGAATTTTTAAGAAGTAATAATGAGCCTGATTATAGAATAAAACAAATAACCAATGCGATTTTTAAACAAAGAATTAGTCGATTTGAGGATATGAAGGTTCTTCCAAAATTACTTAGGGAGGATTTAATAAATAATTTTGGAGAAACAGTTTTGAATATCAAGCTCTTAGCAGAGCAAAATTCAGAGCAAGTTACGAAAGTGCTTTTTGAAGTATCAAAGAATGAGAGAGTAGAAACGGTAAACATGAAGTATAAAGCAGGTTGGGAGTCATTTTGTATATCATCACAATGCGGATGTAATTTTGGGTGTAAATTTTGTGCTACAGGCGACATTGGATTGAAAAAAAACCTAACTGTAGATGAGATAACAGATCAAGTTTTATACTTCCATTTATTAGGTCATCAAATTGATAGCATTTCTTTTATGGGAATGGGTGAAGCTCTAGCCAACCGTCAAGTATTTGATGCTCTTGATTCGTTTACGGATCCTAATTTATTTGCATTAAGTCCTCGTAGACTTTCTATATCAACGATTGGTATTATACCTAGTATCAAAAAAATAACCCAGGAATATCCTCAAGTAAATCTTACATTTTCATTACACTCACCTTATAGTGAGGAACGCAGCAAATTGATGCCAATAAATGATAGATACCCAATAGATGAGGTAATGAATATACTCGATGAACATATAAGATTAACTTCAAGGAAAGTATATATAGCTTATATCATGTTGCCTGGTGTAAATGATTCTCTTGAGCATGCAAACGAAGTTGTTAGCCTTCTTAAAAGTCGCTATAAATCAGGGAAGTTATATCATGTAAATTTGATACGATACAATCCTACAATAAGTGCACCTGAGATGTATGGAGAAGCAAACGAAGGGCAGGTAGAAGCCTTTTACAAAGTTTTGAAGTCTGCTGGTATCCATGTCACAATTAGAAGTCAATTTGGGATTGATATTGACGCTGCTTGTGGTCAATTATATGGTAATTATCAAAATAGCCAATAGTATTGAACAAGGTATATAGCTGATATAATAAGGTGAATTTTTAAATAATATTAATGCAATTAATATTATTTTGATAACTCAATTATGCTAGTATTTTCTTCAAATATGAATGGACTACTGGGTGGAAGATAATTAACTAATCTGTATTCTTCTAATTTGAAATGAATAAGTTTCAAAGTACTAAGATATAGGATTAGTCATCCATTTTTTTTAAATCAGTTTAACTAGATGTTTTGTTTGTCGAATGACAAAAAACTCTTATTTAGTATAAATGAATAGATAATCCTTCCAATAATAATTGGGAGGATTTTTTATTCTCCCTAAATACAAATGTAAGTTAATGAAATATATACTTGAAGATGTTTATGGCATTCTAAAAATGTAGTCTTTGGCAGTTAATTTATGTAGTCTCTCTAGAGAACAACTTGAAAGTATTCGGGAATGCGTTCAGCTTCATAAAACCCTCCTCAATTATATAATCTGAAACCCTCTTGCTAAGTTCTTCTTCAACTTTTTGAAAACCTTTTAATATCATTTGATTTCTCACTTTATTAGCGTTCGTAAAAGTACACTTTTACGAACACTATTTAAGTGACCCTATATAAAGAGAAAGTACCGTTCATAAACATATGAAAATAAATTGTGAACGTTCTCTAATTTACATATACTTTTACGAACGTTTCTTGATAAAATGAAGAAAGAGCATATCATTCCTATTTCTAAAGAAATTGCTGCATTGATATTAGTTCAAGAGCAAAGGGTGGCTGATGAACTCGATGATGGATGTGTATATGTGTTTCCCCGAAAAGATTGCTCACCATTGAAACAAGATACCTTTAGGGTTAAATTAAATGAACTAGCTTATGAAGAAAAGATAACGGACAGCAACGGAGAAATTTTTCGTTTTCATGCTCATGCCTTTCGGCATACAGTTGGCACTAGAATGATAAATAACGGAGTGCCACAACATATTGTCCAGAAGTTCTTGGGTCACGAATCACCGGAAATGACGGCAAGATATGCACATATTTTTGATGAAACCCTAAAGAAGGAATTTACGAAATTTAAGGAAACCTTAGTAACGAATAACGGTAGCATTCTGGATTTAAGTGAGGAAAATACTGAAGCTGACAATACAGATCTTCAATGGTTTAAAAAGAATATCAATGCACAGGCACTTCCTAATGGCTATTGTCGGTTACCAGTAATTGCAGGACCATGTCCTCACGCAAATGCATGTTTAGATTGTACGAATTTCTGTACAAGTAAACAATTTCTTACTGAACATGAAGAGCACTTAGAGCGAACTAAAGAAATACTAAATAGGGCTAAACAAAACCAATGGCAGCGTCAGGTTGAAACCAATGAACGTGTTAAAAATAGATTAGAACAGATTATTCATTCGTTAAAGGAGACGAATTAAAATGATTAGAAAAGGTAACACAACTGCCATAGTTCAGCTAGCTAAAGACAAGTCGGAGAAAACAAGAATTAGGGTTGAAAAGACAATTTCAGAGATGGCATTGAAAGAAGAGAAGATTAATTTTAATTCCGTTGCACAAAAAGCAAATGTTTCAAAGTCATGGCTTTACAAACAAAAAGATATTAGAACTAGAGTGGAGACATTAAGAGGGATGCAGATAAGTGAGTTAACCCCCCGTAAACCTAGTAAAAGCCCTCGTTCAGAGGACGTATTAATAAAAACCTTAAAAAGCCGTATAAAGGCGTTAGAAGAAGAGAATGAACGGTTAAAGGATCAAGTTCAAAAATTACATGGCAAGCTGTTTTAGCAGATTTGTGTTTCTTGGAATTTATTGGGCACTTTGAATTGGCTACCTAAAATGAAATCGCTAAAACCTTCAATAACTTCAATAGCCCATTTCCCTAAATGTGTTAAGGGGAAATGGGCTTTCTTCTAGTATTGTTGGCATGATCGCAGAAGTGTTTTATGCTCTTAAATAATACTTTTTAATATATTGCAAATACTCATTAGCACTTTTCTGTATCTCTTCGCCCTTCATATCCGAATTAGCACCGTAAAGTACAAACTCTGGTACATATTCAGCATGAATCTATGCACATAAAGATTTGAATGGTGTTAACATCTGGGTTAATGTATGCTTGTTTTTACCCATACTTGTAAATTCACCTTTTTTTACGCCAGCTGATATAGCTAATCCTAATTTTCGATTATAAAATATTCTTTTACCCTTTGATCCGTAAGCCCATCCATATATAATCACTTCATCGATCCATTTTTTTAATAATGAAGGAGAACTATACCAATATAATGGAAATTGAAAAATAATATTATCATGATTTTCAACTAATTCCTGCTCTCTTTTTACATTTATAATAAAATCAGGATACTCTCTATAAAGATCATGAATGGTAATTTCGTTTGAATAAGACGCTGCTTTTTCTACCCAAACTTTATTGATTCGAGAATTTGGCATATCTGGGTGAGAAACGATCACCAATGTTTTCATTGTTTCATCCTTAACATACTCAACTTTCGCACCAATAAAACAGTGTACGAAAGTTGAGTTACTTAAAAGTATTCTATTCTAAGAAATTCAAATTTGCGTGATTCCTAAGCTATTTATTTACAGCTTAAACTATAGAAGATGAACTAAACAATAACTAATCTTTACATAACTAAGTTATTACCCACGCTTTTTTAAACCTAATCCAGCTATTAAGGCAATGAGTATTGCCCCTGTAGCTGCAAGGAACGCATCTGAGTAGGACATAGCGTCCAATATATATAATGGATTTATCGGCTCAGTAGCATCACGTCGAGCGGATAATAATGCTCCAATCATACCTGCTCCAGTTCCTGATCCAAGGTACAAAGCACCTTGGAAAATCCCCATTCCGACACCAACCTTGTCTGCATCGAGTGCACTTACTGCGGCGTTATTTGCGGGAGAATTCGTGAATGCAAAAGCAATCCCTACTCCGAGGACCCCCACGGAAACTAACAGAGGTGAAGCACCAGATGCATAGGTGGACAAGAATAAGGTAGACAGCCCCATCAGAGTCATCCCAGTAATTATCAGACGTTTATCCCCAAATCGATCAGAAAGACGGCCAACGAAGGGAGATAAGATTGCAACAGCCACACCACCTGGCAACAATATCATTCCAGCCTGTCCAGAAGAGAGTCCATTCACCTCAACGACTAGTAATGGGACGAACATAAGAACAGCGAAATAAGCAAACATCGAAAAAAATGCAATTATGACCGTATTGACATAATCCTTGTTATTGAACAGGACAGGTGGTACAAATGGATTTTCTGCGGTAACAATTCTCCAAATAAATCCCACCAAAGCTACAACAGAACCAATTAGGCTAGTTAACGATGAGAACGAAGAAAAACCAGAAGTTTCTCCTTGAGTGATGCCAAAAAGGAGTAATCCTACTGTGAGGCCGAGGAATAAACCACCAATGAAATCAAAGTTCTTATTGCTTCCTACGGATTCTGCCGGTTTAATTGTCGGTAACGCGTAGTAGGCACCAATAACAATCATAATGGCTAACAAAAATGTGAACCAAAACAAGGCATTCCACCCTAAATATTGACCAACTACTCCACCAAATATTGGACCAGCAGCAGTTCCAACACCAATACTTCCTGCGATAATTCCCAAAGCTCCCCCACGTTTTCCTTGTGGGAAAACCTTCGAAATTGCAATGACTGATAGAACTGGAATTGCGGACATCCCAGCACCCTGAACCATTCTTCCCAAAACCAACAATGGGAGGTTCGGGGCAATTGCACATAAAAGACTACCACTTGCCAGAATCATAATGGCAAAGATATATAGCTTTCGTAACTCAAAAAAGTCTGAGATTCGACCATAAATCGGAACTCCAATCGCAAGAACAAGTGCAATACCACTAACTATCCAACTCACTTGAGATTTCGAAGCTTCTAAATCTTTGCTTATTAGTGGAAGTACGGGATTGACTGAATCAGCCGTAATTGCACCTACAAGTACAGATAGGGAGAGTACCATCATTAAAAGCCTAGTAGAACCCCTTTTTTCAGATTGAATCATTTCTTTAGATTTACTATCCTTTTTCATTTTATTTCCTCCTAAAATATATTGTGATTTTAGGAGGCTAAATCCACTGCTTTCACCATAAACCTCACCTCATATCTATTTATATTGTAAAACCAAATCAACGAACTCACCATATTTCTACAGCATGATTAAAGATTCGGTTCTCCAAACTAACTGAACTGATCAAACAAAAAAAAGGCACCAGTTTAACAACCGGTGCCTAATCATTCGTATGCATTTTTACAAATGCAATAGATTCATAAATTTTTGCCCATTATATAAAAGGAGGCAAAAAGTTTTCCGGTAGTGTTTCCATTTTTTGTTTTTGTGAAAAAGGACATACTGATCCCGTTGTACCTAAATCCCCTGAAACTTTTACATGCTTTCTAAACTCGACATTAATGAAATCAATTCCCATTACTTTTTGCCTCCTTTCTCATATTGTGATAATAACACAATAATAATTGATGAAAAAGAAATAATCAACCCTACTTTTTTGAAAACCAATTTAAAGCTTTACTACTTTTACTTACATAATAAAGGCAGGTGCAGTATAAACTTTTTTAAATAGGTCTTCTTTAACGAGCAGGTAGCGTCAGTTAAAGTAGATAATTTAAGATCGAAATCATATTATAGATATTCCGAAATTGGGCGTGATTGTTGCAGGTCAAAAGCTTAATTCCTCGATAAAATAAAAAGGAATTAGTTTTTTTATTTGTGGTACATTCTTCTGACCGTAATCAATTGTCATCTAATAATGACATTGTATTTTTTCATTTGATTTAACACGTTAAATATATGTTCTTAAAGTAAAAACATTGATGTTAATGGATTTTTAGTAATTTACTCTTGATAAGACCCGACGCCATCAGTCAACGATATTATGGTTGGCAAGAGATTAAAGCTTATAGGGGAATTGCTAAGTATTGATGTATTAGATAGTTTAGTAGTAAGTGATAACAATTATACAAGTTTAGAAGAACTAGAGTTATTAGAAACAGAACTCAATATAAATGATTTATTAGAATAATTGGTATGAGCCAAGCCCCCAAAAAAACGGGGGCGGGCGCTCGTCCAGTTTGTATATTATGCAGTTCCGCCCGACGATAAAAACCAATCGTCGAACTACACCGCATAATATACAAACTGACCTCGCGCCCGCCCCGTACTTAAAAAGGAGTGTTAAATATGATGTATTTAAAAACACGTTATATAACATTAAAAGATTTAAAACAATTAGGAATTGCAGATAAAAACGGCTTAATAGACTATCAAGAATTTAATAAATTAAAGCTAGAAAATAAAGATAAAGGAGTTAATTTAAAAATGGGTACAAATAACATATTTGAAAGAGGTATAAACGTTATAGACAATAGCCCAATTTACTACAATGGAAAGCGTTACGATAATAAAATTGATATAATTGATGAAAATAAAAAAATATAAAGGGGCAAGGATATGTTTACAATTAATGACTATTATAAAAGTATATCTGATGAAAATAAGCAAGACGAAATTATCAATTTAGAAGATATTATTAACACTTTGAAATTATTAGACGTAATGGGCTATGATGAAACATTTATTAAAATAACTGATGCTATTATTATTGATGAACTTAAAGATAAAGACACTTCAGATAATGTTCATCTTAAAATTAATTATGTAATCGTTAAGGAAAATGAATGCCAAAAAGAAGATTTTGAAATTATATTACCGCTAGAAATTCTTAAAGTCGATAAAGGAACAGAAGCAATTAAACCTCAAAAAACTTTTGTATCAGTTGAAAATATAAATACGATAATAAGTAAGTTGTTTGAAAAAATAGCGAAATATAAGCGTTATTTAAAAACAGTAATAGATATAAGTAA
This sequence comes from Staphylococcus sp. GDB9P120P, assembly GCF_017893435.1. Taxonomy (NCBI): domain Bacteria; kingdom Bacillati; phylum Bacillota; class Bacilli; order Caryophanales; family Staphylococcaceae; genus Staphylococcus; species Staphylococcus sp. GDB9P120P. The sequence goes on from NZ_JAESNB010000013.1 coordinate 26,547, forward strand.
TATTGATGGTTTTCAACATACTGGGCTGTATGATGAAGAACATAGACTAAATACAATTAGTAAATTAAAAGTGATGGAAACACTAGATGGCGATAATTTCACACGCTATATTTTTGGTAATAGAGATTATAAAATTAGCAACTCGGATATTTATAGAATATTTGAATTAGATAAGCAGGTTTTTCCTGAAAATAATATCGACGAATTTTTAAATGATGTAAAAAATGCGACGATTAAATTAGGCATAAAAAGCCCGCAAGAACTTATGCAGTCTATAAGATATAATGACGAAAAATCAATGATAATAGAGCCTTCAAAAGATTTAGAAGGTGTAGAAAGTATAGAAGTTAAATTGCCATAAAAAATAACACCGTGAAAACGGTGTTATTTAATCAACACTATATATATGAGGTAGCGGAATGACTATCATATTATTTTTATCGTTGTAGATGTGCAAAGTATTATCTTCAATATTTATTTTATGAATAGTTCCAGAAAGATTTTTTATATTACCGTTGTGATAATACTTTATATTTGCGCTAGGATTATTAAACATTTTTTCCACTATAGTATTGTTAATATCAAGTATTTGGTCTTCACTTTGAGAAGGCTCAGGCACTTTACTTTGATCTTTTATGAATTGTTCAAGCTGTTCATATTGTTCAGGGATTGTGGCCATAGGTAGCCATTTTTTCATTCCTCGACCTTGTGGGATATTAGGGTTTAGATACTTACGTGGTATTTTTCTATAATCTGTTTCATTAGCATATTTTTTAGGTAACATTTCAACACCTCATCAATATTATAGAACATATGTTCTGTTTTGTGAAGAAAGAAGGGATTATATGAAATTAAATTGCAACGATTATTCTTTGTATACCTTTAATCCAAAAGTAATGGACTATAGCAGTATTTTAGAACAATTAGACATAAGTAAATATGAATATGTATCAAAACTAAATAATGATTGGGTTAAGGTTATATCAAATTTAAATGACTTATATGATGAAAAGACATTGTTCAGTGAATTAGACAAAATAGATGAAAATGAGGTTTACAGTGTTTCTCGTGGTAATCATTGGGCTTCGTTTATATGTGATATTGCTTTTAATGTTGGCGCTATAAATGATTATGTAAAAAAACGTGGCAATGAACCTATTAAATTGAGTTATAAAATTTTTGGTTCTGAAAATAATGATTTAGTTAATTTTAGTTATGAAGGAAACAATGATGTTAAATTATCAAATGATCCTATTATAGTAGTACCAGATTATGTTACTACTAGAGGTTCATTTTATCCTAAGCAAGAACCTGCACAAGCATTATTAGTAGTCGACGGTAATCATAGAGCTAGTAAATTAATTGATGAATTTGATGAAGAAATTAAAGCTTATTATGTATCATTAGAAGAATTACTTGATGAAAATTTGTTCATTACTAAATTAGATGGTGCTTTATATAGTCAATTTGCAGATTTTACAAACATTTTTAGGGAAGTTCAAAACCCTAAATTGAAGCATATTTCAAGGAAATATTATAGAAAAAGCTATTTAATGAAATACTTTAGTGAGTTTATATAATGAGGGGGATTTTTATGTATAGTATGAAATATGAAGAAGAAAAAGAAAGATTAATAGAATTACTTTTGTCTAACTATAGCCAATACAAGGAAGAATTGAACTCGGTATTTGAACAGATTAAAGCAGATAAAAAAATGTATGTAGATAGTGGTAGAGATATAACTAAAAATAAAAGTGCTGTTAGAAGTTACATAGACAATGTGAATGGTAAGGATAGAACGAAAGACGAAGAATTTATGATACAGTGCAAGAATATAAGTGATCGTTTTAAATATATTCAAACTTATCAAAATAAATATAATGGGGTAAAAACGCGCTATAATAATTTAATAAAAAGTGTTAAGAAACTATCAAGCTTTATAAGTATTACAAATGACGGTCTAGGATATAGTAAAAAAGGCGATAAAATATTAAAACCAATTTACACAAATAAATTTACTATACATGCTGAATTTCACTCTATGAATTTATTAAAGTCAAACATTGATACTTATATAAAACATGAATTTTTAGATAATAATAATGGCTTTGCATATGTAGAAGAAAATAATAAATATATAGATAATAACAACTTGAAGCAAAGAGAACGTGAATTTTTTGAAACTTTAATACATGTAATGGAATTTCAATTAGAACAAGTAAAGAACATAGAGCAGAATATAGATATAGAAGACGTGCAAAGTTATTTAAAATACTATCTATTTTATAAATAGTAATAGAAGGTAGTTATATGGAAAATAATAATCAATATAAAAGATCTGATAAATATAAGTATCATAAAAATATGATAATAATCGTACCTATAGTTGTTGTAATGCTTATGTTGGTAGGATTAATATATTACTTTATAACAAGTAATAACGCAAAAGCGCAACTAGATAATTTTGAAGAAGCTGTTCAATCTAAAGACTATAAAGAAGTATCTAAAACTTTAACTTCTAAAGATGTTAAAGTTACCCATGCAGAAGCTAAACAGTTTGTAGATTACATGGCCAAGAAAGAAAACCATAACAAATTCAAAAAAGAAATGAACAATATTAAAAGCAATATCAAAAATAGTGAAAGTGATACGGTTGATTTTGGCTATATAACAGACAAGCAAGAACGAAAGTTGATAGAAATAACTATGAATGGGAACAAGTTTATATTTATTGATAGATTGGCTTTTAAACCTATATTTCATGATGTATATATAGAAAATAATTCATATTCAAATGCTAAATATGAATTTAATAATGTTGAAGATAAACAACAAATTATTACAGCGCCTAAAAATAAAACAACAAATATTGGTAAGTTTTTTGTAGGTAAATATGATATAGAAGCCCAAAAAATTTATGATGATGATAATTCATTGATTAAAGGCAAGGTTAAGGGCAATATTCGATTTGATACAGATAATCTAAATAGTGATAAAAAAGTCATTGCACACGCTAGTTTTAAAGACGCGAATTTTAAAGTGAATTTAATTAACAGTGAAAAATTGAATGATGATATAAAACTTTATATCAATGATAAGCCTATTGAATATAAAAACAATAAAGTTTACGGTGCTTATCCAATAAATGAACCTTTAAAAGTTTATGCTAAAGGTAAAATAGGCGATAAATCATTTAAAACTAATACAGTAACTATAAAAGACGATCAGGGGGCAGAACCTCAAAATATAAGTTTGAAATTTAATGAAGATACTATTAATGACTATTTAAAGAGTATCAAAGATATTGAATTAGGCGCTAAATCGTTTATGGAAGACTATACTAAAGATTTGAATAAAGCCTATAAAGAAAGTAGTTATAAGGTCATAGACAAATATATTGAAAGTAATAGTGATTTATCGCAATATATGCGGTCAATGGTAGAAAGTAAGAAGGAAAACAAATATAGACGACCTGAATTTGAAAGTGTTAATTATCAAGAGGGAAAAGTTAATATCATTTTGAAAAAGGAAAATCAGAATAAAGATAGCATAAAATCTAAATATGTACTGAAGTATAATAAATCAGATGAAAGTTATAAAATACAAAGCTATGAAGATATATAGAAAATTTTACAAACAATAACAAAGAGGATATACTGTAAGTAAGTTGAGAAATAATTGTTTCGACAGACATGTTGAAGCACCAAACGCCATCTACTATAGCCGTAGTAGATGGCGTTTTTTAGTGCCTGGTTATTTAAAGCTATCAACGCTTACGATTATTTAACCAATGTTTATAAGTCGTAAGAACTATGCCAATAACTATTGGCGCAATAAGTGTTGAGTAAATAATTGTTAATACAGACATATTGTTAGCACCTCCTAACTTGTCTGATTTCAACAGTTAGGATTGTTGATGACATAAGTCATTATATCATCAAGGTAGTGTATAATTAATGATAAAAAAGCTTAGGGTAAGGGGAAAATAAATTGATAAAAATAGAGCAATACCAATACAATGACTTTGATGATTTAATAGAAAGTTTTAAAAAAACGTTAGAACCAAAATTTGAAAAAGCTAACTGTTTTAGATATTCAGACTTTACTATTGCAGATGAAAAAGAGTACAAAGCAATTTTAAAATGGTTATTGAGTAATGGTTATTACATTAAACAATTTCCTAATGTAGTAAATAAACAAACCCCATTAAATAGATTTGCTTATGATGAAATAAAGGCCAAAATAAGAGCGAATAAAAGATACAACCCCGACGATAGTATACCGTGGACTGATCGCAGGGAATTAATCAACGAACTGGAAATAATTAAAAAAAATAGCGATACATTTTTTGAAGTTGAAGAAGACTTGAATACTACTATTAATAAAATTGCTAATGGTAGGGGTGGTCTTGAAGATCAGACAATAGACGATCAACTGGCAACTTTAAATAATTGTATAGAATACTTATTGAAAGAAGAAGGTAAGTTTAAGGATGTATCAGAATGCGTATTTTATGGTTATATTGATAACAAAGATATAATGAAGTATAGAAAAGATACACATATATTTAGACATTCTAGCACTGAAACATTAAAAGAAAAAAGTAAATGGAGTAAAGAGAAAAAGCAATTTTATATTCGACTGGGTATTATTATAGTTACAGCAATACATAATGATATGTATTGGTTTTAAAATAGCATATACCCTGGTCAAAAATGATCGGTTTTGACAAGGGTATGACATTAGAAAATAATACATTTCAATAAATAAAATAATTTAATAAAAAATACGCTTGAATAATTGCTATATATAAGGGTTAAAGACTTATAGAACTGAATAAATTCTATAAGCCTTTAACTATATTCGTACTTGGTCAAAACATGTGTTAAAATCAAAGTGTCAAAACTAAAGGTAAAAAGGGTTTTTGACCAAGCTGAGAGAAGCCCTCAGACGCCGCGAAAAAATATTTTGAAGCCCATTATACGTAAACGCGCACACAATCGTTCATATTAAAGCTATTTATAAAGGAAGTAGGCGATATTTTGGCTAAAATAGGCTATGCAAGAGTTTCAACGATCAGTCAAAGTTTAGAAACACAAATTAACTTATTAAAAGCTGAAGGTTGTATTAAAATATTTTCTGAAAAAGTGAGTGGCAAGAAAACAAATAGAAGTAAATTAGATGAGTGCTTAAAATATTTAAGGGAAGATGATGTATTAGTTGTGACTAAAATTGATAGATTAGGGCGCACAACTAAACAATTAATAAATTTAGCAAGTTGGCTACAGGAACATAATATAGAATTAAAAATATTAGATGGCAACTTTAATATGAATAGCCCACTAGGAAAAATGATATTTACTGTAATGAGTGGCTTTGCAGAATTAGAAACAGATTTGAATAGAGAAAGAACCCTTGAAGGTTTAAACGAAGCAAAAGCTAGAGGAAGAAAAGGCGGACGACCAGGTGTTACGGAAGATGTGAAGAACTATGTTATGTATCTATACAATAATACAGAGTTATCAGGTAATGAGATCGCAAGAAAAACGGGTGTAAGTAGATCAACAGTATATCGTATTAAACGTGATTTTAATTAGGGGGAAACAAGATGAATGAAAATATATTATTAGAACTTTGTTCTAAACTTAAAGGGATAAGGAAGGGCAAGAAGTACACACAACAAGAAGTCGCTGACATAATAGGAATTAATATATGGACTGTGAACAGAATTGAGAATAAAAAATTAGAAGAAGTTAAACTTAAAACAATTTTACGTATGCTTGATTTATATGAAATCACACTATATGAATTTATAGAAGATAATAAAGACTTAGCAAATAGAGCCTATAACAAATAATATTTAATTTATTTGCAAATGTACCAAAATTATTGCAATCGTCAATATAGAAGTTTATACTAGAATTAATCAAAAAAAAGATATGAAAAAAGACCACGTGCAAAGTTAAAATTGCTACCAACATTTTTAACTTCTAGCGCTTGAAACGTTACTGAACCTAACGTATACAAACGGTTTTCGGGTCTTCTTCCATACCTTATATTTTAGGTAATTTTTTGTACTTTTCTTATACCTAAATTATAGGGGCATGAGAGAAGAAAGTAAAGAAAAAGACGCTACTTTTCTACTTCGCTACTCGACTACTTTAAAAGTATATGGACGCCTAAACAAGGACTGATAACGCTTACAAGCGTTATCAGTCTTTTTGTTTAGGAGGTGCAGGCAATGCTAAATATTAATAAAATTTATGATTTTATATTACATGGAAGTATAGAAAAGTATAAATTTAAAAATTCTAAAGCTACAGATTTAGAAAAAGCTAAATTTAAGGCTACACAACCCAAAAATTGGAGATCAGCACGTATAGCTGTTTCTCCAACTAAAGAATTACTACAAAATGGGTATGGTGTTATATTTTCGTCTGAAGAAGCTTTAGTTCAATACGGTCATAAATTTAGCCACTGGACACCAAACCCATATAATTATTTAAGCACAAAGAAAAAAGAAGATGTTGAGGATAAGAAGGTTACTAATTTATATCCAATAGTGAATAGAACAAAGGATAATGTAAAACAAATCAATACTTTTGTATTAGATATTGATAAAGATATTGAATATAACGAATTAGTTCAAAGCTTAGCTTCTGCACATATAAATGAAGGGGTAGAAATGCCTAACTTGTATGTAAAGACGCCTAGAGGTTGGCATTTATACTTTGTGTTAGACATTCCATTTTATGGCAAAGGTATAGAAAAAAAGGCATTGAAAGTGGCTGAAAAAGTACATAGTAGTTTAGCATATGCAATTTCTAAATATTTACCAATAGATAATCAATGTGTATCTACTGGTTATTTCAGATTGCCTACAAAAGATAATGTAAAGTTGTTTACAAATCAATACTGTATAAAAGATGATATGGTGCGCTGGAGTAAAGAGTATTCAGAAAAACACAGTTTAAATCAGAATGTTTTTTATAAGAGTATAGTCAATGGCCAAGAATTAACGCCTGAATGGGTTGATTATTTGTTAAAAGAAGCAGATGTTACATCAATTGGATATGGTGTTGGTAGAAATAACACAATGTTTTCAGTGGCTTTGTACTATTATTCAAAAAATGTAGATTTAAAAGAAGCAGAAAGTAATATCTATGCTTTTAATCAGCGCTTAGCCAACCCTTTATCATATAAAGAGGTTGAAAGAGTAATTAAAAGTGCTTATAGCGGTCGTTATGGTGGTGCAATGCGTGAGCATGTAGAAAACCTATTAGAAGCATTTAGTGATGGCCAAATTGCGTATAGTAATAGTGGTGTAAGTATCAATGGTTTTTGGAAACATAAAAAAGAGCGTAAAGATCGTGTTAGAAGCCATTTTGATGAACGTAAAGACGATTTAGAAAGATATTTAAATGAACATACAAACAAGCAGAAAGTGTTTGTTAAAGGCTCAATGAGTGCTATTGCTAAAAAGTTAGGAATGGCTAGATCTTCTTTATACGCTATTTTTGAAAAGCATATTAACAAAGGAACTATTATAAAATACACAATTAAAAACGGTAGATATTCAGAAACTTTCATTGCTTTAAAAAGCGTGTATATTGAAAGTTTATTTGAGATGGTTAAAAGTCTTAAAAAGAAAAAAGAAAGCTATATAAGCGCTATTAGATACCTTGTAAACAATGAAAGAAATACACATAGTTTAATGGTACAAAATAACGGTTTGATGAATGAAATAGAAAATACACTCACATATATAGATCGGCATACTCAATTTATAGAAGGTAATGAAATTTTATATGAACGGTTTATTAGTTAAATTTTAATTGTCCAATGTGCCATTACGTATATCAGGTGTGCTTGAGTGTTGTTGTAAATAATATATATAAGTGAGTAGTTAAGTAGTTATGTAGAATAATAGAAAACACCTACTAATTAAAATTAGCAGGTGCTAAGAAACAAAAAATATACCTAAATATTTTTAACAAAATGGAGATCTCTCCCCAAAAACAATTATATATTATGGGTGTATATTTCATTTAATTATGGTGTGAATATATATTAGATTATATTATGGATTAAAGATAATATAGTAAGATTATGGTTTAATTTAATTCATAACATAATCCATACCATATTGAACTATATAACCCATTACATAAAATACAAAAAATATGTTGTATTCACAGTCTTTTTAAGGTAAAATGTAATTAAGGATATAAAACCACCGTATTTTTCGTGACTATCTCCTGTTAGATTAAATAAGATTACATTATTCATAGAATAATATAATCATCTTAATTAATCGTAACTGGAGAAGACTTTGTTTTTTATTTGTTAAATGCGGGGGCGACATATCCACTGTACCTTGACAACCAAATACAAACGGGAGGTATCCACATATGACGTCTAAACTTCTTAGACAACTCTCCTTATTCATATCCTATATCCTTATCCTCTCACTACTCATATATTTCACAGCGCGAGCGTCACTGATCGCTGGTGCAATTCTTGCAATTGTATTTATAATATTTTCTATAATATTACGATTTATTATGAAAATAATTAAAATACAGAAAAATATGAAATATTATAGAATATTAACTTATGAAGGAGATTTTCCTAAATCTGATAAAATCTTTAAATTATTAAAAAATATTCATTCAACTAGAAGAAATATTTTTGAAAGATTTTTTTATGGAGATCCGTGGTTTACTTTTTTGATCTATAGAGAAAATAGACGAGGAAAAAGTAAGGATAGTAAATTAGGTTTTTACTTAGCAGGGGATAAAGAGTTAATGGTTTCAGTTAGAAAACATTTTAGCAATGTTTATCCAAACATAGAATTTCATGAAGCAGATGAAAGCCATTTAGATTTTCCTACTAAAAGATCATATTTTGGTTATGCTAAGTTAAAACATAATTCTTTAAAACAGGGTTATCCTATAGAAAACTTTCAACATGATAATTTAACTAAGATAGTTAGCATTATGGAACCTGATACATGGTTACAATTTAGATTTAGAAGAAATTACGGTTTTAAGTTAAGAAAAGCTATAAAAAAGACTGATGAAGATATTAGAGAGCAAAAATTTAAGGATCGGGATAATTACGAAAAGGAGATTTGGAAAGAAACCAACAAACGTTTTACGTATAGTGATGTTGCTTTTGATACAACAATAAGTATGGCGACTAACTCACATGACGGCCAGCATTTATTAAAAGATATGTATACAATTCTTAATGAATGTAAGTCTGTAAATGAACTTGTATATAGGCCTTCAATGTTTAAGGTAGTGGATTGGTACAATTTATGGAAACGTGGTAAAAGTGTTTTAACTTCAAGAGAATTAGCTAATTTTGTGCATATGCCAGTTATTAATCGAGATAATAGTTTGATTGATAAAATTAAGCCATTTACACCATATATTGAATTAGGTAATACGCCTTTAAGTGAAGACACTTTAGCAACGGGTCTTAAATTGGGAACTTTAGACCACCCTATAATTAAAGATAGGGAAGTATTTATTTTACCTGAAATACTAAGAAAACAATTTTGTGTTACAGGCGCAACGGGTTCAGGTAAGACGAACCTTTTAAATTGTATTTTGAATAACTTCAATAAAAGCTTTGTTGAAAGTTCAGAAGCGACGCCAGGGTTTTCATTAGTAGACCCTTCAGGAAGCGCAATAAAGTTATTACTTAATAGATTGCGTGTTTTTGAAACTTTTGAAGGTAACGAGGTAGATTGGGATAAAGTACATTTCATCAAAGTTAAAGATAGTGAATACCCGTTAGCATGTAATTTGTTGGCTAAATTAGATGGCGAAAATTCTGAAGAAATGATAGATAATGTTTTCAGAATTATCAGCGAAAACTTTGATACAGCAACCCAAGCTGAAAGACTATTGCGATACACAATTAAAGCGTTAATTCATGATCCAAAAGAAACTCATACGATTATGTCCGTTATAAGAATGTTATACAAAAATGATGATATTTTTAGAAAACGTATCATTGACCGTATTAGACCATATACAGAAATGTATGAAGTGGTTAATTTCTTTGATAATGAAGCTTCTGATTTAATTGAAAGTCCGTCAGGTCAAGCTGTTTTGAATAGGTTAGATGTATTTAAATCGAACAGTACATTAAGAAATCTGTTTTGTCAGAAAGAGTTTAACCTACCAATACGCAAGTGGATGGACGAAGGGCATATAGTATTTTATGACCTAGTAGGAATGAGTGAACAGGAAATTAAAATATTTTGTTCATACATTGCTTATATGTATTATCGTGTTGCAGATCAAAGACCCGCCGACACTTCTTTACTTCATTTAACGGTTGTTGATGAAGCGCATAAAGTACAAGCTTCTATCTTCCCTAAAATCATCAGTGAACAAAGAAAATTCGGCCATTCATTAGGAATTGCTACACAAAATTTAGATGATTTAAATTCAGAATTAAGATCAGCATTAGTTAATAATCAATCTAATTTCTTTGTTTGTAGACAGGGGGAAAGTGGTTCAGCATTAGCAACTAAAATCTTCAAAAGTAGCGACAAAAAAGAACAACATTACACTGAAAGTTATTTTAAACAGTTGCCCGACAATGTTTGTGCATTGAGAACACAAGATGTTATTGAAGGCGAAACAGTTAATGTTAAAACACAAGTTAAAGTGAAACCTATTGACCGTGTTATGGAAGATGGGAAAGTTGCTGATTATAAAGATCAGTATGAACCTAAAATTGCAGACGAATGGACTATGAAAAAGGCTGTAGAGTTAAGCGCTAACAACGGTATGTATTATAAAGAGATACCTAAAATGGTAAGAGCATTTTTTGAAGATGAAGAATACACTTATCAAGGTAAGCAACAAGAAGAATTTAAAGCTGATGTTATTAAACGTAAACCGATTGTTCCAGAAGAGATTAAACGTAAGCCAAAAGAACAAAAACAAGAAATTAAACCTAAAACAAAAAAACTTAAATTAAATAAATCTAAAGTCGTCTTGAAAACATCAAAAGACGAAGTCAATCAAGAGGAACGAACTAAACCGAATGAAGACAATCAAGTTTCACAGGAAACAGAGCAATCAAAAAATGTAGGTTCCTTTTTAAGTGGCTTCACAGATAAGGGGGACTGATTAAAATTAACAAAATGGAACGTTCTCTCCTCAAAAAATTGGAGGAGAAAGGCATGTCATATACAACATTAAATGAAAAAGACTTCAAATTATTTAGCTTCTTAGAAGCTCATATATATTTGACTATCGAGCAAATACGCACCGCAATATATTTAAATGATGATGGTTCAATGAAATCAGAAAAATCGGTTTGGAATAGATTAACCAAATTAGAAGAAGACGGCTATATTACTAAATTTAAAGCACAAGCAACATTACAAGCTAAGCGCCCAAACTCAATATATTGTTTAACTAAAACAGGTAGTATGTTTTTAGAAAGTATGCAAGGTTATACGCATTTCAAATCAGTATATGAGAAAAAGCTTCCAATGTGGTATATGCACCAGTTAGCCGTTAATGATGTTGTATTATCATATGAAAGACATAAAATACCCGCCGTTGACTTACTAGAATATGCAAACGAGCAAAGAACTACTTTTCAATATAATGACGGCCGTGAAGATGTTATTCGTCCTGATGGTGCAATTTTATTAGAAAGACAAGATGGTTACGTTATAGGCATTATGTTAGAAGTTGAAAGATCTAAAAAAGCTAGAAAGTTTACTTATGATAAGTTAGTGAGATATAAAGACTTTTTTAATCAGTCAAATAACACTATGAAAAGATTTCATATTCATGCAGGTTTTGAAGAATTTGTAGATGAATGGCGTTTGTTATTTGTGAGTAATGAAGATGAAAATTATCGTAAATTGAAACGTGATTTCAAAACGGTAGATTTTGAAGACGCTTTTAAAGGTCAAAATAGTTTTGATGTAATGATAGCCAAGCTTGATGACATAATGACTAACCCTTACGGTGCAATATATAATTATTTCAAACCAGGTGTAGACTTTGATGAATTTAGAACACTTTAACATCA
>NZ_JAESNB010000014.1:0-4020 GCF_017893435.1 Staphylococcus sp. GDB9P120P
CACACAATCTGTGATAGTTCAACATATACTTGGATAACATTTTATAGTTCACATCTTGATACTCAATAATCATATGGCAAGCACCTCACGTTCATTTTGTAGGCTTTTACGTTTAGATTCGATATAATCGTTGTAAATAACTTTATTGGCTTGTGTGCGCTTCTCATTGCGTTCTGAACGCGCTTTATGATGTATTTGGTATAAATCTCTTTGAAGTTTCTCAATCGTTTTGTGTGGCTTATATGAGCCATTTGACTGCATGTATTGAATGATATCCTTTTGTTCATGCGAAGGATAGTGTTTGATTAGCTTTTTAACCAAATTTAGTCGTTTATTTGATTGCTTTTTATATCTATCCAGTTCTTCTTTTTTATCCACGATCCAACATACCAACTTTTCTAGTGGATACGAAGTGGTGATAACGCCCATTACATCATCACAGGTCATATGCGATGTATTAAGGCTATACATACATTCGATTTGTTCCTCTATTGCTTGTATTTTACGATTAATAAACATAGGATTATAAGCAGTTAGCAGTTCGTATTCAGTAATCTTTTCAACGGGATAATATCTTAATACTTGCTTACAGGGTTTTAGATGCATGTTATAACCTCATTTCTTTATATAGTTATATAAACGCTTATAAGTTTCTGCAACAGTTACAGAAACCCATTTCTTTCCAAAATTTGGAAGGCATTATTATATATTTAAGTTTGTACAACGAGATTTGCTATTTATTAGTTTATACTTTCCAATTAATTGTTGTTATGACTCTTGCTAAAATTACGCATCATATTTTTTGAGATTAAAGGATATACCAAAAACGTCACAACCTAAGTAGATAACAAAAATAGTTATGTAGTAACGGACATTTTTGTCTATAGCTAGATAAGTATTTAAAAATGTTGATTATGTAGCTATTACTCAAAAAAGAGTAACAGCTCAATTCGCCAAAGTTTTTCTAACCTATCAATCATCTTTGCCTATGCCAAACTCTTCATATACTGATTTAGGCTTCTTACCTGTCACAAAATCACCTACGGGATCATACTCATTTTTTGTCTTAGGTTCCATAATCTTGAGACGTGCCTCAACAGTTAAGCCTAATTTGGGACAAATGGCGTTCATTGTATTCACGCTATCCCTTTGTATTGTGTAATGAGGTGAGAGTTTACTTCCACGTTCAGTCACAACCACCATACCTTCTTCTTGAATTTTGAGTGTGGCATTTTTGTAGTTACTATATGTTTGGCAATAAGTAGCAAGCAGACCTTTGTCTAAATCTTTTATAGGTAATTCATTAATAAGTGGAAGCACTCTATACCATTCTTGAATAGCATCATCGTCTAAAAAATCGGGTGGTTCTTTTGATAAAGGTGTAAGCTCATTCATAGCTTTCTCAGTCGCATTTCTTTGTTCTTGTACATCTTTGGTACGATAAGCTTTTTGTTGTGATAATAGTTTTCTCTGTGACATTTATATCATCTCCTATAATTGTTATGTATTTTTTAAGCGAGCGCTCTCTCGTATTCTTTAGTAATAAAGTCAGCGCTGTCTTATTGTCGAAAAATCTCGACGCTAATTCTAAAGAATTCATACACAAATGCGACCACGTGGTCGTTTTAGTTAGTCGTCGTGCAAATTTTGCACTTCGTTGTAATTTTGAACGGAATTATAAATATTCTTTTTCATTATTTCTTTTTGTAGTGATTTAGGTGCATTAAGAAAATTATCTTTTTGAACGTTGTCCAGATTTGTGGACAACTCATTTAAATTAATGTAGTAATAAATTTTAAACTTATTTAAGTTATTGTTTACGTGCAATTGATTCAGAACGTTGTGCTTGTTCAAGTTGTGATTCGAGTTGAGTTTTTTCTTCGTCGCGTTGTTTGAGTTGTTTTTTGTATTCTTCTAATTCTCTAACAGTCATTTCATCTGGTGTTTTAGTTTCGCCACTTGATGTAGTGTGTTCTGTTGTTCGTTCAGATTCAGGTAAAGTTGCTATTTCATATAAAACGTTTAGTCCTATTTGTGACGACGTCGTCATATTTGTTTGGAATTCTTCTGAAACTTTTATAAAGCGATTAGCTTGTCTATATGGCATTTGAATATTTTCGAGCCACTTACCAAACTCCCCATGTGCTAAATCATTCTCTTTCACATGTTTCAATCTTCGACCGATTTCGAATATCGATTGACCTGCAATGTTTTGGTAACTAACACTCACAATTATTTGCTTGTGTTGTATATTGCGCCTATCCACGAAAAGATAAAAGAGAATAATACAAAGCTTAATATTACAAGCATTAATAGAGACGTAGTTATTTCATCAAAAACTAGGCTCTGTGAGAAGCTCTATATTGCATTGAATGAATGGTTACATGGATTACAGGTCATTACGTGCCGTAAATCGCTTAAATTAGACTTTTTCGTTAGTAATTATTGTGAAAAATTACACAATTTTACCTTTTAATATCAAGTTGCGGTTACAGAAAAGACGGACTCGTTTAATTCGTTTTCAAAAAGGCTGGGCGCAAATTCAACGCCTCCCTTTAAATTTAGAAATTATTTTTTCAAATTTCATTTTATTTTTTATAATCTCCAGTATTATTTTCACTGCCCGATTAAATTATCTATCCCATTAAAATTTTTCATACCATCTAATTCACACTTGCCTTATTTAAGTATATTTATCACTTAAAACTTCGCTTTTAATCAATCTATTTAAGTAGCTTTCACGCACTATATAACAGCTTGTAACACTTAATATATAATCATCTATATATGCTCTGTATAGCTCTCTAAATGGCTACAAATGGCATTGTATAATGCAAAGTATTCATGCTTAGTTATAACGTTTTGTATCTCGTAATTGCTTCTAACATTGTTCTTGCTTATCACTTTACGAACAACAATTATTATTTATATTTTTAAATCTCATTTTGATTTTTGAATTTAATTTTTATTTTGAAATTAGAAATATTATTTTGAAAATAATTCTTTAAAACTTTTTTGTAATTCAAATCTGAAATTACTTTTTACATTTACTTTCTTCTCTTAATGAACTTCTTAACTGAATTGATTCAACAAATGAAATCATTTATCTTCTGAACTCAATCAACAATTGAATTTCAACAAATGAATTAACTTAAACAATTTATCTTAATTGGATTAATCATTCTTAATTAGAAATCAAATATCAATTACAATTCATTTCTTCTCTTTGAATGTTGATGAACAATCACAATGAAACTTCTATGTGAACTATCTCATTAGTTGGATCTAATACTCATACTAAAAGTAGTGACCTTATAAACTGTGTGCTTAATAACCCGACCTTTAATGTAGGTAGCTTAATCACTGCATACTTTATTGTGCAGTCCTCTAAACTATCCACCTTAATAAGCAGTGTGCTTTAATACACAGTGTCTTTAATGCTTGGACACTTTATAACAGATGGCGCTTTATTATCTATGCTCATTGTTTGCCTGCACCTTTAATACTTGGGTCTTATAACTGCATGTGCTTTTATATACTATGTTGAAGTATCTGCTACACATTGAATGCGTTCCACATATATCATTGTGATTACTTTCACATATATACTTTAAGAAAAGACCACCACCAATTAATAGTGATGGCCTAAACCAACGTACAGAAGAACTAGGAACTAATGAAAATAACAAGGAGTTAAATGCCCAATGGCTAATTTAGACTTTAATACTGAGCGCTCAACATTAAAGATTTAGTACATCTTTAATATCTATATTATACCATGAACGCTGTTATAATACCACTTTACATTACCTAGTATTAATAGAAATTGCTTTTATTTTACCAATCTTTTCAATGAGCTTATTCATCGATGTCACTTCATCTGTATAGATTTGTACACTCTTAACTTTGTTATGCTGCACTAAATTTATAAATTCTTGCATAATTGGTTTGTCATCCACTTCTATAGACAGTCCATACAGTCCTTTATTGACTACCACTGTTAAATTGCCACGATGTATC
>NZ_JAESNB010000014.1:4215-4475 GCF_017893435.1 Staphylococcus sp. GDB9P120P
GGAACTCATCACGAGAAACGGCATCTAATGCTTTCTCCAGTTGCCATGCATAACCACGTGGCGTTGTTTGTTCGTCGTACTTGTTGCCATCACCTAAATTTATTTCATGGTCTAACATTTGGCCTTTATACTGGTTGTGAATGTTACCAGGATTATTTATCTCTTGCTTAACATAACGTTCACGAGATATACGACGACCAGCCTCATTTTTATTCTCAATCATTTTACGATACACTTTCACAACATCTTGCAGTTTATCC
>NZ_JAESNB010000015.1:0-420 GCF_017893435.1 Staphylococcus sp. GDB9P120P
TTTAGTGCAATAAAGCGAATAATAAATCAAAAACGAAAGAAGGCATTTAATTATGGTAAAAACAGTACAAGACAATACAATCAATATCTTTGATAATCAAATCTATGATAAGGGTGTTAAGGCAAAAGAGGTTAAACAGAAGTACCATCAGCTAACAAATCGTATTAAACAGATTAATAGTAAAATTACACATTATCAATATAATGATGAATTTACAGAAGCAACAAAATTAAAAAGTCTACAATCAGATTTAGAACAAGAATTAATCGAAGTCGACGAACAACTTAACTCATCAGATTATAAAGTAACTGAAGAAGAATTTGACCAGTTCTACAAGGCATACAACAAAGAAATGACAGGATTTAAGGATGAACATCAAAAACTAGCGAAAGAGATGCAGGATAAACTGCAAGATGTTGT
>NZ_JAESNB010000015.1:578-3372 GCF_017893435.1 Staphylococcus sp. GDB9P120P
CCGTTTCTCGTGATGAGTTCCAAAAATATCATTATGGCAAGAAACAATGGTAAGGATGTGAGTATATGCTAACAACAATCAAACAATCAGATAATAACGTTAAATATAATAAGCAAAAGAATCGAATTACAGTACAAGCACTTACGACAGATAAACCTGTAGAAATGGGAACGACCAAAACAGTAGATCCTAACTATCAGACATTTAAACCATATGAGTTAGATAACAATGTATTTCAAGCATTAAAAGACAATGACAAGCTATGTGTGATGTTAGACAACAATAAAGATAGTAATATCCTAGCATCGATACATCGTGGCAATTTAACTGTCGTAGTCAATAAAGGACTGTATGGACTGTCTATAGAAGTGGATGACAAACCAATTATGCAAGAATTTATAAAGTTAGTGCAGCAGAACAAAGTTAAGAGTGTACAAATCTATACAGATGAAGTGACATCGATGAATAAGCTCATTGAAAAGATTGGTAAAATAAAAGCAATTTCTATTAATACTAGATAATATAAAGTAGCATTATGACGGCGTTCATGGTATAATATAGATATTAAAGATATACTAAATCTTTAATGGTGAGCGCTCAGTATTAAAGTCTAAATTAGCCATTGGCATTTAACTCCTTGTTATTTTCATTAGTTCCTAGTTCTTCTGTACGTTGGTTTAGGCCATCACTATTAATTGGTGGTGGTCTTTTCTTAAAGCATATATGTGAAAGTAATCACAATGATATATGTGGAACGCATTCAATGTGTAGCAGATACTTCAACATAGTATATAAAAGCACATGCAGTTATAAGACCCAAGTATTAAAGGTGCAGGCAAACAATGAGCATAGATAATAAAGCGCCATCTGTTATAAAGTGCCCAAGCATTAAAGACACTGTGTATTAAAGCACACTGCTTATTAAGGTGGATAGTTTAGAGGACTGCACAATAAAGTACGCAGTGATTAAGCTACCTACATTAAAGGTCAGACTATTGAACACAGAGTTTATAAGGTCATTACATTAAGTGATCAAACTCATTGTGTAAAGAGTTCCATTTGTTTGTTGTGATTGTTCATTGATAATAAAAGAGAAGAAACAAATTATAATTTAAAGTGATTCAATCAATTAACTTAAATCATTTGTTCTTATTTAATTAACATTAATTGTTTGTTGATGTTCTTCTGTTTAGTTTCATTGTTGATTGTGTTCTGAATATAAATAATTTCATTTGTTGAATCAATTGTGAAGTTCATTTATCAAATCAAAAAGTAAATGTTAAAGATAAAAGTAAATTGAGATTTGAATTACAAAAATGTTTGTGAGAATAAATTTAAAAAGTAAATCGAAAATTAAATTAAGATTCTGATTTCAAATAAAAAATATAAATATTAATTATTGTTATTAGATGATAAGTAACAACAATATGAGAAGCACAAACGAGTTACTAATCGTGAATGGTTTGCTTATATACAATGGTGTTTGTAGCCATTTAGAGAGTGATACAGCGCATGTATAGATGATTATATATTAAGTGTTACAAGCTGTTAAATAGTGTGTGAAAGCTGCTTAAATAGATGAATTAAAAGCGAAGTTTTTAGCGATAAATATAATTGAATAAAGTAAGTGTGAATTAAATACTATGAATAAATTTAATGGGATAGATAATTTAATCGGGCAGTGAAAATAATACTGGAGATTATAAAAAAGAAAATGAAATTTGAAAAAATAATTTCTAAATTTAAAGGGAGGCGTTGAATTTGCGCCTAGCCTTTTTAAAAATGAATTAAACGAGCCCGCCTTATCTGTAACCGCATCTTGAAATAAAAAGTTAAAATTGTGTAATTTTTCACAATATATGCAGGCGATATAGATTAAATTTAAGTATATAACGCCCTATTATCAAGATAATCATGTTCTCAACGCAATATAGGGCTTTTCTCAGTAGCGATTATCGATGAATTAGTAAAGTTTTTAAAACATTGCTGGTCAATCTATTATCGAGATTGGACGTAGGTTACACACAAAAAGTTTTCGGATATACAAGCGAAACTATTAGGCAAAGAATTAAAGCTGCTGAAGTTTTTGGAGAAGATGAAACCAACGCGCGTTGGGATTTAGGTACTCAAAACGTACTATCAATGAACGTATTCAAACAGCAGAAACTTTTGGAGAAAATTTTGAGCGCGCGCGCGCCCAGTTAGGGCATGGGAAAATGAGAAACTTAGCAACCATGCCCAAAGAACAACGAAATTACGTTATAGAAAACGGTGTTGAAACAGAAATTGGATTTAAAAAGCAAAAACGTTTATAACTATATTCAAATTTATAACGAAGTGCAAAATTTGCACGGCGATCAATTAGAAAGTTTTGAACAACTTCCCAAAAGTTTACAAATAGAGGTTTCTAAACCATCGCACATTCCAGAATTGAAAGAGAAAGTTTTAGACGGCGACATCAAAACTCATAAAGAATACAAAGAACTAGAACGCCAACTCAAACAACGCGACGAAGAAAAATCTCAACTCGAATCACAACTTGAACAAGCACAACGTTCTGAATCAATTGCACGTAAGCAACTAGAGGAATATATTTCAATACATAATATTTATAGGAGATGATATAAATGTCACAGAGAAAACTATTATCACAACAAAAAGCTTATCGTACCAAAGATGTACAAGAACAAAGAAATGCGACCGAGAAAGCTATGAATGAGCTTACACCTTTATCAAAAGAGCCACCCGATTTTTTAGACGATGATGCTATTCGAGAATGGTATAGAGTGCTTCC
>NZ_JAESNB010000015.1:3546-4630 GCF_017893435.1 Staphylococcus sp. GDB9P120P
AGTATATGAAGAGTTTGGCATCGCTAATGATGATTAATGTGTTGGAAAAGTAAATGGATTATGCACAACAGTTAGAAAGAATAGAGGCGAAGAAAGCAAAAGAAAGAATGGCAGTAAAAAAAAACAAGGTGTGGACCGAGGTCCACAGGTAAAAAAAAGGTGAAACACGAGAGATTGTTGGAAAAACAGTTAGTTTTGGAAGTGGTCGTACTTATGGGAGGGCGAAATACATTTATGAAAATGCTGTTGAAACAACTAACCAAAGGTTAAATGTAATGCTAAATGCTAAAGATTTAATCGATGATTTACAAGAGTGAGCTAAAGCAAATCAAGGAAAACGGAATGACTTAACTTTTAATTCAGCTGAACCAAAAGTTAATAAGGCACCAGTTCACGAAAATAAAGAAATCGCAATATAAATTGATGTATCTGAAACAACTGTAAAGAGGCTTAAAAATTAAAGAAATGAGGTTATACAATGCTTCTAAAATCATATAAGCAAGTATTAAGATATTATCCTGCAGAAAAGATAACCGAATACGAGCTATTAACTGCTTATAATCCAGTGTTTATTAATCGTAAAATACAAACCATTGAAGAACAAATCGAATGTATGTATAGCCTTAATACGTCACACATGACATGTGATGATGTGATGGGTGTAGTCACAACTTCATATCCTTTAGAAAAGTTAGTATGTTGGATTGTTGAGAAAAAAGACGAACTGGATAGATATAAAAAACAATCAAACAAACGACTAAATTTGGTTAAAAAGCTAATCAAACACTATCCTTCGCATGAACAAAAGGATATCATTCAATACATGCAGTCAAATGGCTCATATAAGCCACACAAAACGATTGAGAAACTGCAGAAAGATTTATATCAAGTCCATCATAAAAACCGTTCACAACGCCGTGAGAAGCACATACAAGCCAATAAAGTGATTTATAATGACTATATCGAAACAAAACGTGAAAGCCTGCAAAATGAACGTGAGGTGCTTGCTATATGATTATTGAGTATCAAGATGTAAATTATAAAATGTTATCTAAGTACATGCTGAACTATCACAGATTGTGTG
>NZ_JAESNB010000016.1:0-1376 GCF_017893435.1 Staphylococcus sp. GDB9P120P
TTTCTCCTATCACAAGTAATTTTTTGGTTTGGCAAGCATTGTATTTGCTAGCCACTTCATTCGCTAACGCTCATTTCGTTCTGCAAATACACTTGTTGGGGGTAAACCCCCAATCCCCCTTTTTTGCTAACGCAAAAAGCTAGCCATAGTGGCTAGCTAATTCAAAATTAATTATCATGTTTATGTCTATTGGATCTAACTAAAACATTAATAGTAAATGTATTATCACAAGCAACTTTAAATAGGTTATAATCCATTTCTTCTAAAAGACTTAATAAATCTATATATTCTGTTACGTTTTCACTAATAATAATCTTCTTTATCCTTGAAATAGCTTCATACTTTTCTTCTCTAGTAAGAGCAATATAGTTAGAAATATCAAAGCCATTATAGATTTTTATATCTTTTTCATCATACTGATACTTTTCAGGATTATCCATATGCGTGAAATACCTATACGCTCCACGAACACTTTCAAGTTTAACTGGTTGTGGTGCATTTACCTTCTCAGCAATTTTTGATGCTGCATTTTGAGTAACAGGTCCATCCCAAATTAGTATGACATGCCAATGCTCTTTCTTAATTTCTCCATCAGGATTAACATCTTTATCATGCAAAGGAGATATTGCGAATTGTAAATAAGTTTCTTCAAGTAATTCTGTCCAATTTTCAGGGGCAGATTGTGGATATACAACCATTCCCCACGTTCTTGCTTTAATATATTTTGCCATGGTAAAATAACAGTGTTGAATAAAGATTTTAGAGAACTTAGCTATTTGGGAGCTAGGTTCTTTTTTTATTTTCCACTGTCTCTATCCCCCTTTTTACCTTTTTCAATATAGTAATTATTAATTAACATAGATATCGCTTGAGATTTACTCAATCCCATCTCTTCTGATATATCTTTCAGCCTTTCAATCGTTACAGGTGTTAATGTTATTCCAACTTTTTCTCGAGCCATTATAACCCCTCCTTTTTAAATCCTTATTCTGTATTATATAGTATATTATCCATAAAAGTCTAGAGTTTTCATGAATACTTTTGTTAAGTTTTGTGTCTAAAATTGTCAAAAACCCCATAATATCAAGGCTTAAGTCGATTTTTTCACATTGCACATTGCACCCATTGGGGGGGTCGTAGTACCCCCCAATGTCTCTCCTCAAAACAAAAATTCAAAACCAAGCAATCAAAAAAGTGATTGCTAAAATTTCAAAATCAAACCCCACCAAAAAATTACTTGTAATAGAATTTCCTTTTGACTTCACGATATCGAAATCAATGATTTGGATTGGTTGTTAACTTGGAATTAATCCAAGTTAAAACCAGCACCAATCGCCACTGAAGTGGCTATCATTAAGTCTTTGTTCTTCAAAAGT
>NZ_JAESNB010000017.1:0-39548 GCF_017893435.1 Staphylococcus sp. GDB9P120P
AGTCACGCCGCCATCGTTCATCCTGAGCCATTATCAAACTCTCCATAAAAATATGATGTTTGATTAGCTCATAAAATACTAATTTGTGTTATCAATAACACGTTGTTTTGATTCAACATTTAATGTT
Organism: Staphylococcus sp. GDB9P120P; assembly: GCF_017893435.1. Taxonomy (NCBI): domain Bacteria; kingdom Bacillati; phylum Bacillota; class Bacilli; order Caryophanales; family Staphylococcaceae; genus Staphylococcus; species Staphylococcus sp. GDB9P120P. Next base: position 128 of record NZ_JAESNB010000017.1, read on the forward strand.
GAAATCGGAATTAACGTTGACATATTGCAATTCAGTTTTCAATGTTCATTTAAATATATATGGTGGAGACTAGCGGGATCGAACCGCTGACCTCCTGCGTGCAAAGCAGGCGCTCTCCCATCTGAGCTAAGCCCCCATATTCTTTTTAAATAAGAGTCGGGAAGACAGGATTCGAACCTGCGACCCCTTGGTCCCAAACCAAGTGCTCTACCAAGCTGAGCTACTTCCCGTATTTATCATAAAATCATTCTAAAAATGGTGCGCCCAATAGGAGTCGAACCTATAACCGCTTGATTCGTAGTCAAGTACTCTATCCAATTGAGCTATGGGCGCTCTATTAAAATGATGGTGCCGAGGACCGGAATCGAACCGGTACGATGATCTCTCATCGCAGGATTTTAAGTCCTGTGCGTCTGCCAGTTCCGCCACCCCGGCAAAATAATGGAGCAGAAGACGGGATTCGAACCCGCGACCCCGACCTTGGCAAGGTCGTATTCTACCGCTGAACTACTTCTGCAAAATGAAACTGGATGAGCCATAGAGGATTCGAACCTCTGACCCTCTGATTAAAAGTCAGATGCTCTACCAACTGAGCTAATGGCTCATGAAATGGTGCCGGCCAGAGGACTTGAACCCCCAACCTACTGATTACAAGTCAGTTGCTCTACCAGTTGAGCTAGGCCGGCTATTCACTTTTGAAAATGGTGGAGGATGACGGGTTCGAACCGCCGACCCCCTGCTTGTAAGGCAGATGCTCTCCCAGCTGAGCTAATCCTCCACATATTTATTATAAAGCCTGGCAACGTCCTACTCTTGCGGAACGTAAGTCCGACTACCATCGGCGCTAAGGAGCTTAACTTCTGTGTTCGGCATGGGAACAGGTGTGACCTCCTTACTATAGCCACCAGACAAAATAACTTACTCAATGTATGATACATTGTTTATTAATCAATTACAATAGTTAATTTTACACTATCTTAAAGAAATTCACAAGTTCTTTACTTAATGCTCATTATGTAAATGCTCGTTTTTGACGACTTTTATATAATACTATGTTTTTTCATTAAAGTCAACGGTTTTCGTAACTTTTATTTAAAACATATACTTTATTTCGCACGTATTCGCGTTTACTTAACTCGACTTGAATTATCTTACCATAAGAAATCTCAGTTTACCATACCTTTTTTGGTATATTTTTATATTTAAATAGCATAAATATGCATAATTGTATCTTATTACTTTATTATTTTTAGTTTGTTGTTAAAAAAATCGCTCTATTCCATTTGTTTAAAGTTCAGATTTATAATTAAAAAGGATTAAACATCATGCCTCTTATCTGTGAGTCACAATATTTAATCCCTTAATTTAAGTTGATCTATATTATTTTTGTCTCATGTATGGGAATAATAATACATCTCTAATTGAAGCTGAATCAGTAAGTAACATAACAAGTCTATCAATACCTATACCTAAACCACCTGTTGGAGGCATACCATATTCTAATGCTTCAATGAAATCTTCGTCCATTTCATGTGCTTCATCATTACCTTGTTCTTTTTCAACTAATTGCGCTTCAAATCTTTCTCTTTGATCTATAGGATCATTTAATTCTGTAAATGCATTACCATGTTCTCTACCTACAATAAACAACTCAAAACGATCCGTAAATCGAGGGTCTTCTGGATTTTTCTTTGCTAATGGTGATATTTCTATTGGATGACCATATATAAATGTAGGTTGTATTAATGTTTCTTCAACTTTTTGTTCAAAGAATTCGTTTAAAATATGACCGTATTTCATATTGTCAGTTATTTCAACACCGTGCTCTTTAGCAAGTGTTTTAGCTTCTTCGTCACTCTGAACGTTAAAGAAATCAATACCTGTTACTTCTTTGACAGCATCTGCCATGTGAACTCGTTTCCAGTTTGATTCTAAGTCAATAATTTCTTCACCATAATTAATTTTTGCAGTGCCAAGTACTTTATTAGATATATGTCTAATCATATCTTCTGTTAAGTCCATAATATCGTGATAGTTTGCATATGCTTCGTAAAGTTCAATCATTGTGAACTCTGGATTATGACGTGTAGATACACCTTCGTTTCTAAACACGCGACCAATTTCATATACTTTCTCTAAACCACCAACAATTAATCGTTTTAAATGTAATTCTATTGCAATTCTCATATATAATGTTGCATCTAAGGCATTATGATGTGTTACAAATGGTCTTGCTGCCGCTCCACCTGCAATTTGGTGCATCATTGGTGTTTCTACTTCTAAGAATCCTTGATTGTTTAAGTAATTACGCATTTCTTGTAAAATTTTACTTCTATTAATAAAAGTTTGCGTGCTATCTTGGTTTGTTATTAAGTCTAAATAACGTTGACGATAGCGTTGTTCAATATCTTGTAAACCGTGGAATTTATCTGGTAATGGTCGTAATGCTTTTGTTAAAAGCGTGAATGATTTTGCTTTGACTGACAATTCACCAGTGTTTGTTTTGAACATAACACCTTCAATACCTACGATATCTCCTAGGTCTGCTGATTTCCATAGTTCAAATTGTTCTTCTCCAACTTGATCTTTTCTTACATAAATTTGAATTTGACCTGATAAATCTTGCACGTGTGCAAAGCCTGCTTTACCTTTACCACGTTTCGTCATTAAACGTCCAGCTATGCTGACATGACTCTCTTCTTCTTTTTCTTGTAATTCTTCTTTAGAGAATTGATCCCAATCTTCATGTAACGGAGTAGCCATTGAAGTTCGTACAAATTTTCCGCCGAATGGATCGATACCTAAATCGTATAGCTCTTGCATTTTTTGACGACGCACCTGCATTTGGTCGTTCATTTCTTCTGACATAACTTTCTCTCCTTTATACTTCTTGTTCTATTTTAATTTTAGCCCCTACTTTTTGTTAGAATGCGAGGAATATCTATCATTTATGGTTATTGTATCTTGATTTGTTCCAATCATTTCTTACTTTACCATGACCACCCTATCTTTTAAATACAAAGATGGGTATTTCCCTATGTACTCAGCACTAATTTTTCAATTTTCAATTTTACTAGAGGTCATGAATGTAATAAAGTAATTTAAGCTTATATATTTCAGCGTATGCTAAAGTATCTGTTTAATCTTTATGAATGAAACAATTTTTAAAATACGCATTTTTACTGTGCAGCAATTCAGTGTATATAACTATTACTGCAATTGTTATACAATACATGTTGTTCTAGTTAGAGTTAATCTTGTTATATCAGTTGTATTAATGATTTAACATGCTTCTACCGCGTCCAAATAATGATAGAAGAAATCAAATGAATTTCACAATTAATATATAATAAAATTGCAAGTATAGCTATTCAATAAAAATGCTTTGCTAGGACTCATTCTCATTGAATTTATACATCGTTGCTTTCTTAACCCTTATATTGTTTCACTGAATTATCTAACGTTACTAAATTTCTAATTTTTTTGTTTGTATGAGGTTCAGTAAAATCTGGCGCAATATCATTGAGTGGTATGAGCACGAAAGAACGTTCCAGCATACGTGGATGCGGTATAACCAAGTCATCTTCATTTATAATTTGTTTATCAAATAATAAAATATCAACATCTAATGTTCTAGGACCCCATCTGATATCTCTCACTCTATGCAACTGTTGTTCTGTTTCTAGGCATGCATTTAATAAATCACGAGGTGTCAGTGTCGTTTGTATTTCAATACATTGATTTAAAAATTGAGGTTGCTCAACATATCCTACAGGATCAGTTTCATAAATTAGGGATGTTTGTGTTACATTGATACCTTCTGTTTCATTCAAAATATGAATCGCTTGATTAAGCTGTGTTTCTCTATCTCCAACGTTACTTCCTAAACCTAAGTATGCATATGACATTAGAAATTCTCCCTCACTATTTCTACGCCTACACCTTCATAATGGCCTGGTATAGGTGGATTTTCTTTAGTGATTCTAACTTTCGTTTCCATTACACGATTATAGTGTGAATTTATACGTTTTGCAATACGTTCAGCTAGATGCTCTACTAAATTCACTGGTTTACTTTCCATGATTGATTTAACATCTTCATATACTTCACCATAGTGAACAGTGTCAGTAACTTTATCTGTTTCACCTGCAAGACTTAAATCAACTTTCATTGTCACATCTACGATGAATATTTGGCCAATTTCATTTTCGGCTGGTAAAGCACCGTGATAACAATAAAATTTCATACCGCTAAGAAATATCGTGTCTCTCATCCTCATTCTCCTTTAAATAATCCATGCTTTGAGCCAAACGGGCGTTGAGCATAACATTATGAACCCTCACACCTTTAACACCTTTCATTATACCATATGCAGTAGTGGCGGCTGTTGCTTCATCTCTTTCAGTTGCTTGTGTGTCTCTATCTATCATTTCTTTAATAAATCTTTTTCTACTTGTCGCTAATAGTACAGGATAATCCGTAGCTATTAACTCGTCCAAGCGTGCCATTACTTCTTTTTCTTCATCTCTTGTTTTTGCAAAACCAATGCCAGGATCTATCCAAACTTTTTCTTGGGGAATACCTGCCATTTCTGCTTTATTTGCTTGTTTCAATAAATGTAGAAGCATTTCATCCACAACTGGCATTGTTCGATTACCATCACCATTGTGCATCAATATGATCTCGCCTTCATATTTAGATACAATATCAAAGATTTTTTCGTCATATAATCCAGCCCACTGATCATTAATCATTGTAGCGCCTAATTTCATCGCTGCTTCTGCCACTTCACTTCTATATGTATCAATAGAAAGTTGCACGTCTAATTGGCTGAGTGCTTTTACAACTGGGACTACGCGTTGCAATTCTTCAGTTACACTGATTTCTTCGTAGCCAGGACGTGTAGATATACCGCCAACATCTATAATATCTACACCTTCTTCAATCATTTCTTCCGCCCTTTTAACAGCCTTTTCTACTGAATTATATTTACCACCATCAGAAAATGAATCTGGAGTTACGTTTAATATGCCCATAATTTTTGTATGTGCCATCGTTACTTTCTTCCTTTCACTGTTAAATACCTCATCGCTAGCTTAGTAATCACTATTCTATAATAACGCTAATTTATAAAATTTTCAGTAAGCAATGCTCATATAACAAAAAATTTAAGTCTAATTCATTTTACCCATTTAAATAATCAGTAATTGGCAAGAACGCATTCAAATATATTAATCATTTCGCATTTTGACCTATTTCCATTGAATTACTTAATTTTATAGACGCTATCAGCACGTCATTAACAATCATTACAATACTTCAACTTAACATTAGCTGCTGTACATGTAATTCCGTATGGGCGTATTATTATACTAAAATCTAGAAAACGACAAAATCTTCACAGAAAGCACACAAAAAAACTGTCGACAAAGTCAGTAACCTTGTCGACAGTCTGAAACTGATCAAATCTACACATGATCGGTTTTATAAATATATTTTTAATCTTCAAATGAATATAAAGGTGTTGAAAGGTAACGTTCACCATTACTTGGCAATACAGTAACGACTGTTTTACCTTTACCTAAAGATTTTGCTTTTTCGATAGCTGCATAAATTGCTGCACCTGAAGAAATACCTCCAAGTATACCTTCTTCTTTAGCAACTTTACGAGACATATCCATCGCTGTTTCATTACCTACTTTTATAACTTCGTCATAGACATTCGTATCTAAAGTATCTGGTACAAAGCCAGCTCCTAAACCTTGTAATTTATGTGGTCCTGGTTCTCCACCACTTAATACTGGTGAATCTTCTGGTTCAATAGCTACAAGATTAATATCAGGGTATTTCTCTTTCAATACTTTACCTGCACCAGTTAATGTACCACCAGTACCAACACCTGCTAAGAATGAATCAATTGTTTTCCCTTCAAATTGTTCAACCAATTCTGGACCAGTTGTCAATTCATGCACACGTGGGTTAGCTGGGTTTTCAAATTGTTGTGGTTCATAATAGCCGAATTCTTCTTTTAATTCTTTTGCTTTTTTAATAGCGCCTTTCATTGCTTCTGAACCTGGTGTTAAAACAACTTCTGCACCATAAGCTTTCAATAAATTACGACGTTCTTGACTCATTGTTTCTGGCATAGTAAATACTGCGTTATAACCTTTAGCAGCACATACAAAAGCTAAACCTATACCTGTATTACCACTCGTTGGTTCTACAATTGTATCTCCTGGTTTGATTTTTCCATCTTTCTCTGCCTCTTCAATCATTGCTAATGCAATACGGTCTTTAACTGAGCCACCTGGATTTTGATATTCTAATTTTACATAAACATCTGCAGCATTTTCATCCACCACATTGTTTAATTTAACTACTGGCGTATTACCAATTACCTCAACGATATTATTTACTGGTTTGTTTGTCATAAGTATTGCTCCTTTTCATTAAAAAGTTTAAAACCTACTTTTTCTATCGGATATACTTTATATTTTATCAGATTTTGATTTGAATACAACTAAGAAGATTGAAAATTACAATATTTTTATAATTTATACTGATTTGAACATTATTTTAAAGGATTTTTTACATCTTTTCTAATAATTCCTGTAATTCATTTTCTGTATATTGATATTTACTTCTACAAAAGTGGCATTCTGCTTCTGCACCATGATCTTCATTAATCATACTTTCAATTTCAGCTTGACCTAGTCCTTTAATTGCATTCAAAAACTTTTCGTGGCCACAATTACATTCAAAACTTGCAGGCATTTCTTCTAAAATTTGAACTTCATCTTCACCAAGTATTTCATATAAAATTTCTTCTGGCGCTAAACCTTGATCAATTAATTTCGAAACTGGTGTCATATTGTTGATTGCTGTTTCTAATTTATTAATTGTTTTTTCTTCTGCACCAGGCATCACTTGAATGATAAAACCACCTGCAGCTTTTATAGAATTATCAGGATTTACTAATACGCCTAGTCCTACAGATGACGGCACTTGTTCACTTTTTGCGAAGTAATAAGTGAAGTCATCGCCTAATTCACCGGATACAAGTTCACTTGAACCAGAGAAATAATCTTTCATTCCAACGTCTTTTACTACAGTTAATGCACCATTGGTTCCAACAGCTCTACTAACATCTAACTTCCCAACGTTATTCAGAGGAAAGTGAGTCTGTGGGTGGGTCACGTACCCTCTTACATGGCCACTGGCATCAGCATCAGCTATAATTTTACCGATTGGTCCTTGTCCATCAACCGTAACTGTTAATTTTTGTTCACCTTTTAACATAGCACCCATCATCAACGTTGCAGTCATCGTTCTGCCAAGTGCAGCTGATGCTGTCGGCCAAGTATAATGTCTTGATTGTGCTTCTTGAATACTTTCTGTAGTTAATGCACTATATGCTCTTATTTGTCCTTCGCAAGCCAATGCTTTAACGATGTAATCATTTGTCATTTCTATAATTTCTCCTTTTATACATTGTAATGTTTTAATTGTTTTCTGATTTTTATATAGAATTTCATCATACTTTTTATCAATGCAATTTATTGTAAGTGTTCAGTCAAAAAATTGCTACATATCTGTTTGTAATTTGGTCGATTGATAAATATTAAAAAAGCTTCTTTCCACATCAATATGATAGCAGAAAGAAGCTTTTTGTTCAGTTATTAATTTCTATTGCTTGGATCGTTAGGATCACTTGGGTTGCTAGGTTTATCGATATTTGGCGCTTGCTCATGACCTGTATCTTCTGAGTCATCATTGTCATGTTCGCTATCTTTACTTTCTTTATCGATATCTTTTTCTTCTTGTTGATCTTCTTCTTGTTTACCATCTTCTAGTTGTTCTTTTCGTACATCTTCATAAGATTTACCGTATTTACCTTCTTTAAATTCACTTTCTTGATCACTAACAACTTCTGCTGCATCGTAATCAACTTCTGGTAATACACCATCATAGAATAATGAACGAATTTGCTCAGCAACTAATGTTTCTTCTTTTAATAAAGATTCAGCAATTAAAAGTAATTGTGATTGATGTTCTAAAAGAATGTTTTTACAACGTTCGTATTGTTCTTTAATAATACGTTGAACTTCTTTATCAATTTCATACGCAATTTGTCCAGAATATTCTGGATCGCCTTGCATGTCTTTACCTAAGAATACTTGTCCATTACTGCTACTTGTGAATTGTACCGTACCAAGTTTCTTACTCATACCATATTCAGTAACCATTTGACGTGCGATTTGTGTTGCACGTTCAAAGTCATTTGAAGCACCTGTTGATACTTCGTTGAAATTAATATCTTCAGAAACTCGCCCACCTAGCAAACCACAAATTTTATCTAGTAATTCTGGCTCAGTCATTAGGAAGCGATCTTGTTTTGGTAACATCATTGCATAACCACCAGCTTGGCCACGTGGTACGATGGTAACCTTATGGACAACCTCTGCTTCATCAAGCACCATACCAATAATAGTATGGCCTGCCTCATGGTGTGCTACGATATTACGTTCTTTTTCAGAAATGACACGTGATTTTTTAGCAGGACCAGCAATCACACGGTCAGTTGCTTCTTCAATATCACGCATATCTATTTTCTTCTTACCTTCACGTACTGCAACTAATGATGCTTCGTTCAGCAAGTTTTCTAAATCTGCACCAGAGAAACCAGGTGTTCTTTGAGATACTGCTTTTAAGTCTACTGTTTCATCAAGTGGTTTATTTCTAGCATGGACATGTAGAATAGCTTCACGTCCTTTTACGTCTGGACGACCAACTTGAATTTGTCTATCGAAACGACCAGGACGTAATAATGCTGGGTCTAAAATATCAGGACGGTTTGTAGCAGCAATCATAATGATGCCTTCATTTTCACCGAATCCATCCATTTCAACTAGTAATTGGTTTAACGTTTGTTCACGTTCATCGTGTCCGCCACCAACACCTGCACCACGTTGACGACCAACTGCGTCGATTTCGTCAATAAAGATAATACAAGGTGCGTTTTTCTTAGCATTTTCAAATAGGTCACGTACACGGCTTGCGCCGACACCTACAAACATCTCAACGAAGTCTGAACCACTGATTGAGAAGAATGGTGTACCAGCTTCACCAGCTACTGCACGAGCTAATAAGGTTTTACCTGTACCTGGAGGTCCTACTAGTAAAACACCTTTAGGAATTCTAGAACCCATTTGTTTAAATTGTTTATTATCTTTTAAGAAGTCAACAATTTCTATTAATTCTTGTTTTTCTTCATCTGCGCCAGCTACATCTGAGAAGCGTACACGTTTTTTCTGACTGTCGTACATTTTAGCTTTGGATTTACCAAAGTTCATCATGCGACCGCCGCCACCGCCGCCTCCTTGTGCTTGACTAAGGAAGAAAATAAATAATAAGGCTATGATTAAAACTGGAATTAACGTAGTTAAGATGCTTACAAATACGCTTTGTTTTTCTTCTTCTTTAACCGTAAATTTCAATCCATCTTGACTTTGTGCTTTATCTGTTATTTTTTCAAGCTCTTTATCATTATTATATAAAATAGTTGAAGAATAATCTTCATCTTTTTTAGTTTTACCACTTACCATATATACATTTTGTTCTGGCTGAATTTCTAAGGATTTCAATTCACCTTTATCTAATTGCTTAACAAATTGATTATATGTAAGCTGTTTTGGCATATTTCCGTTACCATTTAGCCACGAAAACAAGCCAAATATAATAACGCCAATGATTGCGATAACTAGCACGTTACGAAAGGCTTTCTGCATGCGTCGTTTCCTCCTACTTCAATAATAAAACTAACAAAAATTGTAACACAATACACAAGTGTTGGGCTAGTAATTCTACTTTTGTATGTACGTTACAGTTCCTGTTATTTTTATACTTTTTTATTTTGATATACAAACAGTTAACATATACTTTATAATCTATTCTTTAAATGATTTACGTATATGTCCTCGTATTTTATCAACATACTATGTATATCGACTCATTTAATCCGATTACGTTTTACAGTATATAACAATATTTCATACGATTAAATTGTACTGCTTATTTTGAATAAATTTCTGGTTTAAGTGTACCAATATATGGTAGGTTTCTATAATTTTCAGCATAATCTAATCCGTAGCCTACTACGAATTCATCTGGAATTTTTTTACCTACATATTTTGCTTCGATATCCGCTTTGCGACGATTTGGTTTGTCTAATAATGTTACAATTTCCAGTGAATTGACTTTTCTTGATTCCAATAATTCAGTTATTGATTTTAATGTTGTTCCTGTTTCTAAAATGTCTTCAATAATCAAGATGTCTTTTCCTTCTATTGAACCACTTAAATCTTTAAGTATTTGTACTTCACCCGTTGATTCAGTACCGCCATGGTAACTAGAAACATCCATAAAATCGATAGCTAAATGTGTATCAATATGTTTGATGAGGTCTGTCATAAACATTACTGACCCTTTCAAGATACCTATACAGACAAGTGGTTTACCTGCATATGCTTCAGTAATTTTTGCACCCAAGTCTTTACATATTTGTTCTATTTCTGCCTCATCCATTAATATTTCCTTTAAATCATCTCGCATAATTTCATTCCTCTCCCGTATTTCGTATGAAAATAGTATCTTTATATTCATTATTTAAGTATAACGTACCTATAGCAATAATTGTTTCATCTGCATTGACTAAAATTGGTAATTGGTTTCGCTCAGTTTGTATAATTTTGCGATCAATAAGTAATCGACTAACTTTTTTATGTCCTTTTACACCATTTAGTTTGAATTTATCTCCATTATTTCTAGTTCTAACGACTAACGGATAATCATCTTTTGGAAAATTATCTGTTATGTCTATACTATAATGACCATAGTGATATAAGCCTGGTTGCAAAATCTTTGTTGGCACAAGACATTTATCATAATTTGCCATTATTATAAATTTATCATAAGCGATATAAATATTCCATTTATCCGTTGTATATATTGTACATTGAGTAACTTTGCCTTCGAGTTGCTGAAACCAGGATTCGTACATTTTTTCAGTCATTGATGTCGTAACCTGTAATTTTGAAAATATTTTATCTAAAATAATTATTTTAATATTATGATTTAAATTAGAAAATGCAACTCTTGGAATTACTGTTTCTGTCTTATCAGCATTTTCATGAACATGAGTTTCTATAAAATGTAACGCATTGTCATGTAATGCTTGCAGTTGCATATCATGCCAATCTTTCAACTTAAGTAACTGTTTTGTAGATAAATGGAGATTGCTATCGATGGCAGGTAAAATACGATTACGAATATCATTTCTTACATAATGATTTTCAGCGTTTGTCTCGTCTTCATAATAAGGTACCTCATAATTTTGCTGATAGTTTCGAATGTCCGCTTTTGTTGTTTCTAACAATGGTTTGCACAACATATAAGCGTCTCGTGAAGTCAGATATGACATACCTAAACTACTTCTAGTTGAACGTCCAGTCATCAACCGATAAAAGATAGTCTCAATTTGATCATCTTGATGATGTGCGGTTAATAAGACGTCCGCATCCAGCTCCACCATCATATCATCAAACCATTGATATCGTTCGTTCCTTGCAATATTTTCAATGCTGTTACCTTGTTCAATGACTTTCGATAAATCTAAATGATGCACGAACAATGGAATTTGATACGACTCACAATATTTTCTTATAAATGATTCTTCTTCTTGTGCAATATCACGAATATTATGATTCACATGTAAGCAAGTTAATTTTCTATACGATTGAGACAACTGATTAATTAAGTTGTGCAATAATACCATGCTATCAATCCCCGTTGAAACGGCTAACACAATATGTTGGTCTTTATTCCAACCATCAGCATTAACTTCTACCATAGCTTACCTCCTATGTCACAATGCGAAAGATTTTTTACCTTTGAGTTTTACATGTACGTTGCAACGTCTGTACACAACAAAAAATAGACTGTTTCCTTAAGTAAGAAAACAGTCATTTATTGTCAAAGTCAAACGTCATTAAAATCATATTAAATGTTGTACTTAACAATTAATTTCAGTTCTCTTGGGAACAGTCTTATTTTATATATTTTAGCGTCTAGCGCCTTTTCCACCACGTCTAGATTCCGTTTGACGCTTAATAGAAGTCAATTTATCTTCGCTATCTTTTAAGAAGTTTGTTAGTTTCTTTTCAAAGTCCTCACCTTTAGGTTGAGGTTGTTTATAATTTGGTTTGCTTTGAGGTCTACGTGGACGATCTTTTGCTTTTTTGATAGATAAACTAATTTTTCCATCATCAGCAATTGAAAGCACTTTAACTTCAACTTCATCACCAACAGATAAGTGATCTTCTACGTTTTCAACGTAGTTATCTGCAACTTCACTTATGTGAACTAAGCCACTCTTTCCTTCTGGAAGTTCGACAAAAGCGCCAAACTTTTTAATTCCAGTGACTTTACCTTTAAGCTTGTTTCCTACTTCGATTGACATATTATAAATAAATCCTCCCGATTCGTTTCGATTTTAACCCTATTATATGCCTGTTTGCATAAATTAACAATGGTATAATGATGCAAAAAATTAAATTCACTTATTTATCATCATTTTGCGCCTTAGATTTAGTGTCAGATTTATTATCTCCAGGCAATTTGAAAATAACTTCCCCATCATTACTTAGATAGTAATCATCACGTGCAACTTTTTCAATATAATCTTTATCATTTAAATTATTTAATTGTTCTTTTAGTGCTAATTCTTCATCTTGTTGCTTTTGATACTTTTGTTCTTTTTGTTGACGTTCAACTGAATCTTCATTGTTACTTTGTTTTTGAGTGACAAGCATGATGGCTAAAATGATAATAATCAGTAGTAAAATACCACCAAATAAAGTGATACGTTTACGAACAACACGCTTTCTCATTTGTTGCTGCTGCTTTTTTTTGTTTTCTGCTGAAGTATACGTATTGCCTATATTTTCAACTTTTTTATTCATTTGCTTGTCACCTCCTATGTTTATATTTCACTAACTTTTTCTTCTTTAATGAGTTCATACATACCTTTTGCATTTTCTTTTGTTGCATGTTCGCTCAAACCTGTGACTTTAATTGTTACAATTTTTTGTCCAAATCGAATAACGAGTTCATCTGTTTCTTTTACATCAGTACCTGCTTTAGCAACTACGCCATTTACAGTAATACGTCCTTGATCACTGATTTCTTTTGCTAATGTACGACGCTTTACTAATCTTGAAACTTTGAGATATTTATCTAATCTCATCATTATTTTCCTCCTTGCTCTAAAATTCGTTTTAAAGCATTTTCATCTAACGATTTATTTTTTGTTTTATCATACAATGCTAAGAAGTGGTCTGCAAATACTTTCTCAAATTTCACACGCTGTTCTTTACCTTCCTTAGACTTAGCATTAGACCAAATATTTTTTAAATCTTCTTCTGTTTCTGCTTTTGCATCACCAAAAACATGTGGATGTCTACGTATCATTTTTTCTGAAAGACTTTGTATCACTTCATTAATATCCATATAACCTTCTTTTTTTCCTATGCTTGCATGTAGTAATACCTGTAATAGAATGTCTCCTAACTCTTCTATCATGTGCCAATCGTCTTCATTATCTATCGCTTCAAACAATTCGAATGTTTCTTCCAACAAATAACGTTTTAAAGTATGATGTGTTTGAACTTTATCCCATGGGCAACCTTTCTCGTCATCTACTAAGTGGTCAATGATACCAACTGCATAGTTAAAATCACCAAAGTATGTTTCTTCAATTTCCACTTTTGGAATAAATACACTAGTTATATTGTTAAAAACTTCGTCGTAATGATCTATTTCATATAACGGTGTTTTGATAACGTTGGCATAATTATTTCTGGCACCATCTACGATATAAACAAGTTGATCATCACTATAACGTTCCATCAATGTCACTTTTAAATCACCAGCGACCATTCCACTATAAACTTGTGTGATAAGTGTATGTGTACGAATATTCAATTTTTCTTTTTGAAGATCTGTTGCATCTAACATTGTAAAACCATCGTTAGGATCAACCTTCACCGCTTCAAATATATCGTCTATAAAGCTTTTACCACCTAATATTTCAACTTCTATATCAGAATGTTTTTGTGCATATTGTTCTAAATACACAGTTGTTGTCTCAGCTACACGTGGATGGCCTGGTACTGTATATACAATATTATTGTCTTTTGCAGTATTTATCAATTTTGACACAATAGCTTCATATACATTTTGAAAAGCGTCATGATTTTTATATTCTTGATCAAAGCTTTCAATATTGATACCTTCCATTGTTAAGTCTTGGATGACTGGGTGGTCAAAGGTACGTGTATAAACTAATGTTTGCTTTTTCAAAAATTTATAAATCCCTAATGGTAAATCCTCAATACCGTAATTGCCTAATCCAACAACTGTTATTTTATTTGTCATTAATGTTTCCCTCTTTTCATATGGAATAGTTTATCTCCAAAAGGTAGATGTTTGAGTTCTCTAAAACTTAATAATTGCATGCGTACGATAGAAAAAATCACTACAATAACGCCAATGGTAGCTGCTATGGCTAATTCGACTAAACCTTGCATTCTACCTTCTCCTGGAATAAGAAACATGACTATTTGTACTGTGATAGATAATAGCATCATTGTACCCGCTAATTTAACAATGAATTTTTTCATTGTTTGGAAATGATACATTTTTAATACTTGATACTGTAAAACCCACACAAATAACAGCAATGAAATGACAGTACTTAGACTGGCACCGAAAATTGAAAGTTGTGGTATTAAAACCATATTCAATATCGCTTTGACCACAACACCAATGCCAAATGCGAACAAAATAACTTTAACGCGATTTTTCACTTGTAATAAAGCAATATCCATCATTATAAGAGATACACATATAACTGTAAGCATATATACGGATAACGTTCCGTTCAAACTATCGTTTTTGAAGAACACACTGTTCATTACAGGGAGCAAATTGATCAAACCTATAGCTGCTGCCACACTAAATAAAATCGTAATCTTTATCGATGCATTAGCATAGCGATTCACCAGTATATGTTGCTTTGTTTTTAATGCATCTGTTAGTAATGGAATAAGCACAAAACAGAACGTCGTCGTTACAATTAACCCCATCTGTATAAAAGAGGCACCGCGGTCATAAATGCCTTTAAAAATAGTTGCTTCGTCAAAATCTAAACCAGTCATTTGAAGTGCATGTATCACTGTAAAACTATCCACCACTTGCCATACAATAACGATCAATTGGCTCACCGCGAATACAACAATACCTAGCGTTAACTTTTTCCAAGCAACATCAACACTGGCATGTGCTCTAGATAATTTAAAAGGTTTCCGTTGTATTAGAAACAAACTAGATGCTAAAAAACCAATACCTGAACCAACAATCGCTAATGTACCTGCACGATATATACTCCATGAATGACTCATAAACATCACAATGGCAATCATGATAATTACGACACGAATAAATTGTTCTATAACCTGGGAAATTGCAGGTATGTTCATCTCATGGTGTGCCTGATAGTAACCCCTATAGACACCAAGTATGCCAACAAATAAAAAGCTGACACTTGCCGCCCTTAACATAGGTGCTAAATTGACATCTCCCATTAGAAAAGCAACCCAATGTGCACAAGTAAATAAAACTAAGAAAAAGATAACACCAGCAAATTGTAACCTTAATAACACGCGTGTATATTGATTGGGTTGTCCGCTTGCGCTAAAAGTTTGAGTGACTGCACTAGGAATGGCATTCATCGATAAAATAACACCTAAAGCTACTATTGGATATACTTGTTGATAAGCGTATAGACCTTCATCTCCTAGTATATTTTGATAAGGCACACGGTACAACGCACTTAATACTTTAACAATGATAAGCGCTATAGTTAGTACAACAACGCCATTAAAAACACCTTTTGTTTCAGATTTAACGTTCATCTGGTATAACCATACTTTCTTCTAAACATTTCGCTAAGAATTTCAAACTATCTAACCATACTTTATCTTTATTGAGTGTCACTTTCATTTTACCATCTTGAACACCAACTTTCATTGCACGTCCAAGTGGTTGGGTTTGTTTAAAGAGTGCTTCACCATTGATGTCTGTAGTGCCTTTTTCGGATAAATAAATCTCTATTTTTTTACCTACATCTTTAATAAGTGTTACACCTGCATTCAACGCATGCACTTTTATTTCCATCATTTCTAGCAATCTTTCAACCTCAACTGGATAATCATTAAAGCGGTCAATCAGCTCATCTTTAACATCCATCAATTGCGATTCCGTCTCAATTTTACGTAATTTTTTATAAATTTCTATTTTTGCCTGTTCATTTGGAATATATTCAGCTGGTAAATAAGCATCAATATTTAGTTCAATTTCAACTTCGGGAGCATCAGGTTGTTCTTCTTTAATACCTCGTTTTTCATTCACCGCTTCTTCTAACATTTGTGAGTATAAATCAAAGCCTACGGAGTCAATAAATCCATGTTGTTGTTTACCTAAAAGATTCCCTGCACCTCGAATATTTAAATCCCGCATTGCAATTTTAAAACCGGAACCTAATTCAGTAAATTCTTTGATTGCCTGTAGTCTTTCTTCAGCAGTCTCTGATAATACCTTGTTAGATGGATGTAAGAAATATGCATAACCTATACGACTTGAACGCCCCACACGTCCTCGTAATTGATATAATTGGCTCAATCCAAATTTATCGGCATCTTCGATAATTAAAGTATTGGCATTTGGAACGTCTACGCCAGTTTCGATAATCGTTGTCGTTACAAGAATATCAAATTCATGGTTGATAAAGCTCAACATCGTTTCTTCTAAATCACGTTCATTCATTTGACCGTGTGCCACACCGATATTTGCTTCTGGCATTAACATTTGCAATTGTTCGCGTTTTTCATAAATCGATTGCACTTTATTGTATAAGTAAAAAACCTGGCCCTCACGTGATAATTCTCTTTCTAAAGCTTCTTTAATAAAATTCATATTTTGCTCTAATACATACGTTTGCACAGGAAAACGATTTTCTGGTGGTGTTTCAATGACCGATAAATCACGCACGCCCAACATACTCATATGTAGGGTTCTCGGAATCGGTGTTGCAGTTAAAGTTAATACATCAACATTTGTCTTAAGTGACTTAATCTTTTCTTTGTGTCTTACGCCAAAACGTTGTTCTTCATCTACGATGAGTAAGCCCAAATCTTTATAATGAATATCTTTACCTAACAATTTATGCGTACCAACAACGATATCAACATATCCTGATTTAAGTCCCTCTTTAACCTCTTTAACTTCCTTAGTAGTTCTAAATCTACTAATCAGTTGGATTTCTATAGGAAAATCTTGCATGCGCTCGATTAAAGTTTCATAGTGTTGTTGCGCTAAGATTGTCGTAGGCACAAGAAAGGCTACTTGTTTACCTTCCATTACAGCTTTAAAAGCTGCTCGTACCGCAACTTCTGTTTTTCCGTAACCAACATCACCACATAATAATCTATCCATTGGTCGTTCAATTTCCATATCTTGTTTAATCTCTTCAATGGACTTGCCTTGGTCTGGCGTTAATTCATAAGGGAAGTCAATTTCAAAATCATTTTGTTGTGGTGTATCTGGTCCATATTTATAACCAACTGACATTTCTCTTTCTTTATATAATTCTATTAATTCATCAGCCATATCTTCAACATTTTGTTGAACTTTAGCTTTTGTTTTCTTCCATTCTGTACCACCAAGTTTATTTAATTTGGGTGATTTATCTTCGGAAGCAACATATTTTTGTACTTGATCCATTTGATCTACTGGTACAAATAATTGATCGGTACCTTTGTATTGCAGTTTTATATAATCTTTATGAACGCCGCCAACTTCAAGTGTTTCGACACCTAAATATTTACCTACACCATGGTGAACATGAACAACAAAATCTCCGACTTTCAAATCTTGATATGATTTAATTTTTTCTGCATTTGTTAATTTCTTATGTTGTTTTGCTTTTTTCTTTTGTTTTGATTTAAATAATTCACGTTCTGTTACAACAACAAGGTGCATATATGGTAATTCAAAACCTTCTGATAGGCTACCTTCAGTGATGATTGCACTACCACCTTCACTTTGTGCACTTGGCGTATCTATAAATGTTGGTATGTGCATTTCATTTAACATTGATTGAATGCGCTCTTTTTTTGATTCAGTTTCTGCTAATACAACAATCGTATAATCATTTTGGATAAAGCGTTGGAATTCGGAACGCATAATATCATATTGGCCATAAAATTGTTGTACTGGCTTACATGAAAATTTAATGATTGTGTTGAGTTCTACCGGCATCGTTGCAGTGAACAAAGTAAAATACGTAACTGGATATCGATTTAATAGTGACTCAAACCCGTCATATTGTAAGAAATTCTGTCCGATAAACCCTTTGCCGCTTTCAATTAAACTCTGCATAAATTCTTCAGCTTCAGAAACCAGTGTTGTTTCAGTTTCTTTGATTCTATTATATTCATCAACTGCTACAATCGCATCAGATTTAAAGTAATCAATAATGGTTGCAGGGGATTCGTACATAAAAGCAGCGAGTCTACGTAATACTTGATGGTCAAATAAAGAAGATTCAAAAAGTTGAAAACTTTCATATGTTTCTTTTAAGTCATTACGTACAGATTTATCTATTTTTGGACGTGTATACTCATATGCTTCTTTTAATTTTGATTTAGTGTGCTTTAATACTTCATCTGTAATGATGTAATCACTGGCAGTTGTAATGTCTACATGGTCTAAATTTTCTTCCGAACGTTGCGTCTCCACATCAAAGTTTCGAATTGAATCTACTTCTGTATCAAATAATTCGATTCTTACTGGTAAACCTATTAACGGATATATGTCAATAATGCCACCACGTAACGAGAATTCACCAATATGCGATACGACACTCTCTCTGCGATATCCCATGTTTACAAGTTTGTTTAAAAATTCATCAATATCAATATCATCACCAATGGAAAGTTTGAGTTGATGTGCTCTCCACATTTCAACAGGTGTTAACCATTTTTTAAAACCATTTAGCGGTACGATAAATAACCCTCTCTTTTCTTGAGCAAGTGCCGTTAAAGTACGTACACGTTCGCTCATGAATTGGGGGCTTTGGGTTGAAAATTCTTCTGTCATAATATCTTGCATTGGATACTTGTAAATATCATCTGTATCAACATATTGTTGCAAGTCACTCTCTAGTTTGTCTGCTTGATACAAGTTGTTCGTTACTACAAGTAATTGTTTTGAACTATGAATAAACTTTTCGGCTATGATTGTTGCCTTCGCCGAACTAGATAGTCCAGTAACCAATACGTTTGCTTCACCAAATACTTCATTTAACTCTTGATAGCGTTTATCTTTTTTAATATATTCTGTAATTATTGATTTCACTTGACCTCACCATTAAACTCATTCATCACACGGTCAAAACGAGAACTTTCAATATAAGCTTCTACTGCACGTGCTGAATGTTCTATTACTTTATTCATTGTATCCATTTCTTGCTTCGAAAATTTTTGTAATACATAATCAACAATCGACATGCCATTGGAAGGACGATCAACACCAATACGAATGCGTTTGAATTGGTCTGTACCTAAAGCTTGAATAATCGACTTCATACCATTATGACCACCGGCACTACCCTTTTGTCGTAAGCGAATTTCACCTTGTGGTAAATCCAAATCATCATATAGTACAAGTAAATCGTCTATATCAATGTCATAGTACTTCATCAGTGGCCCTACAGCATCACCAGACAAATTCATCATTGTCATTGGTTCTATAAACATCACTTTTTCACCAGCTAAACGTTCTATTGTATAGGCACCTTTATACTTTTGTTTATCTAATTTAAATTGATTGTGTTCTAACATATAATCAATAACTTCAAAACCGATATTATGTTTTGTCAGCTCAAAGCGTTTACCAATATTGCCCAAACCTACAATACATTTCATTATGTTACCTCCAATTGTTGTATTCACTCAAAAACATTTATTATTTCACAACGTTATACCGTTTGTTTTTTTTATTTTCATATCATTCACTATATTAACATAAAAAAACACCAGCTTAACGAATTAAGCATGGTGCTTTTTAAGATTATTTTTTCTTATTGAAATCGTGTGTATTAGAATGACGTCAGAGAAATTACTCTTCTTCTTTCTCTTCTTCTTCGTCTTCTTTTTCTTCACCAACAACTTCTGGCTCTTCAGTTTCTGATTCGCCTTCCATAGCTTCGATTTCTTCTTCAGTAGGTTCTTCAGTTGGAGGAACTACTGTTACTACAGATTCTTCAGGGTCATTTTCGATTGTGAAATCACCTGAAACTTTAATATCTGCAACTGAGTAGCTATCGTTAACATCTAATTCACTGATGTCAATTTCGATAGATTCAGGGATATTGTCTGGTGTCGCAGTTACTTCAAGGTCGAATAATGGTTGTTCAACAACGCCACCTTCTTTAGCTCCTACTGCCTCACCAGTAAGTTGAACTGGTACTTCAACAGTACGTTCTTCACTCATATTGATTGCTAAGAAGTCAATGTGAGTAATTTGGTTTTTAAGTGGATCGAATTGATAGTCTGAAACCATTACTTTAATTGTTTTAGAACCTACACCTAATTCGATAACACCGTTACGTCCAACTTCACGAATAACTTTGATAAATTCTACTTCATCAACTTTTACTGAAGTATTTTTTGTACCGTAACCATAAACGATTGCAGGTACTTTACCAATTTTTCTAAGTGTTTTAAGGTCTGAACGTGTTTGTTTACCTTGACGAATAATTGACTTTAATGAAGCCATATTATTTCCACCTTTCATTTTTTGTTCTTATTATGATAATAAGAACCCCTCACTTACCCATCAACACAATGTTGCTTGCAAGTGTTTATTTAATCGTGAATTGAAATCACGAACGGAATAATTATACAACTATTGCACTAATTAGTCAAATAGCACACTAACAGATTCTCTTTCATATACGCGCACAATAGCTTGTGCTAATAAACCTGCTACTGACAGTTCCTTAGTATTAGCTGGTTTACGGTTTTCATCTAATTGAATTGAATTTGTAACGACTAACTCTTTAATCGCTGAATTTTCAATACGTTCTTTAGCTGGGCCTGATAATACAGGGTGTGTACAACATGCGTAAACATCTTTAGCACCTTTGTCTTTTAGCGCTTGAGCTGCTAATGTAATCGTACCAGCTGTATCGATGATATCATCAATAATTATCGCTGTGCGACCTTCAATTTCTCCAACGATATTCATTACTTCAGCTACATTAGGTTTAGGACGTCGTTTATCTATGATTGCAATTGGTGTTTTTAGAATATCTGCAAGTTTACGTGCTCTAGTTACACCACCATGATCTGGAGAAACTACGACACATTCTTCTGGATCAATGTCTGTATCATTTTGGAAATATTCTGCTAAAATCGGAACACCCATTAAGTGGTCTATTGGCATATTAAAGAATCCTTGGATTTGTGGTGCATGTAAGTCTAATGCAATCATGCGATCTGCGCCAGCAGTTTCAATTAAGTTTGCAACTAATTTCGCTGTAATTGGTTCACGGCTGCGCGCTTTTCTATCTTGACGAGCGTAACCATAGTATGGCACCACAATATTAATATTAGCTGCTGAAGCACGTTTACAAGCATCTATCATAATTAATAATTCCATTAAATGTAAGTTTACTGGATTAGAAGTCGGTTGAATAATAAATACATCACAACCACGAATACTTTCTTCAATATTAATTTGAATTTCTCCATCGCTAAAACGTTTTACAGAACATTTACCTAGCTCGATTCCAACATTATCTGCTACTTCTTGGGCTAAGGGTTCATTACCTTTTAAAGAGAATATTTTCAAAGCAGAATTCTTATACTCATTGTTTAACATTTATAGTCCTCCAATTAATTCATTCAATTAGTTTCGTTCATAGACAAAGTTATATTTATCTCATTAATCTACAAAATGTCGATTGAGGTCTTCCTTACATCTACATTGTATATATATGATTAGAATCGTAATCTAATCGTGTCTATTTTTTTAAATAACCTTCTTTAGTTGTTTGTCTCGCTCTTGCTAATGCTAAACTGTCATGTGGCACGTTATCAGTAATTGTAGAACCTGCAGCTATAAATGATCTATCACCTAAAGTTACTGGTGCTACTAAGTTGGTATTACAACCTATAAATGAATCATTGCCGATGATCGTTTTGGATTTATGCTTACCGTCATAATTCACTGTGATAGAACCGCAACCTAAGTTGGTACGTTCACCAATTTCTGCATCACCAATATAACTTAAATGTGGTAATTTAGCACCTGTTTTAACGACTGATTTCTTAACTTCTACAAAGTTTCCAACTTTAACACTTTCACCTAAGTCTGCTCCAGGTCTTAACTGGGCAAACGGACCAATTGTAGTATTGTCGCCTACAACCGCTTCGTTGATAACCGATTGTTTAATTGTAACGTTAGAACCTATTTTACTATTATGAATTTCTGTGTTTTGGCCAACAATCGTATCTTCACCAATTACACAGTTACCAGCTAATTTCACATTTGCCTCAATTGTAACATCCATAGCTAATTTCACATCTGCACCTATATATGTAGTAGCAGGATCAATAAGTGTTACACCATTTCTCATATGGTAGTCATTGATACGTTTTCTATAAGCTGCCTCTGCCTCACTTAACATTACACGATCGTTGACACCCATAATTTCTTCAAAGTCATCTGTACGATAGATTTCAACCGTTCCTTGCTCCTGTAAAATAAGAGACAAAACATCAGGTAAATAATACTCAGCTTGAACATTATCATTTTTTACCAGTTCTAATTTTTCAAAAAGCAATTTATTATCAAATGCAAAAATACCTGAGCTAATTTCATTGATTTGTTGTTCTTCTACTGTAGCATCTTTCTGCTCTACAATCTTAACTAAGTGATCATTGCCATCTCTCACAATACGACCATAACCATAAGGATTACTTGTCGTCGCTGATAAAACTGTTGCATCAGCTTGATTGCTTTCATGGTGTTCTAATAGTGATTTAAGCGTTTCTGCACTTATTAACGGCGTATCGCCACAAACCACTAATGTTGTACCTTGTTCGTCTTTCAAGTGCTCACTCGCCATTTTAACGGCATGTGCAGTACCGAGTTGTTCGTTTTGGAAACTATATAAAGATGTATCTCCCAACGTTTCTTTCACGCTTTCTGCACCGTGGCCAACAATGGTCACAAGATTTTCTACTCCAGATTGTTTAACGTTATCAACGACATGTTCAATCATTGATTTGCCCGCAACCTCATGTAGTACTTTGTATTTCTTAGATTTCATACGTGTACCTTTTCCAGCTGCAAGTACTATTGCATGTCTTTGCATGTGTGTAACCCTCCATTAAATTATACACTTCTATATTATTATAATTTAACGCTAGTACCACTTTCAAGGCTCAAAACCCTAATGTTATACAATGGAAACAATTCAAGTTATTTTCTTTCTCCTAAACATATTCATAATTGTCATCTTTGACTTCCATAAATCATAATAAAATGATTGTCATAAACTTATGTCATACTTTATAAATACTAATGCGCTTCAGAGGTCGTGGCGTTATTAATTTAAATGTCAGTTTTTCTAATTATTAAAATAACTTGTAATTATATTAAGCCATTTATTATTCATTTGTAAAAGCAAAAATATATTTTTTGTCACCTTTTCATTATAATAAATTATTTCAATTCTTTATATTCATATTTTAGTTTAATACACAAAACGGTTGGATTTTCGTTAATGAAAATCCAACTAAAGTAATTAATCATTTTATATAAATGTGATTTCTCTTTACACTTATAGCGATTTTATATCGTGCTGACGCCCAAGGAAATGATATGAGTGAGAGACTACAGGCTCGAACCATATCCCTAGGCAAGCATACACGGGTGAAATCGCAAGATATTTAATACAAAAAACTAACATATCATATATATTTATAATATTTAATGAAAGTAAAAATGGTAGTTTCACTTAGAAGCGTAGATTAAACCACATTAAAATTTTTATAAGGTAAATACTTTTTAAATTTATCAATAGATATTTACTAATGTAAAAGTATTTTTCTCTTTATACATAAGTACATCACTTATAGCGATTTTATATCGTGCTGACGCCCAAGGAAATGATATGAGCGAGAGACTACAGGCTCGAGCCATATCCCCAGGCAAGCATGCACGGATGAAATCGCAAGATATTTAATACAAAAAAAGACTAATCCATTGGTATACGGATTAGTCTTTTTTATTTTGAGATTGAGATTTATATCCCAAACCCTTTTTTTAATTTGATTCGTCTTATATATTAAGCTTCGTCATTTGTTTCTTCTGATGATTGAGCATTTTTATCAGGGATAACTTCATCCGTTTCGTCATAAACTTTCATAACCGCATCTTGAATTTCTTGTCTCATTTCTGAATTAATTGGATGCGCGATATCACGAAATTCACCATCTGGTGTTCTTTTACTTGGCATTGCGACGAATAGACCTGAGTTGCCTTCAATCACTCTTAAATCATGCACCACAAATGATTCATCTAGAGTTATTGAAACTAAAGCTTTCATTCTTCCATCTGTTTGTATTTTTCTAAGTCTTACATCTGTCACTTTCATGTAGTGAGCCCCCCTAGTATCTCTTTGTTAGAAGCTTAACAATTTCATCAAAAATTATAAATCCTTTAAATTACTTCACTTCTGCGATGACTTCAATTTCAACTTTTACATCTTTAGGCAATCTTGCGACTTCAACACAACTTCTTGCCGGTTGATGTTCCGCAAAATATTCACCATAAACTTCATTTATATTTTGAAATTCATTCATATCAGCAATGAATATTGTTGCTTTAATTACTGAATCTATGTTTGATCCAGCTTCATTTAATACAACTTTTACATTTTCTAAGACTTGCTTTGTTTGTGCTTTTACATCATCACTGACAATTTCGCCATCTAAATTTAATGGGATTTGTCCTGATGTAAACACAAGCCCGTTAATGACCGTTGCATGTGAGTATGGACCCAATGCTTCTGGTGCTTTTGAAGTGTTGACTACTTTCATGATGTTGATCCGCTCCTTTAAGTAAATTTAGTTAAACTGTTGCCTTTTTCCACTTTAAATTCCTGATTGTATTCATCTACATCAGACAATCTAACTAAGGAAGTATAATCTTCAATTAATCTTTGCTTAACTTCTTTTGATTCTACTAATACGGATACCCCTTTAACATGTGCCTTAAACTCATTCATTAAATTCATCACACCGTTAATAGAACCACCTGCACGCATAAAATCATCCACAACGAGAACGTTAGAGTTTTCTGGTAATGTACGCTTAGATAATACCATCGTTTCTATCTTTCTAGTGGAACCCGACACATAATTTATAGAGACCGTAGAGCCTTCGGTTACTTTATTATCTTTCCTTATCACTACTACAGGTAAATTTAAAACATTCGCTACTGCATTTGCTAGTGAGATCCCTTTTGTAGCGATAGTTACAATCGCATCCAACTCTTGATCCATATAAAGCGTTGCAATTAATTTTCCAACCTTATTCAATAAAGTGGGATTACCCATTAAATCCGATAAGAATAAATAACCACCTGGCAAAAGTCTGTCCTTTTCTTGCAGAAGTTCGATGACTTCATCTACAACTTCACTTGCTTCTGCTTTACTCATCTGTGGTTTATAAGTAACTCCACCACTTGCTCCGGCAGTCGTTATCACCGTGCCCAGTTTTTCTTTTTGAAAAGTAGATTTAATAATTTGTACATCTTCACTGATGGATGATTTTGCTTGTTTAAATTTTTGTACAAAAAATGTTAAAGGTATTAATTTATTGGGGTTGTTCATCAAGTATTGTGTCATATAAACAATACGTTCACTTCTTTTATAGCGCATTTTATTCATCCCTTCTCACTAACCTAATAATCTTGCAATATATACTTCGTTACAACAGCCATTGACCGCATTATACACATGCCTGGCTTGACGTTCTTTTTGTGTTAATCCATAAACGGTTGGACCACTCCCACTCATTAGAGCACCATCTGCTCCATTTTTAAGCATATTTTCTTTGATTTTATAAATATCTGAATACATTTCTCCAGAGATGGGTTCCAATCTGTTTGAAAGACTATTACATAATAATTCATAATTCCCCGTATCCAATGCTTCTTTACAAGTTTCAGTATAAACCTCATGTTCTTGAGTTAAATCTAACTTTTTAAAAATATCAGGAGAGGAAATGCCTAAATCTGGCTTAGCAACAATCACCCATGCAGAAGGCGGCTTGTTCATAAATCTAATCAATTCCCCTTTTCCTCTACAAAAAGCGGTTCTCCCATATATACAAAAAGGAATATCAGTTCCTATTTGTATGCCTAACTCACACAATTCTTCTAAAGGTCTATTTAGCTTATATAGTCGATTCATTCCTCTTAATGTTGCAGCAGCGTCTGTCGATCCACCTGCAAGGCCAGCTGAAACTGGTATATCTTTATCTATTGTAATCGTAACACCTTGCTTTAAATTATAAGTTTCTTTCATTAACTCTGCAGCTTTGTAAGCTAAATTTTTATTATCGGAGGGAACATAACTTTGCTCTACGTCCACAACTATTTTTTTATCTTTGCGCAGTTCAAAAGATAAACGATCATTAAGATCAATCGTTGTCATAATCATTTCAACTTCATGAAAACCATCATCTCGTTTGAAGAGTGTGTCCAACGTTAAATTTATTTTTGCTGGCGCAGTCTCATAAATCATATTCCCACCCTCTTTCAATTCGATATGGTAATAAAATGATTTTAACATATTGTTATACTTGCGTTATTCTTTTTTCAAAATTTTATAAGTTTATTGCCCAATTTACCTTGCTTATCACTTTAAGCACCTTAACGTATCATTCAACCAGTTAGTTCCTTATTTTACAATAATATTTTGACGTAATAAAACTATATCTCTTTAATTCTGATGAATTCTATAATATTTCAAAAGAAAAAGGTATATTGATGACTATTCACCAACATACCTTTTTCTAATCAATCTCATATTAATGTCTGAAATAAAAATATGGTTGCTTGAACCAAATTTTCAATTTATATTACTGCTATTTAGTGTGCAATTGCTTCTTGATGATTATCATCTTCAAAAGAAACTTGTACGTTTTCTGTTAAAACGTCAGTGTATGTATATGATACACGCTCAAAATTATGAATATCTTGGTCTAGTTCAACAATAAAAACGGATGGGTAAGTTTCTTTTAAAACACCGCTACGCTCAATTGTTTTTTTACGACCACCATTCGCTTTCAGTACAATACGGTTTCCTAATTGACAATCAAGTGAATTTTTGATGTCTCCAATAGATTTTGGCATATTGCTCCACCTCGCTACATATTGTATAATAACACATTTAGCGCGATTTTGTCAAATAAACGTCAATTTTAGCAAGGTCATACGCAGTTGTCAATCATTTAAAATTCCAATTCTGGGAAATTTTTCAATTCATTATATAAATTTGCAAATTCTTTTATAGAAAGCGTTTCCCCACGTCTTTTAGGGTTAATGCCACTAGCTTCTAACCAATTTACAATTATCTCTTTATTTGCTTTTCCATCAACAAACAAACTTTGATAATTATTGTTGATGGTTTTTCTTCTTTGTCCGAATGCAGCTTTAGACAATTTGAAAAATTTATCTTCGTCGTCTACATCGACAAGTGGTTGTTCACGTTTCATTAACTTCACTACGATTGAATCTACGTTTGGAGGTGGTAAGAATACTGTCTTCGGTACAGTCAACACTTTGCTGGTTTCGGTATAAAACTGCGCAACTATAGATAAGGATCCATAAGCTTTTGTTCCTACCTCAGCGTTTAATCGTTCACCAACTTCTTTTTGCATCATTACTACATAACCATCAATTGGTAATTTTTGTTGCATTAAGTTTAATAAAATAGGTGTAGTTATATAATATGGTAAATTAGCAACAACTAAAATTTGCTCACAATCTGCTAGTTCATGTGTCACATAATGTGCAATATCCGCTTTCAATATATCTTCATTGATCACCGTAACATTTTTATATGGTGCCATTGTTTCATTCAGTACTGGTATTAAGCGTTGATCAATTTCAAAAGCGATTACTTTTTTTGCACTTTTAGCCAATTGTTCTGTCAGTGACCCCATACCTGGACCTACTTCAATAACACCCGTACGTTCATCTATATTACTCGCATCTATAATATTATGGATAATGTTGACATCAATTAAAAAGTTTTGGCCTAAACTTTTTTTGAAGCTAAAACCATAATGATTTAGAAGTGCTTTTGTTCGCGATGGTGTGGCAATATCTTTCATATCCAATTATTCTTCACTTCCTTTATTATCTTTCAAGGCATTTCTAACGTCTTCTTCTGTATAACCAAAAGCATTTAACTTGTTAAGTAGTTGTTTCCCGTTAGAATGGCCGATATGAAGTTTTCTTCCTAAAATTTCCCTTTTTCTGCGTGCGTCTTTACCTATAATTAATCCAAGATCAATCAAAACATCCTTATTGATGCTTTCATATCCCTCTCCGAATGGCGTGCTCACATGAATCAAAGCTTCTTTGATATCTTCGATTTTTGCATGTTCGACACCTATTTTACCACGTTTACTCTTGGCTTTATCTCGATCAATATAAGCATGTTTAACCCCTGGAATATGCTTTTTTATTGTATTACGAATTTTATCACCTGGGAAATCAGGATCTGTTAAAACAATGACACCTCGTGTTTCATATGCTTGTGCAATCACATTCAACGTTTTTTCATCAATTGCACTTCCATTTGTTTCAATTGTGTCGCAATCAACAGCGTTTTTTACCCGCTCTGTATCATCTCTTCCCTCTACTACAATAAATTCATTTATCTTCATTTATTGTGACACCTTTCATTTTTTACTTCATTTCAGAAAAAATAAAAAGGTACCGGCTCAAATTATGGTTACTCTTAGTATTCATATACCAACTAAGCCATATTTCAGACCGATACCTTTAAAATAATATCTTTATGCTTTTAATTTAAATAACCGTTCAGCATTTTCAGTTGTTTGACGGCAAACTTCCTCATAGCTAATTTCGCGTAACTCAGCAATTTGTTCAGCTACCAAAGTTACACGTGCTGGTTCATTTCGCTTCCCTCTGTATGGATGTGGAGATAGGAACGGTGCGTCTGTTTCAACTAATAATCTATCAAATGGTACATGTTTAGCAACTTCTTTAGGCTGCTTCGCATTTTTAAATGTGACAGGGCCTCCTAAAGATACATAGAAATTCAATTTATTAATGACATCATCTGCAATCTCAGGTGACGCACTAAAGCTATGCATAATACCGCCAATTTCTTCTGCATGCTCTTCTTTTAAAATATCTACACAGTCTTGTGTTGCCTCTCTATTATGAATAATGATTGGTAGATTAACGCGCTTAGCTAACGCAATTTGCTTTCTGAACAGCGCTTGTTGGACATCTTTTGGAGATTTATCCCAGTGATAATCTAAACCAGTCTCACCAATTCCAATAACTTTAGGGTGTGCTGCCAACTTTTCTATCCATGCCAATCTTTCTTCTGTGCAATCAATAGCATCTACAGGGTGCCATCCAATAATACCGTATATAAAGTCGTATTGATCAATTAGCTCCATTGTACGTTCAACAGTCGGTGTATCAAAGCCTACTACAAACATACGATCTACGCCATTATCTCTTGCGCGCTCAATAACCGCTTCTAAATCTTCATCATATTGTTCTGCATTTAAATGAACATGTGTATCGATTAGCATATTAAATCGCTCCCTTTATCTAATGATTACTTAATTACTGCACCATTTGGAATTGCATTCGGAAGGCTTACCAGTGTAAGTACACCATCTTTTTCAGCAGATAAAATCATACCTTCTGATTTTCGACCCATTAATTTAGCCGGCTTCAAGTTGGTAACTACCGCAACTTTTTTCCCGATAATATCTTCAGGTTGATAGAACTTAGCAATGCCTGAAACGATTTGACGTTGTTCATTATCTAAATCAACTTGGATTTTTAATAATTTATCAGATTTTTTTACATTCTCAGCATCAATAATCGTGGCCGCTTTGATTTCTACCTTATCAAAATCTTTGATATCAATTTGTGCTTTACTAGGTACTTCTTCTTGCGCTTCTTCGACCTTATCTGGTTGCATAGATTGCTTGATATATTCTATTTCAGCATCACTTTCTAAGCGTGGGAAAATAGGTTGCGGTTTACTACTTACCATAATAGGCTCTGTTAACGCACCATACTGTTCTATACTGTTAAATTCATATAATTCAGGTGAATTGATATTTAACTGTTCAAAAATTTGTCTTGGCGCATTTGTTAAGAATGGTCTTAATAGCACTGCAATGATACGAATATTCTCTACTAAATGAGCCATAACATTGCCAAGCATGTCTTTCTGATTCTCATCTTTTGCTAAAATCCAAGGTGTTGTTTCATCGATATATTTATTCGTTCTACTTATAAATTTCCATATTGTTGAAAGTGCCACTGAGAATTGTAAATTATCCATATTTTCATGGAACGTTTTCACTGTATCAAGTGCCAATTGTTCCATTTCTTCGTCTAATTCGTGTTTAGGACCTTCATAAGCTGGTAGTTCGCCATTAAAATATTTATTAACCATTGAAATTGTACGGTTAACTAGGTTACCTAAATCATTAGCTAAATCATAATTTGTACGTTCTACGAAGCCTTCTGGAGTAAATACGCCGTCAGAACCAAATGGTAATTCACGCATTAAATAATAACGTGTTGCATCTAAGCCATAACGATCAATCAATACGTTAGGATCTACTACGTTTCCTTTTGATTTACTCATTTTGCCATCTTTCATTAAAATCCAACCATGAGCAAATACTTTTTTAGGTAATGGAATATCTAAGGCCATCAATAAAATCGGCCAGATAATGGAATGGAATCTAACAATTTCCTTCGCCATAATATGGATATCTGCAGGCCAATATTTTTTAAACAAGCTATCATCATCTGATAAATAACCAAGTGATGATATGTAGTTTACTAGCGCATCAATCCACACATAAACAACATGCTTTGGATTCGATTTAACATGAATACCCCAGTCAAATGATGTACGAGATACTGCTAAATCTTCTAATCCTGGTTTGATGAAATTATTAATCATCTCATTTTTACGAGACGGTGGTTGAATAAAATCTGGATTTTCATCATAAAATTCTAATAAGCGGTCAGTATATTTTGATAAATTAAAGAAATAGCTTTCTTCTTTTACCAATTCTACTTCGTGTCCAGAATCAGGGCTTTTACCTCCGACAATTGCACCATTCTCATATACAGGATCAACAAGTTGTGTTTCCGTATAATACGTTTCATCCGGTACAGAATACCAGCCTTCGTATTCACCAAGATATATGTCACCTTGTGCCAATAAGCGTTCAAATATTTGTTGTACAACTTCTTTATGACGCGCTTCAGTTGTACGAATAAAGTCATCATTGGATATCTCTAACTTTTTCCATAACGCTTTGATGCCTGAAATCATTTCACCCAAATAATCTAATTCTGATTTCCCTGCTTTTTGCGCTTTTTCCTGTATTTTTTGACCATGTTCATCCGTTCCTGTTAAATATCGAACATCATAGCCTTGCATTCTTTTATAACGTGCGATGACATCACCAGCTGTAGTTGTATATGCATGACCGATATGTAAATTCCCACTCGGATAATATATAGGTGTAGTGATATAAAATGTTTCTTTCGCCATCAATGTTCCTCCTCGTTTCTTTCACTTCAAATATATCTAAATTTATTTTTATTTTCAATGAAGCAGATAAGTGTTCAATTTATATTTATTAATCATTTTAATACGTTTGATTTAGCATAAAATTAAGTATTTGTCCGTTAGCAATTTTCACTCATTTTACAACATGATAAATAATCTCTATCTTATCTACATTACCATAAATCAAGCTTGTTATGGGAATTTTTCGCTTGGTTTTATTGATAAAATTTCAAAAAAGTTATTATTTAATTTTCTTTTTAGCATTGCATTTTGTAAGCTTGCGTTTTATACATTATGATATACATCATATACTTCACTTGTCTTCATTTGCCTGTCTTCAGCAACTTGTTTAATCGCTGCTTTAGGTTTCATATTCTTATTAATATAATGTCCAACGTGTTCATGTATAGACATATTTTCAAACCAAGACGTATCTTCTGCTGCAATGTCCCCTTCAATGATGATGACAAATTCGCCTTTTGTAAGTATTTCTCCTTCATCTAGTTTCATTAGTAAGTTTTCCACTTTATCCGTGATAATTTCTTCGAATTTTTTGGTCAATTCCCTACCTAATGATACATTTCTTTGCGCATCTATTTTATAAATGGTCTTTAATGTATCTTTAACACGGTGCGGTGATTCATAAATAATCAAGGTACTATCTTGAAACATGCGTTGTTCTAATAAATCATATTTCGCCTTTTCTTTCCTTGGTAAAAACCCAAGAAACGTGTATGTAAATGAGGGTAACCCACTTGCCATCAATGCGGTTAACCCGGCATTTGGCCCAGGTACGGTCTCAACTCTGATTCCATT
Organism: Staphylococcus sp. GDB9P120P; assembly: GCF_017893435.1. Classification (NCBI taxonomy): domain Bacteria; kingdom Bacillati; phylum Bacillota; class Bacilli; order Caryophanales; family Staphylococcaceae; genus Staphylococcus; species Staphylococcus sp. GDB9P120P. The sequence goes on from NZ_JAESNB010000017.1 coordinate 33,018, forward strand.
ATTTCTAGCAGCTATTACAAGTTCGTATCCAGGATCACTTATCAAAGGTAGCCCAGCATCTGACACTAACGCAATATTAACCCCTTCCTGTAATTGCTGAATGAGGTATTCCGTCTGCTGTGCTTTATTATGGTCATGATATGATTTCAACGGTGCGTGTATATCATAATGTGCACAAAGCTTTTTTGTCACACGTGTATCTTCACATGCAATCAAGTCTACTGTTCGTAAAATATCAACTGCTCTATATGTAATATCAGCTAAATTTCCAATTGGTGTACCTACTAAATACAATGTCGCCATACTTCTATCCCTCACTTATCAGCTGTAATTTTTTCTGTCTAGAAAATGTTTTGATTTCATATTCACGCTTCATAGCTTCTGATTTAGTATCAAACATTTCTTGATAAACTAACTCTACTGGCCGTCTTATTTTAGTATATTTAGCACCTTGACCGCTATTATGTTTTGCTATTCTTTGTTCTATATCTTTTGCATAACCAGTATATAAACTTCCATCTTTACATCTAACGATATAAATAAAATGCTTATCCATAATAGATTTCTCTCATTTCTTCTGAATATGTTCCATCTTCATTATATATATAGAATGGTTGCTGTATGTCTAAACCTTGGTTACCACCTTTTCTACCCTCAACTACAATTGTTTGAGCTACTTTACCAGGTTTACTATAAATAAAATAAAGCTTCTTAGGTTCTATTCGATAATGTCTCATACTACTTAAGACATCCATAAGACGGTCAGCACGATGGACAATTAAAAACCTACCGCCTTCTTTCAATAAATGCCGCGCCTCAAAACAACAATCATCCAATGTACACATTATCTCATGTCTCGCAATTTTATGTGCATCTTTTTGATGCTGAAATTGTTGATTCACTTTAAAATACGGAGGATTACATGTAACAAGACTATACTGTGATGGTTTAAACGTATGATGTGCTTGCTTCAAATCCATATGATACATATGAATTCTTTTGTTCAGATGATTGTGAGCAATACTTCTTTTAGCCATGTTCACTAATTGTGCTTGTATTTCGATACCTTCAATAAATTGATTTCCTTTATGAGATAGTAACAAAGGAATAACACCATTACCGGAACACAGATCCATAATGACATCTTTTTTCTTTACTTTTGTAAAATGCGCGAGTAACAAAGCATCCGTTGAAAAAGAAAAAACATCATCATTTTGTATAATTTCTAATTTCTCTTTTAATAAAAAATCATACCTCTCATTTTCCATTAACATTTTTGTAACCTCCAAAAAAGAGGATGAGTTTACGATGCTTCGCTAATGAAGCCTATCGCTTTTCTCATCCTCAACTCCATATTTTTCTATTTTTATAAATGATATTTATACTACTCACTTAATACTTCGAGACAAAACAGACAGTCGTCGCCTTTTCTATGTTTGCCAAATAGCTCTCCATTGCATATATGAAAGCCTTCTTTGTATAGCATCGCTAAATTATCTTTGCTACGTAATGGGCGTTTAGGTTGATCTTTTTTATCATTTTCTATTTTTTTAGTTTTTTCTTCTTTACCTATTAATGTTTTTAAATTCTCATTCTCTATTTGTAATGCGACATTTTCTTCAATTAATGCTACTGTAAGATTTTTTAAATTTAACATGTCACGATTAATTTGATTAATGTTTTCCTCTAAATGAGCTAGATTTTCAAATATGTCGCTTCGATTCAATGTTGTCACGGCCTCCTAATTTAATGTTTCTAATTCTTCCATTTTATATTCTAATGGTTGTTCAAGACCCTCTATTTTAACCTGCATAGATATATCTAAAATATTTAAGCCCACAACTCTACCATTACCTTCCGGCGTTTCAATGACATCCCCAACATCTGGTAACTGAGCTCTTGCTTCTTCATAATAGTCATTTTCATATTTTAAACAGCACATAAGCCGACCACAAGCACCAGAAATCTTTGAAGGATTTAATGATAAATTCTGATCTTTAGCCATTTTTATCGAAACTGGTTCAAAGTCACCTAAAAAAGTCGAACAACATAACGAACGACCACAAGGTCCAATGCCCCCCAATAATTTTGCTTCATCTCTAACACCGATTTGTCTTAATTCTATTCTTGTTCTCAATTTTTGAGCTAATACCTTCACTAATTTTCTAAAATCTACACGCTCATCTGATGTAAAATTAAAAATAACTTTCGATTTATCCAAAGTAAATTCACAATTTACTAAACGCATATCCAAATGCTGTTGTTGAATGATATCTTTGCACAAATTCAAAGCATCTTTTGCATCATGTTCATTTTGTTCGTATTGTACTATATCTTTTTCTGTAGCTTTACGAACAATCTGTTTTAAAGGTAATGCGACATCTTCATCAGCTACATTTAAAGGTTCATAATTCACTCTTCCAACTTCTAATCCTCGTTTTGATTCAACAACAACCCACTCACCCAAACTTAAGTCAAAATTTTGTGGTGAGTAATATTCCATTTTACCTGCGTGTTGAAAGTGTATACCTACTACGTTTTGCATAATTATTTCACCCCTTTTATAACGATTTGTTCAAATACTAATGTTGGATTTACATTTTGATTTAATTTTTTATGTGCTTCAGTTAACTGATCAAACATTAAAACAATCTGATTATATGTTAAATTTTGTGCGTATTGTTTAATTTCCACCTGTAAATCTTGAAATATCATTTCATCTTCTAATCCTACTTTAGCATGCATAATATCTTCAAAGAAACTGTTAACTGCTGCCAATGATAATAACTGTAAGCGTCTGTTTTTAGCTTGTTTCAATAAATCAACAATTGCTATTAATGCCATAGAACGATTTTTCAATATTAACTGACACCATTTAATGATACTCTTTCGCAGTGCCATTAAGTCTGAGTCTTCGTTTAACGCAACTGCAGTCTCTATCTGTGTTGTATAGGCGCTTAACAATTCCGCAACAGGTCGTGTGATTTCTCGCTCCACTAATCTATCTATAAAATTTAATTTATTAATTGGTTTAAAATAAACATGCTGACATCTCGAGTGAATTGTGTCTAAAATTTGCTCTGGTTTCGTAGTTAATAAAATGGCAATTGTATTATCTGGAGGCTCTTCTAGAAATTTTAATATACTATTTTCACCTTGAATCGTTAATTTTTCAAAGGATTCTATAATATATACTTTATAATTTCCTTCAATAGGCAATTGATTCATATGATGTACTAATTGCTCTATTTGATCCTTTTTTATTGTCGTTTCTTCAGAAGACACATACATAAAATCTGGATGATTAAATGTTTCTACTTTTAACTGACATTGATTTTCTTCACCACATAAAATCATTTTAGAAAAATCGATAGCAACTTGTTGCATTGTCTGTCCATCGTCACCTTCAAATAAATATGCATGCGATAGTTTATTAGATTGATATGCTTTTGTCAGTCTTTCTAATTCATCCATGATAATGTTGCTCCTTTATATAAAAAGGCTGCTAATACACAGTGCCTTAACAAATTACATTTAACATTAGCTAATCACTTAGCAACATGTAATTCGAAAAGTTACCATATACAGCAACCATATTTTTAGAATTGATGGAACGCTTCTACTGGCATAACAAATACCGTTGCGCCGCCAACTTCCACTTCAACTGGATAAGGTATATATGAATCAGCGCTTCCACCCATCGGGGTAATCGGCGATACAAGTTGTTCTCTATTACCACAAGTATCATTAATAACCTGTAGCATTTCATCGACACGATTATCTTCTACACCTGATAAGAACGTTGTGTTGCCTGCTCTTAAAAATCCGCCTGTTGTTGCAAGTTTTGTCGCTCTAAAATTATGTTTAACAAGTTTGTCCGAAAGTTCCTGACTATCCTGGTCTTGTACGATTGCTATAATCATTTTCATACTAAACACCTCTTTTGAATATTATATCATAATTTTTCTAAATAATTGGTGATAGATTCATACGTTGTATTCACTACTTTATCTATACTTTGATCCGCATTAATTACAATAAAGCGTTCAGACTCATTATGAATAATCTTTTTATAACCTTCAACTACTTTTTCATGAAATTTTACATCTTCTTGATCTAAACGATTTTGATTTCTTTGATTTTTTAGTATTCTCTCTCTACCAACTTCGACACTTACATCTAGATAGATAGTTAAATCTGGATATAATCCATTAATCGCAAATTCATTAATAGATTTAACTTCTTCTATACCTATACCCCTTGCATACCCTTGATATGCTAATGAACTATCAATATAGCGATCACATAAAACAATATTACCATTATCTAATGCTGGGATAACTTTGCCTACAAGATGTTCGCGTCTTGATGCAGCAAATAATAATGCTTCAGTCCGATCATCCATGTCTTCTCCCTCGAGTAATACTTCTCTTATCTGCTCTCCTGTCTTTACGCCTCCTGGCTCTCTCGTAAGTACAATATGATATTCATGTTTTAGTTTTTCTGCAACTTGTTGTATCACAGTTGTTTTTCCAGAACCTTCTGGTCCTTCAAAAGTTATAAAAGCTGACATCTTATTCATCCTTAATTTCTATTTTTAAATTTTTAATTCCTTCAACTCTTTGATGATGTTCACACCAATAATCCATTAATTTTACCATATCTTCTGTTATTTTTTCTCCCTTAAACATTAACGGAACGCCAGGAGGATATGGCACAATGTGATTGGCTAATATTTTATTTCCAGCATGTTTAATGTCTATTTTTCGCACATGCTGTATTTCGCCACCATAGTACACACTACTTTCAGTTCTATACGGTATGCTAGTATTTATATCCCGCGGTCTCTCTACTAATTGGATTTTTTCAATCCTTGATAATAGTTCATCAAATGGGTATTGATCATCTTCATGCCATAATGGCAAGACCATTAATACTTGAAGGTCATCAGCCAATTCAACATAAATATGCTGTGTTTCAAAGTATGATTGCAATTCATAGCCATTATATCCCTTACATCTTACATTTATTTTCAGTGGATCATCAACCTCAACAACTTCTAACCCTTTGCTTTTTAATCGTTGAATCAGTTGTTCTCTTTTTTGAAAAAAATGTTCACTATTATAGTCTTCATAAAATTTTTGCGCGAGTTCTAAACTACTCATTAATAGATAAGATGGACTAGAAGATTGAAAATAAGATAAATATTTTATGACCTCTTCTCTATAAGGTGCATTTTTATGAATAAATATCACTGAACTCATCGTTAGTGATGGCAATGTTTTATGATATGATTGCACAACATAATCCGCGCCCAAGTTTAATGTTGTCTCAGGGAAATGTTCTAAACCTAGATGTGCACCATGTGCTTCATCGATTAGCGTTGGTATTTTCAATGACTTTAAACATTCCATAACAAATTTAATATCAAAACATTCACCATAATAATTAGGATAAGTAAATACCGCTAGCTTACTATCTTTAACTTGATCATATAATGACGTTTTGTTAGGTCCTAGATATTGATTCGTAGCATCACTAATATCCATTTTTAATAATTGTGCTTTTGCCTTTATTAAATCTAATGCATGAAATACAGATTTATGTGCATTCCGCACTATCGCATAATCCCCTTTTTTTGAGGAAAATGCTTGAATTACAGACAATATTCCTGAAGTGGTACCATTTACTAAATAATAAGCGTCATAATCAGGATGCTTGGTAACTCTTTGCATACTTTCAGCTATTACAGACTCAGGGGAATGTAAGTCATCAAGTCCTGTAATTTCTGTCATATCCATTTTAAAATTCAATTGGTTTAAGTATCCGATAGTCATATTTTTATGTCCAGGTACATGTAATGAAATAGGTTCTTCAGCTAATAATCCTTTCAATTTATGTAACAATGATTCACTCATACTTATCCTCACTTTTCAATTTCTATTTCTATATTTTTGTTTCATTACAATACTACTATTATATAGTAAAATACACATCTGCTTATACAACAGTATAACGTTTTAATCTTCTACATTTTAACATAATAACATAAAAAAATGAGCGCACTTGAAGACCATACCGTCAAAGTATCATGATTACTTTTTTAAAATTAATAGTATTTATACATCAACCCATGCAGTTAAAATTCTTTTGATGCAAAAAAAGACCCTTTCGGGTCTTAATTGCCTGGCAACGTCCTACTCTTGCGGAACGTAAGTCAGCTACCTTCGGCGCTAAGGAGCTTTCCTGACTTTAGACAAGCGCTCGCATCTTTTCTCAGTTTCACGCTTTCCTCACTCACTTACCACTTGTAAGCTCGTTTCGTCTTTCGCTCACTTCGTCAGCTTCAAACGCTTTCTTTTGTCAGTTTACAGTTCTTCGAACTGGAAGTTAAGCTCCTTTTGATGCAAAAAAAGAGACCCTTTCGGGTCTTAATTGCCTGGCAACGTCCTACTCTTGCGGAACGTAAGTCCGACTACCATCGGCGCTAAGGAGCTTAACTTCTGTGTTCGGCATGGGAACAGGTGTGAC
>NZ_JAESNB010000018.1:0-5031 GCF_017893435.1 Staphylococcus sp. GDB9P120P
ACAAATGAACATTGAAAACTGAATTGCAATATGTCAACGTTAATTCCGATTTCAACATTAAATGTTGAATCAAAACAACGTGTTATTAATAACACAAATTAGTATTTTATGAGCTAATCAAACATCATATTTTTATGGAGAGTTTGATCCTGGCTCAGGATGAACGCTGGCGGCGTGCCTAATACATGCAAGTCGAGCGAACAGATAAGGAGCTTGCTCCTTTGACGTTAGCGGCGGACGGGTGAGTAACACGTGGGTAACCTACCTATAAGACTGGAATAACTCCGGGAAACCGGGGCTAATGCCGGATAACATTTAGAACCGCATGGTTCTAAAGTGAAAGATGGTTTTGCTATCACTTATAGATGGACCCGCGCCGTATTAGCTAGTTGGTAAGGTAACGGCTTACCAAGGCAACGATACGTAGCCGACCTGAGAGGGTGATCGGCCACACTGGAACTGAGACACGGTCCAGACTCCTACGGGAGGCAGCAGTAGGGAATCTTCCGCAATGGGCGAAAGCCTGACGGAGCAACGCCGCGTGAGTGATGAAGGTCTTCGGATCGTAAAACTCTGTTATTAGGGAAGAACAAATGTGTAAGTAACTATGCACGTCTTGACGGTACCTAATCAGAAAGCCACGGCTAACTACGTGCCAGCAGCCGCGGTAATACGTAGGTGGCAAGCGTTATCCGGAATTATTGGGCGTAAAGCGCGCGTAGGCGGTTTCTTAAGTCTGATGTGAAAGCCCACGGCTCAACCGTGGAGGGTCATTGGAAACTGGGAAACTTGAGTGCAGAAGAGGAAAGTGGAATTCCATGTGTAGCGGTGAAATGCGCAGAGATATGGAGGAACACCAGTGGCGAAGGCGACTTTCTGGTCTGTAACTGACGCTGATGTGCGAAAGCGTGGGGATCAAACAGGATTAGATACCCTGGTAGTCCACGCCGTAAACGATGAGTGCTAAGTGTTAGGGGGTTTCCGCCCCTTAGTGCTGCAGCTAACGCATTAAGCACTCCGCCTGGGGAGTACGACCGCAAGGTTGAAACTCAAAGGAATTGACGGGGACCCGCACAAGCGGTGGAGCATGTGGTTTAATTCGAAGCAACGCGAAGAACCTTACCAAATCTTGACATCCTTTGACAACTCTAGAGATAGAGCCTTCCCCTTCGGGGGACAAAGTGACAGGTGGTGCATGGTTGTCGTCAGCTCGTGTCGTGAGATGTTGGGTTAAGTCCCGCAACGAGCGCAACCCTTAAACTTAGTTGCCAGCATTTAGTTGGGCACTCTAAGTTGACTGCCGGTGACAAACCGGAGGAAGGTGGGGATGACGTCAAATCATCATGCCCCTTATGATTTGGGCTACACACGTGCTACAATGGACAATACAAAGGGCAGCTAAACCGCGAGGTCATGCAAATCCCATAAAGTTGTTCTCAGTTCGGATTGTAGTCTGCAACTCGACTACATGAAGCTGGAATCGCTAGTAATCGTAGATCAGCATGCTACGGTGAATACGTTCCCGGGTCTTGTACACACCGCCCGTCACACCACGAGAGTTTGTAACACCCGAAGCCGGTGGAGTAACCATTTATGGAGCTAGCCGTCGAAGGTGGGACAAATGATTGGGGTGAAGTCGTAACAAGGTAGCCGTATCGGAAGGTGCGGCTGGATCACCTCCTTTCTAAGGATATATTCGGAACATCTTCTTTAGAAGATGAGAAGGAATAACATTGACATATTGTATTCAGTTTTGAATGCTCATTCGAGTATTCTTTAATAATTTGTACATTGAAAACTAGATAAGTAAGTAAAATTTATGATTTTACCAAGCAAAACCGAGTGAATAAGAGTTTTAAATAAGCTTGAATTCAAAAAGAAATAATCGCTAGTGTTCGAAAGAACACTCACAGATTAATAACATTTTGGGTTTTCAACCGACGGTTGTCGAGTTGAAAGCAAATAGATTAAGTTATTAAGGGCGCACGGTGGATGCCTTGGCACTAGAAGCCGATGAAGGACGTTACTAACGACGATATGCTTTGGGGAGCTGTAAGTAAGCTGTAATCCAAAGATTTCCGAATGGGGAAACCCAATACGAGTTATGTCGTATTATCGATACGTAAATACATAGCGTATCGAAGGTAGACGCGGAGAACTGAAACATCTTAGTACCCGCAGGAAGAGAAAGAAAAATCGATTCCCTGAGTAGCGGCGAGCGAAACGGGAATAGCCCAAACCAACGAGCTTGCTTGTTGGGGTTGTAGGACACTCTATACGGAGTTACAAAGGAATAGATTAGACGAAGCATCTGGAAAGATGCATCAAAGAAGGTAATAATCCTGTAGTCGAAAATCTGTTCTCTCTTGAGTGGATCCTGAGTACGACGGAACACGAGAAATTCCGTCGGAATCCGGGAGGACCATCTCCCAAGGCTAAATACTCTCTAGTGACCGATAGTGAACCAGTACCGTGAGGGAAAGGTGAAAAGTACCCCGGAAGGGGAGTGAAAGAGAACTTGAAACCGTGTGCTTACAAGTAGTCAGAGCCCGTTAATGGGTGATGGCGTGCCTTTTGTAGAATGAACCGGCGAGTTACGATTTGATGCAAGGTTAAGCAGTGAATGTGGAGCCGTAGCGAAAGCGAGTCTGAATAGGGCGTTGAGTATTTGGTCGTAGACCCGAAACCAGGTGATCTACCCTTGACCAGGTTGAAGTTCAGGTAACACTGAATGGAGGACCGAACCGACTTACGTTGAAAAGTGAGCGGATGAGTTGAGGGTAGCGGAGAAATTCCAATCGAACCTGGAGATAGCTGGTTCTCTCCGAAATAGCTTTAGGGCTAGCCTCAAGTGATGATTATTGGAGGTAGAGCACTGTTTGGACGAGGGGCCCTTATCGGGTTACCGAATTCAGACAAACTCCGAATGCCAATCAATTTAACTTGGGAGTCAGAACGCGGGTGATAAGGTCCGTGTTCGAAAGGGAAACAGCCCAGACCACCAGCTAAGGTCCCAAAATATATGTTAAGTGGAAAAGGATGTGGCGTTGCCCAGACAACTAGTATGTTGGCTTAGAAGCAGCCATCATTTAAAGAGTGCGTAATAGCTCACTAGTCGAGTGACACTGCGCCGAAAATGTACCGGGGCTAAACATATTACCGAAGCTGTGGATTGTCCGTAGGACAATGGTAGGAGAGCGTTCTAAGGGCGTTGAAGCATGATCGTAAGGACATGTGGAGCGCTTAGAAGTGAGAATGCCGGTGTGAGTAGCGAAAGACGGGTGAGAATCCCGTCCACCGATTGACTAAGGTTTCCAGAGGAAGGCTCGTCCGCTCTGGGTTAGTCGGGTCCTAAGCTGAGGCCGATAGGCGTAGGCGATGGATAACAGGTTGATATTCCTGTACCACCATGAATCGTTTTAAGCGATGGGGGGACGCAGTAGGATAGGCGAAGCGTACGATTGGATTGTACGTCCAAGCAGTAAGACTGAGTGTTAGGCAAATCCGGCACTCTTAAGGTCAAGCTGTGATGGGGAGAGGAAATTGTTTCCTCGAGTCGTTGATTTCACACTGCCGAGAAAAGCCTCTAGCTAGATTTATGGTGCCCGTACCGCAAACCGACACAGGTAGTCAAGATGAGAATTCTAAGGTGAGCGAGCGAACTCTCGTTAAGGAACTCGGCAAAATGACCCCGTAACTTCGGGAGAAGGGGTGCTCTTTAGGGTTCACGCCCAGGAGAGCCGCAGTGAATAGGCCCAAGCGACTGTTTATCAAAAACACAGGTCTCTGCTAAACCGTAAGGTGATGTATAGGGGCTGACGCCTGCCCGGTGCTGGAAGGTTAAGAGGAGTGGTTAGCTTCTGCGAAGCTACGAATCGAAGCCCCAGTAAACGGCGGCCGTAACTATAACGGTCCTAAGGTAGCGAAATTCCTTGTCGGGTAAGTTCCGACCCGCACGAAAGGCGTAACGATTTGGGCACTGTCTCAACGAGAGACTCGGTGAAATCATAGTACCTGTGAAGATGCAGGTTACCCGCGACAGGACGGAAAGACCCCGTGGAGCTTTACTGTAGTCTGATATTGAAATTCGGTACAGCTTGTACAGGATAGGTAGGAGCCTTAGATACGTGAGCGCTAGCTTACGTGGAGGCGTTGGTGGGATACTACCCTCGCTGTATTGGATTTCTAACCCGCACCATTAATCATGGTGGGAGACAGTGTCAGATGGACAGTTTGACTGGGGCGGTCGCCTCCTAAAGAGTAACGGAGGCGCTCAAAGGTTTCCTCAGAATGGTTGGAAATCATTCATAGAGTGTAAAGGCACAAGGAAGCTTGACTGCGAGACTTACAAGTCGAGCAGGGTCGAAAGACGGACTTAGTGATCCGGTGGTTCCGCATGGAAGGGCCATCGCTCAACGGATAAAAGCTACCCCGGGGATAACAGGCTTATCTCCCCCAAGAGTTCACATCGACGGGGAGGTTTGGCACCTCGATGTCGGCTCATCGCATCCTGGGGCTGTAGTCGGTCCCAAGGGTTGGGCTGTTCGCCCATTAAAGCGGTACGCGAGCTGGGTTCAGAACGTCGTGAGACAGTTCGGTCCCTATCCGTCGTGGGCGTAGGAAATTTGAGAGGAGCTGTCCTTAGTACGAGAGGACCGGGATGGACATACCTCTGGTGTACCAGTTGTCGTGCCAACGGCATCGCTGGGTAGCTATGTATGGACGGGATAAGTGCTGAAAGCATCTAAGCATGAAGCCCCCCTCAAGATGAGATTTCCCAACTTCGGTTATAAGATCCCTCAAAGATGATGAGGTTAATAGGTTCGAGGTGGAAGCATAGCGATATGTGGAGCTGACGAATACTAATCGATCGAAGACTTAATCAAATTTAAAAGTTTTGTTGGTTGAACTAAATTTTACTTACTATCTAGTTTTGAATGTATAATAGTTATACATGATATTGTCTGGTGACTATAGCAAGGAGGTCACACCTGTTCCCATGCCGAACACAGAAGTTAAGCTCCTTAGCGC
>NZ_JAESNB010000019.1:0-5584 GCF_017893435.1 Staphylococcus sp. GDB9P120P
AGAATAGTGGGTGCTAAAACCCACTACGCCAACATACAGAAAAAGCTGAGAAGTTCGGCAAAAGCTTTAGAAACAAGACTGGAACAATTGGATAAGGTTGACAAGGTGAAAGAGCTGCCTGAAATTAAGATGGATATGTTAAATGAAGAAAACTTAACAAACCAATCTGTATTACGTGCTGAAAATATTAAGGGAGAGATTGAAGAACGTAAGCTCTGGGAACCCTTTAGCTTATATTTATATGGAGGAGATAAAGTTGCTATCATTGGAAAAAATGGCTCAGGTAAAACAACGTTGCTTAAAAAAATAGTGAAGCAAGATGAAGGAGTGACAATTCCAGAAAAAGTAAAGATAGGTTACTTCTCTCAACACTTAACCATCCTAAATGATGAGAAATCAATCATAGAAAATGTACAATCGACCTCTAGTCAAAATGAGACATTAATAAGAACAGTTTTAGCAAGAATGCATTTTTGGGATGAAGATGTCTATAAAAAGGTAGGCATATTAAGTGGTGGTGAAAAAGTAAAGCTAGCTTTAGCTAAACTATTTTTAAGTGAGGTGAATATGCTCGTTTTAGATGAGCCGACTAACTTTTTAGACATTGCAGCTTTAGAAGCGCTAGAAACATTAATGAAAAGTTATCATGGAACGATTCTATTTGTTACTCACGACCGAATGTTAGTAAAAAATATAGCTACAAAAATAATTGATATAAAAGATGGTAAGATAACAGTATTCGATGGATCGTACGAAGCATATGAAGAGTGGCTGGAGAATAAAACAAAGTCTAACAATGATGACCAACTTTTATTAATTGAAACTAAAATATCTGATGTTCTGGGTAGGTTGAGCTTGGAACCTTCGCAAGAGTTAGAAGATGAATTTCAAAGATTATTGAAAGAAAAGAAAGAACTGACTAGAGGGGAATAAAGCAAACCTATTGATATGTTCCCACGAACGTCCCATTAAGTCGACATGTCCTTGCATACGAGCCTTTCACTAAAATCGAAAATACATCCACTTTATCTATTCGTCCTATACAGACTTGACAATATTGGATAACATAGCTTACAACCCTCTAGAGCTAAAGCAGAAAGGACTGGCATAAAGCCAGTCTTTTTAATTAACTAAGGAGCAAATAGAGAATTGGAACAGTAATTGCACTTGTAGCAACACCATATTTTAAAGCATCAATGATATTCGTAACCAATGCCCCATGCTTTGCACTAGAGACTAAGTCCATCGTCTCTTGTCTTGCTTTTTTGACGACGCTGTTTAGATTGTTCTGCATGTTCCTCACGCTCGACTTGATTTCCTCGTTCATTTCTTCCAATTGAGCGTTGTTCGTCTTTTGAAGTTCCCCCAGTGCTTGAATGGTCCTGTTGTTGTTCCTTTGAATTTCCTCGTGTCCATCTATCAAAATCTTTTGCAAAACTTCGGTGTTTTCTTTCAACATCTTCTCTTGCTCGTTCAAGATTGACTGCATGTTCCTCATGACTTCGTCCGATTTCGACTGGATTTGATTCAATTGATTGTGAATCGTGACTTCTTTCGCCATTTCCTCGTTCATGTGAACTCTGATATAACTTTTCATTAGTTCGTTGAGTTCCCTGGTCTCTTGAAACAGTTCGCTCATGCTCCTGTTCTCGTTCAGCTTGTCTTGTAAAGACATTTTCTAGCCCCTCCTTTTCATAGTCAGCACCCAATTTATTAGCCCGTATAAAGCGTTCTCGTTCTGGATGTTTAAAACTAAGTGTTTTACCCCTCAATTTCGTTTCGACCCCGTAAACGTCATTTAAATGCTTTTTAAAGCTATCAAAGTTTGTTGAATTATTTCGAGAGTATTCAATCGCTTCACGCAATTCATCTTTCCAAGATGGTTTATTTTTTTCTAGTAAATGTTGTTCTGCCAAAGTATGACGAACACTAGCGTTATGCTCTGTAACTATTGATAAATCATGATTTTTGCATACTTCATCGCTCAATGATCTAGCACGCTCAATTGCTTCCTTTCCATGTGCTTGATACTTTTTACCAGTTTCAAAGTTAACTGAATTTATCACGATATGATTATGAATATGGTCTTTATCTGCATGTGTGTAAACAGCTACTTCATGGTTTTTAGCTAATTTCTCAGCTAATTCTAAACCTACTTGATTCGCTTTCTCTGGTGTAACCTCGTTAGGTTTGAATGACTGGATAACATGATGTGCTTGTATTCCATCATTTTTAGAAAAAAGTTCCCTTGTTTGCTTCATTTGTGACTTTGCATAATCAATATCAAGATTATAGCCATCTTTCACAACTGCCCTTTTTTCTGCATAGTTGCATAATCGACTAGCAGAACGAGTTGTACCTAGCTGAATTGTTGCCATATTGCATGCAACTCCTTTTTGATAGCTTGTAATTCTTCGCTATCAATCGCCCCAGCGCTTGCATTTGCTCGCCTAGTCAATTGATTCACGTTGTTCCCAATTGCTCGCAACTGCTTTGCTATCTCAATTGCCCCCGATTTATCAATTTTCGGTGGCTTCATTCGATAGCCCATTGCCCGCTTTTTTGCAAAAGCTGGCACGCTCATATGAAACGTATCAGCAATTTGCTGTAACCTTTCATATTCGCTGTCGTCCACTCGAAATTTAATCTGCCGACTACTCGCCCGATTTTCTTTCCTCGTTCCCGACATACAACCACCTCACTATGCTCATTTTTCAATCGCATATCATACAAATTAAATGCTCGCTATTCACTCTCATTGTAACTTGTATTGTGAGGATTGGCAAGCTCTATATTTGGTACCCAAATAAGCTTGTTTTTGCTGTCGCAAAAATGCCCCCTAACCCCCATTTACATGGGGGGATTAAGACCTTGCCTTTTTGAAAAAAGGCAACCCCAAAAACTTTCACATATCAAGCCCCCAACCCCCGAATCTTCGGGGGCTCCCTCGCCGGTAGGCAGGTCGAAAAAATGGTTTTTCGACAAGCCAAGAGGGTACTTTTGCGAATGTGTCAATTCCTTAAATTCTCACTTCATGGATCAGCAAAAACCGCTGACCCATTCCGTTGCGATTTACCATTGACACATACCATATTTAGCTTTCTTCCAGTCAGAAAGCTTTTAACCATATTTCGCAATGCCTTTGAACTTGGTCTTTCCCCCCTATTTCGGTTGAGGGAGTGAGGCTGGGGGTGTGGGGGCTAGCCCCCGCATAACGAATTCTATACATAGCGAAAGAATCACATTATCGCCGACACTCTTAACGGTTTTTCGGCTACACTGGACAAGCGAACGAGCGAATACTCAATATCCCTATTTCGTATATCGGTCGTTCGGCGAAGCCTAGACAGCCGAAAAATTTCGGAATGCAAGGGGTAAAGGCGTGGAGATTTTTTAGGTGGTTTTCCTAAAAAATACTACCCGACCCTTGCATGTAGAAAAGTGCCTTATAGAAGATATAAGAGTGAATATAAGCTAGTTGTTGTCATATCAATGGATAGAGCGTTTTTTACTAGTCATGGTGTGATTACTATACTAGTCATGGGGTGACTAGTATTAGAGCACTAGATAGTCACTATAAGACTTGACTTTAGTCAAACAATATCATAGAATGGTCATTAATGACGATAGAATAACCATAAATGAGCAGTATACTAATCACACCATGGTCAGTAATGATACAAGTTGTATCAAAAATGATACATATACGTATCACAGCGTGTTACATATTCGAAAAAGGGGAGAAAGTAATAATGGCTGAAATACATGTAGGAGCAGAAAGAGAAGTTCTAAAACCTAATTCTATGAGTTTTGAAGAGCGTAAGATCCAAATGGAGAAGGAAGAAGAAATCGAAAAGGAAATTCGCAAGAGAGATAAAAACAGTCCTTACAAGAGGTGGATACAGTTAAATAAAGACGCTTATAAAGCAGAAGATTGGCTAATGGCAAAATCACCAATAGCATATAGAATTTTTAAATTCTTAATAAATAATATGGATTCATACAACGCTGTAATGTGCTCTTATAAAGTCTTAGAGGAACAATTCGAAGTAAGTACTTCAACGGTAACAAGAGCCGTTAAATTGCTTAAAGATAAGCAATACATTGATGTATATAAATCAGGTACATCAAACGTATATGCAGTTAATAAACAAATTGCTTGGAACAGTTGGGGAAGTAATTTCAAGCATGGTAAATTTAGTGCGAATGTTATTCTTTCTGAAAGCGAACAAGATAAACAAACTAAATTAAAAATTCAAAGACATAAAGAGGTTACTTTAGAAGAAATTTAACATCACGTTAAATCAATATAACATACAGGTTGGAGATGGTAGATAAAGAACCTTATCTCTATTCACAGCTTATCGTAACAAAAATTGAACACTTAGGTGAAAAATGTTTGTCTAAGCGTTATTAGTAGCCAATGTTAGACTAGAAATGTTCGTGATAATAGTTAAGCAAGTTTGCTGTACGAGAAGCGAGAAAATGAATTAAGAGAAAACATTACAAGTAGTTTAGAAAACATTCCAGAAAGATGGCTCGGGAATCTCTTAAATTGTAGCTCCCATCCGATTAGTTATTTTCGCTTTGATCAGAATAAGATTTAATTTCTTATCTAAGTAAAGCATAGAAATATTGACAGAGACATATAGAAAGCTTATATTTAGATTAAATGATACGAGAAAGGGTGTTACTATATCACAATGAACAATTAATCCTATTTATTAAAGAAAATCAACATAAAATAGTGAGTCAATAACTTAAGCTAGGTTATTTGTGGAGCGTTTTATGTATCATTTTCAGAATAGGATTGTATTGTGCAATGTGGTTTACCCTAATTTTGTAATGCTTTTTTAGGTGTATACTTACAAATTTTACTGACCTCCTATTCTGAATGGAATTAGGGGGTTTTTATATCCCCTCAAAATAAGGAGATGGGATTATGCTATTATTTGAAGGAACATCAATCAAAAAACAATTACATGACAGAGTGCTATTTGATATTGATTTAATACAAGTGCATGATAATCAACGTATAGGCTTAGTAGGTAGGAATGGAACAGGAAAAACAAGCCTATTAAAAATTATTACAGGTGAAGAATTACCTGATGAAGGTAATATCTCTCCTTTTACCTCTGTGAAATTAGTGCCACAATTTAAAGAATCAAGATTGGAGAAAAGTGGTGGCGAAATAACACAGCAATATTTACAGAACGCATTCAATGGGAATCCAGGCTTACTGCTTTTAGATGAACCGACAACACACTTAGATACGGAAAGAATTGCTTGGCTAGAAAAAAAGATAAGAAACTATCAAGGAGCAGCTGTCGTAGTATCTCATGATCGGACATTTTTAAATAATGTATGTACTGACATATGGGAAATTGAAAAAAATACGTTAAAAATATTTAAAGGAAATTATGATGAATATGCAAAGCAAAAAGAAATACTTAAAAAACAAAAACAAACTGAATTTGAAAAGTATGAACGTGAGAAACAAAAATTAGAAAGAGCAATACGTCAAAAAGAAGAAAGAGCTCAACGAGCAACAAAAAAACCTAAGAATCTAAGTTCATCTGAAGCG
>NZ_JAESNB010000002.1:0-248624 GCF_017893435.1 Staphylococcus sp. GDB9P120P
TATTCGCTTTATTGCACTAAAGTCTTTCTTATTTCTAGCATATTGTCTTACCAGTGAATCAATATACCTAACAGATACATTGTTCACATGGGTAGGTAAACGAGCTAGAATCTGATGTGCTATCCGTTTGTGATTCATGGAAACACTCCCTTAACTTATTTTCTGTGTATTACCTTTAATATGGTGAGTTGGCATAACATAGTGACTATTTCTATCAATTTCTAACATACGTTTACCATCTCTGTATTTCTGCCAATATTTAGCATCTGCAGTGAGTTTATTAATTTCATCTAGTAAATAATTAATCGCTAAATGATCACCGCGTAAATATATTGTCATATGCCCTACACTGTTATAGTTGAGTTTCAAATTGTACCCTCTTAACCACAAGAAAATTGATTCAGTATTTAACCTTGCTTGCAGCGTTGCCTGTCCTAAACGCGACAAACACCAATCACATGTTATAAAGTCTATTTCTAAATACTGATACTTGCCCTGTGTTTTATAGATGTGACAAATAGGTTTGTTAGCAATTTCTAAATTCTTAATATCGTTAATATTGAGTTTCTTATTATTTAATTTGAATGGATCAGTTGGTATTGAATGCATTAACACAGTTTATGAGTCCTCCTATTTTGAAATATGTTTAATAAGTTAATTCTATAATCACACGATTTACATTATTTTTAGTTACTACTGTTTTATATCTATTGCCACTGTTGTATAGGTATCTCATTTTCTTATTCTCCTTTTTGTCCGTTACTTAACTTAGTTCGTGCACAAAAACACCACTTCGTGCACAACATGCACAGTTCATGCTCACCTCTAAACCTTACTCTCACAAGGGGTAATGTACTTTACTGTGCACGAGTGCATCAAATTTCTGAAAAAACTTCTTATATATTAATGCCCTACTTCTTATAGTTATTTGTATATTAACTTCTTTAAAATTGAAAATTCATGCACAGTTAGGACTACAAACCCTGTATTACCAACGGTTTGAAGGTGAGCACGAGTTAAAATATTTCATGCACAGTAACTTTTGTAATTGTGATTAAATGTCTTATAAATGCTGTTATATCAATGAATTTCAGCTGTGCACGAATTTTTGTTTGTTTTTGCTATTTCATGCACAGTTTCATGCACACACCTCATTTACACTACTTTTAAATTTGTGTTCACATAGGAAATTTTTTGTTCTCCGTGTGGTAAAAGTGTAGGTTCGAAATGACCCACTTTTGCTTGTAAATCATTAACTGAATAATATCTAGGTCTTTCAACCTTCCAAGATTTATCAAGATAACGTTCAAAACTTTTACAGAATTTCCTTTCAGAAAGTGCTCTATAACCACTACGTTCACAGAAAACTTTATACTTATAATAGACAACTGTTTTAGGTACTTTATCAATTTTCCATTTATCAAACTCTGTGACTTTAAAATCATATACTGGATCATTGTCTTGAATATATTCTTCTAATAATTCAGCTGATGCTCTAGGAACAATAAACTTATTGAAATTTAAATTTATAGCTTTATGAAGTACATATTCTAGTACCTTTTTATCAGCAAGATATTTTTCTTTAATATTTGGATTTTCTTTTGTACCGTTAAAATCTGCGTTAAATGGTACTATTAAAAGTCGTCTGTTTGTACCACCAGTTTTATTTTTAAATCTCGGCATACCATTTGTAGATTGAATTACTGTAGTTCTAAAAACTGTACGATATGGTTGTTTATTTTTTATATTTACAAGTACTGGATCACCTGTAACTACACTGTTAAAGTTCGAACTATCCTCAATATTCACACCTACGGGAACATCATCACCAATCACAAGTGTTTTACCTTCTAGCACTCCTAATTTAAACTCTTGGTCAAATTCATTAACTTTAAGACTTGCCACATTATCAAAACCGATTAAGTTAGTAAGCAACGTTTGGAAAGTGCCTTTAGCATTGTTACCATCACCAACTAGGAATATCGCTTTTTTACGTGTATAATTTCCATTTAATGAATCATTAATAACTTGCCATAATAATGTGAATACTTCTCTATCACCACATGCGACTTCATCTAACCAGTTATCAAAAGTCCAACCATTAATTACTGGTGTTTTAGGATTGTCAATATAATTAGTTGAAATCTTAGTAGTAAACACATAGTTAGGTGTAAAAGATTCCAATTTCATAGTTTCTCTATTAAACACACCATTATTGACTGGTATTAAATGTGGTTCATTTGTTTTGTCTACCACGTCTACCATATTAGTTAAATGATAGATGACTTCTAATGCTTTTTTCTCATTGTGTCTAGGTTCTAACCAAGAAATAATACGTTTAATAATTGCAGTATTTTGTGTGTAGATACCTTTTTCACTTTGATACATTGCTAATTTTGTATTTTCTTCTAAATCGAATATCACAAATTTCATTACATCGTTAAGCAATACAGCACATCTATTTGTGCCAATTGTTTGTGGTGGTCTACCTGTTGCTTCACCATTTTCTTTCGCTTTCTCAAATTCAGCTTTCATAAATGCTAATTCTTCTTTACGAATCAGTGATATCGTATATCTAAGCGATTGCCCTGTTCCTCTCGAATTAGGCTCATAAATTGTTTCTTGATTAGCTATTGCTGTATCTAGTTCATTATTACCCCAAGTTGAATTTCCACGCTTTTCATCCCATTTATCAGTAAGATTATTGTATGTTAAAAAGATACTTTCCATTTGCGACTTATCTCTACCAGTATAAAATGCCAATACTCTTAACAAGCTTTGCACAGCTTCACTAGGGCTATCAAAAATACCTTCATACTCACCAGCAAGCAATTTTTTATATTTACTTTTTTTAGTCATCATTCTTACAATTTCATCATCTGTAAAAATACTGCTACCAGTTTTAGCAATTCTTATATTTTGCTTTTTAGGTTCTGCTTTAAAGAATCGTTCTACTAAATTATCAATCACGCCTTGATCGTCGCTAATTTCTGAACCTCCGATAGTGTAACCAGTAAATGTCATAAATCTACTAGTATGATACAGCTCTATATCTAAATCAGTACGCTTACTTTTCCTGTTTTCTGGTAATGTACCTTTGAAAAAGCAATGTAAACCTGTACCACTTGGACTTAATTCACAGTATGTGAGTTCTGTCATTTCAAGTCCTAATTTTGTTTGTAATTGATGTGTTTCAGCATCTACAGCGTTATCTATATCAAGACAAATATATTTACTTTCTTTGCTTAATATAAAACCTATACCATCGTAACCATTACTACTATCATAAAGTGAATAAACATCTTGAAAGTTACTCCAAGTATCTTTATTCGTTGAGCTAGCTTTTACGCCATTTACTTGATAAGGTACTTTTTTGTATTCTTGACGGCTTTCGTTCCATTCAGCACGCCACAGCACCCATTGATTCAATTGTTTAAGTTCATTCGGTATTTCCAATTCATTCACATCTATTATTGAATCTTTGGTTTTTATAGCCATCAAATCCCCCTCTAGTTGTTTTTGTAGATACATAACGTAATTTTTGCTATAATTGAAATACATAAAGTTTCTTTAACATTCATTTCTTACGTGTTATCTTCGCTTTGGTCGGCAGTAGATAATGCGTTTTTTTCTTGCTTAATATTAGCTTGAATATCATCGTGCATATGCTCAATATCTGTTCTGATAGCTTGCAAAGTGCTAGAAACAATATAATTTTGCTTAATGTTGTTATTAATAGCTTGGAGATATATATAGGCTGATTCTTCTTGATTGCATATTCTCTTTCATCTTCTAATTCTGATGATTCCATACCGAGATAATCTAATACTGATTGAACCTTATTTCTCAAATCTGCAAATTCCACGCTTTCTTGTACTTTTTTCTGTGTAATTCATTTTATTTACTCCCTTTTCTAATATTTGTCATTTGCATCTTTAAATCTGTTAAATCAATAGTTAATTTATTATTTAAATTAAAAAGTAATTCTCCTAAATCTTCACTGATTTCTTCGTCAAGTGGTTTCGAATTACAGTAATCAACTAACCATTTTTGTAATTCAAGCATATAATCGCTTTGGCCCATTAAATGATGCATTTTTTCTGTTTGCTCGATATATTCATCTTTTGTCATATTACTTCTCTCCTAATTTATATTTACGTCTGATTCTTCTATCTTCCAAACTATCTTTAACCACAATTGATATAAGTGATAGTGGTGTATATAATGCCAGAGCATTAAAGATATCCTCTGTGTAAATTCCTACTACTGATGATGCTGTGGCACTAAGTGTGATTAATCCTATAAAAATACGCATGTTATCTCTCCTTAAATTTTCATAATGTCCGTTATGATCCTACTGTTATTGAATTACTAAAAAGCTGCTCAATAGGCATTTCATATAATTCAGATAAAATTTTCGCTTCTGGTAATGTGAAATTCGCTTTGTTAAGTTCCTTCAAGCTATATCTTTCTTTAGAAATGTCTAATTTTTTAGCAACATATGCTTGATTATGTCCATGTTCTTTACGTGAAATGTAAAGATGAGGATATGCTAGTTTTTTTCATTGTGTCACCCCATATTTCTCATAAATACTTTTACTAACTTTTATATCTAAATTAAATTGTTGTTTTGCTTCTGTAAGTTTAACCACATCATCAAGAATAACTTGACGAACCTCTAACATTTCTGGTGTCATTTCATCTTTGCCTATCTTCTTGCTATATCCAAATCCAGTAGATACTGCTTTATTAGCAATAGAATTAGCTTTGATATAATTAATTGATTCATCTAATTTATAAGCATTTTGAATAATAGCCATAGCTTCTTTTTGCTTTTCTTTGTCTAGCATGCGAAAGGCTTCATATCCTTTTAGGCCTGTGGATTGTCGTAATTCAACAAGTACATCACAAATCCAGTCTTGAAAGTCTAACGCTTCAGTTTTATTAGATCTCATTACAAGTCGATAGATACCTTTTTCATTAATAACTGTATAATCTTGAAACTTTCTAGCTTTTTTCTTTTCTGATGTGGTACGCCCTTTAAGAGTACCTCTTGCGTGTGCTGGTAAATATCTAACGGCAGTATTTGCGTCTCTGAATCCTAATACCTTTGCAATGTCACTTGCGATTGCCCAATACTCACCGTCTTTTTCTATAAAACGGATTTCTTTATCATTGAAGATTTGCTTTATCATTTAAACCACTCCTTACATCCACTTTTTATTACGTTTTTTCAAAAACTCTTCAAAACGTTCAATGCTTACTACTGTCATAGTGCTTGATAAACTGTAGTAAAGATTATCTACTCCGTTGTGGTCCCGTTCCCACTCTTTGAGAATGCGGTTTACTGATGAATAACTGATCCCAAATATTTCAGCCAACATCTTAGGTTTAGCAAATAATGGTCTTGCTATCACATGCGCATTTTCAGTTACGGTATTTTCTTTAGTTGGTATATTCTGCAGTTTAATCATCGAATTTCCTCCTTAACATTAAATATTTCTGAAACATCAACATCTAAAGCATTAGCAATTTTAATAGCCATGAGTTCTGATGGTTTGGATTTGTCGTTTAAAATTTTAGTCAAATAAATATAATCTATTGGAACTTTTTGTGATAATTGTTTTGCATTTACACCTTTTTTTACCATAGCTATTCGGGCGTTCATTTTTTGAATTTCTACTGCCATAGTCAACCTCCTTTTTATTTTATCGTAGTTAACGTTATTAACGTTAAAAACTTAAACTAAGTATAAGCAATTTTTGTTAACGCGTCAAGAGAAACTTGTGTTAAAATATAATTAATCAATATTTATAAAAAAGAGGTGTGATGATGAAATTAAAAGAAATGCTCAAAAATTTAAGAGAATCAAAAGGGTTTAACAAGAAAGAACTTGCAGACCAAATAGGAATATCAAGAACCTATGTATCCAGAATAGAAAATGGCTCAGTTGAAAAACCAACCAAAAATATATTACTTAAGTTGTCTTATATATTTGATCCAACTGGCGAAAACAAATTATATTTTAAAATGTTAAAAAGTGTTGATCACTCCACAAATGGTTGGGAAGAAGAATTTGAACAATACGCAAAAAAAATTGAAGGTAACTATTTGTCTGATAATAGGTTTAACCCCAAAGAATTATCTTCAATGTTATACAGAGTAAATAAAAACGATAATTCTATCGTCTTTTTAGATTTTCCATATATGAACATTGAGTGGTTAGTTAATCAAAACGATTTTAAACTATTCTGTGGCCATATTCCGAATGAGTTCAACTTAAACGAGAATAGTGAAAAACATGGAGTGCCTTTAGAATTAACCGAAAGTGAACAATTAAAATTAAGAAATTATATAAAGGATTATAAAGAGGAAATAATTGCAGATAGGGAAGCTGAAGAAAACAAAGAATTTGGTCAAAAAATTGAAGTAGACTATCATGAATATCATTTAATATTTGATTTATTGAACGGAAAAATTAATGATAGTGCTCAATTTGTTAGTAGGCTAGCGTTTATCAATAAAGACAGAGAAATTTTCACAGCGAAAGAATATCATGAAGAAGTTGAAAAAGCCGTAAAAAATCAAGATGCGTTAAAATTACAACGTCTAGTAAGAATGACTACGCTAAAAGAACTAAAACAATATTTATCCGAACAAAATTGAGGTGTAACTTATGTGGGTACGTGAATTTAAAACAAAAGAGGGAAATACTGCTTATCGCTATTTAGAACGCTATACAGACCCTTTAACTAATAAATATAAGACAGTATCAGTAGTCAGAAATAAGCACAATACACGCTCACAGAAAGATGCACAGCTTGAATTAAACAGGATTATAGATCAACGTCTGAAGAACAATAGCACAAAACAACTTGAAAATTTAACATTCCACACTGCATGTGACGAATGGCTAGAACATTATAAGAGACATTCGGGATCAAAACCTACAACGATTAAAGAAAAGACAAGCAATGTAAACACTGTTAAAAATGCAATTGATAAAAATATACTTATTAGCAAAATTACACATACATACTTACAAGACATCATTAATGAGTGGGCTAAATTGCACAGTATCGGTCACGTACAATCATTAGTCATTGTGATACGTTCCGTATTCAAATATGCGTTTAAATATTATGATCTGCATGATATTAGTATATTAGATAAAATAGATATACCTAAGAAAGCTAAAACTAGAAGTGAACTTCAAGCTAAACGTCACAACTATTTAGAGGATAACGAAATAAAGGAGTTACTAGAGTGCTTCGACTATTTGATAAAGCAAAAAAGCCATGCTACACGTAAACGTAACTACAATATGGTTAAAGCCATAGTACAGTTTCAAATTGCCAATGGCATGCGTATCGGCGAACTACTTGCTATCAAGAAAGACAATATAAATTTTGAGCATAAAACACTAGAAATTGACGGTACAATTAATTGGGTAACTGATAAAGAAACGGGAGCATTTGGAGTTAAAGAAACTACTAAAACAAATAAAAGTTATAGAACGATTGGGCTTACTACCCAAAGTATCAACTTACTTAAATCACTTATTTTAGAGAATAAGAAAGAAAACCAGTGGAATGAAGATTTTATTGATAGAGGATATGTATTCACTAACACAGCCGGCAGCCCTATAGACTTAAACAAAGTGAATAGCATTATTAAAGAGGCTACTGAGATTAGTTCAATAAAAAAACGTGTTACAACGCACACATTACGTCACACGCATATATCTACACTTGCACAGTTAGGAATAAACCTAAAAGCTATACAAGATAGAGTTGGTCACAGTGACTACAAGACCACATTAGAGATATACACCCACGTTACAGATCAGATGGCTAAAGATATGATGAATAGGTTAGAGAATGAGAACATCTTGTTTAAATAATAAATATTGATACTTATATAAATTAGTGATATATTATTGATGCAGATAAAAAAACTTATGCTGTACACTTGCCTAACCGAATTAACGTTTAAGCGGCCTGTGTGGTCGTCGGTGGTAAGGAGATTGAGGACGGGTATCCGTCCTCTTCTTTTATATGTGAGGTAATAATGATGAATATAACCGTTTATAGTGATGAATCAGGCGTGTTTGATCAAAATAATGAGAAATATTTTGTGTTTGGTGGACTCATTTTTTTAGACAAAAACACAAAAGAAGTAGAGAACCGAAAATACATAAATGTAGAAAAAACTATTAGAGAGAACAATGCATATAAAAATTTAGAATTAAAAGCTACTACTTTATCAAACAAAGATAAAGGGAAAATTTTCAGATCATTAAATAAGTGCATAAAATTTGGTGTTGTTATTAATATTGATAATATTAACAATGATATCTTTTCTCACAAAAAGAATAAACAAAGATATTTAGATTATGCTTTTAAAATTGGTTTAAAAAGAGCCTTAGAAAAACTAATTTATAAAGGAGACATAATTCCTGAAGAAGTTAAAAATTTAAATGTATTTTGTGATGAGCATACAACTGCGACAAATGGCCTATATGAGTTGCGAGAAGGTTTAGAACAAGAGCTTAAATGTGGTGCTTTCAACTTTAATTTCAACAAATTTTTCCCACCATTATTTAAAAATATTGATAGTGTAGATTTGTGTTTTTGTGATTCTAACAAAAAACCTTTAATTCGAGCTGCAGATATAGTTGCTAACAGAATTTACTTCTTTTCAAAAATTAATAGAATTAATCAATTAAAAGAAAAAGTATTGATTACAAGCTTACCTTGACATTAAGTTTAAAGCCACTTTTAGAGTGGTTTTTTTATGCCTAAATTCCATAAAATCTCACACTCTGCGAAATTTTTGCGAAATTTAAACTTCAAACACACAAAAAATACCCCGTAAGCCTTAGCCTACGGGGTTTTCAGATACAATATCTATTATTGTTCTTCTTTAACATATGGTAATAATGCCATATGACGAGAACGTTTAATAGCTAATGTCAACATACGTTGATATTTAGCTGAAGTACCTGTTACACGACGTGGTAAAATTTTACCGCGTTCTGAGATAAAACGTTTTAATAATTCTGTATCTTTATAGTCGATGTGTGTAATTCCGTTTGCTGTGAAATAACAAACTTTTTTACGACGACGTCCGCCTCTTCTTGGTCCACCTGCCATGGTAACTGCCTCCTTTTAATAGTTTTTTAATTTTATGCGTTCATTATAATTAGAATGGTAAATCATCATCACTAATATCAATAGGGCCGTTTGCATTTGCAAATGGGTTATCTGATTGATTATTGTTTGATGAATTATTATTATTGTTATTGTTTTGATAAGATGACGTATTTTGTCCGGATTGTTGTCCACCAAAATTCTGGAAATTATTATTTCCTTCTTGAGCATGACGCTGATTTTGGTTTTTAGGTTCAAGGAATTGAACGCTATCGCAGACAACTTCAGTTACAAATATACGACGACCTTCTTGGTTTTCATAGCTACGTGATTGAATGCGACCGTCAACGCCAGCTAGACTACCTTTGAATAAGTAGTTATTTACATTTTCTGCTTGTTTTCTAAAAACAACGCAGTTAATGAAATCAGCTTCGCGTTCCCCTTGCGCATTTGTAAACGTACGATTTACTGCTAGAGTAAAAGTCGCAACACTCACGCCTGAGGGTGTTGTTCTATATTCTGGATCTTTCGTTAAACGACCGACTAAAACAACTCTATTTATCATTTAAACGACCCCCATTTATTATTTTCTTGTCTTATCTTCGTCTTCACGAATTACGATATAACGGATGATATCGTCTGTGATTTTAGCTAAACGTTGGAATTCGTCAGTCGCTTCATTGTCTTCAGTTTGGATACGTACGATGTTGTAGTAACCTTCACTGAAATCATTAATTTCATAAGCTAAACGACGTTTGCCCCAATCTTTAGTTTCTAAAACCTCTGATCCGTGAGAAGCTAAGATACAGTTGAAACGTTCAACGACAGCTTTTTTAGCATCTTCTTCAATGTTCGGACGAACGATGTACATAACTTCATATGTTCTCATTTTATAATTGCACCTCCTTGTGGTCTATGCGGCTCACCATCATTGTGGTAAGCAAGGAATAATTTTCATTACTCACAATCAAGAATTATAGCACAGAGCTTTACATTTTACAATGATTATCAGACGTTCAAAATGACATTTTTGCATCATGTTTCATATGAAACATTTTATCAACTCAGCATCCACAGCTCGCACATTAATACAAATATTTATATAAAAAATTACATATTATATTCACTTTAAAATGATTATAAATAAATTTAAAAGTCATTCCAGATAAACTTGATAAATCATTTTAATTCTAATAGCATATCATGTACGTTCTTGATTTGTATCATTACAATCATAGGGCGTGTTTACATAACTCAAAATTAATCAAAGGAGATTTATATGACTTCAGTTATTAAAAAAGGATTGCTGTCCATGAGTGTCCTGTTTGCCACTACAATAACATTTAATACTGTACACGCAGCTGAAAATACAGCAAATCAAAAAGGAACAATGGGATATGGCTATCAAAAATATATTGAAAAGCATCCGGAAGAAAAAAATAATGAAACTCAAGAAAGTGCCTTTCGTTCTAACGCCAGTACAACAGCTTCTGGTGAACGTGTCTTAGATATTTCTGAATGGCAAGGTAAGCTTTCAGCGCAACAAGTCAAAGATTTAAAAGCAAATTATGATTTCATTATTATTCGTGCACAATATGGTTCTGAAAAAGTCGATGCGGCATTAGAGCATAACTCAAATTTATTAGATAAATATAACTTAGATTTTGGTGTTTACTCTTATAGTATGTATGAAAACCCTGATGATGCCAGATATGAAGCACAAACCTTGTACAATCGTGCACCTAAAGCCAGTTTTTATATTAATGATTTTGAAGAAAATACTGTGACATCGGGTACCGCTGATGAAAGTACAACTGCATGGTATGACAAAATGCGTAGCCTTGCAGGAGACAAAAAAATCTTATTTTATTCATATGAAAACTTTATGAAAGAACATGCTACAGAATCAGTGGGACAATATGATGGCTATTGGCTCGCTAACTATAACCAAGAACAACCAACGCAAGAACATGTGTTATGGCAATATACAGATAGCTATGCCTCACCTGAATTAAACCAAAATGTCGACGCCAATTA
This sequence comes from Staphylococcus sp. GDB9P120P, assembly GCF_017893435.1. NCBI lineage: Bacteria > Bacillati > Bacillota > Bacilli > Caryophanales > Staphylococcaceae > Staphylococcus > Staphylococcus sp. GDB9P120P. The sequence goes on from NZ_JAESNB010000002.1 coordinate 11,190, forward strand.
TACAGGGCCTGGTGTAGATACATCGTGGTTTACATCTTAAGTTTTTCATTGCAGCATTCGTAATATTATTTTGATAGGTAAAACTTAACACAACCAACGTCATGTCACTTTTATTTATAACCTATATTCGAATCACCGTATATTTTTATGTATTTCATTCATCAAGAATTAAGAAGTATATATAGTTTAAAATTTTAACCTTATGCCAGTTAAATTTAATGAAAACATTTCTATGAACCAAATGAATATTCTAGACTCCCGGCATACTCACTATCCAAATTTCTGAAAAAAGCTTACGCATTACAATATTAAGTAACGCGTAAGCTTTTATTTTATACATTAAATCTAAAGTGAACGATGTCTCCATCTTTCATGATATATTCTTTACCTTCTAATCTTTGTTTCCCAGCTTCTTTAGCACCATTTTCACCATTAAACTCTACATAATCATCATAGCTTGTCACTTCTGCACGTATGAAGCCACGTTCAAAGTCAGTATGAATAATCCCTGCACATTGTGGAGCTGTCATGCCTTTAATGAATGTCCATGCACGTACTTCTTGTACACCCGCTGTAAAGTAAGTTGCCAAACCTAATAAGTCATAAGTTGTGCGAATTAAACGATCTAAACCAGGCTCTTCAATGCCTAAATCTTCTAAGAACATTGCTCTATCATCATCATCCAATGTAGCAATTTCTTCTTCAATCTTAGCACTGATGACAATGACTTCTGAACTTTCTTTACCAGCATATTCACGAATAGCTTGAACTTTTTCATTATCTTCATCGCCAATTTCGTCTTCTCCGACATTAGCAATATATAACATTTCTTTAGATGTTAATAATTGTGCTTGGTTTACGTATTTTTGATCTTCTTCAGTAAATTCTAAACTTCTTACTGGATTACCTTCTTCTAAAGCTTCTTTAATTCTTGATAAAATGCGAACTTCATTAACCGCATCTTTATCTTTTTGTCTTGCCATTTTTTCTAATTTTGGTAGACGTTTTTCAACTGATTCCAAATCCGCCAATACAAGTTCCATATTGATTACTTCAATATCATCAATAGGATTAACACGACCAGAGACATGCGTCACATTATCATCATCGAATGCACGTACGACTTGGCAAATTGCATCAACTTCACGAATATGAGATAGGAATTTATTTCCTAATCCTTCACCTTTTGAAGCCCCTTTAACAATCCCTGCAATATCAGTGAATTCAAAAGTTGTGGGAATTGTTTTCTTTGGTTGTACCATATCTGTCAATACATCTAATCTACTATCTGGAACTTCAACAATCCCAACGTTAGGATCAATCGTTGCGAATGGGTAATTCGCTGCGAGCGCACCCGCTTTAGTAATTGCATTAAAAAGTGTTGACTTCCCTACGTTTGGAAGCCCAACGATACCTGCTGTTAGAGCCATTTATTCATTCTCCTTATTTTCAGTATCTTGATGAGATACTAATATTTTTTTCAGTTTTTTATTAAATGTTTGTCGCGGAATCATAATGCTTCTTTGACAATTTTCACATTTTATTCGGATATCTGCCCCTACACGAATGATTTTAAAACGATTCGTCCCACAGGCGTGTTGCTTTTTCATCTCTACAATGTCATTTAAACCGTAATTTGATGTCATTCTGTCACTCCTCCGAATATTTAAGCATTATTTTGTTGATTAGGATCATATTGTAACATCATCGGCTTAGGTGTTTTAATATCTTTTTGCTTAAACAATTTAAATATTTCTTTTCTTAAAATACGCGCTCCGGAAGCACCTTCGCCCGGAATTGTTTCAGCAGATACACTCAATACAATTTCATCTCGACTGATTGAATTGATACCAATAACTTGCGGTGTAGAGATAAACAAATAATAATTTGTTTGTATAGATTGAAAATGGTCTGTTAAGACATTTTCTACTTGATCAATATCTTCCTCTACTGAAACTGGGATTTCGACAATTGCTTCACCATTAGTCACTGAATAATTTGTAATCTCACCCATACTGCCATTTGGTAATGTCGTTAATTCACCTGTAATGGTATTTATTTTTGTTGATCTTAAACCGATGACTTTAACTGTACCTTCTGCAACAGTTGTACCACCATTATTTATTTTAACATAATCTCCTACATCAAATTGATTTTCGAATATAATGAAGAAACCAGTGATAATATCTTTAACAACTGTTTGTGCACCAAAACCAACAGCTAAACCAACAACCCCAGCACTTGCAATAATACCTTCAACACTAATACCAAACTTGCTTAAAATGGTTGTTAACACTACAAACCATACCACATACGCTACGATATTTTGAACTAATGATATTAATGTTGCTGAACGTTTTTTATTCGCTTTTTTACCTTTATTTTGTATTTTGAAAAATTGTTCTATTCCTTTATTAATAAAACGCAATACTATCCACGCTACTATGATATATATCACAATCATAATAAGATTGGAAATTAGCGTTTGATATGTTTCTGGTTTAGTTAAAGGTTCTATTAAGGAATACATGATACTTTTGATTTGATCCAATAATATTTCCTCCCTTAGTCAAAGACTCTTCTCATTCTATTATAATTATTTAAACTGTTAAACACATCCAACTTCCGACTAAATTTGTCTAACGAATAAACGTATCATTTTGGGTATATATCTACTTTCATTTACATAGAAAGCATGCTACAGCTTGTATGATTATAATCAGAAATTACCATATTATCATTACCCACTTTATACTATCAATTTTTAATTATAGTTTATATAATTTTTACGTTTAATTAAATTTAAATTATGTAATTTAAAAAAGACAAAAGAAAAAGAACCATAATTTAAAATTATGATTCTCTAATACTCAGTAAGTAATATTACTACAAACATCCCATGAAATAAAGCATTTCCTCAGTTTTTAGTTATCACTTTCATCAATAATTTCTTTATTCTGCTATTTTTTGCTCAAGATTATTGTAAAGTTTAAATATCATGACACGTTCACCTGTTTTAGAACTTAAATCCGTGTGAAATCCTTTGACTGCTTCACCAGTAACTGAAAAAACAATATCATCAAGTGCTTCTATACCGGATTCTACAAGTTTAGATCTAGTACGTTTAATTGTTAATAATCCTTCATGTGTCTCACAAACTTTATATTCAGCTTGTGTCAACACACCTTGTAAACTAACAATAATCATATCACGCAAAATATCAGTTTTTACAGACAGTGAGCCACGACCAAGAAAGTCTTTTTCCCATTGTGTAATTGCTTTACTGATTTCAGACTCATAGGTACCTTTAGTTGTTTTCATGTCGAATGCATCTCCCATAGAATCAAAATTAATTGTCGTATTATTTAATAATGCTAACATTATCATTTTTATATATTTTTCTCCATAGTTATGCGCAATTACCTAGAAAATAATTTGATAAATCATATAAAAATCATTTGCTTATTCTGTCCATTAACAAATCGGAACAGCGCTTTTTAAGTTAATCAACTGACCAGTGTTGCCAATTACCAAATTCATCAATACTTGCCAATTTAACCCATCCATTGTGTACCTTTTGATAAAAATCATGATGTTCATTTAATAGCTGTTTAATATAATCATTTGGCGCGTGCACGACAATGAGTAGTCTAATAGGAGAATGATACATTTTATTGTCTGCCGACATTACAGATTGCCAAGGTAGACCCGTCAACAAATCACTCGCATTACCTTGCATAACACCTATACCTGCCGTAATTGTCTGTGTTATTTTACTACCGCTACCATAATAATGCGGTGCGACAGTTGAGGCATAATACTGTAAATTAATCCATTGAGCCACGGTAGCTGGGCCACTAATGATATTCGCTAAGAGGCTGCCATCACTATCTTGTTCCCAATCATAATTGTGTAAAAATGCTCGCCCTTTTAAGTCGCTGTTTTTTGTTAAATCACGTGGCCCTATAATAAACGAAGCGTTTCTCGCTAAGCCCCATTCTGGTCTAATCTCACTCCAATCGTTTGATAAACGATGTACTTCTTTAATTGGGTCTTGTTTTAAGATGTGATTATCTGGTAATGCTTTCAATCGTTGTGCATTTGCTCGATAAGTAATATCAGACATTGCAGTTTGAATTTGATTCAAAGCATTTTGCGCAGATTTTGACATAGTTGGTAAGTATATCCAATTTAATTCATCGGTAGATGTTTGGTGCTCTGCTGCCGCAAAGACAGTGTCTTCTGGAATGACAATACCTCTCTCATTTAACGCTGTTCTAACTTCAGCTAAGTTACAAAGCTGTGCTAATACCTTCGCGTTAAATCCGCTCGCTGCGCCACCACACGCACCACAGTCAAGTGAAGAAGCATATGGATTGTTCGCACTTTGACTGCCATGCCCACACAATACGATTAATGGTGCAAAATCTAAAGTTAATCCCATTAAGCGCAATGATTGTTGCGCATAATCTACTTTTTCTTCATTTGTAAAACCCACTGGTATACCCTCTTCATGAATATTACGATGATCTAAGGATAACGCTGTGTCATTTGGTTTTTGTAACCAACTATCATAAAACTTTCGTATCAATTGTCCTATTGGTCTCGGTGCGAAACTTCGTGAAAACATTTGAAGCGTTAACCAAGGGCCACTTAATTCTGGCAATAGTAGACTCGGCAAAGCATTTTGTTTCATTTTTTTAAATGTATACGTAATCGATTTTAGTATATGTTGATGCTGACGAAAAGTTGTAGGTTCTTGCTCATGTGTGTATTCTTTAATTTTATGTTGCGGGAGGTTCATCACAGGTAAAGACGGATGACTATGTGATTGACCCAACGCTTCTTTGACAATTGGTAAACCAAAAAATCCTGCAATACCGATTGTTTCAAATGCACCAGCCGCTTCTATTTGACGTCGAAAAGGTTCCGAGCGTACGTCTATACAAAATGCCATTTGTACTTGTGGCTTTTGTCTTTCTTGCTCATTATCTTTATGTGTGTGTGTGGTTACAGTACCTTCCAATTGATGCTCGTATGTTGCTTCCCAAGCCGTTAATAAAATTTGTCTACGACCTTGTTTTTCAAATTGTAATGCAAAATTTATATAAGCGTTTTTTTCAAATTTAGATAGTTGTTGCCATTGTTCTGTCGTAAACATACCAATAGACATCCAATGCTCTGCAAATTCATCGCGTTCATATGCTATTGGATTCTCTGCTGAATTCACAGGTAAATATGGTTCAACAATGGCCCATTCTATACCCAGACGAATAGCTAAATAAGACAATAACATTTGGTCAGCATTAGACGCTTGTTCATCTTGCCATAGCATCATACCAGCCCATCCAGGTAATGATAGCAAATGATTTTCCAAATATGTTTGATACTGTGCCTCAGCAATACCCAGCTTTTGTAAAACCATATGAATGAGCGATTCAGCTTGATTTGGCAATGTTTTCAAGCGTGAACGTTGTTGCTTGGTCAATGCTGGATCATGTTGTACCAAACGTTGCCATGCAAAGAATAAGCCCTTTTCTCTATTAGGCATCGTCCATCCAGATTGCGCATCATCTAAATATAATTTGCACCATTTAATAACGTGGTAATCTACAACATCTATCAACCGTCTATCATTTTTATCCGTAATATATGTACTTACTAATGGCACAGTATTAGTTTCATCGTCTAAATTTATTTTTTCATTATGTTGATTGACTTGTCTTTTATTTTCAGAATGACGCGTTATAACTACTATATTAGACAAATCTAACATCGCTCTAGCATAACTTTCAGCAAACTGTCTATCTATCGAGATCACCGATTGATTTAACCATTTTTGTAATTTAAATTCAATCATATCTTTATCAATTTCGTCACGCTGATATGCTTGTTCAAACATATACATTGTAGGATAGATATCTACGTCACGGACATTTGCTAACCATTGTGCCACATCTTTAAATTCATATTGCTCCAAATTTGACCAAGGGTTTCTTGCGGCAAACACAGAAATAGGCGATAAAGGAACGATAACCCTACTCGCTTTAGAAATTATTTGATCGATATCATCTTTGTGCTGATTTTGGTTTGTCATTTCTTTATGCTTTCCCATTTAGTGCCCTCCTTTTGACAAATAAGATTTTAAATAATTAGGATGACGTTCAACCGTTTCAACCTTTGCATCTCCTAAACGAACAATCCACATATACAGAATTGAAAATACGACAGAAGACCGGTGACGTGCTACCCAGGTACTAATCAAACTACCCAACAATAAAATGATTGCTACGGCAATAACGATAAAAGTAGGTGGTTGTACGCTGTGAATTGTCAGAGTATGTAAAGCATCTGAAAAATAATGATGCACCACAAAATAAACTGCACCTACAACAATGAGTATCGTCATACCTATAACACGGCCAAAATTGCCTTCACCAAAAGCTACTAACTGTGTCCATGAGACAGATAAGGACCACGCTAAGATAAGACCGCTCACTAGACGATAACTTTCTTCTGGTGCACTCAACCAAAAGCCTAACCCAATCAGGAACGCTAAAATACGGCCACTGACTATCCATACATATGACATTCTTTCATTTGCACGACTCGGTACACTAAAATGACGCACTGCTGATCCAGAGCGTAAAAATAAAGTCGCTTTGAATAAACCATGTAAAATCAAGTGAATGATTGCAGGAATATATGCACCTAATGCACACTGAATTAACATAAAGCCCATTTGGCCTATCGTAGAACCCACCAATAATCTTTTATAATCCACATGGACTAAACTAATGCCTGCACCTAGTAATACTGAGACACTTGCAAAAATTAATAAAATTACAGATGCAATGTCGCCACTAAAAATGCCTGAAAACCTGGTTAACATAATACCACCAGCATTAACGATACCAGCATGCATAATCGCAGAAACTGGTGTAGGTGCTGCTACAGATTCGATTAACCAACGTTGAAAGGGCCATTGTGCCGCTGGAATCATAACAGCTAGTACAATGAGTAAATTAATACCAAATTGTGCCAAACCGTTAAGCATGGATAGATGTGCTTCATTTAAAGCTACAGAATAATGCCATTCACCGGTAGATAATCCAATCCACAAAACAGCACTTAATAACGCAACCCAACTTAACATGAATAACCTACCTGTTACCTTCGCTGCTTCACGTGTAACTTTCCAGGCGCTTGTTAAACTAATCAAAATCGTAAGTCCTAATAATGTACATCCCCAACTGATCACCATAATTCTCATATCCGCAGTTAACCAAGCAAATGATGCGAAGGTAGTCGTAAAAGTAAATAAAGTGAAGTATTTTTTATAGCTTTTATCACCAGCTAAATAACGAATACAGTAACGTTGGATGATCACACCAATAACGAGGACAAAACCAACCATGAGCCAAGATAATACGTCAGACCGCCATATACCTATCTCTATATTTTTCTGTGACAATATAAGACCTAAGTTAGCCACAATTGCCGGTAATGCTACAAAATAAATATGTATTCGTGCATATTTAGGCGATATTTTTTTTATTAAGAAAAAGAGACTACTTAAAATTGAAATAATTAGAGTTAGAAATAATAATGTTATAAAAATATGCGCGTCAATCACGATTATCACCTTACCTTCTGTACTACGACATTTAAATTTATAATAGTAATAAAACACTTAATTTAAAATTATATTTTCCACGAAAAAAGCCGACAATTAATAATAAATCGATACTGACTTATTATCATTGTCGGCTTCATTACAACGCACATATGATGAGTGTTTTGCTTTGCTACCTATTATATATTCATTTATTTTAAAATATGCTAATTTTATATTTTTTTACGTTAAGACGTACAATTTCTTATTTCCACTACTATTTATTCACTTTTTCAATTTGCCAATACACACTGATTAACAACTTGCTAAAGCTTTAATTATATAGAAAAACATAGAAAAGTATGCCTAAATTTTAAACTTTTAATATTAATAAGATATAACGATTATTCGTGTTTGTCAAGATAGACAGTAGTTAAGCTTTGTTCATTATAACTCTTTATACTTAAATGCTTGTTTAGAAGCAATAAATGAAAGCACTATAACGATTAAGCCAATCAATGCAAAAATACCACCATACCACAGGTTTTCACTAATTTCTTCTATAAGATTACCTGTTCCTGATAATATGGCCATACCTACAAAATAATAAACAAAGAATAAAATGACTACGATAATAGATACAATCATAAATATGACATTTGATTTTTCCGCACCCATTTTAAAAGTAAATGGGAAAATAAGCGAATACAACGCGATAAATCCTGTACCAAGCAACGCTGAATTCACTCCACTAACAATACTACCTGCAACAATTGCATTAATCACAAGTGACACCACCATCCCTGTTAGTGCCAATAAGCTATAAAATGCAAAATGACTACTCACATAAGTGTTTCTGCTATAGGGTAATGTAGAAACAAAATACATCCACTTTGAGTCTTTTTCATTTTTTAAATTATCTGTAGCTGGTGAAACTAAAAATATCATAGGCATGAAACTAGCCATTATTGGATTTGTAAAGGAGAAAAACAAACAAATTGGAATACTTAACAATAAATATATATAAATTGATTTTTGATTTGTAAAATAATAACTCAGTAAGTAACCCTTCATGCTAATTCTCCTCTCATTAATATTTTTGTGGCATCATCAATATTTTTTAATGGCTGTGCTAACTCTATATCTTTATTTTGGTTTACAAGTGCTTTCCCTGTTCCTTTATGTATGCGATAAGCAACAACATTACTGTGATTAACATCAAATTCCCCTTCTTCAAACGAAACAATGCCATAATCATTTAGTAATGTATCTTTCTGCTCTTGTAATAAAATACGCCCATTTTTCATAAATACTAATTTATCTGCAAGCGTCTCAATATCCTCCGAAATATGTGATGAAATTAAAATACCGTTACCTTCATCAACAAAATCTTCAAGTATTTCTAATACTTCTTCACGTCCCGAAACATCCATCCCTGCCGTAGCTTCGTCTAGGATTAAAAGTTTACTATCATGAGACAGAGCAATAGATATTGAAATTTTCATACTCATACCACGGGAAAAAGTTTTAATTTGACGTTCTTTCGGTAATTCAAAATTCTCCAACATTTCAAAAAATTGTTGTTCATCCCATGTGCGATAAATATTAGAAAACACTTTACTAATTTGTTTTGCGTTAAGTTTATTAGGCAGTCGAAGATCATCAAATACAACGCCTAGGTGTTCTTTATACGCATAGTCATCGCGAGAAATCTGTGTATCAAAAAACTGAATGTCCCCAGCATCTGCAAAGCGATTTCCCACTAATGTATTAATCAACGTAGATTTACCAGAACCGTTTTTTCCAATAAGTCCTACCACTGTATTGGGTTCAATTGTTAGATTAATTTGATTTAAATTAAAATCTGAATCAACGTAAGTTTTGTTTAAATTTTGTACATTGAGCAAATACTCCATGATAACCCCCTATATTTCATTTTTTGATAAAATCTTAACCTTTTACATTAAATCACTTTCTAAATTAACATAATACACCTCGTTATAATACACAATACATTTTTCAAAAATATTTATTTTTATTATTTTTAATTAAATGTATATCTAAATACGTAATAACTAAAAGCCATTAACTGTTAATTGTATTTAAAATGACTACATCATTCCACCCAACAAAGATAATTAGAGTTCAATGGGATAAAAGGCTGAGACAATTCTTTTGTCCCAGCCTGTTGCATGTCATATTTATACATGAGCTATAATGTTTACGCTTTTCTAGCCAACTTGAATAGCATGAAATGACGAAACTATTTTATATAAGATAATGTCTCTTTTTACATCTTTTTAAAATATTACTTAATAATATCAATGAGTTCTTTCTTAGCTGCTGAACGCGCTGGAATCCAACCAAATACGATACCAATTAATGTAGAAACACCTACAGCAATGAGTACTGAACTTAGACTAACCGCACTCTTAATATAGTCTGGCGTTACTGCATCTACCAGGCTTGCGACAAGTATACCTATGATTAGACCAATGATACCGCCAATCACACATAGTACAACACTTTCTACCAAGAACTGGATTTCAATATCGCGCGCTTTTGCACCAAATGCACGTCGAATTGCAATTTCTTCTGTACGCTCTGTTACTGAAATATACATCACATTCATAACACCGATTCCGGCGATAAATAATGAAATACCTGCAACAGCAGCCACAAAGTAAGTAATGCCATCAAATACTTTATTAATATTTTTCATAAATTCTTCCATATCTGTGTAACTATAGTTACCATCGCCTGCGCCTGAACCTTTTTTATTCAATTCTTTAGCGACTTTGTCTGCGACTTCTTTCTTGTCAGCACCATCTGCTAATGATAATTGGAGTGATGGAAAATCTTGCGTTAATTGTCCCATATATCTATCAAATGTATTTGCAGGCATATTAACAGCTGATGGGTTCATAGCGTCGTTTGCTATGCCTACAACTTCAAATCCTTGATCATCAATATATAATGTTTTACCTATCGCATCATTATTGAATACATCTTTGGCAATTTTGTCATCGACTGTAACGACTTTTTTGTTCAGTTCATTATCGTCTTCATTAAAGCCTTTGCCTGTTTCTGGGCTAGTCATTTCTTTTTTCTTTAAAATGCTGACGTCGCCTTTTTTCTGGGCATTCGTCATTTTTGCAGAATAACCTTGATCGTCACTTTCTTTGATTTTTGCATCTGTAACACCATTTACTTGTTTAGCAATATCCAAATCTTGCTGGCTAAAAGGATTATCTTTCGCACCTTCACCACTACTCGTCATATAATTAACCGTAGCAGAATCTTTGCCTGCACCTGTATCTTCAAATTGTTCTGATGCCGTTTGTTTAAACCCATTACCTAGAGACATAATCGTAATGACTGCAGCAATACCAATGATGATACCAATCATAGTAAAAATATTACGACGCTTATTCTTTAAAATGGATTTGAATGAAATGGCGATGATATTTGATAAATTCTTCATTCAACCACCTCTTCTCTTTGGACACGACCATCTAGTATATGAATAATGCGATCTGCTTTATCTGCTACTTTGCGATCATGTGTTACGAGAATCATCGTTGTGCGATGTTCTTTATTTAATTTCATAAATAAATTAATAATATCTTCAGACGTTTTAGAATCAAGTGCCCCTGTAGGTTCGTCAGCAATGATAAATTTCGGGTTATTGATGATAGCACGTGCAATGGCTACACGCTGTTGTTGCCCTCCTGATAATTTATTAGGTACTAAATTTTCTTTATCATATAGTCCAACATCATGTAATGTATTGATTACTTTTTCTTTACGTGCTTGTGACCCTAATCCTGCATAAACTAACGGAATGCTCACATTTTCCAATATCGTATTGTTTTGAATTAATTTGAAGTTCTGGAAAACGAATCCTACTGTTTTATTTCTAATTTCTGCCAATTCATTATCCGAACTTTTTTTATAATTCTCTTTATTAAACAAATAAGCACCTTCATAGCCTCTGTCAATAAACCCTAATATGTTAATGAGTGTACTTTTACCAGAACCCGAAGGCCCCATAATTGCTATGAATTCTCCTTCTTTAATGTTGATATTGATGTCTTTTAAAATGTGATTTTCTTCATCGCCGTTTTTGAAATGTCTATTGATATCTACAAGTTCTATCATGATGACACCTCAACTTTGTCTCCATCATTCATAGATTTTTTAGGGTTTTTAATTAATTTGTCACCTTTTTTCAGACCCTCTTTTACAAAAATTTCACCGTTTACTTTATCAATTTTAATATCACGTTTTTCAACTTTATTGTCTTTACCTAATACAAAAACATTATTATCTTTAGTTAATACTGATTTTGGTAATTTAATGGCATCTAATGGCACTTCAACTTCCATGGAATAACCTGCACGTACAGGGATATCAATATCACTAATGACGATTGTATATTTCGATGAATCTGAGTCACTACCACTGCTTGGGTCAGAAACTGGATTAGAAGCTTGAGCACCGCCGTCTTCCTCACTACCTGAACCAGCTGCTGCTCCGCCTCCAGATTTACTTAAACTCTCTTCGTAACTTTTTGGCAACTCTGAAATTTTCTTGATTTCGCCTTTACCTTTTTTACCAGTACTTGTTACTTTAACGTCTACTTTGTCGCCTTCTTTAATCTTCCCTAAATCAAATTCAGTTACAGTTGCTTTAATTTGTGGTTCATCTGCAACAAGTTGTAAAATAGGCTCTCCGTCAGAAACGTTTTCTTTATTTTGAATATCAATTTTACCGTCAAAAGCAGCGTAAATACTATCGTTCACTTGACGATCATATTGGTTAAGTTGTTGTTGTGCTTCCGCTCTCTCATTTTCATCTTTTGCATTGTCCACTTTATCAACTAATTGTTGGCGTTTATTATTATTAATTTCGTAATTGATGAGTGGGTCACCTTGTTTAACTGATTGACCATCATCAACTTGTGTACTTACATACGTTCCCAATTGACTGTTGTTATTATATGTTTTAACTGATTTAGGTGAAGCTTTACCTTCTAAATTGAGTGGACTTTCTTTCTCCACTTTATATGTATCATAACCATCCTTTTTGTCTGAGCTACTATTTGCTTGCTTTAAAATTAATGCAATTGCAATTAATACGATAATGACAATAACACCGATAATCCACATCCACTTTTTCTTCAATGCTAAAACACTCCTTTAAATTATTATTCATTTTAGATACTATCATAATCACACAACAAAAAATATAATGCATAACATTATTTTATATACAATATTTTTCAGTGAATATATACCTAACAATATTGTAATATTGGCAATAGTAATCAAAAAGATTTTATTTTTTTAATTTTATTTAAAGTTTTTCTTAAAAGTGTTTTAAAATATTGTAGGTAATGTTATGCTTTGGAAAATAATATATATAGGGGGCAAGGGATTCATGGAAAATTCTAACTTACCATTCGCACAACATTTTTCAAAATTACGTGAACAACCTAAATGGGGACTCAAACTAATCATTGCAATCGTAGTCATTGCACTCTCAACTGCAGTAGGTGCTATGTCAATTGATTACAATGAAATTTATCAAGATGCAGGTGCAAGTGCTCAAGATATGGGCAATATGCAAATGATTGGTTTAATTGGTGGCATCGTCGCTGGTTTAATTGGTGGTATATTTGGTATTGGTATTACATTTTTAATCTTTTTAGTTATTTCTAAGATAATGAAATCTGATGCAACTGCAAAACCTATCTTTTCTGCAACATTAAGTTTTACTATAATTACTGGCATCGTAGGTTTAATTATTTTATTAATTCAATGGATTGCTGGTTTATCGCCTACAGATTATAATATTGCAAGCTTAAATGTCTTTGATAAAGGCAACCAAATGTTAGGCACACTTAACTTACAAACACTCATCAGCGCATATGTATTTGGCATCATGCTCTTTGCAACGAATCGCTTGTCTAAAAAAGCTTCAATTATTTGGGCAATTGTATACATCGTTGTATCAATTGGATTTGCCTTAATCGGAGCAAGTTTCCAATAATAAATATATTTACTAAAAACATGGAACGGTAGCGTTCCATGTTTTTATTTTGATATAACATTACTCACACACAAAACAAGCGCCCATCATACTGACAATAATAATGATGGGCGCTTTCTTTCTAATGAATCAACATTGATTTATAAATATTTTTCTTTTTCCGCTTCTCTTAATTCAATGCGTCTAATCTTACCTGAATTTGTTTTAGGTAAATCTTCTACAAATTCAATCGCTCTTGGATATTTATAAGGTGCTACGTCTTGTTTAACAAAATTTTGTAATTCTTTAACAATAGTTTCATCACCTGTAACATCATCTTGCAAGATGACAAACGCTTTGACGATATTCCCTCTAATTTCATGTGGACTCGCTACGACTGCACATTCTTTTACATATGGGTGTTTCGTCAGTGAATCTTCTACTTCAAATGGTCCTATGGTATAGCCAGAACTTATGATGATATCATCTCTTCTACCTTCAAACCAAAAGTAACCATCTTCATCCATTTTTGCTAAATCTCCAGTAATAAAGTATTCTCCAACTTGTGGGTCCGCAGTACGTGCTTCATCTTTATAATAGCCTTTAAATAATGCAGGTAAGTCTAACGGCACTGCAATATTCCCTACTTCATTGGGTTGTGCAGGATTACCATCTTCATCGATTACTGTAACATAACTACCTGGAATAGCTTTACCCATTGACCCAGGACGTCCTTTTGTATCCTTTAAGAAACCGATTAACAACGTACTCTCTGTCTGACCATAGCCATCTCTAACAGTTAAGTTAAAGTTTTGTTGGAATTTATTAACAACTTCTTTATTTAATGGTTCTCCAGCAGATACAGCACTATGTAAATGTGACAAATTATATTTTGTTAAATCAGGAGATTTTGCCATTAAACGATATTCTGTTGGTGTACAGCAAAGCACATTGATTTGATACGTTTCTAATAATTCAAGATATTTCTCAGCATTAAATTTACCATTATAAACAAATGCCGTTGCGCCTGAACCCATAATTGATAAAAATGGACTCCATACCCATTTTTGCCAGCCCGGTGCTGCTGTTGCCCATACGATATCATCTTCAGTTATACTTAACCAATGCTTGGGAGCCATCTGTAAATGCGCATATCCCCAACCATGAGAGTGGACAACTGCTTTTGGATTGCCTGTTGTGCCTGAAGTATACGATAATAAAGCGATATCTTCTCTTGAAGTTGCTTCTGTATCAAGCTCATCTGAGGCATCAGTTTGCGCGTCTTCAACGTTAATCCAATTATCTTCCTTGCTGCCAACTATAAATTTAAGTAATGAGTCATATTCTTTAACACCTTTGAACTCTTCGATGCTATCACCTGTGGCTACAACTGCCTTAATTTCACCATGTGTTATACGATATTGTAAGTCTTTAGTACGCAACATTTCAGAACTAGGCACAATAATAATACCTAATTTCCATGCGGCTAAATATATTTCATATGTCTCAATCGCACGTGGCATCATGATTAATAACTTATCACCTTTTTTTAGGCCATATTTTAAAAACATATGACCAACTTTGTTTGCATTTTTTATCAATTGGTTATACGTTATATCCCGTTTTTCACCAGTTTGATCATTAAAAATAATCGCTTTTTTTGACGGATTATTTGCATATTTTTCAATTTCGCTAACGATGTTATATGTTTCTGGAGCAATTAAATCTGCTTTATTCATTGGTTACTCTCCTTATTTCGGTGATTAATTTTACAATATACAGAACAATATCAAGTTGTATTTTGATTATTCAGAAAATAGCACTGCGTTCACATTCGTTTTTGTTATGAACTACATATTAACACATACTTGATTAGTTCATATATTCATATCATTTTTTCATTATAACAAATGATACTTTAATATACTTGGTACAAGCATTTTTATATTGTGTTTTATCTTTAGTATCCGTGGAATAAAATTTATAGTAAATAATATATGAGGTGGTATTCATAATATGAATTTCAAGGATTGGGAAAATGAAAAAGATACGCTACATTTATTATCACAGATTCTAGGTAAATATAAATTAGAAGCAAGTCATCAAGAACCTCAATGGTCACACGTGACGCTAAATATAGATGTCCAAGGCTTTTCAACTGGTATGTTAAGCTATGGAACACATACATTTGCATTAAGCGTTAACCTGATGCAACACCATATTGAAATCGTCATTGACCAACATGTACATGATATTGCCTTAAAAAATGGAAGAACTATACAATATTATTATAATGAAATTGAAAAACTGTTAAATCAATCAGATATTCATTTAAAAGTTAACACTTTGCCACAAGAAGTACCAAATCCGATACCGTTTGAAAATGACGTAGAACATCATCATTACGATGATAAAATTGCATCAGAGGCATTAGCATTGATGAAATTTGCTTACCATGCTGAGGCAAATTTCATTAATGGCTTAAGAGTAAGAAAATCTAAACCTGGCCTATTTTGGGGAACATTTGATATTTCTTGTATTATCGTCAAAGATAAATCAGCACCATTTGAAAATGATAGCATGGTCATTGAACGTGCGGCTTTTGATGAAGAAATGATTGAATTTGGCTTTTGGTTTGGTGATGACCAGTTTGAAGGTCCGACATTCTTTGTTTTACCGTATCCTTTTGCAGATCAACCTTTTGATACTGACCATCAATTTCCTAAAGATTGCTATTTTGATCAACAATTAATGGAATATCTAATCGAATATAAACAACATCATGATATCGATACAATAACTCAATTTTTCAAAGCGTCTTATTTAAAATTCGCGGATTTTCTAAATTGGGATAACGTCGATTATGCTTTTTCTCCTCTAAAAATGAGACCAAACCATTTAAATAATACACCTTAATTTAAAATCTATGAATTCAGCTACTTTTAATTAAATCGAGGGTATGAGACACCTATCATGTCTCACCCTCATTTATATTTTCATACAACTTTTTGATGCATAACAAAACTAAATTGCTATATACCCAACATAAGAAATCCCTTTCATGACAATATTCCAAACTTCTCACAGATAAATTTTAAAAAATAAGTTCAACTTTTAGATTTACAACGTTTCAAGTGCTATAATATTTAGATGTGTAATTTGTTAAGAAAGAAGTGAGTACATTGACAGAAACTGGAAATTTCCATGTTGAAAAGAGAATACCTCTGTTTATCGTTCTATTATCAGGGGCTTTTATAACTATTTTAAACCAAACTTTACTTGGAACAGCATTACCACCAATAATGAAAGATCTCCAAGTGTCAGAAAGTACAGTACAATGGTTACAATCTATATTTATGTTAGTAAACGGGATTATGATTCCTGTAACTGCATTTTTAATTGAACGCTTTACATCGAGGCAGTTATTCTTAACTGCAATGAGTATTTTTGCAGTAGGTACGTTGCTTTGTGCAGTCGGTATTGATTTTTCAATGCTATTAATCGGACGTGTCTTACAAGCAGCAGGCGCAGGTATAATGATGCCGTTAATGCAAACAATACTATTTTTAACTTTCCCTAAAGAAAAACGCGGTACTGCAATGGGTCTGTTTGGACTTGTTATCGCATTTGCTCCAGCTATCGGACCTACTTTATCAGGTATATTAGTCGAACACCTATCATGGAGAAGTGTCTTCTATGTTGTATTCCCTATCGCGATTATTATCATTATTGCTTCTATATTCCTATTGAAGAACGTTACAGAAACAACACATCCAAAATTAGATATTGCTTCAGTTATCTTATCTACATTAGGATTTGGTGGCTTACTATATAGTTTCAGTTCTGTTGGTGAAGCAGGTTGGACTAGCGTACAATTTATTGCACCGCTTGTTGTTGGTATCGTTTCACTCGTTATATTTATCCGTCGTCAATTAAACTTAAAAGAACCTATGCTTGAGTTTAGAGTATTTAGTTACGGTATTTATACGTTAGGTACGGTACTAAGTATGTTTGTATTTGGTGTACTTATTGCAACAAATATTATCTTGCCACTTTATATGCAAAACATGCTACAATACTCAGCCTTAAAATCTGGTTTAGTCTTATTACCAGGTGCAATTATTATGGGTATGATGAACCCAATAACTGGTTATTTATTCGATAAATTCGGTGGTAAATGGCTCGCTCGAATTGGCTTATTCGTACTAGTCGTTTCGACATTACCATTTACAATGTTAACAGAGCATACAACATTTACGTATCTCGCTACTTCTAATGCATTGAGAATGGTTTCAATCGCCATGGTTATGATGCCTATGACGACATTAGCAATTAACCAACTGCCAAATGATTTAATCGCACATGGTACTGCCATGAACAATACATTTAGACAAATGGCAGGTGCTATTGGTACTGCAGTCTTTATTACTATAATGTCAGTTTCAGCAATACCTCAAGACGGTATTACTGGTATAATTCATGGTGTTAACGTAACGTTTATCATTGCTACAGTTATCTCAGCAATTGGATTACTATTATCATTTAGACTTTCAGACGACAGTAAACCAAAACGTCGCACCTTATAAACACGTATAAATAACAATACAATGTCTAGAACATCAATATTGTTGATTAAAAAACGTCAATTTCTATATAATATAGAAATTGACGTTTTTTGTTTACGCTTAAGCGCATCATTGTTCAAAGCATTTATATCAACTTTATCTTCATTCAACTCAATGTTCAGAGCATTCAAAACATGAACTACATAGGCATTTTGTTTACTTAAAATCCTGAAGCGATATAGTTCATCTAAATATTTTACAATAACCCTCTAACTCTTACATCAGTGACGATTAAATAAACTTTGCCGTCATCCATATCACTTTTAAAAGTAGCGATTTCACTTTCATCTACACCTAAATCAATCAACTTTCTTTTCAAAGCTTCTCTCTCAGAATCATTTTCTTTTTTAATATCTATACCTAAAATATTCGTATCTTCTACAATTTTTTCTGTTCGAGATTTATCTAAGGATAATACGTAAATGTCCTGATTACCTATACCTTTATCTTGTAATGCAGTAACATCCACTTCTAACTCACTATCATTCTTATAAGCTTTAACTACTGGTTTCATAAGAAAGTCCTCCTCTTAAAATATCCGTCATCATTTTTCATGGATACACATTAACCATTACGCTTTAGACTGAATCATTAAATGATCGAAGCGTTCCTTTGTCATATAAAAATACGTATTTTCTAAAATTTTATCAAATAAGTCTTCTCTTTCATCGTCTTCAGCTAAGCTAAAGTTAGTTTCAACAACTTCCTGATCTGCTTCGTCGACAAAAATAACCTGTTCACTTTTTACATCTAACGTCTTACGATTATAAATAAGCTCTAAATGATTATGTTTACGGTGAATTGCTTCAATGTTGTCAATTTTATATGCGCTCTGAATAAAATCTATCACTCGCTTCTCTCTATAACGTTTATGCTTTTGAGCTTTAAAATCTTTAGCAAAACTTTGTTTCACTAGTAAATAAATAATAATGATTACAGCTAGAATTAAAAGAAAAATTAACGTACTCATCTAATTGTCCCCCTTATCAAAAACACCTTAGTTGTGTTATTACGATATTATGCATAATTTTCCCATTCTGTATATTCTTAAACATGACAAATGCTTTTATCACAACCATCAAAGCTTTTCAATTTATAAGCATTTAAAGACAAAAAATGCTAAAAAACATAAAACCCCTCAGCAGTTTGGCTACTGGAGGGGTTTCATACTTCTACTTATTGTTGATGATAACGAATTTGCAATTTTTTAATTTTAGATGACACTGCTTCAAAAGGTCCTTCAACATGAGCATCTCTAATTACACTTTCAATAGGTAAATTTTTAAAAGGGGCAGGCGCAACATTGATGGCTTCCAACCATTGACTCAATTGTTTTGAGGAACTCGCATATACAATTTTATCTAAACCAACGAGTGCGTGTGCAGTTGCGCACATTGGACAATGTTCTCCGGAAGTAAAAACAATAGTATGCTTTCTTTCGTCAGGAGTAAGATGGGTTGCTGCCCATTTTGCGATAGCAATTTCTGGGTGTTCAGTCGCATCACCACTACTGATTCTATTATAATCTTCAAATAAAACATTACCCTCAATATCCACTAAAAGTGAGCCAAAAGGTTCATTCCCATAATTTAATGCTTCCTCAGCAAGTTCGACTGTCCTGTTTAAATATTTTTCATAATTCAATCAAATGACTCCCTTCATCATTCCATGTATGAATCAATAAATAATTTATAGATTAGCATTTAGCTTAACAAATCATTCGATTTTATCTAGTTTTTCGCTTGCATGATTATTGTAATTAAGTGATTGAATCATAACTGAAATCACTAATAAACTTCCCATAGTATCAGTAAAATAATGCGCGCCCACATAAATACGGGATACTATAATTGAAGCCACTAAAATAATGGCTATACAATATAATGTTTTATTCCTTTTTATTAATAAAATTAGGCTCACTAATATACATACACTTAAAACATGCATGCTGGGAAAACTATATCCGTCAAAATGTTCGGATGGTCTCGACCGTTGAATGACATATTTCATAAAAGTACCTATTAAAAATACTGAAAAGCACCAAAAGCCATACCACAAAAATTTAAATTTATGATAGAAAAACAAAACAGCCAAAACACATAATGTTAAAATCAAACAAATTTTAGGGTCAAAAATAGTTGAAACAAAATATAGATATTGTTTTATAACATCTATAGTTAAATATGTATGTAACATGTTATAGATCCCTTGATCTATAGGTTTTGCTATACCTATTGCAATACCAATCAAAATAGCAATAAGCAAAATAACTGGTAGTGTAATTTTTAAAATACGGGTCATTTTAAAGTTTCCTTTCTGTCGTTGTTAATTCTTCTAGCCACTGCTAAAAGTGCGCCAAAAGCTATACTGATACTCAACATAGAAGAACCACCATAACTCAACAAGGGCAAAGTCACACCAGTTAATGGAACAATACTAGATATACCAGCTAAATTAATGAAAACTTGCATAAATATGTAACTGACTACACCAACACAAATCAATTTATAAAATTGATTGTTCGTTTTATTCGCATAAATAAGTCCTTTTATTAAGATATAACCATAAATTATGAGCGTAAATAGCACACCTAGTAGCCCCAATTCTTCTGAAATAACGGTAAATATAAAATCAGTGTGCGGTTCTGGTAAATAACCTAACTTTGCTAGACCATTTCCTAAACATTTACCAGTCAGGCTGCCATTACCAATCGAGGTTAACGCGCTCGTTAACTGATAGCCATCAATTTTTGTACATGCGTGTTTTTAAAAAGTTTATATTTATGCATAATGCAATAAATATAATCACTAAAATACCCACAATCAAAAAGATAAATTGTTTTTTCATAAAATAATTACTTTCAATTGGAACGCCACCAGTTAATGCACCCTTAGATGCTGATACCATACTCGCACTATATATCATGATGACACCTAATATAATAAAACTAATTAGCATCCCGTAATCTAGACCTTTTAACCGCCGCCTAATTACTCTCATATTTTTCTTCATCTCTGCACCTCGTTATAAACGTCCACCACCTAGTAAACCAAATATAACAGCCATACTCAATCAGACTTTAGGCTTACCTAATTTAATATACTATTAGTATATTATGTAATTTTATTTAAATATTTTATCCATACATAAATTGAACAAATATACTTTTTTAAAATAACCATTGATTATCTATAATTTTAAATATTACAAGACAACTTGACGTCATTTAATTGAAAAAAATTTGCCTACTATGCTAAAATCAATTAAAGACTTTACAAATCTATAATAACTCTAAAAATACAAAAAGAAAATCTATTCTAAAGGATGATGAGCTTGAATCAATCTCAATTTAATCAAATAGCACAAAATTATGATAATGACGAAAGAATTAAGTTAGCTAAAACAATCTCTTCCGAATTAAATTTACTGTTTAAAAAAACTACGTATGATTCGTTATTAGATTACGGTGGTGGCACTGGGCTTGTCGCATTCGATATCGCACATCATTTCAATCACATTACTATTTTAGATGCATCACCTAAAATGGCTGAAATATGTAATGCCAAAATTAAATCATTAAATAAAACAAACATTAAAGCCATTGAAGGCGATTTACTAGATCCAAACAAAACAAAACTTCACCAATCATATGATGTGATATTACTCTCACTTGTACTACTTCATAGCGGAAATTACATGGCGTTACTGCAACAATTAGCTACTCAATTAAATCGTAATGGCATACTAATCATAGTAGACTTCGATAAAAATGAAAATGTTAATCACCCGAATATATATAATGGATTCGAACAAAAAGATATCCACAAAGCATTACGTAAAATAGGACTTTCAAATATAAATAGCCATACTTTTTATCAAGGCAAAAATATATTTATGAACAAAGATGCCAGTCTATTTTTAGCATCTGGGCAGTTAACCTAATCTCTCTGAAATGTATAATTATACAAAATATAATGTATATTATTTGTATAGTTATTCAAAAACAAAAGTTACTTTTTTAAATAACTTAACAACAAAAAAACTACTGTTTTCTAACACTTTACGTGTGAAACAGTAGCTTTTTTGTTAAGTATATGTTTATTTAAAAATATGTTTATTAACCAAAGAATCCAGCGATGAAGTCTGCACCTTTAGCTACTACATCCGCAATGCTAGTTCCCATATTTACCCAGTCGTGATCTAAACCTGATTTTACTGCATTTGAAATTGCTTCTACGATACCTGACATAATGTAAGCACTCCTTTAAATTGATTTAATTAGTTATTTAAAAATTACGCGAAAGTGTCAACTAAAGTTTTGATTAATTTAATGATACCACCGATAATATCTGCAATCATCATGTCAATACACCCCTTTACTTGTTTGTGTAATTACATTGTATGCTAATTAATAATTTAAATGTTAAATTTTTCTCAATTCGTATAGTTAAGTTCCTAACTGTCTTAAATTAATAAAAAAAGTACAGTTAGGCAAAATACATACGTATATCGATATCACTTTTAGAGATATCAACCATCTCATTTTGTAATTTTACACTAAGACTAGTTGCTATTAGACTTGAAATAAATACTTGGCAAATATTAAATTTGTTTCAACTAAGGAGAGATGGAAATGAGAAAACATTACGATGTCATCGTTGTCGGTGCCGGTTCTATGGGTATGTCAGCTGGATACTATTTGGCAAAAAGTGGATGGGATACTTTAATGATAGATGCTTTTGACCCACCACATGAAAATGGTAGTCATAGTGGTGACACAAGATTAATAAGGCATGCTTGTGGAGAAGGTTTAGCGTATGTACCTATTGCTTTGAGAGCACAAGAACTTTGGAATGAACTTCAAAAACAAACAAATGAACGGATATTTTTAAATACTGGTGTCATTACTTTTGGCCCAAGCGATTCATTGTTTGTACAAACCGCAATCAATGGTGCTCAACAATATAATCTAAATACTGAAACTTTATCAGCTAAACAAATTAACGACACTTGGCCAGGTATTACAATACCTGATGACCAAATTGGTTGTTATGAACCTGAGGCCGGAGTGCTATTTTCTCAAAACTGTATCCGCGCATTTAAACGACTTGCTTTAAATCATGGTGCTGAATTAAAAACCAATGCGCCAGTCATGAATATTGATATTTTTAATGACTCAGTCGAAGTTCAAACCAATTCCGAAACATTCACCGCAAATAAATTAATTATCACTGGTGGTGCTTGGAATAAAAAAATTTTAGATGATTTAGATTTAAAACTTCAACTCCAACCTTCTAGACAAACGATTGCGTGGTTTGATTCCAACGATATTTTGTATAAGTCAGATGGGTTTCCGGGCTTTTTTGCCGACGTCCCAAGTGGTGTATATTATGGATTCCCTTCTATTGATGGCACTGGTTTAAAAATTGGACGTTACGATAATGGAGACCCTATCGACCCAACTTATTACAATAAATCATTTGGGTCTTATGAAAAAGACGAAAACGATATTAGTGGTTTTTTGAACCAATACATGCAACAAGCGAACGGAAATATTAATGTTGGTAAAACGTGTATGTTTACAAATACATTAGACGAACACTTTGTGATAGATAAACATCCCGAACATGAACATATTGTCGTTGCTGCTGGTTTTTCAGGACATGGCTATAAATTTTCAAGTGCAGTCGGAGAAATATTATATGAATTAACCACTAAAGGTAAATCCAAACAGGATATATCACTGTTTAAAATAACACGTCCAAGTTTACAACCTGAAAATAAAGACAAAGTTTTTAATAAAGCTAGGGGGGTTTGAACATGACACAATCAAATTTAGAATTCTTACAATCTCTCATCAATGTTGATAGCACCAACCCACCTGCTAATGAAAATAACGTTGTAAAACTTTTTAAACAACGGTGTGCGTCTCGAAACATTCCTTTTAACATTACAAATTTAAGTGATAATAGAAGCAATTTTTCAGTAACTTTAAAATCCAAGCAGCCAAACGCTAGCAAACTCATATTATCCGGCCATACCGACACTGTAAAGATAGGTGCACAAAAATGGGATTATGACCCATTTAAAGGTGATATTGATCATGGAAAATTATATGGAAGAGGAACAACAGATATGAAAAGTGGCTTAGCCGCTTTATATCTCGCATTAGAATCTTTAATTGAGGAAAACTGTGAATTAAAGAAAGATATCGAATTTTTAGCCACTGCAGGAGAGGAAGTAGATTCAATAGGTGCGGAACATTACGTCAAAAACACAAATATGGATAATGTCGCTGCTATCATTATAGCTGAACCCACGACTGAGAAAGTTGCAATTGGACATAAGGGCGCATTATGGATAGAAGTCACTTTGACTGGAAAAACTGCACACGGCGCGATGCCAGAACAAGGTATTAATGCAGTTGAAGGCATAAACAAAGTCATTCAATTGATAAATGATTTAAAAGAAGAATGGTCAGAAGAAACTGCAGCATTAGGTAAAAGTAGTATCTCTGCAAATATGGTCAATGGTGGTATTCAAACGAACGTGATACCTGATGAATGTGTATTAAATGTTGATATACGAACAGTTACACCGAATATTCATGACAAACTGTATAAGCAATTTAATCAACGTTTAAACCAGATATTTTCTGATAGGAACGCTCCAAAAGTAAGCACAAAAGTATTGCTTGATCGCGCTACGATTCTAACTGATGAGGACACTGAAATTATTCAAAAAGCCTTAGATACTTCTAAAGAAAATAATATTACTGGAATGGCTTATTACACCGATGGCTCTGTGCTAAACCCTAATAGCAACATTCCTACATTAATTTATGGACCTGGAATAGAAACATTAGCACATCAACCCAACGAATATGTAGAAATAGAAGCATTTGAACGATCTATAGACTTCTTCAAAACTTTAATTAAAAAATATGCAACATAATAAGACTGCCGTCATAGTGACGGCAGTGCTTTTTTTCAGCATAAAAGAAATGGTTTCATGTATAATAGCCTCAAACGAAAAGTCGGGTGATATTATGGAAATCAAAGATTTTAAAATTTTTCAAAGTGTTAGTCAACATCAAAGTATTAGTAAGGCTGCTAAATCACTTAATTATGTGCAATCACATGTTACATTTCGCATAAAACAGTTAGAGCAAGAACTCAACACACAACTTTTTTTACGTCATAATAAAGGTACGACCTTGACGACAGATGGTGAAAAATTCCAAACGTATGTTGAAAAAATTTTAGCTACATTAAATGAAATAGAACGTGATTTTGACAAACAAGCATCATCTAACGGTAAAATTGATATCGGGATTGTCGAAACGATTACTAAATTACCTATGCTATTATCAATGTTTCGGAAAAAATCGCCACAAATTTCTCTATCATTACATACTGATGTTACTGCCAATATTTCTAAAAAAATAGTCAATCAAAACTTGGATTGTGGATTTGTCACAGGCTTCAAACATCATCACAATATAAATAAAGTAGAGTTATTTAAAGAAAAACTTGTGTTAATATCCAGTACAGAAATGACACAATTAGAAGATATAACATCCGCTGTATTTTTGGTGTTTAAAAATGGATGTAATTATAGAAGAAATCTTGAAGCCTGGTTAAAATCCGAAAATATTAAAAAGCCATTACTTGTAGAATTTGGTACGATGGAAACAATTATTGGTAGTGTTAAATCTGGTATCGGTATCAGTTTAGTTCCAAAATCATCCGTACAAAATGACTTAGAAAACGGGTCATTGTATAGTTATCAATTGCCTGATAACTATAGTAATATCTCAACGGATTTTATTTGGAATAAAAATTATCATTTAAGCCCTGCTATGACTCATTTTATTCAAACTATCAAATCTGTTGCGCTTGAATACTAAAAATAAACAGTAGTGTATATTTTTAGTATTATAAAATGTTAATGATTAACGCTTCATATTGTGTAAAGTGTATACGCGTTATGACATTGATTGAAGCACTTGACTTTTTTCTTCTTCGGTTAAAAAGGCATATTGAACTGCACGCTTATTAATGTATTTAATCTGGTTTATATTTATTAACTGATGTTTTAATAACAACGTATATTCTTCATTTAATGAAGTTTGTGTCACCATACGATTATCTGTATTGATAATAAAAGGTATATCGTTTTTTAATAAGTAAGGGATGTTTATTTGTGACAATGTCTCTATAGCTTTGGTTTGCAAATTACTTTTAGGACATATTTCTAACAATACATCCTTCGCTTTAACTTCCTTTAATACAGCTTCATCTAAGTTAGCAGCAACACCATGACCAATACGCTTAGCCCCTATTTTGATCGTTTCTAAAACGTTATGTATACAACCACACTCACCTGCATGGAGTGTTAAATTCATACCTTTTTCTAATCCGTATTGAATAGTATCTTGAATTTCATATGGAGGAAATCCTACTTCAGGCCCCGCAAAATCTATACCACATATTTTTTCGCTATTATATATAGACACATCATCAAATAATTGTTTATTCACAGACGATGCATGCTGCCTCATTGCGCAAATGAGTAAATTCACTTTCATATGCAATGTGTCTTGTATGATATTAACCCCCGCTTCTACAGCTTTTAATACATCTAAAAGCGTCATACCTTGTTCCATATGTAGCAACGGTGCAAAGCGAATCTCTATATATTTAACATTATCCTCATAAGCTTGTTGCGCAACATCTACAATTGCACGCTTTAGGCTATCTGCGGTTTGTAATACTTTTAATACTTCATCAAAACACTTCAAATACGCTTCTAAACTTTCACAATCTTCATGCACCGTAAGACAATCCTCGTTTAAAGGTATGCGTTGTTCTTGTGCCAATTGTCGAATTAAATGTTTACTGACTGAACCATCTAAATGACAATGTAATTCTATTTTAGGAATATCCTTTATACTTTGATCCATTTTGATAAATGTCCCTACCTTTATATTGTATTCATTACGTTTAAAACGCCAATCAGATAAATTTGATTTACTTAATATAACACTTTAATTTTCACTTTACTATAAAACATATAAGTATCATTGATACTGTTTGCTTATCTACAAAACAATATATAATAACGATTGTTAAATAGAAATACACTTATTTAAATATAAAAACAGGGTGAAATCAAACTTGTCATTTGATTTCGTAGCCCTGTTTATCAATGCATATATAATTTATAATTGATGATAATAACCTAGTATTATTAGTGATACACCTATGCCAATAAAACATATTACCATAATTGTGACCATCACTTTCAATTCTACAAAAAAATGTTTTCTACTTTGACCTAAACGCACAAGTAACAATCCGCACGATACTACTAAAATAAATATAATAAATAATATTATGGCAATGATATTTAATATCTCCATTCGATTGCCCCTTCAATTTTTTATTATTAAACTTAAATGTCATCGATATACTGATGTTTTTGTAAATAATCCATAATTTTGGATACTGATGCTTCCACAGAAAGTGTTTCTGTATCTAATGTAATCTCTGGTTGTGTAGGGGCTTCATATGGCGCATTTACGCCAGTAAATTCTGCGATTTCACCACTTCTTACTTTTTTATATAAACCTTTCGGGTCTCTATTTTCACATTCTGATAGACTACATTGCGTATAAACTTCTATAAAATCATCTGTATCTAATAAATGGCGTACTGCTTCTCTATCTGATTTATAAGGAGAGATGAAAGCTGTGACTGTTATCAAACCTGCATCTACCATCAATTTACTAACTTCACCTATACGTCTTATATTTTCTTTACGATCTTCAGGTGAAAATCCTAGATTTCGATTCAATCCATGTCTAACATTATCTCCATCTAAACGATATGTATGGATTTGGTGATTAAACAATGCTTTTTCAAGTTCTACAGATATCGTTGATTTTCCTGAGCCAGAAAGTCCTGTAAACCAAATAACTGCACTCTTATGTTGATTACGCTGTAATCTTTCATCCTTGGTAACCTCTGAAGCATGCCATGTTATATTTTTAGATTCTCCCATTACTACATCTACACTCCTTTATTTCTGTTCTTTCAATCCATTTATAAGGACTTGAGCTACTTCTGGTCTCGAAAATTCTTTCGGTAGCGATTCTCCCTTTTTCAATTTTTCACGAACTTTCGTACCACTTAAATGCAAATGTTCTGAAGCATCATGTGGGCACGTTTTTGCTGTAGCCATATTTTCACACGTTTTACAATAAAAGGCGTGTTCGAATTTTAATATTTGTATACCTAATTCTGCTTCGTATTTAGAAATCAGTTCTTGCGCTTCATAGGTGCCGTAATAATCACCTACGCCTGCATGATCACGTCCAACAATAAAGTGTGTACATCCATAGTTTTTACGTACTGTAGCATGTAATATCGCTTCTCTAGGTCCTGCATATCTCATTGCAGCAGGGTAAATAACTAAACGCGTTTTATTTTCCGGGTAATAATTTTCTAATATAACTTTGTAACTTTCCATACGCACTGATGCTGGAATGTCATCAGATTTTGTTTCACCTACTAAAGGATTCAACAACAAGCCATCCACTGCTTCTAAGGCTGCTTTTTGAATATATTCATGTGCGCGATGTACTGGGTTTCTAGTTTGAAAACCTACCACAGTTTGCCATCCTAAGTCTGTAAAGAGTTGTCTTGTTTCTTTGGGGTCTAGATGATAATCCACAAATTCGTCGTGTTTAGGTCTGTTTAATAAATAAATTGGGCCTGCGAGATACACACCTCCTTTTTCATAGACCTTTTTGACACCAGGATGATCAACATCCGTAGTTCCGTATACAAGTTGCGCTTCTTTTTGTTTGTCATACGTATACTTTTCTTCTAAGTCAATCACACCATATAAAACACCATCTTCACCATACAAGGCAACACGAGAGCCAATATTCAAATTTTGAGATTGTTCTGTTGTCACAGGTAATGTGATTGGGATACTCCAAACCAAACCATTTTCTAAGTGTATGTCTTCTACAACTTTAGAATAATCAGCTTCTTTCATAAATCCTGTCAATGGACTAAATCCACCGATTGCAATTAATTCCAAATCTGATAAACTCCAAGGATTTAATGTGATAGATGCGAGTGTTTCAGCTTCTTTAAGCAATTGTTCTCGCGCTGCACCGTGGACCTCTCTATTGATAAGTGAACCACCATGAGGTTGGATGGTAGATTGTTCTTTTTCGTTTATTAATGACATGTCGTCACACTCCTTAATGAATTAATCTAATTTATTTACATTTGTTTCATCTTTAAAAGTAGCAAACGGTAATTTATTATTTTGGTATAAAGCATACAGAATTAATCCGAACCAAATCACAATCAATGCAATTTTTATTGTGATTGATAAAGCATGATTGATTTCAACGACACTAATCAGTGAATTTGTATTTGTGAAAATAATCAATCCACTCACACAAACAGCTAAAATATTCATCGGTAACAGTCTAACTAACCACGCTGCAAATGGTGCTGCAATCATACCACCGACACTTAATGATACGACAAGCCACCAATTAATTTGGCTCCAGCCAAGAAAAATAATAAAGCTTAGAGACGCAGACACCGTTACGAAAAACTCACTTGCGGATACCGTACCAATCGCATACCTAGGTTCTAATTTCTTTTGAGCAAGTATCAATGGCGTATTGACTGGTCCCCAGCCTCCACCGCCAATTGAATCTAAAAATCCTGCCACTGCACCTTGTGGTATTAACACAAGTCGAGATGTCTTTTCATTCGCTTTCGATAATGGTTTTTCTTTGGTAAATAAAAATTGGTATAAAATATAGAGCCCCATTGATAACAAGAAAATAGCGATAAATGGTTTAATAAAATCACTGTGTATATGACTCAATATAGCAGCACCAATAAATGCTGTTATCGCTCCAGGAATCGCTAATTTGATCATCGTAGGTTTATGTACGTTTTCAAATTTCCAGTGCGACGTTCCTGAGGCAGCTGTAGTAGCAATTTCTGAAAAATGAATTGTTGCTGATACGATTGCTGGCGCCACACCAAATGTCAATAATATCGAAGAAGACGATGCGCCAAACCCCATGCCTAATGAACCATCAATTAACTGAGCGAGAAAACCAGCCAGTGCAAAAACAAATAATTTATACATATGATGTCCCCCTTTCCTTTCAATTTATTCCAGCGCTGATAACCACTTTCTAACTTCATTTTGCTTACTTATTTTTAAATATTTTTCATTTAAGATTTGCTTCAAAAACCGTTCTTTTTCCTCAGGTGAAAGTGAGCTACGTTTAACTTGTTGCCTACATTCATATAGGAAATCAACATAATCACCATATGCACTATTAAAATGTTGTTGTAACTCAGCTAAAATTTGGCTTGTCAGTTTAGGACTGGCGCCTTGTGTTGAAACACTGATCATTAACTTTCCACGTCGTAATATACTTGGAATGAATACATCGCCAGCTAACGCTTGACCCGCCATATTAATTAATGCCTTGTCTGGCTTGGCTTGTAATATGGATTGATTTACGTCTGTATCGTTCGTCGCAGCAATAATTAAATCCGCGTCTTGCACATCACTACTTTCAAATGTTTTATTCCGCCATTGAATGACTTGTTTATCAATAAGATGTTCTAAGCTATTTGTTAGCGTGGGGCTAATAATTTGAATTTGTTTTGTATATGTTTTTAAAACATTGACACGTCTTTCAGCTATTTTTCCGCCACCTATAACAACGATTTGTTTTTGTGAAATATCAACCACTAAAGGGATGTAAGACATGATGTCACTCCTCAGATAAGTACTTTCAACTTTGATAAAAATGACTAAACTGTATCAAACGTCTCTTCAACACGTTCTTTTAATGCAATTTGTAATTGCTCGTGATGGCTTAGATGAGCTGCTAAAATAATGTCACTTTTTAATTGGTATGCACTCACAACATCAGCGATATGTTGGTCTAAAATACCTGTAAACCAGATATACGGTAAAATAAATATTTGCGAATGACCTGCGTTTACTAAACGGTCCAACGCATCTTCAAATAGCGGTTCACAAGCTGCCAAATAACACACTTCTATGCTTTTAGAAGGAAACATTTCTGATAATTGTGACTTTATTATCGAAAAATCTTGCTTCGTTTGTGGATTATAACTACCTCTACCAATAACTAATAATTTAGCGTCAGCATTAGGCGTGATTTCACGCTCTTCTAAACGTTGTTTAAGAATTTCAGTTAATCGTTTTTGTACACCCAAAGGCTTACCGTAATTGATTTTTATGTTGGGAAATTGAGTTTTAATACGTTCAATCTCTACAGGTATATCTTTGTAGTAATGACCTGCGCTAAGCAGTAATACAGGGATCACGGAAATTTCAGTTGCACCTTGATGCACTAATTTCCTAAAACCTTCAGATATATCTGGGTCTGCAAGTTCTAAAAAACATGTTTCTTGTAAAGGAATATTAACTTTTGCTTGAACACGCTCAATCAATGACGTTGCTTCTTCAACTGCTTCTGCTACACGGCTACCATGACTAACATATAAGACGCCTTGCATATAATTATCCCTCCAGCCACTGTTATGTGAGTTGTGTTAATAATTCATTTTTATATGTTTCCTCAAACCAACTAATGCGGTTACGCAATTTCACGACTTCACCCACAATAATCATCGCTGGGTTTTCAACATCTTTTGCACCGTGGACAATGGTTTCTAATGTGCCAACAACGGTTTTTTGTAATTTAGAAGTACCCATATGTACAAGCGCTACTGGCGTATTTTTATTACGCCCATTTTTAGTTAGCAACTCAACAATCTCTGGCAGCTTTTTAACGCCCATATAGATACATAACGTTTCCGGCCCTAAAGCTAGATGTCTCCAGTATTCATCCTTGTCAATTTCCTTGTTGATAACACCCGTAACAAATGCAACAGAAGAGCTGTAATCTCGATGTGTTACAGGGATACCTGCGTATGCAGGTGCTGCAATACCTGCAGTTATACCTGGTACGATTTCAAATGAAATATTATTGGCGGCTAATACTTCTGCTTCCTCGCCGCCTCTGCCATAAACGAAAGGATCTCCACCTTTCAAGCGTGTAATCGTGTGACCTTCTTGAGCCAAATCAACGAGTAGTTGGTTAGTATCTACTTGCGAAACAGATTTATGGTTAGGATTTTTACCACAATATATTAACTGCGCAGTTATAGATGCGTACTCCAATAACTCAGGATTAACTAAACGGTCGTATAAAATAATGTCAGCTGTTTCAATCGATTTTTTACCTTTAACTGTAATTAAATCAGGATCACCAGGTCCTGCGCCTACTAAAAAAACTTTTCCCATCCTAACACCACCTTTTTAATTGATTAACTATGGAATAATTGACCGTCTGTGACTGCTTCAACAATCCCTGCTCTGACTACAAAATTACCAAAGCGCTCACCATCTGTTCTTTCTTGTGCATATTGCAATAAAATGGGTCTCAAACTTTCTAATATTTCTGCTTCATCAATATTTTCTTTATACAATTTATTTAAACGATCACCAGCGAAACCGCCACCTAGGTACATATTGTACTTACCTGGTGCTTTACCAATAAATGCAATTTCAGCTAATGCCGGACGCGCACAACCGTTAGGGCATCCCGTCATTCTAATAGTTATTTCTTCTTCATTTAAGCCCGCTTCATCTAACAAGCTTTCTATTTTGGTAATTAATGAAGGTAAATACCGTTCAGATTCTGCCATTGCTAAACCACAAGTAGGAAAAGCGACACAAGCCATGGAATTTTTCCGCAACCCAGTATAATGTTCACCATCTGTTAAACCATATTGCTTTATGAGTGCTTCAATTTCTGGCTTTTTCTCTGTTTCAACATTCGCAATTACTAAATTTTGGTTAGGTGAAAGTCTAAAATCTCCAGTATGTACTTCAGCAATCGCTCTTAACGCTGTTTTCAATTTATATTCTTCCGTATCTTTAACACGTCCATTTTGAATAAATAAAGTGAAATGATGCTTACCACTGCCTTCAGTCCAACCATATCGATCACCATTATCTTCAAAGTGAAATGCACGCTTGGACTCTAATTCCCAACCTAAACGACGATTCAGTTCATCCGTGATCCATGCTACCCCTTTGCGATCCACAGTATATTTAAAACGTGCATTCGTTCTATCTTCACGATTTCCATAATCTCTCTGAATCGTAAGGATTTTTTCACAAACATCAATGACCTGTGATTTTGGGAAATAGCCAATCAATCGTCCAACTTGTGGGTACGTCGCAGTATTTCCATGTTTCATACCCATGCCGCCACCAACTGTGAGATTAAATCCAACTAATTCACCGTCTTCAATGATTGAAATTAACCCGATATCTTGTGAAAATACGTCGATATCATTAGAGGGTGGGACTGCAATACCAATTTTAAATTTACGTGGCAAATAGGTTTTGCCATACATTGGTTCTGGTTCTTGATCACTCGTATCTAACACTTTCTCTCCGTCTAACCAAATTTCATGGTAAGCCTGTGTTTTAGGTGAAAGGTGACGGCTAATATCACTCGCAATCTGATTAATTTCCGCATGCACATCAGATTGATAAGGGTTAGGGTTACACATCACATTACGATTAACATCTCCACATGCTGCAAGCGTGTCTAATAAAGATTGGTTTATATCAAACATCGTTTGTTTTAAATTTCTTTTTAAAATCCCATGGAATTGAAACGCTTGTCTCGTCGTTAATTTAATCGTTTGATTTGCATATTGATTCGCGATATCATCCATCGCAATCCATTGTTCTGGAGTCGAAGCACCGCCCGGAGCACGCACTCTTATCATGAAACTGTATGCAGGCTCTAACTTCTGTCTACGGCGTTCATCGCGAAGATCTCTGTCATCTTGCATATAACTCCCATGAAACTTTAATAATTTAGTATCTTCTTCTGAAATAGCACCTGTAATTCTATCTGCTAACCCTTCAACAATTGTGCCACGAAGGTAGTTACTATCAGCTTTGATACGTTCCATCTCATCAAGTTTTTGAGAAAAATTTAAATTTGACTCTGTCACGTGATCAGCTCCTTTTCTAATAAACGTCTCTTTGATATCGTTTGTCTTTTTTCATTTGTGTCAAATAAGTCTCAGCTTCTTCCTCTGACATATTACCTTCTTTAACTAAGACCTGATGTATCGCTTTATGTACATCTTTAGCCATATTTTGTTCATCGCCACATACATATAAAGATGCACCGTTTTTTAACCACTCATAAAAAGTTTCACTTTGTTCCACAATCTTATGTTGAACATAAACTTTTTCATCCGTATCTCTTGAAAATGCTAAGTCCAACTTACTCAACACACCTTCTTTAAGCCAATCTTGCCATTCTGTTTGATATAAAAAGTCTGTTGTAAAATGCTGTTCTCCAAAGAACAACCATGTTTGGCCTGATAAATCTAACTCTTCACGTGCTTGTAAATAAGATCTAAAAGGTGCGACACCTGTTCCAGGGCCAATCATAATGACGGGTGTAGCTTCATCGAATGGAAATTTAAAATTCGGGTTTTTCTTTAGATATACAGATATAGATGTTCCAGGTTCCATGCGTTCAGCTAATTGAACTGAACAAACACCTTGGCGCTCACGTTGGTGTGCTTGATATCTTACAGCGCCTACAGTGATATGAACTTCATCAGGATTTGCTTCATAACTGCTCGCTATAGAATATTCTCTAGGTGGTAATTTTCTTAAAAATTGATATAGCACCTCAGGCGCCAGGTTTTCTGGTTTAAAGTCTTGAATTAAATCAATTAAATCTCGACCATAAACATA
Source organism: Staphylococcus sp. GDB9P120P (assembly GCF_017893435.1). Taxonomy (NCBI): domain Bacteria; kingdom Bacillati; phylum Bacillota; class Bacilli; order Caryophanales; family Staphylococcaceae; genus Staphylococcus; species Staphylococcus sp. GDB9P120P. The sequence continues at coordinate 46,353 of NZ_JAESNB010000002.1, forward strand.
AGATTTAACCCACGCTTGATCTAAGACGTTTTCTGCCAACGCTTCATTTCCAAACAACTCAGCTGCTTTTTGTAGTAGTGGTTTAGTTAATTTAGTAATTTCAAAATGATGTTGTAGTGCATCCTTTAATGAAAGCACATCGCCTTTGTCGTTGATTGGTATTTCTGTTTGAGCATCCCAATCTAATTTATCCAGTAAGACTACTACTAGTTTTTCATCATTTTCTGGAATCACAACCAAGCAATCACCTGGCTCATAGTCTTCACCATAATCTTCAAATTGTAATTCAATATGTCTAACTTCTTTATTAGAGCCTCTACCATTCAAGTTAATATTTTCTAATATTTCAGCTTCATAAGGTTGTGTTTTTGAATATCGTTTTTCATTTGTCAATTGTACCGCGTTCGTTGTTGTCACCTTTTCTTCACTCAATGAGGCTTCGCTTAACTGCTCAATAATTTGATCCATCCAAGATTCAGCCATATCATCAAAATCCAAGTCACAATCTCGTCTATCTACTAAGCGGGAAGCTCCTAAATCTTCTAGACGTGCATCAAAATCCTTACCTGTTTGACAGAAGAATTCATATGATGCGTCCCCGAGTGATAAAACTGAAAAACGTACACCTTCTAACTTAGGTGCTTTTCTACCATGTAAAAATTCATGAAAGCTAATGGCATTATCGGGCGGATTTCCTTCACCATGAGTAGAAGAAATAATAAATAAATCTTCTACTTTTTTTAGATCTTTTGTTTTATAATCACCCATTGCACTCAATTTCACATTGAAATTGAGTTCGACAAGGCGATCAGCTAACTTTTCAGCCAAACCTTGTGCATTACCAGTTTCTGAACCATACAATACAGTGATATGTCTCTCACTATTTGAAGTGTTTTCTTTATTTAATACAAACTGAGCTACTTCCGATGGTGTTTCTTGTTTTGTAGTAACACTTTGTAAATTTGCAGTTAAATAACCGCTTAACCAAACTTGCTGCTCAATCGTAAGATTTTGAATAATTTGGTTTAGTTGTGTGGCTTGATTTTCATCAAACGGACTATTTATTACGGATAAGTTCACAACCATTTCACCTCATTTTAATTTTTTATTTAACAATCATTTTGTTTAAACTTACTCAACAATTGACGCCATACTCTTTTCAGAAAAATTTTTAACCATCACCTAAGATTATTTTGTTTAATCACCCTTTAGATATATCTATCCGATGGGAATACTAGGATTTAATGTCAAAAAAATTTATTATTATAAAGATGTATGGTCTGTGGTATGAAGGCCGCATTCTGTTTTGTTTGAATTGGTCCATCTTCCCGCTCTTGAATCTCCTGATCCTTCAACAGCTGTCGTACACGGTATACATCCTATACTTGGATAGTTAAAATCATGTAATTCATTATAATGCAATTTATATTTTTTAATATATTGCCATACATCATCCCATGTCCAATGTATCAATGGACAAATTTTAACTGATTGGAAACGTTCGTCTTTATTTATAAACTGCGTATTTTGACGGCTTGGCGATTGCGCTCTACGTAACCCAGAAATCCAAGCAGTAGCACTAGACAAGACATCTTCCAATGGTTTGATTTTTCTAATATAACAACATTGGTTTGGATTGTTTTTCCAAAGTGCGGGGTTATATTGTGATGATTGCTCTTCCAAAGTTAATTCCGGTTTTTTTAGTTTAATACGTAGTTCCGGGTAGCGTTTTTGAACACGATCAATTAAATCATATGTTTCTTGAAAATGAAGGCCTGTATCTAAAAATACAATTTGTGCATCCTTCTTAACACTATAAATCAAATCTATTAAAATCATGCCTTCCGCGCCAAAACTACAGGCATAAATAACCGAATCTCCATAGGTTTGATAAGCCCATGAGACGATTTCGCGTGCACCTTTTGTTTCATCATCAATATCTATTGACTCAAAGACATTTGCATTAAAATGTTCATAAGTAACTTTTGGTTCAAACATTAATCTATTCGCCCCCTCATAACGTACATGAATACATTATAATTAGATTTATTATAAATTTAGAATTATTTGAAAATAATTATGATTTACACTTTACTCATTGTAAATTTTTATGTCAAGTGTATATTTGAACGCGCGCATTAGTTACATTTTTTATTAAATTTGTATAGAAAGTGCATAGTCATAGTATTTTAGGCACTTTTAATTTCTAAGTTAATTCATTTTTATAACAACCTTGTTATATTGAATTTTCGCCTTTTCTAACATCTTTTCACATTTTTCTGAAATTTTTTAGATTTTTCATTTTTGACTGTATTTTAAAAGCCATCATTTTATAAAAGGTGATTCAGAACGTAGACAAACCCTTCGCATTAATTTGCGAAGGGTTTGTCTACTTATATAGTTTTTTCAAAATAGTAGTGGTATTTCAAACCATTATTGGCCATTTTACTAACCATATTGCCAATTTTTAAAGATTCATGGCAACACAAATTAACATGGTCTCCATAGAAACTTTGTCATGGTGTCTATATTTCGTTCATCGCATACCATGCTGTTCTTTTATATCGCCTAAATCTTCTCTCAATTGTTTGACTTCGCAAATTATATTGTTTCTTTACAGTATCAACAGTGCTTTTCAATGATATAACCATCTTTATCTACACATGCATGTAGACTATAAGCAAATTGTTTTTATCGTTCTCTTTTAACATATTATCCCACTTCTAAATCAGTAATACTTTTAGTGTGATATTGGCAGTGATTTGGGCCGACTCCTGCGGGAAGCGCACTAGCCGAAGACTACAGGCTAAGGCAGTGCCCGCGGAAAGCATGCACAAAAAACTGCCGACAAAGTCGGAGACTTTGTCGACAGTCTGAGCCACCTTTTATAAAAAGGTGGCTAGCTCATTTCAATTTTTAGAAATTCAAATCAATGGTTAATTAAAATATAATAATATGCAATGTTAAAGTGGGTGGTTGTCCTTCGTATCAGTTAATAAAACTAAAGCGTTAAGTAAATCAATCCTATTTTATTAATGCATATATTTTATAAAGTAAAGGTCTTATTGGTTTAATAAAATCTCCAATATACTCTTCTATATGCGCGTTGAAGCCTGCTTTGAATTTTTGTACACCAGCATCTTCAGCATTTTCACTGAAATCTCCTGTTATACCGTAAAAATTATAACGATGGATATTGTGCGCTTTCGCAAATTTTATCATTTCCCATTGCAATCTATAGGCACCCATATATGTATTGTATCTAGGGTTGGAGCCGCTTGAAAGATAATAAACTTCATGATCGTTGTAAATATAAAGTGCAGCTGCTAAATCCAATATGGTTCCATCTGTTTTGATTAATGCTTCTGTTTCGGTTACTTTTCTTTGTTGTGCTTTTATTTGTTGTAAACCCTGCTCATACTTATTTTTATTTTTTTTCGAGTTAGGATTATTTTCTAAGCGCGCTTTAATATTTTCTAAGTCTTCATTTAATTTTTCTAATTGTTTATTTTGTTTGACTAACAATGCTGACAAATCGATATATGCTAATTTTAACATGCTATTATCATGATAAATATTTTGCATTTCTTTAAAGTAATGCTGATCTCTAAACTTAAAACCATGTTTTTCTTCAGCCATTTTAAATAATTTAAAAAATCTACTAGTCTCCTCAATAGGGAGTGTACGTATTTGTACATCCATCTCGTATGTTTTCTTAATATTTCTACGTGTTTGATAATCCATTTCTTTAAGTAGGTCATCTTCAGTTTTGTTCTTCAAATCCAGAACAGATAACCAACGAATTTGACTTATTTGAGAATACCCTACTGTATACCCTTGATGTTTATAACCGATATCTTCCATAGTCTTAATAAGTGGTTTATTGTTATAACTTTCTAATATTTCACCTTGAGTATTTCTTATATTTTCTAACGTGTATGGATCTGTTAAAACATATAAACCACGATGCTTTTTTAAATATTTAGTTAAATTTTTGTAGAAAAACCTTACTAACTGATAATCCGAAAAATCCAAAACAGGTCCTCGATGCGTATAAAAATATTTAAAAAATTTAAAGGAACGTGCTTCAGTTAAAAGGCATGCTGCTATAACATTATCTTCGTTATCTTTAACACCTACAATATGCACATCGTTTTTATGTTGGTTTCTGTAATGAAAATGGTTGGCACTTTGTGTGTAATGTGAGGCATGATTATGAGTAAAATTTTCAAATTCATCAACTTTCAAGTGAGTGAAATACATTGTAAACCTACTTTCTCTTAATTTATAATGCATTGAACAATATTTATATATCATTAAAAAAACCAAGCACTAGGAAGGCTTGGCTAAATGATTTTCAACGGAGGGAGAAGGATTCGAACCAACGCAAGCAAGATGCTTCTAATTAATATTAACTATTAATTTCCCTTAAGCCAGACTTGGGTATCCCTCCAAAATTTTAATTATTTGATTATATTGTACTACTCATTTACAGAAAATGAAAGTATTGTTTAAAATATATTAAAACCTTTTTTCATTGCAAATCCATATCTATAAGGCACCATCTTTTCACAACAACAAAGAAGGAACAAGTAACCGTTCTTACGTTACTCGTTCCTTCTTTAATATCATACATTTTCATTTTCAATAAGTGTTATTAGTTTTTCTAAAAAATGAATTGTATTACTTGTTTTAGTGGTAAAGTGATCCGACATAAAATTTAAAAGCCCTTCATTTTCAGGCGTTACTTGAATTTTGTGCTTTATCTCTTGTGCTTCTATTAACATTTGTTTATTATCTTGAATCTTGCTTTCCAAGATATTGATTACTTTTTGATTATCTACAAATTTAAGGTAAGCAACACCAACATACATTTCACTAATTTCTTTAGTGTTCTCGAACAACTTATATATCAATTTAGGCAAAGTTTGTTTACCTTTTTCAGTAATTTGAAATACTTGCTTATCCGGACGATTTTCTTCTTTAATTGTCTCCACTATTTCTACAAGGCCTTTTTTGGATAATGCTTCAAAATTATAATAAAGTTTACTTTCTGTTAGTCCGCTCATTTTATCAAAAGGTATTGGTTCTGATAGCTGTTTTTTTAATAAATAAGGATAACTGTTTTTTTCCATTAATTTCCCTAATATAAATATTTGGATAGACATTATTAAAGTCTCCTTTTCTCATAATACCTTTATTTTAACAGAATCAAAGAAGATATTAATAGTTTGCAAGTGTTTCGTTAGTATTTTTGTAATGCTCAAAAACAACATCGGGTTCTTTTTTATAAACAAAAGTTACGATAACAATATTAACCAACATGGCAACGACACCTACAGTTACCATAGATAAAATATATGGTGTTTGTGACACACTTCCAAAAATGTTTGCAAAATGACCCTGCACTGAATAATACATTGGTGAAATATGACTCATCCAGTTATAAACTGTAGGCATCATATCACGACTCATTGTTGCCCCATTAGCAATTGTTTGTATGAGTAAAATAGGAATATTTAAAATCATACCTGCCTGACCTATTAGGAAAACGACGATTGCAGTAAGTTAAAGGAAACCCAATAATTCAATACTAATTGGCCAAAAATACTTAAGAATTTATCAGCTTCTAAATCATTTACTAAATAAGCAATACCTAACGAAATTACAGAAGAAGCTAGTCCAATGATTAAGGCTGTTAGTTGAACATAGATGAACAATTTAGTTTTACTAGCCTTGTTTCTGTTTTCTTTAAATGCACTAACTAATTGCATCGCTCCAATCATTGCTCCTACATATCCAGCTAAAGTTAAAAACATAGGTAACATTTTAAAATTCATGCTTGATGGCATTTTATTCATATGAGTAATGTCACCAGAATATGAGGCATTTATTTGCTTAATTAAGCCGTCCATTTGTTCATCAGGTATTTTTGCTTGTTGTAAAACACCTTCTGTAGTTTGGTTAGAAAATTGTTTACTAAGCTGACTATTAATTTCACTTCCGATTGAATCCATAGATTGACTAATCATCGTTGGAGAAGCGTCATTCACTTTAAAATCTAGTCCTGGTGTAGCTTTTTCAGATTTTAAATCACTTGAAAAATCTTGAGGTATATGAATAACAAGATTTAATTTATTATGTTCCAACTGATTATTTGCTTTCGCATTAGAAATATCTTTTTTAATATGATCGAACGGTAAACTTTTGTTCAATTGTTTTGATATTTGGTTACCGTAATCCCCTTTATCGTCGTTAACAATCGCAATCGGTAATTTATCAATATTACCTGGCATCGCTTTGTAACCAGGTAAAAAGATGGCCAACATCACTAATCCATAAAAAATCCCCATGAATATTGCGCCAACTGCCCCTTTTGTTTTTAAAAAAGCACTAAATTTCATCTTAATTATCCTCTCTAATACACATATATAGTTTTATAAAAGTACTTTTAACAAAGTACTTTGTTTATACTACTCTTTTGGATTTAATAGGTCAATTATATAAACCTAGAATTTTCATTATTTTACGAAACGTTATACGACAACTGAATGTCTATTTTTATGTGTATAGAGGGTAAAAATGCTTTGTATACATACAATTTATGCTCAAATTGTTTTGCTAATTACAAAGTATACTTAACTGGCACTATATCTTTATATTTTTGATTTATTTGAAAAATATTTGCGCAGTGTAAAATAAAAAAACCCCCGACTAAGCTATTAAGTCGAGGGCTTTATTTAATAAAAATGAAAGGTCTTCAGATAAATAAAATACCATGTTTATTTTATAATATTTTTTGAATCTATATAAAATGTGTAAACCGAGTTAAATTACACTGAAAAGCTCAATCTTGGGATAAATGTTTCAAAATGAATATGCTCCATTGGTACTTCTAATTTTTGTAATTCTTGAATCATAGCTTTTAAGAATGAATTACCACCACATACATAAACTTCTGTTTCACCATCAAGGTATTGTTTTAATTGTTCAGCGTCTATAAATCCGTCTTGATCACGGAAATGTTTATCAAATTGTGCTACTGAAGATTGTGCTGTGATTGCTTCTAAATTTTCTTCAAATGCTACATTTTGAGCATCGGATGTTGATTGAAGGAATGTTGAAGTTAAACCAGCATCAACTGCTTCTTTATACATTGAAACGAGAGGTGTAACACCTACGCCAGAGCCTAAGAATAATTGTTTGTTATCTTTGTTTGCCAATCCAAATCCACCAACTGGTGCAGATAGCAATAGAGTGTCTCCAACGTTCACTTCATCGTGTAGCACTGTAGATACTTCACCTTCATGTTCTTCCGTAACGTCTCTACGTACACCGAATGTTAAGAAATCCTTGTCACCATCTACAATAGAATAATGTCTTTTAGCTCTGTATGGCAACTTCTCACTAGATATGTCTACTGTAATATATTGTCCAGGTACAAATTGACTTAAATCAATGTCGTCAGATGTTACTGTGAATGATTTAATTATTTCAGTTTCATCAGTGATATTTGTTACAGTAAATGGTTTAAAACCATCCCAAGCCATTTTACTGTATACTTCTTTTTCTAAACCGATAAATGCATCAGCAATTTCTCCATATGCTTTAATCCAAGCTTGGATAATAGGATCGTCTTCTTTTAAACCAGTCTCTTGTTGAATTGCCCAAATTAAATTTTCACCAACGATTGGATAATGCTCAGCTTTTACTTGTAAAGCACAATGTTTGTAAACCACAGGCATAATTGCGGGAACAATCGGTGATAAGTCTTCGATATTTTCTGCCGCTGCTAACACTGCCATCGCCAATGCAGAAGATTGTAACCCTCTTTTTTGGTTAGTCTGATTAAATATATTTTTCAATTCAGGATGTTGTTCAAATAATCTTTTATAGAAAGTTGATGTTATTGTCTGCCCTTTATCTTTTAATAATGGTATCGTTTCTCTTATAGTCTGTATTTCTTCTTGATTTAACATAAAACCCCTCCTAGTTATTCCTTCACCTCCATTATTGTACGCCATTCGTTTACTTACAAGAGAATGTGTTTTATTTCACATAATTTTCACATTCAATATTCATTAATTTGTAACTATTTTATGATTAACAATTTTTTAAAAGACAACATATAGGAAATCATTGCTTACTTTCATTCATAATATAATTTAAAATAAAATATATTTTTTTAGAAATTAGTTTTAACAAAAATTAAAAACCACATGCACCGGACGATAAATGAGTTGGCTTGTGGTTTTAACTTTTTTATTTACTCTTATTAATATGTTTTAAAAATGCTTTACACTTATTAATTAACAGATAAAAATTCTATTTTAATTATATTTCTCATTCAATTGGTGTATCAACCTTCTGAACTCCGTTTCGGATTTAAATTCAAAGGTGATATAACCTTTTTTATTTTTGTTAGAAATCGTCACAGCTGAACCATATTGTTCTTTTAGTTGTCGCTCTTGCTGTTGAATAAACTTTGGTTTTTTAGTTGCTTGTTGTTTTTCTATAATCTTTTTTTTATCTTCATTGTTTTCATTTACATACTGTTCTAATGTACGTACACTCCAAGACTCCTGGAAGGCTTGCTTAGCAATGCTTTTCATCTTTTGTTTATCTTTTATCCCTAATAATGTACGTCCATGTGCACCTGATAATTTATTATCTTTAACCATTTGAGTAATTTCCTTAGGCAATTGTAGTAAACGCAACATGTTGGCAATATAAGGTCTAGATTTACTTAATCGCTGTGCAACTTCTTGTTGAGTCAGCTCTAAATCATCCATTAGCTTACGATAACTTTCTGCTTCTTCAATCGCATTTAAATCTTCGCGCTGCAAATTTTCAATCACAGCGAGTTCCATCATGTCTTCATCAGATAGCACTTTTACAATAGCTGGTATTGTCGTTGATCCTGCTAGTTTTGAAGCTCGATAACGTCGCTCTCCAACTACAATGTTATAACCAGATATTGTTTTTCGTAACACGATAGGCTGTAAAATACCATGAAGTTTTATCGACTCAGCTAAATCTTCTAAACGTTCTTGATCAAATGTTTTTCTAGGTTGATAAGGATTAGGTTTAATGCTGTTAATAGCAATTTCTTTTACGTGCGCATTGTTATCTACTTTGAGTCGTTCATCTATAGAATCATTCATTTTTTACACCTACTTTCTTAAATAAAATAATTTTTTTAGTTAAACATAGTATATCATCACAGTAACAATGAAAAATATTATTTTAAATTATCGGTTAAATCAAAATTTTCAGATAAGTTATTGACAAAAGTTATTTTAATGTGTAATCTAAGTGATAACAAATTCGAAATAGCAACACACAGTAATAAGGAAAGTAGAACTTACACTGCTGACACAGAGAGTCTTCACCTGCTGAAAGAAGACACAGAAAGAAAGTTTGAAAATGGCCTTTGAGTGTTGATGCCAATATGAGGTGTCAACGGGATCGCCCGTTATAGCGATACAGTATTAACATTTTGTTTAATGGCGTACTGGATTATTCCAAGCGTTGCATATGTCGTTAATACTCATTTCACTTTCAGTGGCAGTGAGTTTTTTATTTGGACATATTACGGTAGCGCAAGTTCAGTACAAGTAATTAATGCAATTTGGCGTACTGGATAAGGTTACTTTAGTGATAAAGTAATGAACAAAGGTGGTACCGCGAGCTAAGCTTTCGTCCTTTACATCCGATTGAGTCGGGTTTAAAGGACGGAAGCTTTTTTTATTTTTTAAAGGAGGTTATCTGTATTATGAAAAATACTGAGTTATCACAAATTGCACTGACACAAGATGCAACAGGAGCGATTGCAAATCCAATCTATTTATCAACAGCATATCAGCATCCTCATTTAGGAACATCAACTGGTTTTGATTATACAAGAACTAAAAATCCTACCCGTTCAGCTTTTGAAGAATCATTTGCTAAGTTAGAACGTGGTACTGCTTCATTTGCAACTGCAAGTGGCATGGCAGCCATACAATTAATATGTAATTTATTTAAAGCTGGCGATGAAATACTCGTTTCATTCGACCTTTATGGTGGCACATTTAGACTATTTGATTTTTATGAGCAACAATACGGTGTACATTTCAAATATGTAGATTTCTTAAACTATGAAACAGTCAAAGAAAACATTACAGAAAATACCAAAGCACTATTTATAGAAACGATTTCAAACCCACAAATGCAAGAAGTAGATGTTGATCCATATTATATTTTAAGTAAAAAACATCACTTATTGACGATTATAGACAACACTTTTTTAACACCATATCTCTCAACACCACTTGAAGATGGTGCAGATATTGTACTACATTCTGCTACGAAATACATAGGTGGTCATAATGATGTACTTGCTGGTGTAGTGACAGTTAAAGACGAAAATTTGGCTGAAAAATTAGGTGAATTTCATAACATGATTGGTGCAACTTTATCACCTTTTGACAGCTACTTACTACAACGTGGTTTAAAGACATTGCACTTAAGAATGGATCGTTCAGAATATAATGCTCAATTATTAGCCAAACGATGTTATAACTTAAAAGGCATTGACCAAGTCTTATATTGTGGTCGAACAGGAATGATGAGTCTACGTTTAAATAAAAATTATAAAGCCGATAAATTTTTAGAAAACTTAAAAGTATGTATTTTTGCAGAAAGTTTAGGCGGAACAGAAACATTTATAACATTTCCATATACACAAACACACGTTGATATGCCAGATGAAGAAAAAGAAAAACGAGGCATTGATGAACATTTACTAAGATTATCCATCGGTGTTGAAGATTACGAAGATATTGAACAAGACATTATACAAGCATTAGAAAAATCTAAAGAAAGCGTGATTATATGAGTTTATCAAAAGAAACAGAAGTGATATTTGACGCACAAAGAGGTGTTGAATACGATTCAGCTAACCCACCATTATATGCTTCTTCGACATTTCATCAAAAAGGTTTAGGTGGCGATGCTAAATATGATTATGCGCGAAGTGGCAACCCTAATCGTGCTTTGTTAGAAGAAAAATTAGCAGCACTTGAAGGCGGCGATTACGCATTTGCTTACGCATCAGGTATTGCAGCTATTTCAGCTGTACTGCTTACATTAAATGCAGGTGATCATGTCATTCTACCCGATGATGTCTATGGTGGTACTTTCAGATTAACAGAACAAATCTTAACACGTTTTAATATTCAGTTTACGACGGTAGACACAACGCAATTACAAGAAATCGAGGAAGCCATTCAATCAAATACAAAACTAGTTTATATTGAAACACCATCTAATCCATTATTTAAAATCACTGATATTAAAGGCGTCTCTCGTATTACACAACAACACGAACTATTACTCGCTGTTGATAATACATTTATGACGCCACTTGGTCAGTCACCTTTAGCTTTAGGTGCAGATATCGTCGTACATAGCGCTACAAAATTCTTGGGTGGCCATAGTGATATTATTGCTGGCGCTGCTATCACAAACAATAAAGCAGTAGCAGACGCACTTTATCTATTACAAAACGGTACTGGAACTGCACTATCTGCACATGATTGCTGGACATTAGCACAACACTTAAAAACATTGTCTGTACGTTTCAATCAATCTGTGGAAAATGCACAGAAAGTTTATGATTTCTTATCGCAGCGTGAAGAAATTGCAGAAGTTTATTACCCGGGAAATGACAAGTTACACTTGTCTCAAGCAAAACATGGTGGTGCTGTTTTAGGTTTAAGACTTAAAGATGAATCGAAGGCACAAGCCTTTGTAGATGCACTCACACTGCCACTTGTTTCTGTAAGTTTGGGTGGTGTCGAGACTATTTTATCTCACCCTGCTACTATGTCTCATGCTGCTGTACCAAAAGAAGTTCGTGAAGCACGCAATATAACGTTTGGATTATTCAGATTAAGTGTGGGCTTAGAAAATGCTGACGAATTAATTGCTGATTTAAACTACGCACTGAAGGAGGCTTTCAATGAGTCAACTCATCAACAAACTGAAACAGAACATTTTAGTCGCTGATGGTGCAATGGGAACCATTCTATATTCTGATGGTTTAGATACTTGTCCAGAAGCATATAATTTAACCCATCCTGACAAAATAGAACGGATACACCGCTCCTACATTGAATCTGGTGCTGATATTATTCAGACCAATACTTATGGTGCAAACTTTGAAAAATTAAAAGTATTTGGTTTAGAACACAAAGTTAAAGAAATACACAAAGCCGCAGTACAAATTGCCAAAAAAGCAGCTAATGACGAAACATTTATATTAGGTACTGTGGGTGGATTTAGAGGTGTGAAACAGGAAGATTTAGGTTTAGAAGCCATTCAATATCATACCGAAATCCAAGTAGATACTTTAGTTGAAGAAGGTGTCGATGGTTTACTTTTTGAAACCTATTATGATTTAGAAGAGCTTACTAATATTATTAAAGCTACAAAACGAAAACATCATATTCCTATCATTGCTCAATTAACTGCTTTAAACACAAATTATTTAAGAGATGGTACAGAAATTAATACAGCTTTACAACGGGTTGTTGACAGTGGCGCTGATATCGTTGGACTCAATTGTCACCATGGTCCTCATCACATGCAGCAATCTTTTTCACATATTGAATTACCTGACAATGCGTATTTATCTTGCTATCCCAATGCAAGTTTATTAGATATTGAAAATAGTCGATTTAAATATAGTGACAATGCCGAATACTTTGGTAAAGTGGCGGAACAATTAATTAAAGAAGGCGTTAGGATTATCGGGGGATGTTGCGGGACTACACCAGAACATATTCAATACATTAAGTCCTCAGTAGCCAATCTCAAACCGGTATCCAGTAAAAATGTAATTCCTATAAAAAAATACAATAGCCCTTCATATGCCAAGACACAGCAACAAAATTTAACAACTAAAGTTAAAGCACAACCTACAATTATAGTAGAATTAGACACGCCAAAGCACTTAGATACAGAAACATTTTTCAGAAATATCAAAAAACTCGACGATGCTCAAATTGATGCGGTGACCTTAGCAGATAACTCCTTAGCCACTGTGCGTATCAGTAATGTTGCAGCAGCGAGTATTATCAAACAACAATATAATATTGAACCGCTCGTTCACATTACTTGCCGCGACCGTAATCTCATTGGATTGCAATCACATTTATTAGGCTTATCCTTACTAAATGTGAATGAAATATTAGCCATTACAGGAGATCCATCAAAAATTGGTCACTTGCCAGGAGCAACGAATGTTTACGATGTGAATTCCAAAGGTTTAACAGAAATTGCATTACGCTTTAACGAAGGTATTAACACTGATGGTGATGCGCTGAAGACGAAAACAAATTTCAACATCGCAGGTGCTTTTGATCCGAATGTTCGTAAACTCGAAGGTTCAGTCAAACGTGCTGAGAAAAAAATAGAAAGTGGCACGCACTACTTTATAACACAGCCAGTTTATAGCACCGAAAAAATCGAAGAAATATATGAAGCAACCAAACATTTGGACGTACCATTCTTTATTGGCATTATGCCAGTCACTAGCTATAATAATGCACTATTTTTACACAACGAAGTGCCTGGTATTAAACTGTCCGAAGACATTTTAGAACAATTTGAAGCTGTTAAAGATGATAAAGAAAAAACGAAAGCATTAAGCCTTAAACTTTCTAAGGAACTTATAGATACCGTCCATAAATATTTTAACGGTTTATATTTAATTACACCGTTCCAGAAAGTAGATTACACTTTAGCACTTGCATCATATTCACAATCAATTACTTCAAGTAAACAGGAGGCAATATTATGACAATTCAAACATCAAATTTAGGTTTCCCAAGATTAGGTAGAAAAAGAGAGTGGAAAAAAGCAATAGAAAGTTACTGGGCTAATAAAATAGACGCCCCTACATTAAATCAACAATTAACAGACTTGCATAAAGAGAATTTATTGCTACAAAAGAATTATAATTTAACAAGTGTCCCTGTCGGAGATTTCTCTCTTTATGATCATATTCTTGATACATCTTTATTATTCAACATTATTCCAGAACGTTTCCAAGGCAGAGCATTAGACAATGATTTATTATTCGACATTGCCAGAGGTAATAAAGAACATGTTGCAAGTGCATTGATCAAATGGTTCAACACAAATTATCATTATATTGTACCTGAATGGGACAACGTAGAGCCAAAATTGAATGACAACGTATTATTAGAGCGTTTCAAATATGCACAATCTATTAACGTGAATGCACACCCAGTGATCGTGGGCCCAATAACATTCGTAAAACTTTCTAAGGGAGGTTCACAATCATTTGAAGAAAAAGTAAATACATTACTGCCTTTATATAAAGAAGTTTTACAGTCTTTAGTAGATGCAGGAGCGGAATACATTCAAATCGATGAACCTGTACTTGTGGAAGATGATAGTGCATCATTTGAAGATATTACACGTACTGCTTATAACTATTTTGACGAAGCAGGCGTAAGTAATCACCTTGTGATTCAAACTTATTTTGAACGTGTAAATTTAAAATTCCTAAACAGCTTACCTGTAAAAGGATTAGGTTTAGATTTTGTACATGATAATGGCTATAACTTAAAACAAATTAAAGATGGAGACTTAGACAAAAACAAATCACTTTATGCAGGTATTATAGATGGTCGTAATGTGTGGGCAGCAGATATTGAAGCTAAAAAATCATTAATCGACACATTACAAAATGCTACAAATAACCTTGTCATTCAACCATCTTCTTCTCTATTACATGTGCCAGTATCATTAGACGATGAAACATTAGATGAATCTATCGCAGAGGGCTTGAGTTTTGCCACTGAAAAATTAGATGAATTAGATGCATTAAGACGATTATTTAATGACAATGACAGCCAAAAATTTGATGAATTAAAAGCACGTTATGAACGCTTCCAAAATCAATCATTCAAAAATCTAGAGTATGATTTCGACAGTGTACGCACTACACGTCAGTCACCATTTAAAGTGCGTAAAAAAGCACAAGATGCACGTCTTAACTTACCTGATTTACCAACGACAACGATTGGATCGTTCCCGCAATCGCAAGAAGTAAGAAAATTCCGTGCAGATTTGAAAAATAATCGAATTACAGATGAAGATTATAAAACATTCTTAAAAAATGAAATTGCGCGCTGGATTAAAATCCAAGAAGATATCGGCTTAGATGTCTTAGTACACGGTGAATTTGAGCGAAATGACATGGTAGAATTCTTCGGCGAAAAATTACAAGGCTTCTTAGTGACGAAGTATGGATGGGTGCAATCATACGGTTCGCGTGCGGTAAAACCACCAATCATTTATGGTGATGTAAAATGGACAGAGCCTTTAACAGTAAAAGAGACACTTTATGCACAAAGTTTAACGGATAGACCAGTAAAAGGTATGCTTACAGGACCAGTGACTATCTTGAATTGGTCATTTGAACGTGTAGACTTACCGCGTGAAACTGTACAGGATCAAATTGCATTAGCGATTAATGAAGAAGTTTTAGCTTTAGAAAAAGCTGGTATCCAAATTATTCAAGTTGATGAACCTGCATTGAGAGAAGGTTTACCATTACGTTCAGAATATCATGAAGATTATCTTAATAAAGCTGTGCGTTCATTTAAATTAGCTACGTCATCTGTTGCCGATGAAACGCAAATTCATACACATATGTGCTATTCTCAATTTGGACAAATCATTCATGCTATCTATGATTTAGATGCAGATGTTATTTCAATAGAGACATCTCGTAGCCATGGAGACTTAATTAAAGATTTTGAAGATATTACTTATGACTTAGGTATCGGATTAGGGGTATATGATATCCATAGTCCACGTATCCCTACTGAATCTGAAATTACAGAAGCGATTAACCGCGCTTTACAAGAAATTGACCGTTCTTTATTCTGGGTTAATCCAGACTGTGGTTTGAAAACACGTAAAGAGGACGAAGTAAGAGAAGCATTGACTGTGCTTGTGAATTCAGTAGACAAATTACGTAAATCAACAAATCCAGCAACAGTTTAATCATTAATGACGAAGGTGATATCAATGAATTATCCACTATGGGAGCAGTTAGAACAATTAAAAACTTCAACATGGGTAGATTTAACCCATACATTTGATGAAACCATTCCATGTTTTAGTGAATTTGAACGCGCAAAAGTCTCTACACTATTTAATGTTGCTGACGATGGCTTCTATGTCCAAAATTGGAATATTGTGACTCAGTATGGGACACACATAGATGCGCCGATACATTTTGTCGAAAAAACACGCTATCTTCATGAGATTGATTTAAAAGAACTCGTATTACCACTAGTTGTTTTAGATTTTTCACAAGAAGTAGCAGCTGATGCTGACTTTATTTTAACGCGTGAGCATATTAAGCAATGGGAAGCTGAACATGGTTCAATCGAACCTGGCACTTTTGTTGCCTTTCGTAGCGATTGGTCCAAACGATGGCCAGATATTGAACGCTTTGAAAATAAAGATGCAGAAGGACAACTTCACTTACCTGGTTGGGGCTTGGATGCCTTACAATATTTACTAGAAGATAGACAAGTCAAATCTATCGGCCATGAAACATTCGATACAGATGCTTCCATAGATGTTGCCAAAAATGGTGATATTGTCGGTGAGCGTTACGTATTAGGTCAAGATACTTTCCAACTTGAGTTACTAACGAATTTGGATCAACTGCCTACACGAGGTGCCATTATTTATGCTATTAGTCCAAAACCAAACAAAGCACCTGGATTTCCAATACGTGCCTTTGCTATCAAACCATAAACATGATGCGAAACCGTCCATTTCGCCTCTATAATATGAAACTTATAAAACCTAGCCATTATAATATATAAGAAATTGAGCACTTCTTATATTGATATTTCTCTTTTATAAATAATAAATACATTCTAAAGTATGATCATGTTGATACGTAACTATTTGAAATGATACTACACAGATCATTATCATTTGCTGTTTATAGAAGCCAACATATTAAATCATATTACCAACTTAATTGGGGCGGGAATTTGATATCAAATACCATATTTGATTTCTATCCCGTCCCACTTTTATTGAATAAATACATAGGTCATAAGTTGGATTTTTGACAGATGATAATCTCTATCATTTAAAAAATTAAAATCAATGTTATACTTCAATTAAATTCTATTATATAAATAGCGTGTTATTGTTCATGCTTTACTATAAATTTTTAATACAATACGAGGTGACCTTTTTGGAATTAAATAGAACAAATTCCCCTTTTGATGAAAATCAATTGGAACTTATACAACAACTCATGCCAACACTGTCATCAAATCAACAGTCTTGGTTAAGCGGCTATTTGCTTAATGCTTCTACAGATGAAGGTGACCCATTACAATATACTGATCATCCTGAACCATCAGAGCACTCAAACGCAACAGCTGAATCAACATCATCCATTCACACAACTACTGCTGAAGCACCAACAGAAGATACGTCACATTCGACAATATCTACAGATGAACCCATCGAAGTTAACATTTTATTTGGTACAGAAACAGGCAATGCTGAAGAAATTGCTGATGAATTTGAAACGAAATTAAAAGAACACGATTTTACAGTTCACACGTGGGAAATGGATGACTTTCCTCAAGAGGACTTATCGAAAGTTAACCATGTGTTTATCATTACCTCAACGCATGGCGTGGGTGAACCTCCGATTAATGCGTTAGATTTTTATGACTACCTGCATAGCGATGAGGCACCAGATTTAAGTCATTTAAACTTCTCAGTACTCGCGTTAGGTGATCAAGATTACCCTGATTTCTGCCAAGCAGGTAAAGATTTCGACAAAATCTTAGGTGATTTAGGCGGTCATCGTTTAGCTGATCGTGTTGAATGTGACTTTGATTTTGAAGAAGTGTCTGAGCAATGGATTATTGACATGCTTGAACTTTTGTCTCAAATGTCTCCCGGTAGTCAAAACAATGAACCCAAAGATGAAGATGTTGTTGTCGAAGAACCACAAGCAGCTTATTCAAAAACACATCCATTTTATGCTGAAATCATCAAAAATAGTGTGTTAACTGAACCAACTGCTACCCGTGAAGTCAGACATCTTGAATTATCTTTAGAGGGATATGGCGAAGCCTATGAACCTGGAGACAGTTTAGTAATTATCCCTAAAAACAATCCAGAACTTGTAGCAGAAGTGATCAATACATTGGGTTGGGATAGCACAACAACCATAGATATAGACAATAACGGCAATAGTGCTACTATACAAGATGCACTTACGAATGAGTTTGAAATTGCTAAATTAACACCATCTATATTAAATAATGCAGCTGCATTATTTGGAAATCCTATGCTAAATGCAAATGTACAAAACAAGGAATGGGTGCAAGATTATATTTATGGCAGAGATTTCATAGATTTAATTAAAGATTTTACACCTGTCGCGCTGTCACCTGATATGCTAAAAGACTTATTAAGAAAACTGCCACCTAGAGAATACTCTATTGCCAGCAGCAATCAAGTAAACCCACATACCGTCCATATAACTGTACGCGTGGTTAAATATGAAGCACATCATCGTGAACGCCATGGCGTATGCTCTGTACAACTTGCAGATCGTACACAATTAGGCGATAAATTACCTGTTTATCTTAAAAAGAATCCAAATTTTAAATTCCCTTATGATGAGCAAACACCAGTCATTATGATTGGAGCAGGTACTGGCATTGCGCCTTACAGAGCATATCTCCAACAAAGAGAACATTTAGGACTTAAAGGAAACCAATGGCTCATATTTGGAAACCAAAATGTTGATGCAGATTTCTTATATCGTAATGATTTAGAATTATGGCTAGATCAAGGCGTGCTTAGCAAACTAGATTTAGCATTTTCAAGAGATACAGAAAATAAAATCTATGTTCAACACCGAATTGAAGAAAATGGGGCAGATTTTTATCAATGGCTAACAAATGGTGCAACCATTTATCTTTGTGGTGACAAAGAAGAGATGGCAAAAGGTGTACACCAATCCTTTGTCAATGTACTCATTCAGCACGGTAACTTTAATCAAGCACAAGCAGAAGACTATTTAACAGAACTAATTAAAAATCAAAGATATCAACGTGATGTTTATTGATACTTGCGCCAGACACTACGCTATCATCCCATCGCTTTTAATCCTACAACCACCTCAGCGATTACTTTAAAGTCAATCGTACAGAAAATAGACAAACCCTTCGCATTAATTTGCGAAGGGTTTGTTTATTTTCTATTTATATCGTTTTTCAAATAGGACTTTTCCCCTTGAACTAATCTTTATTCGTTAATTTCATTATTTAATGCTTCTTGAAAATGGAGTGTGTCCTTCTCAGCTAATTCAGTAGTATACTTATTCTTATTTGCATTTGCTTTAATATGCATAGAATCAATAAATAAAGATGAGTGATCTATTAAATTGTTTTGATAGCTATTTCTTATATTTTCTCAAATATTTGTCTTCGACAAGTTCATATACAAAATTTAAATCTAATATCTCATCGACTTTACGTAATAAATGACTATTAGCGACTAAGTTAAAGATAGAAATCATTTCATATTGATCTCTTTTATCAATTGATTTATTTAACATAATAAACACCATCACTGCTTAATTTACATATATTATCATATTGGCAGTCATTTATGCCGACTCCTGCGGGAATAGCACTAGCCGAAGACTACAGGCTAAGGCAGTGCCCGCGGAAAGCGTGTATAAAAAACTGCCAACAAATTCGGAGACTTTGTCGACAGTCTTAGCAATTACTTTACAGTTAATCGTATTGAGGTGGTTTTTTAATGCTAAATGTACCGTTAATTATGCCATTTAGCATATGATTACGACCACTTATCCATTTAGTATGGTAACCCAGACATATATTTGTTTTACTTATCATAAGAAGGAGGCGAACTGAGCATGGATGTGAAAGTAATATATAATCAAAATTTAGACAACAATCAAATCATCATTGAAGTAAATGAGCACACTGAACACGTGAATGACATCGTTAACTATATTAACAAATTATCTAAAACCAAATTATTTCCCGGAAAATATAAAGGAGAAACACACTTTATAAAACAAGAAGACATTATTTCATTTCGCATAGAAAATAAAATCTTAACTATGATTACTACAGATAAACAATTCACCATGAATCAACGACTATACGAAATCAAATCTCAACTCAACACCTATTTTTTACAAATTTCTAAATCTGAAATAATCAATATTAATTATATTGATTATTTGAAACTCAATAAAAATGGCACAATTGAAGTTCGTTTTACTAATAATGATTTCACTTATTCATCAAGAAGGTACTTACCATTAATCAAGGAGGCATTAAAATTATGAAACGTTTATTACACGGCGCAATCACAGGTATTACTATTGGAGTTATAATTTCGTTATTGTTTTCAACTATTTTTTCACATAGCTCATTTCATCCAGTTTCTCCTGTCTCAACAATGGGTCATTTATACTTTCAATATTTAAGTGAATTACAAACGATGTTTATCGCAGTTACCATCTGGGCATTAATTGGTATTACATTCAGTTTTGGGGAACTCATATTTTCAAATTCTAGAAAATCTTTATTATTTAAAACTTCACTTCATTTCACCTTAATGTTCGTCATCATGCTACCTTTAGCAATACTAGCGGGCTGGTTTCCACTTAAAGTTTCAGCTTTATTATCTTTTGTCGTCATCTATACCATTGTCTATTTTATCATTTGGTCAATAGAAACGAAGCGTAACCAACAAGATATCAATGAGATTAACGCTATGCTTTCAAAAAGGAAGGATGAAAAACATGAATAAAGGTAGATACACTGTAATACCCAATTCATCGGTCACAGTTTTTCTAATAGGGCTTCGTATAAACAAATGGCATAAAATTCATAAATGGTTACCTGTACTCTTATCTATGCCACCTATGCTCAGAGAATTATCAAAAGACCAAACGCTGGGTTGTTTATCTTTTGAAATGCTATTTAAATATCGTGGTGTGATGATTGTTCAATATTGGGAATCTAATGAAAAATTACTTTCTTATTCAAAAATGCCTGTACATTTAAAAGCGTGGCGGCGATTTATGAAAGAACTTAAGCATAATGATGCTGTAGGTTTTTATCATGAGACTTATAATGTCGATGCGAACCAATATGAAAATATTTATATAAATATGCCAGATTTTGGTTTAGGAAAAGCGCGTAAAAATGAAAAAGTAACCAAAGCTACACACACTGCTAAACAACGCTTACGTACACAAACCTAACCTACCAATACTTATCATGTCTTATCGCTATAGATATGATAAGAATATGCTAAAATAATTTTTGGGCATAGAAATGCTCCCTCCAAGTTTCATTTTTTAAATGTCACTTTGAAGGGAGCATATTAATTGTCCTAGACGCATTCCTAACAAAATATTAATATTTCAGAGTTTTATTACTACTTAATCTTTAAATTATTACCTTACATATTCAAAGATACCTGCAGCACCCATACCAACACCGATACACATTGTAACCATACCATATTGTGTATCTGGGCGTTTTTTCATTTCTGAAAGTAATCTGCCGACTAACATCGCACCCGTAGCACCCAATGGATGACCTAAGGCAATTGCACCGCCATTAACATTTGTCTTTTGAGTATCTAAACCTGTCTCTCTCATTGAAGCGATTGTTTGAGATGCAAAAGCTTCATTCAACTCTACTAAATCAATATCATCTACATTCAAGTTTGCTTGTTTTAACACTTCAGGAATTGCATAGGCAGGCCCAATACCCATCAATTTAGGATCTACCCCAACTGCTTTAAAGCCTACGAATCTTGCAATCGGTTCTACGCCTAATTCCTTCACCTTTTCTCCTGACATAACGACTACAAAGCCTGAGCCGTCAGTCAAGGGTGCCGAGGAGCCTGCAGTCACTGTGCCATCTGCCTTAAAAACAGTGGGTAATTTAGATAATGCTTCTTGATTCGTATCTGGTCTAATCAATTCATCATCTTTAAATACTTCCTGCGATACGACTGGGCCATTTTCATTATAATCTACTTTATTTACTTCAATCGGAATAATTTCATCTTCAAATTTACCTTCTGCTTGTGCTTTAGCAGCACGAGCATGACTTTGTACTGCATAGGCATCTTGATCTTCTCTAGAAACCTTATAAGTTTCAGCAACCATTTCAGCAGTTAAACCCATCGGATAAGAAACACCAGAATCTTCGTCTTGCAGAATTGGGTTATTGGTCGGTTCATTGCCTCCCATCGGTACTGCACTCATTAGTTCAATACCTCCGGCAACAAGAATGTCCGCTTGGTCCGCTTTAATTTGATTTGCTGCATGTGCAATCGTTTGTAAGCCTGAAGAACAATAACGATTGACTGTTTGACCTGGTACTTCATTAGGCATTCCTGCTAATAAAGCAATCGTTCTAGCAATATTTTGCCCTTGCAAGCCTTCTGGAAATGAATTCCCAACAATGACATCTTCAACCATATTAGGTTCAAACGAACCTCCAACTCTTTCTAAAACACCTTTCAATACTTTTGCAGCAACTTCATCAGGTCTTTCATGAGTCATTGCACCATTTTTTGCCTTACCAGCTGCTGAACGTCCATAAGCTACTATATATGCATCTCGCATTTAGTTTCACCCTTTCTTCTATAATGTTCGATTATTAGTTGCGTAGTGGTTTTCCTTTTTCTAACATATGAGAAATTCTATCGTATGTTTTTTTATTTTGAAGTAATTCTAAGAATCTTTCTTTTTCAAGTTTTTGTAAATATCTTTGATTTACATAGGTGTTACGTGGAACATCTCCACCACTCAGTACTTCTGCAACCTTCAATGTTATTTCATAATCGTAATCACTAATAAAGTGACCTACACGCTGTGCATCTAATTGACCTTCTGCTAAGGCTTTAAAGTCTCGGCCTAAAGCGATGTATTGAGATTTTGGAAGTGGTACATAATTTGCTTCGGATTCATAGCGCGCACGTTTCAATGCAATTTCAATACGTCTTTCGGTATTTAAAATAACCGTATCTGTTTCTTTTAAATAGCCATATCTCTTAGCTTCATAAGCATTTGTAGACACTTTAGCAAAACCAATCTGCATTAAAATTTTAGTAATAGACGCTTGTTTATCATCATTTTTATGATTTGTACGCATAATGCGATCCGTGAGTTCTGCGAGTCCGCCACCTGCTGGCAATAAACCTACACCTGTTTCTACAAGACCAATGTAAGACTCACTTGACGCTACAACAATTGGTGAATGTAGTACGAGTTCGCAACCACCGCCTAATGCACGTCCTTGAACAGCTGTTACAACAGGTTTCAATGCATGTTTCAGTCTCGCAAATACATGATGTAATTGTTCGACCGCTTCACCTACTTCAGAAACTACTTTTCCGTCTTCATGTGCTTTCTTCATTTGATATAAATTAGCACCTACACTAAAGTTGTTACCGCCTGCGTAAATCACCATGCTCGTAAAGTCTTCATTTTCAAGCTTATCAATAGCTTCTAATAAGTCAGATAAAAAGCTATTTGAAATGACATTATTTTTACTTTGTAATTTTAATAATAGTTGATCTTTATTCGCTATAGATAAATTAGAATCCGATCTATCCCACAACTCTGAATCGATATAAGCTGTTACTGGTGTTACGCGTTCAATAGATTCACCTTCAGCATAAAATGCTTCGTTGCGTTGCTCAATCCAATCTGGTAATTGACCTAATTCTTCTTTCATACGAGATTTAACACGTTCATATCCCATTAAATCCCATAATTGGAATGGTCCTAATTTCCAGTTAAAGCCCCAAACTAATGCGCGATCAATATCTTTAAAATCTTCCGCAGCTTTTGGTACATTCACTGCTGAATAGTAGAAATTATTTCGCAATGTTTCCCATAAGAATACGCCCGCATCATCTTGCGCATTAAAGATAACATCTAAATTTGAGGCAAGATCTTTACTAAAGCGACCTAAAATTTCTAATTGTGGGTGTTTAGGTTCAACATAGTCATTTTGCTTATCATCATATACATAACGCTGTTTATTTACTTTTTTATAAAAACCTTGTTTTGTTTTATTACCTAATGCACCATTTTTTGCTAATTTTTCAGAAAGTGCTACATCCTTGAAGAATGGTTGCTCTTCTGGAATTTTTTGTAATCCTTTGATCACAGCCATAGCAATATCTAATCCTACTAAATCAGATAACCCATATGTTCCCATTTTAGGTCGACCAATACTGCGACCTGTTAATGCGTCAACTTCAGTAATAGAGAAACCTTGTTGTTCTGCTCGATACATAATATCATTCATTGTTTGTGTGCCGACTCTATTGGCAACAAATCCAGGTACATCGTTTGCTACAATTACACCTTTACCTAATACATCTTCTGCAAAAGCTTGTACCCGTTCGACAACCTCTGAATGCGTTTGTTTATTTGGGATAACTTCCACTAATTTCATTATTCTTGGTGGATTGAAGAAGTGCATACCGAAAAATCTTTCTTTATCACTATCGTCAAATACCTCTGCAATTGCTTCAATTGGAATACCTGAAGTATTTGTTGCAAACACTGCATCGTCATTTGCTACTTTTTTAACTTGATCCCAAATTTGATGCTTTATGTCCACTTCTTCTTTCACTGCCTCAATATATATATCTGCATCATCATCTTGTAAATCTTCATTGAAATTACCATATGATAAGTTTGAGGCAAATGATAAATCAAACAGTTGTGGACGTTTAGGATTTGTTATTACTTCATAAGCCTTTTTCGAGATTTTGTTTGGATCATTTTCATCAATGACAATATCCAATAATTTAACTTTTAAGCCTGCATTTACAAGTAGTGCAGCAATTTGACTACCCATTGTTCCTGCACCTAGCACTGTTGCTTTTCTTATCGTCATACTAAACCCTCCAATTTTTTCATTAACCATTTAAGCATAAATTTTTATATAAATGCGGAATCTCCTGTAATTGCTCTGCCGATAACCAGTGCGTTGACTTCGTGCGTACCTTCATATGTGTATATCGCTTCTGCATCCGCAAAGAAACGAGCAATATCATACTCTCCAGCTAAGATACCGTTACCACCATGAACACCACGACCCATAGCTACAGTCTCTCTTAATCTTAATGAATTCATCATTTTAGCTGTTGAAGTCGCTACTTCATCGTATTCACCGTTAGCCTGCATACGTGCGAGCTGTGCGCATGTAGCCATGGCTTGTGCTAAGTTTCCTTGCATCATTGCCAATTTTTCTTGAATGAGTTGGAATTTACTAATTTCTTTACCAAATTGTTTACGTTTTGTTACGTAATCTGTCGTTGCTTTCAATGCACCGGCCATTGCACCTGTTGCCATATATGCAACACCTGCACGTGTTGAATATAAAACTTTCGCTATATCTTTAAAACTATTGATATTTTGTAAGCGTTGTTCCTCTTTGACAACGACATTCTTCAAACGAATTTTTGCATTAGGTACGATTCTTAGTGCAATTTTATGTTCTAACAGTTCAATTTCTACACCTTCTTGGCTTGGTTCAATAATGAAGCCTTTAGGTTTTCCTGTTTCAACATCTACGGCATAAACTGGCATAACATCTGATACATTTGCTCCACCAATCCATTTCTTTTCACCATTAATAATCCATTCATCGCCTTGACGTTTTGCAGTTGTTTCTAATCCACCTGCGACATCAGAGCCATGTTCTGGTTCCGTTAGTGCAAAGCAAGTACGTAATTCATGCGATTGTAACTTTGGTAGGTAATATGCCTGTTGCTCTTTACTACCGCCAAACCAGAATGAATTATGCCCTAATCCTTGATGCACACCTAGCAACGTTGCTAAAGATACATCAAATCTTGCAATCGTATATGACATGAAAAATTGGAACATTTGACTCGGTGTACGAGCGCCTTCACGTCCTTCAAAAAGCAATGGATTATTAAAATAGTTAAGTTTACCTAACTCGTTAAAATAATCTTCTGGCTCAGTGGCATTTAACCAATGTTCATTGACAGAATCACGATACTTTTCTTCTAACATGTCATTCAATTGTTTTAATAATTTAACTTCACCTTCTGTTAAATCTTTTCCAATACTTAAAATATCTTCTGGGTACAATGCTTTTAATGTTTCTTCTTTTGTTGGCATAATAAAAACCTCCATTTTTTGATAGCGCTTACATTTATAGTAAAAAAATTTTGTGCTTTTCAGCATTTTATTTTAATTCAAATCGTCAACATCTTTTGCTTCTTGTTGGGCTTTCTCATTCATGTATTTCTGAAGTTCTAATTTGTCTGCTTTTGACGTTGAATTCAATGGCATGTGTGTCAATTTCAGATATAATCTCGGTATTTTATAACCAGCTATATTTTCACGCATATGCGCATCTAATTTTGCTTCAAAATCCGGGTCATCTTCGGTAAGTACAACTGCTGCAGCAACTGATTCACCATATTTAGGACTGTCATATCCAACGACAACACCTTGAGCTACGAGTGGGTGTTCTGCTAATACCGTTTCTACTTCGGAAGGTAAGACATTTTCACCACCAGTAATAATCATTTCTTTACGACGATCAACAATATAGACATCACCATCTTCGTCTACTTTTGCTAAATCACCTGTTAAGAAATATTCGCCATGAAATGTTTTTGCAGTTTCTTCCGGTTTGTTCCAATAACCAGGTGTTATATTATTACCGCGAACGCCAAGTTCGCCAATTTCACCAACTTCTACTTCTTCAAAATTATCATCAAATATACATATATCCATAAACATGACCGGCTTACCAATACTGCCTGGTTTCTGTGCACCATTCTCAGGTGTATTCACCATGACAAGCGGTGCTTCAGTTAAACCATAACCGTTAATAATTGAATAGCCTAAGCTATTAAATTTCTTTTGTACCATTGGTAAAGGTGATGAACCACCTTGAATTAAGAAATCGATACTTTCAAAGTTTTTTAGATCGAAATTTTCAGCTACTAACATGGCATAATACATCGTTGGAATCTGAATTAAATAATTAGGTTGGTACTGAGCCATTAAATCATTTAACGCTTCGCCATTAAAGTAACGCTGTAATATCAGTGTGCCGCCAGCCATTAATAAAGGCAGTGTCAAATCGTTAAATCCTAAGACATGAAACATTGGTGTGGAAACAATTGTTGTATATGTCGAGTTAATTTTATAAGTCAGTGCTATATTAATTGGGTTATTTACAAAAGAATCGTATGAAAACATAACGCCTTTAGGTAGCCCTGTCGTACCACTTGTATACATTAATGACGCTAAATCGCTTCCTTCCACACTAACAGTATTGAATGGGCGGTGTTGCGAAGGATCTACTATTTCATCGTATGCTTTTGAGTCAATATCCATGTGTAGCAAATCATCTGCAATACCTTCTAAACTTGAAACATGCTTCTCAGCATAAAAAATGAGTTTGACATTGGAATCTTCAATCACACTTTTTATTTCCTGTGTTTTCAAACGCCAGTTAATTGGCAAGTATACAGCACCCAATTTAAATGAAGCGAACATCAAATCTAATAATGCTACATCATTAGGAGTGAATATACCGACGACATCACCACGTTTTACACCTTGATCTTGTAAATAATTAGCTAAATTTTCTGCACGAATATTCAAATCTTGATAGGTCCATTCTGTGCCTTTGAATGGGTCAATCACTGCGGCTTTTTCATCGTCAAATGTCGCTCTCGTTTTAATCCAGTCGTAGTTCATATTTTTCTCCCCCTTAGTTTAAATACGATAATCCGACTTTATTGCATCAGACAATCCTCCCCACTTATCTTGATAGATATCGCTATTCATTTCATTCAAATGTGTTGCAATGAGCGGCTTGAATTCCATATTTGCTAGAACATCCCGCTCTAAATCAAGACCTGGAGCTATTTCAATGAGTTTTAATCCTTGTTGTGTAAGTTCAAATACAGCCCTTTCGGTGACAAAGTACACCTCTTGATCAAGCAAAAACGCATTTTCAACATTGAAATCGATATTATCAATTTCATTGATAAATTTTGGTATATGACCTTCTTGTTCTACATTTACCTTGCGCTGTTCATAACTTAGTTGACCCCCGACAACTAACGAACCGGAAAAGACAATTGTTTTTACCGTTTGACTTATGTCGATAAATCCACCACAGCCATTCATTTTATTGCCAAATTTTGAGACATTTACATTACCTTTGGAATCTACTTGAGCAAAACTTAGAAATGCTATATCAACACCTCCGTTATAAATGAAATCCCAAGTCATATCGTGTCTCATACGTGCACTTAAGTTATAGTTCATACCAAAATATTTTCCGCTGCTAATCAAACCACCAAACACGCCTGTATCTATATTGGGCTGTACTAAATTATTAACGCCTTCTTCAGTTAAAAGATTGGATAACTCATTATTTATGCCAAAACCAATACTGATGACATCACCTTGAAGTAAAAATTGAGCAGCACGTCTCAAAATTACTTTTCGAGTGTTCAATGCTATATATGGTTCTCGCATCTCTGTAATTTGATAATGTCCTGAAAGTGCCGGATCATAATACGTTTGAATCACTTGTCTATGATATTTTGGATCACGGTTCACCACAATATAATCTACTAATTTACCAGGTATAAACACTTCATTTGGATTGAAACGACCACTTTGAATCACTTCTTTAACTTGAACAATGACTTTACCCTTATTTTTATGCGTAGCTGCTGCTAAACTAAAACCTTCTCCTAAATGTGTCTCATGCTGCATGTAAATATTGCCCTCTTCATCAGCATATGTACCTCTTAGTAAAGCTATATCAATATCTGGAAAACGGTAGTTCAAATAAGTGTCATCATTTATATTTATTAAAGAAACTAAATCATCAGTCGTACATGAATTGACTTTGCCACCTGAATAACGTGGATCCACGTTTGTATTTAATCCAATTTTAGTAATCGGACCTGGAAAAGCTTCCGTACTTCCACGATAATGTGTGGTTATTACACCTTGAGGCAGGAAGTAAGCCTCTATTTCATTGTTTTGCATTGCTTGAATCGTTACTGGTGAACCAGTAATAATACTCGTGATTAATCGTTTGACCATACCCCTTGAAACAAATGAATCTAAATCATAACTGTCTCCTCTATAATCACTAATATCATTTGCAAGCATGAACGTTAAATTATTAAGTGATTGATCTTCATCATATTGTTCGACTAACGTTTTAAGTATCTCAGCTGGTAAATTTGCTGTAGATAAGGCTGCCAGAGCTATAACATCACCTTCATTTACGATGTCTTTCAAATCTGAAAATGGAATAATTTTCATACAGTTTCTCCTATCTATGTTTAATCCAACTATTAAAGTTTTGAGTTATAAATATCTCCTTTCTTTATGTATGTAAGCCCTTACATGTAATATACCATTATTTTTGAAATTTATGCAAAAATTTTAAATTTTACGTTTATAGTGAATTGTGAAAATACGCACAACATCTGCTGTGACAGTTTTAGAAGTGGGTTAAGAAAAATATGAAAATAGTTGAACGAGGGGTATATAAATCAAATAGTTTATCAAAAAAGTAAATATGTCTTAAGATGATAAAAAAGAATCTGGGACAACATTGATTCGTCCCAGATTCTTTTTTATCGTATAGATTTTCTCTCTTGTACTGTACTTTTATCTATTCATTCTCCAACAATTTAAATTTTTTTTCTAGAGTTTGAAGTCCTTGATCTATAATCTTTTTTTGTTCAATTAAATTTTTTTGATGTTCCAAAAATATATTTTTTCGCTTCGTTTTTGTGTCACTTCCTTGATGATATAACTCCGCAATTTCTTTTAACGTTGATATGGGCATATGTGTCTGACGCATACATTTTATAAATTCAATCCAATATAAGTCTTCTTCTGAAAAATCTCTATAACCATTCTTATTTCTCTGAACAAATGGAAAAAGTCCTGCTTTATCATAATATCGAATGGTATGTTCACTGATGCCTAAGTTATCGGCAACTTGTTTTACTTGCATAATTTACCTCCTAAAAAAAGGTGACTTTATAAAGTCACCTTTTTGTCTATTTCATAAGTTGAACCAGTAAATCTTCATAGTCATTATCAATGATAGCTTCAAATCCAAATGTCGATGTCATATCGTTCTTTAATGACTCCACACTGTTATAACCAATGTGTTCAGGATCATCTATATTTAAACCAATGCCTTTAATATCATTATGGAATAAATTATTTTGATGCGATAGCTCAATAATCTCTTCAGCTAATGATTTAACGTAATTATGACTTGGCACAGATACACTTTTTTCATCTATTACCTTTGTTTCTGTAATAATTTTGATATCTGTTTCTTTCCCTTTAAATATTGCTAAAAAGTAATTCATATCAAAATGACCTCCTCATGATTAATAAGTAAACTAGCGTGTCGTATAACCGCCGTTAGCAAATAATGTTTGTCCGTTGATCCACCATCCATCTAAAGTTAAGAAAATAATAATTGGCGCGATGTCTTCTATTTTTGTAAGTTGGTTATGAAGCGCTTGAGATTTATGGAATGCTACAGCATCTTCGCTTTCTTGTGGATAGAAGAATGGCGTATCCATTGGTCCAGGAGCGACCGCGTTTACTGAAATGCCTCTATCCATAAACTCTGATGATGCTGCACGTGTATAATGCTCAACAGGCGATTTGCCTCCAGCATAAGTTGAATAAAAGCCTGTGTATGCAGCAAGCAATGCAGTGGCTAAAGTGATGATTTTACCATTATCATTCATAGATTTTTCAGCATATTTAATAAAGAAATAAGCTGATTTCGCGTTGATGTCTGCCATACTATCAAATTCTTCTTCAGTCGTTTCTGAAATAGGTTTTTTAAGCACTTTACCAACAGTATTTATTGCAATATCAACTTTTCCAAATGTCTCTTCAGCATGTTGAAATAAAGCTTGGACATTATTAACGTTTGTCAAATCACCAGAAAATAATGTACCTTCTCCGCCTAAGTTTTCAACTTTTGTAAGTGTCGCTTTTGCATCATCTAAAGATTTTTCATCATGGTGATGGATTACTAATTTGGCTCCTTCTTTAGCGTAAGTAGTACTTAATAAACCACCAAGGTTCTTAGCACCACCAGCAATAACTACAACTTTGTCCTGTAGACTATTAAATTTACCCATATTATATAACCTCCTTTGAATATATTCCAACCATAAACCTTAGAGTGCGATATCAAGCAAGAGATTATTGAAAAATACTAATTATTTTTTGTGGTATCTTTGTATCATTAGGATGTGCTGTAACTATCCAATTATAAATATTTATGTTATTTATACAATGGTTTTTACATACTGTTGGCATATTCTTATATAAATCGGTATATTTTTGTTAATTCGACAACTCAACTTACTGATTTTAGTAAATAAGATTCACAGATGATTAAGTAAATTAAAATCGAAAACCACGAAATTGTGATTAGAGAAAAATAGAAATACAATTATTCAAAAGGTAAAAGAGTTGTATAAATGTGCAAAATAGGAATAAATTAATTTTCCAAGTTCTTTTGTTATTTTTAAAAAGTAAAAATAATCTGATAAAATATTTTACTTTTTACAATTATAACCAGTAAAACATTGCTAAGCAAACTCATGTAAATTGTTCTACAATTTATAGAGAATTAAAAATCAGGAGGAATAAGATGGTCAAATCCGTGCAGGTTTATCATTACGATTCATTCAGTACAGAAGCCAATAAAGGGAACCCTGCTGGCGTTGTATTAGACACAGAAAATTTAACAGATTGGGAAATGCAAGAAATTGCATCGAGAGTTGGGTTTAATGAAACTGCGTTTCCTGTTAAATCTGATAAGGCAGACCTTAGAATACGTTTTTTCACGCCAGGTCATGAAATGAACCTTTGTGGTCATGCAACAATTGCCACGATCTATGCTTTAAAAGAAAAACAATTACTAAAAAATAAAAACGAACTTACAATTGAAACTAAGGCAGGCATTTTAACTATTAGAATGAATGTATCTCATAATGACCAAATATATATCACTATGCAACATGCCACACCACAATTTGAAACATTCCATGGTTCTAAGAAAGCATTAGCTTATGCGCTAGATATCGAGGAAGAAGATATCGACGAAAATTTACCAGTTTTATATGGAAGTACAGGTGTTTGGACACTACTTGTTCCAGTGAAAAGTCTAGCTGTTTGTCAGAAAATGAAACCCAACAATGCCCTATTCCCTTCTATATTAAACGAAAAGCCTAAAGTGTCTATTCATCCATTTTGTTTTGAAACATATCATCCAGATTCTAATATGCATGCGCGTCATTTCTCTTCACCTTTCTCTGGAACAATAGAGGATCCAGTTACTGGAACAGCTTCTGGAGTTATGGGGGCTTACTTTGTTAAATACATATATAACATTTCAGACAATCCACTCAATCTTATCGTTGAACAAGGCCAAGAAATTGGTAAAAACGGTAAGGTGAAGGTTAGCGTTACTTTTAATGATAATGAATGGGATATAAAAATAACTGGAACAGCCGTTAGCGTTAAAACATTTATTGTTCATTTAACTGATGCGTGATTGAAATCAACATAATAAATATAAATCATATAAGTTATAGAATTAGTGATAACTATAGATTCCACATTATAAATAATATAGGATAAGCATCAATAGCCGTAACTGATTGTTTAAGTAATTTAAAAGTTTAAATCATGCGCTTACCAAACATATATATTCAAATTCATTATAACTGCAATATAAAAGGACCAATCCATAAGATAATGGATTAGTCCTTTTTTTTAAATATGAAATTTATAGCGCAGTATCATTTATAAATAAATGCTTAAGCTTTTATATTTTTAGGTATAATGATTTGAGTCAGAATCACACCAACAATCATAATTGATAAACCTGTTAAAAATGAAGTAGTCGCAGCTACACTAGCACTATGGTTGACTTGTACTGCTGCAAAAATAGTTGTGTTAAGCGCAATTCCTAGCGCGCCACCTAGTGTTGCACACATTTTGTAGATACCTGAAGCTAAACCAACTTTTTCATCAGGTATGGTTAAAATTGCAACTGTAATTCCTGGTGTAGCACATAAACCATTTCCTATAGCACAAATGACAAAGCCAAACACGACAATGCCTACGTACCAATCTGTTGGTAATACAGTTAAACTAATAAACATAATTCCTATTGCTGGAAATAATGGTCCTACTAATAACAGTGGCTTACCACCAAAGCGTAAGGATAATTTTTCTCCTAAACGGATCATCACAACTGCCATAATGACATAAGGTACAGTCACAAGACCTGCTTGAAAGGCATTTAACCCTAACTCTGTCTGCGCATACATATTAAATACTGTTGTTGTACCTACGCCAGAATTGAGTACAACATTGATCATTGAAGAACCCACAAATCCACGGTTTCGAAATAGTGAAAAATCAATGAATGGTGCATGTTTTTGTCTTTCAAAGAATATAAAGACAACTGTAGAAAGTACAAAAATTACAAGACACATAATTGAAAAGGTGCTGAACCATCCTTGTTCAAATCCTTGTGTAGCAAATAAAGTAATACTTCCTATTAAAACTGCAAATAAAAACATCCCAATATAATCAAATGGTCTTGTGTCAATTTTTTCTTTTTCTACTTCTTCTGTTCCCCACAATAACCAAAATGCGATAATTGAAATAATAATAGAGATGATAAAGTTAGATTGCCAATTGACATATGTAGCTATCAATCCACCAACCATCGATGCTAAACCGATACCACCAACACTACCAATCATCAAGTAGCTAAATGCTCTACGCATTTCCTTACCTTTAAATTGCTCATTTATCACGCCTACAGTAGAAGGAAGTAAAATAGCCGCAGAAAGTCCTTGCAGCATACGTCCTACCAATAAGAACGCTGTCACACTAGATACAATAATGAGTAATGAGCCTAAAATACTAAAAATGATACCAATATAAGTCATTTTTAGTTTTCCTATTTTATCAGAAACATCACCTGCACCTACCATAAAAATACCAGTAGCAAATGATGCTAAACTGACAGATAAGTTAACAACACCTGGTGTTGTTTGGTAGGTATTTTGAACCTGTGTAGATATATTAATAAACGATTGGGCAAAAAGCCAATACGTTAACACACTTAACACAATAGCTAAAATCAATTTGTTGTTTGATTGTTGCTTTGTACTCACGATGCATGAGCCTCCTCATCTAAATATTGCATATAAAAATACGCACTAGATAGATATTATCATACAAAGTACAATTTATTTTATGATTTTTTACTATTTTTCTAATTCAATTAAAAATTTACTTTTATTTGAATCCTAAAAGTAAATTTAAAGTTTGTACAACACCATCTTCATTATTATTAATTGCAATTAAATTAGCCTCTTTTTTTAATTCGGGATAGGCATTATCCATTGCGACTTTATATTTGGCAGCTTTAAATAAATCTAAATCATTATATCCGTCACCAAATGCAATAGTTTCTGCAGGCGTAATTTGAAGTAAATTCTGAATTCGATTAATTGTGGTTCCTTTATTCACGCCCAAGTCTGCAATATCAATCCATGCCTCATCTGAAGCTACGATATAAACGTCTTTTTCAAAATGTTTTAGACGGTCGGCAGTCTCTTTACAATGACCACTTGCATCATGAACTGTAATTTTTAATAAATCTTCTTCAATATCGTTATAATCTTTAATATAGTTCACATGTTGATAAGAACCATGCACGTGCCTTTTCTCTGACTCCGAAATATTGTCTAACACATAAGCGCCAGTTTTTGAACAAGCCAGAATAGTTTGTGTATCATCAATTTCCCTTATCGTATCAATAATTTCTTTTGCTTTTTCATTTTCTATCTCTGCATTGTAAATAAAATCTCCATTATATTTAATTCGTGTTGCACTATCACCTACAATAAATGTATTTGTTGCGAGGTCTCCTACGATATTTTCCACACGTTCACATTGTTTACCAGTACAAAAAACAAAGCGGATATCTTGATCTGCACAATTTTCCTTTAACAGTTGAAAAGTCTCACTATTAAATTGGCTGTCATCATTTAAAAATGTGCCATCCATATCTACGACAATCAGTTTAATATTCATAAAAAATCCCCCTTTATTTAGCATTAAACTCATTTTATCTACTTATCATTATAATTAACAATTTTTCTAATAAACATTGAATCATTACTTAGTGGCAATTTGCTTTTTCTGAAACTGTTTTGGTGTTAACTTGTATTTTTCTTTAAAAACTTTTATAAAATAACTCGTTGTTGAAAAACCACATGCCATTGCAATATCTGTAATTGTGTAGGGATATTTACTACGCAACATTCTTACGCTGTGCTCTAATCGTAAATTCACTAAGTATTGCATAGGGGTTTGGTTTACATAGTATTTGAAGCATCTAACCGTTTCAGATTTACTCATATGAATCTCTTCACTTAACATTTGTAATGAAATTTTCTTGTGAAAATGACTTTGTAAAAACGTCATCAGTCTTTTAATACGGTAGTCAAAATAGTATCGTTTTTGTTCATTTACTACTGCTGAATGTAACAATAACCATTTTATTGCTTTATAATATTTAGCAGTAATCTCTAGTTCAAAATATAAATTTTGATTTTCATATATTTGCCCAGCTGAGTTAATAATCTCTATAAGTTCTTGTTGCTGTTTGTCATCTTGAGATAAGTATATATACGGCACATGATGTGCTTTATTCATAATTTCTGACACATAATTAAATTCTACATAATTGGTAGTTTCTGGTATCTCAATATTCCAACAAAAATACTCTGTATGCGACACTTCACTTGTTAACTCATGCACAACATTTGAATTGATAAAAAGCCCGTCACCTTTTTTAACATTAAATGTGTCGTCACCAATTGAAACATTGAGTGCTCCATTAATCACATACATGAATTGCAATGCGTGGTGCCAATGTATAGGAATGTAGCCAAATATCGTGCGATTTAAATACGTATGTAAAATAATATGTTTCCATTGTTTATCAGGAAATTGTATTAACTCTTCTCTTGTATTTTCTACGATAATTTCTTGATACATAAATTAGACACCTCAATATTTTGCTATTTTAAGCTTATTTTTATATATTATATCGCTTATTTTCACGCTATAGTATGAATATATTAATATTTAACAGGTGAGTATATGGTAAATGAAACAAAATTTCGAATCGTAGGTATTTTATTAGCTATTGTAGGAGCATCTTTTTGGGGACTCGGTGGCACAGTATCAGATTTTCTTTTTCAACAAAGGGACATTGATATCAATTGGTATGTAACTGCGAGGTTATTAATCAGTGGCTTCTTCTTATTAATGATTTACAAAATAATTAATAGAAAATCTTCATTATTCGATATATTTAAAAATAAACATAGCCTATTCCAACTTTTTATTTTTTCAATTTTTGGTATGTTGCTCGTTCAATACGCTTATATGGCGTCTATCAATTTCGGTAATGCGGCAATCGCTACTTTACTCCAATATATAGCGCCAGTATATATCATTATTTGGTATGTTATCAGACGTAAAGAGCGCTTTAAACTTTTTGATTTGATCGGGATTGTCCTTACATTATCAGGTACCTTTTTGCTACTAACCAACGGATCTTTTAGTAAACTTGTGGTATCTACACCGAGTGTAATTTGGGGGATTATATCTGGTTTAGCACTTGCATTCTATACACTTTACGCAACACAATTATTAACTCGGTTTCCGTCTATTTTAGTTGTCGGTTGGGCAATGTTAATTTCAGGCATTGTCATGAATTTCAAAGCACCTATATGGCAGTTTGATTGGTCCAATTTAACAGGATCGACTGCACTTTATTTAACTTTTGGTATTATTGCCGGAACTGCTATAGCATTCTTTTTCTTTATTGAAAGTTTAAATTACTTATCAGCAAAAGAAACCACACTTTTCGGCACAATCGAACCTGTTATGGCCATATTAGCAAGCGCGCTTTGGCTTAATGTTACATTTCGTAGTTTTCAACTTATTGGTATTCTACTGATTATCGTACTCATTTTAGCTTTATCCTTAAAAAAACAACATAACATAGAATAAACAATTCAACTTAAACTCAAAACATGATATATAAACTTATAAGATGCTGTGATAGCCAGCATTATACTTTTTATCCTACTACCAATTAATAATATCTATAATACTTTACACACATTAAAAAAACGCTCTCTAAAATAGACACTAAAAAGTGAAAATTTTAAAGAGCGTTTTATTATCTTTAACATATTAATTTTTGATGTTTTTAAGATTTTTTAAAATATACAGTACATAATAAATGATGCCGATACAAAACCAAATCAATGTATAGATCTTAGCCTGACCACTTAATCCCCAGAACACAATAAATACACAAATAAATATAATCACTGGCATCACTGGGTAAAATGGCAATTTAAATGCTGGTTCTGGTAGGTCATGGCCTTCTCTTTTACGCAATGAAAAAATACCTACTGTAACAAACATAAACGCTACAAGCGCACCTGCTGAAATTAATTGTGCTAAAAAGCCAAATGGAAAAACAGAGCCAATAATAATTGCAACAATCGATAGTATGATTAATGCACGATTTGGTAAATTTTTATTATCTAATTTTCCTAACCAAGACGGTAAGATACCATCTCTACCAAACGAATAAAGCAAGCGAGAACCTGCCATCATCATACCAATTAAAGCAGTAAACATACCAATTACTGAGACTGCCTGCACTATGACCGCAACAGTACTATGTCCACTCATACGTAAAGCCCAACCTACTGGCTCAGCATTATTTTTATATTGCGCATAATCAAACATCCCCACTAATACAAGTGAAACGACGATAAACAATGTAACTGCAATCAGTAAAGAGCCCAAGATTCCTCGTGGCATTGTTTTTTGCGGATTAATCGCTTCACCAGAGTTTGAAGCAATAGAATCAAACCCAATATAAGCAACAAAAATGACAGAGCTACCTGCATATATACCCTGCCAGCCACCAAACGCGCCTGCTGCAGTTTCACGGTACTCTGGAATAAAAGGTATGTAATGACCAATATCAATGACTGATAAACCTACGATTATAAATAAGAGAATAGCCAATACTTTAAGTATCACGAGTGCATTTTGAACACGTGCCGCTTCTGACGTTCCTCTGTATAGTAATATCGCCGTTATAATCACCACGACAGCTGCTAATAAATCAATGATACCTCCGTCTGTACCGAGAGAGTTAGATAATGAATTAGGTAATGATATATGAAAAGGTTCTAGTAAACCTCTCAAATTAGCTGAAAATCCTGATGCTACAAAAGCCACAGCAATTAAATATTCAGCAATTAAAGCCCAACCTACAATCCATCCGAAAAATTCTCCAAACAATATGCTAATCCATGTATATGCTGATCCAGCAAAAGGCATAACAGATGCCATTTCTGCGTAAACAAATGCCACCAAAGCTGCTACAATAGCTGCTACTAAAAAGGACAAACTGACTGATGGACCTGTGTGATCAGCAGCTACAACACCAGGCAATGTAAAAATAGCAGTAGAAACAATTGTACCTACACCTAAAGCTAAAAAGTCTCTTATTCTTAACGTGCGCTCTAAATGAGCATCTTTGTTTTGAAATTTAGAAATATCTTCTTTTTTGAAGATTTGTTTTAAAAGATTCATTAATTTTCTCCTTGCTAATTATGTACAAACACGTATTACAGTATAGTGATTTTTAACTATAATGTACATATCCTTTTAAAAAAGAATCTTTAATAAATTTATGATTATTTAGCTTATAACTATATTCGTTTAATGTTTGTTACTTCTAATGTTTTATACCTTAATATAGCGCACCCTAAGTCTTACCTATATTTAAATACAAAAAAGACTATCGATACAGCAGTTAAATAGCTTTATCAATAGTCTAAATGGTTAACCTTCAATCTTTATTGTCTTTGGTTACAAATACATTATTTATGATTTCATTCGGTTTAACACTTCTTGCTGAATTGTCTTTAATGCTTCATTATAGGCTTTATTCGTACTCTCCTGTGCATTTATAATTAGGAGATCAATCAATTCAGCATTATTTTTTTCACTCACTTCATGTTCAAATTGATGTAAATGTTCTTCAGATGTTTTCGCATTTTGCTTTTCAATTTGATAATATTGGTCAGCTCCCAAACCACCTTCTTCAATCATGACAGAAATCCCACTTGAGCGCGTTTCATTTAAACGTTTTACTTTTATGCGTTTATTATCACGGATAACCATTTGAATCCCTCCTATCTCAATATGTAAATCAATTTTAAAAACACATATTTTATATAACGATTCATGATTCATATCCGAAGCTCAAAAATTTTGAACAACAGTCAATCATCAAACCATCTTTTGGACTAAGGTCATGTCATCTCATATTCAGGAAATTATTGTTTAACCTAAGTGTAATATTACATTGTATTTATATCAATTTCTTTGCTCATTTATTGGTCATTTATTTTTCAAAAGCAAAAAATTAACCCAATATATGTTACGTACAATAATGCTTAACAAAACATTCACAAAATTATATTAAATTTACTTCTATTATTTTTGATAAAATTGTATAATTGATAATGATTATTATTATCTCATTATAAGAAAGAGTGAGTTTTATGTTAAGCATAAAAAGTGGAGACTTAAAAAAGAATTACAAAATCAAAGAAATGAACATTAAAAATCAACACATGCGCCATCGATTAAATGCACTTGGTTTAGTGAATGGTACTAAATTAAAAATTAAGCAAAAGTGCCTGTTCAAGGGTCCTTGTATATTAGAAGTGAATGGTCAATGTTTAAGTATTCGTGGTTGTGATGCATGTCAGATTGAATTAGAGGAAGCCAATGACTAATAGTTATTGTATTTTAGGAAACCCTAACGTCGGTAAAACATCTTTATTTAATGCATTGACTGGCACATACGAATATGTAGGAAACTGGAGTGGCGTAACTGTAGAGAAAAAAGTAGGGCGCCTCAAACAACATGTTGGAAACCTAGTTGATTTACCAGGCATTTATGAATTGTCACCTATTTCTAAAGACGAAATGGTTGTGACGGATTATTTATTGAATAATTCATTTTCTGGAATGATTAATATTGTAGATGCAAGCCAATTAAAACGTAACTTACAACTAACCGTTCAACTCATGGAATTAGGTGCACCTTTAATTATTGGATTAAATATGGTTGATGTTGCTACAAAACGTGGTATTCGTATCAACCAACAAACACTTATGAAAAAATTAAAATTGCCATTACTACCTATCATAGCAAGAAATGGTAAAGGGACGCATCAATTATTAGAATCTTTGAAAGACAATGGCTTATCAAAAAACAGACCATTGAAATTAAATTATGGTAAGAACATTGAAGATACGATATCACAAATTGAAGCACATTTAACATCAAGCACCTCTATTGATAAACATTTAAGACGCTTTATATCAATACAATTTTTATTAGAGAACCCAAAAATTTATGAATTTCTAGATGATACTGTTTTGAAAGAAATAACATTATTACGTCAAAATTTATCAGAAGAATTAGATAATTCTATACGTGATGAGATACAAGCAATACGCAATACATATATAGACAATATTTTAAAAGATACAGTTGAATATCCTGATGAGGAACGACAATATTTCACGCATCAGATAGATCGCATTTTAACAAATAAATATTTAGGCATCCCAATCTTTTTAATCATTATGTAGTTGATTTTCCACGTTACTTTCACTTGGATCGGTACACCTATATCCGACGCATTAGATGAATTTTTAGGTGGCACCTTTACGGATACGGTATCAAACTTGATGGATAAATTAGGTCTCGTTCCATTTTTACAAGATTTAATCAATGACGGTATTATTGCTGGTGTAGGTGCAGTACTTGTATTTGTGCCACAAATACTGGTGCTTTTCTTCTTTATTTCTCTTTTAGAAGACTCTGGTTATATGTCTCGTATTGCCATATTAATGGATCGAATTATGGAATACTTTGGTCTTAGTGGTAAATCTTTTATACCAATGATTATAGGATTTGGATGTAACGTGCCAAGTATTATGGCAGCACGTAGTATTGAAAGTGAGAAGGAAAGACTTACAACGATTTTGATTGCACCATTTATGTCTTGCTCTGCGAGATTACCCGTTTACGCATTGTTTGTAGGTGTGTTTTTTGAATCTCATCAGGCACTCATCGTCCTAAGCTTATATGTACTTGGTATTGTTGTGGCTTTATTAACAAGTGTACTATTAACGAAAACGGTATTAAAAAATGATGACTCTGTATTTATCGTCGAATTGCCTACTTATCGATTACCATCAGTCAAAACACTATGGAGAAGTACATGGGAAAAGGCTAAAGGTTTTGTTAAAAAAGCAGGAACATTTATCTTTGCTGGTTCGGTAATTATTTGGTTATTGAATTATACAGGTCCTGGCGGTTTCAATGTAGACGTTAATGATAGCTTTTTACACTCAATTGGAAGTTTCTTTGCTGTATTAGTTGCACCATTAGGTTTTGGTTCATGGCAAGCGGGTGCTACATTAATACCTGGATTCTTAGCAAAAGAAGTTATCGTTAGCTCGATGGCAATTATCTAGGCATCAGACGAAGCTGGTCTTGTAAACATTATACAAAGTCATTTCACACCATTATCGGCATATTCGTTTATGATTTTCATCTTGTTATATATACCATGTTTATCTACAGTCGCAACCATTCGCAAAGAAACATATTCTCTTAAATGGACTGTACTGGCTGTAGCATATCCATTAATCACTGCATATTTACTTTCGTTTGTCTTTTATCAAATCGGATTATTATTTTATTAAGGATGTGATTTAATGACGATTATTATCAATGTAGTTATCTTTTTAGCTATTATTAGTTATGTTGTTTTTACATTATTCAACTTTTTCAAGAAAGCTAAAGCTGGTAAATGTAACTCTTGTGGCTCTAAAAATGGGTGTCATACAGGAAAGAAAACATTATAACTACCTGTCACGTTAGATAAGTTCATCAATTTTTGTAAAAGTGACAGCATACTCAAATCTTTTCATAATGTTTGATTCACATCAAAAAGATAAAATAAGAAAGCGCTAAGTTTTGAAGTATTTGTAAAAACTTATGCTACTTTACAACTAAATACGCAGTTCTTTATTTATTATAATTTTAACTATAAAAAAGAAATAGGGAGATTACTATCCCTGATTCAAACATAAACGTCAATTTCTATTACAATGATAGGCATTGACGTTTGTTTTGTTGCTATAGAACATCGGTACTCATTGCGTGACTATATATCATTGTAGCAATTTTGCATTGTACTGTTACTTGTGGAAATGACATGAGTGAGAAAGGATATTCGCGAACTATGCTACAACTTACTCGAATAAGCATGCACGATCAAAACCGTAAGTTTTTATATAAAATGAACTCATCCATCATGTGTAATAATACGAAGCTTTTTTCTATTATATTAAAACACATCACTTATAAAGATTTTGCATCGTGCGGACGCCCGGGGAAATGATATGAGCGAGAGACTACAGGCTCGAGCCATATCCCCAGGCAAGCATGCACGATCAAAATCGTAATATTTTCATATAAAAAGGACTAATCCGTTTGAAAACGAATTAGTCCTTTATTTTGAGATTGAGGTTTGTGTCTCAGATATTTCTTATATTTAATAATTATTCTGATTTGTTGGCGCCTCTATTTTCTGCAATTCTCGTATATTCTTCTAATCTATGTTTGTTTGGTGATAGTGTTAAACCTAAGAACTTACGCTCTTTATTGGCATCTTTATAGAAACTGACCATCATACAAAGAATGATGATAGAGAATGGTAAGGCGGTCATGATTGCCATGTTTTGAAGGGCATTTAATCCATTATCTCCACCTGAGAATAATAAGATAAATGCGATCAATGCTTGTGCAACACCCCAAACCACTTTAATCATTGCTGATGGGTTTAATGAACCAAATGTTGTTTGCATTCCTAATACGAATGTCGCTGAATCGGCTGACGTAATAAAGAACGTTGCTATTAAGAGCAATGTCACAATGGACAGCGCAAAGCCTAATGGTACTTCATTAAACACACCAAATAATGCAGTTTCTGGTGGCATATCAAATATTTTTGGATTGTCTTTTGCAGTT
This sequence comes from Staphylococcus sp. GDB9P120P, assembly GCF_017893435.1. Classification (NCBI taxonomy): domain Bacteria; kingdom Bacillati; phylum Bacillota; class Bacilli; order Caryophanales; family Staphylococcaceae; genus Staphylococcus; species Staphylococcus sp. GDB9P120P. The sequence goes on from NZ_JAESNB010000002.1 coordinate 89,840, forward strand.
TCGATACCTAGAACACCGAATGCTGCAAACCAAACTAAACTTACAAGTACCGGTGCTAACATAACTCCAGATACGAACTCTCTAATTGAACGTCCTTTAGATACACGTGCAATAAATATACCAACAAATGGACTCCAACTAATCCACCAAGCTAATTGGAAGAAAGTCCATGATTTCATCCATTCATTTTTTTGTGGATCTAATGGTGCAGTATCAAACATGTTAAATAATAACGTATTCAAATATTCACCTGTTGAACTTGTTAACATGTTTAAGATTAAAACGGTTGGTCCTACAATAAAAATAAATAATAAGATTATGCCTGCTAAACCAATATTAGCATTACTTAAATATTGGATACCACGGCTTAATCCTGACCATGCACTAGCTAAGAATAAGATTGTAACAATTACAATAATAATACCTTGAGTCACAATATTATTCGGGATATCAAATAGGTAGTTTAGACCACCTGCAATTTGCATAGCGCCTAGACCTAAAGATACCGCTACACCACCGATAGTAGCGAAAACAGACACTACGTCAATAACTGTACCAAGCGGACCGTCTACTTTATTTCCGAAAATTGGACGTAATGTTTTTGAAATTAATGCAGGTTCATTTTTTCTAAATTGGAAGTAAGCTAACGCTAACGCAACAACACCATACACTGCCCATGCGTGGAAGCCCCATTGCATAAATGCACCTCTTAAAGCTTCTTTATAAGCATGTGCTGATTGTGGTTCTCCAGATGGTGGTGATACAAAGTGACTGATTGGTTCAGCTGCTCCCCAAAATACTAAACCAATTCCCATACCAGCACTAAATAGCATCGCAAACCATGAAATTGTGTTAAATTCTGGTTTATCTTCAGGTTTACCCAATTTCAATTTTCCGATTGGGCTAAATATCAAGAAGACACAGAAGAATATCATTAGAGCTACAATAACCATATAATACCAACCAAAGTATTCAGTAATCCAACCAGTAATATTTGTCCCTATTGAATTAAACTGATTTGGAAATATTGCACCTAACAATACAACTATTGCGGTAATAATAATACTATAAGTAAAAACAGAAGACAGTTTCTTCCCACTAGCATTATGTTGTTTATTTTCCAAAATTAGTAACCTCCCTTATAATTGAACATTAGGCAGAATAACAGACTTTATATATGAAAACAACAGCACTAACATTTGCTTTCATATATATCGTGTGGCTAAAGCCGTCATAAAAGGATTACAAAACTAAACATAAAAATTCAATATTTCTATAAATATATTTATTAAAGTTGAATTCATTAACTTTAAAATAAACTTGTTCATGTTTTAATTTAAAAAATAAAAGACTAGAAAGTAATTTTAACCATTACATTCTAGTCTAAAATATGATGTTTTTATGCGGAAACATAACGCTCATCGCTATAATAAAAGCATTTCAATACTTTGACTTCAATATTATTTCACTATAAGTACTGGTATAGGACTTCTTTTAGCAACTTTATGTGTTACATCTCCAAGTACATGTTTGATATCTATACTTACTCGATGGTTACTCATTACAACTAAATCAAAATCGCCTACATCCATATCTCCAAAACTGATTCTCTCAAGTATGGTATCTTTTACAGGCCCAAATTCGATGGCTACTTTATAATTAATACCTTGCTCTTTTAATTTTTCAAGAAATGGAGTAAGTTCTTCTTCCTTTTCTTTAATGATATCTTCTTTATGTTTATTTTCATAACGTACACTTGCCAATAAATCATTTTCAGTCATGACATTATGAACAACTACAGTGGAATCTTCTCCAACTAATTTCGCTAAGTTCTCAGGAATGTTATCGAAATCATTTTCAAAAGAGTATGGTAGTAAAATATTTTTATACATAATAAATCACCTTTCTTAATTAAACTATTGCAAAACAGTCTCATGTAGTTTTGCTCGTTTAAATATATTTTTGGTGCCTTAATGCGTATTTTACTAGTGAAACAACTGAAGTATTGAGCAACTTTTTGCATTAAATCAATGATGTACCCATACCATAAAAAATTTTTAGTGTACTTACTTATTATTTAATTACCACAATTTTATATAAATTATTCATTAAATAACCATTAATAATGAAATATTTCATATTCAGCGTTTCAAAATACTTATAGCTTGTTGATTACATACACAAATAACACTCACAATAATGATTTCAAAAATAGATTTCGTTTATAAAAAATAGACATGACTATGAAATCAAAATCATTTCATTGATCTCATAGTCACGCCTTATAATGCTTGTTTTATTAATGTAATTGTTCTTGGCCTCGTTTATTCCAAGTTAAAATAAAGCTTAACATCGCTAAAATACTAATAACTGTTAATAAGACAAAACCAAAATCCCATCCAAAATGTTGTACGACAAAACCTAAAACAATATTTGCCATCACAGCACCAAATAAGTAACCAAATAAACCCGTTAGACCTGCAGCTGTTCCGGCTGCTTTTTTAGGTACATAATCTAATGCTTGTAAACCAATCAACATCACTGGCCCATAGATTAAAAATCCAATTGCAATTAATGATAAATTGTCCAACCATGCATGACCTGGTGGGTTTAACCAATAAATTAATACAAAAATTGTAACGCCAAGCATAAAGAAGAAACCTGCAGGACCACGGCGCCCTTTAAATACTTTATCGGAAATATAACCACAAAGTAGTGTACCTGGAATGCCTGCCCACTCATAAAGGAAATAAGCCCAACCTGATTCACTTAAATTGAATTGCTTTTCTTCACTTAAATAAGTAGGTGCCCAATCTAACACACCATAACGTACAAAATAGACAAAAATATTAGCAAAAGCAATGGCCCATACCCATTTGTTATTTAATACATATTTAAACAATATTTCTTTTGTTGTTAACTCTGTTTCAAGTGTTTCATGTGACGTCGTTGAGTAATCTTTGTTAAAGCGTTCAATAGGAGGTAAACCTTGTGACTGAGGTGTATCTCTAATTAAACAATATGCAATAATTGCGATAACAATTGCCAGTAATCCTGGATATATAAATACGCCTTCAAATCCTCTTAAATAACCAAAATTATAAAGGGCAGTCATAGATATTCCCCAAGTTGCGATCGGTGCCATTAGTCCTCCACCAACATTATGAGCCACGTTCCAAATAGACGTTTTACTACCACGTTCACTAACACTAAACCAGTGCACAAGTACACGTCCTGATGGCGGCCATCCCATACCTTGAAACCATCCATTTAGAAATAACATAATAAACATGATTGTTATACTAGAAGTAAAAAATGGTACAAATCCTAATAGTAAATTAACAATTGCCGTAAGCATCAAACCTAAAGTTAAAAATACACGCGCATTACTGCGATCACTTACGGTTCCCATTACAAATTTACTAAATCCATAAGCGATTGAAATGGCTGATAGCGCAATACCAAGCTCTCCTTTACTGAAACCATCTTCAATTAATGAAGGCATTGCTAATGAAAAGTTTTTTCTCAGCAAATAGTAACCCGCATAACCGATAAAAATACCTAAAAAAACCTGTAACCGTAACTTTTTATATGTATCATCTACCTTTTCAGATGGTAAAGGATCCACATGTTTTGCTGGCTTTAAAAAACGAAACATACAATCACCCCTAAATTAGCAATTATTTTTTCTTAACATTTTATTTACAAATTATTTACTTAATATTAATATTTCCCAGTTAGTAAAGCAATACTATTATTAAGATTTGAATATTATTATTGTAAGAAATAATATTTACTAATGCGTGGGGTATACGATCGCAATAATCAAAGATTTCATAAATCAAACACCTCATAGTTATGATAAATCTTTAACTACAAGGTGTTATGAAAAGTAACTATTACAATACATCAAAAAAATGCATGCTTAATAGCACAATTATAATAAATAATCCGACACAAACTATAAAACTGTACATAAAAGTTACAGTATTACGCAATTTACTACTATAAACATCATTAGGGTCTTTCCCATGCATAAAAGCAACTATCCTGTCATACGTTTGTATTCTATACGATTTTTTTAAGGCTTCTACTTTAAATGATGCAATAATCATAGTTATTAAGAGTATAAGTTCAGCTGAAATCCATAATGTCGTCCAATAGTAGAGTGTTGGACCTGCTAAAATTGCGGATAATAACATAGGCCAAATCATTAAATGACTCCATAAATTAAATTTGCTCTGTTTTAACTTTTGTTCCATAATCTCTATGTCTCCTTTAACTAAATTATCTAAAGAAACTTGAAACAAAGAACTAAGCATTAACAAATTATGTATATCTGGATAACTTTTATCATTTTCCCAATTTGAAATTGTTTGTCGTGAAACATACAATTTTGCAGCTAATTCTTCTTGTGATAAATGGTCACGCTGTCTAAAAAATTTAATTTGATTACCTATGTTCATTTGCCAAGCTCCTTTAACTTGAGACTATAGTGTGATTCTATTTTAGACTACCAAATTGTATTGACATGCGCACATTTAATTATGCAAAAAGTTTTTGTCATATAGCTATAGCGTCTTTTTTAGACCTCCCTTAGACTTACAAGAAATAAGAGTAAGACCGCAACTAAATCATGTTTTTAATCACGTATCTTACTCCTATCATTATTATTATTTAATTAACCTGTATCATAGCGTTAAGAAATCAGTATCCCATCATAATTTTATATTTATGTCGCAGTTTGTTGTTGTTGATATGGTATAGGATGATCTAATTCAAATGAAGCACCTGCAGTAATTTTTTTATATTGATAAGTAAAGTAGCCAATCCATAAAATTGTAAATACAAATGCGAGGCCATAACTTAAATTAAGATCCAGACCTAAACCTATCTTCTGACTTAAAATATAAGTGAAAATATTCCAAGTCATAAAGACTGCTGGAATTGCTGCCACCCAAAAATTCTTTTTCGCGATAAGTAAGTACATTGCACCTACCCATAAAGCGACAACAGCTGTAGTTTGGTTTGCCCAAGAAAAATAGCGCCATAAAATGGTAAAGTCTACCTGAGTCAAACCAAAGCTTACGACAAATAATGGTGCAGCTACAATCACTCGTTTTAACATACTGCGCTGACCATAATTTAAATAATCAGCTATAATCATACGTGCACTACGGAAAGATGTATCACCACTTGTAATTGGTAAGACAATAACACCCAGTACTGCAATCGTACCAAACACAGAACCCAATAATAGATGTGATGCTTCACTTACAACAAGAGCCGCTTCCCCACGTGCTAAAACATCACTTAATCCACTATATCCATTAAATAAACTCATGCCTGCAGCTGCCCAAATCATTGCTATAATACCCTCTGCAATCATCATTCCATAGAATATGAAACGACCATTTTTCTCTTTGTTTGTCGTTCTCGAAATAATAGGCGTTTGTGTAGCATGAAAACCAGATAAAGCACCACAAGTAATTGTAAAAAATAGTAGTGGAAATATAGGAGCGCCATCTGGATGCATATTTTTCAAATTAATTTCAGGTATCGGTGCACCTGTTTGAATAAGACGGAAACCTATACCTACTGCACTAATTAATAGCAATGCACCGAAAATTGGATAAATGCGTCCAATGATTTTGTCTATAGGTAAAATTGTAGACAAAATATAATAAACAAAAATGACAAAGATAATGATACCTAATGCGATTCGACCATCTAATAAATTATGTAGTAACAATGCCGGGCTTGTTACAAAAACTGTTCCAGTTAGCAATAATAATAAGATTGAAAAGATATTTACAAAGTGTTTCATGACCTGACCTAAAAATTTACCAGCAAGCTCCGGTAAATGTGCCCCTTTATTTCTAATTGAAATCATTCCAGTCAGATAATCATGTACTGCACCTGCAAAAATACATCCCACAACAATCCATATAAATGCTACAGGTCCATATAATGCCCCCATAATCGGTCCGAAAATCGGTCCTACACCTGCAATGTTCAATAGTTGAATGAGTGAATTTGATGATGTCTTCATAGGTAAATAATCGACATTATCACGTTGATTATATGCTGGTGTTGGTCTATCTTGTTTCGTGCCAAACATTTTGTCGATATACTTCCCATAAGTGAAATAACCTATAACTAATAAAATAATAGATACAATAAACGTTACCATTTTAACATCCCCCTTTAATAATATGTAAGCGTTTTCTTAATTTAATCACATATTTTATTATTCGACAATCCTGTAAATGTTTTTTATTTATTTATTTTTAATTTTTGGGGAATATAAAATAAAATATACTTTTAAAATAATCTTTACATTTAAATGATATCTGACTCATTAACACTTATAATAAATAAAAAAAGTACAACCTCATTTAAATTAAAACGAAGTTGTACTTTTTGAATAAGCGATATGTTCAATTAAACTCAACTGTTATTTTTTATAAAGCTTAATTTTTATTTCATAATAATCATCATGGTCTTTAGCTTGATGTTCAAACTTGATGCCACTTTTTTCAATTTCTTCTAAACTTTTGCCTACCGCTTCACGTGCATCTGTTAAGTCTTTTTCAAATGCAAAACTTTGCGCTTTCACTTTTTCAGGGCCGACTTTTTGTTTTACTCTAGCTTCAGTTTGTTTCACGTTTAACTTTTGGCTTATAATCGTTTCCACTAATGTTTCTTGATCTTCATCTGATAAACTTAGCATCGCACGTGCATGACGTTCTGTAACTTTGCCTTCACGTAAACGTTCTATCACTTTTGGCGCTAATTTTAATAATCTCAATTTATTTGCTATAAAACTTTGACTTTTACCTACACTTTTAGCTAATTCACTTTGTGTAGTATCGCCTAGTTCTAAAAGTTTTTTATAGGCTTCTGCCTCTTCTACAACAGATAAATTTTCACGTTGGATATTTTCTATTAAAGCAACCACTGCAGTTTCTTCATCACCTAAATCTCTGATAATGACATCTGCGTATGTCTTATTCAACGATTGTAAGGCTCTAAATCTACGCTCTCCAGCAATAATTTCAAACATATCCTCTTCTATAGGACGTACTACAATCGGTTGTAACAATCCATGCTCATCTATTGATTCTGCGAGTTCTTTAATCTTATTTGGCTCAAATACTTGTCTTGGTTGATAACGATTTGGCACAATACGTTCAGTATGAATAGATTCAACACTATTATGATCCTCTTCTATATAACCAACAATGTCATCTTTATTTTTCAAACCAAATAATTTAGAAAAAGGTTTCTTCATATTTTATGCGCTCCCTCTAAATTAGTTGTATTAAATCACTTTTCTTTTTCAAGTAATGGAGACTTATTGGGCATTCCTGGTTTTCTTGGATATTTCTTTGGTGTCTCACTTCTCTTATCAATCTTTATCATTTGCCTTTCACCAGCATCTTCTGGTAATTCATATGAAATGACATCCTGAAGTTTACCACCGAGGATTCCTATACCAAAACGCGCTTCTTCCAATTCTTCTTCGCCTTTAGCTGATTTTAAAGCAATGAATTGTCCACCCTTTTTAACTAACGGTAAACACAATTCGCTTAATACGGAAAGTCTAGCAACTGCACGTGCAGTTACAATATCATAAGACGCCCTGTAGTCTCCCTTTCCGTAAATTTCTGCGCGATCATGTACAAAATTCACATTTTCTAAATCTAATGCTTCTGCTAATTGATTTAAAAAATGGATGCGTTTATTTAATGAATCTACAATTGTAATTTTTAAATTAGGATAAATAATTTTTAATGGAATACTTGGAAAACCAGCACCAGCACCAATATCACAAATTGTTAGCTCTTGTGTCAAATCCGTATAAAAACTTAGTGCAATTGAATCATAAAAATGTTTCAAATACACTTCATGTTCTTCAGTAATACTTGTTAAATTCATTTTTTCATTCCATTCAACGAGCATTTGAAAATACGTTTGAAATTGATGTTGTTGTTTTTCTGTAAGTTCGATATCTTGTGTGCTGAGTTGCTCAGTTAACCATTTTACACTCATCTTAATTTTCCACCCTTTGTATTTTACCTTGTTCTAGGAACACTAATAAGATCGAAATATCTGCAGGATTTACACCTGAAATCCGAGATGCTTGCGCAATATTTAACGGTTTAACTTCCGCTAATTTTTCGCGTGCTTCAGTCGCTAAACTATCAACTTTACTATAATCTAAGTCTTCTGGAATTTTCTTTTCTTCCATACGTTTTACTTTTTCAACTTGCTGTAACGACTTATTGATATAGCCTTCATATTTTGTCTGAATTTCAACTTGCTCTTCAACATCACTAGGTAATTGATTTTCTTCTTCTAAAATTTCTAGAATCAAGTTATACGTCATTTCAGGTCTACGCAATAACTCCAAGGCTAATATACCGTCTTTCAAGCGTGAACCGCCTTGCGCTTCAATAATTTCTTGTACACGTTCGTGCGGTTTTATTCTAATTTCATTTAAGCGTGCTTGCTCATCTTTTATCATTTGACGTTTTTCATTGAAACGCGCATAACGTTCTTCAGAAATCATACCTAATTTATAACCTAAATCTGTTAATCGTAAATCTGCATTGTCATGTCTTAATAATAAACGATATTCTGCACGAGATGTTAATAAACGATATGGTTCATTGGTACCTTTTGTTATAAGATCATCTATTAAAACACCAATATAGGCGTCTGAACGGCTTAAGATGACTTCTTCCTCATCTAGTACTCTTGATGCTGCGTTAATTCCAGCCATGATACCTTGTCCTGCCGCTTCTTCATAACCAGAAGTTCCGTTGATTTGTCCTGCAGTATATAAGTTTTTAATTTTTTTAGTTTCTAGTGTTGGCCACAGTTGTGTCGGTACAAGTGCATCATATTCAATTGCATATCCTGCACGCATCATATCCGCTTTTTCTAAGCCTGGAATTGTTTCCAACATCTGACGTTGAACATGTTCAGGTAAGCTTGTTGATAAACCTTGGACATAAACTTCATTGGTATTTCTACCTTCTGGTTCTAAGAAAAGTTGATGTCTAGGCTTATCATTGAATCTTACAAATTTATCTTCAATTGATGGACAATATCTAGGTCCTGTACCTTTAATCATGCCTGAATACATCGCAGATAAATGTAAATTATCATCTATAACTTGATGTGTTTCTCCATTGGTATATGTTAACCAACAAGGTAATTGATCTAAAATATATTCCGTTGTTTCAAAACTAAATGCTCTACCAACGTCGTCACCTGGTTGTATTTCTGTTTTAGAATAATCAATCGTTTTGGCATTAACACGCGGTGGCGTACCAGTTTTGAATCTCACTACTTCAAATCCGAGATTTCTAAGATTGTCAGCTAGTGAAATAGATGGTAATTGATGGTTTGGACCACTTGAATATTTCATGTTACCTAAAATGATTTCACCACGTAGAAATGTACCAGTTGTAATAATGACTGCATCTGCCCAGTATTCTGTGCCGATATTCGTACGTACGCCTTTGATGACTTCATCTTCAATAATTAAGTCATCCACCATACCTTGCATAATATCAAGGTTTGCTTCATCTTCAATTACCTTTTTCATTTCTTGTTGATAAAGTACTTTGTCAGCTTGTGCGCGAAGTGCTCTTACTGCCGGGCCTTTGCCAGTGTTTAACATACGCATTTGGATATGCGTTTTATCGATTGTTTTCGCCATTTGGCCACCTAATGCGTCTATTTCACGAACTACTATTCCTTTAGCCGGGCCACCAACTGACGGGTTACATGGCATGAATGCAATATTATCTAAATTTATTGTTAACATTAACGTTTTGGCACCACGTCTTGCTGAAGCAAGTCCAGCTTCAATACCAGCATGTCCGGCTCCAATTACTATTACATCATATTCTTGAGCCATACTTTTTTCCTCCCTTTTATTTTCCTAGACAGAATTGACTAAATAATTGATTTATCAATTCTTCACTTGCGGATTCTCCGATAATTTCACCTAAAATTTCCCAAGTTCTCGTTAAATCTATCTGAACCATATCCATTGGCACACCAGCTTCTGCAGCATCTATAGCATCTTGAATTGAGTTTCTCGCTTGTTTTAACAATGAAATATGTCTTGAATTCGATACATATGTCATATCCTGATTTTGGACATCTCCTGCAAAGAATAAATCTCTAATTTGTATCTCTAACTGATCAATACCTTCTTGTTTTAACATTGATGTTTGAATGATTGGCATATCTCCAACCATTTCTTTTACTTCTGAAATATCTAATTGTTTGTCTAAATCCATCTTGTTAATTATGACAATGGCATCTTCATTTTTAATAACTTCATATAACTTGCGATCTTCTTCTGTTAATGATTCGTTATAATTTAGCACAAACAAGATTAAATCCGCTTCACCTAAAGCTTTGCGTGAACGTTCTACACCAATACGTTCAACGATATCTTCCGTTTCACGTATCCCAGCAGTATCTACTAACCTTAAAGGTACACCGCGAACGTTTACGTACTCTTCTAAAGTATCTCTAGTCGTACCAGGCACCTCTGTAACAATCGCCTTATTGTCTTGGATCAGGTTATTTAACATGGATGACTTACCAACATTCGGCTTACCAACTATGACCGTTGCTAAACCTTCTCTCATTATTTTCCCTTGTGTGCCTGTATCTAATAACTTATTAATCTCTGTCTTAATTTGATTTGATTTTTCTAATAAAACTTCTGTTGTGGCATCTTCCACATCATCATATTCTGGATAATCTATATTAACTTCTACTTGTGCAAGGATTTCGAGAATGGATTGTCGCTGTCGCTTAATCATATCACTTAAACGACCTTCAATTTGATTCATTGCAACTTTAGATGCACGATCGGTTTTAGAACGAATAAAATCCATCACCGCTTCGGCTTGAGATAAATCAATACGACCATTTAAAAACGCACGTTTTGTGTATTCACCTGGATCAGCCATTCTTGCACCGTGTGTCATCGTTAACTCTAACACTCTATTGATGGTTAAAATACCACCGTGACAATTAATTTCAACGATATCTTCTCTAGTAAATGTTTTCGGTGCACGTAAGACAGACACCATCACTTCTTCGACCACTTCATTTGTCTCAGGATCAACAATATGCCCATAATTTATTGTATGAGAAGGTACATGTTCTAATGGTTCTTTCCCTTTATATAATTTATCTGCAATATTTACCGCGTCAACACCTGACAAACGTACAATACCAATAGCACCTTCACCCATAGGTGTGGATATACTCGTTATCGTATCTAAATCCATCATCCATCTCGCCTCCTTTATTCTAAAATTTATCATTATAATATTGTAAATAGTTTTGGATCAAAAAGCTAACATCTTGTTCAAAATTTCTAATAAGTTAGTCTTAGGGTTGTGTGACGTTAGACTGACGTCAGTCTAAATTATCCCCCTACCCTACTTAATTCGTTTATTAAAAACCTTAGCTATTTTTAAAACATGTTCTAAACTTGCTTGGATTTGTAGTGTATCCATATCTTTAGCTGGCTGCCTGGCTATCACAATAATTTCCATTGGTAATATATTTTGTTTATGTACCTTGAAACTTTCACGAATAGCACGCTTAATTTTATTTCTAACAACAGCATTACCTAATTTTTTAGAAACACTAATACCTAGTCTGAAGTGTTCTAATTCTTTATTAGACTTCGTATAGACTACAAATTGACGATTTGCTACTGATTTTCCTTTTTTATATATAAATTGGAAATCACTGTTCTTTTTAATTCGGTATGCCTTCTCCACGAAACATCACTCGCTTATCTTTTCATTACATTTATTATTATATACCTAACATGTGTTGTATTTTTTAATAATAACAATAATTTTGCTACTTATTTTCGTTATTTTAAACCAAAAAAAAGACCACTGATGAGTCAGTGATCTTATGCTGATAATACCTTACGGCCTTTACGACGACGACGCGCTAAAACTTTACGACCGTTTTTTGTGCTCATGCGTTTTCTGAAACCATGAACTTTACTATGTTTACGTTTATTTGGTTGATAAGTACGTTTTACCATGCAAAAACACCTCCATCTGTATTCGGTTATCTAAATATTATAATAGATAAATTAATATAAGCTTTTTGCTTCAAGTCTTGATTTAATATTATTAATTTCTAGTCATAATTCAAGCAACTACTACAATATAACAAAATCTTTTTTATAAAGCAAGTATCAATTTCAAGCATGTTTTCATCTCATTATAATATGAATGAGTACTAGATATTTTTAAACTGTATTGATAAATACGTCTATTAATATAGAAGATTCACCTTATCATATAAATATTTTTCATTTCAAATCTAGAGAATTTTTAATTATACAAATTCCATACACTTTTTATAAATTATTTCCCAAGCCCACAAATCGTTTAATTTTTGATATACTATTCATTCTTGTAAGTTATCCACTTATTCACAGATACGCATGCTTATTTTGTGGATAATATTTCATCTATGCACAGGGTTATTTACGATTTAACAACATATTCACAGCCATTTGACAGAGGTGTTTGTTAAAAAGTATAATTGTGTGGATAAGTTATGTAAATATTGATAAATAAGGGATTATATTATGGAGATATATCCTAAATGGTTGTGTATAACTTATAATCCATAATGAGTTATCCACTGATTGTGTGTAACTTGTGGATAATTATTAACAGCTTGTGATTATGTTTATTCACACATGTTATTTCTGTGTATAACTTTTAAAATATAGAAAGTTGGAGTTTGCTATTATGTCAGAACAAGAAATTTGGGAAAAAGTTTTAACCTTAGCTCAAGAAAAAGTCAGCTATCCTAGCTATCAAACTTTTTTGAAAGATACAAAACTTTATTCGTTACAAAATGATGAAGCTATTGTAGTCATTGATGATCCTTTTGTAGCTAATTGGTTAAAAACACATTATGTTGAAATCGTACAATCTGCATTATATGAAGCTATTGGTCACGAAATCATGCCAGTATTTTACTCTGAAGATGAATTAGAAAGTTTAAAATCTGAAAAAAAACAAGATGTTAAACAAAGTGCTAATGAAAAAGAAGTAGACCTTGATACTGTTGATGTAGCAAAAGTTGGTGATGAACAATTCAATATCAACAATACATTTGAAACATTCGTCATCGGTCCCGGAAACAGATTCCCACACGCTGCGAGTTTAGCTGTAGCCGAAGCACCGGCCCAAGCATATAATCCATTATTTATATATGGTGGTGTAGGATTAGGTAAAACCCATCTAATGCATGCTATTGGCCATTATGTCTTAGATAATAATCCAGATGCCAAAGTCATCTATACATCTAGTGAAAAATTTACCAATGAATTCATTAAATCTATCCGAGACAATAAAACAGAACGTTTTAGAGAAAAATATCGTAATATCGATGTGCTCTTAATAGATGATATACAATTCATTCAAAACAAAGAACAAACTCAAGAAGAATTCTTCCACACATTTAATGATTTACATCAAGCGAATAAGCAAATTGTTATTTCTAGTGATAGACCTCCTAAAGAAATTGCTAAATTAGAAGATCGACTACGTTCTCGCTTTGAGTGGGGATTGATAGTAGATATTACACCGCCAGACTACGAAACCAGAATGGCTATTTTGCAGAAAAAAATTGGTGAAGAAAATATAAATATTCCTACTGAAGCCTTAACGTATATCGCTAATCAAATACAATCAAATATACGTGAACTTGAAGGCGCACTTAATCGTGTATTGGCCTTTTCAAAGTTACAAGGGCAACCTATCACAACTGAATTAACAGCAGCTGCACTGAAAGATATCATCCAAGCACCTAAATCTAAAAAAATTACTATACAAGATATCCAAAAAGTTGTTGGAGAATACTATAGTGTAAGAATAGAAGACTTTAGTGCCAAGAAACGTACAAAATCGATTGCTTATCCACGTCAAATTGCTATGTATTTATCACGTGAATTAACTGACTTTTCGCTGCCTAAAATCGGAGAAGAGTTTGGTGGACGTGATCATACTACTGTTATTCACGCACATGAAAAAATAGTAAAAGATATCAATAATGATCCGACATTTAAGCAAGAAGTTGAAAATCTTGAAAAAGAAATTAGAAACCAATAAAACAATCTGTACTATAACAGATTAATAAATCAATTTAGAGGTATAACAAAATAACTTATTTTTTAACTTTGTGGACAATGTGCAAAAGTAATACACACTGTGCACAAGTTATCCACAGTCGTCAAACAATGACATGATTGTATTAATTTGAGTTATCCCCTAATCCACAAGCCCTACTACTATTACTACGGGTTTAAAACCTATATAATTATTATATAAACGACTGGAAGGAGTTTAAAAATGGAATTTACAATTAGAAGAGATTATTTTATAAATCAATTAAATGACACATTAAAAGCAATCTCACCAAGAACTACATTACCTATACTAACGGGTATAAAAATTGAAGTTAAAAACAATGAAGTCATACTTACTGGTTCAGATTCAGAAATCTCAATAGAAATTACAATTCCTAAACAAGTAGATGGAGAAGACATTATTGAAATTACAGAAACTGGTTCAGTTGTACTCCCTGGTCGTTTCTTTGTAGATATTATTAAAAAACTACCAGGAAAAGAAGTTAAATTATCAACAAATGAACAATTCCAAACTTTAATAACTTCTGGACATTCAGAATTTAATTTAAGTGGTTTAGATCCAGATCAATATCCTTTATTACCACAAGTTTCTCGTGATGATGCCATTCAATTATCTGTAAAAGTGCTTAAAAACGTGATAGCACAAACGAATTTCGCAGTGTCCACCTCAGAAACACGCCCAGTACTCACTGGTGTTAACTGGCTTATACAAGATAATGAATTAATATGCACAGCGACTGACTCACACCGCTTGGCTGTGCGAAAAGTAGCTTTAGAAGATGAATCTGAAAATAAAAATGTCATTATTCCAGGTAAAGCTTTAGCAGAATTAAATAAAATTATGTCTGATAGTGAAGAAGATATCGATATTTTCTTTGCATCAAACCAAGTATTATTTAAAGTCGGAAATGTAAACTTTATTTCACGTCTCTTAGAAGGTCACTATCCAGATACTTCACGTTTATTCCCAGAAAACTATGAAATTAAAATAGGCATAGATAACGGAGAATTCTATCATGCTATTGATCGTGCATCTCTATTAGCACGTGAAGGTGGAAACAATGTTATTAAATTAAGTACAGGTAATGAATTAGTCGAGTTATCTTCTACATCACCAGAAATTGGTACTGTGAAAGAAGAAGTAAAAGCGGATAACGTTGATGGCGGCAATTTAAAAATTTCATTTAACTCTAAATATATGATGGATGCACTTAAAGCAATCGATAACGATGAAGTTGAAGTTGAATTCTTTGGTACGATGAAACCATTTATTTTAAAACCAAAAGATGACGATTCAGTTACACAATTAATTTTACCAATTAGAACATATTAAGCTTTTGTTCAAGAGATAGAGCCTGAGACAGATTTATGTCTCGGGTTTTTTATATTGTGGATATTTAAATCATAGTAAGCATAACTTAGAGGTGTGGACAGAAGCTTGATTTAAAACCCATTTTCAATTCAGTCATCTACTGCCAATATGAAATGCGTTTGAGGCGAATCTATTATGTCTCAACCTCTGTCACATATAAACCATTGCTTCACTCTTTTTTATTTCGAAGTAATTTCATAAAATAAAACGTGTATATTGATAGAGATATATTAATCATAAACATTTAACGCTACTTACATGCTATTTAGAGCTTAAATATAAGCAATTTAAACTTTTTTAGACTTATGATACCTAAAACTAATAATTAAGCTGAGAAAGTCATTAAAATTCAAAATCATAACATTGTCGTTGAACGCATATTAAAATTTTTTATGAAATATTGCGTAGTTAAAAACATTAATAATTTTTAAGTAGAATCTTTTTTTAAGAAGATAGAATATTAGGAAGAAAAGTTTGTTATAATATATGAGTGTTACCTTGTTAAAAGTACTTTTGTAAATAAATTTCAATAATAGTAAAAATTATACATAAGAAAACGCTTTCTATCTGCATTTTGCATGAAATTTTTCTCGAAAAAAGGTATAATATATAGATGAGTTTAAAAGGAATGGAGTGATTGATTTGGTTGAAGAAGTAATTGTTGATGGAGACATTACTTTAGGGCAATTTCTAAAGACAGAAGGTATTATTGAATCTGGTGGTCAAGCGAAATGGTTCCTGCAAGATTTTGAAGTAATGATCAATGGTGGGCGCGAAATGCGTCGTGGTAAAAAATTAAACCATCAAGATAACATCGTTATACCAGAAGTCGGTTCATTTTTGATTATACATCAAGGTGAAGAATGAAACTAAAGACACTCCAGCTAGACAATTATCGTAACTATGAGTCAATTACTCTAAATTGTCACCCTGAAGTCAATATATTGATTGGCGAGAATGCGCAAGGGAAGACTAATTTATTGGAATCTATTTATACACTAGCATTAGCCAAAAGTCACAGAACATCAAATGATAAAGAACTCATACGTTTTGATCGAGACTATGCTAAAATAGAGGGTGAACTCAGTTATAGATATGGAGAAATGCCTTTAACGATGTTTATAACTAAAAAGGGTAAGCAGGTTAAAATCAATCACTTAGAACAAAGTAGACTGACACAATATATCGGTCACTTAAACGTTGTCTTGTTTGCACCTGAAGATTTGAATATTGTCAAAGGCGCACCTCAAATAAGACGTAGATTTATAGATATGGAACTTGGACAAATTTCAGCTGTATATTTAAATGATTTGTCTCAATATCAAAGAATTTTAAAACAAAAGAATAATTATTTGAAGCAATTGCAATATGGTCAAAAGACTGACAGCACTATGCTTGATGTCTTAAACCAACAATTTGCAACATATGCACTCAAAGTTACATTAAGACGTGAACATTTTATTAAAGAACTTGAATCATTAGCCAAACCTATTCATTCTGGTATTACAGACGAGAATGAAACACTATCATTAAGGTACCTTCCTAGTATCAAATTAGATGCGGAAGAAAAAAGTGAGACGGAACGCTTAGAGGAAGTCTTAACTTTACTAGATGATAATAAAGATCGTGAAAAAGATAGAGGTGTCTGTTTGTTTGGCCCTCACAGAGATGATTTAGGTTTCAACGTAAATGGTATGGATGCTCAAACTTACGGTTCGCAAGGACAGCAAAGAACGACGGCTTTATCAATCAAACTTGCAGAAATCGAACTGATGAATATTGAGGTAGGTGAGTATCCCATCCTATTACTAGATGATGTGTTAAGTGAATTAGATGATTCACGTCAGTCTCATTTATTGAGCACAATTCAACACAAGGTGCAGACATTTGTGACGACAACATCAGTTGATGGCATTGATCATGAAATTATGAAAAACGCTAAACTTTATCGCATTAATAATGGCGAAATTATAAAGTAACGGAAAGTGAAGGTGGAAGCATTGTCAGATGTGAACAACACGGAAGATTATGGTGCTGGTCAGATTCAGGTATTAGAAGGTCTAGAAGCGGTTCGTAAGAGACCAGGTATGTATATAGGCTCAACTTCAGAAAGAGGACTACATCACTTAGTTTGGGAAATTGTTGATAACAGTATTGACGAAGCACTTGCAGGTTATGCTGACCAAATCGACGTTATTATTGAAGAAGATAATTGGATAAAAGTAACAGACAATGGTCGTGGTATTCCTGTTGGTATACAAGAAAAAATGGGACGACCTGCCGTTGAGGTTATTCTAACTGTACTACACGCTGGTGGTAAATTCGGCGGTGGCGGTTATAAAGTTTCCGGTGGTCTACATGGTGTAGGTTCTTCTGTTGTAAATGCTTTATCAGAAGATTTGGAAGTGTATGTATACAAGGATGAAAATATATATCATCAAGCATATAAAAAAGGCATACCTCAGTTTGATTTAAAAATCATTGGTGAAACTGATGAAAGTACTGGTTCTACAGGTACTGCGATTCGTTTTAAAGCTGATCCTGAGATATTCACTGAAACAACAACATATAATTATGAAGTATTGCAACAACGTATCAGAGAACTGGCGTTTTTAAATAAAGGTATCTCAATTACATTAAGAGATGAAAGAGAAGAAGAGGTTCGTGAAGATACTTATCACTACGAAGGTGGTATAAAATCTTACGTTGAAATGTTAAATGAAAATAAAGAACCTATTCATGAAGAACCGATTTATGTACATCAATCAAAAGATGATATTGAAGTTGAAATCGCGCTTCAATACAATAAAGGCTATGCTACAAATCTTTTAACATACGCGAATAATATTCACACTTATGAAGGTGGTACTCATGAAGAAGGCTTTAAACGAGCGCTCTCTCGTGTGTTAAATAGCTACGGTCTTAACAGTAAAATCATGAAAGAAGATAAAGAAAGACTTTCAGGTGAAGATACACGTGAAGGCTTAACGGCTGTTGTTTCAATCAAACATGGTGACCCACAATTTGAAGGACAAACTAAAACTAAACTAGGTAACTCCGAAGTACGTCAAGTTGTTGATCGTACATTCTCCGAGTTGTTTGAACGCTTTTTATACGAAAATCCACAAGTAGGCCGAACAATCGTAGAAAAAGGGATTATGGCATCACAAGCACGTCTTGCAGCTAAAAAAGCGCGTGAAGTGACACGTCGTAAGTCTGCGTTAGAAATTTCAAGTTTACCAGGGAAACTTGCAGATTGTTCTAGTAAAGACCCTTCTCGAAGTGAAATTTTCATCGTCGAAGGTGACTCTGCCGGAGGGTCTACAAAATCTGGTCGTGACTCAGAAACGCAAGCCATTTTACCATTACGTGGTAAGATATTGAACGTTGAAAAAGCACGTTTAGATAGAATTTTAAATAATAATGAAATACGTTCTATGATTACTGCTTTTGGTACTGGTATTGGTGGAGAGTTTGATTTAAGTAAGGCACGCTATCACAAGATTATCCTTATGACAGATGCCGATGTTGATGGTGCACATATTAGAACTTTATTATTAACATTCTTTTATCGCTTTATGAGACCGTTAATTGAAGCTGGATATGTTTATATTGCACAACCACCATTATTCAAATTGACACAAGGTAAACAGAAATACTATGTGTTTAACGAACGTGAATTAGAAAAACTTAAAGCTCAATTGGATCCAAGTCCAAAATGGTCTATTGCACGTTACAAAGGTCTTGGTGAAATGAATGCTGATCAATTATGGGAAACAACTATGAATCCAGAAAACAGAGCTATGTTACAAGTATCATTAGATGATGCGATTGAAGCTGACCAAGTTTTTGAAATGTTAATGGGCGATGTTGTTGAGAACCGTAGACAGTTTATTGAAGATAATGCAGTTTATGCAAACTTAGATTTCTAAGACAATGAACTGAATTTTTGAAGGAGGATATCTTGATGGCTGAATTACCTGAATCAAGAATAAATGAACGAAATATAACGAATGAGATGCGTGAATCGTTCCTAGATTATGCGATGAGCGTTATCGTTTCACGTGCGCTACCAGATGTTAGAGATGGTTTAAAACCAGTACATCGACGTATACTTTACGGCTTACACGAACAAGGTATGACACCTGATAAATCATATAAGAAATCTGCGCGTATTGTTGGGGACGTTATGGGTAAATATCACCCTCACGGAGACTCCTCAATTTACGAAGCTATGGTTAGAATGGCCCAGGACTTCAGCTATCGATATCCTTTAATTGATGGCCAAGGTAACTTTGGTTCTATGGATGGTGATGGTGCAGCGGCGATGCGTTATACAGAAGCGCGTATGTCTAAAATCACACTCGAAATGTTGAGAGATATTAACAAAGATACGATTGATTTTGTTGATAACTATGACGGTAACGAAAGAGAGCCGGCAGTCTTACCTTCAAGATTTCCAAATTTACTTGTAAACGGTGCATCAGGTATCGCAGTAGGTATGGCAACTAATATACCTCCACATAACTTGACTGAAGTAATCAATGGCGTATTAAGTTTAAGCTATAATCCAGATATTACGATTGCAGAATTAATGGAAGATGTTCAAGGGCCAGACTTCCCTACAGCAGGTATTATTCTTGGTAAAAGTGGTATACGCCGTGCATTTGAAACTGGACGTGGTTCAGTTCAAATGAGAGCAAGAGCTGAAATTGAAGAACGTGGTGGCGGTCGTCAACGTATCGTTGTAACAGAGGTTCCATATCAAGTAAATAAGGCCCGCATGATTGAAAAAATTGCTGAATTAGCACGTGATAAAAAAATCGATGGCATTACAGATTTACGTGACGAAACAAGTTTACGTACTGGCGTGCGTGTTGTGGTTGACATACGTAAAGATGCCAATGCCAGTGTTGTATTAAATAACTTGTATAAACAGACACCATTACAAACGTCATTTGGTGTTAACATGATTGCTTTAGTTGATGGCAGACCGAAATTGATTAACCTTAAAGAAGCATTGGTTGAATATCTTGAACATCAAAAGATAGTTGTAAGAAGAAGAACAGAATACAACTTGAAGAAGGCACAAGACCGTGCACATATTTTAGAAGGCTTAAGAATTGCTTTAGATCACATTGATGAAATTATTCGTGTGATCCGTGAATCTGATACAGATAAAGTTGCAATGGTAAGCTTGCAAGAACAATTTAAACTTACTGAACGACAAGCGCAAGCCATCCTTGATATGCGATTAAGACGTCTAACAGGTTTAGAAAGAGATAAAATTGAATCTGAGTATAATGAATTAATTGCATATATAGAAGAATTAAAAGCGATTCTTGCAGACGAAGAAAAACTATTACAACTTGTTCGTGATGAGTTAATTGATGTTCGTGAACGCTATGGTGACGAACGTAAAACAGAAATTCAAATGGGTGGTCTCGACAATATTGAAGACGAAGACCTAATCCCAGAAGAACAAATCGTCATCACATTAAGTCACAATAACTATATTAAACGTCTACCCGTTTCAACATATAGAGCTCAACATCGCGGTGGTCGTGGTGTACAAGGTATGCAAACATTAGAAGAAGATTTTGTAAGTCAACTTGTTACATTGAGTACACACGATCATGTCTTATTCTTCACGAATAAAGGTAGAGTGTATAAACTTAAAGGTTATGAAGTGCCAGAACTCTCCCGTCAGTCTAAAGGTATCCCAGTAGTCAATGCGATTGAACTGGATAATGATGAAACGATTAGTACAATGATTGCCGTCAAAGATTTAGAAAGTGAAGAAGACTACTTAGTATTTGCAACGTTAAATGGTATCGTTAAACGTTCAGCATTACGTAATTTCTCACACATTAATAAAAACGGTAAGATTGCGATTGGTTTCAAAGAAGATGATGAATTGATTGCAGTGAGATTAACAGATGGTGAAGATGATGTATTAATCGGTACTGCTCATGGTTCTTTAATTCGCTTTAACGAAACTGCATTACGTCCTTTAGGTCGTACAGCTGCTGGTGTTAAAGGTATTACATTAAGAGAAGGCGACAGCGTCATTGGATTAGATGTTACTAAAGCAGAAACAGATGATGAAATTCTAGTCGTGACTGAAAATGGCTACGGTAAACGTACACCAGTTAGTGAATATCGTTTATCTAATCGTGGCGGTAAAGGTATTAAGACTGCTACGATTACAGAACGTAACGGTCAAGTTGTATGTATCACATCCGTCGAAGGTAAAGAAGACTTGATGATTGTTACAAATGCTGGTGTAATTATCCGTATCGGCGTTGAAGATATTTCACAAAATGGACGTGCAGCTCAAGGTGTAAGATTGATTAAATTAAACGACGATCAATTTGTTTCTACAGTTGCTAAAGTAGATGAAGAAGAAAAAGAAGCTGAAGAAATTGAACTTCAAGAAACAGAGAATGAACAAATTGAAGGCTCTTCAAGTGACGGTCAACAATCAGAATCTGTAGTAACTGATGATTTATCAGAAGGTATCGTTCATACCGAAGTTGAAGAAGATACAGATGAAGATGGTCGTCAAGAAGTGAGAAAAGACTTTATGGATCGTATCAATGAAGACATCGATAATAGTGATAATGAAGACACTGAAAACGAAGATGACGAATAATCTCAATTTCTATAAGTAAACCAACAGCTACATTTAAAATTGAAAAATTTAAATATACAAATGAATCTGGGACATAAATCCCTATTCTCAAATTAAGAGGGCCAATCCTTAATATGGATTGGTCCTCTTTATATTTAAAATATTACGATTTTGATCGTGCATGCTTGCCTGGGTATATGGCTCGAGCCTGTAGTCTCTCGCTCATATCATTTCCCCGGGCGTCAGCACGATGCAAAATCTCTATAAGTGATGTTTTTTAATACAATAGAAAAAAGCTTCATATTATTTAACTTATACAACTAATAGAAAGTCATATTTTTAATTAACCAAAAGATATAACTTAATATGAATACACACGATGGATGAGTCCATTTTATATAAAAATCTTACGATTTTGACTGTGCATGCTTGCCTGGGTATATGGCTCGAGCCTGTAGTCTCTCACTCATACTATTCCCCCGGGCGTCCGCACATTACAAAATCTCTAGTCATAAAATAGAAAAACTACTTAATGATTGTATCCGAATGATGTGGCTATCACAAAATCAAACGCCTTCTTCTAATACAATTAATCGTTTTAGAGTAAATACTAAAGTAGATGCCCTATTAACATCTTTAACTTTTTGTATTGACGGCACTTAATATTAGAAAAGTAGTAGTTCAAAGAAATAAATATAACCAAAACAATAATAAAAAAGGCAATTTCCATATTATTTCAATAGAAATTGCCTTTTCACTTGTCCAAGAACTTTATGTTCCAGACTCATTTTATTTTGGTTTAATATATTTATATCACAGGTGCTTATTTAACTTTCCAATGCTTTCATAGCATATGGAATTTCGCTAATTAAATGAGAAGGTGGTACGACATACATTTTCTTTGATAACTCTTCACCAATATAACTGTGTGTATAAGTAGCACTCGTAACCGCTTCTTTCGTGTCATTGAATTGACCTACAAAACTTGTAATCATACCGGCAAGTGTATCACCCATACCGCCTGTAGCCATCGCAGGTGTACCAATTGGTAGTTTGTAATCTCCGTTTTTGAAATAGATTTCAGTGCCGTGCATTTTTAATACAATCGTTGCTCCAATTCTATCAGCAGCTTCGCGATTACGTTCATAGGTTTGTTCTTCTATTGCGATACCACTTAAACGTTCCCACTCTTTTTGATGTGGTGTGAAAATAACATTGCAAGTTGGAATATCTGGCTTTAATTTACTAAATATAGTAATAGCATCTCCATCCACTATAAGTGTTTGGTGCGGTTGAATGTTTTGTAATAAGAACGTGATAGCATTATTTCCTTTGAAATCACACCCCAATCCAGGACCAATTAAGATACAATCTGTATTTTCAATCATTTTAGTGAGCATTTTAGTATCATTGATATCAATTACCATTGCTTCAGGACAACGTGAATGTAGCGCAGCATGGTTTGTTGGATGTGTAGCTACCGTAATTAAACCACTGCCACTATAGACACAAGCGCGTGCAGCAAGCATGATTGCCCCACCTAGATTCGCATTACCTCCAATTAAAAGAATTTTGCCATAATCACCTTTATGCGTTTCATCTTTACGTTTTGGAATGCTTACTGATGAAATTGTTTCCAACATTGAAACCCCCTTTAATCATATTAGTTATTTCAACTTTTAATTTGTATATTTGATCATTATTTTGTTGATTCGTAAGTTTGTACTTTTTGATAAGAATTATATATTTATAAGCTTTATGAAAGGTTTTCTCTGTAGCTTTTTTATTAATCTACTTTTTAAATACAATAGAAAATATTATACCTGCTTTGCATTTTAGTCAATAGGTAAAAGCATTAAGAATTTGTTTATTTTTAGAAATAATAAATTTGCCTTCTTTATCTTATTAAAATACTAATTTAATACCATGTTACGGATATGGACGAACCTATTGT
The DNA here is from genome assembly GCF_017893435.1 of Staphylococcus sp. GDB9P120P. Lineage (NCBI taxonomy): Bacteria > Bacillati > Bacillota > Bacilli > Caryophanales > Staphylococcaceae > Staphylococcus > Staphylococcus sp. GDB9P120P. The sequence continues at coordinate 114,036 of NZ_JAESNB010000002.1, forward strand.
TCTTAAAAATATGGAAGCGTATACTTTAATTAATTGAAAATCATCAGAAGTAAGGAGATGGGGAAATGACATTACAGCTTAATGGTGAAAATTTAACAATTAATGCAATTAAAGAATTTTTATATCAAAGTGATGATGTGAAAGTAACAGAGGATGCATATGAACGTGTAAAACAGAGCAGGGTAACAGTAGAAAAGATTATAGATGATAAAGAAACAATTTATGGTATAACGACTGGATTTGGTTTATTCAGTGATGTGCGTATTGATGAGGGAGAATATAACCAATTACAAGTAAATTTAATTCGTTCACATGCATGTGGTATCGGAAAACCTTTTTCACAGGATGTCGCGTTAGTGATGATGATTTTACGTCTAAACACATTGCTAAAAGGTCATTCTGGTGTGACAATCGATTTAGTGAATCAAATCATATATTTTATTAACAATAGAATTATTCCAGTCATTCCACAACAGGGGTCTCTTGGTGCTTCAGGTGATTTAGCACCACTTTCACATTTAGCTTTGGCATTGATTGGAGAAGGTAGCGTCTATTATAAAGGTGAAGAAGTAGACAGTCGGTATGTCTTAAATTTATTAAATCGTGAACCTTTGAGCTTACAGGCTAAAGAAGGTCTTGCTTTAATTAATGGTACGCAAGCTATGACTGCACAAGGTGTAATTAATTATATAGAAGCGGAAGATATTGGTTACCAAGCGGAGTGGATTGCTGCTCTTACGCATCAAGCATTAAATGGTATTACTGATGCATATCATGAAAAAGTGCATCGCGTCCGAAATTTTCCAGAACAGATAGATGTTGCTTCGCGCATGTTAGACTGGCTTGAAGGTTCTAAATTAACAACGACACAGGGAGAAATTCGGGTACAAGATGCTTATACATTACGCTGTATTCCACAAATACATGGCGCAAGCTTCCAAATTTTTAATTATGTAAAAGAAAAGCTTGAATTTGAAATGAATGCGGCGAACGATAATCCATTAATATTTGATGAAGATGATGAGACATTAGTTATTTCTGGAGGTAATTTCCATGGTCAACCGATTGCATTCGCGTTAGACTTCTTAAAGTTAGGCGTAAGTGAATTAGCCAATGTTTCAGAAAGACGTTTAGAGAGATTAGTAAACCCACAATTGAACAATGGTTTACCGGCGTTTTTAAGCCCTCAACCGGGTTTACAGAGTGGTGCAATGATCATGCAATATGCAGCTGCAAGTCTTGTTTCGGAAAATAAGACACTCGCACACCCAGCTAGTGTAGATTCTATTCCATCATCAGCTAATCAAGAAGACCACGTTTCTATGGGGACGATTGCTTCACGCCATGGTTACCAAATGATTGAAAATGCACGACGTGTTTTAGCAATAGAAACAATCATCGCACTTCAAGCAGTAGAATATAAAGATATTGAAAAATTATCACCTAAAACCTATGAAAAATATCAAGCTTTACGAAAAGTGGTACCATCTATCACTGAAGACCGCCAATTTCATAAAGACATAGAAGCTGTTTCACAGTATTTATTAGATCACGCTTATGCTAATTAAGGTTGAGTGAATTTTTAATGAACATTCAGCGATTGCATATCCTTGGCCTTGAAAAGTGATAGGTTATTTGCTATATTAAAATCAAGTTAATAAAGCTATTGTTCGTAGGCTAAGTAGTATTGTACTTCTGGTTTCAGAGAGCTTGTGGTTAGTGAGAACAAGTAATCAGGGTCAATGTGAATCTACCTACTATATGAGAACAATCGGGTTTAACCGTTATTTTGGTGAAAGTGCAGTCTCTTTTGGCTGTTAAATAGGGTGGCAACGCGTAAAGACCACGTCCCTTGTGCAGGGATGTGGTCTTTTTTGTGTTCTATTCTTAAAAAATAGAAATTGAAAGGATGGAAAATGACATGTTAGACATTAAACTATTTCGTAATGACCCAGAGTTTTTAAAAGACAAAGTTGCAAAACGTGGTATGGATACAAAAGTAGTAGATGATGTATTATCACTTGATGACAAGCGCCGTGAATTAATTCGTAAAGCTGAGGAAATGAAAGCTGAACGTAACAAAGTGAGCGGTGAAATTGCGGAAAAAAAACGCAATAAAGAAAATGCAGATGATGTTATTGCGGAAATGAGAAAATTAGGTGACGACATCAAACTGTTAGATAATGATTTAAATAATGTGGATAAAGAGCTAGAAGACTTATTATCTCGTATTCCAAATACAATTCATGATGATGTGCCTGTGGGTGATTCTGATGAAGAGAATGTAGAATTAAAGCGTTGGGGTACACCAAGAAAATTTGATTTTGATGAAAAAGCACACTGGGATTTAGTAGAGTCATTACAAATGGCTAATTTTGAACGCGGTGCAAAAGTTTCTGGTGCAAGATTTGTGTTCTTAACTGGCGAAGGTGCACAGTTAGAAAGAGCATTAATGAACTATATGGTCACGAAACATACGACGCAACATGGTTACACAGAAATGATGGTACCACAATTAGTAAATGCTGATTCAATGTACGGTACTGGACAATTACCAAAATTTGAAGAAGATTTATTCAAAATTGAAAAAGAAGGATTATATACAATACCAACGGCAGAAGTACCATTAACGAATTATTATCGTAATGAAATTATTGGTCCGGATGTCTTTCCTGCTAAATTCACAGCGCAATCAGCGTGTTATCGTAGTGAAGCGGGTTCAGCTGGTAGAGATACAAGAGGGTTAATCCGTTTACACCAATTCGATAAAGTAGAGATGGTACGTTTTGAAAAACCAGAAGACTCTTGGCAAGCATTAGAAGAAATGACAGAACATGCAGAAGCAATTTTAGAAGAGTTAGGCTTACCGTATCGTAGAGTTATTTTATGTACAGGTGACATAGGCTTTGGCTCAAGTAAAACTTATGACTTAGAAGTTTGGTTACCAAGCTATAATGAGTACAAAGAAATTAGCTCTTGCTCAAATATTACTGATTTCCAAGCACGTCGTTCTAACATTCGTTTTAAACGTGATAAAACAGCAAAACCAGAATTAGTGCACACATTGAATGGTAGTGGTTTAGCAGTAGGACGTACGTTTGCTGCAATCGTAGAAAACTATCAAAATGAAGATGGTTCAGTTACTATTCCAGATGCATTAGTACCATATATGGGTGGTAAAACAGTGATTCACCCAGTTAAAGAAAAATAAGATTAGTTGTAATGAATATCATCAGCGGTATTTGAGTTAGCTCAAGTGTTGAACTTTCAAAATAGATGCTACAAAATGATGAAATGCAAATAGAGGTTGAGACAAATGGATGTCTCAACCTCTCATTTTATATGAACAATGATCCTTCTGATCTTCTAAATACCTTAAATACTTTTAAAGTAAAGAAAGGGTAGGGGAGGTGTTAAATATCTCGTTTTGTAGGTTATCTCATTTATTGAAGGCCTTATTTTATTCAAAAAATGAGAGGTAAGTCTAAAATAATAACACAATATTCTAGAATTTAAAATACTATAATAACAGTATTTTTAGACAAACGTAAGCCTTAGGTTATACATACGTCGGTCTAAAAACATTGAATGTATATTTCAGTTTGTATTAAACTAATTCTATTATTTTTATAAAATGTGTGGGAGGTGGCATGATGGCAACACATTTAACTTTTAAGCAAGGTGTAAAAGAATGTGTACCGACTTTGTTAGGTTATGCTGGTGTTGGTCTTTCATTTGGTATTGTTGCAGTTGCTTCAGGTTTCAATTTGATTGAAATCATTTTATTATGCTTACTTGTCTATGCTGGCGCGGCACAATTCATTATTTGTGCGTTAGTCATTGCTGGAACTCCAATTTCTGCAATTGTATTAACGACATTTATTGTAAATTCTAGGATGTTTTTATTAAGTATGACCTTAGCGCCAAGTTATAAAGGATATGGGTTTTGGAACCGTATAGGTATGTCTTCTTTGATTACAGATGAAACATTTGGTGTCGCTATTACACCACATCTAAAAGGTGAAAAAATCAATGATCGATGGCTGCATGGATTAAATATCACAGCTTATTTATTTTGGACATTTGCAAGTGTTGTTGGTGCTGTTTTTGGTAAATACATAACAAACCCAGATGCATTTGGGTTAGATTTTGCTATTACTGCAATGTTTATATTCTTAGCTGTTTCCCAATTTGATGCTATTAAGCAATCACAATTTAAAACATATTTAGTATTAATTGTTTGTGTGATCATATTAATGCTCATTTTAAGTTTCTTTATGCCTTCATATGTAGCAATTATCTTAGCTTCGACAATTACTGCGGGGTTAGGGGTGGTGATCGATAAATGACAACGACCTTACATATGCTATTAATCATTGTTTTATGTGGTGTGGTCACTTGGTTAACACGAATTATACCGTTTATATTAATTACAAAAATTAAACTATCTGAGACAGTTGTAAAGTGGCTTTCCTTCATTCCTATTACATTATTTACGGCATTGATTGTAGACGGCGTCCTAGAACAACATGAAGGTTCAATGGTGTATAGTATTAATTTACCGTTTTTAGTGACGATGCTTCTAACAATAATCATTGCCATTATTACACGGAGTTTAACGATTACGATTGTCAGTGGTATTTTAATAATGGCAGTTTTAAGATGGATATTTTAAATATATTATTGAAGTGGTTCACATTATCCGTTAGAATAGCAATAATTAGAAAATTTTGATAATTTTAAAGGAATACTTGTTAAAATAGATGTTTGATTTATACACAGCTTTTTACAATTAAAATTAAATCTTATTTCGAGAAGCAGAGGGACTTGGCCCAATGAAGCTTCAGCAACCGACTTTAGAAGCACGGTGCTAATACCAACGATTCGCTCGAATAATAAGTATTGTAACTTCTTACTTATTATAAATAGGTAGGAAGTTTTTTTACTAAGTAGGAGGTAAATGATGACAAATTATACGGTTGATACATTAGAATTGGGACCATTTACAACTGAATCAGGTGAAACGATCTTAAATTTAAAATTACGTTATGAACATGTTGGATATGAAGGGCAGCCACTTGTACTTGTATGCCATGCGCTGACAGGTAATCATTTGACATACGGGACGGATGACAATCCTGGTTGGTGGCGAGAGATTATAGATGGAGGGTACATGCCAATACATGATTATCAATTTTTAACATTCAACGTGATAGGTAGTCCATATGGCTCGAGTTCGCCACTTACAGATGCTGACTTCCCCACGCATTTAACATTGCGTGATATTGTCAATGCAATAGAATTAGGTATTCAAACATTAGGGTTTGATCGAATTAGTATTTTAATCGGTGGGTCTTTAGGAGGTATGCAAGCGCTGGAATTATTGTATAATCATAAATTTGAAGTAGATAAAGCAGTCATTTTAGCTGCAACAGACAAGACTTCCTCATATAGTCGCGCATTTAATGAAATTGCGAGACAGGCGATTCGATTAGATCATGGTGAAGGTATGAGTATTGCAAGACAACTTGGTTTCTTAACGTATCGTTCTTCTAAAAGTTACGATAGACGATTTACACCAGACCAAGTTGTAAACTACCAGAAGCATCAGGGAAATAAGTTCAAAAAGCACTTTGATCCATTGAGTTATTTAACCCTGCTAGACGTCTTAGATAGCCATGATATAGATAGAGATCGTACTGATGTAGATGAAGTGTTTGGACGTCTAGATACTAAAGTTATGACTATGGGTTTTACGGATGATTTATTATATCCAGACGATTTAGTATATGCTACAGGTGCACGATTTAAATATCATAAGCATTGCTTTGTGCCAGATAATGTAGGACATGATGGTTTCTTACTGAACTTTAATGATTGGGCACCCAATTTGTATCACTTTTTAAAAGTTTCTAAGTTCAAAAGAAAATGACGATATGCTACATTTTAGTTCATTTTGTATTATAAGACGTCTGGGATAGTTATTTTATACTTAAATGAAAGTGGAAATAACTGTGTTCCTATGATGTCTTATTTTTATGGTGAGTAAAATGTGAAATTTGAAGTTGGCGTTAACGAGGAGATGTAATTTAAAAAGGTGCTCATTTTCAGATTTTGTCGCTGATATTGAACTTCTGACAAAAAGAATTGTCAATAATTGTATAAAAGTTTTAAAGAGGTTAAAATAATAAACATAGACAAAAATTGTATAGGAGTGGCGAATTTGTTTTCTAAAATACATACTAAAGCCACTATACTTAGTGTAATCACGTTAATTATAGTAGCTTTAGCTTTACATATATTACCGCTACTTGGACTCGTGTTGAGTTTATTTGCAACAATTCCAGGTATTATTTTATGGCATAAATCTGTAGAATCTTTTGGCTTAACAGCAGTCATTACAGTTGTGCTAACTACGTTATTAGGTAATATATTCGTGTTAAGTATCATGATCCTCTTGTTCGTAGTGAGTGTTGTAGTGGGTCAATTATTAAAAGAACGTACATCAAAAGAACGTATACTTTATATAACAACAACGTTTATTAGTATCATTGCATTAATTGCATTTATGGTGTTACAAGCATTTAAAAAAATACCAAGTGCTGCATCATTAATCAAACCGATTAAAGAACAGATGTATAACATAATTTCTAGCGCTTCAGTCAACGCGGATTATAAACAAATGTTTGAAGAGGCTTTCCGCCAATCAGCAGTGCAACTACCAAGTTATATGATTGTTGGCGTATTTCTACTTATATTAATCAATTTAATTATCACTTTTCCAATCTTGCGTAAATTCAAAATCGCTACACCCATATTTAAACCATTATATGCTTGGCAAATGAAGCGTTCTATCTTATGGATGTATGTTATTGTATTAATTTGTGTTATGTTTTCAACGCAACCAAGTGCGTTTCAAACGATCGTCTTAAACTTTGAAATTGTGTTATCATTATGTATGTACATTCAGGGGTTAAGTGTGATTCACTTTTTCGGAAAAGCGAAATCAATGCCGCCAGCACTTACTGTGATATTAATGGTGATAGGGACAATTTTAATGCCATTAACACATATTGTGAGTCTCCTGGGATTTGTAGATTTATGTATCAATTTAAAACGTATCATTAAAAAATGATTTGAGGTGGAAAAATGAACCGTCAATCCACTAAAAAAGCGTTGATTTTACCATTTATTATTATGGTGCTTACAGCGATAGCGCTTGTCGTCGTTTGGTTTATTTTTAACCAATTGATTGCAGGTATAGCTACTGTTGTATTACTTATCATAATTGTAGGGACAGTATTGATGGTAAGACAAGCTTTACAAAAATTGGATAACTATGTAGATAATCTGAGTGGAAAAATCTCAGCAAGCAGTAATACTGCTATTAAAAGGTTACCTATTGGGATGATTATCTTAGATGAAAATGAAAACATAGAGTGGATGAACCAATTTATGTCGGATCGTCTAGATCGAAATGTCATTTCTGATCCAGTCAATGAAGTATATCCTAATATATTAAAACAGTTAGAAAAAACACAAGAAGTGGAAATTCAAGAAAATGAATATCACTATCGTGTAAGATATTCAGAAAAAGAACATGTATTGTATTTCTTCGACATTACTGAAGAAATACATACACAAGAGTTATATGAAGCATCTAAACCAATTATTGCAACACTGTTTTTAGATAACTATGATGAAATTACGCAAAATATGAATGATACACAACGTTCAGAAATTAACTCTATGGTTACCCGCGTCATAAGTAGATGGGCAACTGAATATGACATTTATTTCAAACGTTATAGTTCAGATCAATTTGTTGCTTATTTAAACCAACGCATTCTAAATGAAATCGAAGCATCTAATTTTAGTATACTGAGTCAATTACGTGAAAAAAGTGTGGGTTACCGTGCGCAATTGACATTAAGTATTGGTGTAGGTGAAGGTTCAGAGAACTTAATCGATTTAGGTGAATTATCTCAATCTGGACTTGATTTAGCACTAGGTCGTGGTGGTGACCAAGTTGCAATTAAGCATATGAACGGAAATGTGCGTTTCTATGGCGGTAAGACTGACCCTATGGAAAAACGTACACGTGTAAGAGCGCGTGTTATCTCTCATGCCTTAAAAGATATTTTAATGGAAGGCGACAAAGTCATCATTATGGGACATACGCGTCCAGACTTAGATGCTATAGGCGCAGCCATTGGTGTCTCAAGGTTCGCCATGATGAACAATTTAGATGCTTATATTGTGTTAAATGATTCAGATATTGATCCGACGCTGCGTCGTGTGATGAATGCAGTCGATGAAAAGCCTGAACTAAAAGAGCGTTTTATCACATCTGATGAAGCATGGGATGTCATGACGTCTAAGACAACTTTAGTAATTGTAGATACACATAAACCTGAAATGGTTATCGACGAAAATATATTAAACAAGGCAAATCGTAAAGTTGTGATCGATCATCATAGACGTGGTGAAAGCTTTATCTCTAGTCCATTACTTGTTTATATGGAACCATATGCAAGTTCAACTGCAGAGCTAGTGACTGAATTGCTAGAATACCAACCAACAGAACAACGATTAACACGTTTAGAGTCGACAATTATGTTTGCAGGTATTATTGTAGATACACGTAATTTCACATTACGTACAGGTTCAAGAACATTTGATGCGGCAAGTTATTTACGTGCACATGGTGCAGATACAATATTAACGCAGCATTTCTTGAAAGATGATTTAGATACGTACATTAATCGTACTGAATTAATCCAAACAGTGAAACTACAAGAGAACGGTGTCGCAATTGCACATGGTTCGAACGAAAAAATCTATCATCCTGTAACAGTTGCACAAGCAGCTGATGAACTGTTAAGTTTAGATGGTGTAGAAGCTTCGTATGTAGTTGCTAGAAGAGAAGATAATCTAGTCGGTATGTCTGCCCGATCACTCGGTGCAGTTAACGTTCAATTGACAATGGAAGCACTTGGTGGCGGTGGTCATTTAACTAATGCAGCTACACAATTAAAAGATGTCACTGTTGATGAAGCAATAGAACAATTACAACAAGCTATAACAGAACAAATGAGTAGGAGTGAAAATTCATGAAAGTAATATTCACACAAGATGTTAAAGGTAAAGGTAAAAAAGGCGAAGTTAAAGATGTACCTGTAGGCTATGCAAACAATTTCTTATTGAAGAAAAATTATGCAGTAGAAGCTACACCAGGTAATTTAAAACAGCTTGAAAAGAAAAATGAAGCTGCAGAAGCGGAACGCCAACAAGAAATTGAAGATGCTAAAAAATTAAAAGAAACATTAAGTCATATTGAAGTTGAAGTATCTGCTAAAACAGGTGATGCTGGAAAATTATTCGGTTCAGTTAGTACAAAACAAATCGCGCAAGCATTACAACAACAACATGATATTAAAATAGACAAGCGTAAAATGGATTTACCAAACGGTATACATGCATTGGGTTACACAAATGTACCAGTTAAATTAGATAAAGAAGTAGAAGGTACAATTCGTGTACACACAGTTGAACAATAAAAACGGATTGAGATATGAGGTGTAATCATAATGGATGGAATGTATGAACAAAATCAAATGCCCCACAGTAATGAGGCTGAACAATCTGTCTTAGGTGCCATTATCATAGATCCGGAATTGATAAATAGAACTCAGGAAGTCTTACTTCCTGAGTCCTTTTATAGAGGCGCGCATCAACACATCTTTAGAGCCATGATGAACCTCAACGAAGATAATAAAGATATTGACGTGGTTACAATTATGGATCAACTGTCGTATGAAGGACGACTGAATGAAGCGGGTGGCCCACAATATCTAGCAGAATTATCTAGTAATGTACCGACAACTCGAAATATTCAATATTATACAGATATCGTATTTAAGCATGCGACAAAACGTAAGTTGATACAAACTGCCGATAGCATTGCTAACGATGGTTATAATGATGAATTAGAATTAGATACAATATTGAACGATGCAGAACGTCGAATATTAGAATTGTCATCTACACGTGAAAGCGATGGATTTAAAGATATTAGAGATGTGCTTGGAGAAGTGTATGAGAATGCAGAATTACTTGATCAAAATAGTGGTCAAACACCTGGTATCCCAACTGGTTATCGAGATCTAGATCAGATGACCGCGGGTTTTAACCGTAATGATCTAATCATTCTGGCTGCCAGACCATCAGTAGGTAAGACTGCCTTCGCACTTAATATTGCACAAAAAGTTGCTACACATGAAGACCATTTCTCAGTCGGTATATTCTCGCTAGAAATGGGTGCTGATCAACTAGCAACACGTATGATTTGTAGTTCTGGTAACGTAGATTCGAACCGTTTAAGAACGGGTATGATGACAGAAGAAGACTGGAATCGCTTTACAATTGCAGTAGGTAAATTATCTAGAACAAAGATATTTATTGATGATACACCAGGTATTCGAATTACAGATATTCGCTCAAAATGCCGTCGTTTAAAACAAGAACACGGTTTAGACATGGTAGTGATTGATTATCTGCAATTAATCTCAGGTAGTGGTTCAAGATTCTCAGATAACCGACAACAAGAAGTATCAGAGATTTCTCGTACATTAAAAGCGATTGCTAGAGAAATGGAATGTCCAGTCATTGCACTAAGTCAGTTGTCACGTGGTGTAGAGCAACGTCAAGACAAACGACCAATGATGAGTGATATTCGTGAATCAGGATCAATCGAGCAAGATGCTGATATCGTCGCATTCTTATATCGTGATGATTACTATAATCGTGGCGAAGATGAAGACGATGATGATGGAGATACGAACTTTGAACCACAAACAAATGATGATAATGGTGAGATTGAAATTATAATAGCGAAGCAACGTAATGGTCCAACAGGGACTGTTAAATTACACTTTATGAAGCAGTATAATAAATTTACTGATATCGATTATGCACATGCAGACATGGGTTAAGAAAAAAGAATAAAATTTATTTTTTTCCGTATGATTTATAAATTTATTTATTTATCGTACGGTTTTTGTTTGCATTTGGTTCTTTCTTTTTTAATGAAGTATGTGTTGTAATTAAATGGATATCGCTTTGAAAACCTTGATGACACTATGTTTAAGATGTGTGATTGCATTTTTAAACATTTAATGAAATTCGAGAAAATGTAAAAAACCAATGTTCGATTTTTGTTTGCATTATTAGTGTGGTATTGGTAGAATACTTAATGGTTAATTGAGAAAAACTTGGAGGTGCTCATATGTCATCAATCGTAGTTGTTGGGACACAATGGGGAGACGAAGGTAAAGGTAAAATCACAGACTTTTTAGCAGAACAAGCAGATGTTATTGCACGTTTTTCAGGCGGTAATAATGCAGGCCACACAATTAAATTTGGTGGCGAAACATATAAATTGCACTTAGTACCATCTGGTATTTTCTATAAAGAAAAATTAGCAGTCATTGGTAACGGTGTCGTTGTCGATCCAGTAGCACTATTAAAAGAATTAGACGCTTTAAATGAAAGAGGTATTTCAACAGATAATTTACGTATTTCAAACCGTGCGCAAGTTATTTTACCTTATCATATTAAACAAGATGAATATGAAGAAGAACGTCGTGGAGATAATAAAATCGGTACTACGAAAAAAGGTATCGGTCCAGCTTATGTAGATAAAGCACAACGTATTGGTATTCGTGTTGCAGATTTATTAGATAAAGAAACGTTTGAAAAATTATTAAAAGAAAATATTGAATACAAATCAGCATATTTCAAAGGTATGTTTGATAAAGCATGTCCTTCATTTGAAGAAATCTTTGAAACTTATTACGCAGCAGGCCAACGTTTAGCAGAGTTCGTTACGGATACTGCAAAAGTATTGGACGATGCATTTGTAGCAGAAGAAAAAGTATTATTTGAAGGTGCTCAAGGCGTTATGTTAGATATCGACCACGGTACATACCCATTCGTTACGTCAAGTAACCCAGTTGCAGGTAATGTCACTGTCGGTGGTGGTGTTGGTCCAACATACGTATCTAAAGTCATTGGCGTATGTAAAGCTTATACATCACGTGTCGGTGATGGCCCATTCCCAACAGAACTATTTGATGATGATGGACACCACATCCGTGAAGTTGGCCGTGAGTACGGTACAACTACTGGACGTCCACGTCGTGTAGGTTGGTTCGATTCAGTTGTATTACGTCACTCTCGTCGTGCGAGTGGTATTACTGATTTATCAATCAACTCTATCGATGTCTTAACAGGCCTTAAAGAAGTGAAGATCTGTACGGCATATGAATTGGACGGTAAAGAAATCACTGAATATCCAGCGAATTTAAAAGACTTACAACGTTGTAAGCCAATCTTTGAAACATTACCTGGTTGGACAGAAGATGTTACAGGTTGTCGCTCATTAGATGAGTTACCAGACAATGCACGTAGATATTTAGAACGTATCTCTGAATTGTGTGACGTTCAAATTTCAATCTTCTCTGTAGGACCAGATCGTAACCAAACAAACTTATTAAAATCATTATGGTAAGCCATTTACCTATAAAAACTGATTTATAAATTTAAAAAGTAAAATGTTGAAATGAAAGAAACACCTTGTTGATGTAGCCTGATATGGCCATCTTACAAGGTGTTTTTTATTTATATATTTGAATGTGTTATATATTGATCATGAAAATTTAGAATGTGATCGACTGCTAACTGATAACCTGTTTTATTACTAGATTGTATAGATTTAACTTTTCTAATATTACGCTGATAGTTCGGTATATCATCTAACATGTCTAAGACAATTTGTTTTAACTCTTGAGACGTTATATTTTCTAGTTGTAACTGACGACCAACAAGTAGTTTTTCGATTTGGCGAGCTACAACGGGTTGATCTGCACTTTGAGGAAAAGCTAACATAGGTACTTCCATCAACATCGCTTCATTCGTACTATTCATACCCGCGTGTGTTAAAAAGAGTGACGTATGTTGCAATAACTCTGTTTGTGGAACAACATGTGCAACCGTAAAATTAGATGGTATCGCATTAAAATCTTCAAGTTGATTATCATGACCAATGGATACAACAAATGAAGCGTCGATATTTGCAAATGCTTCAAAACAGAGATTGAAAAATTCAATATTTTGATTAAATACCGTTCCAAGAGAAATATAGACGACTGGTCGTGTGGTATCAATGTTGTCCATAAAGCCAGAATCTTTAGGTTCCAGTATGGAAGGACCAACAAACTTGTAATATTCAGGATCAAAGGCGTCATAACCAATTTGGAAACCTTTCATTACATAAGTGATATTAATATTTCCCGGGTTATTCATAACTTCAAAACGAGAAGGAATGGTTACATCATATGTTGATTCAACATGGGCTTTTAAATGATTAAAGGTTTCATCAGCGTGTTGAATTTCTTGATTGCTCACAGTAGAAGTTAAATGATTAATAAATGTTTCAAAAGATGTCTTTGTATGAGCAAATGAAGATACAGATGAAATCGATGGTAAATTTAATTTTTGGGCTAATATATAGCCACAACTAAACATAGAATCATGAATCATATAATCAAAATGCTCATTTTCAGTTTCTCTTAAAATTTGTGGCACAATGATATCTACAGTTTTTAATAAGCCATTGATAACATTGAATAAATGATGATTTTCATGATCAGTGAATGCTGTCATAATCGCTTCTGTAGGTAGCGTTCTAATTTCAGCGCCAGTATCTTTCAATTTATCTTTATACATATCGCTAGCGTAATAAACAACTTCTTCGCCACGATCAACTAATGCTTTAACAACTGCAATTGTTGGGTTTACATGTCCAGCAGAACCTGGATTAACAAATAATATTTTTGCCAATATTGCGCCTCCTTATTTATACTAATTATAATTTTAGCAAAATGAATTTAAAACAAAAAAGATTTTGTATTTATTATTTACATTTTGAAATAAAAATGAAAAAGAACATAATTATAGTAGTGATTGTACATCAATGTCTCTCAAAAGTGAGTTAATAAGCAAATAAAATACTGTTTTGACAGCTTCGAGTATTATTTTCTTACTTTATACATTAATGATAGAAAATTATACTAAATTAATTTAAAAAATAGCTTGTCAACCATAATGAGAGTTGATATAATTTATCTTGTGCTTAAGAGAGGCTCCTTGGTCAAGCGGTTAAGACACCGCCCTTTCACGGCGGTAACACGGGTTCGAGTCCCGTAGGAGTCACCATTTTTAGGTCTCGTAGTGTAGCGGTTAACACGCCTGCCTGTCACGCAGGAGATCGCGGGTTCGATTCCCGTCGAGACCGTATTGCCCATCCAATAGGATGGGCATTTTTTTGTACAATTTTCTACGATATATATTTTAAACTTCATTCTATTGAAGATAGTAGTTATTTATGTATAAACATTAAAGCGTGCACATTCGTTTGTGAAACAAGCGGATGATATGTGAATGCTTAATTTAAATGCTTCATGTTAGTGCAGATTAGCACAGTTCATAAAAGTATCATTGTAAATGCGATGCTGCTTTGCAATAACACTTTTTTATACAATTAAAATAAAAAAGGTTAAACTAAATGTATTGAGTGAGACAAGAGGTGAAACAATGATGACTGTAGATCCAGAATTGAAAAATTTAGATATGCTAGATGTCCTTAGCGAACGACACGGTGCATTGAGGAATATTGTTGAAAACAAAGCAAATGACAAGAACGGGATCCACAACTCCAGTTCAGAATGGTATATCATGGCAAAATTATACGTAAGTAAACTGACGTTTGTTGAAGTAACACAATCGGTTAATTTAACAAGGCAAGCCATTCATAAAGCGATTAAACAATTAGAAGAAAAAGAATTAGTTAAAGTTGAAAACTTAGTTCATAATAAAAAAGAGAAATGTGTGTCATTAACAGATAGCGGCATCGAATGCATTGAACAGTATATGACTTATAAACAATCCATTGAAAAACACATTGCACAAGTCATTGGAACTGAGCAATTACAGCTATTTAAAACGATTTTACATCAAGACTGGCAACTAGAAGACTTACAATAAAATATCCAAGCATGAAGTATTGTGCCATTTTAAAAGCAGTGGTTACAATACTTTTAATTTTGCACTAAATATTGTCAACCTAGTTGACAATAAAAGAGAAATTTTGATACAGTAATGAAGTTGATCGTTCGAGGACATTACTTTGAAGTAACAAATAACGTATACATATCAATGAAAAGATGTGTTTATCATTTAAAATTCATATTGTAAATGCTCAATGATATAAAACAAATTTGAATGGTATATCGAGATAAGTTATGGATCGAAGAGATTAATTTTAAAGGTAAATGCGTACGAAGTTTATCACGTGCGACAGCATTACATATCAATGTTAGGTCTCTTAATAATACTTATACTTCATGGAACCATTAAAAAGGAGTATTTAAAATGACAACGCAAGTAAAAGTAAAGAACCCAAGCATGTACGCACTTGTACTTATGATTGGTGGATTTATGGGATTATTTAGTGAAACAGCGTTAAACATGGCGCTCACAGACATTATGGCTGATTTTCAAGTTTCAGCTGCAGTGGTGCAATGGCTGACGACGGGATATTTACTCGTTATGGCTTGTTTAGTACCTGCTTCTTCTTATTTAATCAAGTGGTTTAATACGAAACCACTTATTATTACAGGAATTGTATTATCACTATTAGGCGTTATTATTGGTGCGCTCGCGCCAAATTTTAGTTTCTTATTATTAGGACGTATTGTACAAGCACTTGGCACAGGTATTTTACTACCAATCATGGTGACAGTATTGATGCTTATATTCCCAATAGAAAAACGCGGTGCCGTGATGGGCATTATGGGTCTAGTGATTACCGCTGGACCTGCGCTTGGACCAACGCTGTCAGGTATCATTATCTCAGCTTCCAGCTGGCATTATATTTTTTGGATTAGTGCGGTTTTATACCTTATCGTTTTATTTATGGCAATTTCAAAAGTAGAAAATGTTGGAGAAATTACCAAACCTAAAATTGATATGATTTCTATTGCATTATCTACAATAGGATTTGCGGGATTAATCTTTGCATTAAGCACATTAGCTGAAGCACCATTTACAAGTACTATTGTATGGTTGCCGTTATTGATCGGCATTGTTGCACTGGCTATCTTTATCGTACGACAATTCAAGATTGATTCGCCGATGCTTAATTTAAACGTATTTAAATATCCAATGTTTGTCATAGGGGCTGCAATGGTTTTCGTTACGATATTATGCATCCTATCTATGGGTATATTGTTGCCGCTATATTTAAAAGGTGCTTTATTATTTAATTCGATTATTGCTGGTTTAATTTTATTACCAGGTAATGCAATCAATTTAATCTTATCCCCGATTGTTGGTTCCTTATTTGATCGTTTTGGTGCTAGATACTTTGGCATTTTCGGATTTTTACTGATGTTTATTGCAGCGTTAACGTTTGCATTAATGATTTCAGTTTCTACACCTGTTTGGGCTATTATTTTGGCATTCATGGTACTTTTCTTTGGCATATCGATGGTCATGATGCCAGCACAGACAAACGCTTTAAATCAATTGCCGCACCACCTTTATGCTGATGGTTCAGCAACGATTACAACGTTAATCCAAGTAGCAGGTTCAGCTGGTACTGCGATTGCCATTACGATTTATAGCACAGCAATGCGTAACTTTGGCGCAAGTCATCCAAATGCAGAACAAGAAGTTGTACTGTCTTATGGTATCCAATATGCCTGTTTCTTTATTGTAATATTGACAGTTATCGGATTTATATTATCGCTCTTCGTTAAAAAATCTAAAAATATTTAATATTATCAGTGATGCATATCCAGTATAAGCGACATCATGTTCAAATTTTGAGTAAGGTATCTCAAAATACCTTAGTCAAAATAACATGACCCTTGCTGAGATATGTATCACTTTTTTATAGACTATGGGCAATATAGTCGCACAGTGATATCATGTTGTGTAGGCTTAATATACCTATAATTAACCTATTAATAGTAAAAAATGTTATAATTTTACAATATACCAATTTATTTTTTTGTTTAGAAAAATAGAATTAGCACGCTATAAATGGTAAATTATATTATAGAGAAATGTGTAGAAAAATATGTAAACGTACTACAATTTAGAAATGAGGTTTATAAATATGGCTAGAAAAGTTGTGGTAGTAGATGACGAAAAACCAATTGCTGATATTTTAGAGTTCAACTTGAAAAAAGAAGGTTATGAAGTATTCTGTGCATATGATGGCAATGATGCAGTAGATTTAATATATGATGAAGAACCAGACATTGTCTTATTAGACATTATGTTACCTGGTCGCGATGGCATGGAAGTATGCCGTGAAGTACGCAAAAAATATGAAATGCCAATAATTATGTTAACTGCAAAAGACTCAGAAATCGATAAAGTATTGGGTCTTGAACTGGGCGCCGATGACTACGTGACGAAACCATTTAGCACGCGTGAATTAATTGCGCGTGTCAAAGCAAACTTACGTCGTCATTATTCACAACCAGCACAAGAAGTGAACGATGCATCTAATGAAATTACAATTAAAGATATTGTTATCTATCCAGATGCATATTCTATTAAAAAACGTGGTACAGATATTGAATTAACACACCGTGAATTCGAACTGTTCCATTATTTATCTAAACACATGGGTCAAGTTATGACACGTGAACATTTATTACAAACTGTTTGGGGCTATGACTATTTTGGTGATGTACGTACAGTAGATGTAACGATTCGTCGCTTACGTGAAAAAATTGAAGACGATCCATCACACCCAGAATATATAGTGACACGCCGTGGTGTTGGATACTTCCTCCAACAACACGATTAGGGGACAATATTAAATGAAGTGGCTTAAACATTTTCAATCTCTACACACGAAACTTGTTATTGTCTATGTATTGTTAATCGTAATCGGTATGCAGATTATCGGTTTATACTTTACCAATAGTCTAGAAAAAGAATTAACACAAACATTTAAAAATAATATCTCGCAATACGCGAAACAAATAGAAATTAATATAGAAAAAGTCTATGACGAAGACAACTCAGTCAATGCACAAAAAGAAGTTCAAAATTTATTGAATGAGTATGCCAATAGACAAGAAATAGAAGAAATTCGTTTTATTGATAAAGATCAAATTATCATGGCTACCTCAAAGCAGTCTACGCGTAGTCTAATAAATCAAAAAGCTAATGACAGCTCCATACAAAAAGCGCTATCTCTAGGAGAAATTAATAGCCATACAGTATTAAAAGACTATGGTAATGGAAAACAACGTGTGTGGGTCTACAATTTACCAGTAAAGACATCAGATGATGGCACAATTGGTGATGTTTATATAGAAGCAGATATCAACGATGTATATAACCAATTAAGTAACATCAACCAGATCTTTATTGTTGGGACAGGCATCTCGCTATTAATTACAGTGATACTAGGTTTCTTTATTGCGCGCACAATCACAAAGCCAATTACCGATATGCGTAACCAAACCGTTGAGATGTCTAAAGGTAACTATACGCAACGTGTTAAAATTTACGGTAATGATGAAATTGGTGAACTTGCACTAGCCTTTAATAATTTATCCAAACGTGTACAAGAAGCACAAGCAAATACTGAAAGTGAAAAACGACGTCTAGACTCTGTCATTACGCATATGAGTGATGGTATTATCGCAACCGATCGTCGTGGCCGTGTGCGTATTGTCAACGATATGGCATTAACGATGCTAGGCATGTTGAAAGAAGAAATTATCGGTCATTACATGTTAAATATGCTTAAATTAGAAGAAGATTTTTCATTAGATGAAATTCAAGAAAATAATGATAGTTTCTTATTAGATATCAATGAAAGTGAAGGTATAATCGCTCGTGTAAACTTTAGTACAATCGTACAAGAGACTGGCTTCGTTACAGGTTATATTGCCGTACTTCATGACGTAACAGAACAACAACAAGTTGAACAAGAACGTCGCGAATTCGTGGCGAATGTTTCACATGAATTACGTACGCCGTTAACATCCATGAATAGTTATATCGAGGCATTAGAAAGCGGTGCATGGAAAGATGATGCGTTAGCGCCACAATTCTTATCAGTAACACGTGAAGAAACAGAACGTATGATTCGACTCGTAAACGATTTACTACAATTATCAAAAATGGATAACGAATCAGATCAGATTACCAAAGAAATTGTCGACTTTAATATGTTTATCAATAAAATTATTAATCGCCATGAAATGTCAGCGAAGGATACAACATTTGTACGTGAGATTCCAAAACAAACAATCTTTACAGAAATTGATCCAGATAAGATGACACAAGTGTTTGACAATGTCATTACCAACGCAATGAAGTATTCACGTGGTGATAAACGTGTTGAGTTTCACGTGAAACAAAACTCACTGTATAATCGTATGACCATCCGCGTCAAAGATAACGGCATTGGTATCCCTATCAATAAAGTAGATAAAATCTTTGATCGTTTCTACCGTGTAGATAAAGCACGGACGCGAAAAATGGGTGGTACAGGATTAGGACTAGCCATTTCTAAAGAAATTGTCGAAGCACATAACGGTCGCATCTGGGCAAATAGTGTAGAAGGACAAGGTACGTCAATCTTTATTACACTTCCATGTGAAGTACTAGAAGATGGTGATTGGGATGCAGAGTAAAGAACTAATTAAATCTATTATCCTATTTCTTTTAGTACTCATGAGTGCGATTTTGACGTATATGACATGGAACTTTTCACCTGATTTGGCTAATGTAGATAAACAAGACAATAGTAAAAAAGAAGCGAAATCAAATACAATCGGTAAACCTTTGAAACAAGGAATGCCTCAAGTGATCACACCATACCAAGTTATTCACTCTAAAGGTGAAAGCACAGAAGGTATGGAAGCAACACGCAGCAATGTCGAAGAAATAATTAAACCTTTAAAAAATCATCGTGTATTACACGCTGAACAAATGCACAGCAATCATAATTTAATTATTCCAGACTTGAGCGATGAATTTTTAGTATTGGACTTTACCTATGATATGCCACTTGCTACATATTTAGGACAAGTATTAAATATCAATGCCAAAGTACCCAACAACTTTAAATTTGATCGCCTGTTAATAGATAACAATCAAGACGGCAAAATTAAACTTTATGCGATTAGTAAAGATAGACATAATGTTGTACGCATGACCACAACGGTGAAGACAGATAAATTCACACAAGCATTGGAAAACCAGCATAAGCATATGCAACCATACACAGAAATTATTACCAATAAAGATACGATAGATAAAGCGACACATATCTTTGCGCCGAAGTCACCAAAAGGACAAAAATCCTACCATACAATCTATAATCACATTAGTGTAGATACCATGAATTCAATACTATTTAACGATTCAGTAGTAGTGCGTAGTTCAAGAAGCGGTGCAGTCACTTACAACAATAATACAGGAGTGGCCAACTACAACGATGAAACCGAAAAATATCGCTACACAAATCTATTAGAAGATGAAAACCGTTCAACGAACATGCAAGAAAGCATTCCAAGCACCTATGCATACATCAATAATCACGGTGGTTTTACAGATGATTTCAGATTATTCCATACGGACGATAAACGTGGCGATCTGACTTATCAATTGTTCTTGAATGGACGACCAACGTTTAACGACGACGATTTAAATACATTGAAAGTCTCTTGGGGCAATAAAGGTATTTATAGCTATGCGCGTACGTTATTAAAAGCGAATGTAACTATTGATAGTGGCGAAAAAGAAGTCAACCTGCCAGGCGCTGAAACTGTCCGTTCGGAACTAGCCAATAATCCTGAAGTAGATTTCGAAAAGGTAACAAACATGACCATTGGTTACCGCATGGAAGATAAACAGGACAACGGAGATATAGAAATCCAGCGCAATAGTGAGTTTAAGCCATGTTGGTATGTAGAGTACGATAATAAGTGGCGTGCATACAAAGATGGGGGGCTAGAATAAATGAACTGGAAACACACGAAAACATTATTTATTTTTGTATTTATTCTAGTGAACATCAGCCTTATCATCATCTATATTGATAAAGTCAACAAATCTCATATTAACGATAGCGCCGACGAAAATGCAGTGAATTTTAAACAAGAAAAGATAGAAATTCCTGAAAATTTGCCAAGCGTTAAAAATATAGAAATGCAACTACTCACTGCAAGATCTAATGATTTTTCATCTTATGCAAAAGCACGTTCAAGTATTACAAGCGAAGAAGCCGGTCAAAAAATCAAAGGTGAAATCAATGATCCAATTGATGTAGGTAACGATCAATACACAGATTTAAAATCGTATGTTAAAGATAAAATCTTTAAAGGTCAAAATTACGAAATGAGTAAAATTGACGATAAAAATGTTACTTTTGAACAGACTTATAACGACTTTCCAATCATGAATAATAGTAAAGCACAACTCAAATTTAATATCAATGACGATGGTAAAGCATCAAGCTACAGACAAACAGCTATGAAATCCATAGAGCCATCAGAAGGTGCTAACAACGATAAGAAACAAGTAAACACTGCGAAAAGCGCGATAGAAGCACTTTATTATAATCGTTACCTTAAACGAAACGATGAAGTGACCAACGTCCGACTCGGCTATTATACCGTTGTTAAAGAACCTAACGTGCAAGTACTAGAAGCCAATTGGGAAATCAAAGTAAAACATAAAGACGAATCCAAGACATATTACGTCGAAGCTATTTCAGACAGTCCCAAAATTGTTGAAGAATAGTGCGGACATAGCATTTATGACTTCACACAAGCATACCGTTTAGTGAGTGTTGAAGATTTATCATAAAAATAAGAGAGCGGATATACGAAATCAAAAGTATTAACATTGATTTTGATACCGCTCTTTTATTATGTACATAGGCCACAGTATTTTAAAAATCAAGATACCACATTAAACAATAAATTCAATTTAAGCTTCAAAGTATGTTAAAATAGATTATTGTTAAATAAAGGTTATAAACCAACTGCGTTGATTTAAGATGAACGCATGTAAACATAAATATGTACCACATGGGATAGTTCAAAAGTACATAATTTAAAAAACAGTTTCAACAGATAACAGATATAAAAACTTTAATAATTAGACAGAGGGCATGTTGAGGTCACATAAACCGTAGACTGCCTATACAAATTATAAGCAACGAGTGTTTATCGATTAGAAAGGGTGAATCGCTTGATACGAATGAGTGTATTAGCGAGTGGTAGTACAGGTAACGCCACTTATGTAGAAAGTGATAAAGGTAGTATTCTCGTCGATGCAGGCCTGACAGGTAAGAAAATGGAAGAACTGTTTGGTCAGATCGACAAACAAATTAAGCATTTAAACGGCATTTTAGTAACACATGAACATTCCGACCATATTAAAGGCCTTGGTGTCTTAGCACGTAAATACGGATTGCCAATATACGCAAACGAAAAAACATGGTCGGCAATCGAAAAGAAAGATAGTAAAATCCCAATGGATCAGAAATTCATTTTTAATCCATACGAGACTAAGTCTATTGCAGGCTTTGATATTGAATCATTCAACGTGTCTCACGATGCCATAGATCCACAGTTTTATATCTTCCATAATAATTATAAAAAATTCACGATACTTACAGACACAGGCTACGTTTCAGATCGCATGAAAGGCATGATTCAAGGCAGCGATGCTTTCGTATTCGAAAGTAATCACGACGTTGACATGCTTCGCATGTGTGGCTATCCATGGAAGACAAAACAACGTATCCTCAGTGATATGGGACACGTATCTAATGAAGATGCAGGGCTCGCCATGACAGACGTCATTACAGGCAGTACGAAACGCATCTACTTATCCCACTTATCACAAGATAACAACATGAAAGACCTTGCTCGTATGAGTGTTGGCCAAGTCCTAAACGAACACGACATCGATACAGAAAAAGAAGTACTCCTCTGCGACACAGACAAAGCTCAAGCTACACCAATATATACACTATAATAAGCAGCCCTTGCCCTTCATTGAAGCGGTTAGGGCTTTTTTATGCACTACCTAAGACTACTGTAAACTATTGTTGAAACGGCTTGTTTGAAAAGTTAGAGGATCTTGATGGATTTGCTGAAGATGATTCGAAGCGTAGTTGGAATATGAAGTGAAATTGAGTAATTTTTAACACGATGGCTAAACGTAAATCTAGTTAAAGCAGCAGTTTTCATATTATTGAGTTATCGAAGAGTTATGCATGAACCATAGTTCAGTATCATTTTAACCCTAGTCATCTTGCTGTGATGACACGACGAAAACATTTTAACTAAATTAGAGGTTTGTTTAACTATCAATTTTATAAAATGACGAGCTAATTAAAGTAGTTACATATATGCATTTATCTGATAATTTATAAACAGTGGATAACTTACCTTATAGCATGAATTAATATGAGATTTTGTAAAATAAACGTAAATTTTGTGAATAAGTATGTAAGACAATCGGCAACTTATCCACGTATTTATCCAAAGTTATCCAGAGATGTGCACAATTAACAGAGAAACACCCACATTATACACAGAGTTATCCACAAATAAACAGGTTATCCACTCTTTCTTGTGAAAAAAACGTAAAATATTTTAAAATATCGTATACATTCCTGTTATAATAAGAGAGAATTGTGTGAATAAGTGCATAACTTGTGGATAAGTCTAATAACTATTGATTTTTAAGCTTTTACAGGAGGCATATTATGAAAATTACTATACTTGCAGTTGGCAAATTAAAAGAAAAATACTGGAAACAAGCCATAGCTGAATACGAAAAACGTTTAGGTGCGTATTCCAAAATTGAAATTATTGAAGTACCAGATGAAAAAGCACCCGAAAATATGAGTGACAAAGAAGTTGAACAAGTGAAAGAAAAAGAAGGCCAACGCTTACTAGCAAAAGTAAAACCACAATCCACAGTCGTTACTTTAGAAATAAAAGGCAATATGCTGACTTCTGAAGGACTTTCTAAAGAATTAGAAAGCCGCATGACACGTGGCCAAAGCGACTTCACATTTATTATAGGTGGTTCCAATGGCTTGCATCAAGACGTCTTAAACAGAAGCGACTACGCCTTATCATTCAGTAAAATGACATTTCCACACCAGATGATGCGCGTCGTCTTAATCGAGCAAGTCTACCGTGCGTTTAAAATCATGCGCGGTGAAGCGTATCATAAGTGATGCGGTTTTTAGAAATAATAGAAATTCAAATGAAAGTTTGAGTAGATAGTACTATAATATGAATAGAGATATAATTATTTAGAATGTTTAATGGAGGGTAATAATTATGAATTACAGTGACTTTAAGCAAGTATTAGATGATACGTTGTTTACTGATGCAAAAGTAACATTGTTAAAAAATTTAAAAAAAAATCCATCAAGATTTGTTGGGATTTTTAGAGCTTCAACACCAAAAGGTAAACTTATTCAAAACTTTACTCAATCTTTGGAAATCAAGTATGGTGATGCCTTAGAGAGTGTATTCAGGGAGATGTTTAGTGATTATGGATTGGAAAAGTTGCCACAAGATTATAAAAATCCAAAAAATGGTAAAGACTTAAATGTGGATCAAGTTTTTAAATATGGTAATAAAGTTATTTTTATAGAACAGAAAATAAGGGATGATCATGATAGTACTAAGAAAAGCGGTCAATTTACCAATTTTAAAGATAAATATAACGTATTAAAAGATTACTATAGAGGCTATAAAATAATCGGCAGTATGTGGTTTATTGATGATAGTTTAGTGAAAAATAAAAAGTACTATATTACAGAATTGGAAAAATTAGAGAAATCAGATGATGAGTTTTGTTTGGCATATGGTGGAGAAATATTTAAATTCTTAGCTAATGAATTAGACATTAATGAGTTACCTGATATGTGGTATGAAATTTGTAAATATCTAGAATTATGGAAAAAGGATATTCCTGATTTGCCAGAATTAAATTTTGATAAAGATCCAGAAGAAACAATGCGCGCTTTTAAAACAATTATTGAAGAAGAAAGTATATCGTTTTTGAGTAAATTATTTGAAAATGATAAAGTAGTTGATTATATTTTTCCAATCATATTTCCTGAAAAGAAATCACTTTTACTTTTAAAACAATTTATTAATGCACAAATTGAAGAATATGATTTTACTAGTAGAAAAATGAAAAATTATGAAAAAATTAATGAAAATCTAGGAAAAATAATAAAATAGCCTATATAGGCTATTTTATTATGAGTATTTTTCACGATATAATTTACGATAATGGTCGATTGAAATATATTTATTATTACGTTTAACATACCAATAATCCCAACCGTTAGCTCTTTCCAAGCCTTTTAAAATGCCAGCTAATGAGTGAATAGAATAATGTTTTCCATTGTATAACAATTCTTTGACATCTGAGATAACTGCATACTCCTCAGTTTTATTAAAGTAAATGTATTCATTCTTGTCTATAAAACCTTCTTCTATCAGTTTTTTAAAGGGAACACGTACTAATTTTTTATCAAGTACTGCATTTACATAATCATCATCAATAACTACTTGATTTTTAATTCTTTGTTCAGCGTAGTGTATATATTTTTTATCTTGTTCAATACCAATATAATTTCTACCAAGTTTTTTTGAAATTGTGGCTGTTGTTCCGGTTCCTAAAAAAGGATCTAATATAGTATCGCCCTTTTTAGTACTAGAAATAATTATATTGTAAAGCAATTTTTCGGGCTTTTGTGTTTGATGTAATTTATTCCCATCAATATCTTTTAATCTTTCTGAACCACTTGCAACTGGTAATTCCCATATGCTTGTCATTTGTTTGCCATTATTTATATTTTTCATTGTTTTATAGTTAAAAGTATATTTTGTTTTTTTATTAGGCGTTGCCCAAAGTAATGTTTCTTGAGCATTAGTAAACTTAGTACCTCTAAAATTTGGTGTTGGATTACTTTTTTTCCAAATGATATCATTAATTAGCCAAAATCCTAATTCTTGTAACAAATCACCTATTATATAAATGTTTTGATATGAACCTATTATCCAGATTGAAGAATTTTTATTTTTTAGTATTCTTTGACATTCTATTAACCACTTTCGACAAAAATCTTTATATGCTTTTATACTGTCAAATTTATCCCAACTTTCATTAGAGACACCATTAAAATTACTTCCGTTTACTCGAGTTAGTTCTCCTTGTATTTGCATATTATAAGGAGGGTCTGCAAAAATTAAGTCTATTGAATTTGACTCAATTAATTTTAATTTTTCTATACAATCACCTTGTAATATAGAATTAATATAATTGTTTTTCATTGTTTTATTTACCTTTCTATTTAAAATTAATATAAATATGAAACTCTTAATATCCTAATACTTAGAGTATTAGCTTGTAAATGAGAATTTTTTAGGATAATTATAAGGATATCATATTTTTATAATAGGGTAGCTTATAATGATGATAAAATGTATTATCTTAGTAACAGTTTACTTGCTTAAACGTATTGTGTAACAATTAGTGGATAAATCTTAAAAAATTTTAATATCGAGTTGATACTGTATTTTGAGTAGAGTAATTCACCTATTAAAAAATGATATTACATAGACGTTATTTTACACTTTGAATTCAGGCATGTGTTTATAATACGTTCTCGTAGACTTTAGTAATTTTAAATTGTGAATATAGCGAAGCAAATATTCATTTTTGTTATCAATAATTATGTTTCGTGTTTCCATCCAAATATTGTTTATTTTTTCTAAAAATGTTATGAATTTTTCATCGTTATTTTTAATTGCTTTATAATAAAGCATAAGTTCTTTTGAGCTATCGTTAATGAATGATTTGTTCTTCGGAAGTGTGTCGAAGAAAACA
Source organism: Staphylococcus sp. GDB9P120P (assembly GCF_017893435.1). Classification (NCBI taxonomy): domain Bacteria; kingdom Bacillati; phylum Bacillota; class Bacilli; order Caryophanales; family Staphylococcaceae; genus Staphylococcus; species Staphylococcus sp. GDB9P120P. The sequence goes on from NZ_JAESNB010000002.1 coordinate 141,075, forward strand.
GCTCCTCCCCCAACAAATGGTTCAATGTAATTGTCAATAATTTTTGGTTGATATTTTTTAATTATTTTTAACTCTGCGCTTTTACCACCAGGGTATTTTATTATTGGTTTAATAGGTCTCACCTCAGTTTAATATGTTATTAACTCGATTTTATATTATATCATAAAGTAACTTTGCTAGAACATATTCTTACTTTATAAAAAGGAAAAGTTAGCATTTTTCAATTACTAACCTTTTAGAATCCATTTTTGTCTTGCTTGAGGATTTAATGGATGCATAATATCGTTAGTTTTTGGATTGATGAGCTTCTTAATTTTCTTCTTATGTTCTTTAAGTAATTCATATACTTGTCCAACCCTAGCCTGGACGTTCGGCTTTTTGGCATATGATCCCCAAGCTAGTATCACTGCATCACTATCTGAAGCAGCCTTCATAATATGAATGTCACTGTGTTTATCGTAAGCATCCTTCGAATGCTTTAAGTTTTTAGGTGTAGTGATATTTGAATAAAGATTAACGAAGTGCACTGTACCAATATCTTGTTGTGATAGTTGATTGATAATGAGTTGTGTAGTGAGATCGATATTTATAATGCCATCGTAGTTTGGATACATTGTGATGACTGTAGCAGTCTTCTTGCTATCGTCCCATGTCTTTGTTAGTAAGTAGCGGTGAGTTCTCTTTTCGTCAAATATTGCAGTAGTGACAAGTGTATTTGTGATATTTTCCATTGATTTTATCTCCTTAATATTCATTTGGTAATAACATAATGTAATAAGAAAGGTCTACGTCATCTTCTTTTATAATGTAGACCTTATTGATATCGATAGACTGTTTGACATTTGCCTTATGCGTTTTTACGTACGCTGGTCGTTCTTGTTGGTGTTTGATATATAATTGGTTATTGTGCATGTTGAACTGGAAGATATGAAAGTAATCTATTGCTTCTAGTTCCTTGGACTGTCCGTTTTCACGTTCAGAGATGAGTTGCCATAATTGTTTTTGTAAGGAGATAGGTAAGTTTTGGGCAATACCACGAGTAATATATCTATTCATAAGCGTTTTCCTTTCGTTCTGATTCTTTCATCCATGTAATGATTTCGCTTAGGATAGTGATTGCTAATTGTGTTAGTTTGATATATTTATGCATATTATTGTCCTCCTGTTAGTAAGTATCGTTGATCCAAAAGGGGCACGATGGTGTTGTGTAGATATAAGAAATCCATATCATGGTTTTCGTCTATATAGCCGATGGCTACGAGCTGTTTCTGATAATAGAGAATGAACGGATAGAGACTGCTTTTGTGAAGTGAGTCAGAGTAGTAGGTATAGGTTTGAAGTATTTTATTACTAAGTGGGCCAAGTCTTACATATTGGTCAGGAAGGATATTGTCAGCGACTTCCTCGATGGATTCACATTCCCATTTTTCTTCCTTTGGCAGATTGAATAAGTTGGTTATATAATGCTTGAGTTGTTGTTCTAGTGTCATGGTTATGACCTCCTAATGTATTTTGATTGATGTATGTACGTGATACATCTTATTGATAATATAAGTTTGAAATACCATTTGTTTCGCTTAGAAATCCCACTGAAATACAGAAAAGATCCCAATCGAAAGTCGTGATAATTGTTGATATGACAAGGAAATCCCGTTATCCCGATCATTTCTTAGGAAATATAGCTATATATTTATATATCATTTGGATTTGTAGGTGTGGTTATGATTTACTTTTTTCTTTTTATATTATTTATTTATAAATAATAACGGGATTTTGGGATTACGCTTGCGTAATCCTTCTCCTACATGAAGTTAGCCAATCCCGTTACTATCCCACTTGTATTTTGTTTTGGGATGTTCTTTCGTCATATCAATATAAGCTTCACATTGAGTTATGACTGCTTAGGATGCTGAAGATGTTTATTAGATAGGTGTTATTGAATGACGAAAGGACAGTACATAGATATTAGATTTGAAGAAAGAGCGTTTGAGGTAAAAATAAAGACGAAGTGCTGAGGAGCACTTCGTCGAGAGAGGTATTATTGAAAAGTTGTTTAATAATCTCATTATTGAGCTTGAGTGTGACATAGAATTGCTTTTTATGATTCCCATCTTTACGAATATCGATACGATCAATGACCGTAAGGTATAATGCTTTGAGTTGTGATTTATCCATGGATTCTATGTTTTGAAATATTCGTTGTAATAGGAGAGCGATTTGTTTCGTATCATAAGATGGTTTCTCTTGATTTTGTTGCTGCTTTAGTTGATTAATTTGGTTTGTAATATCATTCAGTTGTGTTTCATATTGATGAATGGTTGGTTTGAGTGCAGATGTTAAGTCTGGATTGTCTTCGATGGTTTGAATTAGATTTTTAAGTTTAGTGTTAATTTCATCAAATTGTTGTTGTTTATAAGCAATATCATGGTTGAGTGCTGCTACATCTACATGATTCTCTTGATTGACGCGTTCGACAACTTGTTTGAGAACTTTATCACTTTTGACAATTTCAAGTATTTGGTCCATAACATATTTTTCAATGACATCGGCTCTAACACTATTGGCCGAACATACCTTTGATCCTTTGTTGCGAAAGTTACTACAAGAATAATAGCGAATGCGTTTCTTAGTTCCATCTTTAAGTGTATTAACTGTTGTGCTCGCAGACATTGAAGCAGAACATTGTGGACACGAAATTAATCCAGTTAAAATATTGGTTCCTTTACCATGGACTTGTGGTTTTTCACTTACTTGTTTTTTACGTGCTTGGACTTTATCCCATAATGATTGGCTAATAATAGGGGTGTGTTTGCCTTCGGCGATTACTGGCTTATCATTCAAGCCTTTACGACGTTTATCATTCCAATCTTTGTATTTCGCGAATTGAATTTTACCAATATAGAATGGGTTTGAGAGAATATAAGTAACAGCTGAAATACTAAATGGATTGCCTTTCTTAGTGACATAACCTTTATGATTGAGTGCATTGGCTATTTTACGATAACCATGACCTTTGGCATAAGATTCAAAGATATATTTAACGATGTTAGCTTCATGTTGATTAATAATTAATTCTTTTTTATTATCAGGTATGTTATTATATCCTAATGGAAGATTGCCTTGATAATAGCCCTCTAAAGCTCTTTGATGTTGTCCGGTGTAAATGTTCTCTAAAATTGTATTTCTTTCAAATTCGGAAAAACTTGCAAGTATCTGGAGCATTAACTTGCCTGTTGAATTTTTGACTTCCATGCGTTCAGACAAGCTAAAAAATTCAACATTTTGGCGATGAAGTTCTTCGACGATTGTAAGTAAATCGGAAGTATTACGTGCCAAACGATTTGTTTTATAAACCATAACACAGTCTAATTTTCCATTTTTAGCATCATTTAACATGCGCTGTAATTCAGGACGGTTCATAGATTTTCCTGATATACCCCGATCTGCATATATATCAACGAGTTCATAGCCGTTAAATTGGCAATATTGCTCTATTTGTGTAATTTGCCCCTCGATGCTATAACCCTCTACTTGTCTCTCTGTGGACACGCGAATGTAGCCTCCTACAAGCTTTTTCTTCATTTTATCCATTATAATCTATCCTTTCTTTAATTATACAATTGATAATTTCATAGTCTGCTTTACAATATTCAGTGGTTCGTTTTTGAAATAGATGCCAGCGAGGCCTTTATTTTTAGAAATATTAATTTCATCAATATAGGGGTACAACATGTTTAGCGTGAAACGTTCTTGAATGATGTTTTGGAAAGCTTTTCGAATTTGATACGCACTGATTGATGATATAGGTTTTGATTGTTGATGTAATGATTGCGTTTGTTCTCTGAACGTTTCTGCATCAATTTTGCCTTGGGCTAATTTTTCTATCAGCTGCTCGTGATTGAGTGTAGTTTTAGTTTCTATATCTCTTTGTCTTTTGAGTCGTTGTTGAATAGTATGGTTTATTTTTGAATAGAGCTGTTGATTTTGAAAGAAGTCCTGACAAGTCGCTAAAACACTTGTTTCTAATTCCTGTGCGTTGATTCCTTTAAATTTACAAACAAAGCGAGCGTTATTCATATTTTGCGGACAGACATAGTAACGCAATGAATGATCTGGTTTTCGGACAGTCATGTTTGTGAGTGTCGAATGACAATAGGGACATTTGATTTTTTGTTTGAGTTGATTTTCTGACGGCTTACGTTCTACTTGTTTCTGAGTTCGGGTAACTTGAGCTTCTTCGTATATCGTTGTACTGACAATAGCTGGGAACATGTTTTCATATTGTCCGTATTGATTGATAACGCGGCCACAGTAATTAGGGTTAAGGATAATATTACGTACTTGATATGGTTTTCGGTTGATTAACTTATTATCTTCTTCCAAATATTGTGCAATTTTTTTATAACCATAGCCTTGAAGGTAATAATTGAACACAGCTTTTATTGTTGGTGCTTTTACTGTGTCTATTGTGAAAGTACCATTATGATAGTGATACCCAAAGGGTGCATGTGTTGTAATCATTTTACCTTGTTTAGCTTTTTCTTTGATTCCATTTTTGACTTGTTCGCCTATATTATCAGATTCTAGTTCGGCCAAGCTGATGAAAATATTGAGTTTGAGCCGATCGAATGCTTTATCCATATCAAAATAGCCATCATGAACGCTTAAGATATGGACATGGTATTTTTGACACAATTTCATGAGTTTTAATGCATTTTTAAGATTGCGATGAAGTCGGTTTAATCTATAACAACATAATACGTCACATTGTCCCTGTTGAATTAGTTCAGTAATTTGTTGATAACCATTCCGCTTATCAGTACGTCCTGATTGTTTATCGCTATAAAAGGTAATGTGTTGAATATTATGTTTTTCGGCTAATACCTTGATGGTTTGTTTTTGTGCTGCTAAAGATTGTTGCTTTGTAGTGCTCTGTCGTAAGTAACCAATTGCTTGTTTCATCCTGTTTCCTCCTTCCACAGTGATAATATATATTTATGAACGAATTTATAGATGAGCCCAACACCAGTGAGGTGTTGGGCGTTATTATTAGTCATCAAAGTGATTGATTTCTTCAATCACTAAATCAGCGAGTAATGTGATTAATTCGTCCATATGGTTCAACCTCCAAATATCAAATTATATTGAATTGATAACATGTTGCATTGTTATTCGTTCACTCTGTGTACTTGGAACAATATGTTCAGTTATCTCTTTTTCATTTATGAATTCAGGGTACAAGTGATAAAATTTTAGTAGCTTCTGTTCCGTTTCAGTTAATACATATTGTTGCATATGGTAGTATCTGTCGATATAATTAACGACAATAGGTTTTTGATGATCATCGACTTCTACTGAATCAATTGTGTAATTTAATAAGTTGACGTTTGTTTTCATTTTTATGCCTCCGATTAATTTAATGAGCTACAACGCATAGCGCGTTGTAGCGATATTTATATTTAGAGTTCTAAATCGCCCTTTTCTTCCCATTCTCTACCATCTTTAACAAATTTGTTGAGTAATTCCTTATTTGTTGTATTATTATCAAATTGCGGTGGTGTGTATGGTTCAGAATTTGAGCTTAAACCGAGAACAGGTGCAAACTCACTAGGCAATACAAGATGGTAGAACAAGATCGTTTTTGTTTTGCCTTGAGTATCTTTGACATTACGTTTGATAGCTATCCGATCGGAATCCATCTGGATATATCCTTCTGCTCTTAAACTATCTATTACATTTTTTACATCTTGGTATTGGTTTTCTTCTAACATATGTTTAAAAACATCTTTAAGCATCTTGACTTGAATGTGATCGTCTTTCAGCTCAATAAGGCCATAATTTTCAGTCATTATGGAGAGTTTTTTACTTTCTGCAAACTTACTACGATTGCGTGCCACGAATTGAACCACACTATCAATCGCTTTGGCCGCCAAACTGCGTTCACTTACGGAATCTACATGATAACTAACTAGGTACTCTCTAACTGCGACCAAATCGATAGGGGTTGCAATTACACGTTCTAATATTCTTGCTGATGTCGTTATTGTTGCATAGCGTTTGAACATTCGAATACCTACATTGTTTGTTTCACTGTTAAGCTGAGTTTTGAACCAATCGTGTTCTCTATGAAACCACTTGATTACTTCAGATTCACGATTTAGAAGATATTCAGCTACTAACGGCATTACGTGTCCATAGTTTTTTGATGTTCCTTTTTTAATGGCGTCCGCATTGTCAGCGCTTGTCGTAAAGGCTTCAGATATTTCGATGCATCTTGCTCTCAAACCATCATTTGCACTAGCATCTTTGAATATTGTGTGTTCTGCTGTACTAATCACACTAGATCCAAAGTGGTGAGGATTTTTTACATTTCCTTCTCGATTAGCACGTAGACGACCTTGCCCCTCTGCTAGGGAATAAAGTAAACCATTTGTATCTTTAAAGGTAGCTGCTGATAATTCATCTAAGGCAATAGGAACACCAAAGTTGTTACTTAAGTATCCTTCAATTGCATTACGGGTGCCGTTCCAACCTCTGAATAATGTTTGGTCACCTTTAGATGGATTACCTGCTATTGAAACTGCTAATGCCGCTGCAGTCGATTTACCCGTACTAGAGTTCCCCATAAATGAAAATATCGTGCCAAAATATTCGACTTCATGCTTTGTTTTTAAGAACGCAGTCACTAATGAAGAAACACCAAATATCACAGCAAGCTCCAGTAACAAGTTTCCTTTTACTTCATCAAGATACATTTGCCACCAGCCTTCAAATGTACCTTTAGGTTGTAAGTCATACTTTGTTTCACAAATGATTTCATCAGCCTGAGACTGCTCGATGTCTTTTGAAAGATATGGTTCATCTAATGAAATGACAGTACCTTCATCAGTACTTAAGACACCTACACCTGTATACAATGTAGAAACGGGCAGTGATTGACGCATTAATTGTAGTGCATTACCTAGCGATTTAATGTACTTTTCATTGATGCTGAACCCAAACATAACCAGTCTAGGTAACTTTTGTGTCGTTAGAATATCTGACGTTTCAATACGTTCAATATTTTTGCCATCCGTGATAGTCAATTTCTCAACCCCTGTAGTAGGGTCGAGAAATTTGTTTTCTATGATGATTGGACTAGATAAACGAATTATCTTATCTTCGTCATTTTTGTTTTTTGCTCGAATAAGTTCATACCATGCAGTTGAATCTAACCAGTATGGATATTGCTCGAAGATGTTGTTAGCCATTAGCGTTTACCTCCTGTATTAAAAAGTCGAATTTTTTGATACAGGATAGGAGATTTGTTAGAAATTCTTTTGATAGGAGCGTCGCATCCTTTTCTTTCCCACGCCCCAAACATGCGACCTACTTCTCTAATTTCATTAGTAGTACAGTTGAAAGTGCCAACCTGATTTACTAAGTCATTAAAGATGAACGTCTCTCCGCTGTATTTTTGTTTCGCAGCTTTCTTTGATGCTCCATACAATTGTATTACTCGAATAGGTTTATACTTCATAAGTAATTACCGCCTTTATAATTTTTTCTGAATCATAAAGATTCATTACGTGTATTACATCACACAAAAATAAACCTAACTGTCTAACCAAGAATGATTGGTTAGACAGTTAGGTTGAATAAAGATTGGTACTAAAGAGATTGAGTTGTAGTAATTATTTTTTAAAATATTTTTGTCTCAAGTTTAGATTATCAATTACATTCATAGAATTAATTAGAGATAGATGAGTTTCACTAGAAATTTTAAAGTCATAAATGAATAAGTTTAGGTCGTACTTATTTGATTTACTATGAGTTAAGTCATTTTTAGCATGGAGAGGTGTTATTGTATTACTCCATTTTTTTGTCGTTTTTATAATTTGATTACTCAAATTAAGAACTTCTATAGGCGCATTTGTATGAAAGAAATTCATGTTCTCGCAAATATGAGTGTAAACACCTGATAAAGTACTAAGCAAAGTTTCCATAAATGGTAGCTGATCCATATAAAATAATTTATGTATAAACAAATTTGATGCATTTATAAGTTCATTATCGATGATATGAAAAGATGAAAAATCACCTTCATCATCTTCATTTCCTAATTTGTCATCTGTGAAGACAATGTGTAAGTGATTTTCAGTTAATTCATCTATGTCGTTATGTAGTTGTTGAAAATCAGCGTTGAATTTTAATTTTTGTTCCTCAAAATCTTGGAGTTCTGAATAATTAACTTTTTGCTTTTTTAATATATTTAATTCTTGCTTGTTAAATAGTAAAGCAAAATAGCTATTGTTGCCAGATGCATTTTTGTGTTTAGCATGTGTATTACTGTCTATGTACAAATATCTAAAATAAAAAACAGACAAAATTGTTAGTACATCACTAAAAGGGAACCTTCCACGAATGTTGTCTTTTGATAATTTACCAATTAATGAATTTAGATTTGCAGTTATCTGTTTTTCTTCATCTGTGTTGATATCAGGGAACCTATTTAATAGTGTCTGTATTATAGATGAAATAAGTTGTTCTTTTGTGAAATATCTTTGAAATATCTCATTATTTTTGTCATTTAAATCTATATTGACTTGTGTACTTATATCAGCAATCATATTTAAGTTTTCCCATTCTTCATGTGAATATGATGAGGAATAGTTATTTGAATAATTATAGTTTTTACGTTCGAGACCATTTTTAATTGTAAAAGCAGTGTTTAGCATATTATCCAGTGATGTGATATTCGGATTATTTTCATCGTAAAATCTAAAAGGTATATTATTTTTATAACCAAAAGTAGTATTTACAGTAGCTCTTTTAAAAGTAGTGTCGTCAAGAGCTATAGATCCATCATTATGTAATTTTAATAGTACATGTTCCTTTAGTTTACCTTTAGGTGTGAACAAATAAGTGAAAATTGCATTTTTATACTCTTCAAATTGATCATCTAAGTTTGAGGCATATATAAACCTTGTTAAGACTTCATAAAATCCTTCGTTGAATCCACGCATAAAAGTATCTACACCATCATCAATACCTAACAAATAAATTAAATTTGGTAAAATATTTTTTATATAAAGTTTATTATTTTGAAATTGATAACGTGTATAATTGCCTTCATTATCGAATTCGACTTCAATTGTTGATGAACCTTCAATATCTTCTAACGATATGTTTATTTGATTGATTATATCCTGCATGAATTCAGAGTTATACTTTGAAATTAGTTTTAGTGTCATGTATATAGTCATTCCTTTATTATCATTTACTTCTATTTAAATATAAGCTAAGATAGTTATATAAATAAAGGGAACGTACGTTCTGTTTTTGGGGGTATTTATGAAAGGAAAAATTAAATCATTTAAAGAATTACACGAAGTTCTCGATGGTTACAGAGGCAACAGTTTATGGTTATTTAGAGGGCATAGTAATGAAAAATGGGATTTGGTGCCAAAAGCAGGGCGTTCGCCGTATGACAAATACAATGATGAAGAAACTTTTTATGCATGGCAACGTCAGGCTATGATTTTCCTTAAGGAGTCTTATAATGATTGGGATATGTTAACCATTGCCCAGCATCACGGGTTAGCGACTAGACTATTAGATTGGAGCTTTAATCCTTTAGTAGCAGCATATTTTGCTGTGAAAGACTTTGAGGATTGCGATGTTGTTATTTATCCTTATTTAAAAAAATCAGATATTAATGTAAAGGAAGTACATCCATTTGAGAGCAAGGGGATAAAGAAAGTAAAACCAAATGGGTTAGCAACAAGAGTAGTAAGGCAAAGTGGTATTTTTACAATTCATGATCAACCAACTGCTTCAATTGAAGATAACATATCGAAAAATGAAGAGTTAACTAAAATTATAATTGATAAAAAGTATAGAACAAGGTTAAGAGAAGAATTATCATATTATGGAATAAATGAATTATCATTATTTCCTGATTTGGATGGTTTAGCAAACCATGTAAATTGGATTATGGAAGCGAAACCATACGGGTCAAGCAATATAACCGATGAGTTGGAATCAATTAATGAATAAATAGTATGGGGGAGAATAGTATGAAAGAATTAGCAAAAATGCTTAAAGATCCAAATGTACCAGAATCTGTAAAAACAACTGTGCAATCAATGAATAATGATGGTATGCAATTATTAAATGATTACTATGATAAAAATTCTAATTTTTATCAACATGCTCAACCAGAGATTATTGCAAATGAATTCTATGCAGACCCAAATAAATTAAAAAAATTATATCATTACACTTCCTATGAAGCATTTGAAAGAATTCTTTCATCATCTACTTTTTTAATAGGATCAATACATTATATGAACGATAATAAAGAAATTAAATATGTATATGAGTTAATGAAAAAAGAATTAAAATTACTTGGGGCACCTAATGATATAATCCTCAAATTAGAAGAATTAAATACTATTTTGCCAGATGATGTATACGTATGGTCCTTTAGTGAAAATGATTATTCGCAAGCATTATCAAATTATGGTGATGTAGCGTTAGGTTTTGATAGTCAGGAAATAATGGAGCATCTTGCAAGCTATTACTCAAAAGGTAAAAAAACACTCGATGAGTATACAGTTGGTAATGCGTATGTATTTCCTTTAAAAGTGGAATATGATTATGAAGTACAGTCTAAATATATTACTACATTAGCTCATGCTTGGTATGTTGCACATGATAATTTTGAAAAAGATCCTTATGATATGGATGAAATAATAAAGAGTATAGTACAAGCGCTTCATTTCTTTTCATTATTTTTTAAAAATCCTCATTTAAGACAAGAAGAAGAAATTAGATATATTATTTTTAATATCAATGAGGATAATTTATTAAAACCTGAATTGTATATGAATGTAAACCATTCACAACTTGTAAATTCACATATGAAATACTAAAGGAAATAATTATTGGTTCTGTTGCAAAGTTAAAATTATATGCACATCTATACAAAACTATAAAAGCAAATATTGTTTTAACAGTAAAGAGTTTTGTTAGTATTAATTATTTTTCGTTTTTCAGTATAAATATTACATGATTTTTAACTTTGCAACAGAACCTAAAAATTTAATTTTACAATTACTTGAAAATTCAAAATCAAGAGTATAGAATGTAATTAAAGAAATGAGAAAACGCTTACATTGAGAATATGGCATATCTCATTTCTATGTTTTTACAGAATATTTTGGGATGCACAACGATATGATCTTACGGAAGTGAGTGATAGTGATGATGGACTCATATGATTTGATTGTGGTTGGTGCAGGACCTGGTGGATATGTTGCCGCTATTCGCGCTGCACAATTAGGTCAAAAGGTTGCAATTGTAGAGAAAACAAACGCAGGGGGGACTTGTTTAAACGTAGGTTGCATACCTTCTAAAACACTACTCGAACATGGAACGAAAGCACATGATATACGTAAGGCCAATGATTGGGGAATTGAGACACAAGGGATGAAAGTAAACTTCTCTAAATTAGTGCAACGGAAACAACACATTGTTAGCACGCTCACAGGTGGTGTGAAGCAATTATTAAAGAAAAACAAAGTTACTTTCATTAAGGGTGAAGCTACTGTAACGAAAGATTTAGAAGTTAAAGTTAGTAATCAATCATATCAAGCGAAAGATATTATTCTAGCAACTGGTAGTAAACCTTTTATTCCACCTATTGAAGGATTAAATGACATAAAGTATGAAACGACAGACACATTTTTTGATATAGAAACGTTGCCTAAACAACTCGCAATTATTGGTGGTGGTGTTATAGCTACTGAGTTAGCATCTTCAATGGCTGATTTAGGAGTCGAGGTTACCATGATTGAAGTTAATGAAGATATTCTTCTCACCGAGATTGAAGAAGTACGTGAACTGTTAAAGGACCATTTGAAGAATCAAAGTATAAGAATTTTAACAGGCGCAAAGATATCTAAAGTAACAACCTCTAAAGTGATTTTGGATAATCATGAAGATGTTTCATTTGATACTTTATTAGTGGCAACTGGTCGACAACCGAACATCAAGGTAGTTGAAGATCTAGATATCGATATGGATGGTAAATTTGTACAAGTCGATGAACATTATCAAACAACAATTAATCATGTATATGCTATTGGAGACCTTGTTAAGGGTTATCAACTTGCACATTCAGCGAGTTCACATGGATTACATGTTGTTGAAACTTTGGCTGGATTAAAACCAACGCCAGTATCTCCAAACAATATTACACGTTGTATTTATACTCGTCTTGAAGCCGCATCAGTTGGTTTATCTGAGTCTCAAGCTAAAGAAGCGGGTTATGACGTATCTGTTACACAATCTTCTTTTCAAGGAAATGCAAAGGCGCTCGTAAAAGGAGAAGTACAAGGCTTTATCAAAATTGTAACTGATAAAGCATATGGAGAGGTCTTAGGTGCTTTTATTGTTGGTCCACATGCTACAGATTTAATCAGTGAAGTATTAGGTGTCAAAGCTTCAGAAGGTACAATGAATGAGTTATCTAACATCATTCAACCACATCCTTCTCTATCCGAAGCAATTGGCGAGAGCGCGGATGCATACTTTGGAAAAGCCATTCATATGTGATAACAGAACAAATCAATGAATGATAGGAGGAACTAACGATGGAAAAAGAACAAGCACGTTGGATTTATAAAACGATGAATGAAATTCGATATTTTGAAGAAAAGGTGCATAAAATCTTTAGTGACGGTAAGATTCCTGGTTTTGTTCACTTATACGTAGGCGAAGAAGCTGTAGCAACTGGTGTAATGTCACAACTTGAAGACGACGACTATATTACAAGTACACACCGCGGACACGGACATGCAATTGCCAAAGGATGTGACCTTAATGGCATGATGGCGGAGATAATGGGTAAACGTGATGGACTTGGTCATGGTAAAGGTGGTTCCATGCACGTTGCAGAAATAGATAAAGGAATGCTCGGTGCCAATGGTATCGTAAGTGGTGGCTTCGGACTTGCTACTGGTGCAGGTATTTCTATTCGAAATCAAGGTAAAAAGAATGTTGCTGTATGTTTCTTTGGTGATGGTGCAGCCAATGAAGGTAATTTCCATGAGGGGCTTAACTTTGCCTCAATCTTAAACCTTCCAGTTATCTTTGTTTGTGAAAACAACCAATTCGGTGAAGGTACAACACATGATTATGCCAGTGCTTCAGAAACAATTGCAGAGCGTGCTTCAGCTTATAACATGCCAGGTGTCAGAGTGGATGGCATGGATGTCGTTGAAGTTTATAAAGCAGCGCAAGAAGCTGTAGAACGAGCAAAAAATGGTGAAGGCCCTACGCTAATTGAGTGTGACACGTATCGTAAATATGGTCATTTTGAAGGGGACGAACAAAAAGTTAAATCACCAAATGATCGTAATGCGGACAAAAACGCAACAGAAGACTTTAAACGTCAAGCACTTGAAGAAGGTTGGTTAACAGAAGAAGAATTAAATGAAATTGAACGAGCAGCTGAACAAGCAGTAGAAGATGCAGTGAAATATGCAGATGAAAGTGAATTACCAGATGTAGATTCATTACACGAAGATGTATTTGCCTAAAAGGAGGTCATAACTATGAGTGAAGAACGCAAGTTAACATTTATGGGTGCAATTAACGAAGCAATCGATCAATCAATGGAACAAGATGATAATGTTATTCTCATTGGTACGGACGTTTCAGGTGGTGCAGGTGTAGAACATATTAAAGATGACGATACATTTGGTGGCGTTTTTGGTGTAACTAAAGGACTTGCGAAAAAATATAGTCGAGATCGTGTTATTGACACACCAATCGCAGAGCATATTACACTCAGCTCTGCTGTAGGTGCAGCAGCTACCGGTATGCGTCCTATTGCAGAATTAATGTTCAATGACTTTATTGGATTCGGTTTAGATCCTATTTTGAACCAAGGTGCAAAAATGCGTTACATGTTTGGTGGTAAAGCTAAAATTCCATTAGTTGTACGTACAGTTCATGGCGCTGGTGTAGGCGCAGCGGCACAACATTCTCAATCATTGTATAACATGTTTGCAACAATACCTGGTGTAAAAGTAGTCGTTCCTTCTAATCCTTATGATGCTAAAGGTTTATTAATGGCAGCAGTACAAGATGATAACTTAGTAGTCTTTTCAGAAGATAAAACATTATTAGGACAAAAAGGTGATGTGCCTGAAGAACCTTATACAATAGAAATTGGAAAAGCGAAAGTGACGCGTGAAGGTGATGATTTAACAATTGTTGCAATCGGTAAAATGGTGGCAGTAGCTGAACAAACAGCAGACAAATTAAAAGAAGATAACGTTTCAGTTGAAGTTATTGATTTACGTTCTGTGTCACCATGGGATAAAGAAACAGTTCTAGAATCAGTGAAGAAAACAGGTCGTTTAATTGTGATTGATGAATCAAATCCACAATGTAATGTAGCGGGAGATGTTGCATCTGTTATTGGTGATATTGGTTTTGATTATTTAGACGGACCAATCAAGAAAGTCACTGCACCGGATACACCAGTTCCATTCGCAGCAAACCTTGAACAAGCCTATATACCAAACGTAGATAAAGTATTAGATGTCGCATCTGAACTAATTGAAGACTTGAAAAAAGTTAATTCATAGGCAAGGAGGTGTTGAACGATGAGCGAAAATATTATTATGCCAAAACTCGGTATGACAATGAAAGAAGGAACAGTCGAAGAGTGGTTTAAAGCAGAGGGAGATGTGGTTGAACAAGGTGAAAGTGTATGTACGATTAGTTCTGAGAAATTGACTCAAGACGTTGAAGCGCCAGCTAGTGGTATATTACTCGAAATTAAAGTTCAAGCCGGAGAAGAAACTGAAGTTAAATCTGTACTTGGTATTATAGGTGATGAAGGAGAAAGTACTGAATCAAGTAGTACGACTGAATCTGATAATGAAGAATCCAATAACTCACAATCAGACGATGAAGAGCAACAAACCAACGATACAACTTCTGTAAATGAAGATGATAGTAATCATGATGAAGATACAAATAAGTCTAATAATGTTGAACCTCAAAATGGTAAACGTATCTTTATATCACCACTTGCACGCAAGATGGCAGAGGATAAAAACTTTGATATCACTAGAATTCAAGGTACAGGCGGTAATAATCGTATAACAAAATTAGATATTCAACGTGTAGAAGAGCAAGGATATGATATTGAAGAAAAAAATGAGGATATGCAATCTAAAGAGGATAAGAACACTAAATTTAACAGTGCTAATGTCGGTGAAGGACTAAATCCAATGCGTAAGCGTATAGCACAGAATATGCGTCAAAGCTTGGCCGAAACAGCACAACTTACGTTACATCGTAAAGTGGATGCTGACCGTTTGTTAGATTTCAAAAACAAACTATCAGCTGAACTTGAAAATGCAAATCAAGATACTAAATTGACTGTCACAGCATTGTTAGCTAAAGCCATCGTCTTAGCACTTAAAGATTATGGTGCAATGAATGCTCGATATGAAAATGGTCAACTTACAGAATATGATGATGTTCATTTAGGTGTAGCAACGTCACTCGACGAAGGGTTAATGGTACCAGTTATAAATAATGCAGACACTAAAAGTATTGGTGCTTTAGCTAAAGAGATTAAATCTTCAGCAGAAGCGGTACGTGATGGTAATACAAATGATGTTAAACTGGCAGGTGCTACTTTTACAATTACTAACATGGGTACTAGTGGCATCGAATATTTCACACCAATTCTTAACCTGGGTGAAACAGGAATCCTAGGTGTAGGTGCACTTTCTAAAGAAGTTGTACTTGAAGGAGATAGTGTTAAACAAGTATCACGTATTCCATTAAGTTTAACGTTTGATCATCAAATTCTTGATGGTGCGAGCGCTGCCGATTTCTTAAAAGTATTAGCTAAATATATTGAAAATCCATATCTCTTAATTCTTTAATAACAAATATATTTAATTTGATTAAGATCCTCAGTACACAAACAATGCTGGGGGTCTTTTCATGTCTCGAACCACACTTCCAATCCTTTCGCACAACACAAAGCCCTTTATTGAAAAAGTAAAAATTCTGTCACTTACGTTTATTTGAAATTATAAAAATATAACTCTAATATATAATTGAAAGGGTATAAAAGCGTTTACACATTAAACAAGTGATTATGTTCATAACTAAGTGTATTAAGGGATGAAAACAACTTCAAAGGTAAAAGGGGTACAAACATGCCCCCTGAACCACAACATGGATCGTAAATGCGTCCTTTATTAGGTTCAATCATCTCAACTAATAACTTTACAATTGATGATGGTGTATAGAATTCGCCAGCATTTTTACCTTCGGCACTTGCAAACTTAGCAATAAAGTATTCATACACTCGGCCCAATACATCTTGCTTACGACTTTCAGTATCGCCAACCTTAAATGTAAATAAATCAATAATGTCACCTAATTTTTCTTTATCTAACGCAGGTCGTGCATATTCTTTTGGTAACACACCTTTTAATGACTCATTTTCATTTTCAATTGCAATCATGGCTTTATCAATTATTTGTCCAATTTCTGGTTTTTTCGCATTATCATTGATATATTGCCATCTTGCTTCTTTTGGCACCCAGAAAATATTTTCCGCTAAGTATTCATCTTGATCTTCTTCGTCAGCATAAGGATCTTGCTTCAATTCTTCATACTTTTCTTCAAATGAATCCGATACATATTTTAAAAATTTCGTTTGTCAAAATAAGCTAGACAATTTCTGGTTCTGTTGCAAAGTTGAATTTATAGTATAATTTTAATGAAAAGGAGTCTTCTGTATGAACTATTTCAGATATAAACAATTCAGTAAAGATGTTATCACTGTAGCCGTTGGCTACTATCTAAGATATGCATTGAGTTATCGTGATATATCTGAAATATTAAGGGAACGTGGTGTAAACGTTCATCATTCAACGGTCTACCGTTGGGTTCAAGAATATGCCCCAATTTTGTATCAGATTTGGAAGAAAAAGCATAAAAAAGCCTATTATAAGTGGCGTATTGATGAGACATACATCAAAATAAAAGGAAAATGGAGCTATTTATATCGTGCCATTGATGCAGAGGGACATACGTTAGATATTTGGTTGCGTAAGCAACGAGATAATCATGCAGCATATGCGTTTATCAAACGTCTCATTAAACAATTTGGTAAACCTCAAAAGGTGATTACAGATCAGGCACCTTCAACGAAGGTAGCAATGGCTAAAGTAATTAAAGCGTTTAAACTGAATCCCGACTGTCATTGTACATCGAAATATCTCAATAACCTCATTGAGCAAGATCACCGTCATATTAAAGTAAGAAAGACAAGATATCAAAGTATTAATACGGCAAAGAATACTTTAAAAGGTATTGAATGTATATACGGTCTATATAAAAAGAACCGCAGGACTCTTCAGATCTACGGATTTTCGCCATGCCATGAAATTAGCATCATGCTAACAAGTTAACACAAAGTATTATTTTAAAATTGAGATTAGACATTTATTTTTCAACTTTGCAACAGAACCGTATCTTTAATAAAATGCAGCTATTGTGGCGTAGAATTTGAGAATCAAAAAAGGATTAATATAGTTTGAAGAGACTGAGCATAAATACTAGAAAAATGGCCAGTAAATGAGTTTATTATAAATTCATTTACTGGCTTCTTTAAATAATTATCTAGACAATTTGCTTTTCTAGACATACTCTGAAATGCGTTATTTTCTTTAAGAATATTAATATATGACTTGTTTTGGTAATGATAACCTTGGTCAGAGTGTATTGTCATGCGATAGTTAAGATTAGATCTTTTAATTAAAACATTGTTTTAAATATCGATGACAAGGTCTAATGTAGGACGTGTAGACATAAGTTTCGGAATTATATAAATCCATAAAAGTAGATAAATCGAAAACATTTATACCCCTAAGGGGTATGTGTTATAGTATAAGTATAGCTAATATAATATTTTCATAAATAGGAGGAGTTAATTTGAAGAATAATGGTGAAGAGCTTAAGCATCAAAATCACATGAATCATTCCAATCAAATGCATCATGATAACCATGAATCACATAATCATCATAGTGGCCATGCACATCATCATGGGAATTTTAAAGCTAAGTTTTTTGTTTCATTAATTTTTGCAATACCTATCATTTTTTTATCGCCAATGATGGGCGTTAAATTACCTTTTCAATTCACATTTCCAGGTTCTGAATGGGTAGTGTTAATATTAGGTACAATTTTATTCTTTTATGGTGGTAAACCGTTCTTGTCTGGTGGTAAAGATGAAATTGCTGCAAAAAAACCAGGCATGATGACCTTAGTTACCCTAGGTATCTCAGTAGCTTATATTTATAGCTTGTATGCTTTTTATATGAATAACTTTAGTAGTGCAACTGGTCATACAATGGACTTTTTTTGGGAATTAGCAACCTTAATTTTAATTATGCTATTAGGACATTGGATAGAAATGAATGCTATCGGAAATGCTGGAGATGCCTTAAAGAAAATGGCAGAACTTTTACCTAATAGTGCTATTAAAGTTATGGACAATGGTCAACGCGAAGAAGTTAAAATATCAGAGATCATGACTGATGATGTCGTCGAAGTAAAAGCCGGAGAAAGCATTCCAACAGATGGTATTATTGTTCAAGGACAAACATCCATAGATGAATCCCTAGTCACTGGAGAATCAAAAAAAGTACAAAAAAATCAAAATGACAACGTCATCGGGGGTTCTATTAATGGATCTGGAACAATACAAGTCAAGGTTACAGCTGTTGGAGAAGATGGATATCTTTCTCAAGTTATGAGACTTGTTAATCAAGCACAAAATGATAAATCTAGTGCTGAATTGTTATCTGATAAAGTAGCGGGTTATTTATTCTACTTTGCTGTAAGTGTTGGCGTGATTTCTTTTATTGTCTGGATGCTCATTCAAAATGATGTTGATTTTGCATTAGAACGTCTTGTAACTGTGTTAGTCATTGCTTGTCCACATGCTTTAGGCTTGGCAATACCTTTAGTCACTGCACGTTCTACTTCAATTGGTGCACATAATGGTTTAATTATTAAAAATAGAGAGTCTGTAGAAATAGCTCAACATATCGATTATGTAATGATGGATAAAACTGGTACTTTAACTGAGGGTAACTTTTCTGTGAATCATTATGAGAGCTTTAAAAATGATTTGAGTAATGATACAATATTAAGCCTTTTCGCCTCATTAGAAAGTCAATCTAATCACCCATTAGCTATAAGTATTGTTGATTTTGCGAAAAGTAAAAATGTTTCATTTACTAATCCACAAGACGTTAATAATATTCCAGGTGTCGGATTAGAAGGTCTAATTGATAATAAAACATATAAAATAACAAATGTCTCTTATCTTGATAAACATAAACTTAATTATGACGATGACTTGTTTACTAAATTAGCTCAACAAGGTAATTCAATCAGCTATTTAATTGAGGATCAACAAGTCATTGGCATGATTGCTCAAGGAGATCAAATTAAAGAAAGCTCAAAACAAATGGTAGCTGATTTACTATCAAGAAATATTACACCAGTCATGCTTACAGGTGACAATAATGAAGTGGCACACGCTGTCGCAAAAGAATTAGGTATTAGTGATGTCCACGCACAACTCATGCCAGAAGATAAGGAAAGTATTATAAAAGATTATCAAAGTGACGGTAATAAAGTCATGATGGTCGGAGACGGTATCAACGATGCGCCGAGTCTTATAAGAGCCGATATTGGTATAGCAATTGGTGCAGGCACAGATGTTGCAGTGGATTCAGGTGATATCATACTTGTTAAAAGTAATCCATCAGATATTATTCATTTCTTGACCCTTTCAAATAATACTATGAGAAAAATGGCGCAAAACTTATGGTGGGGTGCAGGTTATAATATTGTTGCTGTACCTTTAGCAGCCGGTGTTTTAGCATTTATTGGTTTGATTTTATCACCTGCAATAGGTGCTATTTTAATGTCATTAAGTACGATTATCGTTGCAATTAATGCTTTTACATTAAAATTAAAATAAAAGGTAGGCGTTTTATTATGATTAAAAAATTATTTTTTATGATATTAGGGTCATTACTAATATTATCAGCTTGCTCCAATAATGATGAAAAAGATAAAGACACTAATGACCAAAAAAGTGAGAGCCATATGAAGCATAATGATGAAAGTAAAGTTCCAGAAGATATGAAATCGACTAATGAGGGTGAATTTAAAGTGGGAGATAAAGTAACGATTACAGCAGGGCATATGCCAGGTATGAAAGGTGCAGAAGCTACTGTAAAAGGTGCGTATAAAACATATGCCTATGTTGTAAGTTATAAACCCACAAATGGAAATGAAAAAGTAAACAATCATAAATGGGTCGTAAACGAAGAGATTAAAGATGCACCTAAAGATGGATTTAGTAAGGGCGATACTGTTAAATTAGAAGCAAGTCATATGTCTGGTATGAAAGGTGCTACAGCCAATATAGATAACGTGAAAAAGACTACTGTTTACGTAGTTGATTACAAATCCAAAGATAATGGTAAAATCATTAAAAATCATAAATGGATGACAGGAAATGAGCTGAAAGCACGATAAAAATCTAGTTCTAAATTGAGAAATAAATAGATATAAAAATATCCTCCTTAATCAATAATTTAAATAACTTATTATTGTTAAGGAGGATATTTTTTAGTGTGTAAATTAAAAAGAATTTTAGAAGAATAACATTTATCAAAAAACTGTTCATTACCTTATTAATTGAAATTATATAATTAAAAACCGCATCATTAACCGATACGCAGAAGCGTATCACAAATAAAACTAAAAAATAGATTGTGTATAATAAAAGCTATTTCAAATACCGCATTACTACCCGATAAGCAGAGAGTTATCATAAGTGATGCGAAGTTTAATTAAAATTAAAAGGAAGCCAGAAATGGCTTCCTTTATTTTATGCCTCATTTAATTTCCTTAGTATGCAGTCCCTCCGCCGTCTACTGCAAGACCTGTCCATTAACGAAACTCGATTCGTCTGAGCCTAGGAAAACTGATTCTTCTGCTGCTCTCAGGCTATTTTCCGAACCGTCTGCAGCGAGCAATATTGATTTATACAAGGTGTATTCCTCTTTACAGTAGATAAATATACTATTATTTTGCTCTTAACAGTCTTAATCCGTTTAAGATAACGAGTATCGTTGATCCTTCGTGGAAGAGCACTGCTGTTGGTAGATTTAGGAGTCCGAATATATTTAATAATACAAGTATAACAATCACACTAATAGAGAAGATAATATTTGCTAAAATAATGCGATTGAGTCGATTACTTAACATGAAACTATAGAATAGTTTTTGTAAGTTGTTTTTAACGATTACGACGTCTGATGATTCCATCGCAACGGATGATCCGCTTCCCATTGCAATACCGATATCAGCGTTTGCCAGTGCGGGTGCGTCGTTGATTCCATCTCCAATCATCCCGACAATCTTACTCTTCTTCTGACTTTCATTTACAAAGCGTACTTTGTCCTCAGGGAGACATGATGCGGTGTAGTCTGTGATGCCCACTTCTCCAGCAACTTTTTCTGCAACAGTTTCATTATCTCCTGTTAAGAGTACGACTTCAATGTCAGAGTTCTGGAAGTTTTCAACGGCATGTACTGCTTCATCACGGACTTGGTCTGCCAGCGAGAAGTATCCAGTAATTTGTCCACTCTCTCCGACAAAGATATTCGTATTTCCAGCAATGATTTGATCTCTGTAGTTCGATGGGTCTGTGTAGTCTTTAAATGCATCGGGTTTACCGACGATGATATCGCCTTTCTTCATTCCGCTGCCGACGATTTCTTCTACCGGTTCACTGTCATCGACACTATCTAAATCTAAAGTTTTAAACTTCTTCACAATCGCTTCTGCGATCGGGTGACTCGAGTGTTGTTCAATCGTTACCACTTCTTTTAATGTATCTTCACCTGCTGCGTATTCTTCAACGACGAAGTCACCGTATGTGAGTGTTCCTGTCTTATCACTATATAGAATGTCCATCGTGCTCAGTGCCTCCATCGCGGCACCGCCTTTAAACAGAATACCGTTTTTCGCACCGTTACTAATCGCACTCAGTGTCGCTGGTGTTGCCGATGCAACGAGCGCACACGGGCTTGCTACTGTCAGCATGACCATTCCACGGTAGAATGATTCTTCAAATCCTAAATTATTAAAGAAGTAAAGGATAGCGATAAACACCGGTACCCCGATTAAAACAGAGATTACATATTTCGATTCAATTCGATCGATGGTTTTCGATAGTTTCGATGGTCTTTGTTGTGCTTCTTCAACCATACGCACGATATTCGAGAAGATCGTATCATCACTCGTTTTCGTTACAGTTAATCTAAACGAGTTGCCATCGTTTACCGTACCGGCAAATACTTCTTCATCCTTTTCTTTTACAACCGGAACAGATTCCCCTGTCAGCGCTGCTTCGTTAACCGATACTTGACGGTCTGCCTGTCCATCGATTGGGATTTGTTCCCCTTTAGCAACAAGGACGATATCGCCTTGGATCAGTTCTTCTGTAGGAATTTCCGTAATTTCTCCATCAGCCCCGATTCTACTTGCTGTTGAAGGAATGAGGGACATCAGTTCAGAAATGGCTTTTGTGGATTTACTAGTCGCGTAGTTCTCAAGCACTTCAGCACCCGCAAAGATTAGAAGTAACAGTGCACCCTCTGACTCATAATTGATGATGACCGCACCAATAGCAGCAAGAATCATCAGTAAGTCAACGTTTGGTGAACGTTCTCTAATCGTCTCGATGACCGCATTCTTGGATGCATAGAAACCGAGAAAGAAAATTGCGATGTAAAACGCAATGGAACTGTAGATACCCTCTACCGGCATCAATGCAAATCCGAGGATTATAAAGATAATCCCTGCAACGAGAAACTGCCCCTGCCTGTTTGTAAATAAGTAGTTGAACAAGATAAAAATCCTTCCGTTTTGATTTTCTTAAGGCTGTCTGAAAAATAAAAATATTCTTACATATTATATCATATATAGCGTTTTATTCAATGAATATACCCCGTATATGTAAATAGATTTACAAAGAAAAATTCTGCTGCATTTTGTCTGTAGCAGAGTTAATATTTTAATAATCTATCACTTGTTCAAGCTTACCGTCGTTCATTTGGAACACGCGGTCACAGTATTCAAGCATACGTTCATCGTGTGTCACCATGATTGCTGCTTTATTGTGTTTTTTCACACCGTTAGAAATCAGTTGAACGATTTCAGGTTTCTTAGAGTTTTCATTGATATATGTCCAGTGTGCTTCTTTTGGCACCCAGAAAATCTTTTCTGCCATATATTCATCTTTATCTTCTTCATCTACGTATTAAACTTGAATCAGTTCAGCATTTTTCTCTTCAAATGCATCTGAGACGTACTTTAAGAAGATTAATCCAAGAACCACACTTTTATATTCTGAGGCATCCATGCTTCCTCTGAGTTTATCAGCGGCTTGCCATAATTTCTCTTCAAATCTGATACTTGCCATAATAATCTCTCCTACTATATCTATTAACTACAATTCTATAATACTTAAAGTGAATATGTAACTAGGAGACAGTGAGATAAAGCATGCAAAAAATTAGGGGATGGGACAAAAGTCTTGAAGATATAGAAAAATAATAGATAGCCGGACGTTAGACTTCTAGGAAATAGCATCTGCGTGAGACTATAGGCACACAGATGCCCGAGAAAAGCTAACGTCCGGCTTATTTTTGAAGGGAATGGTTTTGTCCCAGCCCCTAAAATTATTTAAGAAAATATATCTTATTCTGATATTTGATCTAATAAATTATAGAATGAGTGCTGTTTATCACGTATAGTACCGAGGGACCGTCTTATTCCATGTTTTATAAAAGCATTGCTCATTATTACTATAACCCGTCATTTCATTGTACAGGTAATAGTTATCAGCATCACAACTCATGACACTTTTCGTTACTACATTTGTATCGATATCACTATCTTTCACTTGTACAGTCCAGTCACATTCTACTTTGGCGGATAGAGGGTCACCTTCTTTTATTGTATATACATTATGGTTAGTAGATCCATAAGTGATATTTGTTTCGGTCAAAGTTCGTAGCCCTTCATCAGAAAAGTCATCTAACACCCACTCATCTGTTGTAAGTTTCTTGATGACATTCCGAGTCCTATAACCATCCCTGATAATTTCCTTTTCAAGGGGTGCTGCAGTTTCGGACTGCTCATATTTCAATCTTACCTCATTGAAATCATTGATAACAGGAAGTAATAGTTCTGAATGAGAAAAATCAACAATTAGATTCACAATCTCCTTGTCTGGCCATATTTGAGGCCAATAAGTCGGTGAAATTGTTACTTCGATGCTATGCCCTGCTTCAATTTGATAGCCAATAACATCCAATGGAATTTCTACATCGATGTATTCACCAACAGTTAGATCCTCTGGGAATTCATGACTTTTATAATGGTTGAGATTGAGTTGACCTTTTGTTACGAGTGTCTTTTCACCTGTAGGGTGTACATCCGTCACTCTAACATGGAGATTCGCTTCTTCCTTGTCGGGTTTAACTCGTATTTTAGCAACTGGCTGACCGATGATATTTAATGTTGTGTCCTGTTTTGGCAACATAAATGATGTGGCCAATGCATTATCAATTATTGGTGCTTTCACAGCACTGTCTGGAAGTATGGAAAACGGAGAAGGAAGCGTCAGGGAGAACGAATTGGAGATGAATTGGTTTCAACTGCTGTTTTGTGGTTATCTCACAAAGATAATCAATATAATGGTAAAATTTTCGAAGTGGCAGCAGGAAGAGTCGCTGAGAACTTCTTTGGTTCTAACTAAGGCTACTGGAATAAATATCTTACAGTAGAAAAATTATTTGAAAATGAAGAAGCTATTCTAAATCAAGATGGATATAAGAGTATAGAAAATACTGTTGATTTATCTAAATGAAGGACTGAATATAACACGTGCTGGTAGCATATATACGAAGATACCAGGGTTTGAAAATTACATTTAAAGTCGTTAGAGTACATTAATTTAGAAGGATTATTCTGAAAAACTCAAAGTGACATTCAATAAAATTGTTAAACGGCCGCATCGAAAAATGATAAGCCGAACCCTATAATAAATAAAGCTAAAAGTTGAGTTGTACAATATTTATTACTTTAAATGAGATAGTATTTCAATATTGCTATTTGAATAAATTTATATAACCTATATAATGAGGATGAATAATTAGAAGAAAGGTGAATTTAATGAAAAAGTTAAGGTATAATAATTTAAATAATAAAACTAGATTAAATCATCAATTTAAATTTTCTAGTGTGGCCCTCATTATTAGCACTTCTTTAATGGGATATAGTGTGACTTCAACACCATCAGTAGAAGCAAAAGATAAGGCTGATTTAAATATTGAGACACATTCGAATAGTGAAAATACGCTAGAAAAACGCATTCAAGAAGGTAAAGAGAAAATTGATAAACTAAAAAACATTAAAGATAGTCAGAAAGATGCTTCTATTAATGAAATTATAAAAGCTAAAAGTACAGAAGAAGTTGAAGCAATATTGAAGAAAGCAAAAAAGGTTGATAATAAAATCATTGAACAGAATAAAGTGCAGAGTCATTTAATTGAAAATGACAAAAAGGAAGTATCTGAAGATAAGGAAAGTGTAAAAAGTGAGTTAGATGGTCAAAAAAATATAGCCTCTTCTGTCAAAGAAAAGTCTAACCATATTGAAGAACAAGATAGTAATGAATTGTTCGATCAAGAAGGTCTGCAAGATAATACGTTTGATGCTAATTTAAATCAAAGAGATACAAAGCAAGATACAGCTCATTTGTTTGATGATAGTGTTAATTTTTCTAATTTAGTTGATATGGGTAAACTAAATGAAGAAAGTAAAGATATAGCAGATATGAATGATAGTGAAGAAAATAAAAATACGGCTTCAGAAAAAGACGAAGGCGCTGTTAAAGAAAACAACCAAGACGGTTTAGCATTTAAAGATACATCTAATACTAAGAGTAATCAAATGCAACAATCAGACGAAATTAAAAAAGACATCGATAAAGTTACGACAAACCATTCAAAAGTAAAAGATAATTTAGATTATTATGTCGAAAATAAAGAAAATAATTTAAAGATATTGGATTCAAAGCTTTCTGAACGAGACTCAATATCTGCTAAAAACAAAGAAAAATTGAAAAAGGAAATAGAAAAAACGCAACAAAGTCTAAAAAAACAAAATGACGTTGTATTAAATCATTTACAATCTGTAAATAATAAAGAACAAGCTGTAAAAGATATTGTTAGTGGTACTTTTGATGAAAAGAGTGCACAATCTATTTTAGAACGTATAGATACAAAAGGTAAAACAGATCAACAAATCGCGAGTCAAGTTGTTAGTGAGTTAGATAACTTATCTACTACTACGAGTGATGATATTTTAAAATCTATGTTTGATAAAACAACTGATAAGCAAGAACTTATTAAAACAATTCTATTAACTAAATTTGATCATATAGATACATCAAAAATCGTTGATGAAATAATGCATAAAAATCCTAGTAACGAACAAATTGTAGCTTTAATCAAACATCATTTTGGGCACAATGTTACAAGTGATGATATTTTAGAAAATATATTGGACCAATCTCATGATAAACGTAAAGCTTTAGAAACAATGCTAGCTACGAAATTAAATGATGCTAAAGCTAAAGCGCTTGCTGACGTTATTGCCAAAAAAGAAGATTCTAAGCATAACTTATTAAATCTAATGAAATCGGGAATTAATAATGAGTTGAATGATCTATTAAAGGCTGATAAAGACATAAGTAAATTTAAAGATGATATGCATGGTTTGTTTGAACCATTAAAATATACGCCAAGTTTATCTAATAAATTTGATGGGAGTTTGTTAGACAGAGCTGAACAGATGCGAAAATTAAGTGGAAATTCAAAATTACTTGGTACACCAAGTCTATTTGACGATTTATTCAATAGAAACAGTATATTAGATGGAATTAAGGATATATCTAATCCTTCGCCTGGTCGTGCTTTATCTCTAGGTGATTCCTCGGGTAGCTTTTTAAGTGGTTTATTTGACAATAATGGTGATTTTTCTTTACCTGATACAGGAACAGTAGTAAAAAAATCAACGATTCCATTAGGGATTCTACTTTTCATTATAGGTGGTGGATTAATATGGTTCACCAAACGAAATAAATAGAAAAATTGTAAATATTAACTCATACTGTATTTTAGTATGAGTTAATTCATATAGTATATTTAAAATGCTCCATTCAAAGTGAACACTAGTAAGTGGGACTTTGAATGGAGCATTTGTATTTTGAATGAATAAAAGCTAAATTAAACACTTTAATAAATAAAATAAAGGGAATATTTAAACATACTAGTTATTACCTGTAATGTAACTCAATTCAGTTGCAGCATCTGCATCAATTGTTCTATAAGAGACGATACCAAGTCCTTTAATGTTTGATTCTGATATAACGATAGAACCATCATCGTTAACTTTTTCTACAAAAGCTACATGACCGTAGATCTGGTCTGATCCTTGTTGACCTGCCTCAAATACAACGGCAGTGTGAGATTTTGGTATTGAAGAAACAGCATAATCTTTTCTTTCTGCTCGATTATTCCAGTTTCGTGCGTCGCCTAAATCACCACTCACATATTTGTCGAACTGTGCCATGCGATTATAAACATACCATGTACATTGCCCATGAGGATAAGGAGAGTCATTTGTTGTTTCTGAAAATGGTTTGAAAGCTGAATCATAATCATCGTTGTTCGCTTTGTAGTTATCTAAATCAGGCATTTTTTTATTATCAAACTGTGTTAAGTCATAGTGGTTGATAATACTATTTAATTTGTCCGCGTATTGTGAATCAGTCGCGTATGTGGTAGCCAAATGCATTGTTGCTGAACGGTAACTATAAGCTTCACTTTTCCATGTTGGTTTATAAATGTCCTGATTACCATCGATGCCGTGTTTGATTAAATTGGCATAATCTTCCAATGATTCTTTTTTGCTTGGATAGCTACGGAAGTTTGCTGAAATTTGAAACGTATGGCTGCCATTATCTTCAAGTGTATTAAATGTAGCCGACTGACCTTCATAAGCTCCTTTTATTCCAAATAAATTGAAATGTGGTGAACTAGCAAGATTGCTAGTTCCTGAGTCAGATTCTAATATGGCTTGTGCAATCATAACAGATGCATAAATATCTTCATCTTGACCTATGTCGTGAGCGTCTTGTGCAATTGATTTAATAAAACCTCGTGTGTTTTTATTTTCAGTAATTGTTATATCGTTAGAATTTTTACTATCATCCGATAAATTTGGCAATTGTTGGAAAATTGCAGTAGATCTGATGTTTGATTGGTTTATGTCGTTTTCAAATGATTGAGCTGGCTTTTCTTTTTTAGCTAATTGTGATTCAGAAGGTAATTGAGGGTTAGCATTTGTATTAGATGCCTGTTTCTCAGAATTATTTTCCTTACTTTTACTATTTCCATTTGATAAATCATCTTTTTTAGCATCATATTGTTTTTTATTATTTTTAGCATTTTCACTATACTCGTCTAAAATTGCATCTAATACTTTATCGTCAGATTTTGTATCTGATTTATCAGCATTTTCGTTATCACTGTTGGCATTATCGTTTTCAGTAGCAGGTGTGTCATTATCTTTGTTGTCTAGATCATCAGCATCATTATTTGCTTCTTCATAAGATCGATCTTGTTGGGAAGATCGTTTTGACTCACCATCATCTTTTTTTTGATTTTTATCAATTGGAAGTTTGTTTGATTCAGACTTATTATCTATATCATCATTCTTTGACTTCTCAGATGACTGTACATCATCAATGTCACCTTGTAGTGAACCCTTATCACTATTTTTTTCTAAATTGTTAGTATTTGATTCGTCACTATCATCCGAATTTGTCGTATTTGGATTTATTTGATCTATAGATGTATCATCATTTTTACTCTCATTCTTCTCGTTTTGTACATTGTTATTCTCTATAGTAGAAGTTTGTTTCATTTTATTATTAGAGAACAGTTGATTTAATAATTCAGATAGCCCATCATTGTCACTCTTAAAAGGTTCTGGCTTGAAAACATTCAAACTATCATAAGACGATGAATCATTAAATGAATTTTCAAATGAACTCGGTATTTTTTCGTTGGATGATTCATTATCAGAAGTTTTATGTCTTTTATTATTAATATCTTCTGTAGTCCTTTCATCTTTTGTACTATTTTCCTTTTCATCACTAGACTTATTCTTTTCATCATTTCCATTTTTTGATAAATGCGATTGCTTAGCTTGCTCCTCATCTTTTTCCTTATACACGTCATTTGATTCAGAAGTTGTGGCACTTTTTTCTAAAGATTCGGCACTAACATCGTTGATAGAAAATGATGGAATAAGTAAAGAAGTTGAAAGCAAACAGACTAATAATTTTTGTTGCTTCATGAAAATACCTCTTTTCTAAAATATATTACTTTACTATGTACAAACTATGGTTTGTCTTGGTACACTGTAAACAGACTTAGATATAGTTGATGTGTATCAACTAAAAAATGGAAAAATTCGTTAATGCATTCATTATATCAACTTATATGAAATTAACAAATAGTAATTTTAAATTTATGTAAGAAAAATCAATAGATACAGTTTTAGAGGTGTATAAATGAAGAACGCAATAAAATTATTTATAATGGATTTGAAAAAGATTGCTAAGACGCCTGCTGTTTTAGTGATTTTAGGAGGTTTAGCACTTCTTCCTTCTTTTTATGCTTGGTTTAACTTAGAAGCGACATGGGATCCATATGGTAATACTAAAAATATTAAAGTAGCTGTTGTAAATGAGGATAAGGGAGATACAGTTAAAGATAAAAGTGTGAACGTGGGCAATAAAATTACCAATAAACTAAAGAAAGACGATAACTTTGATTGGCAATTTGTAAGTCGAAAAAAAGCCGATCATGATTTGAAGATGGGCGATTATTACGCGGCCATTTACATACCAGAGAAGTTTACGCACCAAATTACCGGCACACTTCGAAAAAACCCACAGCAAGCAGACGTAGAATACAAAGTGAATCAAAAACTTAATGCGATTGCGCCTAAAATGACAAATGCAGGGACGAGTGCCATTGTTCAAAAAGCAAATGAACAATTTAATGAGACAGTAACAAAAGCATTATTAGATGAAGCAAATCGACTTGGCGTGAAACTTGAGGAAGAAATTCCAACCATAAATAAAATTGAAGATGCAGTATCTAAAGCTAATGATTCTATACCGAAAATTAATGATTTTGCTGATAAAATAATATATTTAGATGAAAATCAGGATGAGATTGACAATTATGCTGATGAATTTAGAGCGTTAGGAAATCATAAAGGTGAAGTTATAGATGCTGCAGATAAATTAAACCAAGTTAATGCGGCCATTCCGACATTAAATGAGCGAGCTAAATTGATATTGGCATTAAATGACTACATGCCAAATATTGAAAATGCCTTGAATGTTGCATCTAATGATGTACCAGAAGCTTTTCCAAAAATTAATCGTGGTGTAGACCTTGCAAGCGCAGGGGTTGACGCAGGGTTACAAGGCCTGAATGAAGCGCAAGGATATTTACCTGCAGTGCAACAGCGTGTCGAAGGCTATCAAGAAGTCGTTGATAATGCACAAGAAGCAAATCAAAATGCTAATAATCGATTACAAAAAAATGTTGAAACTGAGCAGCAAAGTTCTAAAGGGTCAGATAGTTATTCAAATATTAAAACTTCGCAAATAAGTAATGGTAATAGCGACAATGCTGGGAATAATCAAAATGGAACAGCAATAAGTAGTGAAGATGTAAGCGCAATGGAATCTTCACTATCAAAATCATTATTATCTTTATCCAATTATACCGACAAACAAGCGGAAAGTAGTCAAGAAGATATTAATGCGCTAAAAAATGTCACTTACGGTATTATATCTACAGATAAGCCAAAAGATTTCAAAGAAACTTTAGATAATATTAAATCTAGACTTGAAGTAACAAGTAAGTCCAATCAAAAGTTTATAGATATATTATCAGAGCTTGAAGATAGAGAAAAGGTAGATCTTTCTGATGAGATTAAGGAATTAGAATCAGCAAATAATAGAATTAATAATTTAATTAAGACACAAAATCAACTTAGTGAAGCACTTTCGAATGGAAGTTCTGGTAAAGAAGAAGCAGTAGAATTACTTAAAGAAATTCCACGCGTGAATAGTAGCTTAGATGATTTAAGAAACTATATTAAGTCAGAACTAAACCAAAAATTATTAGATGTATCTAATGATGTGATGTCATTATTAGATGACGGCGATATAAAACTATCAACTGTTCAATCGAAATTAAACACAATTGATCAAGTTATAAATTCAGGAGAAAGTATTTTAACTACTGGTAAGGATAGAATTGAGACGATTCAAAGTGCACTACCAGTCATTGAGCAAAGATATATGGATGCAATGTCTATTGCTCAAAATTATTATCCACAATTTAAACAAAGTGTTTCTAACGCAGCATCATTTATTGAAAATGACTTGCCAGGTTTAGAACAACAGTTATCTGATACAACAGCAACTGTGAACAATACAATACCAACACTGTTTAATCGCTATGATAATTTGGTAGATATTTTAGATACAAATCAACCACGTGCAAAAGAAAGCTTGCACAATTTGGCAGATTTTGCCCGTAATCAATTACCAGATGTTGAAAAAGATCTGGCTAAAGCGAACAAACTATTTGATGAGATTGAAGACGACGATGCAGTGGATAAAATGGTAGACCTATTGAAAAATGATTTGAAAAAACAAGCTAATGTAATCGCAAATCCAATTAATATAGATCAAAAAGATATATTTCCTGTGAAAGACTACGGTTCAGCAAGCACACCATTTTACACAGCATTAGCAATATGGGTAGGAGCTTTATTACTAGTAAGTTTATTAACGACAGATAATAAACATAAAACATTAGAGCCACATCTAACGACAAGAGAAATTTATCTAGGAAAGAGTGGGTTGTTCTACACGTTGGGTATTATCCAAGCACTCATCGTATCAATTGGAGATATAGTGATACTGAAAGCGCAAGTTGAATCTGTTGTATGGTTTATTGCTATATCAGTATTCTCATCACTTGTATTTATTTCAATTGTATATACTTTAGTGTCATTGTTAGGAAATCCAGGGAAAGCAATTGCAATCATCTTCCTTGTACTACAAATAGCAGGTGGTGGTGGAACCTTCCCAATCCAAGTTACACCAGAGTTCTTCCAAGTCATTCACCCTTATTTACCTTTCTCCTATTCAATAGATGCTTTAAGAGAAGCAGTTGGAGGACCTGTACCTGAAATTTTAACTAAAAAATTAGTGGTACTTTCATTATTTGGTATAGGATTTTTATTAATTGGTGTTATCTTTAAACCAATTACTGATCCACTGATGAGAAAAGCAACTGAAAAAGCTGAAGAAAGTGATGTAATGGAATAAAGTTATTATGCTTATAATAAGTAATATTTAATTTTTAAAAAATAAATGATGGTTGAAAAATGATAGTTTAGTAAGGAAGGTTAATATGGAGGATAAAGAGGGAAACTTAGAAATATTAATTAACCAATTCTATGATGCTACAGCGAATATTAATAAAGCAATTACTAACATGGTTAAAGAATTGGAACCAGGTCGTTACTTATCTTATGAACAAATAGAAACAATGTATTTTATTCAGCATAATGAAAAAGTATCGATTAACGACTTAGCAAATAAGCAACGTACTTATAAGACAGCTGCATCAAAACGTGTTAAGAAGTTAGAATACAAAGGTTATGTGCAACGAGTTTATTCTAATGATAAACGTACTAAATTAGTGAGTTTGACGCATAATGGAGAACGCTTATTAAAAGAAATAAAAAACAACTTAACAAAAGAAATAAAATTACTTTTATTAAGCTGTTTTGTTAGAGAAGATTTTGAAAAATTTATGTATCAGCTCATGAATTTTGAAAAGACATTTTTAAAAAAGTACTACTAGAGTAAGTTAATTTCACTAAATTAAAGTATCCGCTGTAACTTAGATATTTAAAAAAATAAAAATTTAACGTTTATTAATCGTAATCATATTAGTAAGAACATTGAGTCATTTATTATAAGAAACCAACCGCTACATATTTGTATTATACATGTAGATTGCTATCAGTTAATTCATTCATCCTAAAATTACTGTTCATATTGCTAAAAGATTATTGTAGTTACTATCCCAATATATAAAAATCATAAAATTTGTTTAGCCGGTTTCATATTGAAACCGGCTATTTATTAACCAAAAACCGCATAATAAATCGATAAGCAGAAGCGTATCATAAATAAAACTAAAAAATACATTTTACACAATTTATTTTTAAAGACAAGGCTACAGCAATAAAAGCGATTAATTCATATATAGAATTTTTTAATCAAGAGAGAATAACATTAAAAATGGCTATCCTTATATCGTAAATATAAGGTAGCCATATACATTCTGTTTTTTCACTGTATACTTGACAGGGTGCAGATCACAATTTAGGCTTAGCTCTTTTATTGAGGAGAATTGTGAAAGTAGAATAATTATTTAGTATACTACTGTATAGCATTACTTATATCAGTTACAAAATCATCAAAACTAAATTTGTTATATTGGTTTTCTTCTAAAAGCATATTCATACGCTTTTTATATCGGCAATTATTATCATCAATCAAAATTAATTTATTTTTTGCACGAGTAATCGCTACATATTTGTTTTCTACATTAAATGACTCATAATGAAAGAAATAACTAGTAAAAAGTATTACTGTACTAGCTTCTAAGCCTTTAGAGGCGTGTGTAGTTAACAATAATTTCGAATTTGTTTGCATGTTATAAAGGGTTTTATTAATATCATTTTTCAAAATAGTTTGTAGAAGCTCTGACTCTAGTTTACCTTCAAATTCACGTACAGGAATTTTTAGTTTATCAAACAATTCTTCTATATTTTCGATACTCGGTTCATTTTTGATTTTAAGTAAAATATTTTTAATATCAGCAATCAATATATTATCATATTCTAAATATAAATTTTCAATAAAATTATACTCAGAAAATTCGGAATCAAAATAATACTTTGCAATAGATTCAAGTATAGTTTTATTAATACAATTAGTTATATTAGTTTTATTAACAATTTCAAATTCTCTAGGATAAATAGTATTTAACTCTTTATGTAATTTATAAATATCGTTATTATTACCTAAAATAAGGAATGTTTTAGATGAAAGATCTATTATAGATTCTTCGATTAGAAATTTTATAATATTTGCTTTTGACTCTGACGGATTGCTAGCATAATAAAATATACTCTGAGAATTGACCATATTCTCCACTTCTATTTCAGGGCTAATTGCTTGTGAAAAGTCAATTATATCTTGTTTACTACGGAAATTATTGTTGAGTTGTAATTTTAAATAATCATCTTTCTTAATTAAATCTTCTAAATATCGAGGGTTCGCACCTCTAAATTGATAGATTGCTTGTTTAGGGTCCCCAACGATGAACATTTTAATTGCCAGTTGAGTATTTAAATATTGAAACAAGGAATGCATTGTAAAATCACAATCTTGGTATTCATCGATAAAGATCTTCTTATATTTAAATTTTAGATATTCGCGTGAGTATATGACCTCTTTTAAAATTTTTAATGACAATTCACACTTGAAGTTCTTTGATGATTCTTTATAGGTTCCAATAATATTTTTATCAATAATTTGTTTTATACCATCACTATAAGAAGTGAATTTATTATCATTCGTATAACTGTAAAATAATTTACTTTCAGTTTTTAAGTATAGGGAAATAAATGGCTCAATAATTTCTTTCTCTAAAAATCCATCTATTGTTCCTATAAAAAGATGTCTATTATTAAATTTAACTCTCTCTTTTATTTCTTTCGCAGCTTTATTAGTAAAAGTTAGGGCTGCAAAAGTTTGATATGAATCATTGTGATCTTTTTCGTAAATTAATTTATCAACAAGTAATTTAGTTTTTCCTGTTCCAGCACTTGCAAGAATAAGAGTATTTTCATTACTGTGAATTGCTTTGTTTCGATTTTCTAAGTCATGTGTATTGTAAGAATTATATTTCATAATCAATAAATCCTTTCAGAACACTAAAACCTTCACATATTTTTTTGGCTTGGCATTCATTTAAATGATTAACAAATTCTACCATGTTAAAAAGTTTTCTTTCTTGAAGTTTTGCAACAGGAGTATCTGTATTTAATATCTCGCTCATATCTTCTCCCATAACTTTATATAAATCATTTTCAAGGTCAATTTCAGAGAGATAAATATTTGATTCTTTTAATTGCAATATATAGGTTTTGTTAGTATCAAAGATCTCCTTTTTCTTTTCTTTTAATTTTATGTCATTATTTATGTCGTTTAAGTCTAATGTTACTTTTTGTAAAGGGCTGGGTTTATTTATGATTTCAAAACCTCTTTTAAATCCAGTAGTCATATATTCATTTTGAGAACTTTTCATTCGTTGAAGGTCATTATCAGTTTGTACAAAATAAACTATATCCAAAGCATCAAATAATTCTGTGTATTTTTTAAATCCGACACCAGCAACTTGAAGTGTATATTTTCCGTCAATTTCTTTTTCTGGGTATATAAAATTCAAAACAGTTTCAAACAAAGTGTATTCAGATCCACCTTCAACTAAGAGAACGGTATTATAAAATATAGCTTGTGATAATCCTTTATTTAACATTTTTTTTATGTTTTTATATTTTTCTGGTAGATAATGATGATAAGAATTCCCAATACTTTTATTGGGGTTTGAAATCCTAATTAATTGTGTATCATCCATTTCATATAAAACTTCAGAAGAATGTGTAGTTAAAAAGAAGTAACTATAAATCTTGTCATTAAACAATTGTTGTGAAAAAGCTACCTGCATGGACCTGTGCAAATTATTTTCGGGTTCTTCAATTAAATATATAATTATCTTACTATTAGCAAACTTTTCAGTAATCATTTTAGTTAATGCATAGGTTAGTAATTTTTTTCGACCATCGCCTCCAGTTGGGTAATAGCCCTCCTCATTAGTCCATTTAATGTAAGGAGTAAGATTATTTAAATAACCATTTATTGCAATTTCAGAACGGAGTTCTATATTCATTGATTCATTTCTAAATTTTTTGTAAGAGGAGGTTAAACTTTCTTGAGCTACTTTAACTACATCAAGTTTACTAATATTATTATTTAAGTCATTTATGTTTTGAGTGATGTCATTTTCTATAGTGATATCATCTTCAGTTTTAAAACTATTATTAAAAAGAGTTTTTTTATATTTTTTAAAAGTATGCTCTAAAGACGAAGTGGGGTTAACATACTCAACGTGGAAAATATCATCTATAGCAGAAGTTTGTCCTCTAACTGGTACCAATTCTAAGTCACTTAATGTTGAGCCCCAGTATAAAACTGGGTTACCAAAGATTTCTTTTTCATCAAATACTCCTTTTAACATAATAAAGAAAGAATCGGGATAATTGAGATTGTTTCTAGCTTCTTTGATTTTAGAAATTAATAGTTTAGAATCATTAGATTTTGGTGTTTCATTATTTCTATCACTTATATCAATTTCAACTACTATTTCAATCGGCAAGGTAGTATCATTTTTGTGGTAATCTGACGCTCTAAACCCATTAATTCTAATTTGTCTATCAAACATAAATCTAATTGCTTGTAATAAATTTGTTTTTCCAATGTCATTCATTCCAAATATGATATTTCTATTATTTAATGCTAAATTTATATCGCTAAAATTTCTGAAATTTTTGACTTTAAGATTTTTAATTTCACATCTTCACCTCATTGTTTCTCTATACTAAATTACGAATATAAAATATCTAGGTTTCAAACCACAAAACCACTTAAGTTATTAATTATAAGTTAATAGTATTCATACGTTAGAAGGCATTTCATTCTATAAGTTTTATTTTGTAATTTTTAAGAGGTTTCGTGGTTTGTATAAAATTTTTGCACTTTTTTAATTGTTTTTGCAACTAAAGTACAAACTAGCTTTTCATCTACTTTATTAGTAAGATTATTTAAAAATAACTTGAAAGAAGTCATTGAATTAAGTAGTCCCTCATCATCATTAAAATCATTGTCTAGCTTTTTGGCTTCTAATATGTCTAAGTAATAATTATCTGATACAAAGTTTAATGATGCTATATCACTTTCCATTTGTTGGGTAAAATGATTGTTTTGTTCTATCCAATCATTAATTAAGTCAATTACATTGTTAATTAAATTTTCGTAGTTAATAAAATTATTAAAATTAGAAGTATCATTGATAATAGATATTAATGCTTGTGTAACATCATATGTGCTTTGAACTGCATTATAATGTTTTTTTGTATTTAAAGGTGTAAAGCTCAAGCTAAAAATTTTCTCAATTAAGAATGCTACATCTTGTTGTTTTCTTTCATTAATTTTGTTTTTAAGTTTTACCCATATAAAATCAATTAAGTCATCAGCAAAAGTGCTGCTTTTATCTATAATGAAGTCACTCATATACAAAGGTATATGGGGAAAATCTTTTGTAAATATATCAAAAGTATCAGCCTTCTGTGATGAGAACTTTTCAATGTTCATCATTTTTATATATGGATTTTTGTAAAAATTAGCTATGGCAGAAACAATAACAAATTCATGAAATGTAAAATTTTGAGTATTAAATTTATTGTAAATAGTTCCTTTTCCGATAGCCTCTTGACTAGATGAATAACTGTCATGCGCTGCAAAATTTTTAACATCAGATAAGTTGAAGGTCAAACTCTCATTCACAATACTATAGAACTCTTTGTCAAAATACTCCATGATATTGTGTACAGCAAAAATAGATTCAGGTTTGTATTTCCATAAACAATTAACTTCTTCATTAGTGTTTATTAAATTAATTGATTCAGGTAATTGAGGCTTAGTTATCTTTTGTATACCTCCATTAATAAAATATTGTAAAAATTCTTGAATATCATCTTCATCTGATTCGTGATCTTTAATTGTTTGAGTTGAAAAATCATAAAATGATGGATTAAAAGAGTCACCAAAAGTTCTATTGATTTCAGTATTTCTTTGCATACGTGCTTTCTTCTTCTCAATATCTTCTAATAAATGTTTATTCATATAATCATATTCAAACATCATCTTAGGTAGCGTTACTATATCTTTGTCAATAAACTTAGATTTGAAAAAATTGAGTGTTGATCGCTCAAAATCATTCCAAAGATTCAACGCAGTCTCCTTACTTAAATCGTCTTTTAAAGCGTCATAAAGTGAATCTAAAACACGTCGAATTAACAATTTATAAGCTACTTTTTGATTACTATGTTTAATAATTGATTTTATATCTTCATCATAAATATATATTACAATTCCATTGCATATATACTCATTAAAATTATCCCCTTTCATTAATTGCTTTATAGAAATATTTAAGACTTTATTAATATCTAATGTCTTAAGTGATTCTATACAGTAATCAAATATGTATCCTAAAAAGATATATTTATTATTTTCGGTTTGATCAAATTTTAATTCCAAACTAAACACCTCAAATTTTATATTTGTCAAATTTTTTGCTCTTTAAGATTCCATTTTCCCTTTATAAGATTGGACAGGCACGTTTCTTATAAGGAGTATATTTTAATTAGCTTAAGTTTTTACTTGAGTAATAATTCATGGAGGTTTTCGTATTATGAAAAAATATTTAAAAAAAGAGCAATATGTACAGGATGACGATGTTCATCACTTCGAAATCGAAACTACCAAAGGCGGCCAATTTAAGTATACTACACAATTCACAATAACAAGTGATTGTAAAAATTTAATTACTCTTTTGATTGGACAAGCTTTGATGTTGCCAAGTGAAACTGAATTCTCAATATACGACTTATTGGATATGGTTGGTGACGATGTTTATGGAGATATTTACGATGATGAAGTATATGCTATAAACATTTTACTTGAAATGTATCTTGAAGAACATTTCACGCTATACCAGTTACAAGAAGGAGAAGCAGAAAATATAATAGTTAAGGTTTTTAAAAGATAAATAATTAATTTAGGAGGCAGCCAAAATGGAAATAAAAACAGATAATTTTTTAATATCAATGGATAATAATAATAATTACGCATCAATTCAAGCTGAATTAAGTCAACATGCTATTGATGTGTTGTATCAATTAATCTCGATAGGAGTAGACTCACAAGATGAAGACACTTTTTCATTGAAGGGCTGTG
The DNA here is from genome assembly GCF_017893435.1 of Staphylococcus sp. GDB9P120P. Lineage (NCBI taxonomy): Bacteria > Bacillati > Bacillota > Bacilli > Caryophanales > Staphylococcaceae > Staphylococcus > Staphylococcus sp. GDB9P120P. The sequence goes on from NZ_JAESNB010000002.1 coordinate 180,591, forward strand.
AAATCGAGTTGGGTTTCAGTTTAATCAACGAATTTAACAATCCAGTTGAGTATAAATTAGTCAGTACGTTGTTTCACCTCTTCTTTTACGATTATAAAGGGTGCATTTATATGGATACAGATGATGAAGTTTTTATTCGAGTTAGAAGAGGTTAGGTAACATGAGTAGAGAATTGTTTTTGAAATGTAAAACAGAGGCTTTGATTAAAAGAGCAAATGAAAAATTCACTGTAAAGAATTTACTAATGGATATAGGTGTAAAGGATCCAACGTCAAATTTAATAGAAGATATCGAACATCGATTTCGAAATTATGTAATGTTGCATGGATCTTCACACTTTGAAATGTTTTGCGATAAAAATCAACGCATTTTCGTGAGACTAACAGATTTTTACAGTATCGATGATATTTAGCTAGTATTTGTCAATAAGATTTTGTATGGAGGTAAAAATGAAATGAAGTTTGAAAATGATAAATATTTAATTGATTCAAATGGTTGTTTTAAGAAAATAAAAGGTAGCAATGATGGAGAAGGTGAGAAGCTAGTTAAACTAGCTTCTCCAATTTTTATAGTCGCTAAGTATAAAGATCGATTATATAAAAAAGAACAGATTATCATACAAGATATAGATGGTGATGAATACATTTTAGATTCAAGTATATTAAGCTCACGTAACTTGTTTAAATTGATAGAAATGGGATTCACTATTAATGAAAATAGGATTAAAGAATTGAGTAATGCTTTACAAGAGTATAGAGATAGTACAGTGAAAAGTAGTTTTTATAAAGGTGTTGGTGTTATACCTACAAATAAAGGGACAGTTATTGCTTTAGATGATCTCTATTTTAGTCCTTCAATGAGTGAAGAAGATATGAATCAAGTGGTTTGTGATAATAAATATGATTTAGCGCCTAAGGGTGAATTAGATGAATGGTTAACAATGTTTCAGGAACAAGTGAATGGCAATGTTGTGTTGGAACTAGTTACTATCTTTGGAGTGAGTGCTTTAGTTACTAGATATTTATTCTTTCTAAATGAAATTGAGTATACAGGAATAGTATATTCTTTGACCGGGCAATCCTCAAGTGGTAAAACGACAGCAGCTATGTTAGCTGGTTCAATAGCGGGAAATGTTAACAAAGGAGATAATACTTTATTTTGTAGTTGGAATGCGACTAAGGTTGGGGTTGAAAATATCATGAGTTCAAATTTTGGTATCCCAGTAATATTTGATGAATTATCGACTTCTACAATTAGTAATCTAACCAACTTGTTATATTCTATAAGCGAAGGGCAAGGAAGTGAACGAGCAGATAAAAATGGTAATACAAGGGAGAAATTTAATTCAGGTACTTCTATTATTTCAACAGGCGAATATAGCATTTTTAGTAACTCTGCCAAAAATGATGGATTAAGAGTACGTATCATTGAAATTAATGAAGCAATTACGTCATCATCTTCGAATTCGGAGGCTATCAAAAAAGTTGTAAGAAAAAATTATGGTCATGTATTGCCAATAATATCTGAGTATTTATTAAATAATGAAGAGCAATTGGTGACTATTTACGAAGAACATAGACAGTGGTTTGAATTAGCATTAGCAAATGAAGAAAGCAAAACAGGCATACGAATGATAAGTAGGTATGCTGTTATATTGACTTCGGCAACAGTTTTTGAATTAGCATTAGATGTAAAGCTAGGCATAGAGGAAATGAGAAACTATCTATTAAATTATCATAAAGGCACAATATCAGAACGTTCTTTAACAGAGAAAGCAATGGAAGTTCTTATTCAGTATATAGCTGTAAATTCAGGCAAATTTAGCCATGGTGGTCCATTGTCTAATATGATAGAAAATAATGGAATGATAATAGAGCAAAATGATTATATAGAAGTGAGGATTATTCGTTCCGTTTTCGAACGCATATTAAAGGACAATGGGTTCGAGGATACAAAAAATGTAATTAAATCATTAGCTAACGACAATAAATTAGTTACAGATAAAGATAGAAAAACAAATCAAAGAAAAGTAAAGAATAATAATGGCGAAATGGAATCAATTGTCTATTATCACATAAAAATTGATAAAAAAATTGCTGAAACATTGAATTTAAAGTTCGAATGATGATTTATTACAAAAAGACTGTGAAATCAGATGTTGAAAGGTGAGAAGTAATTTGAATAATGAACAAATTGAAGCATTTGTAGAAGTGCTTGTACCTATCATAGAAGAACGTATCAATAAAGGTAAGTAAGGCTAATTACGTACTACAGGCACTTGCCTGTAGTACTCATATTATTAAGTGGTAAAAGTGATAAAAATGAAACGAAGTTATAAATATATATTATCCATATGATGTTATAAGACCGATGGTCTGTAGCAATTATTCATTAAAAGGAGAGATAAGTTATGAAGAAGAAAATTGCACTATATTCACGTGTAAGTACGTCTGAGCAGTCAGAACATGGTTATTCTGTAAAGGAGCAGGAACAAGTACTCATCAAAGAAGTTGTGAAAAATTTCTCGGGTTATGACTATGAGACATATACTGACTCAGGCATTTCAGGTAAAAATATTGAAGGTCGTCCGGCAATGAAACGTCTATTACAAGATGTTAAGGATAATAAAATCGAAATGGTATTAAGTTGGAAATTGAATCGTATTTCTCGCTCAATGAGAGACGTGTTTAATATTATTCATGAATTCAAAGAGCATGGCGTAGGTTATAAATCGATTTCTGAGAATATTGATACATCCAATGCTTCTGGAGAAGTACTCGTTACAATGTTTGGGTTGATAGGATCAATTGAGCGTTCAACATTGATCAGTAATGTCAAGATGTCGATGAATGCCAAAGCGCGTAGTGGAGAAGCTATTACAGGTAGAGTGCTCGGCTACAAATTGAAACTCAACCCACTTACACAGAAAAATGATTTGGTTATCGATGAAAATGAAGCTAATATTGTACGTGAAATTTTCGATTTATATTTGAATCATAATAAAGGGCTCAAAGCCATTACAACCGTACTAAATCAAAAGGGATATCGTACCATTAATCAAAAGCCATTTTCAGTGTATGGTGTTAAGTATATTTTGAATAATCCAGTCTATAAAGGCTATGTCAGATTCAATAACCATCAAAATTGGGCAGTTCAACGAAGAAGTGGTAAAAGTGATAAAAATGATGTGATATTGGTCAAAGGTAAGCATGAAGCCATTATAAGTGAAGATGCATTTGATCAAGTTCATGAGAAATTAGTTTCAAAAAGTTTTAAACCTGGCAGACCTATTGGCGGAGATTTTTACCTTCGTAGCCTTATCAAATGCCCAGAGTGTGGTAATAATATGGTATGTCGACGGACTTATTATAAAACCAAAAAGTCAAAAGAACGGACAGTGAAACGTTATTATATTTGTTCATTATTCAACCGCTCGGGAAGCTCTGCATGTCATAGTAATGCGATTAATGCAGAAGTAGTCGAACGTGTAATCAATGTTCATCTAAATCGTATTTTGTCTCAACCGGATGTGATTAAAAAGATTGCGTCAAATGTGATAGTAGAACTGAAACAAAAGCATAGTAAACAAACAGAAATAAAATATGATATTGATAGCCTAGAAAAACAAAAAGCAAAAGTTAAAACACAACAAGAACGATTGTTGGAATTGTTCTTAGATGATGAAATGGACAGCGAAATGTTAAAAGCTAAACAAAGTCAAATGAATCAACAGTTAGAAGTATTAGACCAACAAATTAAAGAAGCAAAACAAGCAAATCAATCACAGGCTGAAATACCCAATTTTGATAAGTTAAAAGGACGACTCATTTTGATGATAACACGGTTCAGTGTGTATCTTAGAAAAGCCACACCCGAAGCTAAAAATCAACTTATGAAAATGTTAATTGACTCGATTGAAATTACGAAAGATAAACAAGTGAAACTGGTAAGGTATAAAATTGATGAAAGTCTTATCCCTCAATCTTTGAAAAAAGATTGGGGGTCTTTTTTTATGCCCAAATTCCAATTCGAAATAGATTGTCGAAACGATTATTTCATCGACCAAATTACCACTTTTACCACTTAATTCTCAGTGACAAAAGTGAGAGAAATGAAATAAAAATCAAATATATATTATCAAAATGATGTATCACATGCATACATCTATCAAATACATTAGGAGGTCATAATTATGACATTAGAACAACAACTCAAGCACTATGTAACCAACTTATTCAATCTGCCAAAGGAAGAAAAATGGGAATGTGAATCCATCGAAGAAGTAGCTGATGATATCTTACCTGACCAATATGTAAGGCTTGGGCCACTCAGTAATAAAACACTTCAAACCTACACCTACTACTCTGATACACTTCACGAAAGTAATATCTACCCTTTCATTCTCTACTATCAGAAACAGCTCATAGCCATTGGTTATATTGATGAAAACCACGATATGGATTTCTTATATCTACACAACTCGGTCATGCCCCTTTTAGATCAACGATACTTACTAACAGGAGGACAATAATATGCATAAATATATCAAACTAACACAATTAGCAATCACTATCCTAAGTGAAATCATTACTTGGATGAAAGAATCAGAACGAAAGGGAAATGCTTATGAGTAGATATATCACTCGTGGTATTGCCCAAAACTTACCTACCACATTACAACATCAATTATGGCAAGTTGTAGCGCAACGTGAAAATGAACAGTCTAAGGAACTAGAAGAAATAGATTATTTTCATGTCTTCCAGTTCAACATGCACAATAATCAATTATATATCAAACACAAACAAGAACGTCCTGAGTATGTCAAAATTCATAAAGCTAATTACTCAAAAGCTATCAATATTAATAAGGTCTACATTATCCGAGAAGATGATGTAGACCTTTCTTATTACGTCATGTTATTACCGGAAGAATACTAGAGGAGTGAATATTACATGGAAACAATCAAAAGCACATTAGAAACAGAAGCCATATTCAGTGATGACCAACAACACCGCTATCTACTTAAGAAAACATGGGACAGTGAAAAACAAACGATTACGATAATCACGATGTATCCGCATTATGATGGCATTCTCAACATCGACCTAACAACTCAGCTCATTATGAACAAAGTTTCAGAAATGGATGCATTTGGTTCAATCAATTTTGTGAATCTATATTCTAATATTACGACACCTATCAATCTCAAACATTTAGAAAATGCCTATGATAAGCATACAGATATTCAAATTATGAAGGCAGTGAAAGAATCAGATGAAGTGATATTAGCTTGGGGCGCTTACGCTAAAAAACCCGTCGTAGAAGCACGTGTTAATGAAGTATTAGAAATGTTGAAACCACATAAGAAGAAAGTGAAACAACTCATGAACCCAGCAACCAATGAAATCATGCACCCCCTTAATCCGAAAGCAAGACAGAAATGGACTTTGAAAGCGTAACCTATATATGGAGGATGGAGGTAAATTATGAAAGAAATCAATATCGTTTCACTACAAATGATAAAAACAAATACATTAAATTATCTAAAAAATCGTATTTCAAACCCTGAGGATGCGGCAGAAATCATGCGATCATTCATTGGCAATAGTGACCGAGAACATCTTATTCTTATATGTATGAACAGTAAAAATGAACCTACACATATTCAAACACTATCGATTGGTTCTATTAACCAAACAGTGATTCACCCTAGAGAAATATTCAAAACAGCGATACTCAGTAACGCCAATAGTATTATGCTCGGTCATAATCATCCAAGTGGAGATGTAACACCCTCTCCTGAAGATATTAATGTAACCAAACGATTAATGCTCATCAGTGAAATGATGGGCATTTTATTTTATGACCATATTATTTTCTCAGATAGTCATACCTATACCATTAGACAACGTGATTTAAAGGTAGAGATATAGCCGTATTTTGTCACTACCATTACTTTGTCACTTTCCAACATTTATAAAATCCCTTTATATCAATGTTTTTATCTGAAAAATATTTTTCACAACTTTTAATAAATATACGGAGGTTGACTTATTGTGACAAACCTATTTTGTAATATATAACTTAAAGGAGGTGATATATTGGATCGTGCGTTTCGAATATTAACGATATACAATCGTTTACTACAAAATAAATCCGTCAACAAGCAATCACTTACATTAGAACTTGATACAAGTCCTCGAACGATACAAAGAGATATCGATGATATCAGAAACTTCTTATATGAAAGCAAATCATGGATAAGTGCACCTAAAGAAATTACGTACGATTATAAATCAGAAAGTTATAAGCTCGCACAAAATAAAAGTGAAAATATGTATTTTATGTATGATATTTTGACTGCTTTATACCTAACCACACCAAAATTAAGCCATTACTTTTATCAATATCTTAAATTATTAATCATCAGACATCATTCAGATAATCGAACTAAATTATTAAAATATCTTGAGATCTTTGAAATTGATAAAAATCAAATAGGTATTTCGACATCATCATTAGCTATTCAAGCAATGAACGAAAATAAATATCTTCAATACAATCAAAAACTATTATTACCTTTATCGATATACTATCAAATGTATGCTTTTCACTTAGTATATCGAATGGACGATGAAATTTATATCGATGATATTAGTCAAATGAATCTGAGTTTGTCTGAAAAACCTGTGGACATACAAGAAAAAACAAAAGGTACAAACCTATATTACTTTTGAAATTTCTAAAGATGTCTGGTTAAAAATGCATCGATATCATCAAATTCATGTAATAGAAAAATATGATGTACATTATCTTATCGTCACTTTCAAAATGACAAGGCTCGAAGCGATTCAACTCTGTTTTATGTATCGATCCAATATACGTATTATTTCACCCCCTGATTTGAGAGAACAAGTGATTGATGAATTACTTTTATTGCAGTCAACATATTTAAAACAACAGGTTCAAGAATAAACATAATTTACAATATTTTATAAATTATTAAATACGAAAGGAATGGGAATCATGGGCAACATAATAAAAACGATAGGTAAAGGTATTGGGAAAGGTGTCGGTGCAGCAGCATATTATTCAGTTGCGACTGTTGGCGCTGCCATCGGTGCGATTTGGGAAACAACAGGCGATAGAGGTTTGATGAGAGACGCTTTAAGTGATAGCTCTAACCAAGACTTAATGGAAATATATGAGATACAGAAGAAAGATGATGGGGATTATGATACTTATATTGCGGCTAAATCCTTATTACAAGAGAGAGGATTCACTTATAATCACGAAACGAACAAATGGGAAAAATAACAGGGAGTGAAATAAATGGAATTTGCATATTATGAAGCGAAATCTTTAAATGATTTTGAAAATGAACTAAAAACACTTGCTTTAAATAAAAAATATACATTTAGTAAAGAAACCGAAGTCCTTAAAGAAGAAGAAATTCTTGAAAAATCGAATAGCCATGAGCGCGAACTATTAAAAGTATTTAAAGATAATGCACAAATAATAACATATCATTTTAAGAGTCATAAAAGTAATTATTTAATTATTATTGGAGAGACAAAGACACCTAATGTTATTGGAATAACAGTTATATTTAACAAAAAACCTTTTAAACAATTGGGGAAAATTGCATTAGGATCAGTAATTGCTTTGACTTCTGGTGGAAGTATACTAGCCATCGGAGCCGTATTTGGAATACTTACCTCAGTTGCAAGACGTACACTTGTAATCAAAGGGCCATTAGGAAAAGAAATTTCACAAATTATAGAAAGTAAATTGGGTCAGCCGATAGAAATTAAAGAACAATAAGGAAGTAATATTTTTCAAAGACATATTGACCTAAAAAGTATGTCTTTTTTAATTATTCTAATAATAAATATATAAAAGCGTAGAAAAATAGATTAATATAATAATATAAAGCGATTTTAGAAAGAATGGGGATATTAAGTTGAAAAAATTTTTAGCAAGTTTAGGAGTTATTTTATTAGTTGCAATATTGGGAGTTGCAGTTGTATTTGCATATGGAAGTTACAAAGATTTAGAACTTAAAAAAGAACAAACTAAAGTAACTGAAAACAAACAAAAAGATAGTAAAAACAAAACTTCCAAAAAAGAACAACAAAATCAAACTACAAACCAAACAGAAATTCAAGAACCAACAAACACAAATAATAATTCTAATGAAGAACTCAATACTAATGAAGTGCGAACAACAGAAGATGGTGAAGAAATTAAAAAAACTAAGAATGGCATAGACTATACTGGTGAATTTGATTCTCCTGAAGAAGAGGAAGAGTTTGAAAAAGGTGTTATGGCCCAATCTGGTGGTGGAGCTACAAATGGAGAAAATACAGAAGAAAGTTCACCTAAATATACAGCTGAAGATGCTAAAAACATGTCTGATGATGATTTTTTAGATGCATATAAAGAAGGCATGTCAAGCGAAGATGCTGATGCAGTAGATGAATTATCTAAAAATCCAGCATATAAAGAATATTTAAGAGGTCAGGTTGAAGCACGCGCCAATGGTCAAGGAGGCAATTATTAAACTTAAAGATGAATATATTATGAGAAAATTACTAAGTATAATCACGGTAATTGCTATTTTAGGTATTTTAGCAACGGTGGCAGTCTTCGAATACAACAAGTATCAAGAAGTAGAATTAGAAAAAAGAATTGCAGAAATAGGATGATAATAATAATGAATTAGATACAAAAGGAAACAACGAAATAGATGATGCAAATCGTGAAAATGAAGCTAGTAATGATGATATTAACACACAAGAACAAGAGGCACAGGAAGAATGTATTAAGCCTTATAGCTTTAGCATTTAGTTTCGTTAAAAAGAAAATATATTTTCTGCGGCATCTAATTAATTATGCTGTTGTATTCACTTAACCTATAATAATAATAATTTAATTAGCAAGTTAATTTAAAAAATGTGTAATATAGTAGATAGAAATACACTTTGTTGTCGACAATTATACATGTTAATAGTGAAATATAAGTGGAAAATTAATACTTCAGGAAGGAACTATCGACTTAAATTATAATACGATAGTTATTACTTAATAGAAAGTAGGAAAGCAAATGATAGAAATAATTATTCAACTTATTCTCTGAACTGGATTTACAGGGTTATCAGTTACAAACATTATTAGTAGTAAAAATGCAAAGGTTAAATTTAAAAATCTAAATATACTAATATAGTTTATGCATTTAACAGGTGTCATACAAATAATAGGTAGTTTTAGTTTGTTAATCGGCATAGTTTACACAAACTTTGCAATCTTTGGCGGGTTTTGGATGGCGATGTTTATGGCAGGAGGATTTACAGTTAGAATGAAATCGATAGAAAGTCTTAATGATTTTAGATTATCACTTTTAATAGGTGTCTTATCGCTATTCGTATTAATTTTATCTAGTCAGTTAATGAACTATTTAAATATCCTTGAACCACCTCTAATTTATATTTATTTCTTAATTAAGGAATAGGGGGTACTTGTGTTAATTAGTCAAATTGCGTTGGATCTAATTTAAATCTTGAATCATATACTATGAAATATTATATTAAATTGTTAAAATTGATGTTAAGGCATTTACTGCACATAAATAGAAAATCAATTAATCATATTATTGTACTAAATAAAAGGAGGGCATCTATGTTTTTAGCATGGAATGAAATTAAACGTAATAAATTGAAGTTTAGTTTAATCGTTGGCGTTCTGATAATGATAAGTTATTTACTGTTCTTATTATCTGGTTTAGCCAGTGGATTAATGAATATGAACAGAGAGGGTATTGATAAATGGGGCGCTGATGCAATTGTGTTAAATAAAGATGCAAATCAAACGGTTGAACAATCAGTTTTTAACTTAGATAAAGTAGAAAACACATATAAGCAACAAGCAAGTTTAAAGCAGACGGGTGTTATTGTTTCTAACGGAGATACCGAAGAGAATGCATTGCTATTTGGTGTTAAAGATAATTCTTTTTTAGTACCCAATATGATTGAAGGAAAGAAATTTAATTCTGATAATGAAGTTATTGCTGATGAAACGCTTAAAGAAAATGGTTTCAAAGTTGGTGATAAACTGTCATTATCACAGTCTGATGAAGAATTGAAAATAGTAGGATTTAGTGAGAGTGCAAAATATAACGCTTCGCCTGTGATTTTCTCAAGTAATAGTACAATAGAAAAAATTAATCCATCCTTAAAAGAAGGCATGACGAACGCTGTAGTTGTTAAAGATAAAGAATGGAATAAAAAGAATTTAGATAGCAATTTAGAAGCTATTGAAATTGAAAATTTTGTTGAGAATTTACCTGGCTATAAAGCACAAAACTTAACCCTCAATTTTATGATTTCATTTCTATTTGTTATTTCAGCAACAGTTATAGGTATATTTTTATACGTGATTACACTGCAAAAGACAAATTTATTTGGTGTATTAAAAGCTCAAGGCTTTACAAATGGTTATTTAGCAAAGGTAGTAATATCACAAACGTTTATTATTGCTTTGATAGGAACAATTGTTGGATTAATACTGACATTAATAACAGGGTTATTTTTACCAAGTGCAGTGCCTATTAAATTTAGTATAGCAACTCTAACGATATACGGTATTGTACTGATTGTTGTTTCACTATTAGGTAGTCTGTTCTCTATATTAACGATAAGAAAAGTGGATCCACTTAAAGCGATAGGGTAAATAAGGAGTGTAATTAAATGTTAGAATTTAAAAATGTTACTAAATATTTCCAAGACGGAAATCAAAAAATAGAAGCCGTAAAACCTACCTCACTAAAATTTAATCAAAAAGAACTCATTGCTATTATTGGTCCTTCTGGTTCTGGAAAAAGCACGTTTTTAACTATGGCGGGGGCGCTCCAAACGCCCAGTTCGGGTGATATTATAATTAATGGGAGCGAAGTGTCCGGTATGTCTCAGAAAGCACTAGCACACACAAGAATGCAAGAAATTGGATTCATACTGCAAGCCACTAATCTCGTGTCTTTTTTAACTGTAAAACAACAATTTAAATTACTAAAGAAACAAAAGAAAAATGTGCTAAGTGAAGATGAGTATAATCAACTTATGTCACAGCTTAATCTGGAAACAATTGAAAATAAGCTTCCAAGTGAGATATCTGGAGGACAAAAGCAGCGTGTGGCAATTGCCAAAGCTTTATATACGCAACCTTCAATCATTTTAGCAGATGAACCGACGGCCTCTTTAGACACCCAGAATGCTATGGAAGTTATGAAGATTTTAAAGGAACAGACATTAAGAAAAAACAAAACCTGTATAGTAGTTACACATGATGAAAGACTTACGTCATATTGTGATAAGGTTTATCATATGGAAGACGGAGTATTAGAGCAAGCTCAAGTCTAATGTTTTAACGCTAATAATTAATTCAAGGTACTACTAATTAATAAATATTAGATTCGAAATTAATATAAATTTAGCCTACTTAACTTATAAAATTAAGTAGGCATTTTTATTAGTAAATAATGGGGTTTATAAAGAAATAATTATGATTTGTTATCAAAATTTCTTCCTTCTAAACCAGCTAACTCTTCTTTTGATGCAGATGGTGCTTTCATTTCAAAAATTTGATTGACAACTGTATAGTCATAATAACCTAAGCGCGCAATAGGTCTAATAGATTGTATATCAAGTTTCCCATTATCTAGAATAACTTCGTCATCAATATGAACTTGTGCTACACGGCCTATTACCATATCTACAGTTGATACTGGATCGCCAATAGGGATACGCACTGTTTGGACATATTCACACTCAAAATGTACAGGAGATGCTTTGACTCTGTGACCAGGCGCTTCAATGCATTTCTCTTTTTCTACACCTGCAAATTCAAATTCATCTTCTTCTGGTGGCAATGCCTTAGCAGATAAGTTTACTGCTTCTCTTAAATCATAAGTTGCCATGTTCCAAACAAACCATCCTGTTTCTTCTGCATTTTTAACTGTATCTTTACGCTCGTGTTCTCCTAAAACAGATTGATTAGCTGCAAACATTACCATAGGCGGATCCCATGTTAAATTTTGGTATTGGCTATAAGGTGCTAAATTATCTTTACCATCCTTTGATATTGTTGAAATCCATCCAATTGGTCTAGGAACAGTACTGCTTTTAAAAGTATCGTGTGGTAAACCATGGCTACGTGTGCCTTGTTTTGGTGAATAATTCATAACATGATCACTCCTCAAAAATTTTGAAACTACTGCAAGAATAATTGTAATTAATGTAAACGTCTAATACTAAATTTGAATTGATTTATTAGTTCAAACTATAGAACAATGAAAAGTGCATCAATAAGTTGTTTGTTCATCGCTTGGCAAGAATAATGAAGCAAGGAATGCTAAGAATGCAATAGATGATATGATTACAAACATACTTGTAAAATTATTTAGAGAAGTAAGGTAAATTGATAGGATCGGAGCAACTGCTGTACCTAAAAATAGAATAAATGTGTTAACAGACAAGAAGAAACCTCTATTTCCATACACTACCATATTTACTTTTGCGATAACTAAAGGGACTGCAAACGCAATTCCAGCAACAAAACATATACTTAAAAATGTTATTAGCAGAATATTATGTGCAAAAGGCATTAATATTAATGTCACACCACAAACGCCTAAAGCAATATTTAAAACAAATTTGACACCATACCTACTACTAATACGTCCCGACATTAATGAACTTAGCATACCAAAAACACCGAATAATTTTACTAGAAATGCTGTGTGATTATCTCCGTGTATAGAATCCGATAGTATGAATTCATTTATTACTGCATACATAGAAATGAATGTTGTAAGTAATGTTAGAGAAATAAAGTAGCAGATTAATACTTTTCGATTTTTAGCAAAGCCTTTAAAATTGCTAAAGTATTTAAGGATTTGAACATCTGAATTTTTTACAGGGCTTTCTGGGACATTTCTAAAGATGATAATAGCTAAGCAGATGTATAGTGAAGAAAGTATAAAGAAAATAATGTGCCAATCGAATTGGCTGATTAATATTTCTGAAAAATTTTGACCTAAAATACCAGATAGCATAAAACTTGTACTAATAAAACTTACTGCTGTTAACCTCTTTTTAAGTGGATAAGTTTCGGTAGTGTAAGTAATAGCTATGGGAGAAAATGCAGCTGCAAATATCCCTTGGAGGCCTCGTAAAATCAATAACGTATTAAAAGAAGTTATAAATCCAATCAAAAAGCAAACTATAATTAGACCAATCAGTGAAAGTAAAATGACACGTATTCTGCCAAATTTTTCTGAAATAGTACCATAAAATAAACAGCTAATGGAATAAGTGACTGAAAAAACCACACAATTCATTGCTGCAACTGACTGAGATATACCAAAATCATTAGCTAAATGCTCTGTTATAGGTATTGCGGTATATAGATTAAACATAATTAAGATACCAGAAATAAACAAAACAAATGTTATTATATTATAATTTTTTGACGCTTCCATACGTATTACTCCTTGAAAATGAATTGTCTCCATTATTACATTTATTTAGGTTTTGGAAAACCTTTTTTGAAAAAATGTTCATTTCTGTTTTGAATTTTTTATGAAGTGGAAATAGGTAAGTGAGTGTAGAAATTGATGACAATCGAATGGGAGCTTTTTCAGGAGGTAAATTAATGAAAATAAACTTAAATTGGGAAAATACTTTTCAAGAATATCAAGATATATTGAATTCTGGTTTAAATCTAGAATGGTTATATAGCGCTAAAGCAAATATGATACTAATTCCAGCTTATACAGGAAAAGGGAAAGAGTTTTTTTTACTAGTGACATCATTAAAGCAAGTAAGACTATCCCCTTTTTTTAGACAATTTTGATGATTCGTAGAGTTATTTCATAATTCTTGCTAATAAAGATTGAAAAGCTTTAAGAAGGGTACAATATTAAGTAAGAGACTTGGAGCTCTTGTCAATTAAGATAATGAGCAAGTGAGCTCGTTAAGTTAAAGATGAGCTGAGGTAAAGTTTACCTGCCCATCTTTTTCTATTTGGAGGCTAAATATATGAAAAAAATATTATTAACAGGCGCTTCGGGATATATCGGTAGTCACTTAATGAATAAATTAAAAGATAACTATGAAATTATAGCTATTTCTAGAAATATAGAAAATAAATCAAATGAACACAATGTTACTTGGAAGGCAGCTGACTTGTTTGATTTAAATGAAATCACTGAGGTAATGGAGGATATTGATATCGCTATATATCTTGTCCATTCTATGATGCCTTCAGCTAAGTTGACGCAGGCGAGCTTTGAAGATATGGATGCATTATTAGCTGATAATTTTGCTAAAGCCGCAAGTTATAACAAAGTTCAGCATATTGTATTTATGAGTGGTTTGATACCTAATACAAATGAATTATCACCACATTTAAGAAGCCGTTTAGAGTGCGAACAGATTTTAGGATCATATGGTGTACCAGTAAGTACTTTAAGAGCTGGTTTGATTATAGGCTCTAAAGGAAGTTCTTACCCTATATTAAAAAATTAGTAGAAAGATTACCTGGCCTGTTACTACCAAAATGGGCTTATAATACAACATTGCCAGTTGCAATAGACGACGTGATTGACGGTTTATATAAAATTGTAGAGCGTAATCCAAATGAGAACGAATCGATAGATATTGGTGGACCTAGTCATATGACTTATAAAGATCTATTCAAGCAAACTGCAGAGGTACTAGGTAAACGATTACCTACGATAGATTTGCCTATTATTCCCATTTGGCTAAGTAAATATTGGGTGAAACTTATTTCAGGTGTCCCAAAAGAAATGGTCTATCCGTTAATGGATAGCTTAATTCATGATATGATTAGAAATGATGAAAATATTGTGAAAGACATTTCTATAGGCAAGATTGATTATAAGGAAAGTGTGCGTAATGCCTTGGAAGAAGAAACTAAGACACAAAAGAAAGGGAAGTCATCACGTAAGGGCGATATTAAAGATGTTAGAGCAATATCAAGGGTAGTCTTACCTAAAGATGTAAATATGATTCAATTGGCAGAATCATATGCAAATTTTTTAAATAGAATTACATTAAATGTCGTTAATAGTGATTTTAACGAAGATAACTTTACGATTAGTGTGCCGTGTTTAAATAAGGACTTACTATTATTAAGTAAAGATTTTAAAGCTTCTAATAATGAGAGAATTTTATATCGAATTGTTGGTGGAGATTTCGCTTTAGATTCAGATGGTGGTAATGCGAGATTAGAGTTTAGAAGATTACCTAATAGTGACGCATGTATCATAGCGTTACAAGAATATGAACCGACGTTACCTTGGTGGGTATATAAGTATACCCAAGCAAAAGTTCATAAAAGTGTAATGAATCTTTTTAAATTCAAGATTAATAGCCAAAAAACTAATAAAGGAGAATACTTTAATATAAAGAAGTTTATTTTGCCAATTGTTATTACAGGTGCAATTGTTTTGAAAGTATATGGATTGAAAAAGTATTTAGCTAGAAAAAATAACATGTCCAATGCCGAATTGTAACGGCTAAAATAAAGGCTAGTTACTTTTACAAAAAAAGAGGGGATTAACTATGAAAGCAAACGAGATAATTAAAACAATTATAAAAGTTATAACACCAATTACAGGCGGTAAATTTATAGGGAAATTTGCAGTGAAAAACGCGAGAAAAGATTATAAAAATAATGTTAAACCACCTTTTTCACCACCCGGCTATGTCTTTCCAATTGTGTGGCCAATACTTTATACAACGATGGGCGTAGCTTATGCATTAGTGACTAATAAATCTACTAGTAAGGATTTGAAAGGTGCTTATTACACGCAATTAAGCCTGAATTATCTATGGTCGATATTATACTTCAAATATAAATTACGCTTTAGTGCGTTGATAGAGAGTGTTGTATTACTGGGCGCAGTAGTTACAACAACTGTAAAATTTTTCAATGTAAAAAAAGTTGCTGGCATTTTACTAGTTCCATATATGCTTTGGAGCGCTTTTGCTACTTATTTAACAGCTGGTAATTGGTATTTAAATAAAGATAACCCAAACTATACAGCGAAATCTGAGCATTAAATTGATGAAAAAGATTATATATATTGCGATATATTGGTTTATAGTTCAAATGATTATTGCTCAACTTGGTACTCGTATTAGTTATAAGTTCTTAGAAAAAGATAATAAGTATTTTCGAAGTTGGAATTTTGAACAAAAGGGTCAATTATGGCAACAATTAGTTAAAGTGCAATATTGGAAAGATCAGTTGCCAGACGGTCAAAATCTTAACCCCAATATCAGTAGTAAAGCGACTTTCGATTTATCTAAAAATATGAATGATATACAGCGATTTATATTAGAAACTAGACGTGCAGAGGTGGTTCATCTGCTATCCATATTTCCTGTTATTGCATTTTTTAAAGCGTCAAAAAGCGTTAAAATTATTAATTTCGTATATGTCATTATAGCTAATGTGCCTTGTATGATTGTTCAGCGCTATAATCGCCCTAAGTTAATACGTATTTATAATAAATTACAAAAAAGAAAAGGTGATTAAATGGGAAATAAGAAAGTGGTTGTCATAGGAGGTGGCTTGGGAGGGATTGCTAGCGCAATTTGTATGGCTCAAGCAGGCTATCAAGTGGATTTATATGAACAAAATAAGCATATCGGTGGAAAGGTAAATAGGTTAGACATAGATGACTATGGATTTGATCTCGGTCCATCAATTTTAACCATGCCTAAAGTATTTCAACGCTTATTTCAACGATGTGATGAAAGGCTAGAAGATTATGTTAGCATTCGTAAGTTAAGTTTACAGATTAGAAACGTTTATCCAGATGGCCAAATTTTAGATTTATATGAATCCATGGAAGATATGCTAACAAATAATGAATCGTTAACAAATAAAGATATAGAGCAACTTTCTTCGTTTTTTAGTTACGCACAAAAGATACATCAAGTTGCTGAAAAAAGCTACTTTGGTAAGGGATTAGATACGATGTTTGCAATTATTCGTTATCATGGTCCGTTTTCAGCTTTAAAGCAATTCGATTATTTTCATACAATGCAACAAGCCATTAATAAAAGGGTGGATAACCCATATTTAAGAGAAATGCTAGGTTATTTCATAAAATATGTAGGCTCCTCATCTTATGATGCTCCGGCTGTATTGAGTTTATTACCTCAAATGCAACATGAGGAAGGTTTGTGGTACGTAGATGGTGGCATTCATAAGTTAGCGGAAGCGATGGAACAATTAGCGAGAAAATTAGGTGTGGGCATACATTTTAACACCCCCGTAAAACGTATCAATTATAATAGTCAAAATAAGGTGACAGGGATAACAATAGAAAGTAATGAGGAAATATATGCAGATTACATTATATCTAATATGGAAGTAATCCCTGTTTATAAATATTTATTGAATTTTGATGCAAAGCAAATAAACAAATTGGAACGTAAATTTGAGCCAGCTAGTTCAGGTTATGTCATGCATCTTGGTGTGGACAAAAGTTATCCAGAGCTTCAACATCATAACTTTTTCTTTTCAAGTAATTCTAAAGTTAATTATGATCAAGTTTTTCACCAGTATGTTTTGCCTGAAGATCCGACTATTTATGTAGTGAATACAAATAAAACAGATAAGACACAGGCGCCAGAAGGACACGAGAATATAAAAATATTGCCACACATACCATACATTCAGAATAAGTCATTTAGTGAAGCAGAATATCTGCAATTCCGAGAACGTATATTGAATAAATTAGAGTCTATGGGCTTAAAAGATTTGAGAAGGCACATTGTATATGAAGATATATGGACGCCACATGACATTGAAAATACATACAATTCTAATAAAGGAGCTATATATGGCGTAGTTTCTAATAAGAAGAAAAATAAAGGTTTCAAGTTTCCTAAAAAAAGTCAGTACTTCAAAAATTTGTACTTTGTAGGTGGTTCTGTAAATCCTGGCGCTGGTATGCCTATGGTCACTTTGAGTGGTATGCAAGTAGCAGAAGCTATTATTAATGGAGAAAGTAGTTGAGGCTGAATGATACTTTATATAATAGCAATAGTATTGACGATACTATCACTAATAAGTGGAATGTGTATGTATGCGCGTCGAGCGATTATAAATAACTCCGGAAAAGAAAGAGGTCAGACAGCCGTCAGTGTTATTGTACCTGCTAGAAATGAAGCGGAGAACTTACCTAAATTACTTAACAGTATAAGTAAAGAGCAAGAAATAGAAGTAATCGTTATGGATGATGGTTCAACTGATGAGACACAAGTTGTTGCTAGATATTATGGTGCGAGCGTATATACTGTTGAAAATGATACTACATGGCAAGGTAAGTCACATGCTTGTTGGCAAGGTAGCAAATATGCAACGCATGATTTATTGATGTTTGTTGATGCTGATGTTCAGTTTGCTTGTGATGATAGTATTCAAAATATAGCCATTCAATATGATTTACAAGGTGGTAAAGGTTTGTTATCAATACAACCTTATCACAAGATAAAAAAGCTATATGAAAATATATCGGCGATTTTTAATTTAATGACAATCGTAGGTATGAATCAATTTTCAATCACGAAATCAGCAAATAATGAGCAAGGCGCGTTTGGACCAGTCCTTGTGACAAATAAGCAAGATTATAAATTGACACAAGGACATTTGAAAGCTAAAAATCAAATCATTGAAGGCTTTGCAATAAGTAAAGCATATAATCAGCAAGGTTTGCCAGTTAGTTTGCATGAAGGCCAAGGCGTAGTGAATTTTAGAATGTATTCTCAAGGATATAAAGCGCTATTAGGGGGTTGGAGTAAACACTTTGCACTTGGCTCTCAAGTAACTAAAAAGTCTACGCTTACGTTTGTATTTTTATGGCTATTTGGTTCACTTACAACAGTTTTAGCGATAATTTTTTCAATTAATTTAGGCTCGTTATATATATTATTAGCTATTACTCTATATTTTATATATGCGATACAATTTCATATATCTATTCGAAGAACAGGAAATTTTAATATCGTTGCGAGTTTATGTCATCCACTGCTCTTCATATGCTTTGTTGTGATATTTTTTAAATCATGGTTAGATATCAATGTATTCAAACGTATATATTGGAAAGGCCGTAGAATAGATTTATAGCTTAGTTTTTTATACAAATGTCAAGAAGTTCTAGGCATACTGAGGAGGCCAATAAATGAATCAATTAGAGAGAGATTATAACCATTGTCACAATATAATGAAAGAACATTCAAAAACGTTCTCATATGCCTTTGATTTTTTGGATTTAAAAAGGAAAAAAGCAATTTGGGCTATTTATGCAGTTTGCAGAATTATAGATGACAGTATTGATAAATACAAAGACCTTGAGCAATTAAACGGCATAGCTAGAGATTTAGATGTGATTTATAGCGATTGTGATTATATACAAGCGTATCAAAGTGATGCAGCTATTATGAATGCTTTAAGTAATACATTGAATACATATTCAATACCTAAAAAACCTTTTGAATCTTTAATTCAATATGTGAAGGAAGATTTAGTTTTAAAAGAAATGAAAACTGATTCAGATTTATATGAGTATTGCTATGGTGTGGCAGGTACTGTCGGTGAATTGTTAACTCCTATATTAACTTCATCAAATGAAAATAATTTCGAGCAAGCTGAAGAAGCTGCGATTGCTTTAGGCAAGTCAATGCAAATAACTAATATTTTAAGAGATGTCGGCGAAGATTTTCAAAATGGAAGAATTTATCTAAGTGTAGAAAAATTAGCTCAATATCGAGTTAATCTACATTCTATATATTATAAAGGAGTTACGCCAAATTATATAGAACTGTGGGAAAGTTACGCTACAGAGGCAGTTAGGTTATATGATATTGCATTAAACGGTATTAATTATTTTGACGAAGAGGTACGTTACATTATCGAATTAGCTGCGATAGCTTATCATGAAATACTTGTGGAAGTAAGGAAGGCAAACTATACGTTGCATAAGAAAGTATATGTAAGCAAATTGAAAAAAATGAAAATTTATCGTGAACTTAGTGCGAAATATAATAGGAGTGAAACATTATGAAGATTGCAGTTATAGGCGGCGGTGTTTCAGGTTTAGCTGCAGCTTCAAGATTAGCAGCAAACGGTCACCAAGTAGATTTATATGAAAAGAACCAACAAATAGGTGGCAGGATGAATCAGATCAAGCAAGATGGATTTACATTTGATATGGGACCAACCATCGTAATGATGCCTGAGATTTATCGAGACGTTTTTAATTACGCTCAAAAAAATATGAATGATTACTTGGAAATTAAACAATTATCACATATATATGATGTTTATTTTAGTGAAACAGATCAAATTCGCGTTCCTACAGATCTTGCTCAATTAAGAGATATGCTTGAAAGTATTGAACCTAACTCTACACATGGTTTTATGTCCTTTTTAACAGATATATACGAAAGATACGAAATAGCACGAAAATATTTTCTAGAACGTACGTTTAGGAAACCTACAGATTTTTATAATCCTTTTACTATATATCAAGGTATGAAACTCAAAACATTTGATAAAGCAGATAATTTAATTGAAAAATATGTTGATAATGAAAAAATCCAAAAGATTTTAGCGTTTCAAACATTATATATAGGTATCGACCCTAAACGAAGCCCGTCATTGTATTCAATTATACCCATGATAGAGTTAATGTTTGGTGTTCACTTTATAAAAGGTGGTATGTATAGCTTTGTCAGAGCGCTTCAAACGCTAAATGAAGAATTAGGTATTCAAATTTATACCAACGCAAACGTTGAAGAAATTATCATTGATGGTAGGTATAAGTGTGCGGAGGGACTAAAAGTAAACGGACATATAGAAAAGTATGACAAAATAATTTGTACTGCTGATTTCCCATATGCTACTTCATCTTTAATTAAAAATGAACATCATCCTAAGAAGTATACGACACAGAAAATTGATAATATGGACTATTCTTGCTCAGCCTTTTTAATGTACATAGGGGTTGATAAAGATTTATCTGAAGATATCTTGTTACATAATGTTATATTTTCAAAGGATTTTGATAATAATATCAATGAAATATTTTCCGGGGAAATATCCCAAGATCCATCAATATATGTATACGCTCCTAGTGTGGAAGATCAGTCTTTAGCGCCAGAAGGTCAAACAGGTATTTATGTGCTGATGCCCGTTTCAGAATTGAAAACAGGTGATACGGATTGGTCTGATGAGTCAACAATCACACAAGTGAAAGATATTATTTACAATAAGCTTTCAACGATTAAAGCGTTAAAAGATTTGAAAAAGCAAGTTGTGACAGAAATTATTTATACGCCTAAGGATTTTGAAGGAGATTATAATGCTAAATTTGGAGCAGCCTTTGGTTTAATGCCTACTTTAGCGCAAAGTAACTATTACAGACCGCCTAATGTGAGCAGAGATTACAAAAATTTGTATTTTGCTGGAGCTAGTGTTCATCCAGGGGCAGGAGTGCCAATTGTACTGACGAGTGCCAAAATTACAGTTGATGCTATGTTAGAAGATATTAATAATGGTATATAAAAAACGCTTAAAATTACTTTTTGATAAAGTGATTTTAAGCGCCTTTTTAACTAATCGAACGTAATGGTTTGTGGTGTGTCTAATTTTTTATCGTTCATAATTTTTATGGATTTTGGTATTACTTTAATTACACACAAGTTTGGATCATCCTTAGAGTCAAAAAAGGACTTATCTTGTTTGTTCCAAATCCAATCAATAGTCTCTTGATCTTTCAGTATTTCAGCATTAGCATCAATTTCTAGAAAACTACGATTATTCGTTTCATCGTAACCTATAAGTACATGAGCTTTGGGATTATCTTTAAATTCAGCAATTTTTTTAGACTCAATGCTTGTCTTAGTATAAAGTGTGTGTCCATCATTATAAAATACCATGTATCTACTATTAGGTGTATTGTTATGTGCAGTAGATAGGACACCTATTTTTGATGTATTTAATATATTTTCAATTTCATTTTGTAATTGTTCGTTATTCATAATTTAATCACCTCTGATAATAATATACCCTGAAGTTGCCTATAATATGTAAGGTATTAAAATTTATTTTATTTTTTAGTGAATTATACAAAAGTTAAAACGGGTATATGATTGAAAACACAATCTTAAGTTAAAGGACAATTATAAAGTGAATTTGTATGAAACAAGCTGGGAGGCAATAAAATGCATTTAGGAGTCATACTTAACAGAGTTTTTAGAACGAAAGATAATCCACTTTTTCAATATATAGTGAAGCATCAAAATGAGATAAATAAATTGTATTTTATCTTACCTTTAGAAGATTTAACTGACGCATCAGAAGTAAAACGTGACTATTACCATAAAGTTGTAAAAGGATTTGTAAATGCTTTAGATAAGCATGATATACAACCTTATATTGTCACATATGAAAAGCTAGGTGAATTAGCAGAAACATTGGCGTTATCTCACGTATTAGTAGCAAAAGATATTATGAGTTATCACAAAGAAATATATGACTATCCTCATGTAAAAAAGGCTTTTGAAAATCACCAAGTTACAGTAATTGGACAGCGCGTGAATCATTATTTTGAGCCAACAAAGACTTTTAATAAACAGCAACAGCCTTATAAAGTATTTACTAGTTTTTATAAAGCAAATCGTCAGGACTTAGTACACACCCCTAAAAAAAGTTATCAATTTAAGCAGTTGTCTCAAATTGCGGAAAAGGGTTCAAATCAAAGTGACTTAAAATTTGAAAATAATAAAGATATAGAAAAGTTAGCGAGTAAAGCTTGGGATGATTTTTTAAATGGTGACATAGATCATTATGATAAATTGACTGACGATGTGTCGCAGGATTTTGTAAGTGGATTAGGTAAATATTTAGCATATGGACTACTCGATATTCGTGAAATTATAAATGATTTACTTGAAGATTATGAGAGCGATGAAAAAAATTATGAAGCTTTTATAAGAGAGGTTCTATTCCGTGAATTTTATTATGTGTTAATGACACAGTATCCAGAAACGGCAACTAAATCTTTTTCTGAAAAATATCGAAACATGCAATGGTCGTATAATAAAACACATTTTGAAGTATGGAAAAAAGGTCAAACTGGTTACCCAATCGTTGATGCTGCAATGAAGAAGCTGAATCGTACAGGATATATGCATAATCGCTTACGAATGGTCGTATCACAATTTTTAACGAAAAATTTATTTATTGATTGGACTTGGGGGGAGGAGTACTTTAGACAGTATTTGATAGATTATGATAATGCATCTAATGTACATGGATGGCAGTGGTCAGCATCAACTGGAACAGATGCAGTGCCTTATTTCAGAATGTTTAATCCTATACGTCAAAGTGAGCGTTTTGATGCGCAAGGGTATTTTATTAAAACACAGCTAGAAATATTTAATGATGTGAGCAGTAAATACATTCATGATCCAACTAAATATAAAGACAAGTTACAAGAAATTTATCATATTGAAATTGGAAAAGATTATCCACAGACTATCGTGAATCATAAAAATAGTAGAGATTATGTTATGGATAAATTTAAGCAATTTTGACATATCATCCAATAAAAAGGAGTGATTCATTTGTTGAAAAATGAAATACATCGTATTTATTTAGACAAAAATAATAATGAGGTAACTATTAATAGATTTAATGTGACATATCACTATACTATATTAGAACAAATTAATGATTTGCCACAATATGGTTATGCAGTTTTAAACCATTTATATGCTAATCCTGGTTTAGAGGCAGACTTCGAGCGTGTGTTCTTAAATAGAGATAAACATCTAGAGAATACTGAAGGGTTTGAAAATCTATTATTTCTAAAGCCACATAGTACACATGAACATCATGTTATCATTACGTTTTGGCAAGATGAAGCAGCTTACAAACATTGGCAAGAGTCTCAGGAATATAAAGCATCCCATAAAAATAGAGGAACCAAGCAAGGTGCTGATAAATCTATTGTAAACAGAAACCTATCATTTAATATTAGTTTAGAATTTAAATAACATAATTTTTGAATTAAATGATATTTCTGCAAACATATAGGCGAGTTATTTAAATACTAACTTGCCTATTTTTTAAGCGATATAAAAATTTTAGCAAAATCACTGATAAGGGGAAGCGTATCACAAGTGATGGGGTTTTTTTCCATATCATTAAAGAATTTTGACTATATCATAATTGAAAAGGAACCTAATATATGAAATGATTATTTTTTTAAAATCTTTAATGCATGAATAATTTAAATATGGTTCAGACAAAAAATGTATGTGCATATACTATTTTGGTTATTATCTAGAAGAATTAAGATGATAAAAATTAAAATATTTATTTCTATCCCCCAAAATAGATGGGACTAATACTTGTCCCATCCATCAATTACTTAATGTACATCTACTTATGATGATTTAATTTTGAGCAATTAAACTATATTGCCATTTACCAATGATTTTTGCTAATAATTTATTTGGTATTAAATCCAGAAGAGCCTTTTCAAGATGATGTAGTTTTCCAGGAATAATTATAAGCTGATTGTTTTGCATTTTGTAGAAACTGTTAATCGCAATTTTTTTAGGGTCACTTGCCAAAAATGTAGTGGATTTTCCAGCACTTTTTGCCCAGTTAGTATCAACTGGACCTGGACATAATGCACTGACACTTACATTTGTATCTTGTAGTTCGCCATACATTGTTTCGGTCAATTTTGCTACAAATGAACGACTTGGTCCATAAATATTAAAGTAAGGATTTGGTGTATATGCACCTAAAGATGCAACATTTAATATTTTGCCATTATTTCTTTTCACCATATCTTCACCAAATAATTTTGCTAAAAGTGCTACACTTATAACATTTAAATTGAGACTGGAAATGATTTGATCTGTACTAACGTCAACAAGTCGACCACTATTTCCAATACCAGCGTTATTAACTAATTGATCGATAGTAATATTTTTAGATTTAAGATGATCATACAAATTATATATATCTTCTTTATTTGTTAAATCTGTTGGTACAACTTCTATATTTACTTTATATTTAGCTCTTAATTCTTCAGCTAATGCGTTTAGTTTATCTTCAGATCTTGCAACAATAACTAAATTAAAATGATTTTGCGCAAAGACTTCACTAAATGCTTTACCTAAGCCACTAGAAGCACCAGTTATTAATACATACTGCCCTGAGCCATTCATACTTTGTTTTTGAGAATTTTTATATTTATACAAAGCATAGCCTATAGGTAATATTGCTATTTTTTTATTCATACTATCCACTCCTCTTATAAATCAATTTCTCTCTTTACAATTTCAGGATCATGGTTTACAAATATACCTTTACAATTTTCGTCATATGAAATACCTTGTAACCATTTTAAAGATGATAAAGCTTTCGCTTTATTATCAATTATTCCGGGTAGTATTAATTTTTCCCAATTCATTCTTACATCACCAACATCACCAGCTAGTACAATATATTTATTATCAATTAGTGAATTAACAAGGATACTCGTTAATCCTTTTGAATGACCTGGTGTATGAACTAAAATGATGGAACCATCTTCAAATAAATCGAATGCTTTATTTTCAGGGCCAATAGGACTATTTTTAAATGTAAAAGGTTTAATGAGTGTATCCTTCCAAAACTTACTATTATATCTTACAGATATTTTCTTAGCCGCTTTTAATTCAGATTCACTAACAATGATGTTTTTAGCATTTTTAACCATGTGTAGACCACCGGCATGATCACCATCTAAATGACTTAAAATAACATAATCTATATCCTTAGATTTGAATCCAAGTGCTTTTAAACGGTTATCAATAGTATATCCAGTTGGAACATTTGGTACGGCTACTTTGTTCTTTCTCATAAAGCCAGGCATATCATATTTTATACCTTCAACACTTTTATCAAAGCCCGTATCAAATAAAATATTGCCTTTTGGATGTTCAATTAAATAACAAGTAACAGGAACTTCTATTCTATGTCTGTTAGATCTCATGAAACCAGTATATGCAAGTGGATTGATTGATCTACCTTGACCAGTTAATTTTTTGTCAACACACCGGATACACCGAATACACCGGATAAACCGAATAAACCGAATAAACCGAATACGCCGGATAAACCGAATACACCGGATACACCAAATACGCCGGATAAACCGAATACACCAGATACACCAAATACGCCGGATACACCAAACACACCAGATACACCAAATACACCGGATAAACCGAATAAACCGGACACACCAAATATACCGGATAAACCGAATACACCGGATACACCAAACACACAGAATACACCAAATAAACCAGGTATATCAGTTACGTCGAATCCACCTAATAAACTTAATACATTAAATACATCAAATGTATCAAGCACGGCAAATACAACAAAGGTTTCAGCATCAACTAATACAACGAGAGAGAAACAATTGCCTAATACAGGTGAAACAAATAATACTGGATTTTTTGCGAGTATAATAGCGTTAATCGGTGGTATAATACTTACCGTTTCTAGAAGAAAGAAAAATTAAAGTCATTTAATTAAAAAACGGTAGTTCTGATTAAAATGTTACGAATACTTTAATCAGAACTAATATAAAATTTGAGGATTAAGCAATCATGAGTTGCTTAATCCTTTTTGATTTGTCTAGCATAATAATCCTGTGGTGAACGTTCGTTACAAAATTTATAGTAAATCAAACAGTGGAACTTTTAGAGTATTAAGATTTCATCTATTTCGAATTCAATTAATTTCTTATTTGCGTATAATTTTTGAGGTGAAGTATGATTGGCGAGTGCAGCTAAGAGCGTGAATTATCCTTGAAAGTAGCTTATTAAGCTTTATATTCAGTTGTATGGATATAATCAAAAACGTCATCAGCCAGGCTTTCAAAAATATATTTAGCTTTTTGTTCTCCGCTTTCCTATTTATAATAAAAATCATTTACTTTCACCTGTGAATTGGGAAAATGATGTGGGCTGAAAGCATATAAAAAGCAACTTTTGTCTAAATGAACTGCAACTTATCAAATAGATAAGTCTGCTTAAATTTGAAAAGGATTAAAAAAAGCACCCTCAACAATAAGTGAAGATGCTTATTAAATAGCTTAGATAATGTTTTGAATAACTTCTTTGTGTAATTTACTTCTTAATTCTGCCATCGTATTTAGATGGTATTTTTTATAATCACCTGAATCAATTCTAAAAGCATGGATACCTAAAATTTCATTTTTACTATTTAAAATGGCGCCTCCTGAAGAACCTGGTTCAGCCATCATTTGATAATAGCCCATTGGATTGATGTTACGAGCCATGAGGGAATATTTACCCTTAGAATGATACATCGTACCCATAGGATCATTCTTGAATTTTCCAGTTGGTAATCCATAATGATACATGTGAATAGGTGTATTAGCTTTGATATTGGTAATCGATTTTTCAGGAGCAATTTTACGTATTTTCATATACTTCGAAATATCTTCTTTTGTATATAATAATGCGACATCACCAAATTGCATCATCTTCACACCAACTACTTTGAGTGAGCGTGTGTAACTTGAACCTTCTTGTAGCAAGTTCACTCTTAGGTTTTGAATTGAAGATGGTGACATTGGTTTATGTGCTTCTGGATTATTGATGACGTGATTAGCTGTTAATATGGTATGTTTACCAATTGCAGTTCCAGTGCCATAAGTCAGTGTTTTTTTAATAGGATTCCAATTAAATACGGTTGCAATATTGGCTGTTTTCGCAGTCGTATGTTCTAAAGTAACCCCTTTATTGCCAGATTTTTTCATGATTTTTAATGCATCATTGATGCCGGATGCTTTAGTAGTTTGACCAAAATCTCGCACATTATTACTGCCTGGTATCTTTGATGACCATGCTTTAGGCGCTTGATTATAGTAGTTGCTGTTTTTTATAGTTTTCTTAGTTGTTTTTGGAATAACTTTTACACTTTTAGATGCTTTTGTTTGCTTAATTGATGGCTTCACTTGCTGTTTTTTTGCTGTTGCAGATAAGGTTTGTGATTTCTTATTTTTATTTACTTTAGTCTTATTCGTTTTTTTCTTTGCTACCTTAGTTGAGCTTGATAGTAGCTGTGGTTTTATAGATTTTGATGTACGCTTAGAAGAAGTATGTTGAGCTACTCGAACTTTTGCTTTTGATAATCCACTTTGTTTTTGTTTAATAGCTGTATTTACTTTTTGATTTTTGTCAGTGGGCATAATAGCTTGTGTCTTGTTTTTATTTTGAATGATTGGTTGTTTTGCTAGTTTTCTTTTTTGCTTAATTGGTGAAGGTGATTGTACTTTGATAGTTTTTGATAATGGTTGCACATTTTTACCTGAAATTACATTCGGAGTACCTTGTGAAACACCATTTTTAACTGATTTTTTTACACTTATATCTTTATTATTGTATTGTAATTTAGTGCCTTGTTTAGGAATTTGAACTTCATTTTGTTGTGCTTTTAAATTTTTGTTATTTACTATTTTAGTATTTTTTACTTCATTAATTGTATTGATCTTTTTTGTCTCATTTGTTGCTATTGGAGATTTTTTAGTTACTTTATGGTTAACTGTATAATCTATATCAGTAATTTTTTCAGCAGCTTCCACTTTATCAACATGAAATATTATCCCCAAGCAAACTATCAGAGCTGTAGTAATGATAGCAGAAATATATTTTATTGCCCAATATGGTTTATGCACTTAATCTGTCCCCCTGTTTTCTATTGTGTAAAAAGTAAAAGTGTGATTATTTCTTCAATATTATATACTTTTTCTTTTGTGTATGGCAATACATTTTTGCTAATGAGAACAATATATTAAAATAGTCGTTGGCTCGGTAAAATGTTTTGATATATACTTGTAATTAAGTAACTTTTTACTTTATTGCTATATGATTTTACTAAATTTATAAGTTCTTAAGCTTCGATTAAACATTAATTTAATTATTGTATTTAAAAAAATATTGTGTATTATTGAAATTATAGAAAACATTAAGGGGAAAAGAATGAAAATGAAAACGAATATACGTACTTTTTCTAGTAAGAAGTTAGTGTTAGGGCTTGTAACGACTGCTATTGGGATTAGCACGATTGCTTTAGTGAGTGAAAATGCACATGCAAGTACTTCAACAGTAAAATCACAAACGGTAACAAAAACAACAAAACCTGCGCCTGCGACAACTAAACCATCTACAACGGTGAAAACAGTAAAGCCTGCAGTGGTAAAATCAACGACAACAAAAGCTACTACAAATGTAACGACTAAAAAACCACAAGCAATAGTAAAACCCACAGCTCAAAAAGCACCAGTGACGAAGAAGTCAGTGCCTGTAAAAAAACCAGTCAGCAAAGCTATTTCAACAACGACGATTAAAGCGCCTGTTGCGTCCAAACCAGCGACGCCAACAATGAAGAAGCCAAGCACAGTGACAAAGGTATCGACACCAACAACGATAAAGAAATCCAACAAAACAACAAAGGCACAGAATTCAACGACGGTGAAAAAATCCAACGCAACAACAAAAGCACCTACCTCAACAACGATAAAGAAACCAAACTCAACGATAAAGATCTCGGCAATATCAACAAAAACGCCGACAAAGACACAAATAACTTCAGTAAAGACACCGAGTAAATCAACAATGACCCAGACACCGCCGAAGACATCAAGTACATCGATGTTGCCGTCTACAAAACCAAGCGCATCATCAAAAGTGCCTACAACATCTGCACCAGTGCAACCAAGTACAATAACCAAAGCACCAGTCAAAACAAATGAAGAACTCCAAAACATAGCAACGCCGAAACTCGAAAATACGAACACGCAAGGTATGACATTGCAGTCTCAAGAAGCAGTAAAACCAACTACAGAAACAGGGACAAATACACAAAATACAACGCGTAAACAGGATTACTATAAATCTATGACAGAATTATATAATGATACAAAAGAAGGTATAGACTGGAAGAAAGATACGCGAGATGTTGGGAAATCAGTGTTAATCGTGGCACCACATGGTGGAAATATTGAACAAGGGACTTCAGAATTAACAAAATTAGTGGCGAACAACGAACAATGGTGATTTTGATTATTTTTCATTTGAAGCGATACGTCCATCGAATAATACACAATTACATGTCACATCTACAAATTATGATGATGCAACTTTGCATGACATGATCCAAGACCGAACGGCTACAATTTCAATTCATGGTGCTCAAGGGGAAGAACAGCTCGTATACTTAGGTGGTTATCAATCACCCCTTAGAGATGCTATTCAAAGTCAACTTGAACGTAAAGGATTTGTAGTGAAAATACCGCCAGAATACCTTGGTGGACTGAATAATGCTAATTTTATAAATAAAGTAGAGGAAAGCACAGGTGTTCAATTAGAGTTAACGACTGCTTTAAGAAAAGCATTTTTCAAAGATGGAGATGCTAGCACAGCGTCACGTAAAAAAATAGAAAATTGGACTACCACAATGTATGACTTTGCTGAAGCGCTCAATGGTGCAATCAAGCAAGTCTATCCAGAAAATCAAGGATAATATATTGAATATATTGATAAAGTAGCACGTTTTAAGCTTTTAATTTTAATAAGTATATTTCTTTTAATAAGGTAAGGACCTCAATGCGTATGTGTATACGTATTGGGGGTTTTTTATTTTAGTAAGGCTCATTGACGGGTAGTCTAAGGGAAGTCTAAATCTTTCGATATTCTGCAGAAAAACAATAATTGTAATCAAATATATATTTATAAAATTACATAAGGATATAGTATGTAGCGTTAATTAGTAAATCTCTGAATATATATTTTAAAAATAATGAAATGTTTGAATTCAAAAAAACATTGTAATATAATTCACGTTATTTCATGTTAAAAACGTATTTTAAGTTTGCGAAAATTTACATATACATAGATAATCTAAAGAGGAGCGCAATTATGAAAGTATATACATCAATTATTTTTTGGATGAGAGCAATTGCTTGTCTAAGTATTGTGATGATTCATACAATTACTACAACATTTTATAAATTTGAAATGCCTAATGATGGCTATTTATTAAGGACTTTTCAATTACTATTATTATACGCAACACCAATGTTTGTTTTTATTTCTGAGTTTTTATTAGCCAAACAGTATAAGACGCAGGTTAAAGAAGGTTTCGTGAAACAGAAAGTGCTGACATTAGGAATTCCATATATCATCATTAACTTAGGTTTAGCGTATGTCTACGGGCAGCCTAGTAATTTAACGGAATACCTAGATTCTGTTCAATTTATGATGTTTCATGGTGGCACGCTAACGTATTTCATTGTTATTATTTTTCAATTTTATGCTTTACATATGCTATTCGCGAAACACTTAGTAAAACTTAACCCATTAAAAATAATCACATATTCGTTAATCGTTACGACTTTATTTTGGGCTATGAGAACGTTTGTCGATGCACCTGAAGTTTGGTATTTAAATTGGTTATGGCAACGAGAAGGTTGGATGATTTTCATAGGTTGGCTTAGTTATTTCTTGCTAGGTTTTTATATGGGTTATTATTACGAAGCTCTGATGTCTAATATACAAAAATATACGAAATACATTGTTTTAGGAACTACAATTGTGATAGTTATAACGTTAATCAATTATTTATCGGGCTGGCTAACACTAGTGGACTCTAAGCGTATTGACACACCAATTTATGTAACTATGATGATTTTAATCTTCTTTTTAATATCATCTTACGTTAAATATGTACCGAAATTTTTCATCTTAATTAGCAATTATTCTTTTTCAATATACTTAATTCATTACTTTATTGTTCATAGGTTAGGGACATTGCACGATCATCCTATATTCAATATACTATTCACATTTACGCTGACAATTACGTTCTCAATGTGTATTGCTTATGTGTTTAACCAGTTCAAACTAGGTAAATATATAGTGGGTGGCATCGGGAATGTTAAGTATGACAAGTTTTATCAAAGTTATAAAAACAATCTAGTGGATTAAAAAGGGGAGAATTGAATGAATAAATTAGTCTCGGTTATTATATCGGTCTATAATAAGGAACCATTCTTAAAAAAATGCATTGAATCTTTAATCAATTTAAATATGGAACACTCAAAATTAGAGGCAATTTTTGTCGATGATTGTTCTACAGATCGCTCGGTAGCAATGATTGAAGGTTATGCTAGTCAGTATGATTTTATAAAATTAATTCAGCTACCAACGAATACAGGTAGTCCTTCAGAACCAAGAAATATAGGTATTAAAGAGGCGAAGGGTAAATATATCGCCTTATTGGATGCAGATGACTGGTTAGATACAGAAGGATTTCCTAGGTTTATGGAGAAAGTAAATGCAGATGATGCAGAGTTAGGCTTAGGACAGACTCTCAAACATACAAATAAAAGCATTACGTATCATGCTAGATTCACAGCATATAAAGATGCATCAAATCTGATGCCACAAGATATTGAAAAAATTTTTCGAGCGGTAGGGCCACCGGGCAAAGTATTCAAACGCGATATTGTAATTAATAATCAGATTCAATTTGAACATATGAAATTTGGTGAGGATAAATTATTTTTCATTGATCTTATTTCTAAGATTCAAAATATTACAATGTCTACGATACCTGCTTATCATGTGAATAGATACGATGAGAATCAATCACTTGTGAAAGAGACTTCAGTGGTAGATAAAGCTTATTTGAATGTGAATATAACCAAGCGCATTTGTAATATGGATATATCTGAATCTCTGAAAAAGATGATGTTATCTAGAATGGTGGAAGTAGACTTTTTTAGAAGGTTGTTGCATACAAAAACGTTTTTAAAATCTGATGATAAGCAAACGTTCTATGCTATTTTTGACGAAGTAGAACATATACTAAATGAATCTGGTTATCATATGAAGGAATTTATTAACAATAAAAAATTCATAGCTATGTATACTTTATACCATCAAGAAGATAAAGAACCCTTTTTAAACCTTACAGAAGCACTTGTTTATGGTTATTGGCATTATTATATAAATAAAGATACGATTTACATGGAAATTGATGGTAATTATGATGTTTTAGAACCCACACCTGTGCGTTGTTATCCAGTGTATGAAGGGACGCAAATGCTAAATGGCGAATTATATGAAGTGATTAAAGTATTGAAACCGGAAAATATACAAATTAATGGTGTAAAATTAGTTGAAATTAATAACTCAGCGAACGCGTATCATGTTGATTATATGTATAAAGATAAAAACATTTATATTCATCAGCAACAATTTAAACAAGCGAAAGAGATAGATGTTAACCTCGGTGTCGAATTTGGTGAAATGAATGATATCGCCTTGGTTTACGCTTCTTACCCAAGTAATAATGAAATTTATAAAATGAAACGACAAAGCTTTAAGTTAGAGTTCGTCAATAAATTGAGAGAAAAATATAAAGGGAAATATTTCTTAACGGCTTCAGAACCATTGATGACGCTTAAAAAAACAAATGTATATCGTGACATTGAATTTAAAGAACAAATCGTGAGCTTAAATCCAGGTACGAAAGTGGTGCCGACAGACGTTCAGTTCACATCGAATGGTACACCTAGATTAATTCTTGAAGACGGTAGTGTGATCACTGCTAATAAAGATTTTGTAACACAGATTAACATGGATGACCATCACAAATATATTACAGAGGTTCCTAGTGAGGTTAAAATTAAAAAAGTTTGTAAGTTGTATAACTCTAGAACATTTAAAAATGAACCACTAGAAACACTTAAAGTTGGAGATACGATTAACATAGCTAATATTGCCTATACTAATAAATCAACACCACGATTAGTCACACAAGAAGGAAATTACTTAACAGCAAACAAAGATTTTATTGAAGTAATATCGTAATATTGAAGTAATGAATATATTTAAGAGGCTACTAAATAACCGAAAGTATTGGTTTATAGTAGCCTCTTTATTATAAAAAATTATTGGAATTAGTTAAGTTAATGCGTTGCCTCACGAATAAAATATTTAGTTTGATTACTTACGATTTTGGACTTTTTAGGCACTGGAACGATATAGTTTCCATTCGGAATTTTAATAAGCAAATTAATGATTATTACAGATATAGTAACTATAATAATAAATAAAATACCGTATAATAAAAAGCTATCCCTATTATCAAAAATTGGTATTTTCATTACAATCCATTTTACTAAGGGATGTACTAAATAAATTCCCATAGAGTAATTACCGATTAAAGTTAGTATTTTCATGATTGATTTACTTTTTCTGATAAGAAGGTAAAAATAAATTAAAAATGCTAAGAAAAACGGTGTATATAGTAAAAACATTGGATGGGATGATGTTACGAAATGATCTAAATCAATAAATATTAAAAATGAAATAAAAACGACTACAATAGAAGGTAATAATAAGGTTTTATATTTTCTAATACCCATGTTTATCTCCTCGTAATATCTTGCGAATACAATCCCTAAAATAAAATAAGAAATCCAATTGAAAATAAACGCTCTACTCATAACAAAAGTACCTATGACCGGTATATCAATTGAAAATTGTTCGTAGTTCAATTGCCAGAATATAGTGAGTATTGTAGAGAAAACGTATGTTAGCAGTAATGGTAAGCCTTTTTTAATTTTTTGTAAGACTGGAAATAAAATATAAAACTGAAGAACGGTTAATATAAAATATAAATGGTAATTTCCAGTTCCAAATAAATAATATCCTATAAAGTTTTTATTACTATCTAGGTTTACCTCAACAACGCCTAAGTAGTATAAATAGACAGTTGTCCAAATTATGTATGGTACAAATATTTTAGTAAATCGTGATTTTACAAAATAGTTTAAATCAAAACCGCGTTTCAAGACAGAATGTGTTAATAAAAAGGCACTAATAACTGCAAAAACAGGAGTGCCGAGCCGACCAATCTGGCTAAGATACCCTGCAATAATTGTCATACTAAGACTGTTTTCGTTATTTATGTATGAAACAGATAGATGAACACATACAATAAATAGCGTTGCAATAGACCTAATAATAGGTATTTCTTCAATATACTTCAAAATACTCCCCCCAAAAGATTGAAATTACACACATCCATTTATTATATAGCATACTGTTTGTTTAATCTAGAAGTAAAAATAGTGAAAATTTAATATTAAATGATTAATATTAATGATATTTCTATTACGATTGAGCATTCATATTAATAAGTGATATAAATGAATCTTTAAAAAATAAACAAAATATTGTAAAGTGTTTATTGATTATATAAAAGGAGGTGTCGTAATGTTTCTTATAGCGCAAAGTTGCAGATTTTTACAAATCGTTCGCAACAAATTTTCAGGATTAACTTCAAAATTGGTGAAGTCTGTCTTTTTTGAAATTAATCAACAGTCTATAAGGAACTGACACCTGAATTTTGCTTCCTTATAGACGATATGGAGGAAGTAAAATGAATATATTAAACGCATCTAACATTTCTAAAAGATTTATTGAAGAAACTTTATTCGATGATATTAAAATTACTCTTAACGCTGGAGATACTATTGGTTTAGTAGGTAGAAATGGAGAAGGTAAGACTACCTTATTGAATTTATTATCTGGTATAGAAAAACCATCATCAGGCGTAATCAGTTGGAAGAAAAATTTAAAGATTGGTTATTTAAACCAAATACCTGAATACGAATCACATCAAAACATTTATCAATGTTTGCAATCTGTGTTTCAAACTTTAAATCGTATATCAGACCAACTTGAAGTGATTGAAGAAAAAATGAGTCATGAAACGGAAAATATAGATAATTTAATGTCTCGGTATGGCGAATTACAGTCATATTATGAAGCGCATGATGGTTATGAAATAGATGCTAAAATACGTAGAGTAGCTAATGGTTTAAATATAGAACATTTGCTCGAATCAAAATGGGGAGATTTATCTGGTGGAGAACGTACAAAAGTAGGTATTGCGCAAATATTGATTAAACCCACAGATTTATTACTTTTAGATGAGCCGACGAATCACCTTGATTTTAGTTCTATCGAATGGTTAGCTAACTATATTGAGAATTACGAAGGCGCTACAGTAATTGTTTCGCATGATCGCTATTTTTTAGATGAAACAGTACAGCAAATTATAGAAATAGATCAGAAGCAACTTTATAGTTATAATGGCAATTATTCATATTTTGTTGAAGAGAGAGAAAAAAGGTTACTAGTTGAATTTGAAGCTTATAAAACACAACAAAAGAAAATTAAAAAAATGAAAGAATCCATTAAGCAATTAAAATTATGGGCGAGCCAAGCAAAACCACCCAACGCTGCAATGTACCGTCGGGCTAAAAGTATGGAAAAAGCCTTAAATCGTATCAAGCGTTTGGAAAAGCCAACGATAGATTCACAAAAAATGAACATAGTGCTTGAAGAAGGTAAACGTGTTTCAAACAAAGTCATTGAAATGGAAAATGTGGCTAAAGCATATGATTCTTTATTATTTGAAAATGTGGATATGTTGATTAGAAGAGGTGAGCATGTTGCTATTATTGGTGACAATGGAACAGGTAAATCAACCCTTTTAAAAATGATTTTAGGACAAGTTTCTGTAGATGAAGGTTCAATTAAAACTGCAAACAATTTAAAAATTGGATATCTTTCTCAGCATGAGTTTGAGGAAGTTGAAAATGATACTATATTAAATATTTTTCGAGAAAAGGTGGATGTAACAGAAGGTCAGGCTAGACATATGTTAGCTAACTTTATGTTTTATGGCAAAGACGTTTTTAAAAAAGTTAATGATTTAAGTGGTGGAGAAAGAATCAGGCTTAGATGGGCGCAACTAGTAAATAGTGATTATAATTTACTAGTTTTAGATGAACCAACGAACCATTTAGATATAGATGCAAAAGAAACAATTGAAGAAGCTTTATTGGATTATGAAGGTACCATCATTACTGTGTCACATGATAGATACTTTCTTAATAAGCTATTTAGCGTCACTTATTTGTTGAAAAATAAAAATTTTGAAAAGTTTCATGGAAATTATAACTATGTTAAAAATAAAGGTTTTCTATAATTTATATACACACAAAATAAAGCAGGATAGCGGATGTCTATCCTGCTTTTAGACTGCATATTGAAATAAAAGTGTCACTTTAAGTTAAAGTGAGTTGTTCAAAACCTTTAAGGGTTTAGATAACATTTAAAGTATGATAACTTTTGTAATGGGAAAAGCAATTTCTTAATAAATCACTACTATTTGATGTATTGTAACGCAATCGTATAGCGAGCTAAGAATGGAGGAAATACAATATGAATCAATTGAAGCAATTTTTTATGAAGTTGATTGAACCACTAACAAAGGTTGAATTTTATCAATCACTTTTAGTCAATATATTAATTATTGTGGCATATATTTTGATAGGTATTATTGTGATTACCATTGCGAAGAAATTAGTGACGAAATTTTTCAAAGCAAATGCAAAGAAAAAAACACATTATAAAATTAAACGAAGTGAGACGTTATCTACACTTGTTCAAAATCTAATTAGTTATGTTGTATGGTTTATCGTACTCACATCTATACTTTCACGCTTTGGGATAAGCGTATCGGCAATTTTAGCCGGTGCTGGTGTGGTCGGTCTAGCGGTCGGCTTCGGTGCACAAACAATTGTCAAAGATATCATAACCGGTTTCTTTATTATATTTGAAGGACAATTTGACGTGAGTGATTATGTGCAAATTAATGCGTCTGGTGTGACGATTGCAGAGGGTACAGTTAAAACAATTGGTTTAAGATCAACACGCATACAATCAGATACAGGTGAAATATATACTTTACCCAATGGAACAATAAGTGAAATTGTAAACTACTCTGCAACAGATGTATCACCACTAGTGATGATACCCGTTTCACCATCAGAAGATTATGAAATGATAGAGAAAAAATTATTAGACTTTTTACCAACACTCAAAGATAAATATGATATGTTTGTTGCAGCACCTGATTTATTAGGGTTAGACAGTATCGACGGCAATCAAATGATTATTAAATTATTAGTACATGTAAAGCCAGGTATGCATTTTCCAGGTCAGAGATTATTGCGTAAAGAAGTTTTACATTACCTTAATAAAGAAGGTATTTCTATGCCAAAACCAACGCTGGCTAAATTTGAAGAACCAGTAATTGAATAATATTGAAATTATAAAAAGAGAAAGCGTATCTACATGTATAATGCATGTAGATACGCTTTTTATTTTTTAAACGATACGCGCATACTTATTTATTTGGAAATTTACAATGTTGCATACAGTTCATTAATGACTGAAACCATGTCATCGTGTATTACTAAATTTGCATCACTATCATAAGGTGTAGGGTCCCTGTTAATAATAACTAAGTTTTGACCCTCAAAGTTTGATATAAGACCGGCGGCAGGCTGAACGACCAGTGAAGAACCTAAAACAACTAGGGTGTCAGCTGATTTGATTTTATGTAGAGCATCAAATATCGTGTCTTGATTTAGCATTTCTCCATAAAGTACGATATCTGGTCTGATTGCACTGCCACAAGTTTCACAATGACGTAGGTTATGATGAATAACGTATTGTTTAGAATATTTTTGCTCACAGTTAATACAATAAAATCGGTTTAGTGTACCATGTAGTTCATCTGTGTGTGAACTCCCGGCATCTGAATGTAGGCCGTCAATGTTTTGAGTGATGACACCCAGTGATTGTTGATGCTGTTCAAGTTGAGCAATCCACTGATGAACGATATTTGGCTTTTTGTCAGCAAAGAGTAAATAATCATGACAAAAATTAATAAAGCCCTTTGGATCATTTTGGAAATACGCTTCACTTAATAAATACTCAGGAGAGTAACCATTTTTTGAAATTTCCTCATATAAACCACCAATAGAACGAAAGTCAGGAATACCACTTGCAACAGATATACCTGCTCCTGTGAAAAATGTAATGCTATTAGAAGTATCAATGATATTTTTTAATAATTCAATGTTACGTTTCATGAAATCACTCCGTTAAAAAATTTAACACCTAAAGAAATTTTGAAATTTCCAATATTATATTCAAATCAATTTTAAAATGAAGTATTGATTTTAGCAAATTCAGCATAGTGAGTATATCTAACTTGCAAGGTTTCTTGGAACTTTCGATATATTGAAAAAAGAAAGGTGATAATAAATGATTAAATATTCAGAGCGCAGTAAGCAATATTTCAGTAAGTGTCATTTTACAAACAAAATATAATTTGACACACGAAATAATATTTTGTAAATTGTAGCTAAGATGAAACAATATTTTGAAAAGAGGTGATAGCTATTCGCAATATTTTAATATTATTGGAATCATCATTAGCGACTTTGAATCCATCGGAATATAGAGTGGCACAGTATATCATCGATTATCCGCATGAAACGATCAACAGTTCAATACAACATTTAGCACACCTAACAAATGTCAGCGAAGCGACGATTGTTAGGTTATCTAAAAAAATTAAATGTAAGGGCTTTCAAGATTTGAAGATGGAAATTGCTATGGCGTTAAATAGCAACAATGAAATTGAATATGATTATGAAGAACTCAATATTAATGATTCCAATGAAAGCGTGATAAACAGTATTTCTCAAAGTAATGCTAAATCTATAAGAAATACAGCTCAAATTTTATCACCAGTAGCGTTAGAACAAGCGGCTTTAATGATACATCAGGCTAGAAAAATTTGTGTGTTTGGTATTGGTGCTTCGTCAATTATTGCAGAAGATTTAAAGCAAAAGCTTACACGCATCGATAAGTGGTGTGAGATTGGTAAGAGCTATGATGAACAAGCAACATTGAGTGCCAATGTAACAAAGGATGATATTGTTATTGCTATTTCTAACACTGGCCAAACAGAAGATATTTTGCAGTCATTAGCGTTAGCGCATAAAGCGGGTGCTCAAATTATTTCCATAACTAAATATAGCAATAATGATGTGGCAGACTTAGCCAATATTAACTTATTTTATAGCTCTTCAGAAAAGCCAGTGAGAAGTGCAGCTATGAGTTCACGTATAGCCATGCTCAATGTCATAGATATTTTATTTGTATCATTAGCCAGTAGGGATTATGAAAGACATACGAAATTATTAGAACGTACTCGGCAAGCAGTTAAAGTTAAAAAAAGAAAATACTGAAAGGATGTTGTTTTATGAAAGTAATAATGGTTTGTTCAGGTGGTATGTCTAGTTCTATGATTGTGGATGCTGTGAAGAAAGAAGCTTCAAAAGAAAATTTTGATTTGGAAATTGTAGCAGTTGGAACCGAAGCATTTGAAAATGAAATTGCTGATTACGACTTAGGTTTAGTAGCACCTCAAGTTAGACATCGATTAGATAAATTTAAAAAAATCGGTGAAGCAGTTAATAAACCTGTAGATGTCATAGATCCAATGGGCTATACACCCATTGGCGCACCTAAAATTTTAAAGCAAATAAAAACGTATGTATAAGTACTAAATTAAATAAGTAAACAGAGGGTGTATGTTATGCAGAAATTTTTGAAATGGATTGAAAAGGTATTGATGCCACCCATGGCCAAAGCTTCTGAACAACGACATTTGACTTCTATTCGTGATGGTATTATTGCAACACTACCACTTATCATTGTTGGATCGTTCTTTACTTTATTTGCGTCTCCACCCATACCAGCTTTAGAAAAATTGGTA
Organism: Staphylococcus sp. GDB9P120P; assembly: GCF_017893435.1. Taxonomy (NCBI): domain Bacteria; kingdom Bacillati; phylum Bacillota; class Bacilli; order Caryophanales; family Staphylococcaceae; genus Staphylococcus; species Staphylococcus sp. GDB9P120P. The sequence goes on from NZ_JAESNB010000002.1 coordinate 221,512, forward strand.
GAACCACATGCTGAGAAGATAATGGTCGCTAATAGAATGACGTTGGGCTTGATGGCAGTTTACGCTGCATTTTCAATGGGATACAGCTTAGCAAAATCATATAAAATGGATGGCCAAGCAGGTGGATTACTTTCACTAGCCACATTCTTAATGATGACGTTACCGCTCAACTTAGATGATAAATTACCTAAAAGTGACGCTGTTGGTTATGTGTTACCTATGGCAGATTTAGGTGGTTCCGGCTTGTTTGTAGCAATCATTTCCATGATATTTGCTGTTGAGATGATGCGGCTTGTAGTGAAGTCAGGATTTACGATTAAAATGCCGGATCAGGTACCGGGCTCTGTTGCGCGTTCGTTTGAATCTTTGGTACCAGCAATCGTCATTATCGTTATTTCTTGGTTTGTAAGAGTGATATTAAACATAGATTTAAACGCCATTATTAATAAAATCTTTGAACCTTTAGGCAATTTTGCTGGTGACAGTTTATTAGGTGCTTTAATCCCTGTGTTTTTCATTGTACTTTTATGGTCAGCAGGTATACATGGTGTGGCAGTAATGGGTGCAGTCTTCCAACCTATTTGGTTTTCTTTACTAGACCAAAATATTGATGCTAAGGCTGCTGGGGAACCATTACCACATATTATTGTTGAACCATTTTTCCAGTGGTTTGTATGGATAGGCGGTGCAGGGGCGACGCTGAGTTTGTGTATATTGATGATATTTTCTAAGTCTGAATATTTGAAGAAGGTAGGGCGTTTTTCCATTATACCGAGTATATTTAACATCAATGAACCACTTATATTTGGTGCGCCATTAGTTATGAATCCGATTCTTGCTTTACCATTTATAGGCATTCCATTAATTCTGACTACGATTACTTATTTTGTATTTAAGTTAGGTTTGATAGCTAAAATTACGATACTGGCGCCATGGACATTACCGGGGCCTTTGGGGGCATTATTTGCAACGAATGGTGACTGGAGAGCACTGGTGTTAGTCGTATTTAATCTTTTAGTAGCAGTAATCATATACTATCCGTTCTTTAAAATGTATGAACGTAAAATGTTAGAGCAAGAACAAGGCACTACAAATGATGCTTTTAACGACGATTAATTGAGATGGGGAGATTTGATGACTGAACAAAACGAGCAAATTATTTTTGAAATTATTTCACATGGTGGTAATGCGAAAAGTTTAGCATATGAAGCTTTGGATGCAGCCACAGCATTTAATTTTGAAGAAGCGAATGAACTGATGGCACTGTCGAAGCAAGAAATGAGTAAGGCACATAATATACAAACAGAGTTAATACAGTCTGAAATAAATGGTGACAAAGTACAAACCTCGTTATTGATGATACATGCACAAGACCATTTAATGACAGCGATTAGCGAAAAAAATTTAATTGAAAAAATGATTGAGTTATATCAAAAATTAGAAGAGAAGTGTTAATATGATGCGATTGATTTATTTAATAGTATTATTTTTACTCATATTTTGCTTTTATAAAATAGCCCATTTTATAGTCAATAAGTTTCAATTTAATAGATGGTTGTTGCTTATAGCTATCCCATTTATCGTCGTTGTACCTGTATTCATGTTTGAAAATATTAACTTGTTTGGCTGGGGCATAATATTACTTTTATTAATATTTACGAGTATCCTCTTTTTTGAAAAATCTCGTGTATTGATTGAACATCGTCAAATGCGTGGCATTATATATAAATCAAATAAGGAGTAAATATATATGCATAATTTAGGAATTTCAGTTTATCCGACACAATCTGATTTAGTAGAAATGTGTGACTATATAGAAATGAGTGCAAAATTCGGATTTAAGCGCATCTTCACAAATTTACTTTCAGTTAAAAGTGATGAAGAAGCGGTTTTTAATAAATTTAAGTCAGTGGTAAAAGTTGCTAAAGAGAATGATATGACTGTGATTGCGGATATTAACCATAAAGTTTTTGAAGCATTGAATTTAAAGCGTGATGATTTATCCTTTTTTAAAGCACTAGGTGTATCAGGAATACGTGTTGATGCAGGATTTTCAGCTCAAGAAATAGCACAACTGAGTTATAACAAACAGCATATGTATGTAGAATTAAACATCAGTGTGAGTGATACATTTATTGAAGAAGTGTTAAGTTATCAACCTAATTTAGACAAACTTGTAGGTTGTCACAATTTTTATCCTCAAACCTATACTGGCTTATCATATCAACATTTTGTAAATACGAGTGAGGCTTATAAAAGAAATAATGTTCACACTGCAGCTTTTGTTACTTCACAAGAGGCAACAGTTGGACCTTGGATGATTATGGAAGGGTTACCTACATTAGAAAGTCATAGAAATTTACCTATAGCAGTACAAGTTAAGCATTTATTAATGACGAATTTAGTAGATGATTTTATTATTGGTAACGCATTTGCTTCTGAATCTGAGCTACAATCACTTTCAGAAATTAATTTAGCAATGCCTAGTTTTGATGTTTATTTAAATAACGATATTACTGAATTAGATGAAACCATTGTGACAGAGGAATTTCATTTCAATCGGGGTGATATTTCAGATTATGTTATAAGGTCAACGATGAGTCGTGTCCATTATAAAGATGAGCCATTCCCGCCAAATAATACAGTACAAATTAAAAAGGGTGATATTGTGATTTGTAATGAACAATACGGTCATTATAAAGGGGAGATGCAAATCGCATTACAAGATATGGAAAATCAAGGTTATAAAAATGTTATCGGACATGTAAAAAAAGAAGAACATTTCTTATTGGATTTATTAAAACCATGGCAGTCGTTTGAATTAAAAGTGACATCATAATCTTTTTTAAATAGTGCGTGATTTCTTGAAATTTCAAGTATTAGTAGAAAGATTATAAAAGAAAAGTAAATTAATTAAGCTGGCATCGTTAAGTGAGAGAAGCAGCTGTTTTCCACAAAAAAGCATAATATGTATCTACTATAGGAGACTGAACAATAGAAGAATTTTGAATTGAACCCCAATCAGTAGGACTAAAATAAAAACACTTTCGTTGAATTCATTTTAAATGGATCATACGAAAGTGTTTTTCTATGCGCAGAATTTCTTGTCTAATAAAAACAAAGAATATTGTGTCAAACAAATTAGTGTTAAAGCATATAAGAAAGTTTTAAGTGATAAAAATTAAGATAACCAATCTTTTTTTATAACGATTTCAGAAGTACATTATGGGACGATTTAATTTAATTATTATCATATATGTGTATTGTTATAAGTCTATTTCTTTTAGTAATGTTGATTATTTGTTTAACATTGATAGTGAGTATGCGTGAATTTTAAATATTTAAGGAGGAAAAATAATGAGAGCTTGGCAATTAGAAGATTTTGGATTAGACTGCTTGAAAATGGTTGATGTTCCAACACCTGAAGTTGACAATAAGCAAGTTTTAATTGAAGTTAAAGCCATTTCTTTAAACTATAGAGATCGTGCTATTATTGAGGGGAATTATGCACCGGGTACATTAACATTTCCCTTTATTCCTACTTCAGATTTTTCTGGGAAAGTAGTGCAGGTAGGTAAAGAAGTTACGCAATTTAAAGTGAATGATAGAGTGATTTCGAGACTTTATGCTAAGTCATCTAAAGATCCTTTAGATTCAAGCGATGACAAACATACATTAGGAGGTCCATTGGATGGTGGTCTTGCTGAGTACGTTGTTTTAGATGAAGATGATGTTGTAGCATTACCAGGAAATTTATCTTATGAAGCAGCAGCGACGTTACCTATAGCTGCCTTTACTGCTTGGCTATCATTAGTCCATAATGGAGCGTTAAAATCAAGTGATACAGTATTAATACAGGGTACTGGAGATGTTTCGCTATTTGGTATTCAGATTGCAGCCAGTGTAGGGGCAAATATTATAGCAACAAGTAGTAGTAATGATAAATTAAGTAAATTGGAATCATACGGAGTAACACATTTTATAAACTACACTACCCAACCAAATTGGGAGAATAAGGTGTTAGAAGTAACAAATCGTAAGGGTGTAGATCATATTTTGGAAGTTGTAGGTGGAAATAATGTTCAAAAATCTATATCGTTACTAGCTAAGAAAGGAAAAATATATTTTATAGGTTTTCTAGAAAGTGCTATAGCAGAAATTAATTTTATGCAGTTAGCAGAAAAACAAGCTCAAACTTTTGGTATTAATACAAACCATCACGATTTATATAACAAAATGATAGAAGATATAAACCATTTAAATCTTCATCCTGTTATTGATTCAACATTTGATTTTAATAATGTAGTTGATGCATATCAGCATTTATATGAAAATACTTTTGGAAAAGTAGTGATTAAAATATAACATGATATGAGTAGTTTTATTATCTTAAGAATCAATTGTTTAATGCTAGTGAAAGTTAAGTACGATTACATCTCATCTATTTATATTAATCTAAACAGTATTAAAAATGTTCAGAAAATATATCGAAAGAGACTCCTTTTAAAGGGGTCTCTTAATCGTTTCAAAATGTGTTTCAAATAACAATTATTATTAACATATTTTATCATATAATTAAAAAATCCATTTTACAAAACTGTCCAAGTACTTATTTAGGGGAGGCTATAAAAGATGGTACATTTATTTTTTTTCAAAAAGTTGACGCCATTCATTTTGAATTTTTTCGATTGAAAAATAATTTTCTGTCTTTTCTCTTGCTTTTTGGCTCATATTTTCTAATTTGTTTGGATTACTATATAAATATAGTATTTTTTTTGAAAGATCGTCTATATCACCCATTTTAACAATCAACCCATTTTCATTGTTATTTATTATTTCATCCGGTCCGTACTTGAAGTTATATGAAATTACAGGTGTTCCGCAAGACATGCTTTCTAAAATCCCTAACGAGAAGCCCTCCCTTTTAGAAGTTGTTAATGAAAACAAAGAATTCTTATAAACTTCTATTGGGTTATTAGTATACCCTTGAAATAAAATATTTTTTTCCAATTTATAAGTAGCGACTAATTTTTTTAAATTCTCTAATTCTTTTCCATTTCCATAAATCTCTAATGTAAGTTTTGGAACCTTATTTTTAATTAACTTGATAGCTTCTATTATATGGTTAATTTGTTTTAATCCAACTAACCTAGAAATTACTACTATTTTGTCCCTATTCAATTTATTATGTGACTCTAATAATGGAAAAGTTTTTATTCCATGAGGGATAACTTTAACCTTTTCAAAATGACCAAATCGATTAACTATATCTTCTTTCTGCTGTTTTGTTAATACTATTAATGAATCTATATGTTTAATATTTTCTATTGAGTATTTTACTGTCTTATCTAAATTCCCATTAGTGTCTAAATGATTAGAATGTAATCTAATGTATTTATTTATTCCTTTTCCTTTCATATTAACTAAGATTTCATCTGTATTTCGTGCGTCAGAAATAATGACAGAATCTTCATTATTATTGACGATTTGTTCTACAAAATAAGACTTTAATTGTCTATCACTTCTAAAAGAGTGAACTATTTGCCCTTTTTTTATTAAATCAACTTTAGTCGCTAACCCGTTTTCAGGATTTACTGTTTTACGTAAATAACAGCTACCAATACTATTATAAAAAGTCATTTGTCTAGGTCTATTTAAATTATAATCCATATATGATAGTTTACCTATATATCCTTCAGGAGCATAAAATTCTACTTTACTTCGATAATTTGCATTATTGAAGTAATCTATTTTTTTAATAGATTCATCATTTCTGTAAGATATATTTTTTTTTAATAACCCATTTTCATATATTTTAACAATGTCTTTACTGTCATTTTTTTCAATTATCGAATCATCATTTATTAGATTTTTATATGACTTGAATTTTGAGTCAACCTGATCTTCATTTCTAAAATAATCGTACATATTTATTATTTCAACTTTTTTGTTTACCTCGTATACATCATAAATATCTTCTATAATACTCTTATAATCGGAATTATAATTAAATGTCAGTATACAAGTTTCGTAACCTAATTCACTAAACATGCTAGCTTGTTGTAAATTAGCCTTAGTAAGGCCTCCTCGTTTTAGTTCTAAAGAATTAATCAATAAGTATATTTTTTTCAAATTCACACCTCTTTTTTAATAACAACATATATTATTCCTTTTATTTTGTCCGTGTTAAAGTATCAACTATTATTTATATATAATTTCTTTTATTATTATTATTTTATAACATTTCAGAAAATTAGATTGTAGACTTGAATGTAATAGTATATTCTATTTATATACTTATTATACTATAATTTAGTGAGGAGTACTATCATGCAATATATAAAACAAGAAGGCAATACACTTTATATTTCTTTCGATTCACAAAACGAAAACATTACAGGACTATATGTAAAAAACAGATTTAAATCTATTTTTTACAAATCAATTGATGAGTCTTTTAATTTTAAAATTGATTTAAATGAAGTATTAGACATCTTTAAAGAATTTAATGAAACTAAGATTTTCTTAACATTGGGAGTGTTAGAAAATAAGCGCAAGAAACAAAAAAATATAGAAGTTGCTAATGAGCATACATCTATTTATAATTTGGAGAAAATTTCAGATGGTGTCAATACAATTTATCCATATATTACTAAAAATGGATTTTTACATTTTACTATGACAAATCACACTCCATTAAAAGCATTTTTTTCAAGACGACACATTGATAAACTAAAATTCAATAATCATCAGGCGTTAATAAAAGGTCAATTCTCTATTATTAACTCTACAATTCAAAAAACTAGTCTTGTTTTGACAACACGTTTTACTGATAGGGAATCAGAAGTCTATTTACCAAGTACTATAGATAGTAAAAATAACAATACCTCTACATTTAATTTCTCCGTTGATATATACAACGAGTTAATAAAATTCATGAAGCATTCATTTATCATTGGAGATGTTATTGATATCTATTTAAAAATTGATATTCAAGAATCGTTTGTACCTTTAAAAATAAAAATAGGTAATCCGAGAATTTTAATAGAACGTTTTCTAAAGGGCGAAATTATTACGGATTATCAAAATGATATTATATCTATTACTCCTTACTTTACTATGAAAGGGCGAAATCTTTCATTTAGAATTAATAGATATACAATAGATAGTTATCTAACTTATATCGAAAATTTTAAAAAAACTAACGTAAAATTGCCTTTCCAAAAAAATCGTCCAAAAGTTTGGGTTATTGGGGAAAAATCTTATAAAGCTCAAGATAATGGTTTTCACTTTTTTAAATATATGCGGACACATCATCCAGAATTACCTGTGTATTATATTATAGAAGAAGATTCTAGCGAAGCCCAAAATGTTCTTCCTTTTGGTAATGTCATTTATTACAAATCCCCAGAACATTTCAACATTATGTTACAGGCAGATTATATATGTACAACACACCATCCAGAATTAATATTTCCTACCAATAGTGTAGTTTATACAAAAAAAATTAAAGCTACTAGAGTGTTTTTACAACACGGTGTGTTAGGTGCTAAAAATTTATCAAATATCAATGGTAACCAACTGAAAGATTTCAATGTAGATCTTTTTATCACAAGTTCTGAGAGAGAAAAGCAAATTGTTGTTAGAGATTTGAAATTTGATAGTGGTCAAGTTACTGTGACAGGTTTAGCTCGTTTTGACAATCTTTTTAATCCAAAAGTTACAACTAAAAATCAAATTTTAATCATTCCAACATGGAGAGATTGGTTAATCAACTGGGAACAGATAGTAGATTCAGAATACCTAGAAAGAATAAATCAATTATTAAATAGTCCTAATATTAAAAATATCGTGGATAACGGAAATGAAGTTATTTTCTGCCTACATCCTAATATGCAACCTTTCATTGAATTGTTTAATGTTCCATCGTATATTACAAGCGTTAAACAGGGTGATATCGATGTTCAAAAACTAATCCAAGAAAGTAAATTAATGATAACAGATTATTCAAGTGTTGCTTTTGACTTTAGCTTTTTAAATAAACCAGTAATTTATTATCAATTTGATAAAGATAGATTTTTAGGTAAGCAACCTTCACATCTTGATATAGAAAATGAATTGCCCGGTACTATAGTTAATAATCAACAAGATTTAGAAAAACAACTAAAAAAGATGATTATGAATAATTATCAAATCGATAAAAATGTTGAAATGAAAGCAAATCAGTTCATCAAATATCGTGATCAATACAACAGTCAAAGGATATTTGATGCTGTTCAAAATTACAAAACAACTAATCGATTAAAGAGTAAATTAAAATATGATATTTTATCTCAACATTTATTCAAACGCTTTAGAAAGAGTAAGAAATATTTTAACGTAATGGATAAATATAACTCAGCCATTTCCAAGGTAGTTCCAGTTAAAAAAGACCTGGTTGTGTTTGAAAGTAACGTAGGTAAATCTGTAAGCGATAGCCCAAAAATTATTTACGATAAATTAAAAGAATATAGTGACACTTACCAGATTATATGGGTGAGTAATCAACAATTTCCATTTAATGATCCTAATGTTACAACGGTAAAACGTTTATCACCAGAATATTTTCATTATTTATCCCGTGCAAAATACTGGGTGAATAACCAGAACTTTCCGCATTATATTACAAAACCTAAAGATACAATATATATCCAGACATGGCATGGCACACCACTTAAGAAAATGTTAAATGATGTTGAAAGTTTTGAAGGTAGAGACGCTAACTATAAAAACCGTGTTAATAATGCAATTAAACATTGGGATTATCTAGTTTCACCAAGCCCATACGCATCTAGATGTTTCAGATCAGCCTTTGAATTTCACAAAGAAATATTAGAAGTTGGCTATCCACGAAATGATATATTTTACAATAAAGATATAGCATATATTAATAATAAAAAGGAAAAAATCAAACAACGATTAGGTATTCAAGATGAACGTAAAATCATTCTATACGCACCAACTTTCCGTGACGATGAAATTAATAAAGCTAAAAAACATATCATTAACTTACACATTGATTTACAACAGATGAAAGAACAACTTAGTGAAGATTTTATTTTAATTCTAAGACCACATATTATTATTAGTAACGCTTTACAGTTAGATAGTTCTTTAGATGATTTTGTGATTAACGGCAATAAATATAATGATATCAGTGATTTATTCTTAATAACTGATATTTGTATCACTGATTATTCTTCCGTAATGTTTGATTTCGCTAATACAAAAAAACCTATGCTATTCTTTACTTATGATTTAGAGCATTATAAAAATAATTTGCGCGGATTTTATTTTGATTTTGAAAATGAGGCTCCTGGACCTCTTATAAAAACAAATGAATCATTAATAAAATCTGTTAAAAATATTGAACAAATTCAGCAAAAATATCAAATGAAGTATGAAAAATTTTATGATAAGTTTTGTTCATATGAAAATGGAACAGCTGCTCAAATTATTGTTCATAAATTTTTCAAATAATATAGAATTACCCTTTTAAATAAAACGAGCACAAACCATCTTATAAGATGGTTTGTGCTCGTTTTTTATTTTTCTATTTCGATACCTTCAATATTTTTAATAAGTCTTCTTCATATTCAATATTGATAGAATCATAAGAATTAGTTTATTTTAAACCTCGTATCTCATCAAACAATATGTAATTATTAATAACACTTTTTTCATTTATATCTTCTTAAAATCAAAATTCATAGGCTTGTCTCTTAAAAATTTTAGGAAACAAATCTTTGAAATATTATAATAAACCAAAGTACAACTTTTGGTGTTCAGTACAAACCCTTTTTAGCAGTTTTTCTTTTCTATAATCAAAATAACACTTTGCTTATTCATAGAGGTTATCCTCTTTTGCTAATACTTTTTCGTTTATACTGTTATCCTTTTTCTCTTCAGCTGTATCTTCATGTTGTACTTCTATTGGCTGTTCATTATCTTGTTTTGATTAGTATCTTTAGAATATTCTCTTATGAAGCAATCCCACACAATAAATTGAGTGGGGGTTATTATCTGTTTTCTCTCAAGACTCGTAGAAAAGACATTAAGTAGTATAAAGATTTAAAAAAATCAAAAAACAGACGTAGATAGAATTTGACAAATTTAATGTACTTTCTATGTTCAAAGTATTCATTATGGATTTGAAATCACCTTTTCATTTGGTTTGCTTATAGATATATAAGGAATAACTTGTATGTCATTATCACCACATATCCTCAAATTATTTTAATAGTTTCTACTGTCTTTCATAATACATTTCAGGAGTGACAAATGTTAAAATGGATTGGTTCCCTGGAGGATGATATAATATATTATTCATTATTTTGAATCTAATTTTTTATAAAAACTAGTAATACTTGAATTTTGATAAAAAGAAATTTCCATTTGCTAAGACAATATTATTCTTTTATAACCTTTTAAAAGCTCTTCATCAAAAAATATTAAAGTATTATATTTATTATATTTTACTGTGTCCATTAAGACTATGATTTTTTGCCTTCCTACGCACTATGATGTTATAATATAAATAACGAATAGAAAGTCCATAGATATACACCGAGCCTCAACCTATTGCCGTAGGTTGGGGCTCTTTATGTGATATGGATAGTCGCCTATTTATTGCGTTGGTTTAACCGATAGGTAAACCAAGCTACAATACATCCAGTTATCACAGGTGCAATAACCGTTACGAATAAAAAATCCACAGATGCTCACCTCCTTCCGTCGATAATATCGCCGGAAGTTAAGGCGACTTCATTATTATATCATCTGAATTACTAATTATACCCTTCAATATAACCGTTTTCAGCACGTAAATGTATGTGTAATTCTCCTTGTTTCGAACTTTCGTTAATTTCTTTAAGTTTTTCTCGCAAGCATGGTTGTTAAGTGAAACTATTTTATCTTGTTTCACACAACTGTCATAATAATATAAAATACACCATTAATTAAATTTCGAAAATTATTAATGAGGGGGAATGAATTATGAAAAGAATATCAAAACTAGGCTCTAACAATCAACATGAAGTCGATTTACAAATGAGACATGTGACTATTAAAATCAGTGCTATATATAAATTATTCTATCAATTAAATGATCTTTTATTAGGTATCATATTTTTGATTGGTAGTTTTTTCTTTTTTAATGAGAGTACAACTTTTTACGGCACAATATTATTTGTAATAGGTAGTATTCAAATGTTGATACGTCCTATTATTTCTATAATACATGATATACATATTAATAAAGTAATGGAAAATGAGAAAGAGTGAATATGATAGTTATTTAGATTTAAAGAATTTATGATGATAATCAAAAAGTGATGTGAGCATACTTGTATTTCGTGTTTGGCAAGATGAATATCTAAAAAGGACGCTCCTTGAGAATATTGATTAAAAGAAATTGCGGAGTTATATCATCAAGGAAGTGGCACAAAAATGAAGCAGAAAAATTAATTTTTAGAACATCAAAAAATTTAATTGAACAAAAAGATTATAGATCACGGACTTCAAACATTAGAAGAAAAAGTTAAATTGCTGGAAAACGATTAAGTGAATCGGAGAATTGTTAAATCAATTCGTCAAAACAAAAAGTCCTCACTTCTTTAATATGTCATGTACCCATTGCTTTAACGTTTGCTAGACTTAGTATTGATGATAGAGGTAAATTCTATAATTATGATAAATCATTATATGAAGGTGGCATATAACTACAGTACCTAAAATAGGTGAGTTGCTCATGTTAATTTCTGACACCTTAAAATAAAAATATACAGTTACAATATTACGTAAATAAGAAGTTAATTTTTTTAATTTCAATGTTAAAATAACAAAGAATTTTATAAAATCGTTTGTTGTATATGATAAAAAAAGAAATTATTAACTGGCAATGAATTATAAATTATAGATAATCAAACAGATAAACTGAGGGAAATTTTCCTGAATAATTAAAAGGTCAGGTTTAGGAGTGAAAAAATGAAGAAAAAAGAAGTCAGCATGACAGAATTATTTTTTGATTTAATATTTGTTTATATTTTATCTACGATTAATCAGACTGCAGAGGGCATTTCACATAATTTAATGTCTTTAGAAGAACTAGGAAAAAGCTTCATGCTTTTTCTCGTCTTTTTCTCTATATGGGTTTACCGTACTCTTTTAGTTAATAGGTTTTTCAATCAAAAATGGTATCAATACATCTTTGTATTTATAGATATGTATTTAATCGTTATATTGTCTAAAGCTATAAATAGCGATTTTCAACAAACATTTCTTCCATTTGTTTTAATGTCAGCTTTAGTATATCTAAGTGTTTTTATACAATACTTTATTAATTATAAATTTGCCAATACGCGAATAGATATGAAATTGGTTAAAGTGTATACGTTTGGTTTATTATTAACAATTATTCTTTCTATAATATCTATAATGTTGCCGGCACCGATTAATTTTGGCGTGTATTTTATAGGGATTTTTATCGTAGCAGTCTTTCCATTACTCTTTTATAAAACTTCATATCGTAACCCTATATTTTTTAACCATTTGACTGAACGATTAAGCTTATTAGTGATTTTATTATTTGGTGAAGGTCTAGTTTTATTAATACAAAATATTGAATTAGCCCGTTTAAATATTTTATATGTATTATGTTTCGCCTTTATTACGTGCTTATTTGTTATATATGTTCATCACTATAAATCAACAGATAAAAACACAACAAACAAAACAGGATTTACAACAATTTATGTACATTTATTATTAATATTTTCATTAGATATGATGTTTTTAATAATGAATAAACAGTTATCTAATGAACAACTGAATATATCTGAAATATATGGATTCATACTATTCTTAGTTTTATTTATAGCCAGTATATTAACAAATATAGGCTTGCATAAGCAGAAAGCATAAATTATTCTTTATACTTTTCTTGTTATAGTTCTTTAACTTTATAGAAAAAATATGAGTCAGATATTATATTAAAATAAATCGTAAAAATCTTTCATTATGAATGACATTATCATTTATTTTACTATTTATGGCTGTGGTTTTTTTTAGAAGCCTTCCTACAACAAAAAATAGGGCAGGCATATATGCTGAGAAAATCTATTTTGTTAGTGATAGATATTGGAATAAATCAATTTTGTTAAATTGAGTATTATAGGGTGATAAATATTCATCTTAATCAATTCGGTAATAAGATTGAAAAATTAGGTTTAGTAAATATATATGAAAAAAAGAATTTAAATGGTTTGTTATCATTAGGTTTCATATTAGCTGGTTTATCTTTTATTTATGATATGTTTTTTAAACAAGCAACCACAAAGGTTGAAGAAAATGGACGGAAAAACTAAGAAGAAAACCTTTTATAAAAAGAGTGTGAATTTCCACACTCTTTTCTTGTGCAATTGATAAAATTTTAATTCAATTACATTTTATGAAAGTTTAGACGCTATGAGAAGCATTTATTTGCATTCATAGATATTAAATCAAGATAATTTTTTTAACATTTGTTAAATCAAAGGATGTCCTTAATGCATACCTTTTTTCGCAACTTGAATCACTTATGCTTGTCGACTTTTTATTTTCAATAACTAAAAATGATTAAGCTTTCCCAATTATAAATAATGCAATTTTCTTAGCTAATGTTTCCTTCTCTGCCGTATTATTACTATCAACTAACTGTAATGCACCTTCATGAATCATTTGTGCAAAAATAGGAACAAATATGGCTTTTTCTCTATCTGCATAATTGTCGTTCAGGCTCTTTGATAAAACAAGTTTCAATTCTCTTAATATTTTTTCTCTCATTTGAGGTAATGCTAACCCAGCATAGCTGCTTCTGCATTCAATATTAGGTTCTTGATAAAAATCATGAACTGCTAAAATGAGTTGGCTTATATTTTCTTGATTAAAAGTTATATCAAATGAGATATAGTTTTTAATAGAAACTGTAGCAAAATCCTCCATAATATAGTCTATTAGATCATATTTATCTTCAAAGTGCGCATAAAACGTAGCTCTGTTTACTTGAGCACCTTTTGTGATATCTGCTATTGTTATTTTCTCAAAATCTTTTTTATTAACCAAACTAAAAAAGGCATTAATTAATGACTGTTTCGTATGTGTCATTCTCAAATTTTTTACTTTTTCTGCCATTTGAACCACTTCCTCAACGATTTAAAAGTTTTGTTGTTATAGCAACAATTAAGTATAGTTTGTTGATTGTTAAACTATTTTACTAACTGTATATTTTATTTATAGCAACATTTTGTTGCTTTAATATATCACAAACAAGGAGCTGCTTAAATGAAGACGTTTGTTATTGTAGGCGCAGGTACTGGTTTAGGACTATCACTAGCTAAAAAGTTTGGTTCTGAAGGATTTAGAGTAGCAGCTATCTCTCGAAATACTGAAAAATTAGAAGTTATTCAAGAAAACCTGAGTAACTTAAACATTGAGGCGAAAACTTTTACAGCTGACATCACAGACTTGGAAGCATTAAAACAAGCTATCCAAGCCATTAAAGTTGAATTCGGTTCTATAGATGTCATAGAGTTTAGCCCTTATGCAAAAGAAGATAGCTTTACAAATATATTAGAAACTACACCAGAGAGCATATCAGAAATGTCAAAAACTTATCTATTCCCATCAATTCAGTTAGTTAACGAAGTTTTACCAGATATGATAGATAAAGGAAGTGGATCAATCCTATTTACAACAGGTGTATCTACAATATTCCCCTTACCTTTTGCTGGAAATGCTGGCATTATAGGAGCTGGATTGCGTAACTATGCTGAAAATCTTTACAATGAGCTGGAAGATAAAGAAATAATCGTAAGACATCTTGCAATAGGAACAGTGATAGAACCTGGAACAATAGGTGATCCAGATTCTATTGCAGAGGCCTGGTATGATTTATACAAAGAAAAAGGGAAATTTGAAGAAACCTTTCCAAAAGGCATAAAAAAATTTGATGTTTCCTAAATAGTGTATCGCACTTAAAGCATTTTGCATTCCTACTCACTATGATGTTATAATATAAATAACAAATAGAGTGTTTACATGGTGAACACCGAGCCCGATAACTACGGACATAGTTATCGGGCTCTTTTTGGTGTATTTGGTTATGTCGCCGTCGTATTATTTATCACGTTCATTTAACCAATGTGAAAATAACGTGACCTATAACGCCTACTATAATAGGCGCTATAAGTACTACAAATAGAGTGTTTAACATGGTGTCACCTCCTTCCATGTTAGTTAAAACACAGAAGTAGAACGACGACTTCATTATTATATCATTGGTAAATATGTAAGCACATCTACTTCCCACAAGTTGAATGATATTAGTAAAATAGGGGATAAATGAAACAACAAAAAATATATAAGATTAAAAAGCATGTTAAAGAATATGAGGGCGCATATAAGTGTTATCAAAGTAAGTCAAATACCACTTGAGAGTCCTAGCCACTAAAGCAGACTTATAGCCCAAAAGAAAACCACCCGTAAAACAGGTGGTTTTAATTTTATAATAATTAAAATACATCGCGCTTATTGTGCACATTCATATGGGTTGAAGTCCAATGGCATTGGTGTAGCAAAACCTAACATGACAAAATCTTCATCACCAGTGTTGGTCATGCCGTGCGCATCTCCAGGGAATGAAACGAATATATCTCCGGCTTTAATGGGTTTTTGTTCATTATCATTTGTGAAAAAAGTACCTTCGCCTTGTAGTACAATCCAAACATCATCCGCATCTTTATGTGTGTGACAAGGTAATGATTGTCCTGGTTTAAGACACCAAACCGCACCAGCTGAATGTCGTGTTTCATAAAATATAGTTTTTTTCGCTGCGTCGTCAGAAAAATGTTGTAACTCATTTATTTTAAAAAAACGATTGGATGTTTGTGGCATATTTTTCACTCCTGTTAGTTTACAATATAGTTTGGTTGTTCACCGCTAAGTTGTTTCACTACGTTAGATGCTGCAATGTCAGCCATCATGTCTCTTGCCTCGAATGTCGCATTGCCAATATGTGGTGTGATAACTACGTTTTTCATTGATTTCAGTGCTTCAGTAATTTGTGGTTCAAACTCAAACACATCAAGTGCTGCACCTTCAATAATACCTTCTTCTAGTGCTTTTACTAATTCTTCTTCATAAACAATTGGTCCTCTTGATGCGTTGATTAAATATGAAGTTGGTTTCATTTTTTTGATCGCATTATAGTCAATCATGTGTTTTAACTTTTCATTATATGCGCAGTTTAAAGTTACAAAGTCTGAACGTTTTAAAAGTTCGTCTTGTGTAACATATTCTGCATTTAATTCAGCTTCTTTATCTTCATAACGTTTAGGGCCTGAATAAAGGACATTCATATCAAAACCTTTAGCACGTCTTGCAACGGCAGTACCAATTTCACCTAATCCTATAATACCAATTGTTTTACCAGATACTTCACGTCCTCTAAAGAATAACGGTGACCAACCGTTAAATCCTTCATTACGGCAAAGTTGATCTCCTTCAGGAATACGTCGAGCCACAGCAAGTAAAATACCCATTGTTAACTCTGCAGTTGAATTAGTTGAAGCAATGGGTGTGTTTGTCACATTGATATCGTGTTCACGCGCAGCTTCAATATCAATATTATTGAAACCAGCACCATAGTTAGCTATGATTTTTAATTTTGGTGCAGTTTCAATAACTTTTCGGCTCACGTTAGTAGATAATAAAGTGATTAATGCATCAACGTCTTTAATTTTTTCTATTAATAATTCTTCGGAAATTAGGGTTTCACAAGTATACATATCTACATCAAAATGTTGTTCAAGTTGTTTAAGCCCAGCTTCTGGGATAGCACCTGCGATAAAAATCTTCTTCATAAAAATCGTCTCCTCCTATAATGTGAAAACGTTCACAATATTTAATTTAAGTTTAGCATTATTTAGTGTTTTGGGTATGTAAAAAGTGCCAAAGTATGATGTGTGTTTTGTGTGATATGGACAAATCGCATTTATACGTAGAAAAGTGTCAAAAGTTGATTAAATCTCAAGTGAAAATAATAATACATTTTTATATAAGTGTTGAGTGTAAATATTAGTATATTTATGGAAAACCCTTACATTTTAGTGTAATATTATACTAAGAGGTGATTAGTATGGTGAATATAAAAAAAGAACGTATGAAAATTTATGTGTTGGATAATGGGCGTATGAAAATGGATAAAAATTTAATGATCGCAAATTCAAACCAAGCGACATTAGATAATCCAAATAAAGAAAATGAACTACATGAATTTCCGATTTATACCGTTTTTATAGATCATCCTGATGCTAAGATATTATTTGATACTGCTTGTAATCCGAATTCAATGGGCGAGGAAGGACGATGGATTAATGCAACACAAAAAGCTTTCCCTTATTTTTCTGATGAATCATGCCACTTACCAAATAGACTAGAACAATTAGGTGTCGATCCTAAAGATGTGGATATAGTAGTAGCTTCCCATTTACATCTTGATCATGCTGGTTGTTTAGAATATTTTACAAACGCAACTGTTATTGTTCACGATGATGAATTCAGTGGTGCAATGAAGTGTTATGCGCGTAATCAACAAGAAGGTGCGTACATTTGGAGTGATATCGATGCTTGGATTAAAAGTGATTTGACTTGGCAAACTATAGCGCGAGATCAAGCACATCTAAACCTTGTAGATGGTGTGAAAGTACTCAACTTTGGTAGTGGACATGCCTGGGGAATGATTGGTCTGGAAATTGAAACTGAAGAATTAGGGACACTCATCTTAGCTTCTGATGCCATTTACACACAAGAAAGTATGGAACCTAAATTACAACCACCTGGTATTCTTTATGATTCAGTTGGATGGGCAAATTCTGTGGAATATATTAAACGTCTTGCTCAAGAAAAGAATGCTGAAATTTGGTTTGGACATGATGGTAACCAATTTGAATCTTTTAGAAAGTCTACGGATGGTTATTATGAATAAAGGATGTGTGAAGCAATGAAGACAAAAGCAGCAGTATTATATGAAATGGGTGTTGAAGGCCCTTATGAAAAAACAGAGCCTTTAAAAATAGAAACTTTAAACCTTGATGCTCCAAAACAAAATGAAGTGCTAATTAAAATTCATGCCGCGGGTTTATGTCACTCTGATTTGTCAGTGATTAATGGGAGTCGTCCAAGACCAATGCCTATGGCGCTTGGCCATGAAGCTGCAGGTGAAATTATAGAATTAGGTGAAGGCGTTAGTGATTTTGAAATTGGAGACCACGTTGTCTGTACTTTTATCCCTAGCTGCGGTAAATGTATACCATGTCGTGAAGGAAGACCTGCATTATGTGAAAATGGTGCAGCTTCTAATGAGAAAGGTGAAATGATAGAAGGTGGATTCCGCTTATCTAAAGAAAAAGATGTTATACACCATCATTTAGGTGTTTCTGGATTTTCAGAATATGCTGTGGTCTCAGAAAATTCAATTGTGAAAATAGATCCAGAAATTCCTTATGAACGAGCAGCAGTGTTTGGTTGTGCTGTCATTACAGGTATAGGTGCTGTTATAAATACAGCTCAGATTAGACCGGGTAGTAACGTCGCGGTAGTGGGTCTTGGAGGCATTGGACTAAATGCCATAATAGGTGCAAGACTGGCTGGTGCTAATGAAATTATTGCCTTAGACATTAACGAAGACAAATTTGAAATTGCTAAAACTTTAGGTGCGACAGCAGTGTTTAACTCAAGTGATGAAAATGTGATTGATGATGTTAAAGCATATGTAACAGGTGGTGCTGAATACGTGTTTGAAACAGCAGGTGTGGTACCTGCAATGCAAGTAGCATATGCGATAACAAAACGTGGTGGTTCAACAGTGACCACAGGTTTACCTGATCCAAAAGCAGAATTTTCATTTCCACAAGTAACTTTAGCTGCTGAAGAGAGAACGGTTAAAGGTTCATATGTCGGAAGTTGTGTTCCTGATCGTGATATACCAAGATTTGTAAACTTATATCGTCAAAACAGACTTAATATTGATCCATTAATCAGTGATGTCATCTCATTAGATCAGATTAATAAAGGTTTTGATCAATTAGGAAATGGCGATGCCGGTAGAATTATTATTAAAATGTCTTAATTAATGATTCAAATATAATAGGTAACAAGGTTATAAATAATGACATGGTTGGGACTCATTTTGACAATTAAATGAGTCAAGTAACCTTAGATTAGTTAAAACAGTATTCAATTCATGAACCTATATAAAAATTGACAGTGGCGAGATAGATAACACAAGCTTTAACACATGCGGTGAGTCTTCGGTTTGTCTGCGCGTAATGTGCGCGCATGCTCTAATATATAGTTGTACCGTTGCAAAACTGATTTGGATTTATAGTATAAAAAGACGATGACTTTACAAATTTTAAGTAAAGTCATCGTCTTTGTTATTGTTAAAAATTATTGTGCTGTATAGCCGCCATCAATTACGATTGATTGTCCAGTGACACTTTGAGCTTTATCACTAGCGATGAACACAGCATAGTCAGCAACTTCTTGAATATTCACAAGTTGTTTTTGTGGAATGAGTGGGAATAATACTTCTTCTAATACTTGTTCAACACTCACATTTCTTGTTTTGGCAAGGTCGTTCATTTGGCCTCGAACAAGTGGTGTATCGATATATCCAGGACAGATTGCATTGACTGTCACACCATCTTCAGCTGCCTCTAAAGCTGTAACTTTTGTTAGACCAATGATGCCATGTTTGGCACTGTTATAGGCAGATTTGCCAGAAAAACCAACGAGCCCGTTGATCGAAGACATATTTAAAATTCGTCCATATTGTTGTTTCTTCATTATTGGAAGTACATGCTTTGTCATAATAAATGTACCAACTAGCATAATATCTATCATTTGTTTGAATTTATCAGTTGGAAAATCTTCAATATTTGCCACGTTTTGCAAACCTGCGTTGTTAATTAAAATATCAATCTGGCCATACTGTTTTACGGTTTCATCTACTAATGCTTCTACATCTTTTTCATTAGAAACATCAGCAGTAACACCCATACAATCAAAGCCATTTGCTTTAAATGATTCAACTGCATGATTTAATGCTTCTTGATTAATATCGGTAAATACAACTTTTGCACCTTCATTTAAAAACACCTTAGCAATTTCCAACCCAATGCCACTCGCTGCACCTGAAATGATTGTAATTTTGTCTTTTAACATATATTTGCCTCCCTTTTGCATATCATAATTAGCTTACATTTGTTCAATGGATAAGTAAAATGAATGGTTTAATTGCGCTATAGCTATTGTTTATGGAAAATTATAAAACCAAGACAATTCAATAATAAATATATTTTAATTAAAAATAATAGTATAAATTATTTGGGGGAGAGGGTATAATTTAGAGTAGCTAAAGTAAATGGGGGGCTAAAGTTATTGAGTAGAAGAGAATATTTTCATCATGTTGATCATCGGAAAAAGCAACAAAACTCTAAGTTAACACTGTGGATAACTTTCTTTATTACACTGATATTTACCATAGTAGAGTTTGTTGGTGGCGTACTTTCAAATTCTTTAGCATTGTTATCTGATTCGTTTCATATGTTAAGTGATGTTATCGCATTAAGTTTGTCAATGGTTGCGATATATTTTGCAACGAAAAAACCTACGTCACGTTTTACATTTGGCTATCTGAGGTTAGAAATATTAGCTGCTTTTTTAAATGGTTTAGCGTTATTGATTATTTCATTATGGATCCTGTATGAAGCAGTTAAACGTATGATTTATCAGCAACCAATTGAAAGTGGTGTTATGGTTATCATAGCCACGATTGGTTTATTCGTTAATATCGTTTTGACAATCGTTCTTGTACGTTCTTTAAAACAGGAAGACAATATTAATGTTCAAAGCGCATTATGGCATTTCATGGGAGATTTATTAAACTCAATCGGTGTTATCGTTGCCGTTGTGTTAATTCACATAACAGGATGGCAGATGATAGACCCACTCATCAGTATCGTTATTTCCTTAATTATATTACGCGGTGGATGGAAAATTGCTAGAAATGCTTGGTTTGTATTAATGGAAGCTGTACCTGAAAAGTTCGATACAGATAAAGTGATTGCTGACATGAAAAGTATAAAAGGGATTGATGATGTTCATGAATTTCATTTGTGGAGCATAACCACAGAACATTTTTCCTTGAGTGCCCATGTTGTACTGAGTAGTCAATCAGAGATTGAATCGTATGAAGTAATAAATAATGTTTCTAAATTATTGGAAAATAAACACAATATCAAGCACACAACATTACAAATTGAAAACCTTAGCATCAATAGTCATTCTAAGACGTATTATGAAAATTTGAAATCATAAATATTGAGTGTTTGCAGAAACTTAATTTGTTGAATGTTTGATTATATAGACAGAGAAAAGTACAACGTTTAAACAAGCTTTCAGTATCGCGCTATAGAAACGTACTAAGTCTTTTTATAAAATATGATTATTTTGAAGGCCCATACATCTTCTTAGTTTTAATTTGTTAAAATACACTATATAATTTTAAGCAATAACTAAGAAAGGTGTATATGATGGATCAATATCAAATTACGAAACCATTAAACAATAATGTTATTATTTGTATGCATCAAAAACGTGAAGTGGTCCTTATCGGCAAAGGGATTGGGTTCAATAAGAAACCAGGGATGGTTGTTGATGATGAGACAATGATAGAAAAAGTTTATGCGTTAGAACAGAAAAAGCAACAAGAACATTATAAAGCACTTATTGAACAAGCTGATGATTCTGTCATTCAAGCGATTATTGAGGCAATTAATATGATTACTAGCACAGATTTAGAAATTGATGATAATCGTTTAATTGTAGCATTAACCGACCACATTATATTTGCATATAAACGATTAAAGCAAAATCAATACATTAACAACCCTTTTGCAATCGAAACGAGACATCTATACCCTGAAGCTTATAAAATAGCTGCTTCGGTTATCTATAAACTCAATTCGGTATTGTCACTCCAATTTCCAGAAGATGAGGTTGGTTTTATAGCACTACATATTGCATCTAATATGGAAAAACTAACAATGAGCGAAATGACTAAAATTAATGATTTAATCAGTAAATGTATTCAAATTGTGGAGCATGATTTACATCAACCTATTGATACGACATCTGTACAATATCAGAGATTTATTAGACATATTCAATTTTTAATTAGAAGACTGAGCATAGGCGAAACGATTAAGTCGCAAACCGAATTTGAAAAGATGTTGAAAGCGCATTATCCGCTGTGCTATAATGTTGCTGTCAAGATAATGAAAATGATGCAAAAACAGTTAGGTGTCACAGTATATGAAGC
Source organism: Staphylococcus sp. GDB9P120P (assembly GCF_017893435.1). Lineage (NCBI taxonomy): Bacteria > Bacillati > Bacillota > Bacilli > Caryophanales > Staphylococcaceae > Staphylococcus > Staphylococcus sp. GDB9P120P. The sequence continues at coordinate 243,971 of NZ_JAESNB010000002.1, forward strand.
AGAAGTTATTTATTTAACGTTACATATCAGCCACTTAACACAACAATAAATAAGCACGTGTAACTGATTCGATCAGGCATGAGTACTTAGACAGAGCAAAAGCTCAGTTTATTTACTCATGCCTTTTTTTGTGTCTTTAACCTTGTTTTGACGCAATATATAGGAACTTATAATGTATTATGTTTTTGTACATAAACGTTATATAGTTTCTTGAAAATGGAGGATACTAAATGATGTGGAAGAAATTTTTTGGTCAGCTTCAACGTATTGGTAAGGCTTTAATGTTACCTGTGGCCATCTTACCAGCAGCGGGTTTATTGTTGGCTTTTGGAACAGTTTTGCAAGGAGAAGTTTTACAATCTTACCTTCCATTTATTAAAGCAGATGGATTTCAACATGTTGCACAAATGATGGAAGGTGCAGGGGTTGTCATTTTCGATAATTTACCAATGATTTTTGCATTAGGTGTGGCTATTGGTTTAGCTGGCGGAGATGGTGTAGCTGCGATTGCTGCATTTGTAGGATTTATGATTATGAATAAAACCATGGGAGCATTTTTAGGTATTACAGCAGATAATGTCAGTGATGCTGCTAGTGGTTATGCAAATGTATTAGGCATTCCTACCTTACAGACAGGTGTGTTTGGTGGGATTATCATTGGTGCACTTGCTGCATGGTGTTATAACAAATTCTATAATATTTCATTGCCAAGTTATTTAGGGTTTTTTGCTGGTAAACGTTTTGTGCCGATTATGATGGCAACGTGTTCTTTCATTCTTGCATTTCCAATGGCATGGATTTGGCCAACCATTCAATATGGTTTAAATGCATTCAGTGAAGGTCTCTTAGAATCAAATACAGGAATAGCAGTATTTTTATTTGGTTTTATTAAACGTTTGTTAATACCATTTGGTTTACATCATATTTTTCATGCACCTTTTTGGTTTGAGTTTGGGAGTTTTAAAAATGCGGCTGGACAAATTATTCATGGAGATCAGCGAATTTTTATTGCTCAAATCACTGAAAATGTACCACTGACAGCTGGTAAATTCATGGGTGGAGAGTTCCCAGTAATGATGTTTGGACTACCTGCTGCTGCTCTAGCAATTTATCATTCAGCGAAGAAAGAAAATCGTAAAGTGGTTGGTGGTCTGATGTTATCAGGTGCCTTAACATCATTCCTTACGGGTATTACAGAACCGTTAGAATTTTCATTCTTATTTGTAGCGCCGCTCTTGTTCTTTATTCATGCAGTGCTAGATGGATTTGGCTTCTTAATTATGTACTTATTGAATGTACATTTAGGCTATACCTTCTCAGGTGGATTTATTGATTTCTTACTGTTGAACATCTTACCTAATAAGACAGCTTGGTGGCTTGTTATTCCAGTAGGCTTAGTTTATGCAGTGCTTTATTACTTTATATTTAGATTTATTATCAAAAAATTAAATTATAAAACGCCTGGTAGAGAAGATAAAGAAATGCAAAATAATTCTGTATCAGTGAGTGAGCTACCGTTTAAAGTTTTAGATGCGATGGGTGGGAAAGACAATATTAAACACCTTGATGCATGTATTACACGTTTGAGAGTAGAAGTTAATGAAAAAGCTCAAGTAGATGTTGAAGGTTTGAAACAGCTAGGTGCTTCAGGCGTACTAGAAGTAGGCAATAATATGCAGGCAATTTTTGGACCAAAATCAGATCAAATTAAACATGATATGGCACAAATTATCGCTGGTAATATTACAAAACCAGAGGAGACAACGGTTGAAAGTGAAGCTATGAATGAATCAGTTACAGTCGAAGGTGAAACGATTTATGCACCACTTAAAGGTCTTACAGTACCGTTAAATGAAGTGCCAGACCAAGTATTTAGTGATAAATTAATGGGTGATGGTCTTGCGATTTATCCGGATAATGGAGAGGTTGTGGCACCATTTGATGGCACAGTGGAGTTAGTCTTCCCTACCAAACATGCGATAGGTTTAAAATCTGAATCAGGTGTAGAAGTGTTAATTCACTTTGGTTTAGAGACTGTTGGATTGCAAGGGGAAGGTTTTACAGTACATGTAGATTCTGGAGAGACGATTGTAAAAGGTCAATCACTTATGACTGTAGATTTAGACTATATTAAAACGCATGCGAAAAGTGACATTACGCCTATTATCGTAACTAATTCAGGAGAACACGAGATTAAAACAACACATGACGGTGCAGTCGACATAGGAGAAGTGTTAATTAAATTATAATATATATAAAACCTCTTAATTCACAATATAGTGCAATTAAGAGGTTTTTTTGTGGCAAAAATACAGTATTAAAATAATTTAGTATTATGAGAATAAATATTTAAAATTAATAATTTTAATACAAATCAGTAATGGACTGTTTAATTTTTTTAAAAAAACAAATATACAAAGTCTTTTAATTTTTTTATCATGTTGTATAATAATGTTCCTGAGGAGGGAATTATTATGAATAAAAAATATGATTTTACAACTTATAAATTAAATAAGTACACTATTAGAAAATTTTCTATCGGTACAGCATCTATATTAGTGGGGGCAACTTTAATATTTGGCATGAGCCAAGAAGCTAGGGCTGATGAAGATAGTTCTGCACAAAATAAAGATGTTGATTTAGAATCATTAGAAGAAGGTTCAAAAAGCAGTACAGAAAAGTTACAAGGAGAGGACTTAAATAGACAGCCAAGTGACCTAAATACACAGAATCCAGATAATTCGACCAATACTGGATATACATCATCATCAGAAGCCGATCAATTAGATGAAATGGGAAATACTAATTCAGAAGAAATAGAAAATTCAAATAATCAAACAACAAATCAAGATAAATTAGTAGAGAAACAAGTGGGAGCAAAGGAAGTAAATGATAATGAGAAATTATCATTTAAATCAGATAATAAAATTACAAATAAAGAAGCAGAAGATAATGAAATTGCAGAAAAAAAAGCAAAAGATTCAAATAGAAGTGTGTTAAATCAAGATAATGAAGTTAAAGTAGAAGAAAATAAATCATTTAGAGAAGCGGCGACTCCGAACTATAAAGAGGAAAATAATAAAAATGAGGTAGTAGAATCTGCAGAAGGCACAGAAGTGCTAAATCCAGAAACATCAAGAGAATCAAATTATGTAAATAAAGAAGCAGATGAAACAAAAAAACCAAGTACAGAAGATACTAATTATTCCAATGTTGTAACAAAACCAAATACAAATTCTTTACGTGCGAATAATTCCAATTATGCTAGTGAAACAAAGGGTTCTACCGTGAACGATAAGATTAAGATTGATAGTTTTAATTTTAATAATAAACCTATCAATCCTAATAATAGTGGATATGCGAATATGAACGTAAACTTTTCAATAGAAGGAAATGTTAGAGAAGGAGATTATTTCACTTTTATATTACCGCATAATTTGACTGGAGACGGTGACATTGATTATAGCAGTGTTGACAACGTGATGCAGTTACCCGATATTAAAAACAGTAAAGGGCAAGTAGTTGCAAAAGGAAATTATGATACTACTAATAAACAAGGAACGTACACTTTTACTGATTATGTAAATAATAAAAAGAACATTGCAGGGAAATTTGATATACCACTATTCACAGATAGAAAAAACACACCATATAGCGGTAATTATCCGGTAGAGTTTAATATAGCGGACAAAACATTTGATTCTTCAATAGATATTAATTATGGAAGTCCTGTATACGGTCAACCGGAAAGTTATGGCGCAAATATTACATCATTTATAACAGAAATTGATAACGCTGTAGGAAATAATAGATATAAGCAAACTGTATACGTAAACCCTAAAGGTAATGAAATATATAATTCAGTAGTGACATTAAAAGGATACCATGATGATCCAAGTGAAAGTAGTACAGTATTAAATCTGAATGATAGTAATGTAAAAGTATATGAAGTTAAAGATAATACTAAAATTACCGATAGTTACTATATTGATCCTCAGGATTCAAATTATACAGATGTCACCGATGATGTTCTGCCATATATAAAAGATAATGGTAATAATACAGTAAGTATCGATTTTGGCAACATTAATAAAACTTATGTTATTACTGTAGATGGTAAATATAATAATAGTGGTAAAAATGTTAAAACCAGAGTAATTGAATCTAATACTGATCGTTATGGAATTAGAGATAGTGTATACTATTGGGATAATGAAAATATAATAACTAATGGTTCAGGTGATGCGGACGGTGACGATGACGACACAGATGCCGATAGCGATGCGGATGCCGATAGCGATGCCGATAGTGACGCTGACGCGGATAGCGATGCTGATAGTGATGCGGATGCGGACAGTGATGCGGATGCGGACAGTGACGCTGACGCGGATAGTGATGCGGATGCGGACAGTGATGCTGACGCGGATAGTGATGCGGATGCCGATAGTGACGCTGACGCGGATAGCGATGCTGATAGTGATGCGGATGCGGATGCCGATAGTGACGCAGATGCGGATAGTGACGCAGATGCGGACAGTGATGCGGATGCCGATAGTGATGCGGATGCCGATAGTGACGCAGATGCGGACAGTGATGCGGATGCCGATAGTGACGCTGACGCGGATAGTGATGCGGATGCGGACAGTGATGCGGA
>NZ_JAESNB010000002.1:248728-895103 GCF_017893435.1 Staphylococcus sp. GDB9P120P
GATGCGGACAGTGATGCGGACGTCGAAAGTGGTGTTGATACAGAAAATGATAAGAATCCTACCTCTACATCGACAAGAAATCAAAGTAAAAATCACTCTAAAACTAATAGTGAAAAAACATTACCTGAAACAGGTAAAGATGAAAAATCGAATTTATCTTTGACGGGTGGTTTGTTTGCTTTAGCAGGATCAATTCTTTTATTTAGACGTCGCAAAAATCAAAGTGAAAATCAATAATTTGTTGAGAAAGAGAGGGCTAGGAGGATAATTATACTAGTCCTCTTTCTATATTTATTAAAAATGCTTAGACATACAATATATAAATTTGCAGATTATAATTATAAGCTTTATTGAAATAGATGATATAAAAATTACGGTACAATTTTGGAGGAAGTCTAATGAATATCTCAGAGAAAATTAATAAATTAGTTTCTCAGAAAGAAGCACAAATGTCATTAGGAAAATTTGCATTTATTAGTCTGGGAAAGAGTAATATGAAAGCAACAGTAAAATTATTAAAAAATTCTCGATATTTGGAAAGAGACATCTTAAAACAATGTGAAAAATTCAGAAAAAAAGCTGGCGTATATCCTATTTGGATTAAATTAGATATAGTGACAGATACTGAAAATGTCTGTTTTGATGATCTGGTTAAAGAATTAGTAGACACAAGAAGAAATTATATAGATTTTGGTATTGCTTTAGATAAGTTTTGGAATACTGTTTTTTTAGCAGAAGAAATTAATGCAAATGCTTTTGTAAGGCCTGATAAAAAGGATAAGTCCACTTTTATATTATCTGAAGAAAATATCAATAACTATTTAAGAAAATATACCGCACACAATAAACGATATAGTCACAAATTTTATCAAGGAAAACAAGTCATTAAATTTTATACTAAAAGTTTTATTTGCGACGAAAACCATATTTATTCATTAGGTGAGCGAGGACTGACTAAAAATTTGAGGACAGTGGAAGACTTAGATAAAGAGTTTTATCGGTTGATAGAAAAAGGAACAGAATACTTAAAGAATATGTTGCACCCGTCTGGTAAGTATGATTATGGTTATTTTCCACACTTTGATAAAAAAATCAATTTTTACAATATTTTACGTCATGCCTCTTCAACTTATGCATTGATTGAGGGATTGAATTACTTGGAAAAAGATCTTACACCTGTTGAAAAGGCATTAGAGTATTTAATAAATAACTATATTTATGAAAGGCAAAATATTGGTTATGTTTTTGATGACACAAATAACATAAATGAAATTAAACTTGGTCAGAATGCGGCATTTGTGTTTGCGATATGTGAGTATTTGAAACATAACCCAGGAAATAAACAATACTTAAAAAAAGCACAAGATGTGGCAAGTGGAATATTAAAAATGATTAATTTGAATACTGGAGAAACGATACATGTGCTGAATTATCCTGATTTAACAGTGAAGGATAAACAGCGTATTGTTTATTATGATGGGGAAGCTGCGTTAGCCTTACTACGTTTATATCAAATTGATCATAATGAAACATGGTTAGAAGCAGTTAAAACGATGTTTGAACATTTTATTACTCACAATTATTGGCAATACCATGATCATTGGTTAGGTTATTGTACAAATGAATTAGTTCAAATTGACCCTCAAGAAAAATATTATCGATTTGGAATTCAGAATGTAAGTAACTATTTAGATTATATAAAATATAGAGATACAACATACCCAACATTTTTAGAAATGCTTATGGCCACACATAAAACGATAGAAAATGCTAAAGCTAATGGGCATGAAAAACTCGTTAAGGAATTAATTGATGAAGATAAACTTTTAAACACAATTGATATAAGAGCTAATTATGAACGTACAGGTTTCTTTTATCCAGAAATTGCTATGTATTTTAAAAATCCAGAAAGAATATTAGGATCGTTTTTTATTAAACATCATGGCTATCGTGTAAGAATTGATGATATTGAGCACTATTTGTCAGGTTATGTACAATATCAAAAGGTTTTTAATAGTTAGTTTAATTTTATATTTGTATATTAAAATAATGGTTGATTTCATTTGAAGAAGGTGAAATCAACCATTACTGATTTTGAATTATCCAGTTAATTAATCTCCGATAATCATATTATCTATTAAACGTGCTTTGTTGAATTTTACTGCAAGTGAAATGAAAATTTTTCCATTAATGTGAGTGATTGCTTCTAATTCTGGATAACTATATATAGCTACTGTTTCTATATTACCGGATGTATGCTGTTTAATATAAGTTTTGGCTGTGTCTATTAATTTGGCACAATTACGTTCTCCTTGAAGATATTGTTCATTGGCTAACTGTAAACTTTTATATAGTGCTGGCGCTTCTTGTCGTTCTGTAGGCGTCAAATAAACATTGCGTGAACTTTTAGCGAGACCGTCTGATTCTCGTACTGTATTAACACCAATGATGTCTATTGGGTGATTAAAATCTACGACTATTTTTTCAACGATAGCTAGTTGCTGCGCATCTTTTTTGCCGAAATACGCACGATGTGGTCGAATAATATTAAATAATTTGTTAACAACTGTGATGACACCATTGAAATGGCCAGGGCGTTGTGCACCTTCTAAAACAGTGGCGAGTCTACCAGCATTTAACGTTATTGTGGGTTTTTCTGGGTACATCTCTTCTACTGTAGGATAAAAGATATAGTCTACACCAACAGACGCTGCCTTAATTTTATCTTGGTCTATATTTCTAGGGTATGCATCAAAATCTTCATTTGGTCCAAATTGTAATGGATTTACAAAAATACTGATGATTGTAATGTCATTTTCCTTTACTGATTGTGACATCATTTCCAAATGACCTTCGTGTAAAGCCCCCATCGTTGGAACAAAGCCGAGGGACTGATTGTTTTTTATTAAATTTGTACTTATTTTACTCATTTCTTTGATAGATGTAATTAATGTTGTCATTCTGATACCTCATCCATGATTTGTTTTTTATAAGTGTGTGAAACATCAGGAAATATTTCGTTTTTGACTTCTTTATGATATTGCATTAAAGCGTTTATGCCACTGGAAAAATCTCCATATTGTTTTACGAATTTGGCTTGATGTGGAACTTCATAATTGAGTACATCATGATAGACCAATACTTGTCCATCAGTATCTTTACCTGCACCTATACCAATCACTGGGATGTCTAAATTTTTGGTGATTTGTGCAGCTAAATCACTCGGAACAGCTTCTAAAACGAGCATGATAGCGCCAGCTTGTTGTACAGCGTAAGCATCGTTTATGAGTTGTTGTGCGGTTTCTTTTGTATTGGCTTGCATCTTATATCCAGTGATACCAACACTTTGTGGGGTAAGTCCTAAATGTGAAACGACTGGTATACCAATGTTCTGGCAATTGTTTATAAAATCAATTAAATGTGCGCCTTCGACTTTAATTGCATTTGTTTGCTTGTATAAATTTATAGCATTTTCTAAATCAGAGTGTTCACTAATACCAACAGCACCAAAAGGAACATCAACAATCATAAAGGTATTAGGGGCACCGCGACGCACTGCTTTCGCATGATGGATCATATCTGACATCGTTACTTGAACCGTACTTTCATAACCTAACACCGTCATACCCAAAGAATCTCCAACTAAAAGAGTATCGATTTGTGCAGTTTCTGCTTGTTTTGCACTAGGGTAATCATAAGCTGTAACCATTGAAATTTTATTAGCATGCTGTTTCATATCTATTAAATGCTTTAATGTTAACAATTATACTCAACTCCGTTGTCTAAATATTTTTATATTTAATCATATAGTAACGAATGTATTCGAAAAATAAAATTAATTTAGTAATTTAATACATCTTTTTATACTAGATAAATAAATTAAAAAGTTTCATACGAGAAAAAAGAGGTTACAATTACAAATAATATTAGGTGTGTAATACATATTAGTTTATAATAACTAGTAAATAATAAATGAAATGTACAATATAAATGATTAGTTTTTAAATTTATTAAGGCAAACGATATAAATACTACACTATAGGTATGAAAATGAGGGGAAATCATGATATATACAATAACAAGCACATTACCACCAGTACATGGAGGTAGAACTAAGGCATTGCTAAGTCGAATAAAATTAATAGATAGTGAATTAGGGATCAAAAGTAAAATTGTAACAACGAATTATAATGCCAATTACCCATCTGTTTATGAAAAGTTTATAAACGAGGAAAAAGTGACAGAGCATACAGAATTTGAAAATATATACGATTGGTTAAGTGGCTTCAAACTATTAGAAATACCGAAGACTAAATTTAAAAAACAACCTAAATATCAAACGATGAACCGTGAACTCAAAGGATTGGAAAGTAAAAGTTTTAATGGTGGCAATGTCATGAGATATTATAAAAATGGTGATTACGTATTGTACAGAAAATATTATAACAATAGTAATATAGTTCAATTTGAAGATTTTATGTCATCTATTAGTAAAAAACGATTAGAACGTTGGGAATACAATAAATTTGGTCAATTGCATAGAAAGATTTTTTACACACATAACCCTTTTTCAAAATTATGTGAGCTCTACTTTGATACACAAGGCGATATATATTGTAAAAAGTTTTTTAATACAGAACAAGAAAGTTTAGATTATATACAACTTTATAAAAATGATAGACCTTATTTATCCTTCAGTAGTGAAAAAGCCTTATTTAAATATTATTTTGACCATCGCTTCAGTGATGGTGATGTGGTATTTAATGATGCCAGACTTTTAGATGAACCATTATTAAATCAAACACATGCAACTAAAAATATTTTGGTTTTTCATAATAGTCATTTGAATGGACAACAAATGAAAGGTTCATATAAATTTGCATTAAATCATTCTGAAAAAGTAGAAAAATATTTAATATTAACTGAAAAGCAAAAAGAAGATATTATTAGCCAAGTTACATTAGATGAAAGACAATTATCAGTAATTCCACATTCGATTAAAACATATAAATCACATGCAAACGAAAATAAATTAGACCGATTTATTTTTATAGGTAGATTAGGTCTTCAAAAACAAGTGGACCATTTAATTAAAGCGTATAAACAATTTTTAGATTATGGGTATGATACGAAATTATCCATATTTGGTATGGATGAAGATGGACAAAAAAAGGTGTTGTTGGATTTAATTGATCAATTTGGTATTCAAGATAAAGTAGACATCAATGATTTTACGAATAATCCTTTGAAAGAATTTCAACAATCAAAAGCTTCACTTTTAACAAGTAAATTTGAAGGATTTGGCTTAACAGTAATGGAGAGTATCGAAGTCGGTTGTCCAGTTATTGCTTATGATGTTAGGTATGGTCCGTCAGAGATTATAAATCACGGTACGAATGGATATCTCGTTGAGCCGGATAATATTAAAGCATTTGCTGATTGTATGGCTAAAATAATAGATGAACCCTTTAATTGCGTACAGACGAGATCAGAGCTTAGACATGATAAAGCTGTAGAAAATTATAAAAAGTTATTTCAAGACATCGGGTATACTAAATAATATAATTTTTATCAGTCTCTCTCTAGCATATTTAGTAATCAGTGTGTACCTGCTTGCATATTTTATAAAATACAAAATGTACGATAAAACAGTTGTCATTGCTTAACCACAGCAGGGTAACTGTTTTTATAATGTTGTTTTTCATTTTGAAGGTTGATAGTTGTGTTTTGAAATATTAATAAATTCAATAAAATACTTGTCTCTTATATACAGCGTGTTATATTAATGTTAATTGCAATTGTTTTTAAAACTATTTTATTGTCCGTCAATATTTGTTTTGATTATACTTTTTAAAAAGGAGTAACAATGAATAAATTTAAATTATTGATTATCATGTTGTGTTTAGTCTTAGTTGGATGTTCTACTCAAGACAATGAATCTGAGCATAAAGACAGTAAAAATCATGAAAAACAGCAAAGTAACAATAGTGAAAATAAGCATCATAAAGAAGTGAAGCATGGTGTAACGTATATTGATGATATATTAATTGTGAACAAAGATATTTCGTTACCAGAACATTTTGATCCTGGAGAAAATAAAGAAGCGCGTGATGCATTACAGAAACTTTTAAATGATGGTAATAATCGAGGATTTCAATTATCAAATGCCAGTGGTTTCAGAAGTTATCAAAGCCAAGAACAGTTATTTGATCAATATGTTCAAAGAGATGGAGAAGAAGCAGCCAATAAATACAGTGCGAAGCCAGGCCATTCAGAACATCAAACTGGACTGACATACGATATCGTTTCTGAGAACACAGATACCAACTTTAAAACTTCTTTTGGTAAGACTAAGGAAGGGCAGTGGCTCAAAGATAATGCTTACAAGTACGGTTTTATCATCAGATATCCGAAGAATAAAACGCATATTACAGGTTACCAATATGAACCGTGGCATATCAGATATGTTGGGAAAGATACAGCTAAAAAATTATATAAAAGTAATGAAACATTAGAAGAGTACTTAAACCTATATCCAAAAAAATAAGATTAAACTTGAAGTGTGCTTGATTATTTAATATAAATTTTTAGAGAGGAATGGTCATCATTGTTTAAGAAATTAAGTGTGGTGATGCTAAGTTGGTTGCTTACGTTAACTGCTATTGCACCAATAGCTACAATAACTGCTGAAACAGAAAAATCAGCGAGTCCTAAGCAAAGTGTTAAATACAAACCAGAAAGTGTTAGCGTGATAGCTCAAACAGGTCAAATTTTATATCAAGATAAAGCGGAAAAAGTAACTGATCCAGCTTCTTTGACTAAAATGATGACGATGTATTTGACATTAGATGCGATAGAAAACGGTGATATAAAAGGTACAGACAAAATAAAAATCACTTCAGATTATGCAAATATGTCTGTATTACCTGATTTAGCTAGTGTACCTTTAGAGAGAGGAAAGTCTTACTCTATTAATCAATTTCTTAGACAAATCACTTTAGAATCAAGCAATGCAGCTACACTTATTTTGGGTGAGAAGGTGAGTGGTTCAACATCAAAATTCACAGATGAAATGAACCATAAAGCGAAAAAACTCGGTATGGACCATACGCATTTTGTGAATCCTACAGGTGCAGATAATCATCTTTTACAGCAATATGCTCCAAAGCAATATCAAAAAGAGCGCCAAACACAAACTACTGCAGATGATATGACCATTCTAATGCAAAATATATTAAAAGAGCATCCTAAGATTTTAAAATATAGTTCTAAAACAACAGATAAACAATTTGGAACAGAATTAAAAACAAAAAATATTTCTTTAAAGGGACAACGATTTGAATTAAAAGGTGCAGATGGATTGAAAACAGGAACAAGCGATGAAGGTTATAGTTTAGCGTTAACAAGTAAACGTAATGGTTTACGTCTCAATGAAGCGATACTCAATGTGAAACCATTTCCTAGTATGAAAGCTAAAAATGCACGCCATAAAATTGCTAATGCCATTATGAATAAACAATTTAACAAATATGAATATCGAAAAGTGTTAAGTGAAGGAGAACACGAAATTAACGGAAAAACGTACCAAGTTAAGCAAGATTTATATGATGTAGTTCCTAAAAAAATGGATCAGTTAAAGTTTAATGTGAATAAAGAAGGCAAAGTATATGTAGCCTATAAGCGTCAATTTATTAAAGGTACACATGCGCCTCAAGTAGATGCCACAGTTAAAAAAGACGACAATAAATTTACTGCATTTTTCAAAAATTTGTTCAGTAAAGATGCGCATAAAATTTCCCAATATAATCTATGAATTATAAACAAATCATTCAATTTATCTGCTGATACCACGACTTAATTGTGGCATGTGTCAGCAGATTTTTTGTCATAAAGTCCGCTAAATCTAATAAATTGGTGTTCATTTCAACCATATTCACTGGGTAATAATTGCTTAAAAACGTATTAAGACTTATGGTAGAAGGGTATAGGAGGTTTTATGAATGCGTAAAAAATTCATTAATGCATCAATTTATAAGTATGATGAAGCTTCAGAAATTTTAGTTGAAAACGGTAAGTTTAAAGCATTTGGCAAGAATCTTGATGAAGCGGATGAAGTGATTGATTTAGAAGGTGCTTTAGTTTTGCCACCATATGTTGATGCTCATCTTCATCTAGATTATTATTTTACAGGACAAAATCCTCAAATCAAAAATACATCTGGAACATTGTTTGAGGCTATTGATTTATGGAATGATTATAAAAAAGGCACTACAAAAGAAGAAATGAAATCGCGTATGCGTCAAGCAGTCAACGACGTAGCGAGCTACGGCACACAATATATTCGTGCTCAAACGGATTGTACAGATCCTGATTTAACAGGTATCAAAGCAGTACTTGAAGTAAGGGATGAATTGAAAGATAATATTACGATTCAGGTTGTGGCATTTCCTCAAAATGGTATGTATGCTTTTGAAGAGAAAGGTAAAACAGGCCGTGATTTAATTGAAGAATCCTTAAAATTAGGTGCAGATTGTGTCGGTGGTATTCCACACAATGAATGGAGTCCAGAAGCAGGAGCGAAATCAATTAAAGAAATCGTTAGACTCGCTATCCAATATGATAAATTAATTGATGTACACTGTGATGAAACAGATGACGTACAAGCGCGTTTCTTAGAAATATTAAATGCAGAAGTGATGAAACAAGGTTATGGGAATGCTACGACAGCTTCACATACTTGTTCATTTGGTTCAGCTGATGATGCTTATGCATTTCGAATGATGGGGCTATTTCGCCAATCAGGTTTAAATTTTGTCTCTTGTCCAACTGAAAATTTATATTTACAAGGCAGACAAGATAGTTATCCAAAAAGAAGAGGATTAACACGTGTCAAAGAGTTTGTAGATAATGCTATTAATGTGGCTTTTGGTCAAGATTCAATTGTTGATTTATGGTACCCAGCAGGATCAGGTAATTTAATGAATATTTTAGACAATGGCTTGCATGCCACACAATTAATGCGAGAAGAAGATTTTCCACGTAATTTCGATTTAATTACTTATAACGGTGCAAAATTAATGCATTTAGATGAAGTTTACGGTTTATCAGAAGGCAAGCCAGCAAACTTTATCGTGTTGGATGCACCAAATGTATTTGAAGCGCAACGTCGACGTGTTGACTGTCTTGCTTCGATACGTAATGGTGAATATCTATTTAGAAAAGAAAAGCCGAAATATACAACTGCATTAGATATTGATCGCCAAACAAAACAATACTTGTAATTGCATCATATACGATAAAATGCTGAGACGATAGAAAGTCTCAGCATTTTTATCTGTATTCATATTGATTGCATTGAAATGCGTATTTTATGAAACTATAATGATGCTCCATTCGTTGAGATAATATTTTTGTACCATTCAAAAGAATCTTTTTTCATACGTTTCATACTTCCGTTACCATAGTTATCTTGATCAACATAAATGTAGCCATAACGTTTTGACATCTCGCTTGTAGACATTGAAATCAGATCGATAGGCGCCCAAGAGAGATAGCCTATTAAGTCCACACCATCTTCGACAGCTTTTTTTGCTTCAGCCATATGTTTACTTAGATAGTCTATGCGATAGTCATCGTGAATTTTTCCATCAACAACTTCATCAACTGCACCTAAGCCGTTTTCAACTATAAATAATGGCACTCTATAGCGATCCCACAATTCATTTAAAACAATTCTTAAGCCGATTGGATCAATTTGCCAACCCCAATCAGAAGCTTCTAAGTAAGGGTTTTTTAAACTGTTCATCAAGTTGCCCTGAGTTGTTTGTCCTTCTGGAGCTACAGATGACAACGACATATAATAGCTAAATGATAGATAGTCAACTGTATGTTGTTTAATGATATCTAAATCATTATCTTGAATATCTAATTCAATGCCGTTATCTGTTAAAAATTGTTTGTAAAAATTAGGATATTCCCCTCTAACCTGTACGTCAGTATACATTAAATTCATTTGGTCTTCTTGTTGTGCTTTTAATACATCTTGTGGATTACAAGTATATGGATAATGTTTCATCCTTGCGATCATACAACCCATTTGTGCACTTGGGTCAATCTCTTTTAATTTTTGAGTAGCTAACGCTGATGCTACAAACTGATGATGAAGGGCTTGATACGAAGCTGCAATAGGATGATCTAATTTATCTGAAATGATACCGGCTCCTGTAAAAGGTGAGATATTAATCACATTGATTTCGTTAAATGTTATCCAATATTTTACATCATTTTTATAACGATTGAAGACCGTTTCGGCATAGTGAACAAAATGATCAATGACCTTACGATTAATCCAACCATTATATTTTTCAGTTAAACCAAAAGGTGTCTCATAATGGCTTAAAGTTACAACAGGTTCAATATTATATGATTTTAATGTTTTAAACACATCATCATAAAATGCAAGCCCCGCTTCGTTTGGCTCATTTTCGTATCCCTTTGGAAAAATACGTGACCAATTGATAGACATTCTAAATGCTTTAAATCCCATTTCAGCAAACAACTTAATATCTTCTTTATAGTTATGATAAAAATCTATACCAACACGTTTAGGGAAGTAGCCTTGGTACTGACCTGATTTAACTTTATCAATGAAATCTGATGTTACTTCCATATGATTATCACCTGTGCGTTGACTTTTAGGAACATATTCTGAAAAGTCAGCACTCGACAAACCTTTACCATCAATGTTAAATGCGCCTTCTATTTGGTTAGCTGCGGTTGCGCCACCCCATAAAAAATTCTTTTTAAAACCTTTAATATTTTCCATGTTAAATACCTCACTCACTTTTTTTGAATTAGTATGATAAATTTTCGCATTACTTTGAATAACCTTTTGATACCAATAGAATGAATCTTTACGGTATCTATTTAATGAACCATTTCCTTGATTGTCTCTATCAACATAAATAAAACCATAACGTTTTTTCATTTCTCCACTACCTGCTGAAACTAAATCTATACAACCCCATGAAGTATATCCAAGGAGTGGGACGCCATCTTTTACCGCTTCGATCATTTGATTTAAGTGGTCACTTAAATATTTAATTCTATAAGTATCATGAATACTGCCATCATCTTCAAGTCTATCAATTTCACCTAAGCCATTTTCTACGATGAATAAAGGTTTTTGATAGCGGTCATATATTTGATTCATTGTCACGCGTAATCCTACGGGATCAATTTGCCAGCCCCAATTTGATGCTTCTAAGTATGGATTTTTAAGAGAAGCAAAAGCATTACCAGCTTCTTTGTTTTGGTTGATTTCATCATCACCGCTTTCAAGTCGGCTTGAATAATAAGAAAATGAAATATAGTCCACTGTGTATTGTTTTAAAATTTCATCATCCCCAGTTTGTTTATCGATGGAAACATCTAAATCTTCAAACATACGTTTACTATAGTTAGGGTATTCACCACGAGTTTGAACATCTATAAAGATATATTGTTCTCGATTTTTAGAAAGTGCAGCCATCACATCATTTGGATGAGACGTATTTGGATATACATCACCAGCAGCCAACATACAACCTATTTGATTTGTATCGTCAATTTCTTTAGCGATTTTCGTGGCTAAGCTTGATGCGATAAGTTGATGATGTGCGGCTTGGTACATAACCTGATTTTTATTTTCATTATCTGGAATAATTAAGCCACCACCAATATAAGGAATGTGTAAAATCATGTTAATTTCATTATGCGTAATCCAATACTTAACTTGGTTACTATATCGCTTAAATAGGACAGTTGCATAATTTAAAAAGAAATCTACGGTTTTACGGTTATACCATCCACCATAATTTTTAGCTAAATAATATGGCGTATCAAAATGATTGATTGTAACAATGGGCTCAATACCATATTTTTCTAAAGTTTCGAAGATTTTATCATAAAAAGCCAAGCTTTTTGGTTTGGTTCTGTTTCATCACCATTTGGAAAAATTCTTGGCCAAGAGATTGAAAAGCGTAATGCTTTAAAACCCATTTCGGCGAATAATTTGATATCTTCTTCATAATGGTGATAAAAGTCGATCGATTGATGACTAGGATAAAAATCAAAAGTGTTATTCAGTTCTTTAGCTGGGTTGAATAGTGGTTCTTTACGCGCTTCTCCTGCTGGTAGTAGGTCTACCAAACTAAGCCCTTTACCATTTTTATCGTACGCACCTTCAACTTGGTTCGCGGCGATAGCGCCACCCCATAAAAAATCTTTGCCTAATACTGACATGATATTGCCTCCTTATATTTAATAAATGACAGAAATTAATGAATCTCTTTCTTTAACTGTTTGTTGTTCTTCTATCACAACGTCTTTGGTTGCGTTTGTGTTTGTTACTACTATCATTACAGTGTCATCATATGCATTTTCTTGTATTTTTTGTGAGTCAAACTGTATAAGTGGCTGGTTGACTGTAACTGTATCTCCTTGGCTTACGAGTGGCTTAAAACCTAAGCCGTCTAGTTTCACGGTATCGATGCCGATATGGATAAGCAATTCTGTACCATTTTTGGATTTTAAGCCGATTGCATGACCAGTAGGGAATAAACTTTCTACTGTTGCCTCAAATGGTGCAATAATCGTATCAGATGATGGTTTAATAGCAATCCCTTTGCCCATTGCAAGAGATGAGAATACAGGGTCATCTACAAGTTCAAGGTTTTTCATTTCACCAGAGACAGGAGATACAATAAAATCATCTTTTGGTTCAGTAATAGCTTCATCAACTGAAGCGCTTGATGCATTATTTTTGGCATCATCCTTTTGTTGTTCTGATTCTGGTGCAGTAGCTTGGACTTCTTGTTCATTTTTATCAGAGTGCACAAGATACCCAACGATACTACCCACTAATACGGCTAACAATGAAGCGATAATAGTTGCCCAGAATGCAAAGTTCAATCCACTTTCTCCGATAAACGTAGTATAACCAAAGATACCAAGGCCTCCCATAAAATACATTTTGGTACCTGCGAAACCTATGAAACCACTAAACAATCCACTAATGATACAGCTATAAATAAAGAGTTTTTTTCTTGGTAAAGTAACACCGTAAATTGCAGGCTCTGTTACACCAAAAATGCCAGATATAGCTGCTGGTAAAGATATCGATTTTAGTTTAGTATTTTTAGTTTTTAAGAAAAGCCCAATAACGATTCCAGTTTGAGCAAATGAAGCGGCGAATATTAAGGGGTTAATGATATCGTAACCAGACGTAGAAACATTATTGATCATAATTGCAACTAGATCCCAATGAATACCAAATATGACAAAGACTTGCCAAAATGCACCTAATAGCAAACCGGCTAATATAGGACTTAAGCCATAGATGTTTATTGCTCCTGAACCAATCCAATTAGCAACCCATGAAGATATTGGTCCGATTACGATAAATGTTATCGGAACAATGATTAGCAAGGTGAAAAATGGGACAAAGAATGTTTTGACAACATCAGGAATAATACGTTTTAATTTTCTTTCCAAAATACTCGCAAAATAGATAGCTACTATAATAGGAATAACACTAGATGTATAATTCATAGAAATTACTGGAATTCCTAAAAAAGATAAATTTGATTCGACTTCAAAAATTGTACCACCGAAAAGTGTATGCGCGCCTTTTGCTCCAAACTCCATTGCAGAAACTAAAGTTGGATACACAATTGCTGCCCCGATAGCCATGCCAATAAAATGATTGGAACCAAACTTTTTGGCAGCAGTAAAACCTAAAAATACTGGGAAGAAATAGAATAACGCGTCACCTAATGCAAATAATATTTGATATGTTCCAGATGATTCTGTTAACCAGCCAAGTGCTAAGAATAATGCAGCAAAACCTTTAATCATCCCAGCAGCTGCAAGAATACCAAGAATCGGTTGGAAGATACCTGAAATTAAATCAATAAATCGATTTAATATGTTACCTGATCCTTTCTCTTGTGATTGATCATCACTAGCTGAATCAAGATGAGTCACTTTAGTAATTGCATCGTAAACATCAGGAACATGGTTACCAATCACAACCTGGTATTGTCCACTAGATTGCATAACTGTTACAATTTCATCATGATTTTTTAAAAATTCTGTATCGGCTTTGCTCTCATCTTTTAGTTTGAAGCGTAAGCGTGTAATACAATGTGTAAGCGAGTTGATGTTTTCTTCACCACCAACTTTTTCAACAATTTCCTGTGCTAAATTTTCATATTTCATTGGTTCATTCACCTCAATTTTTAATTAGTTTCCTAGCTACATCATGTTTTTGAATGTTATTTTGAGTGGCCACTCAATGAAATTAAAGCAGTTTGAAAACAAGTAATAAGCTAAAAAATAAAAAAACCCAGAATAATACACATACGTCCCTACACAAAAGGTTCGTAATGCATTACTCTGGGTTTTGCCTACTTAAAGTTACAACCCCAAACGTTGATAGCAACGTCAAAAGTAACAATATATAAGTTTAAACACAGTATAGTCTCTATAAAAATAAATGTCAACGCTTACATTTACTATTTTAACAGTCTTGCGATATGCAAGATTAAATAAACACGTTCATCGTTAGATATTTTGTGGTTATAATGTTTGAATAAAAAATCTGCTATTTTATCGACACAAACATCGGATTTAGCATACTTTTGTCTTAAAACATCAAGTAAGTTTTCATCTGTAACTTCACTTAAAGATTGTTGATTAATTAGCCTTTGGCTAAAAAACTTAAGGTGTGTCATAAATCTAGAATAATTGAGTTCATCTTCGTTGATAGAGAGATTGAAATGATAACGAACAATATCAACAATACTTTTAGTGATTTTAGTAATTTCATAAATATTTGCAATATTTTCATCTAAACTAGCATTCACAATATGCATAGCAATAAATCCAATTTCATCTTTTGGCAACGTTACATTGAAATATTGATTGATTTTGTGTAATCCATCACGAGCTACGTCATATTCTTTGGGGTAAAGCGTGCGTATTTCATAAAGTAATGGATTTTTGATATCAAAACCTTCATGTGTGCGTTCGATGGCATAATTTATATGGTCAGTTAATGCGATATATATCGATTCTGAAATAGGTGAATCATAAAGTTTATTAGCTTCTTTAATGATTTGTTCGCTGACTAAAAGGACATCTTGATTGATTTCATCTAATAAAGTTAACATGCGTTCTTGATCTTGACTTGTTAAGCGAAACACTTTTTCAATTTTATCACGTTCTAATTGTTGGCCGTTTTTCTTACCAAATGCTAAGCCGTTTCCCATGACGATGCGCTCATTCCCATTAATTTTAGATAGCACAACGTTATTATTTAATATTTTAGTAATTTTCATAATAAAACATTCCCTTAGTTATATGATTTCGAATGCTTACATATTAAATATAGTTGAGAAGGTGTTCAATAGTCAAAATTTATTCTTTAATCTTATTATGAAATTTTATTTTAGTAGGAAAAAAGTTTGTATTAATATAAAAATTATAAAAAGCGAGCACAGTTTAAGTGCTCGCTTTTTGCTTATCTTTTTTAAATTTTAATAATCTCAATGAATTTAAAATAACTAGGATAGCAGCTCCAGTGTCACTTAGAACAGCTAACCATAAAGTTAATAACCCAGGAAATACCAATATAAAAGCAATCAATTTGATAATTACTGAAAAGTAAATATTTTGCTTAATAATTGTTTTAGCTTTTTTACTAATTGAGATAGATTTTGGAAGTTGTTGTAAGTTATCTGACATTAAAACAATATTTGCTGTTTGCATTGCGGTATCAGAACCAACGCCTCCCATAGCAATTCCTACATCACTTTGAGCAAGTGCAGGTGCATCATTGATACCATCGCCAACCATACCAACTCGATAACCACGTTTTTGTAAATCTTCAATTGCTGATAATTTATCTTTAGGCATTAATTTTGCATAAGTTTCGCGAATGCCTGCAAGAGCTGCAATTTTGTTTGCGGTCTCTTGATTATCACCAGTTAACATAACGGTATTTTTAATGTTGTATTTTTGCAACTGATGAATAGTTGCTTTTATGTTTTCTCTTAATGGATCTTCTATAGTGATCAAACCATAAAAGGTCGTCGTAGAGGATATGATAATGATGGTGTAACCTTGTTTTTCATAATCACTAAACATTGATGCATGCGTTTTGATTTTAGGATTGATAGTCTCAATTAAGCTTTGATTTCCGGCGTAAACGGTTTGATTATCTATTTTACCTTTTATACCTTTGCCAGTTATATTTTCAAAATCACTAACATGTTTTGGTGTAATATTTAATTTAGAGGTGTAGTCAACAATAGCTTTACTGATAGGATGTGTTGAATAAGCTTCCAAGCTAAGTGCAAGCTGTAATAATGTTTGTACATCACTTTCCATATGTTTAACAGCTGTTACCTTAGGTTTTCCTTCAGTGAGTGTTCCTGTTTTATCAAATGCTATTGCATTTAAAGAACCTAATGCTTCTAAATAATTACCACCTTTAATAAGTACACCGTTTTTTGCCGCGTTACCGATTGCCGTCACAATAGCAACAGGCGTTGAAATAACTAACGCACATGGACAAGCGATGACAAGTAACTCTAGACCTTTATAGAACCATTCACCCCAGGAGCCTAATGTAAGTATAGGTGGTATGAGCATTACTAATAGTGCTAATACAAAAGCAACAGGTGTGTAAATTTCTGAAAACTTGTCTATAAAGGCTTGGGCAGGTGCTTTATTTTCTTGTGCTGCTTCTACCATCTCAATGATTTTTGAAAGTGTTGTATCTTCTACTAATGTAGTAACTTTAATTTTTAATGTACCATTTTCATTAATAGAACCAGCATAAACATCATCATTCGTCGTTTTATCAACAGGTATAGATTCTCCGGTAATAGGTGATTGATTTAAGCTAGACGTTCCTTCAGTAATGGTGCCGTCTAATGGTATGCGTTCTCCAGGTTTCACAAGAATAATATCGCCAACGTGAATCTCATGTAAGTCTTTAGAGATAATACCTTTTTGGGTATATAAGTTGGCAGTATTAGGTGTTAATTCCATGAGTGATTGAATGGAGTTTCTTGTTTTATCTATCGAAATTGTTTGTAATAAAGTACCAATTGTGAATAGGAAAATAACAATAGCACCTTCGAAAAATTCACCTATCAGCATAGCACCAATAACTGCGACAGTCATTAAAACGTTCATATCCAAACTTTTAGATTTTAGTGAATAAAATGCACTTTTAAATGGTTTAAGTCCGCTAACCAATATGGCAACTGTATATAAAATATTAGAAATTTCAATTGGTAGTGATGTTATTGACATTAATAGTCCAAGTAAAATGAATGCGGCAGAAATGATGGGTTTGATAAATAATCTTAACTTCTGATCATTATCTTTTTTATTATTTTGTAAAATTGCAGTATAACCAATTTTCGCTACTTCTTTTATTATATTTTTTTCATTTTGTCCATCCATACTGGCTTGTAGTTTTCCTGTAGAAAAGTTAACTTGTGCATCTTTAACATACGGGAGGTTCAACACATGCTTTTCAACGGTTTTAGCACAGTTCCCACAGTCCATGCCTTTGATAATAAAAGTGGTTTGTGTTGATTGTGATTGAGTGTTTTGAATCCCATAACCTAGTTTTTCGACTGTTTTTACAATTTGGTTAGTCGTATCTGTAGTACTCACTTCTGCTGTTAATTTGCCAGTAGAGAAGTTAACTTTTGGATTATAAACATCATCTAATGGTAAGAGTGCTTTTTCTATCGTTGTGGCACAAGAACTACAATCGATACCATTAACTTGAAAAGTAAATTTCTGTAATGTATCGGATTCGTTTGTTATATTTTCCGACACTTTTTCATTGTTCGTATTTTGACAAGTGTTAGTGCAACAAACATCAGACGATTTATTCATTAGCATCATCCATTCTTAAGTTATTATGGTATTTGCAAGTGATAATATCATCTTTTGTTTCTTCTACGATATGATCTACCAGGCTCAATAATTCTAAAATATATGGATTTTTAATTTGGTAATAAATATATTTACCATCTTGTCTAGCGGTTACTAAACCACATTCTTTTAAACAAGCTAAGTGTTGAGAAATGCTAGATTGGCTCATTTTTGAGCTTGAAACAATTTCATTAACAGTCATTTCGGATACCTTTAATAATTCTAAAATAGTTAATCTCACTTTATTAGAAAGTCCATGTAAAAAACGTGCCTGTAATGTAAAATCATTACTATTCATTTTGAACACCTCATATTAGTAAAACTTAATATATAACATATTAGCATTACCTAATATGTTATGGAAGAGACTATCGTTAAAAATAAAAAAATGATATAAATTTGTTGGATTTTAGAGGGGGGGCAAGTGAAAGGTATAAATAATTGTAGGTGTTAGATAAAAATGAATTAAATTACAGCTATGTTTTGAAGAGGGTTCAATATTCATGTGCTAATATACTATGACCAAAAAAGAAATATGTAAAAAAAGAGTTGAATCGAATATATTTCTTATTTTTAAGCGGCTGCGTTTTGTTTGATATTATGAAATATAGGCATTCAACTCATTTTGAAGTAGTGGACATTAAACCATTTGATAAATGTTATTCTTATCCACGCTGCAAGATTATATCTATTATTGTTCACTTATATTGTATTGTTCTTTTGCTATTAATCGTAACGGGCCATAAAAAACAATTTTAAATAGGCTATCTACTAAAGTTTGTGGATCAATTTTCCGATTATCTTTCACCCAATATTTAATGAAAGAAATAGATGCACCTGCTACATAACTATGAAAATAGTCTAATGGAATGCCATCAACTGTATCTTTTGTGACTAAATGTTTTTTCATATTTTCATACATTACCTGGCTTATTTTTGTTTCTAACTGACTTCTTCTTTCTAACATAAATATAGTTTTATAGAATTCAAAATTTGTATTGATATGAAGGATAATTCTTTTTAACTTTTCTTCAGTAAAAATACGTGCAAACGCTTCTGCATCCATACCTACATAAAATTTATCTTTCGTGTTTAATGTTTTAGACAATTCTTCAATGTAATCATTCTCCATTTTATTTAATAACATATATTTATCTTCGTAATGGAGATAAAAAGTGCCGCGATTAATATCAGCTTTGTGTGTAATATCACTAATCGTTATTTTATCTAAATCTTTTTCATTTAATAATTGTATAAAAGCATGTTTAATAGCATTTTGTGTTTTTCTAACACGTCTGTCTTCCGCCATATGTTGAATCTCCTTTGTATTTAATAGACATTTATATCAAAAGTGTTCATTAAAGAACGTATTGAACATCATTGCATATTGTATATCATTTAGTAATTATTATAATGGACAATGTGATAAATATTCAACACTTTGTTTATTAAATAGGAGGGAATCATAAATGAATATTTTTAAAAATAAGTTATTATGGCTTGCACCGATTGCAGCTATTCTAATATTTGTAATATTTTCAGTCGCTTTTTATCCAGCATTTAACCCTAAACCCAAAGATATTCCAATTGCAATTGTTAACAACGATAAAGGTGTTGATATGCAAGGTAACAAGATTAATATAGGTAAAAATTTAGAAGATAATTTGCTAGATAGTAATTCCAATACGATTAAATGGATTCAAGTTGATAATGAAAAAGATTTAAAACAAGGTATGAAAGAACAAAAATATTATGGAGCAGCTGTTATAGAAAATGATTTTTCAAAAAATGCGCTAAGCAAAACACAAAAAGTCGTGATGGATGCTAAAAAAGAAGAAATGAAAGATAAAGTTCAATCTGGAGAAATACCAGCAGCACAAGCCAAAAAGATGCAAGAAAAGATGTCACAATCTGGCGAGAATCAACAAATAAAGACTCAAAAAGCAAGTTTTAAAACATTTATCAATGATGGTGCAGGAACACAAGTTTCACAAATGTCTTCTCAAGTTTTAAAAGGCATGGGTGATAACATGAACCAACAAATTACCAAACAAAGCTTGGATATTTTAGAAAAGCAAAACATTGATTTGAAACCATCAGATATTCAAAGTTTAACGCACCCAGTTAAAGTAGATAATGAAAAAGTAAATAAAGTAAATAGTCATCAAGCAGGTGGAAATGGTCCGTTCTTAATGTTTATGCCTGTTTGGATGGGATCAATTATAATTTCAGTATTACTATTCTTTGCATTTAGAACAAGTAATAACATAGCGATACAACACCGCATTATTGCATCACTAGGGCAAATTGCTATGACCATTGTTACGGCATTTGTAGGAGCTTTCACATATGTGTACTTTATGAAAATAGTATTAGATTTTAATTTCAATGCGCCTAATACAACAGCTACATTTATTGCATTAGCAATCATGGGATTTGTCGGATTAATTCTAGGTACGATGACTTGGTTAGGTTTGAAATCTGTACCAATCTTTTTCTTATTAATGTTTTTCAGTATGCAATTAGTAACATTGCCAAAACAAATGTTGCCTGATTTTTATCAAAAATATATTGTCGATTGGAATCCATTTGCACATTATGCAAACTCATTAAGAGAAATTTTATATTTACATGGAAGTATTCAATTAGATACAACGATGTGGATGTTTATAGGATTTATGATTTTCGGTGCTGTTTCTGCACTGATTGCAGCTATTATTAGAAAGCACAGTACAAAACGTACAGAAATTCCTTCCTAAATTTTAAAATGCCCACAAAAAGTAGTGATTAAAAGCTAACTTTTTGTGGGCAATTTTCATGAAATTTAATATTAATGACGATATACAAGATGGTGAAAAGGAAAAAACGAGAGTCTTTAATTTAAAAAGTATTCACTTTATTAAAAAAAGAAAACTAACATTTATTACTAGTGTTAGTTTCACTGCTTCGGTAGTCTGGGTATGATATAAAAGAGTATTAACCTATGTTGAAGGAGTGTTCCTTTTGAAAAATACATTGGAATTCGGAAAGTTATTAAAATCATTAGACGGACAAAAATATGGTGCATATAAACGACTTAAAGGTGAATATGCTTTTAATAAATTTCATTTAATTATAGATCATATACAAGCAGATCCTTATGCACCGCCATCTAAAGTGCGTGCCAAAATGCAGCGTCATATTGCCAATATCCCCGATGAATTATTAGATTCAAAAAATAAAAAAATTGCTGTATCTGATTTTTTAACAAGGGCGTTTAGCAAAAGTATTAGCAAAGTGCTTAAATCTGATCAAGTCTCTAAAAAGAGACCGGATATTTTTATAGATCACTGTGGCCAAGAAATATTACAACGTACTTCTGTAGTCATTACTCATAGCGAAATTGAAGTTCGTTTTGAAGTAGGGTTACCAGCAGCAGGAAGAAAAATTTTAGGAAAAGTTGCCCATCATATTTTCATAGATTTACTACCTGAAATAGTAGAAAAAGCATTATTGTATAAACATATCAATCGTGCTGCATTAAATGATCAAGTGACTACGATGATAGATCAAGTATTTATACGCGATGCACTGTCACGACAGAATTTAGTTGCATTTGTAGCGAATGATTCTATATTACCCAGGAAAAGTGGCGTGTCTGACACACCTTTACCCGGTGCTGTAAAATTCCAAAGTCCACAAGAATTTGAAATTCAATTGAATTTACCTAGTGGAAAGACAGTTAGCGGTATGGGCATACCTAAAGGCATTACACTCATTGTTGGTGGTGGATTTCATGGTAAATCAACACTACTAGAAGCTTTAGAGCGTGGTGTATATCACCATATTCCAGGTGATGGACGTGAACTCATTATTACGTGTAACGATGCGATGAAAATCCGTGCTGAAGATGGAAGAAGTATCGAAAAAGTAAATATTGAGCCTTTTATAAATAATTTACCAGGTAAAAAAGATACTACTCAATTTTCTACTGAAAATGCGAGCGGTAGTACATCACAAGCAGCAAATGTTATAGAAGCCTTAGAATCTCAAACTTCGTTATTATTAATAGATGAAGATACGTCTGCAACAAATTTTATGATTAGAGATAGCAGAATGCAAAAATTAATCGCACCTGAAAAAGAGCCCATCACGCCTTTCGCTATGAAAGTAAAATCTCTATACCATGATTATAATGTTTCAACAATTCTAATTGTAGGAGGTTCTGGCGATTACTTCGATGTGGCTGATCAAGTATTAATGATGGATGAATATGTATTAAAAGACGTTACTCGTAAAGCTAAAGCAATTGCTAGCGAAGATAGTCACTCAAAAGATGAAGCGTCACTATGCCAATTCGGACAAACTTCGCAAAGAATACCACTGAAATCTAGTTTTTCAAATAAAGGTAAAGATCGACGTTTTAAAGTAAAAGGTATGCATACGATTTTATATGGTAAAGAACGAATTAATATTTCAGGATTAGAACAACTTATCGATGCTAGCCAAACGAATTGCATAGCAACCATGATAGATTATTATCAAAGTAATTTGTTGAATGAACAAGATACGATATCTCAAGCAGCTGATAAAATTTTTGATTTGATTAGTGAAAAAGGGTTAGATATCATTTCACCGCATCAAGGACATCCTGGTAATTTAGCATTGCCGAGAAAACAAGAATTCTGTGGTGCACTCAATCGCTATAGAGGATTAAATATTAAAACACATTAAAAAACAGGGGTGGAACAAGTAATAAGTATGTTCCACTCCTGTTTTCTGTTTCAATATAATCTTAGACACCCGGTTAGTCTGAACTAATACAAGCGGGAGCCTAACTGCTATGTGGATTAAGCCAAAGGTTTAACTGTGATAAATATAAGATGACTTGTGAATTTAAATAAATTTTGGTTTACTCCTCAGACTCTGTGTATTCTATAATGTCTGCAGGCTGGCAATCGAGCGCTTTACATATGGCATCTAATGTTGAAAAACGTATTGCTTTTGCTTTGCCTGTTTTCAAATTCGATAAATTTGCTACAGTAATATCAATTTCATTTGCTAATTCACTGAGTTTCTTTTTTCTATCAGCTAATATTCGATCTAATCTAACTACAATCATTTATCTTATCTCCTAAACGGTATAATCAAACTCATCTTGTAAGAATGCACCATATTTAAAAACATTTCCTATAATCCAAATAACGATACCCGCTAAAATAAGTGTGAAATTAAAATTAAAAAAGAAATCTGCAAAGGTTTCGATATCTTTATCTATCAGTGCATACAATTTAGCATTTTGCCCTAAAAAATTATAAACCATAAAATTACTTGCCAATTCAATAAATGCCTCAAATACACCTAATACAATAAAACAATAAGAAATTAAAATAATGATGTTTGCATTTTTATCTGTAAAAATTTGTCCTCTGCTAACATTTTTAAGCCATTTTCTGACATATGTAATCACCAGAATATAGATTGCAATTAATACAATTATTAATAATAGCATTAATATAACAGATGGTTTGGGAAAAGTAATACTATTTAGGTCATGTTTTGTAATTTCATGTGAATTTAGTCCTAATGAATCTACCCAAAAAGGTTTATTTGCTTTATCTAATTGTGAGTTAATAAACGAGGAAGGAATGATTAATAGCGCTATAATTGCGATAATAATTGGTAACATACTAAGAGATGTTAAGACCAAAGCGATAGTTGCTAAAATAGTTAACGTTTTGACTAAAATACTAAAATGTTTGCTTTTAATTGTAGACATATTGGCGCTCCTTTTAATTTGTTAACTTCATTATAACTAAAATATATCGAAAATCAATACTTTTTTATCGATTAACGATAAAACTAATAGGTGGAAATCGAATTGGATCGTTAGATATTACAAAAGGGAAATATAGTAATGTGATTGTGAAAATGTGTAGAAGTGGGTTTAACAAGGGGAATATATAACGCGGAAAATAATCAAAAACATTTATAACCGTATTTTTTATATAACAATAACAAAAAAGCCATCATAGGTGACTTTTACCTATGATGGCTTACATGATTTATTAATATTCAATATTTGGTGCTTTGTTTACATGTTGTTGGTAACGTTTAAGACCTGCAAATGCTAATGCGCCTACAGCCACAACAATTAATAATTTTTTCATACATTTCGCTCCTTTAAGTGAATCAATGATAACAAAGTATTTCTAAAAAATACCAATGAACAACAAAGATTAAAGAACCAATAAACATTTAGTAACGATAAAATTTTTCAAAACACATCTTGAAAGATGTGTTTTGAAAATAAACTGTTATTGTAGGTTCATAAATAGGTGTTTAACACTATCTTAATCTCAGTTCATTTTAGTTTTTACACTTAAGCAATCAAAAGTTTATTCGTAATAATTTAATTCAAGATCTTTTGAAGTTTGTTGACGTGTTTTTCTCATTAAATCAACATCTTCAATTAATGATTTACCATAAGAAGGAATCATTTTTTTGATCTTAGGTTCCCAATCATTTTTATATTCAGAGAAGTTTTTCTCTAATACTTCTAATGCAACAGATACAGAAGTTGATGCTCCTGGTGATTCACCAAGTAATGCAATTACGGAATGATCTTCAGAGTTTACAACTTCTGTTCCGAATTGGATGAAGCCTTTACCATATTCTTCAGTATCTTTAATCACTTGAACACGTTTACCAGCAGTATATAATTGCCAATCTTCATCGCGTGCTTCTGGATAGAAAGTACGTAAGTGGTTCATGCAACCTTCTTTTGTCATTAAAATTTGGTCAAATGAATATTTAAGTAGCGGTAAGTTTTTCGCTGCCGCTGCTAATAATGTTGTGATGTTACTTGGTTTAACAGATTTAAATAAATCTAAGTTTGAACCATATTTTAAGAATTTAGGACCAATACTTGCGAACGGTCCAAATAATAATGTTTTTTGGCCATTAATGAAACGTGTGTCTAAATGTGGCACAGTCATTGGTGGTGTGCCTGGTGGTTCTTTACCATACACTTTGGCACCATGTTCTTCAATCACATTTGGATTTGTACATGTTAAGAATTGACCTGTGATAGGGAATCCGCCTAAGTTTTTACTTTCAGGGATACCTGTTTTTTGTAGTAATGGGATAGCAGCACCACCAGCACCGATAAATACATAATCAGCTAACTGTGTTTGTGTTTCGCCAGTATTTGCGTTACGGATTTGAACTTCCCATTTACCATCGTTACGTCTATTGAAATCAAGTACTTCATGATGGTATTGAACTTCTACTTTTGGATTTTTTTCAAGGTTTCTCGCCATTTTACGAGTTAATTCACCAAAGTTTACGTCAGTACCTTCATTAATTTTGCTGGCAGCCATAATATCGCTTGCGCTATGACCTTGCATCATTAATGGAATCCATTTTCTCATTTCTTCAATGTCTTCGGTATATTCGATATCATCAAACATAGGGAAGTTTTTCATTGCTTCATAACGGTCTTTTAAAAATTTAACGTTATTTTTACCTCTTACAAAACTAATGTGTGGTAATGGATGAATGAATTCTCTAGGGTTTTCGATATAGTTATTTTTAACTAAATAGCCCCAGAATTGTTTAGAGATTTCAAATTGTTCATTAATCTCTTTTGCTTTTTCAATATCAATTGAACCATCAGGTTGCTGAACTGTATAGTTCAATTCGCAAAGTGCAGCATGTCCTGTACCTGCGTTATGACGTTCGTTTGAACTTTCGTCACCAGGACGATCTAAACGTTCGTACAGTTTAATGTTCCAATTTGGTTCAAGCTCATTAAGCATAGAACCAAAAGTAGTACTTAATACACCGGCGCCAATAAGAATGACGTCTTTTGACTCAGTTTTAGCCATAGTTCCTCACCTTTCATTCTTAATAACATCAGTAACAATTTGTCATACATTGTCACTCATCTTATGTCGTTATTTACTATTATATTACGCGACTCTCACATGTAAAAATACATATTAATCATATAACACATTCCTATTTGGAATATGTGAGCATACTTTTACTAATTTACCCTATATTTCAAGTATAAATCATTAAAAGTAAGTGATAATAATTGTTACATAGTAATATTACATTATAATTTCTATAAATTTCAATCAAATATGCCTTAATAAAATATAAATAGATTAGAAATAAAAATTAGAGGTCTTAATTTGTGTTTTTGCACTTACTTTTAACATTTCAATTATTTAATCAGTAAAATGTTTCATATGAAACATAGATATAAAATTATGTTTATCAATCATAGGTCTTTATCATTTTATAAGAAAAATCAGTGAAACTTTGTTATACTTATCAATAAAATGTAAGCGCTTACTAATTTGTTTGATAAAGGAGACTCTATAATGAAAGATAAAGTAATAATGGTGACAGGTGGAAGTAGTGGTATGGGGAAAGCAATGGCGAAACGTTTTGCTGAAGAAGGTGCGAACGTTATTATAACAGGTAGATCGTTAGAACGTTTAGAAGCAACTAAAAAAGAAATCGAACACCGAGAAGGACAGATTTTATGTATTGATATGGATGTTCGTGATGTTGAACGCGTGCAGTATACAGTGGATGAAGCCATTAATACTTTTGGAAAGATAGATGGTTTGGTGAATAACGCAGCTGGCAACTTTATATGTGCTGCGGAAGAACTATCGACGAATGGTTGGAATTCTGTCGTAGATATTGTGTTAAATGGAACTTGGCATTGCACACAGGCTGTTGGAAAAAAATGGATTGAACAAGGGTATCATGGACGTATTATCAATATGGTGGCAACATATGCATGGCGTTCAGGGCCGGGTGTTGTACATTCTGCTAGTGCAAAAGCGGGTGTGTTAGCTATGACAAGAACGCTCGCTGTAGAGTGGGGTTCAAAGTATGGCATTACCGTAAATGCTATTGCTCCAGGTCCTATAGATAATACAGGAGGCTCTGGAAAACTTAGTTTATCAGAAGACGCACGCCAACAAACATTGGATAGTGTACCATTAGGCCGCATGGGTCAGCCAGAAGAAATTGCAGGATTAGCTAAGTTTTTATTTTCGGAAGAAGCGAATTACATTAATGGTGCTTGTATGACAATGGACGGCGGTCAATGGCTTAATCAAAACGCGTTTTAACATAATAGAGTGTTTGTAACATTTTATATAGCTTTCATTAATATTACCAGGCTGTGACAATTAATCGTCCCAGCCTGTTATTCATTATAATGGTTCAATCACTCGCTAATGTTAGCAATGTCGAGTTTATTATAGAGAATAATTTTTTACATTAAATTAATCCGAGCCAATGCCAATAAGTGGCACTAAATAAAATAATAAGTAAATAGCCAATAACGGTTATAGGTATCCCTGTTTTTAAAAAATCTTTAACAGTAAATGTTTCTGTACCATAGGCCAACATTGATTGTGGTGAGCTTACGGGTAATAAGAAACCAAAGCTGATAACGAATTGCTGTATGAGTACAAATCCAATAGACTGATTTCCTAAATCTAACGTAGTAGTTAGTGAAATAAATACAGGTATTAGCGCTGATGCTAAGCTTGTTGCACTTGCAAAACCTAAATGTATTAAAATATTGAATAGTGCAATTAATGCAATTGTTACTAAAAGGGGATAGTGATTTAAACCCATGACACCAAAGGTTTGATCACTCAACCATTGGGCGGCTGTAGTTTTTAATAGTACATTTCCTAAAGATATGCCGACGCCAAATACAATAATTGTTCCCCAAGGTATACGACTTTCAGCTTCTTTCCAGGACATGACACCAATTTTAGGAGTTAACATAATAGCCAATGCTAATAAAATGATTGAAGATGAATCAATAGGATGTAATATCTTTTCGGTAGACCAAAGTATTAATAAAATGATGGATATGCTAATTAAACGCCATTCTTTAGAAGTTATAGGTCCCATAGCTTTTAACTGTTGCTGAATTAATGATTTGCCTCCCGAAAGTTCTTTTTCTTCTGGGGGCATGACTTTAAGCATGATAAAATAAAGCGCAATTGACATTAACATGGACCATGGCCCAGCATATAAGAACCACTGTCCCCACGATATATCAGCATTTAACTGATCATTGATAAAGTTAATTGCGACAATGTTTTGTGCAGCTGCAGTTTTAATACCAATATTCCATATAGAAACTGCTTGTACAGCTGTGATAACTAAAAGTCCAGCTAATTTACTTTGTTTAGCAACGCCGAATGCTGTTATCATTCCTAATAATACAGGAATAACAGCACCTGCTCGTGCAGTAGCAGAGGGAACGAAAAATGCTAAAAATATTGCCACTAATATCGTTCCAATAACGATACGATTTGTCTTATTGCCTGCTACGGAAAGTACAATTAGTGCAAGTCTTTTATGAAGTTGTGTAATTTGCATAGCTGTTGCTAAAAAAAGAGCAGCTGCAACTAAAGCTAATGCACTGGTAGAAAACCCACTAAAAGCAAGTTTTAAAGCATTACCTGTTCCGAAAAGTGAATCTCCCTTCAATATTTCACCATTTGACTGAGGATAGCCTAGCGATTCAGATAAATTTTGTACCGGACTGAAACCTATTAATAGAATAATGAGTCCAACAATCATGACCGCAGAAACTGGATAAGTCACTGCTTCAGTTACCCATAATATGACTGCAAATAGCAATATTGCTAATGCGCTTTTAGCCATAAGTGGTAAACTTTCTGGTGTAGGTAATAACAAAATCGTGATTAAGATAATCATACTTGTGATTAACCAAAATGGCTTGAAATTAGATGTAGACTTGGTAGATGAATCTTTACTCATAAATTTCCACTCCCTTGTTAAATCCTTCACAATAATATTACAAATTTTATTAAGTTGTATCATTATAATTTAGGAAAGTTCATAAAAATTTACTAATTATGTATTTGTCATATCATTAATTTTATAAATTTTATGGTAATAACTAGGGAGAATACTTTTGTTATGAATATGAGTAGATGCATTCCTAAATTCTACAATAAATAGTATGAAAGTTTAAATAGTCATAAATAGGCAATAGCATTACTAATGGAAAAATTAAAGATGCTATTAAACATTTAATAAATAAAAAAGGTGATTAATATGGATGTTAGATTTCCAATTGGTGAATTAGAAGTGCCAAATAAAGTAACATTAGAAGATATCCAAAAATGGCTTAGTGAAATTGAGTCGTATGCATATAGACTGAGGCAAACTGTAGCTCATTTAAATGATGAAGCATTAAACAAGCAATATCGAGACAAAAGTTGGACTGTGCGACAACTCGTTCATCATATAGCAGATTCCCAATTAAATATGTTTCAACGCTTAAAATTAGCGCTAACAGATACGAATCCAGTTGTTGATCCTTTTATTCAAGATGAGTGGGCAAAACTTGCTGATAGTCAACTGCCTATAGAATGTTCCCTTAAAATGTTAGAGGGTATAAATGAACGTATTATAGCTATTGGCAATCATTTAACAGAAAGTGATTTGAATCGTACATTTACATTAAGAGGAAGCGGAGAAATATCTGTTGCAACTAAAGTTGCTAAATTAGCTTGGCACGAAGAACATCATTTAGCGCATATTAAAATAGCATTATCGTAATGAATATAATGGCGAGGCCGTTCAATTTTAATCATTGAACGGTTTTTTAAATATATAAAATAGCAAATTGACTAACTAGAATAATTGTCACACTAATTACAATTATGTTACAGAAAAAATAAGTTTAAAAAGCACTTTATTCACTTTAGCAATAGGTTTTTTTACAAAATATCTTTTAATTTTCATTCGATTTTATGTAATTATTATGTAAAATGCACGGGGGTTTTTTAATTTCGCTGTAACCTACAAGGTTTTTATGGATGTTATAGTATTTACTGGAAATTGGTTGAAACAGCATTGAATTTTACAAAAAATAGTTGGTTTCAATATCACAGTAAAAATAAATCTTAAAAATATAAAAAACAAACTTGTAGGAGGATTTAATCAAAAATGAAAAAAACAGTATTAGCTTCAACATTAGCAGTAGGATTAGGTGTAACAGGATTCGCAGCAGGTAACTCAGCTGACGCAGCAGAACAAGGTGTAGATAAAGCAGAATTAGCAAATTTAGCACAATCTAACCCAGAACAATTAAATGCAGCACCAGTACAAGAAGGTTCATATAGTTATAACTTTAATTATAATGGTTTAAACTATAACTTTGAATCAAATGGACAAACTTGGTCTTGGAGTTATGGTGAAGGTTCAAGCGCTAACGCTTCAACAGTTGAACAACCACAACAAGCACAAACTCAAACTGAGCAACCAGCTCAACAAACTGCACCACAAACTGAACAAACACAACAACCACAACAAGAAGCAACTACAAAAGCTTCAACTCAATCATCAAGCTCAAATGAAGCTTCAAGTGGTTCTTCAGTAAATGTTAATTCACATTTACAAGCAATCGCTCAACGTGAATCAGGCGGCGACTTAAAAGCTGTTAACCCATCATCAGGTGCAGCAGGTAAATATCAATTCTTACAAAGTACTTGGGACTCAGTAGCACCAGCTGAATATAAAGGTGTATCTCCAACAGAAGCACCAGAATCAGTACAAGATGCTGCAGCTGTAAAACTTTATAACGAAGTTGGCGCTTCACAATGGGTTACTGCATAATCTGAAGTATAATTTTAATTAAAAATATAAGTATAAAACACTAATAAAAGCTATGAAGGAATCTCTTAGTAGAGATTCTTTCATAGCTTTTTTATATTAATATATTGGATGAATTTACGGTTATTTAAGAAGTATGTTATATAAAGTCATTCCAAATACCTTTATTTGGAGTAGAAGTTACAGAAATGATTTCATCTTTAGTGGGGTGTTTGACGCTGAGTTTTGATGCCCAAAGTGCAATTTGTTGTCCGGGATTATTAAATTTCTGGCCATATTTTTGATCACCATATAATGGTAAGTTTTGATTTGCGAATTGTACTCTAATTTGATGTGAACGACCTGTTTTCAATTGGATTTGAACCAAGGTTTTATTGTTAATTGTTTTGATAACTTTATAATTCAAAATTGCCTCTTTAGCATCTTTTTTCTTGGAATCAACTGCATAAACAATATTTTTATTTCTATCTTTCCATAAATAGTCGCGAAGTTCACCTTCTTTTTTTGAAGGTATACCATGGATAATTGCTAGATATGTTCTATATAATTTTTGTTTTCTAAGTTCATTAGATAACCTAGAGGCTGCTTTGGATGTTTTAGCGAAAACAATTGTGCCTCCAACGGGCCGATCAAGACGATGTACGAGTCCAAGGTATACATTACCCGGTTTATTGTATTGGACTTTTATGTAATTTTTTAAAATGGACAATAAATCTTGATCTCTTGAGTTATCTTCTTGTACAGGAACATTAATTGGTTTCTCTACCATTAATAAATGGTTATCTTCATAAAGAATATTGTCGAACATTTAATTCCTCCAACATTTTATATATTGATAGGTTTTCATAAATTTTAAAATAAAATTATTAAAATTAAACCAAATTAAGATATTATCAGCAGTTAGATATAAATTCAATCTTTCTTATATTTAAAAGTCATAAAATGTAACCAGTTATAATGATATAAGTGAATATTATTTTCACACTAATTACATAATTATTACATATTTGTAAAAGCAATATTATATTTCATGATTGATGTGATGGTTTTTTGAATGGAATTGAAGTAAGTATTTAATGTAATTAGGGCGTAAAAATTCTAGATATTTTTTAACTTCACTGTAACCCACAAGCTTTTTTAAGATGTTACAGTAGGGATTAGCAAATTTGATAAAAGTAATTTTGCAAAACAGAAAACACAAATTTAAATATTTAAAAGTATAATCTCTTAGGAGGATTTATTAATAATGAAAAAAACAGTATTAGCTTCAACATTAGCAGTAGGACTTGGCGTAACAGGAATCGCAGCAGGAAATTCAGCAGATGCGTCTGAACAAGGTATCGATCAAGCACAATTAGCTCAACAAGCACAAAACAATCCGCAACAATTGAATGCTGAGCCAATACATGAAGGTGCTTATAACTATAACTTTAATCAAGATAATTTAAATTATAACTTTGAATCTGATGGCACATATTGGTCATGGAGTTATGGTGAAGGTTCAAACGGATCTAATGATGCATCAGCACAATCAACAAGTGATGCAGGACAACAAGAACAAGCACCACAAACTCAAGAACAAGCACCACAAACTCAAGAACAAACACAACCACAACAAGCTTCATCAGAACAACCAGCACAAGAACAAGCACCACAAACTGAGCAAACACAACAACCACAACAAGAATCAGCTTCATCACAACAATCAACAGATAGCTCAAGTGAAGCATCAAGTGGTTCATCAGTAGAAGTAAACGATCACTTGAAACAAATTGCACAACGTGAATCTGGTGGCGACCTTAACGCTGTTAACCCATCATCAGGTGCAGCAGGTAAATATCAATTCTTACAAAGCACTTGGGATTCAGTAGCACCAGATGAGTATAAAGGTCAATCACCAACAGAAGCACCAGAATCAGTACAAGACCAAGCAGCAATGGATTTATATGAATCTGAAGGTGCTTCACAGTGGGTTACTGCTTAATTTATTAAAAGTTTAATTTTAAAACATTAATATATACGCATAGAAAGTGTGAGATTTAAAGCTCATTCTTTAATTAAAGGACTAATCCGTGAAGAACATGGGTTAGTCCTTTTTATATTGAGAAAAAGCATATACTTTCAAAAGCAATAGAGATAATTTTAGAAAAAATGAATAGAAGGAATTGAATTGATAGTGAAAAACTATTTAAATAAGCAATTAAAAATATAACTTTTACAAAAATTATCAATTTATTAAATGATGAATCAAATATTACAATACTTGAATAAAAAGTGTTTATATTACAACATCATTACAATAAAATATAAAAAATAATGAGCCTTAAGACGATGGTGATAGCATTCTAATGTTTTTTGAACAGTGTAATAATAAACTTTTATGTCATGAGGACGTAAAAAACCTGGCTGCTTTTTTAACTTCACTGTAACCCACAAGCACTTTTTGGATGTTACAGTGGGAACTAGCAAATTTGATAAAGGTAATTTTGCAAAAAACGAAAACACAAATTAAAACATAAATTTAAAAGTATAATCTCTTGGGAGGATTTATTAATAATGAAAAAAACAGTATTAGCTTCAACATTAGCAGTAGGACTTGGCGTAACAGGAATCGCAGCAGGAAATTCAGCAGATGCGTCTGAACAAGGTATCGATCAAGCACAATTAGCTCAACAAGCACAAAACAATCCGCAACAATTGAATGCACAAGCATTACATGACGGTTCATATAATTATAATTTCAGCCAAAATGGCACAAATTATAATTTTGAATCTGATGGCACAAATTGGTCATGGAGCTATGGTGAAGGTTCAAACGGATCAAGTGAAGCATCAGCACAATCAACAAGTGATGCAGGACAACAAGAACAAGCACCACAAACTCAAGAACAAACACAACCACAACAAGCTTCATCAGAACAACCAGCACAAGAACAAGCACCACAAACTGAGCAAACACAACAACCACAACAAGAATCAGCTTCATCACAACAATCAACAGATAGTTCAAGTGAAGCATCAAGTGGTTCATCTGTAGATGTAAATGATCACTTGAAACAAATCGCGCAACGTGAATCAGGTGGTGACCTTAACGCTGTTAACCCATCATCAGGTGCAGCAGGTAAATACCAATTCCTACAAAGCACTTGGGATTCAGTAGCACCAGCTGAATATAAAGGTGTATCTCCAACAGAAGCACCAGAATCAGTACAAGACCAAGCAGCAATGGATTTATATGAATCTGAAGGTGCTTCACAATGGGTTACTGCGTAATAAGATAATATTCAATTTTAAAATATTGAATCATCAATCCCTAGGTTCTTTTATAGAATCTAGGGATTTTAATTTTTTAAAAAATATGTGTAATGATTAAATAAGGACATAATATAAAATAACTTTTGATAAATTGAAGTAAATATTATATATCAATAAATAATCATAACCCGCCTACGTTGAAAAACTTAAGTATTTTTATTATTATGTCTTCTGTATTAAAAAAATTATAGTTTAAAATTGTAATTCTGAAACTTTTTAGCATTGCTAAGAAGTTTCTTTTTGTGTTGAAAGAAAATGAACGAAGTATAGTTAAGAAAATGGTGTTCAAAAATTTAAATCATTTATAGAGAGGGTGTGAGTTTAATGGAATATAAAATTCATCTAAAAAATATTTGTTTTTGTCTTATAGGTACTTTTTTAATTGCAATAGGTGTTAATTCATTCGTTTTAGCTTCAAATTTAGGAGAAGGCGGCACAGTCGGTGTCTCCTTAAATCTGAAATATACTTTAGGCCTTTCTCCAGCATTGACGACGCTTATTATTAATATCATATTAATTGGTGTAGGATGGAAATATTTAAGTAAAACAACTGCACTTTATACGTTGATTACTGTGGTTGCGAGTTCATTTTTCTTAGGGATTACTGAATCTTTTAATTTGAATTTAGAGTCAGATTTTATCAATACTATTTTTTCAGGAGTGTTAATTGGTATTGGTACAGGCTTTGTTATATCTGCCCGTAGTACGTTGGGTGGGTACTTCAGTTATTGCAAAAATCATAAACAAATATAGTGAAATTAAAACGTCACAAGCATTATTTATTCTTGATTCATTGATTGTTTTATCTTTCTTGCTTGTCTTACCTATTCAAAATGTACTTTATACAATTGTTATGTTATTTATCGTTGAAAAAAGTATGTCTTTTGTAATAGAAGGATTTAATCCTAAAAAAGCAATTACTATTATTTCAGATTTTAACGCGAACATTAGTAAACAAATTAATGAAGAAACGGGGCGTGGTTCTACACTGTTAAATGGTGTAGGAGGATATCAACAAAAAGAAACTAATGTACTTTACGTCGTCGTCCCTCAAAATCAGTTAGCTAGGATTAAAAAGATTGTAAACCGTCATGATGAAAATGCCTTTTTAGTTATCCATGATGTGCGAGATGTCCTGGGAAATGGATTTATGAAATTACAATAAGCATAAATAAGAAAATAAATGCAAATTAACTACAAAAGTTTGGTAATAATAGTCATTCATTTACAAATAAGAGGCTGGTATTTTTTTATTCTAGTTTGTTATAGGGAAAATGTGTTTCTATTATCAAATTTTAAAATAAGATGCGGGATAAAAAGATGACAATGGCCACTGTGAAAACACTGAACAATGTAGAAAATAACACAATTTTTGCGCGTAATTCTGGTAAGTTGTGCACCTAATAAAAGAAAAATGGCAATTTCTAATTTTATTTAGAAATTGCCATTTTTTAGTTAGCTTGATACATATTAAAATTATAAAATATTTACACATAATTTCAACGCATATTTGTATTATACAAGTTGTTTAAAATTTTCAAGGCGTTTTGCCTTTTCTTCATCACTAATGTCATGTTTTTTAACATAACGATTACTTTCATGTTCAGCACATTCATGACAACAAGCACCTAAATAACGTGCTTCATTTTCTTCAGATACTAAAATTTGACGGTTACATTCAGGGTTTGAACAGTTGATGTAACGTTCACAAGGCGTACCGTCAAACCATTCTTTACCTACAACTGTTTTTTCAACTTGATTGACGTCTACACTGATACGTTCGTCAAATACATACATTTTACCGTCCCAATACTGACCTTTTGTTTCTGGATCTTTTCCATAAGTGGCGATACCACCTTCAAGCTGGCTTACGTCTTCAAAACCTTCTCTTAATAGATAACCGGAGAATTTCTCACAGCGAATACCACCAGTACAATAAGTAACGATTTTTTTGTCCATAAATTGATCTTTATTTTCTTTAATCCAGTCTGGTAAATCTCTAAAGCGAGTAATATTAGGTCGTATAGCACCACGGAAATGTCCTAAATCATATTCATAATCATTACGCGCATCGATAACAATTGTGTCGTCGTCAAATAATGCTTCTTTAAACTCTTTAGGTGATAAATAATTACCAGTAAGTTCTTTAGGATTAACATCTTGTTCTAAATCTAATGCCACAATTTCTTTTCTAGGACGAACGTGCATTTTTTTAAATGCGTGACCATCTGCTTCATCAATTTTGAAAGTAATTCCTTTGAACCTTTCATCTGATTGTAATGCATTCATATATTTGT
This sequence comes from Staphylococcus sp. GDB9P120P, assembly GCF_017893435.1. NCBI lineage: Bacteria > Bacillati > Bacillota > Bacilli > Caryophanales > Staphylococcaceae > Staphylococcus > Staphylococcus sp. GDB9P120P. The sequence continues at coordinate 285,019 of NZ_JAESNB010000002.1, forward strand.
CTGTTGCTTCAACTGTTCCGGAAACAGTACCATTAATACCTTCAGTTGATACTAAGATACGTCCTTTAAGCTCTAGATCTTTACAAAAATCTAAGTGTTCTGTAGCAAATGTTTCGGGGTCTTCAATATTTGTATATTTATAATACAATAGTACTCTGTAATCCATAATTCAATTCTCCTCTAAATTTTTTTCTGTTTATAATAGTTATATATAAAATTAATAGTTTGATAGTATCGTGCGGCTACAATCCATAATGATATGATGAATGTATATTTGTTATATGCTTTTATAAAAGGACGAAATTCTCCTCACTATATTGTAACAAAAAAGGTACAATATTCAATTTAAAAATTTTGTAAAACTAAATATTGTCAAAATTTTTTTGAAGAATATTAGGTTATTAATAAAAAACATGCTCTTTTCAAGTTTGTTATTATCAATGAAAAGAGCATGTATATAAATTTATTAATTTTTATTTGTAAAGATAAGTGCAACTACTAAACTAATTGTACTGATTGCAAAGACAATATTCATGATCGAAAGTGTTTCTATAATCACTACATCTTTGCCTAATCGTTCAAAAGCATTTTGCTGCATTTCTTTCTCAGAATTAAAATCACTGTCGGTTCTTGAAGACTTTTCTTCAATATCTTCTAATAATCTTTCTTTAACTTTAGGCATATAATACCTCCTTATTCTCTAATATAAATTTTCCCTATTAACAAAAAATAAATCATAAATATATGAGCATTTGCATCATATGGTTGTGGTGTCTATACTTTTATTAAATAATGTGTTAAATCAGGAGGGGATAGAATGGAAACTGTATATTTAGCAGGAGGTTGTCTCTGGGGTGTTCAGGCATTCGTTAAGACATTACCAGGTGTCATTCAAACAGAAGGTGGTAGGGCAAATGGTATTACGCATACCCTTGATGGAGAATACGACGGCTATGTAGAAGTAATTAAAACAACTTTTGATCCTGAAAAAGTGTCTGTTACTGATTTAATGGGGTATCTTTTTGAAATTATTGACCCTTATAGTGTAAACCAACAGGGCCAAGATATTGGTTTGAAATATAGAACGGGATTATATAGTGAAGACGTAAAACATTTAAAAGAAGCACAAGCATACATAGATGCAATTGAAGACCATCACCTTATTGCCACAGAGGTATTACCATTGACTAATTATGTTAAAAGTGCAGAAACACATCAAGACAGATTATCAAGATTTCCAAATGATTACTGTCATTTACCTAAAGCACTGGTTAATAAATATAAATAATGATAAAGCAAAGTGAATTCAAAATTAAAACCTCGTTGTATATCTTCAATCATTCTGTAGATATACAATGAGGCTTTGTTTTTATAAATAGTAGATAGCATTATCTTTTCACAATTTCACCATCAATACCTACAATTTTAATATTATCAGGGTTTTTTAATATCCCAATACGATCTAATGGATTATCATCTACGATAATAAAGTCAGCTTTTTTGTCTGTTTCAATTGTGCCTATTTCATTGTCATAACCTAGACATTCTGCTGCAGTTTTAGTGGATGCTACTATAGCTTGCATTGGTGTCATACCATGTTCAACCATTAACTCTAATTCACGTAAGTTGGTACCGTGTTTAAAGACACCAGCATCTGTACCCATGGCGATTTTTACACCTGCGTTTACAGCTTTAGTAAAACTTGTTGTATGTGCCTCTAAAACTTCTTTTGACTTTTCAACAGAACCTTCAGACATACCAAGTTCATCTGCAAATTCAATAACTGAAACAGGTGCTAGTAAAGTCGGTACGAGAAAGGTACCTTGTGCCTTCATTTTTTCTATTGCTTCATCATCTAGGTAAATGCCATGCTCTATAGAATGAATGCCTGCTGCGATACAATTTTTAACGCCTTGTAGGCCTTGGGCATGTGCCATAACTTTTCTATTACCTCTGAATTGTGCTTCTTCAACCATAACTTTAAGTTCTTCAATAGAAAATTGTGTGAAGTCTGGATGATCTGTTGGACTTGTTACACCACCAGTTGCATGAACTTTGATTACATCCGCACCAGCACGTAACATCTCTCTTACTTTTTTACGTACTTCTTCAACGCCATCACAAATTCCTGTAGGCAAACCTGGATAATCTTCAATAAAACTTGGCATAGTTATACCAGATTTCGTTAATTTATCACCATGGCCACCAGTAATCGTTAATGCATTGACACTAATTTGCATGCGGGGTCCGAGTATCAAACCATTTTGTACAGCTTCTTTAATCCCTTGGTCAGCACCAAGTGCATCACGCACGGTAGTGATACCGCAATTTACTGTACGTTTAAGATGATCTATAGCGCGATAGAATGTATAAGAAAATGGCGTAGCTAATTTATCTGTCAATGGTCTCATTTCTTCCATGATATGAACATGGCTATCTATCATGCCCGGTAATAAATATTTATCGGTACCATCGATGATTTCATGATTTTCATGGTTTAAATTCTGTCCAATAGTCTTAAAGCGATGATCTTGAATAATCACATCAACGTTTTGTTGTATAGCGCTACCAGTACCATCTATAAGGTTTATATTTTTTATAAGCATTTAAAATTCCTCCTAATTAATAAAATTCATAATAATACCTGTTAAAATCACGGAAGCTACCGTAACGGAAGTAAATCCACCTATCAACATAGGACTAAGTAATTCTTTGAAAAGTGCATCATGTTCTTTTTTGTTTTTGGTTAAACTACGACTCACTTCTTCACATAGCATGTAATCTCCAGGGAAACCATACAATGCAGTTAACGCAACTGGAAGTGCCTTTGTATAACGCCAACCAATCAATTTTGCAGCAACTGCTCCTCCGATTAAAATACCTATCGTACCTATTAATAAAATAAGTAAGATAGCTGGTAGGTGATGCCATAAATCTTGTGGTGTGATATCTCCCATAGAACCGATGACAATCAGCATGATAATAACAAGAATTAAAGTGAACGACTTGTTTTTTTCTAATTCTGCTTGTTCAAATAATCCTAGTTTTAACCCGACAATCCCAAAGAATAAACTGATAAGTGTAAAATGAATTGGGGTCACTTCTCCAATTAAAAAAGCTAAACTAGCTAATACAAACATAATAAATAGTCTTAAAGTATTATTTTGTAAAATAGGATATTTATCATGTAAAGTATGTGTTGTTGATGTTCGAGTCGTTGACGCTTCTTCACGGGTATCAGTTTGTAAATTTTTAGCTTCTTGTTGCAAAAAGTGTTTACCGTAACGTTTCATGATTACTGAACTTAATGGTAACCCGATAACACCTTGTATACCTTGCACAAGTGCTGGTAAAACAATTAAATAACTTAAATCTAATTCCTTTAACTTATCAATTGTAATTAGTAATGCAACAATACCACCTGAGATAGGACCAACACCAGAAGCGGCGATACGGAAATCATAAACAAAAGATACGATGATTAAAATCATAGTCGTTGAACCTATAATGCCGAAAAGTGAAATAATCACTGCCTTCCACTGTGTTTTTAACGTTGATAAAGGCATCATCGTTCCCATATGCATAATGGCAGGTGCTATAGCTAGTGCACCTAGTGAAGGTAAAATAGCTGAATCAAGAATATTTTCAGGAAATATACCTGCCCATTTAAGTAATAAAAAACTGACCATTGCAGTCAAAAGCATTGGTACTCGTGCTTTTGTCAATGTTGAAATAACTTCCCCCAAAGCAATTAAAGCAAATAAAGCAGTTGCTGAAATAATAGGTTCACTCCACATGATAATTTCCCTCCCTAATTTAAAGTGATAGTAAGTATCATAGCATTAATAAAGGATAAAATTAACAGTAAATACAGAATTTTCAGAATATATTTTTGTTCAAAATCACCATGAAATTTTTTGGAAAATAGGTTTGACATTTAAATTTAAGAAGCGTAATATATAAAAAGTACACGGGGTGTACTGAAGTGATTTCCCCCTTATAAATAGCTGGTCATGCGTGTTAAGCTAAGGCAAATATTTTTGTTTTAGTCTTTTTTTAACTTATAGTACATGGGATGTACAATTAAAGGAAGGTAGTTGGAAAAATGTTGAATGAATTTAAATTTATATTTAAAAATAAAATGTTAGTAGTATCTTTAATTGCAATATCACTTATTTCGTTGCTATACGTAGCTTTGTTCGTTGGTTCAATGTGGGATCCATACGATAAGACAGAAAATCTAAAAATATCTGTTGTAAACCACGATGAAAAAGCAACGCTTAATAATAAAGATATTACTATTGGCGATGATTTAGTAGATAAATTAAAAGATAATGATAAGTTTGATTTTCAAGTCGTTTCTGAAAAAGAAGCGAATAAACAATTGAATAGAGGTGAAAGTGTAGGAACTATTATTGTTCCCAAAAATGCCTCATCAAATGCAACGACAATTTTAGATGAAAACCCTAAAAAAATAAATCTAGAAACTAAGGTAAATCCTGGTTCTAGTTATACAGGAAGTCAATCTGCAAATTTAGCTATTAATACAGTGACTGAATCTATAAAAGATAATATAAGATCTAACTATTTGAGTGAATTATTCGCTAGTGCTAAAAAATCACAATCAGGTTATCAAGATACATCAGAAGCATTAGGACAAATGTCTGATGCAGAAACAGAACTCATTGATGGTAATCAACAAGTAACAGATGGTATTCAACAAATGGCACCAATGGTAGGTCAACCAGCTCAAAAATTATTATCGGGAAATCAACAGGTAACAGATGGGCTGAAAGAACTTGAAGCAAATAATGACGAATTAAAATCAAAAATTGATGATGCAGTTAGTCAACAAAATAATGTTTCATTTGAATCCGAAAATGAAAAAGCACTCAATGATGTTACAAAAGTAAAAGAAAATAATCCAACGAATGCTGATGAATACGGTGCAACGATTGTTCCTTATATGGCAAGTGTTAGTTTATTTGTTGGTGCGCTATCGTTTAGTGCTATTTATCCATTGAGAAAAACTATTGATAAATCTACAACTTCAGTGAGACAAGCTTTAGGAAAATTTGCATTATATATTGTTCAAGGTGCGTTGTCTGCGTTATTTATGAGTAGTTGGGTATTATTTGTGTTTAACATGTCAGTTGGTAATGTATGGAAATTTATATTAGTAGGTTTATTATGGGCTATTGCAGCAATTACAATTACATCGTTCCTAACATTATTCTTAGACAGAATAGGACTATTTATATCAATGATTCTTTTAATCTTACAATTAAGTGCAAGTGAAGGTATGTTCCCAATAGAACTTTCTGCAACGTTCTATAGATGGATACATCCATTTTCACCAATGTCTTACGCTATTCAAGGATACAGAGAAGCGATATTTACTAATGCAGGTCACTTTGACTTTGGATTTGTTGTAGCGTTACTTATCGGTATCATAGTCGTAATGATGATTTTACAATATTTAGTTCTACTATGGTTCAATAAGCGCGATAAGTTACCACTTTCTATCGAATTTAAGTAATTTATAAAGGGGGATAAGATTATGAATGATGTAGATGCATCGATTGAAAAAGCGATAACCAAATTTCAAATAGTGATGTTGTATTTAAACAAAGAAATTATTGAAATGGTGAACGAATCGTCTCTCACAAACTTACTTTCAAGAGAACAAATTGAAGCGATGAGAATTATTCAAACAAAAGGTCAAGTTACGATTAATGAGTTGGCTGGGCTGCAAAATATATTTAAAACAGCTGCTTCAAAAAGAATAGGTAAACTTGAAGAAATGGGCTATGTGCAAAGAGCATACTCAAATAATAAAAGAATAAAATTAGTTCAATTAAGCTTAGAAGGTGAAACATTTTTAAAGCAAGCGACTTCTGCAATGACAGAATCAGTAAAAAATCGCTTAGGTGACCAATTTTCACTTGAAGAAATAGAAGATTTTGTAAATCAATTGGAACGAATAGATGAAGCTTTTAGAAAAAGTAAATAATTACCTAGGAAATTAAATGTGTTATACATGGACTTGTAGCAACAGGATGCGTATACTAAATGATATAATTCTAAACAGATATTAACTAAAAAACATAAATTTTTGATTAGGGGTGAAACATAATGAAAAGAACAGCTGAACGTATACTTGCCTGGATTGGTATTGGTATACAACTACTAGGTGTAATTGTACTTGCGATATTCTTACCATTAGTTGGAAATGATGACAATAAAAATGCAATGATACAAGCAATGATGGAAGACGATAGTTCGATCACATATGAAAATGGAGAAGCGGTTATTAATATGTTAAGTGGATTGGTAACTGCAGGTCTTATATTGTCTATTGTGCTACTTATAGTAGCAATCATCGGTGCAGTGTTAATTGGTAAAAAAGCAAAAGCTGCTGGTATTCTATTAATCATTGTTGGTGTTATTTCATTAATTGGTAATTGGATTACCGCAATATTGTGGTTAGTAGCAGGTATTATGTTACTTGTGAGAAAGCCACAAAAAGCAATTTATAGTAGAGATGAAGAAGATGATGCAAATCCCTATATCAAAGATGGATCACAAGTAAATGAACATAATAACTCATTTGTATTATCCGAAGATCAAAAAGAGAACGAACAACAAAAAATCAAAGAAAATTATTCCGATGATGATGAGGATAATAAATATAAATATTAAGTCGTAATCCAAGTTTGCCTTTGATAGGTAAACTTGGATTTTTTGTATTTTATTCAGATTTAATCGTATCCAAAATTAATTGGAGCTGGTTATATAATTGATGTGGTTCTATCTTTGTATTTGTACTTTTAGAATAATGTTGTTTTATAAAATCTTTAGGTGTCATTTGCATCACATTTTTGAAATCTCTCAAATAAGTATTGTATGAACGGAACCCATAGTCTACCCAAATTGATTCACTATTGCCATTTGTTAATAACTCTCTAGATAAACTATAGATTTTAACTTTTTTAATGTATTTGATTAATGAAATATTCATTTTTTTTGAAAATTCTCTAGACAAATAGCTACTGTTTACGTAAAAATTTTTGGCAATTAAATTCAGCGTTAATGGTTGTTTGTAATGTTGGTTAATATATTCTACAACATTTTTAATTAATTTATTTGAGTAAGTCAACTGTCCATATATATTTGCTTGAGATAAATTGAGGTAATTGATTAATTTAATAACTCCGATATCTCCATTAAATGAATTGTTTTCTAAAATATTTTTTAAAGTTGTAATATAGGTTTCAGTAATCAATTTACTTAATTTATATTTTTCTAGAAGGTTTTCCTGATTTATTAAGGTGAACCGATGATAACTTAAATTATTTACTGAAATACAAGCAAGCATACCTTCTCGATGAATAATGAGGTTTTCTTCAAAATCATATACTACAAATACATCTCCTCGATGAAATATAAAATTTGATTTTACTTTTTGGAAATGAATCATACCTGAAATGACTAAATATATATTGGAAAAGTTAGGTGTATTTAAATGTTCTAATTTATCGCCTTCATCATAAATGATTTGGTTATAATTCATTAAACCCCTCCTTTCCTTAAATGTTAGCTAGTAAAATTGGCAATGATTTATAGTAAAATGAGAATCAGATTAAGTATTAAGGTTTTGAGAGCATACACAATAAATTCGTTCAGGAAATGTAGATATACTTAAATTTAATTTCATTTATTTAAATAGTACTCTTTTTAAATTTAATAAGTCAATTAATGTTGCGTAATTATAATAAAATAAAATTCTAAAACTAAAAAAATGGATAATTTTTGCATCTGTTTATAATATATTCTATTATGGTGCACTAAAATAGTAATAAATCCGAACAATTCGTGAATAATATTGAAGTGTTAAATAATTGAAAATATGTTCAGCTTTTCATTATGACAATTATTTTGGTAATTATCGTTATGATTTAGCAATATATCTAAGACTATTAGCTTTTATAAAAGATGCAATGTGAGCAACTAAAGTAACATTTCTGACAGATAAGCGAACAAAAAGTAGAATGTCGAACACGAATTGGTGTAATATCAAGTGAAAATGAATAGAGATAATTATTAAAATATAATAAAATAGGTTGTTCTATTGAGGAAGGTAACAAAAACATGTAAATTGATAGTAAAGGTTAATTTAGACATTAAATTGAAATGAACGAATGAGGTGAGCTAAATGATGATGATGATTGGTATACTTACACCGTTATTAGTTGTTGGTTTTATAGTTATGTCAATTTTGGAAGAAAAAAAACGAAACAAAAGAAAGCAAGAAAATAATAGCGATGAACAAAAGCAGATTAATAATACTACTAATAGCGATGAAGACAACCGAAAAGACGAATGATATATTATCTTATTGTTATAAATCCCTTTTAAATAATAAAGCAAATCCATTAAATGATGTACAAATTAAAATAGTGTAATCTTAGTAAAGTTTAGAATTTTTATTGATACGATATAGGAGTTGAAATATGAAATTGATTTCTAATTTATCAATTTTTATTTCACTCCTAATTTTTATATTTTTAAAGTATACAAACAACATAGTTTTAAAAATCAGATATCTAAATTTAGCTTAAATACAAATGAATATGTCTAGTGTTATAGTTTTTTACGAGGGAGTGTTCTAGGATGAGTGAAATGGCTTATATATTACAGAGTGTGTTATTACCTATTTTTATAATGATAGCATTGGGATTTATCTTACAGAAAAAGTTCACTCTAGATTTAAAGACTTTAGCTAAATTAAATATCTATGTGTTTGTTCCAGGATTTATTTTTGTAAAATTTTATAAAACAAATTTTGAACTGCGTTTATTATTGTATATTGTAGTGTTTTTCATAATATACATCATTTTTTTATATATAGTGGGGAAAGTTTTAACTATAATAAACAAGAGGGATACGGGCGAGGCTACAACGCTAACCAATAGTGTATTATTTTTTAATTCTGGAAACTATGGTGTGCCAGTCAATGACCTAGTGTTCAAGGGTGATCCACTAGCAATGTCAGTACAAGTCATCGTTTTATCATTACAAAATATTTTCACTTTTTCATATGGTATTTTCGCAATACAGTCTGCACAAATTGGAAAATTGAAAGCGATGTTAGGGTATTTTAAAATGCCAGTATTATACGCTTTGCTGTTTGCAATTATTTTAAATTATGCTGATATCCCTATACCAGAATTTATTTGGACGCCAGCTAACTATGTAGCGGATGCGATGATTGCAATTGCTTTAATTATGTTAGGCGCACAAATTGCCAATATAAACTTTACTTTTAAGTGGTCATTATCATATATTTTTATATTTGTACGCTTAGTGATTGGACCAGTCATCGCATTAATAATTATAAAAATCATGGGTATTGAAGGCGTGATTGCGCAAACATTGTTTATCGCTTCAGCAATGCCGACGTCAGTAAATAGTTCTGTGATTGCTCAGGAGTATGACAATCACCCAGAACTTGCAGCAGAGCTTGTCTTTTTATCTACTTTATTAAGTTCAATTACTGTGGTGGTTGTTATTTACGCTTCTAAATTACTATTTTAGATACTTAAAAAGTTACATGCTTTATCATTACTTATACTTTTATGCACTGAGAAAAAATATCTCAGTGCTTTTTTGTTTTAGTTTTAATAAATTTGAATGAACTTAAAAATAGCTAATGTATTTTAAAACATTGAAAACAGTATCATTACATTTCTTAACATAAAATGTTATATCATTCACTGTTGTTACTTGTTTGATGTATAAAGATTGAATTGAAAATATTTTCTTTATAAAAACAATTTTTATTTTCAAATATATTGTGCTATAAATATAACGTGAATGACATTGAAAATAAATAGTTTAAAAATAACTATAAATCAAAGGATGGTATATGTGAAAGAGATTGTATTAGGCATAGATATCGGTACAAGTTCTGTTAAAGCCATTGCTATTAATAAAAAAGGTGACGTTTTAGATGTTACTAGTGAACCAATTCATGTTATTAATCAACAAACAGGTTTTAGTGAACAAAATCCAGAAGATTGGTACGAAGCCTCTAAAGATTGTATAAAGTACTTATTGAATTCGGAAAAGTTAGCAGGTATGAAGGTTAAAGGTATATCATTTTCTGGTCAAATGCATAGTTTAGTGTTACTTGACCATCAATTTCAACCACTTAGAAATGCCATTTTATGGAATGATACAAGATCCACTTTTCAGTGTGAACAAATAAAACAGCAATTTGGTGAATATGTAATGGATAATCCTGTTTTAGAAGGTTTTACATTAACGAAGTTGTTATGGGTTAAAGAAAATGAACCGTTGATTTGGTCCAAAGCAAATGTCTTTTTACTGCCTAAAGATTATGTGAGATTTAAATTCACAGATACGATAAATATGGAATATTCTGATGGATCAAGCACATTGTTAATGGATATAGCAAATAAGTGCTGGAATAAAAATATTTGTGACTATTATGGTGTATACCAACTTTGTCCAAATTTAATTGAATCCCAAGATTTTGTAGGGTACCTTAATACTTCAATTGCAGAGGAATTAGGTTTAGATAAAGATGTCGCAGTATATGCTGGGGGCGGAGACAATGCCTGTGGCGCATTAGGAGCAGGCGTTATTAGTGAGGGCGACACACTATGTAGTATTGGTACTTCGGGTGTCATATTAGCGTGTGATTCTGAGAATACAGCGACTTATGGTCACAATATACATCACTTTAATCATGTGCTCCCTCAAAATTCTTATGCAATGGGTGTCATATTAGCTGCAGGTGATAGTTTAAAATGGTTTCAAAAAAACATTACGCCAAGCTTAACTTATAGCCAAATTTTGGATGAAGCAAAACAATCTTCTATAGGGAGTAATGGTTTAATATATGCACCATATTTATCAGGAGAACGTACACCCCACGGTGATAGTCAAATTAGAGGAAGTTTTATTGGCTTAAGTCATATGCATAATAATAAAGATATGGCTCGTGCTGTGATTGAAGGCATCACTTTTGCATTATATGAATCTATCTATTATTTACGTAAAAATGAAAAAAAAATTAAAGAAATGATTTCTATCGGTGGTGGGGCTAAAAGTGATTTTTGGCTTCAGTTACAAGCAGATATCTTTAACGCTAAAGTATATAAATTAAAGCATGAAGAAGGACCAAGTATGGGTGCAGCGATGATAGCAGCAAAAGGTGTAGGGTGGTTTAATGATGTCGCTGAGATGGTTCAACAATTTATTCAATATGATAAAGTATTTGAACCCAGTGTAGAACGTCATATGCAATATATGAAATATTTTGCAATATACCAAAAAATTTACGATGAGACTAAAGAAATAACAAAGGAATTATTAAAAATCTCTCACTAAAATTATTTTATAGCAACAATCATGCATGATTGGTCATGATATTTCCTAGAAAATAATAAGCTGAAAATATATAAGGTTGAAAAAATACAGTTTTTACGTTAAATTAAACATGAATTAATTGTAAAATTCACATTAATTAAATAGAGCTAAGTTTAACCACTGGAAGTGCCTTTATGATAAAAAGGCTGAGACTAGCGTGATACGCTAGAATTCCTTGAACCTGATCCAGTTTGTACTGGCGTAGGAAAAGTGGCGTTATAAACCATATTTGTCCGTTCACATTAACGTTATTTTTCCTATTTGGAAAAATAACGTTTTTTTATTTTAGGAGTGATTATAGTGATTATTGCGATTACCAGTTATCATAAATTAACTAAGCAAGATAGCATTAATTATTGCGAAATTGAACCTTATATAGATTACCTAATCGTCAGATCACCGATGTGTACTTCTGAGACGATAGAATGGATAAACCAACTAAAGCAACGGCATTTTCCGAAAGATAAAATTATTATTCATAGTGATTATCATGTACTCCAATCTTGCGACTTGTCACGTATACATTTTAGAGAAAATGATGAGCAAATTCGTGCTTTAAAACAACATTGTTCAAACATAAAAATAAGTATGTCTACACACAATCGCCAGGCGATCCAATGTGCAGAGGATTTAAATTTGGATTTTGTACTTTATGGGCACGTATTTGAAACAAAGTCTAAAAAAGGATTAGCACCTAAATCATTAACTGAGGTTAATGATGCATTGAAAAGTGATATTCCTGTAGTCGCATTAGGTGGTATTAATTTAAAAACGGTGTCTCATTTACCTAAAGGATTTCAAGGTATCGCAGGTATATCAATATTTAATCACTCGATAAAAACAGTACAAGCCTTACACAGAGCATGGTTAAATTATGAAGCAACCTAAGATTAATTATTTACTTATCAATAAGTGAGAAAGGAATGAATCGTGATGCATTGTGTTATTAATGGTGATAATTTCACATTTGAAAACCCTTTGAATATACAAGAAATATTGCAAACACTCGGGTTAGACGAAAAGAGAGTGATTGTTGAACATAATAAAAAATTAATTAAACAAAACCAATTTCAAGATTATATCGTTAATGATAAAGATTGTTTAGAATTACTAGAATTTGTAGGAGGCGGATAGGATGTTTAAAATAGGTAAATTTGAATTTAATTCAAGATTGTTATTAGGTACTGGTAAATTTGAAACAGAAGCCATTCAAAAGGAAGCTATAAACGCGTCTGAAACAGAGGTTTTAACTTTTGCAGTGCGTCGAATGAACTTATATGATGAGAAATTACCTAATCCTTTAGCAAAAGTTGACTTATCAAACTTTGTTACTTTTCCTAATACTGCTGGTGCAACATCAGCTGAGGAAGCGATAAGAATTGCAGAAATTGCTAACCACGCCAATCTTTGTGACATGATTAAAGTAGAAGTGATAGGTGATCAGGAAACCTTACTACCCGATCCTTTAGAAACATATGAGGCATGCAAAGTTTTGCTAGAAAAAGGTTATACAGTGTGTCCTTACATTTCAAATGATGTTGTACTTGCCAAACGTCTAGAAGAATTAGGTGTGCATGCAATTATGCCACTAGCTTCACCTATTGGTACTGGAAGAGGAATAAATAATCCTTTATATCTACGTTATATTATTGAACGCGCCAATGTACCTGTAATAGTCGATGCAGGTGTAGGATCACCAAAAGATGCATGCCATGCTATGGAATTAGGTGCAGATGCCATTCTATTAAACACAGCAATTTCAAGTGCGAAAGATCCAGGGAAGATGGCAGAAGCTATGAAGTTGGGCATTCAAGCAGGAAGAATGAGTTATCAGGCAGGAAGAATACCAGTTAAGTATACAGCTCAAGCTTCAAGTCCAACAGAAGGAATCGGATTTTTATGATGGAAAGGTATTCTCGTCAAATACGTTATAAAAATTTTGGAAAAAATGGTCAGCGTAAACTAGAACAAACACACGTGATGATCGTAGGAGCCGGAGCATTAGGAAGTCATTGTGCAGAAATATTATCACGTATGGGAGTTGGCGAACTTACAATAATTGATATGGATATTGTAGAAATATCAAATTTACATAGGCAAGCCACTTATACTGAAAATGATGCACAAATGATGGTACCTAAAGTAGAAGCATTAAAAAAGCATTTATTAGATATAAATTCTAATATTAAAATCAACGCATTATACCAAGAAATAACTTGCACCAACATTGAACACATTTTAAGAAACTCTAATCCTGCTATCGTCATGGATGGAATGGATCATTTTAAAATTAGGTACTTGATTAACGAAGCATGCCACAAATTTTCGATACCTTGGATTTATGGGGCTGCAATTGGAAGTCAAGGCACCATTTATGGCATTGATTATAAAGGACCATGTTTAAAATGTGTGCTCTATAAAATACCTGAATCTGCAGAAAGTTGTTCTATTAATGGTGTGTTGCCTACAGTCATATACCAAGTAGCTAGCATGGAAGTCTCAGAATTATTGCGTTGGCTAACATTAGCTGGATTCTCTCAAAAATTAATAACGATAGATACTTTTTCAATTCAGTATCATACAGTGAATATCAACCAACTTAAAAATAGCAATTGTAGTATTTGTGTACATCAGCAATATGATTTACTTAATCAACCTCAGCGTACAAACGTAGAGTCTCAATGTGGCGATACATTTTTGCTTCGTTTCGATGAAAAAATGTTTGAATATGCGCATTATCTACCTGCAAAAATTAAAAAAGCAAATAGTTTTGCTAAATTACTTTCTTATAACGACACCGATATTACTTTATTTAAAGATGGCCGTATGAATGTTTATGGATTAGAAGATGAAGCACAAGCGCATGCATTATATACGCATTTTGCTAAAAGCATAAAATAGGACGTTTACATTTCTCAAAAGCAAAAATTTTAGAATAAAAATTAATGTTTCTTAAATCGTAACAAGTTTATGACATATTTGTTAACAGCCCTTCTTAACATTGAAACACTATATATTGTGGTATAAATTATGTTTATATACAATATATAGAAAAGAAGGGGTAAAATGAATAAATTAGAACAAGATTTGACGAAACTTATTACAAAAGATCCTACAGTTATTAACGAAAATGCGAATAAAGATAGTGCCACTTTTTCTACGATGAGAGATTTAACAGCAGGTGTTGTATCTAAATCATATGCTTTAGATTACTTATTGCCTAAACATATAGCAGAGGCACATAAAAGTGGTGATATACATTTCCATGATTTAGATTATCACCCTTTCCAACCACTCACTAACTGTTGTTTGATCGATGCTAAAAATATGTTGAAACATGGCTTTCGAATTGGCAATGCATCTGTAACATCTCCAAAATCAATTCAAACAGCTTCAGCTCAGCTAGTTCAAATTATCGCTAACGTTTCTAGTAGTCAGTATGGGGGTTGTACCATTGATAGAGTAGATGAATTATTAAGTGACTACGTAAAATATAATGAAGCAAAACATCGAAAATTAGCGCAACAATTTGTTGAAGATACACATATTGATGCTTATGTTGATCATCAAATTACACAAGACATTAATGACGCAATTGAAAGTCTAGAATATGAAATAAATACACTTTATACTTCAAATGGACAAACGCCATTTGTCACTCTTGGTTTTGGCCTAGGTATAGATGAATATAGTAGAAAAATTCAACAAGCTATATTGAAAACACGAATAAAAGGACTCGGAAAAGATCGTATTACAGCCATCTTTCCTAAACTCGTTTTTTCCATTAAAAAAGGGGTGAATTTTAGTCAAGATGACCCTAATTATGATATTAAAAAATTAGCGTTAGAGTGTTCTACAAAAAGAATGTACCCAGATATATTAAATTATGATAAAACAGTAGAAATTTTAGGTGATTTTAAAGCGCCAATGGGTTGTCGTTCTTTTTTACCAGAATGGAAAAATAAGCAAGGTGAAGCAGAAAATAATGGAAGATGTAATTTAGGGGTAGTTACGCTTAATGTACCTAGGATAGCTATAGAATCAAATGGTGATATGGAAAAGTTCTGGGAAATATTTCATGAGAGAATGCAAATTATGCACGATGCATTAGTTTATCGCATTAAACGTATGGAACAAGCTACGCCTGATAACGCCCCTATTTTATATAAAAATGGTGCTTTTAAACATTATTTAAGTGATGAAGATAGTGTAATGTCACTATTTAAAAATAAACGTGCCACGCTGTCGATCGGTTATATAGGTTTGTATGAGGCAGCTACAGTGTTTTATGGCCCTGAATGGGAAAAAACAGCAAGAGGTAAAGCATTTACGCTTCAAATATTAAAAGCTATGAAAGTTTATCAATTGGAATGGACAGAACGCTACGATATTTGGTTTAGTATCTATAGTACACCAAGTGAGTCTTTAACAGATCGTTTTTGCAGATTAGATAAAGAAAAGTTCGGAGATATATTAGATATTACGAGCAAGGGATATTATCAAAATTCGTTCCACTACGATGTGCGAAAAGATATTACACCGTTTGAAAAGATAGATTTTGAAAAAGATTATCCATTTTATGCTAGCGGTGGTTACATACATTATTGTGAATATCCAAAATTAGATCATAATATTAAAGCATTAGAAACGGTTTGGGATTATTCATATGACAAAATCAGTTATCTAGGAACAAATATCCCTATAGATCATTGTCGTTTATGTGATTTTAAAGGTGATTTTAAAACAACCCCAACAGGATATCAGTGTCCGGAATGTGGAAATAGTGATCCTAAAACCGTAGATGTAGTAAAACGCACATGTGGTTATTTAGGAAATCCAGTGCAACGTCCTACAATCGAAGGTAGACATAAAGAAATTTGTGCAAGAGTAAAACATATGAAAGATCAATCGATATGACAATATTAAATATCATAAATGGACAAGGTTATATTGCCAAAATAGAGTCACAAAGTTTCGTAGATGGCGAAGGTGTGAGATGTAGTTTATATGTTTCAGGATGTCCATTTGCATGTTTAAATTGCTATAATAAAGCAGCACAAAATTTTAAATATGGTGAAAAATTTAATGATGAAATTTTGAAAGAAATAATAGAAAATTGTGATCCGGATTATATAGAAGGTTTAAGCATTTTAGGTGGGGAGCCATTTTGCAACTTAGACATAACACTCAAATGTGCTCATGCATTTAGACAACGTTTTGGTCATGAAAAAACTTTATGGGTATGGACAGGATTTTTATTTGAATACTTAAGGAATGATCAATATCAAAGAAATGAATTATTAAAAAATATAGATGTACTCGTGGACGGTCCTTTCATTCATCACTTATACAAACCCAATTTACCTTATAAAGGTTCATTAAATCAGCGTGTCATCGATGTGCAAAAATCACTAGCTAGCGGTAGAATTCATGAATATATAATTTAATGTTGTGATTCCATAACTATTTCCTGAAATTTAAGCGAATTGCTATTATTATGATATAAAGTTAATTACAATCATAATGAAGACAAAAATAGATTTAGTAAAGTGCTATTAAAGGAGCGTATAAGCAATGTGTACAGGTTTTTCATTTATGTCTGAGAATCATCAAGCTATATTAGGTCGAACAATGGATTTTGTTTATCAATTAAAAGGCAACCCAGCAGTTCAACCACGTCACTATTACTGGGAATCACGTGTAGAGTATAAAGGTGAAACATTATATGGTTTCGTAGGTTCAGGCAGTGATATGGAAGGTTTTTTATTTGGGGACGGTGTTAATGAGCATGGCATTGGCGTTTCAGTACAATATTTCAGAGGCTACGCTTCTTACGCAAATGAAACTAAAGCAGGCTATATGAATATTGCTCAAAATGAAGTGATAAATTGGATACTAGGTTATAACAAAAACATAGCTGATTTAATAAAAAATGCCCAATCTGTCAATGTTGAGGCGCATACTCTGAATGACCTCTCTGAAGTTCCACCGTTACATTATCATATTTCTGATGATACGGGTAGAACAGTAGAGCTTACTTTTAATAAAGGTCAAATAGTGGTTAATGACAATCCAGTTGCCGTTTTGACTAACAACCCTGATTTAAATTGGCATTATGAAAATTTAAAGAATTACATAAACATTACACCCCAAAAGCCAAAAGAAAAAAAGTTTGCTAATATTAATTTGAAATCGTTGGGAAATGAAGGCGGCACGTATGGCTTACCAGGTGGATATACTTCAGCAGAGAGATTTATTCGCATTGCTTACTTGAAAAATTATTTAGAAGAAGCAACAAATAGTCCAGAACAAGACATACTTAATGCATTTAAATTATTGGAAATCATGAGTATACCTAAAGGTGCAGTTAGAGATGAAGAAAATGAGTTACATTATACGTTGTATCAAACCGTATTAAATTTAACGACACGCACATTTTATATTAAATGGTATAATTCTAATAAAATTACTGAATTACATTTATCAGAAGACTTACTAAATAAAAAAGAAATGACGATTTTTGAGCCAACTGAAGGATTAGCAATAACTCGTTTGAATTAAAATTCAAACCGAGTACATGTATCGAATGAACTTTAAATAATAAATAACTAATAAAAGACACATAAAAACTGCTGTTTTTATGTGTCTTTTTTATGTTTATTAACAATCATTTTTGATGGTAAAACGTATTAATCTCACTATTTTACTTAAAAATTCAAATTTTTTACTGACGCATTATAAGTAGTGTTGGGTATTAAATTTAAAATTATAATGATTAAAGAAGGATAAATTGCATTAAATTTAATAATATCAAAAATGATTTTACTATCGAAAAGGAGAGTTAGATAACAATGAGGATATTTAAAGAGTATATGGCTAGGAAAAACAATCGATATTCCATACGTAAATTTACGGTTGGAACTGCTTCAGTGCTTTTAGGTAGTTTTTTAGTTTTTAACCACAGCGAAGAAGCCCAAGCTGATACTTTACAAAAAGAACAACAAGAAGTAAAAGAAATACCTCCTAAAGTAGATATAGAGAATACAAAAAATGATTCAAATTTTGATAATATACTAGAAAAAGAAAAAAATAATGACACGATACAGCAACCAACTCAAGCTGAAATTGAAAATAAAGAAATAGAAAAAGAAAGTATTTCGAAAGATACAAAATTAATTCAGGATAGCACTAATATAACTCAGCAACAATCAGAATCCAATGCCAATGCTATTGTTGAAAATAAAGAACAACCAAAGCATTCAGATGTAAAAGAATCAGATAAACAAAAAGATAAACAAAAAGATAAACAAGAAAAAACACCTGAAACTATTAAAAATGATGAAGAAATAAAATCATTAGATACTGAAAAAACAGATACAGATATAATACCAACGGGTACCGAAAAGCTCAGAAAAACGGATACTGCAATAAAAAGTGAATCAAAATTAAACGAAAACGAAAGACAAATCAATCAAAATTTGACTTCTATGGAAAATAGAGTTACTGAAGTGAAAGTTGAAGAGTTAAACAATAATATAGAGAAAAACGAAGCAGAAAAAAGTTTGAGTACGAATGAAAAAAATCTCAAAAATGACAGACAACCAGAAAAGCAATATATTCCAAAAACTAGAGTAGTCAGAAGTATCGATAGAAATCGATACTATAATGGAACACACAATAATTATCATTATTTTGGGCCTAGATTATCTTATAATTCTCTAAGAGCGGGAGATAATATTACAACAGCATTTAATGAAGTAGAAAAAAATAGAACAGAATTAACCGAAGAAGAAAGAAAACTATTTCTGAGAAATATTATTAGACAAACTTCATTAAAAAATAATAAATCTGCTTATGACAGAATTTTTAATAGAGATTATTCTGTAGCTGGAAATAGAAAACTTACAGCGAACCAAGCTAAAAATATAAACGAACTACTATATAAAATGAAAAACTTAACTGTTAATCGTGATAATCCGAATTATCAAGGTATTTATACGTTTACAAATCAAAATGATGTAACTAAAAATGATTTTGGTATCGTAAAAGACGAAGTGTTACATGATGGCGACGCGTTAATTGCAACAATGGAATTGTCAAAAGAAAAAGGTAGAGGGACATACAGATTTGAAAATTATGCAATAAGACCTAATGATAGTCTCAATAAAAAAATAAAAAAAGTTATAGCAGTTTATGAAGGCAGACAAAGAATTATTCTGCAACAAGATCATTTAGGTTATTATTCATATACACGCGTCCAGACAGTGGTAGAAATGGAGATCCAGATAGAGGTGGCGGTTCAGGAGGCACAGTTAAATTTTACATTTCATTTGATGCCAACCAATATATTGATGTAAATAAAGACAAATTATTTGGTTATATTCTAAGTGATACTTTAGATCCAAATGTGTTAAGGGGCGTAAATATTACTAACAAAGCTGTTAATATTCAAGAAGTAGCAGATACAATAAATGAAGCTTTAAAAAAAGCAAAAATAAGAAAAGTAGAAGATGCTATAGAAGCAGCAACACAATTAAAACAACAAGCTGAAACAAAACTAGTCGAGGTAACACGAGATCAATTAGTGACACCAACTGAAAAAGCTGAGATTGATAAAATGAATGTAGATATTGAAAAAGCCAAATCATCAGCAATGCAAATGTTAAACGCTCTACCGGACGGAATCACAAATAAAGATGTATTACGGAAAAGAATAAATGATATTACACCAGTAACATCACCAGAAGTGAACGATGCAGATAGTAATGGTGTCTTAGATACAAAACAAGTTTCAGAGGCCAAAAAAGCAATTGCAGACGCTAAAGCAGCACAAACAAAAATCATTAATAAGATAAAAGAGATTAGAAAAGATGGTCTGATTACTCCTAGTGAGCAAGCTGATTTAGACAAACTCATAGAAAAATTGGATTCAATAAGACGAATTGCAAAAGAAAAAATAAGTAACTTACCAAGCGGTACAGCAAATATTGATGGATTACAGACTAAATTAGATAACATCACATCAGTAACAAAAGTAAATGATAAAGATAATAATAGTATATTAGGTAAGAAACAGGCATTGGACACGGAGCAAGTAAAAGATAAGCATAATACAAGTCATTTTGATAATGACGAACAAGCGACTATAAATAGCAAATCGCTAGGCATAAATTTAAGTCAATTTAATGTTCAAAATAATCGTCACAACCTTGAAGTATTAAATAAAAAATCATTTGAAAATCCAAATAAAGAAAATAACTTCAATATGAATTTACCGTATACTGGATTAGACAAAAAGAACCCTTATGCATTCGAAATTCTATTTGGAATTTTAGGATTAATGATCGTTTATAGAAGATATTTAACAAGTGATAAAAACACAGAACATTAAGTTTGAAACTTAAAAAGTTTCATTGAATTTATAAGCACTTTGGAATGATTAGATTAAAAGTCTAATATCCAAAGTGCTTTTTTAATGAAATTTAATATATTGATAGTAACGATTTAGAAGTCATATTGATTTTCTTCTTCCTTCAAAACTTGTGTATATGCTTTTGAAGTGCGTAATGTAGATAAAACTAAGTCATCTAATCTAAATAAAATGTCATCATTTACAATCTCACCATTTGAAAAGTCACGTTCTTCTATAAATACATAAGTTTGCATAATATGTGCCTTCATATAACCTAATATCGGTTTTAGTTGTGTTTCAGGGATGAGATAATGTTTTGGTGATCCAGCAGTTGCAACTATACTTACGATTTTATCTTTAAATGCATTAACTGGTAGTAAGTCAAATACATTTTTCAATGTACCTGGAATGGAAGCTTGGAAGATAGGAAATCCGATGAAAATGACATCAGCATTCATCAAAGTTTGAGTAAGATATAACGTATCGCCACTGTAATCTAAATAATTTCTTCCATCACTAAACACCAATTCTAACTCTTTTAAATCTATAAAATTAACATGATGCGTATCATCTTGATTATTAAGTGCTTGATTCAAATAAGTCATGGCAGTACGTGTTTTTGAACCAACGCTAGAGCCAGATAGTAATACAATATTCATAGTATCATTGACCTACTTTCTTAAATGTTTTTTTACAGCTGGAATAATTTCATTACCTATAAGTTCTATATTCTTCATAATTTTATTAAACGGAACACCGCCAAAATCAATTTGAGCCATAAATCGTTGGTGATTGTATAATTCATGTTGATACAGAATTTTTTCGATGATTTGTTGTGGACTACCAACCATTAAAGCATCTCTATAATCAGGAGCTTTTGCAAATTGTTGTTTTGGATAACCTGTACCTCTAATAAATGACATTCCAACATTTAGATGTGGGTAGAACTCTTTCAAAGCATCTTGAGTTGTGTTAGCAGTATAAAATAAACTTGCTGTGGATACTGGTAAAGATTCCGGTGAATGATTAAAACCATTTTCTTGCGCAGTGAGTCTGTACTGTTCAATGGAATCTTTAAAGGTCATTGCTGGACCGCCGAGTGTTGTAATCATCATTGGTATACCTTGCCTACCTGCTTTGATAGCACTTGCGGGAGGGCCTCCAACTGCGCGCCAAATAGGTAATGTGTCATCAATTGGACGTGGGAAGATCTTCATGTTATTTAAATCAGGTCTAAATTTGCCTGACCAAGTAATTTTATCGGTTTTATTTAATTCCATTAATAAATTAAGTTTTTCTTCATAAAGTTCGTCATAATTATTCAAATCTAATCCAAATAAATCAAATATACCTGTACGTGAAGCGCGACCTGCTACAATTTCAGCTCGGCCATGTGAAATTAAGTCTAAAGTAGCAAAATCTTCAAATACTCTTACAGGATCTGCAGCACTTATAATACTAGAAGAACTGGAAATTTTTATTGTTTTAGTGGCTTGCGCTATGGCACCTAAAACTACTGTGTGTGCTTGTGTTGTAAAATGTTCTTGGTGGCTTTCACCGACACCAAATACATCAATACCAGCCTGTTCAGCTAATTGACTAGCTTCTATAAGTTCATTAATTCTTTGCTCATAACTCACTTTTTCTCCATTATGCGGATTTAATAAATGATCACCTAATGAGTAGAGCCCAAATTCCAATGGAGTATTTTCATTCATTTTTAAATGTGCCATATAATCACCTTTCTATAATTCATGTAGATTATTTTCAATTTCTGTTCGTTGTGCTTCCATAAAGTCTGGTAAATTTAAATGTTTACCCAAATCTTCTATTTTTGTGTCTACCGTAAATCCAGGTTCATTCGTAGCAAATTCGTATAAAATACGATTTTGTCTATAATATAAAGATTTGAAAAAGTATCTGTCTATAATTCCTGAATTATTTTCAGGTTGGTGCTCTATTATTTTATGAATTGAATTTAAATCACTATCTTTTGGTGTATTAACAGCAATATGATGCACATAACCTTGACCAGGTCTAGCACGTTCACCTTGTTGTTCTACAATAACAAAATCAGTATATAATCCATTTTGATCTAAAGTCATAACAGTTTCGTTTACATCTTCTCTAAGTGTATATGACAAGCTATTTTTTAAGAAATCGAGCGTGGCTTGAGCATTTTTAACTCTTAGTTCTACAGGGCCCATACCTAAAATTTGGTATTGCTCGGGAATCTCACTATACGGATTTTTTCTCCAAGCATTCGGTGTATGATAATTGCCATTAACTAATAAAATAATCTCCAAACCATCTATATCATTAAAAGTAATAGCAGGCTGATTTAAATAATCTAATGATGTCCATGTAATTTTGAATTGATTTAGTCTTTCTTTAAAAAAATTCAGAGCATTTTCATCAGGGACAAGTAATGATAAGCGATAGATAGAATCAGTTCCAGGACGATTTTTCCCTAAAAGTGGTATTTCAAAAAAACTTAATAACGTGCCAGCAGAACCAATTTCATCTCCAAAGAATAAATGATACATTTTAGGATTATCTTGGTTAACTGATTTTTCAACCAACCTTAGTCCTAATACTTGAGTATAAAAGTCTTTATTTTTTTGAGCGTTTTTTGTATACATTGAAATGTGATGGTGACCAACGATATTCATATATATACCTCCTCGTAATAAACTTTTCAGTTGCTCGTGTTATCAGTATAATAGCAATAAAACTTCTCAATACTCATAACCATTATCGTATAGATTAAACACCTTTGGTATAAAAAATATACTAGTTTTGTATAATATATTTCCTTTTTACAAAAAAAGCAAGTTTGAAAGTTTATGAATGATAGAACTATGAAGAATGGTCTGATTTTTAAATATCTGAATTAAAGTTTGGTATAATTATTTTAATAGTGTCTGAAATTTTATTATCATTAAGCATTAATTAAAAATATTAATAAATAACATAATATTGTGGAAGAAATATGACACGTATTGATGACGAACTAAATCAGGAGTTAAAGTATGGATTTATTTTTAGTTTACATTTTAATTGCTATATTTTTAGGTGGTTTAGTCAGAACATATTTTGGTTTTGGGGAAGCACTCGTGAGCATGCCACTTTTAACATTGATAGGGCTAAACTTACATACATCTATTTCACTGGTAGGCTTAGCTGGACTAATGGTAGCAAGTTTAAATATATTTTTAGATTATAGGAATATAAAAATTAAAGTATTATTATTGATGTTGTTAGGGAGCTTATTAGGTGTTCCAATTGGCATATTGATTTTACAGCATATTACAACCTCTTATATACAATTGATGCTAGGACTATTTTTAATACTTTATGGTGTATATGCGTTTGGAAAAATTACCTTTTTTAAAAATAGATATAATATCATATTGAAATCTAATATTTGGGCGAGCCTAACAGGTATGATTTCAGGTATATTAGGAAGTTTGTATAATTCACACGGTGTACCAGTTGTAATTTATGGCACAATGTCACCTTGGCATATTAAAGATTTTAGAAGTACGGTACAAGCACATTTTTTAATTACAGCGATATTTGTAGTGATTGGACAAGCATCTGGAGGGATATGGACTGGCCAAACGGTATCCTTATTTTTGTTGAGCATACCTTGTTTGATTATTTCAGTCATTATTGGAAAGTATCTAATAAATCACACGACTTATCATAATTTTGAAAAATGGATATACTTATTTATTACAATTTTAGGATTTTTACTATTGTTAATATAAAATCAAAAGGTCGAATTGCGTTCTATTTTTAGAAACGTGATTCGACCTTTAACTATATTTACTATTATTTGGAATTGACATTAATACTTTTATTCAATAATACGAAGAATAAAATGAAAGCAATGGAAATAGCAATATGACCTAATCCCGAAATGCCAGCAATAGCAGGGCTCACTTCAAAACCTTTCATAGTTGCTATACCATTAACAAATTGCATAGCAACCGTTAATAATACCCCGATATGATAAACATAAAAGAAATAATTAAATAAAGTATGATGCTGAGTAAGTTTTAATTGGTGTTCTATCATCATAAATATTAAAAACATGATTGTACCTAATACGAGTAGATGTGTATGCGTTACATTTAATTGCGAATAACCACTAAAATTTTCTGCTTTTGACATCTCTCTATAAAATAGACCACTGAGCATGCCTAATAAAGTATAAAATGCTGAACTGAACATTAATTTTTTCATTTTAACGACCTCCTGTAATGAATGTTTAATTTTAATATAAGGTAAGATTATGAACTCTATATGAACGATTAAAAAATTTTCTTGTTTTTGTATGGTATTAAGTACTTATGTAGTATTTGTTCTTCAAAACTTTCCATTACTTAATCAACTTTACAATTCAAAATAATTTATTTTATCATGCTTAATGGAATAATTTATTGCAATACAGAACCTCTAAATTTAGAAATTTAACAATATTGAAAAATTATTAATTGCGGTATGCTAAAAACTATATATTTAAAATTGCGAACAACTGTGATTTGTGACATTGTTTTTAATTAATAACTTATCTTTAAAAAATAACTTGATTTTTCAAATTAATTGAGTAGAATTAAATTGTGATAAAGATTATTTTGAGGTGGGAAAAGATGAAAAACAAACAAGGATTTTTACCTAATAGGTTAAACAAGTACTCTATTAGAAAGTTTACAGTTGGAACAGCATCATTATTAATTGGGGCAACACTTGTATTTGGTGTTAGTAGCGAAGTAAAAGCTGATGAATTAGACTCAATTACTAATGATAATAAGGCTAATGATTCAGATAAAGGTGAAGCACTTGATGTGCAAGATATAAAAAGTGTAGAAGATAATAACACAACGTCAAGTCGTAGTGAAAATTCGGTTACTGAAGAAAAGACAGAAAATTCTAATAATGAATTGCAAACAGAAGAAACTGATAATGACCTTAATCCGGATCAAAAAGAGTTAGATAATAATGGTGCAGCATTAGGTAATACAGAAGAATATAATAACACTAATGAATCTACAAATGAGGTTTTGAATAAGCAACCAACAGAAGCATCAGATATATCTGAAACAAAACAAGATGTAAACAATGATACTTCTAGTTCAGCTGAAGATAGTACGAATAAAGATAATACGGATCAAAAAACAACGACTAAAAGTAATGAACAAACAAATGATAAAAATAAAGCTGAAGATACAACAGATGAAACATCAACTGAGACGTCAACAGAAACAACAAAGGATACAGATATATCTAGTAACGAAACGCCAACTGAAAAAGCATTAGAAAAAAATCCTGACACTTCTAATAAGACAAAAGAAGACACTAGAACAGAAAATTTAGATGGACAAAATGATAATCAACCATTAAGTGAACCATCCTCTGAAGAAGAAAGAACTACGAAAGTGACGAGAAATCCTGAAACAAATAATCATATACAGTCAAAATTAACAAAACAATTGTCAGAAACAGAGAATAAACAAAAGGCAGTTGAAGACTATTTAAATAGTCAGCTTTCAACAGAAGACACTAAAGCAATTTTAGAAAACGCTGATATTGATTATAAAAATACAACTGATGAAGAAATAAATATTGAAATTTTAAAGGCTTCAATTATTCAACTTTCGAATGAACAGGATAAAACGAAAACGTTAGCCACTCCAAAACGTACCTTGTTGCGTTCTATGGCTACGCCAACTGCATTACGAGCAGCAGTAGAACAAAATGAAAAAGTTGAAAAATCACTTGGCTATATGGACAACTATACATTTGCATCATTGATTTTTGATCCAGGCAAGTTAGATTCACAAAAGACTTTAGACAGCAATATCATACCTTTTGATATTCATA
This sequence comes from Staphylococcus sp. GDB9P120P, assembly GCF_017893435.1. Lineage (NCBI taxonomy): Bacteria > Bacillati > Bacillota > Bacilli > Caryophanales > Staphylococcaceae > Staphylococcus > Staphylococcus sp. GDB9P120P. Next base: position 311,777 of record NZ_JAESNB010000002.1, read on the forward strand.
GTTACATGTCAGGTTCAAATTCAGGTGATCGCTATAAAATTGATTTGAAATTGGATCCGAAAATAGCGAGTCATGTCACAAAAATATCTGCCAATCCTAGTGGTAGAAATACCCCTGTTGAATTTATAAGATTAAAAGATGAAGACGGTAATTTCACTAATACTTGGGAAATAAATTTCATTAGAGCAAATGATGGCTTGTTTGGAGGCGCTGAAATATTATCACAGTATACAGCGGCCAACGGTAAGATAGAGTTAGATGATACGATAGGTAACATTTTGAATGCATCTGGAGATTTAAGTAATAATAAGTTGAATTATCAAATGTTTATTAGAGATTCACTTTCTAATAAAATAGTTAAAACTTCTGAAAGTAGTGGTTATTTCTTAACTACATCTGACAAAGATTTAAGTCAATTAGAAAATAACCTTTCTCCAGAAAATAGTAATGCATTTAAAGCAAGTAGTGGCTCTGCAACATATGATGGTTCTGTAGGAACACATGGAGGGTTACTGATTGATCAACAAATAATGAAAAATGGTATCTTCTCATATTCTAAAATTAAATCAAAACAATGGTCATATAATTATCAAATAGATAAAGATTTATTGCCGTATATTGAAGGAGTAGAATTACATACGTATGACTACAAAGGCCTTTCAGGCTTTGACAAGACGTATCACGCTGAAGATAAAGTAGCTGATTTACAGCTTGATAGTATCGGTAATGGCACAATTACTAGTAATGACTTAAATAAATTAATCGAGTTTAACAATACTTTACCTGAAACAGTAGGCGTTCGTATTGTAATTAAGTTAAATCAAAGTGTAAATAATATATTAACTAAAGATGCGGAATATGATTCTGAAGGTAATCTTATTCGAGAAACAACAAAACAAAAAGAAGATTTTACCTTTGCAGGTTATTTAACTGATAGTAATAATCTTTTAATAAATAATACGTTAGGGACTTCAACTTTAGCACTACAAGATTATGATAAAGATGGTTTACTAGACCGATATGAACGACAAGTATCACTTTCAGATCCTGAAAACGAAGATACAGATGGAGATGGTAAAAACGATGGTGATGAAGTCATCAACTATAAAACTTCACCATTAGTAGGTAAACCTGATGCGGCCGATATTACAAATGAGGATAGAGTTGTAACTGGGTCAGTTCCATTAAAAGAAGGTGCAGCAACTCAAACTGCAAAAGTGTTAGATGCAACTGGAAAAGTCATTGGTACATCAATAGTTAATCCTGATGGTACATTTTCGGTATCTATTCCGCAATCACCTGAGGGTACCTATACTATCGCAATCGATTCACCTAATTATGAAAATGATGAAGTAAATACATTTGAAGTTATTGATATTTCCAAGGTACCAACACCATCAATTAATCCAGTTGATGACAATGATACAGTAATTAAAGTTAATGGTTCAGCAGGTGCAATTGTTACGGTTAAAGATAATAACAATGTTGAGATTGGAAAAGTTCAAATTCCTAATGATGGTTCAGCAGCCTCTTTAACATTGAATCAACCATTGAAAGCTGGGACTATTTTAACTGCAACAGCTAGCAAAGGTGGAAAAACAAGTGAAGTTTCAGATCAAATTACAGTAACAGATGCGACAGCACCAGATGCACCAGTGATAAATCCAATAACAAGTAAAGCCACACAAGTAACTGGCACAGCAGAACCTAATTCAACAGTAACTGTTGCTTTCTCAGGTGGTGGTAAAGTTTCAGTAACTACTGACAGTCAAGGTAGATATACAGTAGATATACCAAGTGGTGTTACTCTGCAAGGTGGAGAAGTATTTAAAGCAATAGCAACAGATAAAGCAGGTAATGAATCATCTGTTGCGACACGTATAGTAACAGACGTAACAGCACCAGATGCTCCTACATTAAATGATGTCAATAGTAATAGTAAGCAATTGAATGGGCAAGCAGAAGCAAATTCAACAGTTAGTGTGACTTTTCCAAGTGGCGAAGTTGTAGATACAGTAGCAGATCAAGATGGAAATTTCACAGTAGACATTCCAGAAAACGAAGGATTACAAGGTGGAGAAACGATAGTAGCTACGTCGAAGGACAAAGCAGGTAACATTTCTCAAAAAGGTAGCACTCAAGTCATAGATGCAACAGCGCCAGATGCACCACAAATAAGCCATGTGACAAGTGTAAGTACAGAGGTTAAAGGCACAGCAGAAGCAAATTCGACAGTTAGTGTGACCTTCCCAAGTGGTGAAGTTGTGGAAACCAAGGCTGATCAAGATGGAAATTTCACTGTATCTATCCCAGAAAACGAAGAGTTACAAGGTAAAGAAACGATCAGTGCTACATCAAAAGACAGTGCAGGTAATGTTTCTCATGCTGGATCAACAACAGTAACAGATGCAACAGCACCAGCACCACCAACGGTTAACAGTGTAACTAGTCAAGATACAAATATTAGTGGAACAGCAGAGCCAGGGTCAACAGTCACAATAACATTCCCAAATGGTGAAGTTGCTACTGGTGAAACAGATGAAACAGGAAAATATATAATAGCAATTCCGAATGAAGTTGATTTAGAAGGTGGCGAAGAATTACAGGTTATATCCACAGACGATACTGGTAATGAAACAGAACCAGTTAAAACAACGGTTAAAGATACAACAGCACCAGATGCGCCAACAATAAACGATGTAACAAGTGAAGATACACAAATTATCGGTAAAGCTGAACCAGGATCAACAGTCACAGTGACATTCCCAGACAATACTACAGCGATAGGCACAGCTGATGACCAAGGTAATTACACAATAGATATTACGTCCGGTACTAAGTTAGAAGGTAGTGAAGAACTACAAGTAACAGCAACAGATAAAACAGGAAATATTTCAAAACCAACTTCAACGACTGTTATAGATAAGACAGCACCGGATGCGCCTAAAGTAAATAGAGTATCAAGTGAAGACGTACAAATTGCGGGAAGTTCAGAACCTAATTCAACAGTTACAATCACATTCCCTGGTAATATCACGGTTGATGTAGAAGCGGATGAACACGGTAACTTTATCGTAGATATTCCAAATACGGTTGATTTAATTGGTGGCGAAGAGATTCAAGCAATAGCACAAGATAAATCTAATAATAAATCAATAGAAGCTTCAACAATAGTAGTTGATGCAACAGCGCCAAACGCACCAACAGTGAAAGATGTAACAAGTGAAGATACAACAATTGGTGGCACAGCAGAACCAGGATCAACAGTCACAGTGACATTCCCAGATGGTACTACAGCAGAAAGTAAAGCAAATGACCAAGGTGAATATACAATTACTATACCTGAAAAAATAGATTTAAAAGGTGACGAAGAACTATTAATATCAGCGATGGATAGTAATGGAAATATCTCAGATTCTTTAACAACAACCGTTAAAGACACAACAGCACCAGAAGCACCAACGGTGAAAGACGTAACAAGTGAAGATACAACAATTGGTGGAACAGCAGAACCAGGATCAACGGTCACAGTAACATTCCCAGATGGCACAACGGCAACAGGAACAGCTGATGACAAGGGCAACTATACAATCGATATTCCATCAAATGTCAAATTAGATGGTGGGGAGCCAATCAAAGTTGTAGCAACAGATAAAGATGGCAACACATCGTCAGAAGCAACGACAACAGTAGTAGACACAACAGCACCAGAAGCACCGACGGTGAAAGGCGTAACAAGTGAAGATACAACAATTGGTGGAACAGCAGAACCAGGATCAACGGTCACAGTAACATTCCCAGATGGCACAACGGCAACAGGAACAGCTGATGACAAGGGCAACTATACAATCGATATTCCATCAAATGTCAAATTAGATGGTGGGGAGCCAATCAAAGTTGTAGCAACAGATAAAGATGGCAACACATCGTCAGAAGCAACGACAACAGTAGTAGACACAACAGCACCAGAAGCACCGACGGTGAACGAAGTGACAAGCGAAGATACAACAATTGGTGGAACAGCAGAGCCAGGATCAACAGTCACAGTAACGTTCCCAGACGGAACAACAGCAACGGGCACAGTTGATGACCAAGGTAACTATACAATCGAAATTCCATCAGATGTAGACTTAGACGGTGGAGAAGACATTGTCGTAACAGCGACAGATAAAGATGGCAATACATCGTCAGAAGCAACGACAACAGTAGTAGACACGACAGCTCCATCAGCACCAACGGTGAAAGACATAACAAGTGAAGATACAACAATTGGTGGCACAGCAGAACCAGGATCAACGGTAACCGTAACGTTCCCAGATGGCACAACGGCAACAGGTACTGCAGACAGTGAAGGCAACTACACAATTGAAATTCCATCAGATGTAGACTTAGATGGTGGAGAGCCAATCAGAGTTGTAGCAACAGATAAAGATGGCAACAAATCAGAAGAAACTACGACAACAGTAGTAGACACGACAGCTCCATCAGCACCGACGGTGAAAGACGTAACAAGTGAAGATACAACAATTGGTGGCACAGCAGAGCCAGGATCAACAGTTACAGTAACGTTCCCAGATGGGACAACGGCAACAGGTACTGCAGACAGTGAAGGCAACTATACAATTGAAGTCCCATCAGATGTGGATTTAGACGGTGGGGAGCCAATCAAAGTTGTAGCAACAGATAAAGATGGCAACAAATCAGAAGAAACTACGACAACAGTAGTAGATACAACAGCACCAGAAGCACCGACGGTGAAAGGTGTAACAAGCGAAGATACAACAATTGGTGGCACAGCAGAACCAGGATCAACGGTAACCGTAACGTTCCCAGATGGGACAACGGCAACAGGAACTGCAGACAGTGAAGGCAACTACACAATTGAAATTCCATCAGATGTAGACTTAGACGGTGGAGAAGACATCAAAGTTGTAGCGACAGATAAAGATGGCAACACATCGTCAGAAGTAACAACAACAGTAGTAGACACAACAGCACCAGAAGCACCGACGGTGAACGAAGTAACAAGCGAAGATACAACAATTAGTGGCACGGCAGAACCAGGATCAACGGTAACCGTAACGTTCCCAGATGGGACAACGGCAACAGGAACTGCAGACAGTGAAGGCAACTACACAATTGAAATTCCATCAGATGTAGACTTAGACGGTGGGGAGCCAATCAAAGTTGTAGCAACAGATAAAGATGGCAACACATCGTCAGAAGTAACAACAATAGTTAAAGACACGACAGCTCCATCAGCACCGACGGTGAACGAAGTAACAAGCGAAGATACAACAATTGGTGGCACAGCAGAGCCAGGATCAACAGTCACAGTAACGTTCCCAGATGTGACAACGGCAACAGGTACTGCAGACAGTGAAGGCAACTACACAATTGATATTCCATCAAATGTCAAATTAGATGGCGGAGAAAACATCAAAGTCGTAGCAACAGATAAAAATGGTAATACATCGTCAGAAACAACAACAACAGTGAAAGACACAACAGCGCCAGAAACACCAACGGTGAATGGTGTAACAAGTGAAGATACAACAATTGGTGGCACAGCAGAGCCAGGATCAACGGTAACCGTAACGTTCCCAGACGGTAAAACAGCAACAGGTACTGCAGACAGTGAAGGCAACTATACAATTGAAATTCCATCTAGCATAGATTTAAAAGGTGGCGAAGAATTACAAGTCACAGCAAAAGATAAAAATGGTAATGTATCTAAACCAAATATTGTTATAGTAAGTACTACGGGAGAAAATCCAGACAACGGAAAAAATCCAGACAACGGAGAAAATCCAGGTAACGGAGAGAATCCAGGTAATGGAGAAAATCCAGGTAACGGAGAGAATCCAGGTAATGGAGAAAATCCAGGTAACGGAGAGAATCCAGGTAATGGAGAGAATCCAGGCAACGGAGAAAATCCAGGTAACGGAGAGAATCCAGGTAACGGAGAGAATCCAGGCAATGGAGAGAATCCAGGCAATGGAGAGAATCCAGGTAATGGAGAAAATCCAGGCAATGGAGAAAATCCAGGTAATGGAGAAAATCCAAACAATGGAGAGAATCCAGGTAACGGAGAAAATCCAGGTACAGTAGGAAACTCAAATACTCAAAAACCAGATTCAGCAGAAATTTCAGATATAAGTCAACCATCTAATAGCGACACTAGTTCTGAAATAAAACAAAATAATAATTCAGAAATAGTAAATACGCGTTCTGACAACTCTAGAAAAAGCAACGATAATAAATATGAATTACCTGAAACAGGAAAAGACGAAGTTAATAAAGGTACTTTATTCGGTTCATTATTTGCAGGCTTGGGAGCATTATTGCTATTTATCAAGCGTCGTAGAAAAAATGAAGAAGATAAGTAGTAAATATAAAAAATAATATTAAACTAAAGAAACCTGAGACAATTATAGTCTCAGGTTTTTTATATTGTGATAGGAATCATGTAAAAAAAGAACATATTTAATTGTGAAATTATATTTTAATAAATAGAGTGTGATTTATTAAAAATTGTTTATTAATTGTGCGTAATGTGTATATAGTAATTACAGGTTATTAAATAATAAAACGGGGTTATTGTATGTATATTATTGTTCAATATAGTAAAGTTAATACATTGTTTTATTTACGTAATAAAAATCAAGAACCAATTAATTCAAAAGTAGTAGCAATTTCGAAAGACAAATATAATGAAGAATTGCTACAACATATTTATAGTATACTTTCTCAAACGAATCACAGTATTAAAGAGTTAGACTTTGTAGTAATTGAAATGAATGACATAGAATCATTAGAAATAAATGCAGTTTGTGAAGTGAGTAGATACTTAGAAACGCAGCTAAATAAAAATATCATTGTAACTAATAGTATAGAAACTTTTAATTACAATGAATATTTGAAAAACTAAAAAGGCGATATAATTGCGTAATTGACACTTTAAATTAACGTTTTTTATGAATTACTCACATTTTAATTGTGCATGTACATAAAGTGTTCTATGACCGTCAACTGTTTCGTTCACAACGTCAGTAAGGTTGTGACATATTACGATAAAATAAATTCATAATAATTTTCACCAAGTATATTTTTAGCTATGTAAACTGAAGGATTTAAATTTTGTTTAACAAAATTTGGTACTTCGTCTTGTTTAATGTCATACATAACTTCAATTTCTTTAGAAAATAAGTGATGTTGTTTTTTTAAATATAATTCTAAATCTGGCAAAGGTTTTGAAACGGTTTTTTCATTGCTGCTAAGTTTTTTAAGTGTATCTATATAAACATTTAAATCTCTAGCGCCTACAATTTTAGCACCTTGGTTATCGTTATTTACTATGACAACTGTAGGGAAACCTCGGACACCTAATTCACGTACCAAGTTAAAATCGTTTGATAGTAATTGCTGACCTTGCGTACTATTTGCTAAATCAAAAATAGTTTCAATATTAATTGATTTATTATTTTTATATAAAGTTTGTACAATTGATTTAAGTATTTTGTCATCAGAAATATTTTGGTTAAAGACGAAAACAGCTTCCCTAACTAATCTAATAAATTCAATAGCAGTAGCTGGAGAATCTAATTGCTGAATCGCTTTATACAACCGAGATGCTGGGTATGAAGATTGCACAGGATCTATTTCCATAATCGTACCATCGATAGGCATGCGTGAATATTGACCTACTTCTTGCCAATGTGGTGTCACATCAGCTGGTTTATAAATGCCATTTGCAGGGTCAATAGGTCCATCCCCCCAAGCTTCTAAAAGGCCGCCCATAATCATTTGAAAATTAAACAAATGACCGTATTGTACTAATAGTTTATTTGAAATTGGTTCGAAAGCCCAACAATGTGAACACATAGGATCAGTTACATAATATAAAGTTAAATTAGGACTTTGGTTATTTAAGTTAATATCTTCTATTTCTTTTTCTCCACTCGGTTTGCAAACACCCGAATAAATATCACACACCATATTTTTTTTCATAATTGTACCTCCGTAGTTTAATTAAATTGATATACTCTTATGATAAGTAGTAATATGAATAATAAGTACCAACAAATTGTAGAAAATGTCGAATATTCAACATTTAGTATCTAATGTTGGGAGAAAATGAGGGAGTCGAATGGTACAATCAAAATCAGACTTGCGCGTCATTAAAACGAGAAAATCTATTATGCAAGCTTTTATCCAATTGTCTAGTGATAAAGATTTTAAAAGTATAACTGTGAAAGATATTACACAAGAGGCACTTATCAATAGAGCTACGTTCTATTATCATTTTAGTGATATCTATGATTTGTTAGAAAAAGCGCTTGCTGAAGAACTATTAATTAATTTAAATTATGAATATTTTAAAGATAATCCATGGAATGAAAGAACAATTGTCGATATCTTTAAAGTAGTGGCAGAGTTCAATTGTCTTTAAATAGAAGATGTCATAGAAGTTATCCAGAGACGATAGATCATATTGTTCAAGAACATATTGCAAATGTATTGTATAAATTGTTGGCTGATATTGATTTTGAAGATGATAGCACACGACAATTGGCTGCAAATATGATAAGTGCAAGTATCTATAAAGCTACTGAAACATGGTATCAAAAGAATAATGAAATGTTACCTGAAGATTATATTAAACGCATCACGCCTTATATGATTTCTGGTTTGGTAGCGCGTGACTAAGATAAAAATGAAAAGGGGTCGTTAAAATGAGTATTATTATCATTATATTGCAAATCATTTTGGGAATAGTTTTTATCATGACAGGGTCTAAAATTTTATCTGGTGCAATGAAACAAGATTTTGCGCGTCTTGGCTACCCACCTATTTTTAATCAAATTACAGGAATTTTTGAATTTGTAGGTGGCTTGGGCATGTTGATAGGTGTGTTGTATAGCGTGATTGCATTATTATCAAGTATATTATTAGGTGCAACGATGTTTGTTGGTGCAATCTCATTGATTTTCTTAGGCAAGGACCCAATTAAAAAAGCAATTCCAGCTATTGTACTCTTTTTATTGAACTTTATAGTGTTTATTTATTATATTTAAAAGAATGATTAATTTTAAATATCCCCATATAAACAACAGGTTGAATTGTTTGTATGGGGATATTATTATGTGTAAATTATGCTAAACCTTGAATTCTTAAAACAATTTCTGCTACAAGGGCAGAACCTACGTATGTACTGAGTAAGATTACGATACCGACGACAATTGTTTTCCAACCTAACTTAGCAAAATCGACCCACGAATTGCCTATAGAAACGCCTGCATATGCAACAACTGGTGTAGCTAATGACAACAGGTCTACTTTTTCAGTCCACTCAACAATGTGTGATGATCCAGGTATGCCAGGTATTGTAATGATGAGCCCAATTATACCAATATAAGCAATACTAGGTATGTTGAGAGGAACAATATCACGTAAGATTAAACCTATTAATGCAATACCCATTAACGTAAGGATGCCAGGTAAAGCTACTATGGGCATTACACTATAACCAATCCAATTACTAAAGAGTGAAATAATGCCTACCACACATAATGTGAGTATCCAGTTTGTAACTTTCGAATTCATTATCATTGCTCCTTATCTTTTGTGAATTTTGATTTGATATGCATAATAAAGCTGTAGTATTTTCGAGTTAATGGTAGAGCAATTAATATACCTACATAAAGCCCTGTGACAGATGTGAGTAAATTACTCACACCAGAAAATGCTGTAATTGTACTAGCTTGGTCAGGATACATTTCAACTAAGGGACCTAGTGCAGCAGCAGTCATAACACCACTTCCTACGCCTGTCGCCATTGCAAATGCTAATGGGCTAAATGGTAAAACAGAGATTAGAATACCGGAGAAAACACTAAAAAATATTGCTCCAAATATTGTTCCGAATATATACATGGACATGACGCCTCGCCATTCAGGAGAAGTGATACCATATTTTTCAGTGATAAGTGCTAAATTGGGTTCTCTTCCTATTGAATGTGTCATGCCTATAGATTCTCTGCGTAAACCTAAAAGTATAGCCAGCGGTAATGAAATAATAATAGTAGCTAAATTACCGGCTTCTTGAAGTATTAAAGCGGGTCCAGCAGCAATGATTTTAGGAAGTGCAGGTCCAGCCTCTACCCCGAATTTTGCTATGAGTAATGCTACAGAAATAAAGACCATTGGTTCAGAATTCTTAGCTTGTCTTTTACTGATAATAGGTGTGAAATATACGCCCAAACCGAGTAATACTGCATAAACTACTGGTAATAAAAGGATTGATGTTATACCTAATGGTATTTTATGTGCGCCGATTACTTCAGAAATGATCATAATGATTAAAACAATGCCATGTAATCTCCAATCTTTCCAAAGAATGTTTTGTTGTTTCATAACAATCCTCCTAATAAAAAGTCTGAAAATTCAAAATAATAATAAAACCTATTTTATACTTACTAATTCAAAATTAAAAGGGGGTTAAAGATAATATTATTAATTATTAATAAAAGGGATATGTAAAAATTATAAAAAGTGTATAATGTAATTGATTTGTTGAAAGGTGTGTAAAGTATGAGACGAGCATATAAGCAACTTATTTTAGGTATGTTGTGTTTGTTTATTGTTATGGCAATTGGACGTTTTGCATATACCCCCATTATGCCTTTTATGCAGCTTAATAGCGGTATGGATAATCCAAGTGCTGGTATGTTAGCTACATATAATTACTTAGGTTATCTTATTGGAGCAATGATTCCAATTTGGATTATTGTATTTAATAAGGTAGTGGATCTTAAAATATATTTAATTATCAATATAATTTCAACACTATTCATGGGTGTTTTTGATAGTTATATCTCATGGGCAATTTTTAGATTTGTTGCTGGTGTTTCTAGTGGTACTGTTTTTGTATTGGCATCGAATGTTGCGTTAGAAGCATTAAAAATGGTTCGAAAAGAACGTATTTCTGGTTTGCTATATAGTGGTGTAGGGTTAGGCATTTTTACAAGTAGTATCTTTATTTTTTTATTTACTTCAGTTAATACATGGAAATCGACTTGGGTTTTGCTCGGTATTTTTTCATTAATCATGGCGATTTTTATTATATTTGGTATGCGTGAAAATGATGTTGCTGAATACGAAAGTCATAAAACAAACGAAAATCAAGCTGATGTATCTAATAAATTAAAGAAAAAATTTATTTGGGGCTTTTCCATTGCGTATTTTTGTGAAGGAGCCGGATATATTATTACGGGCACTTTTTTAGTGGCTATTGTTAAATCAATACCCTCGTTGTCAGATTATGCGGCATTAAGTTGGATGTTTGTTGGATTAGGTGCAATACCATCAACTATTCTTTGGTCTATGTTGGCCGATGTTTTAGGTCATGGTAAGGCAACGTATTTAGCTTTTATTTTACAAATAATAAGTGTTATTTTACCGATATTATCAGAAAGTAAGTTGAGTTTAATATTAAGTTCATTATTATTTGGTTCAACGTTTTTAGGGCTTACTACATTATTTATGTCCAAAGCACAAGCTTTAATGTATCAGAATAATAGTAGATTGAACTTAGTTGCGATATTGACTGTTATATACAGTTTGGGACAAATGATTGCACCTGCATTATCTGGGTTATTAATTGGAAACGAAGGGAACTTCAATGCAGCATTGATTTTTGCTGCTGTTATTTTATGTGTAGGTTTATTTAGTAGTATGTATAGTTATCGGACTAGGAATTAAATGAAATTTGTCTTATAACTTTGATATTTTTGCTAAAGATATGAAGAAATAATAATATAGATTGTTTCCATGTGTATATCTTGAACTGCTTTCTGAGTCATTCAAGCGTACAATAGACTTTTTAGTGATTGTGTGTGACGTTTCAATTATTTAAGTAATGAGTCTTAGTTGGGAGTTGCTTTTTGGAGTGTTTAAATCTTTTTGTATAAGTCTTATTTTTGTGGTAATATCGTCATGAATAAAAATTCGAGATAATAATAGATAAGAAGGTTAAAAAATATATGAAAGAAAATTTTTGGCGTGAATTACCGCGTCCATTTTTTGTTTTGGCGCCTATGGAAGACGTAACAGATGTAGTCTTTCGTCATGTGGTCAGTGAAGCGGGAAGACCTGATGTCTTTTTCACTGAGTTTACAAATACGGAAAGCTTTTGTCACCCTGAAGGTGTACACAGTGTACGTGGCCGTTTAACGTTTACAGAAGACGAACAACCCATCGTTGCACACATTTGGGGAGATAAACCTGAACATTTTCGTGAAATGAGTATTGGTATGGCAGAGATGGGTTTTAAAGGTATTGATTTGAATATGGGTTGTCCAGTTGCGAATGTTGCAACAAAAGGTAAGGGTTCAGGTTTAATACTACGCCCAGAAACAGCAGCTGAAATTATTCAAGCATCTAAAGCAGGAGGACTACCTGTAAGTGTTAAAACGCGATTAGGTTATTCTGAAATTGATGAGTGGAGAGAATGGTTGAAACATGTTTTCAAACAAGATATTGCGAATCTATCCATCCACCTTCGTACACGTAGAGAGATGAGTAAGGTAGACGCACACTGGGAATTAATCGGCGAAATAAAACAACTGCGTGATGAAATTGCACCAGACACATTATTAACGATAAATGGTGACATTCCAGATAGAAAAACAGGACTTGAACTGACAGAAAAGTATGGTATTGATGGCATTATGATTGGTCGAGGAATTTTCCATAATCCTTATGCCTTTGAAAAAGAACCAAGAGAACATACGAGTGCGGAACTTTTAGACTTGCTAAGACTTCATCTTGATTTGTTCGACAAATATTCACAAGAAGAAACACGCTTGTTTAAACCGTTGCGCAGATTCTTTAAAATATATGTGCGTGGTATCAGGGGTGCAAGTGAGTTAAGACATCAACTGATGAGCACAAATACGACTGACGAAGCACGTGAATTACTAGATGAATTTGAATCTAATATGGAAACAACAATACAATAGTAAAAGTTTGAATATATAAATAGGCTTGAAAATCTTAAAATTTTAGATTTTCAAGCCTATTTTTGCTTAATGGTAAGCGAAATAACGAATGCAATAATCATAAAACTAGTAATCATTAAAACGACACCTGGCCATTGAATATAGTTATAAAACACACCGGCTAAAGTACCTCCTACAGAAGACCCCATATAATAAAACAATAAGTAGAGGCTAGAAGCCTGTGCTTTATGATCTTCCGCACGACTGGTAACTACTGCACTTGCGATTGCATGACCACTAAAAAAAGCATAAACACTAAAGGCTAATCCAATAATTTTGAATGTTAGCGGTGGTAATAAAGTGATGTTAATACCAAAAATTAACAATAAAACACTAAATTTCAAAGCATTTAAAGTACCTAATTTAGTACGTAATTTTGCATTTAGTATTGAGGAAATCATACCTATTAAAAACAATAAATATATAAAACTAATGATACTATCATGTAAATTGTATGGCTTTTCTGATAACACGAAACCAATATAGTTAAAGGCAGCTATGTTACAACCAAGTAGCAGAAAGCCAATCATAAAAGGTTTGAGTAATCGAATATTTGTTAGATGTTTATAATAACTAATTAATAATGCTTTGACAGAAAAACGCTGTTTATCAAAATGTTTAGATGATGGTAATAAAAATGTAAATAAAATGGCTGCAATGACACTGATAACACCTATGCAAATTAGGCCAGTTTGGTATCCATAAATACTTGAAATAAAGCCGGTGAATATTCTTCCAAAGGCACCACCAAAAGCGTTTCCACTAATATAAATGCCCATCGCTTCAGGTAGATTGTGCGAAGAAATTTCCTCACCAATATATGCCATTGCGATTGATGGTAAACCAGCTAAACATATGCCTTGTATCAATCGTACAATTAAAAAGGTATTGAAATCTGTTAAAAATGGTTGGATTAAGGCGAGTAAGGATACAGAAAGAACGGAAAAAATCATTATAGGTTTACGGCCTAACACTTCAGATATGGCTCCGAAAAATAGCATGGCAAAGGCAAGTGTTAAAGTTGCTGATGATAAAGCTAAACTTGCCTTTGTTTCGCTCACATTAAAAGATTTTGTGAAATGAGGGATTAATGGTTGAACACTATAAAGTATTGAAAATATGGTGAATCCAGAAATAAAAAGAGCCACAATTACTTTAATATATGTCTTTGATCCTTTTACTGCATAATTATTATGAACTTCATACATGTTGAATCCCTCACTTTTAATTAATAGTTCTATGTTAGCACGTAATATAGCATACCAAAAAGACACTGCTTTTAATTTTTGATAAAGTAATTTGTAATATTTAAGAAAAAAATGGATATGAAATTAGGAGGTTAAGTGTAAAAAGTTAACTGTTATAGTCGATTTACAACAACTGTAATATAGATGTATAGGGTTCAATTAAAAGTAATGGAAAAGCTATCTGCTTATCTAGAAGGAATTTTCAAAAAATTTACGTTACATCACAAACAAATTACTAACAAATTAAAAAACAGTTTCTGCTATTCTCTTTATACAGTTTCTCTGATACTATTATGTATGTAAAAATTTTGGGAGGACTTATTAATTATGAAAAAAATGGTTACAGCAACAATTGCTACGTTATCTTTAGGTGCAATTGGTGTCGCACAGGGAGAAGCACACGCTTCAGAAAACAATCAATCAAATACACAATATACAAGCAATCACGCGAATAGTGATATTTTTAACTATGGTTATATCGATCAAGATGATAATGGGAACTATCATCACACATTAGATGGAAACTGGGATCAATCTATGTTTGATCAACAACAATATTATTTCTATTTAATAGATAATGAAGGGAATTATCATTACTATTATTTCCCAATGAATAATCAAAGTGCTAACACTTCAAACGTTGAAAATGTAAATGCTTCAGATGATAACAACTACACTGATGACCAAAGTCATGAAGAAGTACAATCAGAAGGTTATGACATTAATCAACCATCACAAAACAATGATGTTGATAATAGTGCAACAACGAACCAAAGCACTGAATCTGAACAAACAGCACAAAGTAATTCTAATAACGTAAACAATACAGCAAATAATGCACAAAATAATGTAGAAAATAATACACAAAATAACGCATCAACAAATAACAATTATGAAACGAATTACACACAAAATAATGGTACTAATGATGTACAACAAAACGCTACATCAAGTAATGATTCAACACCACAACAACAAGCTGCACCACAACAAAACAATACACAATCAGAAGCAGCGTCAAACAGTAGTAGTAATAATAGTACGCATTCATCCAATTGGTTAACTAAAAACCGTCAATTACAACCTTATGGTAGCTACCATGGCGGTGGTGCACACTATGGCGTTGACTATGCTATGGATGAAAATACACCTGTTTATTCACTAGCAGATGGTACTGTAATTCAAAGTGGTTGGAGTAATTATGGTGGTGGTAACCAAGTTACAATCCAAGAGAAAAACAGTGATAACTATCAATGGTATATGCATATGAATTCTTTAAATGTTAAATCTGGCCAAGAAGTTAAAGAAGGACAACAAATTGGTTTATCAGGAAGCACAGGAAATTCTACTGCACCTCATCTACATTTCCAACGTATGTCAGGTGGCGTGGGTAACGGATATTCTGTTGATCCAACTTCATATGTAAATTCAAAATCATAATATACGACACATATTGGTCGCCTTTGAAATCCTTTTAAGGATGTAGAAGGCGACTTTTTGTTTGATTTTCGACTGTAAACTATGATTTTTTGTCGATAATAACTTAGATAATTTGAATTATGGTTCATGACATATCATAATTACACTAAAATCACATTGAAAGGGAAGATGATATGTTTACAGTTTATGCTCATAGAGGATTATCAAGTAAAGCTCCTGAAAATACGTTGGCAGCATTTGAAGCAGCAGCAAATGTGACTGGATTAAAATGGATTGAGCTTGATGTTGCAATTACAAAAGATGAACAGCTGGTCATTATTCATGACGATTTTTTAGATCGAACAACAGATATGATAGGTGAAATTACACAATTAAATTATGATGCAATCAAAAATGTATCTGCTGGTAATTGGTTTAATGCAAAGTATGCAGAAGAAAAATTACCGACTTTTGATGATGTGATTGCATTTGCTAATAAATATAAAATGAATTTAAATATAGAATTAAAGGGTGTAACTGGTGGAAATGGCAGTGCTTTATCAGAAAGTATGGTTAAACAAATTGCAGAAAAATTAAAAGCATTAAATTCAAGCTCGGACGTTTTATTATCTAGTTTTAATATTGTTTTATTGAAATTATCACAGCAATTAATGCCACAATATAAGCGGGCAGTTCTTTTTAAAGCAGCAGCTTTTACAGGTGATTGGAGAACACTTTTAGATTATTGTGGATCAACGATTGTCAATATAGAAGATGCAAAACTGAGTCAAGCACGCGTGCGTTCAATTAAAAATGCAGGTTATGAGTTAAATGTATGGACTGTAAATAGTAAAATGAGGGCAAATCAATTGTCAAATTGGGGCGTAGACGGCGTCTTTACAGATAAAGCAGATGAGTTAGTCCATTTAAATAGTGGGTTTAATGCTTAGTAAGTTAAATATCATTATCGTATATAAAACGGGGCTATCTAAACGAATTGAAGTTTAGTAGCCCCGCTTTTATTTAGATATAAAAAAAGGAGAAGTTTTTTAAATACCGCTATGTTATTCATTATTTTTTATAATTAGCAATTGTTCAAAAATGATATAAAGTTATAAAAATTTAAAATGTCCTTTGCTTTAATTATACTATGAGAATTTCAGATATTATAGTCTGTATTTTCCAATAGATATTGCATATAATAATTTAACAGCTTAATGATTATGAGGGGGCTACACGATGAACAGTACAAAAGCGCAGTTTGGGCAAAATTTATATTTACATGGGACGAAAGCTAAATTGGAGATTGGTGATTTATTATATCCTTTGTATAAATCTAATTATCAGGACCGAATTATGAATCATATATATTTCACTGGTACATTAGAAGCAGCAAAATGGGGAGCTGAACTTGCAGTTGCTTTGTCTAAAGATATAGCAGAAGAGCATATTTATGTTGTTGAACCATTAGGAGAGTTCGAAGACGATCCGAATGTCACAGATAAAAAATTTCCTGGCAATCCAACGCTTTCTTATCGCTCTAGTGAACCACTGAAAATTGTCGCGGAATTAAGCGCATGGGAAAGACATTCGGATGACGAAATTAATCAAATGCTCAAAGGCATAAAGGAATTGCGAGACAAAGGACTAGACGTTATTGAAGATTAATATACTGATATAAATGAGACATTCAACTATGCGTACCAATTGAATCAATGTACAGATAAAGGCATAGTAAATTAAGTCAAATGAAAAAATGATTATGAAATAATAATCTTATTTTACACATAAATAGTATGGGCATAGTATAGTAATCATATAACTATATAATATAAAAGGATTAAAAATTATGTTTTATAAATTGATAAAAGTATTACCAACAGCTATTTGTGGATTAGCATTAGGGATCGCGTCACTTAGTAATTTGCTGTTTAATATGACTTGGCATGGCTTAGCGGTATTATTTTTTATATTGAGTTGTATCATTTTATTGTTATTTATACAAAAATGCATATTATATCCCAATACAGTACGGGATGAATTGAGCGATCGTAATATCTGTGCTACTTTCCCAACTTTTCCAATGGCTCTAATGACAATCATTTACATCATAAAGCATCACTTAAACGTCAATCTAGGTATACTAATATGGTTATGGTGGTTAACGATTATCATCCAATTCATCATTATCGTAGGTTTCATTTACTATCATCTAATATTACCTAACAAAGGTACTGTTTTGCCGAATACGAGTTGGTTTGTCACATTTGTAGGAATAGGTGTAATATCTGAAACTGCAAAAGAATTTAATCCAGTTTTAGGGGAATTCACGGTATATATAGCAACTTTTTGCTTTATAATATTAATAGCGATTATTTTAATCAAAAAAACTTGGCGCTTATATAACGAAAACCAATTTCCAATGGCAGTCATCATAGCGGCTCCAGCAGCACTTTGTTTTAATGGCTTTTTAATTAGTGCAAAATTTGATGACTTCATATTGACGATATTTGGCTTTATCATATCCCAATTACTTTTTGTAGTTTCATTAACGTTTATTCCTAAGTTAATGGCTATCAATTTTAAATTTTCATTTGCTGCTTTAACGTTTCCATGGGTAACAACAGCGACTGCTTATTTTAATTTTATGTATCATATGCGTTTTCCGAGCCCAATACAAACCTTATTACAATTCATGTTGATATGTGAAATTATTTTTGTGTCATTGGCCGTGGTATATGTCATTTTGGGTTATATTGTTTTTTTGAGAAAAAGAATCAACAGTAAAGTGATTTAAGATAAAGGAGTGGTTGTAATGACTTATAATTTTAATGAAGTTGTTAATAGAAAACAGACGAGATCAGTTAAATGGGATACGATGGAGGATGTGTATCATATTGATGATGCTTCAGACATACTGCCAATGTGGATTGCAGATATGGATTTTAAGGCACCTCAACCAGTAATTGATGCATTGAAAAATTGTGTCGATCACGGCGTGTTTGGCTATTCTTATTTAGATGAACACTGTAAAAATGCAATTCAATCTTGGTTTAACAAACGTCATGAGTGGCATATTGGGAAAGATTGGATTCTTGCGCATTCTGGCGTAGTTCCTGCGATAGCGTCAATTATTGAGACATTTACGGCTCCAAAAGATAGTGTTTTAATCACGCCTCCAGTTTACCCACCTTTTTCCAATTTACCTTCAGGTATGAATCGACAATTAATTACGTGTGCTTTGATAGAAGATGATAGAAATTACTCGATTGACTTTGAAGACTTTGAAGAAAAGTTGAAGCAAGGCGTAAAAATGTTTATCTTATGCAACCCGCATAATCCAGGCGGGATTGTTTGGTCTAAAGACACTTTAAAAAAAGTGATTGAACTTTGTGTTAAATATGACGTGTTAATATTATCAGATGAAATCCACGCCGATTTGGTATTTCCAGGTTATCAACATATTCCTCTTGATAAATTAGCGTCTGATAAAGAAGCACAAAAAATCATTACATGCACTGCACCTACAAAAACATTTAATCTAGCAGGTATTCATGCTGCTCTGATTATTTCGCCTGATAAAGATGTTAGACAAGCATTAGCGGCTAATTTTACGGCACATGGTTTAGGTGTTAACCGTATTAGTCCATTTGGAGCAGCTGCACTAGAATCTGCTTACAACCATGGAGAAGATTGGCTTAATGAGCTCATAAATATTGTTTCTTCAAATATGGATTATGTTATTTCAGAAATTACCAAAGCTATACCACAAATAAAGATTAAAAAGCCTCAAGCAACCTATTTGTTATGGATTGATTATAGAGAAACTGGCTTGACTGAAGAAGAAATAATGACAAAATTACTAGAAAAAGGTAAAGTCGCGCTTGAACCTGGGACAAAGTATGGTGAAGAAGGCAGAGGGTTTTTAAGAATGAATGTGGCTTGCGCACCCCAAACTGCTAAAGACGGCGTTGAACGTTTTATTAAAGCGTTGAAATAAATTTACCTCCCAAAATTTTAAGACATATTTAAAAAGGATTGTGACTTATGGAAATAAAAAATAATGACTATGAAAATTTGCTATTTTACTTTGCATATAAAACATTTATTACGACAGCGGATGAAATCATTAAAGATTATGGTTTGAATCGCCAACACCATAGATTTTTATTTTTTATTGAAAAAGTCCCTGGTATCTCGATTAAAGATTTATTGAAAAATCTAGAAATTTCAAAACAAGGTAGCCATGCAACTTTAAAAAAACTAAGAGATGAGGCATTCATTGTAGAAAAACAAGCGCCAGAGGACAAGCGTATTAAAACGTTGTATCCAACAGAAAAAGGCCGGAACTTAGTTCGTAAATTAAATAAAGCGCAAAATGATATGTTTAAAGAAATTCAAGAAAAAGTAGGCAATGATTGGTATGCAATTATGGAAGAATTTGCTTCGTATAGAGAAGGATTTCAATCAGTAAAATATTTGAAAGGCGACCAAGAATAATTTTTTAAGTATTTTTGTCAATAGTATAGCGAAGTTACATTTACTGAATACAATTATTTATATCAGAGGTTTGTTTTCTAGATTTTAGAAAGCAAGTCTCTTTATTTTGTTTGGAGGTATAAATAAGTCAACAAACTTGACCTAATTTATTTAACAAGTTATATTTAATGTGTAATGAAAATGAAACACATTAAAGGAGAAATGATGTATGCAAAAAAGAGTAGGACAATATTTGATGGATGCAATTCGCTCAGTTGGTGTTGATAAAGTATTTGGCGTGCCTGGTGATTTTAATCTTACATTTTTAGATGATATTATCAATCGAGATGATATGGAATGGATTGGTAACACAAATGAACTTAACGCTAGTTATGCAGCAGACGGCTATGCAAGAATCAAAGGCATTAGTGCTATGGTAACAACATTTGGTGTGGGAGAGCTAAGTGCGGTTAACGGTATAGCAGGTGCTTATGCAGAACGTGTACCAGTCATAGCAATCACAGGAGCACCAACTCGTGAAGTTGAACGTGCTGGTAAATATGTTCACCATTCATTAGGTGAAGGCACATTTGATGATTATCGAAAAATGTATAAACCTATCACGACAGCACAAGGATATATTACTCCAGAAAATGCACAAACTGAAATTCCAAGATTAATCAATGCAGCAATTAATGAAAAACGTCCCGTGCATATACACTTACCTATCGATGTAGCTGCTGTAAATATTGAAGTACAAACACCGTATCAATATACGGCGCCAGTCAAACAAGATGTTGACAGTTATATAGACATAATAGAAAACAAATTGAAAAATGCGAAGCAGCCTTTAATTATTACTGGTCATGAAATCAATAGTTTTGGGCTGCATGACAAACTAGAACAATTTGTTAACCAAACGCATATACCAGTTGCTCAATTGTCCTTAGGTAAAGGGGCTTTCAATGAAGAAAATCAATATTATATGGGTATTTATGATGGAAAGATCGCAGATGAACAAATTAAAGCTTATGTAGATCATAGTGATGTAATTTTGAATATTGGAGCAAAACTTACGGATTCTGCTACAGCTGGATTTTCTTATAAATTCAATTTAGAAAATGTAATCATGATTAATCATCATCATTTCAAAGTAGATGAATTACATGATGAAGAAGTAAGACTTGCAGATTTACTAGATAGTTTATTGGAAATTGATTATACGGCTGACGTAAGCTATCCGCGTTATCAATTAACCAACGAAACAGTTGAATTAAGTGATGAGCCATTAAAACAGTCAACATATTTCAAATTAATGCAACAATTTATTCAACCCAAGGACGTTATACTTGCTGAACAAGGAACATCATTCTTTGGTGCTTATGACTTACTTTTCTCTAAAGATAATACATTTATAGGACAACCATTATGGGGCTCAATCGGTTATACTTTACCTGCGACTTTAGGAACACAAATTGCAGACAAACAACGTAGAAATGTGCTGTTGATTGGTGATGGTTCACTACAGTTAACTGTTCAAGCATTATCAACAATCATACGTGAGGATTTAAAACCAGTTATTTTTGTAATAAATAACGATGGTTATACAGTGGAACGTAAAATTCATGGTGAAAGCGCACCATACAACGATATCAAAATGTGGGACTACAAGCAGTTACCGTCCGTGTTTGGTATGAAAGATACGGAAGTTAAGATACATGATGTTACAACAAGTAATGCGTTAGCAACAGCATTAAATGAAATCAATCAAACTCCTAACATGATGCATTTTGTAGAAGTGCACATGGATGTACATGATGCACCAGAAAAATTAGATGCGATAGGCAAAGCTTTTGCCCAACAAAACGGGTGATAATTGGAAATTTTTTAAAAACAGCACATATTCGTTTACAATGGAATTGTGACGTTAGGTTAACTATAGGTTTAAATAAAGTTATTATCAATAACACCAAAACAAAGGAGAGATTGTCATGACAGTAAATATAAAAGATTATGTTGATGAGAATTATGGATTGTTAATTGATGGTGAATTTGTAAAAAGTAATAGTGGAGAAACATTAGAAGTTGTTAATCCAGCTACAGGGGAGATACTATCAAATATTTCCAAAGCTGACGAAACGGATATCGACAAAGCTGTATCATCAGCCCAAAGCGCCTTTGAATCATGGAGTTTAACTTCTAAAACAGAGCGTGCGAATTTATTAAGAAAAATCAGTGAAAAATTGATGGCAAATAAAGATAAACTTGCAACAGTGGAAACCTTGAATAATGGTAAACCGATTCGTGAAACTTCAACGATTGATATACCATACGCTGCAAGACATTTTAACTATTTTGCAAGTGTTATTGAAACACATGAAGGTTCGGTTAATGATATTGATAAAGATACTATGAGTATCGTACGTCATGAACCTATTGGCGTTGTTGGTGCTGTAGTAGCTTGGAATTTCCCAATGCTCTTAGCAGCATGGAAAATTGCACCAGCCATTGCTGCAGGGAATACAATTGTTATTCAGCCATCTTCCTCAACGCCTTTAAGTTTATTAGAAGCAGGAAAGATTTTTCAAGAAGTATTGCCACAAGGTGTGGTTAATATTGTAACTGGTAAAGGTTCAGAATCAGGTAATGCTATTTTTAATCATGAAGGTGTAGATAAATTATCATTTACAGGTTCAACAGATGTCGGCTATCAAGTTGCCGATGCAGGTGCAAAACGTATTGTCCCTGCCACATTAGAACTTGGTGGTAAAAGTGCCAATATTATTTTGGATGATGCAAATTTAGATTTAGCTGTTGAAGGTATCCAACTCGGTATATTATTTAATCAAGGTGAAGTATGTAGTGCAGGCTCACGTTTATTGGTTCAAGAAGGTATATACGACACGTTAATTTCTAGATTAAAAGAGGCATTTTCAAATATTAAGGTTGGTGATCCATTAGATGAAGATACTCAAATGGGCAGCCAAACGAGTGATGAACAGATGAATAAAATATTGTCTTATATCGATTATGCTGAACAGTCAAATGCTGAGGTGTTAACTGGAGGCAAACGTATTGTTGAAAATGGATTAGATAAAGGATACTTTATAGAACCAACGCTGATTGCAGTTAGTGATAACCAAAATAAATTAGCGCAAGAAGAAATCTTTGGTCCAGTTTTAACAGTAATTAAAGTGAAAGACGATCAAGAAGCGATTAAAATTGCTAATGATTCTGACTATGGTTTAGCAGGTGGGGTATTCTCACAAGATATTACTCGCGCATTGAATATTGCTAAAGCAGTTAGAACAGGCAGAATTTGGATAAATACGTATAACCAAGTGCCTGAAGGCGCACCATTTGGTGGTTATAAAAAATCAGGTATTGGTCGTGAAACGTATAAAGCAGCATTGAGTAACTATCAACAAGTTAAAAATATATTTATTGACACAAGTAATGAATTAAAAGGTTTATATTAAACATTTGCCAATACACTTTGTGAAAATAGTATAAAAAAGCAGGCTCGAAAATTAATTTTCGAGCCTGCTTTTTTAAAAAATGTTTAACAAAATATGATTGAAACAAATATCAAAGCGCATTTTAGTGCATTTTGTAACTAGTTATTAAGTATTGAATTTGTTGAATACATGGATGATGATTTTCATCGTGTGTGTTTTTAGAATCATAATTTTTATATCGTGGAAGCCTTATGTCCCATTTTTATGATCTACTTCTTTATAATTTACTTCATCATAATTTGTTTCAAGTTTACGCAATTCATCTCGAGTTTCTTTCTTTAAACCTTCACCATAATCCATCATTTTTACAATATCTTTAAAAGCAGCATAAGGGATAGCTAATTCATCTATATCTTCCAGAGTTACATGTAAATCAATGTCATTTGGTCTTTGTTCTTTTAATTTAGTAACGAAGTCTGGTTCAGTGACGAATGGTGATGACATGCCCACCATATCCGCATTTTGTAAGGCATCCAAAGCACTATCAGGAGAATTAATACCTCCGCTAGCTATGAGTGGAATGCGTCCGTTGAGATATTTATAAACGACCGCATTGACATATTCTCCATTATATTTTCCTTCAGAACGTACTTTATTTTGATAGATTTGACGTCCCCAACTTGCAATCGCTAAATATTGAATGTCGGCAGTTTCTAACACCCAGTCTAAGTGACGGTTAAACTCATCAACAGTGTAACCTACATCACTACCACGTGTTTCTTCGGGTGTGGCACGATAACCTAAAATAAACTGTGAAGGTGCTTCTCGATCAATAACATTTTGAACAGCTTTTAATATTTCTAATTCAAAGCGTGATCTATTCTCTAAATTTTGGCTACCATATTCATCGGTCCTTAAATTAGAGAAAGTCGAGAAAAAAGTTTGGATTAATAAACGTTGTGCAGCTGAAATTTCAACACCATCAAACCCTGCTTTAATTGCACGTGATGTTGCATCTGCGTATTGTTGTATAACGGATTTGATTTTGTCTGTAGTCATAGATAAAACTTCATGCTTAATTGGAGAATTTAAGGTCATCGCACTTGGACCAAATACTTGACCAAAGTTTAAAATAGCTTGATTTGAAAAACGACCGGCATGCGTAAGTTGTAGTATTGCTTTGTTGCCATTTTGTTTCATAGCATTAGCTAAAGTTGTTAAGCCAGGGATACAACTATCATCAGTAATGCTAAAACCATATTCAAATAATTGTCCATAAGGTTCAATATAAGCGGCGCCAGTAACTTGAAGTGGTGCTGAGTGTGCACGACGTCGTGCATAATTAATATCTGCTTCTGTGATATGTCCGTCTTGTGTAGAAGAATTAGTTGTCATTGGAGATAAAACAAAACGGTTGTTTAAGACAATACCATTTGGCAATGTTAGTGGCTTTAATAATGCATTGTAATTCATATTCATAATTATAACCTCTATCTTCGTTGTTATTAATAATTTTAAAGTAACACTTAAATATAAAAGGGTCAAAACGATTAAAAAGTAGAAATTTTTTAAACAAAATCTAACAAAAATTCTCTATATCCGTTATCCTATAAGGTGTAGACAATATAAAGTGGACGCATGTTGTATTAAGTAGAGTGTATAGTGATGTTACGTTGCATTTATCTTAACTGAAAGTCATAAGATACTCAAATATACTTGCTTTAAGAACAATCGTTAACAAAGCGTATTGTATAATGTATGATTGGTGGAGGTGGTAATTCACGTGGTTCAATTTAATGTGTTAGATTATGCTGTGATTGACGAAGGCAAATCTGCCGAAGAAGCTTTACAAGATACTGTTCGATTAGCACAGTTAGCTGACAAACTCGGCTATAAACGTTTTTGGTTAACAGAACATCATAATGTACCAGCATTTGCATGTAGTAGTCCTGAATTATTAATGATGCAAATTTTAAATAAAACAAAAAACATTTCTCTGGGGTCAGGTGGGGTGATGTTACCTCATTACAGCCCATATAAAGTTGCTGAAAACTTCCGTATGTTAGAAGCACTTCATCCTGGACGTGTCGATTTAGGTATTGGCAATAATGCAGGTACTGCTCAAGTGAAATCGGCGATGAATGAAACAAAATCACACTTTTTAGACTACGGGCAGTCTATTGAAGATGTGAGACATTATTTAACAGAGCAACAGACGCAGCAGCGACATCATCGCGTTGTAGCACAACCAAGTACGAAATTCATACCCAGCATGTGGTTGCTAAGCACCAGTGTAGCATCGGCTAAAAAGGTGGGGGCACAAGGTATGGGTTATACATTAGGTACTTTTCTATTACCTAATGCTAAAGCAATAGCTAAAGCAAAAGATAGTGTGAAAATGTATAGAGACGCATTTCAACCATCGTCATTAAATATGGCGCCATCCGTGATGATTACTGTCTTTATTGCATTAGCTGATACAGTAGAAGAAGCAGAAATTTTGGGCCAAAGTCTAGATATATGGTTATTAGGTAAGGAACAGTTTGCTGAATTTGAACGTATGCCCTCGCCTGAAACAGCACAATCTTATCATTGTACAGAGAAAGATGAGCGACAAATAGCTCAAAGTCGTGCACGCATCATTGTGGGCGCCAAAGAAAGTGCAAAGCCACAAATAGATCGCATGATACAAGATTTTAATGCAGATGAAGTCATGGTGGTGCCTTTGATACCGAGTATTGAAGCACGTTGTCGAGCTATTGAATTGCTTGCAGAAATATATTTATAAATTATTTATGAAGGGAAGTATTTATTATGAAAAAATTAGCGAATTATTTATGGGTAGAAAAAGTAGGCGCACAATATGTTTATAGTATGACGCCAGAGTTACAAGACGATATAGGTACAGTTGGTTACGTAGAATTTATAGGTAACGATGAAGTGACAGTAGATGACGAAATAGTAAGTATTGAGGCTTCTAAGACAGTGTTAGATGTTCAATCTCCATTAGCTGGTACGATTGTAGAACGAAATACAAAAGCAGAAGATGAACCAACAATTTTGAATTCAGAAAAACCAGAAGAGAATTGGTTAGTTAAATTAGAAAATGTTGATGAAGCAGCATTTAACGCACTACCAGAGGCATAATATATGCAACAACAAGAGCGCTTATCTTATTTAATTGAATATTTATGGCGTGAAGCACATGGTGAAACAACTTTAAATTTACCGGAAGATGAAACATCACGTTGGGAAATGTATAGAGGGCTCGCCAATGTAAGATTACCTCGACCTATTGCTGACACTTATTTAGATGTACAAGATGCATTTTTACAAACGATGAATCGTCAACATGTTACTCATATTGATACATTGTCGCCAATGATTGGTGATGATGTATTTTTATGGCAAGGAGATATCACTCAACTCAAAGTAGATGGGATAGTGAATGCAGCAAACAGTCAATTATTAGGTTGTTTTGAAGCTAATCATAATTGTATTGATAACATCATTCATACTAAAGCTGGGGTACAGTTACGTTTGGCATGTCATGAAATTATGGAAGCACAAGGGAAAAAAGAAGGTATAGGAAAAGCTAAAATAACATCAGCATATAATTTGCCAGCCCAATATGTAATTCATACAGTAGGGCCACAAGTTCGCAAATTACCTGTATCTGATATGAATAAAGATTTGTTGGCACGCGCATATCGAAGTTGTTTAGAAATTGCAAAACAACATTCGCTAAAAAGTATAGCGTTTTGCTGTATTTCTACAGGTGTGTTTGGCTTTCCTCAAGCAGAAGCTGCAAAGATAGCCATTAACACTGTATTGGATTATAAAAAAGAGCATCATATGGATGATACGAAGATTATTTTTAACGTGTTTACTGATACAGATGCACAATTATATAAGGAGGAGCTAAAACGTTATGACTGAAACAACATGGCGTGTTATGTCAACAAATCAAAGTAGTCAATCTGATGTATTAGCACAAGCTATAGATGAAGCAGATGCAGTAGTTGTAGGCATAGGAGCAGGTATGTCTGCTTCAGATGGGTTTACGTATATAGGAAAAAGATTTACCCAAAATTTTCCGGATTTTATAGAAAAATATGGATTTTTTGATATGTTGCAAGCAAGTCTTCATACATTTGAAAGTTGGCAAGAATACTGGGCATTTCAAAGTAGATTTGTTGCATTGAATTATTTAGATCAACCAGTAGGTGCATCCTATGTTGCGCTGAAAGAAATACTAAAAAACAAAGCGCATCATATTATTACCACTAATGCAGATAATGCGTTTGCAGTTGCTGGTTATGATTTGGACAAAGTATTTCATATCCAAGGTGAATATATTCTATGGCAGTGTAGTCAACATTGTCATCCACAAACCTATAGAGACGATGAGGCAATCCGTCAAATGATCCAAGAGCAATCAAATATGGAAGTGCCGCGCGAACTTGTACCACATTGTCCCAAATGTGATGCACCTATGGAAATTAATAAGCGAAAAGCACAAGTCGGTATGGTAGAAGATGCAGATTTTGAGGCACAATTATCTCGTTACAATCAGTTTCTTGAAAATCATAAGGAAGGAAAAGTTCTATATTTAGAAATCGGTATTGGTTATACTACACCTCAGTTTGTGAAACATCCTTTTCAACGTATGACAAGACAGAATTCTGATGCATTATTTATGACATTAAATAAAAAAGCATATAGGATACCTCAAAATATACGTGAACGAACAATACATTTAACGGATGATATTTCGACATTAGTTTTAGAAGCAAATAATAAATTAGCAAAGTAGGAGAAAACTATGTATTTAATTGAACCGATTCGAAATGGTGAATATATAACAGACGGTGCAGTTAATACTGCAATGCAAGTCTATGTAAGTCAAAATATTTTTTTAGATGATGATATTTTATTACCTTATTATTGCGATCCAAAAGTAGAAATAGGTCGTTTTCAAAATACAGCAGTAGAGATTAATCAAGATTATATAGATGAACACGGTATACAAGTGATGCGTCGTGAAACTGGAGGTGGCGCAGTTTATGTAGATCGTGGTGCTGTGAATATGTGCTGTCTTTTACAAAATGATAATTCGATATATGGTGATTTTCAAAAGTTTTATGAGCCAGCAATTAAGGCGTTACATAATTTAGGTGCTACTGAAGTCGTTCAAAGTGGGCGTAATGATTTAGAGATTAATGGAAAGAAAATTTCTGGTGCTGCAATGACTTTGATCAATGGACGTATCTATGGTGGTTACTCACTCTTATTAGATGTTGATTACGAAGCAATGATTAAAGTGTTGAAACCGAACCGTAAAAAAATTGAATCTAAAGGAATTAAATCTGTTAGGTCGAGAGTTGGAAGTATTCGTGACAATTTAGCAATTGAATATCAAAATATTACTATACATGAGTTTAAAGACTTAATGATTAAACAATTATTGGGCTTAGACGATATCAATGACGTTAAACGTTACGAATTAAGTGAAGCAGACTGGCATGTAATAGATGAAATGGTGGCAAAAAAATACAAGAATTGGGAATGGAACTATGGACGTTCTCCACGTTATGAATATAATAGAGATGCGAAATTAGCTGCAGGCACCATTGATATCACACTAGCCGTTGAACAAGGTCGGATTGTTGCATGTCGTATTTATGGTGACTTTTTCGGACAAGGTGAGATTAAAGAAGTTGAACAGCAACTTATTGGTGTTCGAGTTGTTAAAGCAGATTTGCTTGATGCTTTAAGTGAAATTGATATTCCTTACTATTTCGGTAAAACGTCAGCAGAAGAACTCGTTGAATTAATTATAAGTTAATAACAAGAGTGAACATTTGCTAAAATCAATGTAGTGGTAAATGATTTGTACACAAGCAGTTATTTCTTGGGAAATAGTACAAGACCACGTAATAAAGTGATATTAACTCAACATTTAAAATTGTCCTGAAACATTCAAATATAATTATATACAGATGATAAAATGGACAAACAAACTATGACGTATTATGCATTATAAGGCTGAACAGATAAATATTACAGCCTTTATGATCGTAATGGATGATTTGATTTTTGATTCGAAAAAGTCATAGTTATTTCAATATAGACAATAAATTTTTATGATAAAAAAGGGGAAATTTATGAATATAGGTATAGTTGGAGCCGGAAAAATTGTAAAAGAAGCATTGCCAGTGATGTCAGAGGTACCTGAAATTCATATACAAAGCATAGTGACTACTGGACGTAATCCTGAGAATGTAGCTCAATTGCAAAAGCAATTTGATATTAAACAAGTCTATGAAGATTATCAAGCGTTTATAGAAGATGAAAAGATAGATACTGTTTATTTGGCTGTTCCCAATCATCTTCACTTTGAATACGCACGTAAAGCAATAGCGCAAAATAAGCATGTGATTTGTGAAAAACCATTTACATTAACTGCAGAAGAGCTCATCATACTAAAAGATTTAGCCGAGCAACAAAATGTGATTATAATTGAAGCTATTACAAATTTGTATTTAAGTAATTATGACGTACTAAAGCAAAGCATACCAGAAATTGGGAATTGCAAAATTGCTCAGTTTAACTATTCTCAGTATTCTTCAAGATTTGATGATTTTAAAAATGACATTATTCAACCAGCATTTGACCCAAGTAAGGGCGGGGGCGCATTAATGGATATAAATGTTTACAATATCCATTTAGCAGTAGGCTTATTTGGTGAACCTAATAAAGTGACATACTTTGCAAATATTGAAAAAAATATCGATACTTCTGGTATCTTACAATTAGAATATGAAGATATGAAAGTGGTTTGTATCGGGGCTAAAGACTCTAGTTCTGATAATCAATCTTATATTCAAGGAGACAAAGCTACAATTAATCTTAAAGGTCCTACAAACGAGTTGAATGCATTCGAATTAAAATATCACACTGGTGGTACCCAGTATTATCAAGTAAATGCACACAAGCATCGAATGTATGAAGAATTTGTGAAAATCGAAAAAGTGATTCGGGAACAAAATACTATATTTGCAACAAGACAATTAGAACACAGTATTCATGTACTAGATGTCTTAGAGCAAGCATTAACGAGTGCAAATTTAAGCATAGGACCTTCAATTAAATAAAATTTGGACCAGTTGATTTCATAATATTAAAAATAACAGCTAAAAGACAGAAATAAGTCGTCAATACGTCAGTTGATCGCTATTTCTGTCTTTTTTGTAAATAAAAGTTTTGAATTTACATTGTTTAAAATATTAAAATACTATAATATGTGTATTGTAATACTTATTTGTCATTGAAATGTTTTTGTCGTTGAAATGATTAAGGGGAAGGGAGATAACTTAATGAGGGTTTGGAAATTTATAGTGATGCTACTTGTGACCGTATTAATGATGTCAGCTTGTAACAGTGGTTCTAACAATGAAAAAGAAACAAATGGAGGAAAAGAAAGCACAAGCAAATCGAATAAGCATACATATAGTGATATTGACTATCCAAAAGACGGTGTGAAAGGTATCTATGTCACACCTAATTCAGCAAATGGTAAAAACTTTGAAGAGCTCATTCAATTTATAAATGAAACAGAATTAAATGCCATGGTAATTGATGTTAAAGATGATGAAGGAAATATAACGATGGACTTTAAAAGTGACAATAAATTGATTAGCAGTAATACAGTGAATAGTGTTGATGTGAAAAAAATCATGAAAGCGATGGAAAAAAACAATATTTATCCAATTGCACGTATTGTTACATTTAAAGATTCTAGATTATCTCAAAAAAAACCGGATTGGTCATTTAAAACGTCTGATGGTAATGTTTGGGAAAATGAAGGTGGAGATAGTTTTTCAAATCCTTTTAATGATAAAGTATGGAATTATAATATTGCAGTTGCAAAAGAAGCGGCTAAAGCAGGATTTAAAGAAGTACAATTCGACTATGTTCGATTTCCTGAGGGATTTGAAAATAAGGATAAATCACTGCAGTATTCAAATGGAAAATATAAAAATAGTGATTTAAATCATGTTGAGCAACGTGTGGATACGATTACTAATTTTTTAAAAACAGCACGTAAAGATTTGAAATCATACGATGTTCAAACATCCGCTGATGTTTTTGGTTACGCAGCTACTGTTAAAGAAACACCAGGTATTGGGCAAAGTTTCCCTAAAATCGCAAAGAATGTAGATGTCATTTCATCGATGATTTATCCTTCTCATTGGAGTCCAGGTGATTTTGGATTAGAAGCTCCAGATACAGAACCTTATAAAACAGTGGATCGTTATCTTGATAAGGAAAAAGAAGCACTCAAAGATATCGATCATAAAAAGGTTAAATCTCGTCCATGGCTTCAAGATTTTACAGCATCTTATTTAGGAGAAGGGCAGTATAAAGTCTATGACAAAACAGAAGTAACTGCACAAGTACAAGCGTTAAAAGATCATGATATAAATGAATTTTTATTATGGGATGCTTCTGCTGATTATACGAAAGGTGCCGATTACAATCCGTCAAAATACACCAATCCGGATGCTCAAAAGCCAGAAAACACAAAAAATAATTAATCATATTAAATGCTAAAATG
The DNA here is from genome assembly GCF_017893435.1 of Staphylococcus sp. GDB9P120P. Classification (NCBI taxonomy): domain Bacteria; kingdom Bacillati; phylum Bacillota; class Bacilli; order Caryophanales; family Staphylococcaceae; genus Staphylococcus; species Staphylococcus sp. GDB9P120P. Next base: position 344,060 of record NZ_JAESNB010000002.1, read on the forward strand.
AAATAAGCCTATAACTGAATTTTACAGAATCTCAGTTATAGGCTTATTATATTAGGATTTATGTGTCATAACTTTTTAAGTAGTTCAATCAATCTGTATATGTTTTTGAATCTCTTGATTAATATGATTATATACATGTAAGAATGGTTTGTTGGCTTGAATTGCGGCGTTTCGCACATCTTCAAATTCTGGTTTTGCCTTAATTATTTTGCCGTTTAACATTGCTGTTTTCACTAAAATCGCTCCATAATTTGTATGAATTGTTTCGAATTGTCTATGGAGTACTTTACGATTAACCGTGTAACTTCTAATACCTAATGTCGATGTATTTTTTAAAACATAGTCTTCGAAAAATTGTGCATTTTCTATCTTACAAATGACTGTGATTTGAGTGGCTGGCCTACTTTTTTTCATAGTGATAGGTGTGAAGTATGCATCTAATGCACCATCTTCTAAAACTTGTTCAAGAAAGTAACTTAGCATTTCAGCAGACATATCATCAATCTGACTCTCTATTACTTGGACTTGCGTTGGTGTATTATCTTTAGTTTTGAATTGAATTGCTCTCAATATGTTTGGGAAATCAAAGTCTTTGGTGCCACATCCATAACCAATCTGCTCTATTGTGACAGAAGGTAAAGGGCCAATTTTAGATGTTAATGCTTTAATGAAAGCTGCTCCGGTTGGTGTCGTTAATTCGCTATTAATATCAAAAGAAGCGAGCGGTATGCCTTTTAAAATTTCTGCCGTTGCAGGTGCAGGAACAGGATATAATCCATGAGCGATATTTACTTTACCTCCACCTGTTGGAATTGGAGAAGCGTGTAATTCATCAATTTTCAAATTTTCTAAAGCAAGGCAGCCCCCGATAATATCGATAATGGAATCCATTGCGCCTACTTCATGAAAGTGCACCTCTTCGACGGACATCCCATGAATTTTAGCTTCTGCATGAGCAATCGTATCAAAGACTTTTTGGCTTCGTACTTTAACTCTTTCAGGTAAATCGCTATCCTGTATCATATTTGTAATATCAGCAGCTGTTCTATGATGTGTCGTTTCACTAAAATCAATGTTTAGATGCTTAGCTTGAATACCTTGCTTGTTTTGATTAGAAAAGCGCAGCTTAAAATCATTAAGTGGCAACTTTTGTAAATGAGATTCAATGTAAGCTATATTTGCACCTAAATCTACTAGGGAAGATAGCAACATATCACCTGCAATACCAGCGTGACAATCTAAATATATTGTATTTGTCATATCATTCACTCCATCCCTGAATGTTGTTCCAACATATTGACAATCATAGCAGCATTATAACCACCACCGAAGCCATTATCAATATTAAGTACACTAGAACCAGGTGCACATGAATTAATCATTGATAACAATGTTGTGACACCATTTAGATTCGCACCATAACCAATACTAGTCGGTACGGCATAGACAGGGTGGTCAACTAAGCCAGCAACTACGCTTGCTAACGCACCTTCCATGCCAGCTATTACTACAGATACATTGCAGTTGCGAATATCATCAATATGAGCGAAAAGTCGGTGGATACCAGAGACCCCAACATCGTAAAACCTTTTTACGGATATCCCCATTACTTCTGCTGTTATAGCAGCCTCTTCCGCTACAGGAAGATCAGACGTGCCAGCGCAAATGATGGCAGCTTGACGTTGTGTTTTGGTAATATGCTCTAATGATGTACAAACGATTTGTGCTGTTGCATGATATACCAATTGAGGATATGTTTCACAAATAAAATTGGCTTTTTCATTATTGACACGAGTAATTAATATTGTTTCTTCGTGTAATATTAATGAGTGGATGATTTTCACTAATTGTTGTTCAGTTTTACCTTCGCCAAATATTACTTCTGGAAATCCTTGGCGCTTTCTACGATGCAGGTCAATTTTTGCAAAACCTAATTCATCATATTGATTTAATTCTACTTTAGCCTCAGATATTGATAGTTGATCTGTTTTTACAGCTTGCAATAATGATTCAATGGAATCATATTTACCTGTCATAGTTAAACCACCTTTATATTATAGCGTTAAAATTAAGATTGTATGACCTCATTCATACTACCTGTACGATAGCCTTCTAAGTCAATTGTGACATAGTCAAAACCCAGTTCTTTAAGGCGTAGTGAAATTTGGTTTCTATGTTGAATAATTGGAACAATATCCGTTTCATCAACTTCGATACGCGCAATATTGTCATGATAACGTACTCTAACGTTATTAATATCTAAACTCAAAATAAATTTTTCCGCTTCATTAACTTTATTAACTTTGTTGAAACTAAGTGGTTCACCATATGGAATGCGAGAAGCTAAGCTACAGAGTGCTGGCTTATTCCAAACAGGTAAGCCATTTGATTTACTAAGTTCTCGCACTTCTTCTTTATAAAGTTCAACTTCTTGTAAAATGCTTCTCACACCATATTCAGATCTCGCTTTAAGACCAGGTCTGAAATCTGAAATATCGTCCATAATCATGCCGTCTAACACATAATTGAATCCAAATGTTTTTCTTAAATCTTCTAGTTTTGCGTATAATAAACATTTGCTGTAATACCAACTGTCGGGTGTGTTTTTAATGATGTGTGGTTCTTTTAATTCTTCGATTTCAGTCTCTAAGATATCTGCATTTAACGTGTTACCGAGTTGAATAGCTTGATTAAATTCTTCGTTTCTAAATAATTCTGATTTAACTATCACTGCTTTTACATTATTGATACCTAGTACATCAATTGCTTTTTTTAGGACTAAGCTACTATCAACACCACCTGAAAAAGCAATAACGACTGTTTCCATTTCTTTTAAAATCATTTCAAGTTTAACTTCTTTATCTTGTAATTTAGTCATCATTTAAATTTCCTCCTTGAATATTTTTGGACTCATTGAAAATTATGATTCTACATACGGTATAGTAAGGGGACCTAGTGGCATAACTCCAATACTCATGTCTTTTCCATATTGTTGTTCTAAAGATTTTAATGTTGCTTCAATATTTGAAACAGGATGTAACATAGCATCTTTTGCTTGTTGATCAGTTAATTTGGAATATAAATACACATCTGCAAAAGTCTGAATCACAGCCTGTTTTTGTACTTGCCACTGGTCTAGCATGGCGAAGTTTGGGTCATTAATCATTTTGACAAGTGCTTCTGGGGTGTCTGCCATCTTCAGTATTTCTGCATAATTACCATGATTTGGGAAACCATCGCTGCATTCAGATAACATGATAATACTGCCTCCTTCTTTAACCACTTTATGAGCAGCACTCATCCCCTTGACTGTTTGATATAAATTTTGATCAAGTGGATAACCAGAATTAGATGCGATAACGACATCAAAACGATGGTCACATTTGAACATAGCGTGTTTTTTAGCATAAGCACATCCCAAATCATGTGCTTTATACAGTTCTCCAGCAAAGACTTCTGTAATTTCTTTTTCTTTGTTCAATGTTACATTGAGCATGAAGTCAGGTTTGCACATGGCATTAATTTCTCGAGTCATATCTTGCACTGGATTATCTGTCATATTCCCCCAAGTAGAACGAATATCACCGATCATTTTAGCATTGTGAAATGTCATGATTGTTTCTATACCTGCAATACCAGGCATAATTCCTTTTGGACCTCCTGAAAATCCAGCAAAGAAATGTGGTTCTATAAAGCCAGTTACAATTTTGAAATCAGAATCTACATAATCTTTGTTTAAGTAAACATCACATCCGTATTTACTATGACCAACTTTTTTTAAAGTTTGTTTATCATTGCAATGATTATGTACAATTCTAATGTTGTTTACGATATCTTCACCTAGCATTTGTATTAATTCATCTTCGGTTTGATCTCGATGTGTACCAGTGCCGTTGATGATGACAATATTTTCTAAAGGTACATGTGCAAGGGACTCTACAATAAGTGGTACAAGTATATGATTCGGCGTAGGGCGAGTGATGTCACTAATAACGATTGAAACTGTTTGATTGGATTGTACTAAATCTTCAAGCGGATCCGAATCGATAGGATTCCTTAATGCATCGCGTATGGCTTGTATATCATTATCGAGTGCAGGTATAGGTTTTGGCTCTATTAAGACGCTATTTTCAGGTAATTCTATATTAAGGTTTGACTTTCCATATAATATCTCTGTATTCAAGGTCGATCTTCCTCCTTATATGAAGCGCTTTCTAAAATGTGTTGTTTTAAGTTTAACGATTTTATTATATTGAAAAAAGGGTTAAACTATACAAAAATAATACTTTGAATTTGTATATAAATAACAAGTGGTGAGATAAATGGATATATTGACTGAAGAAATGGCAACGCTAATCGTTAAAGAAACAGCTAAAAGAACCAAAACTAATATTAATATTATGAATTTTAATGGAGTAATTATTGCATCTTTCGATAAAAGTCGTATCGGTACGCTTCACGAAGGTGCTATTGAAGTGTTGAAACAAGAAAAAACAGTGGTAATCAACCAGGAAGATAGTTTGCATTTTAAAGGTACTCAGGCAGGTATAAACTTACCATAATTTTCCAAGATAATATCGTTGGTGTTATTGGTATTACAGGTAATCCTAATCAAATAACACATGTAGCAGACTTAGTTAAAATGTCTACAGAATTGTTACTTTATCAAAATTATTTTACGTACGAATTGGAGGGACAAATACGAAGTCAAGAATTATTTATAGAGGAGTTATTAAAAAGTGAATCATCAAAATCCTTTATTCAATATTTAATGAAACAACTTAATATTGATTTATTAACTTATAGAAAATGTATCATTATCGATATCGAAAAACAGATATTTTCTAGAAATAGTATTGTTCGTTCATTAACGAGCAGGATAGATGCTAGTTCATTTACAATTGCATTTACGAATTATAACCGCATCGTTATTCTTGCTACTGCTCATTCGATGCAAGCTTTAGATAATAAAATCAATAATATATACCAAATATTTCAAAACTTAGAGCTGAAAGTCCAAATTGCCTCAAGTCTTATGTTTAAAAGATTAAAAGACTTTAGAAATGCATATGAAGAGTGTGAGTTGGTATTTATGTTAGCTGAAAATGGAAAGATCGTGACTTCATTTGAAGATGTGGAAGAAAAAACACTTTTATATCAAATTGATAAAAATATAAGAGAACGATTTAAAAAAAGGATATTAAGTAATGTGGATCAGCAGAGTATAGATACACTAAAAGCTTTCTTTCAAAATGATTTAAATATAACGCAAACTTCTAAAAAATTGTACATCCATAGAAATACTTTATTGTATAGGTTAGAAAAATGTGAAAAAGAAACAGGGTTAAATCCTAAAAAGTACTCTGATGCTGTCAAATTACAGATTGCAATATGGTGTTAATAACGAAAACAATCGGAGTGTTTTATAAAAAAGTTTAACAAAAATGATTGGAACAAAATTAAAAATATTTTTAGTAATTAAAGTTAAATGTATCTTTATTTTAATTATGTCATACATTAAAAATTAAAAGTCCTAAGCATATCGTGAAATCGTATTGCTTAGGGCTTTTTTATATGGATTTAATTTAACTGAACAGATTAAAGAAAGTGAACGATAAAAGTAATCGTAAAAATTTGGTTGTTTTTTATAAAGTAATATGACATACTCAATAATAATTAGTATGACATATTAAAAATTTGAGGTGAATCTGTATGACGAAATATATTTATTCATTTGATGAAGGTAACAAAGCTATGAAAGATTTATTGGGAGGTAAAGGGGCTAATTTAGCTGAAATGAAACGTTTAGGGTTACCTGTACCGGATGGTTTCACCCTTACTACTGAAGCGTGTATTGAGTATTTAAAGCAAGGCGCTCATCTTTCAGATGAATTAATTGGACAATTACATGAGCAATTAGAAGCATTTTCTCAACGTACACAAAAATCATTTTCTTCTAAAGAATCACTTTTATTAGTGTCTGTAAGAAGTGGTGCAAAAATTTCCATGCCTGGAATGATGGATACTATTTTAAACTTAGGGCTGAATGATATTAATGTTAAAACTTTAGCAGAAAAGACAAATGATGCACGTTTTGCATATGACTGTTACCGTAGACTGTTACAAATGTTTGGCGAAGTAGTATACGGCATACCGATGACGTCATTTGATACATATTTTAATCAATATAAAGAACAACACCATTATCAAAATGATGCAGATATCCCAGCTGAAGGTTTAGAAGAAATATGTGATTATTTTAAAGGTGTTTATTTGGAAGAAGTATATAAACCATTCCCACAAGAGCCGATTGTGCAATTAACAGAAGCAATTGAAGCAGTTTTTAAATCATGGGATAATGATCGCGCACGTGTATATCGCCAATTAAATGAAATACCACACGATATTGGCACAGCAGTTAATATCCAAGAGATGGTCTTTGGTAATAGTGGTGCACAAAGTGGTACAGGTGTTGCATTTACGCGTAATCCAGTGACTGGTGAAGCAAAATTATTTGGTGAATACTTGTTAAATGCCCAAGGGGAAGATGTTGTTGCTGGCATTAGAACGCCAAAAGATATCAGTACATTGAAAGCACAAATGCCTCAAGTCCATCAACAATTTATAGAAGTTTCCCAACAATTAGAAAAACACTATAAAGATATGCAAGATATTGAATTTACTATTGAAAACGAACAATTATATGTTTTACAAACGCGAAGTGGTAAAAGAACTGCTAATGCAGCGATTCATATTGCAGTAGATTTAGTGGAAGAAGGTATAATTTCTAAAAATGAAGCAGTTATGAATGTTGAAGTAAAATCAATTGACCAATTATTGCATCCTAATTTTGATGATAATGCCCTTGAGAAAGCTACAGCTGTTTCGAAAATGGGACTTCCTGCTAGCCCTGGTGCTGCGAGTGGTGAAATCGTATTTTCTGCGGAAACTGCAAAATTGAAAGCAGAGCAGGGGGATAAAGTGATATTGATGAGACCTGAAACTTCGCCTGAAGATATAGAAGGTATGGTCGCAAGTGAGGCGATAGTTACAACACATGGCGGTATGACTTCTCATGCGGCAGTTGTTGCCAGAGGAATGGGTAAATGTTGTGTGACTGGATGTTCAGACGTTGAAATTAATGTTATAGATAAAAAAGTAACATATCCTAATGGAACATTAAATGAAGGAGACATTATCTCAGTTGATGGTGCTAAAGGTGATATTTATTTAGGTGAAGTTGAAACGATTAAAGCTGAAAGAAGTAAAGCTTTTGAACAATTTATGCAATGGTCAGAAGCAATAGCAAGATTAGATGTACGCATGAATGCCGAAACACCACAAGATATTCAAGCAGGTTACCAATTTGGTGCGAAGGGCATTGGTTTAGTTCGTACCGAGCATATGTTTTTTGGTCCTGAACGTTTAATTGAAATGAGACGTTTCATTTTATCTGATACACAGGATAAAAGAATTAATGCTTTAAATAAAATTAAGGAATATCAAAAAGAAGATTTTGAAACTATCTTGAAGTTATCTGGAGAACGTCCAACAATTATTCGTTTGCTTGATCCGCCTTTACATGAATTTTTACCTAAATCAACTGAAGAAAAAAATAGTGTGGCAAGTCAACTCAATGTCACTGTTTCAGAGTTAGAACATTATATTGAAAGTTTAAATGAAGTTAATCCTATGCTAGGGCATCGTGGATGTCGCTTGGCGATTACTTACCCTGAACTTTATATTATGCAAGCAGAAGCTATTATGGAAAGTGCATTGAAACTTAAACAACAGGGCATTCATTGTCAACCTGAGATTATGATTCCGCTTGTATCTACTGTTTCAGAATTTACAACGTTAAAGTCGCAAGTTGTTGAACGCATTGAAGCTTTACAATCTGAAATGGGAGCAAGCGTTCATTACATGATTGGAACGATGATTGAAACGCCAAGAGCATGTCTGATTGCTGGCGATTTAGCACGAGAATGTGACTTCTTTAGTTTTGGGACAAATGATTTAACACAATTAACGTTTGGCTTCTCACGTGATGATGCTGGTAAATTTATTAATGCCTATTCAGAACAAGGCATATTAACGATAGATCCATTCCAAACACTCGATATAGATGGCGTTGGACAGTTAATTAAACAAACAACAGAACAAGCAAAAGCGGCAAATCCAACGATAAAAATTGGCGTATGTGGAGAATTAGGCGGTGACCACAAATCAATTCAATTTTTTAATCAACTAGATTTGGATTATGTATCATGTTCTCCATTTAGAGTGCCAGGTGCCTTATTATCAACTGCTCAAAGTGAAGTCGAAGGCGGTAGATTGCGTGTTAAATGATAATGAAAAAAAACAGCTAACGCTATTCGTTGTATCTGACTCTATAGGTGAAACAGCACAGCGAATGATTCATGCGACATTAACACAATTTCCAGATGTCACGCGTATAGAAATTAAAAAATTTCCTTTTATAAAAAATCAAGATGAACTACTCAATGTACTTTCATTGGCTAAAGCGCGTGGTGCAGTTGTTATAACGACTTTAGTTAATCCAGAATTTAATAAAAAGGGGCAGGCATATGCTCAAGAACAACAAATTCCGTATGTTGACTATATGTCTGATTTAATTAACATTATTCAAGAACATACGAATTGTTCACCTATTTTAGAAAGTGGTGCTTTGCGCAAGTTGGATGACAACTATTTTAAAAGAATTGAGGCAATGGAATATTCTGTTAAATATGATGATGGTAAACATTTCACGGATATAGGAGAAGCTGACGCTTTAATTTTAGGTGTTTCTCGTACGTCAAAGACGCCTTTAAGTATGTATTTAGCGAATAAAGGTTATAAAATAGCTAATATTCCTTTAGTTCCAGAAGTTGATATTCCAGATGAGGTCTTTAGAAATAAAAATTTAAAAGTATTTGGTCTGACAGCGAGTCCTACTTATATCTTAAATATTCGTACGGAACGTGTGAAAGTTTTAGGTTTACATGGACCTACAGATTATAATAGTGTCGATAGAATTAAAGAAGAGTTGATGTATGCCGAAGAAATATTTGCTAAATTAAATGCTACAGTCATTAATACGGAGTTCAAATCAATTGAAGAGTCAGCATTTTATATTGAAAAGTTTTTATAAGAATGAAAATTATAATTAAGTATGGAATTCAAAGGTATTGTTAAAACTTCAGTTGTCTAAATTTATGTTTAAAGGGTATGTTTGATATTAGAAAATAATATTTAAAAAGAAGGGATATTATGTTGAAATCGACAGTGCCGTATTTGTTTTTTAACGGTCAATGTAAAGACGCTTTGGCATTTTATAGTAAGGCGCTGAACGGGGAAATTAAAGCTACAATGACGTATGGTGAAGCGAATGAAAGTGTTGCAGATGATCCTAATCGTGTCATTCATGCGCAGTTAGACGTTGATGGAAACTTATTCATGTTGTCAGATATACCCAAAGACGATGACACAATGTTACAAGATAGAAATGTTTATATTGTTTTGGAATTTGATAGTGAAACAGCAATCGAAGAAGTGTATGAACAATTGAAAGACGAAGGCGATGTTCAAATGGAGTTAGACACTATGTTTTGGGGAGCGAAATATGCCAAGTTGGTTGATAAATACGATATCGGTTGGGATTTAAGTTACACATTTCCACAATAACTAAAGTTGCAATTCGAATATAAATATTCACGAACATGCATCTTAATCTGATTAAATGTAAAGAGATGTTTATTAAAGTATAACTTCATATAATAAAAAAATGCATTTTCATTTTTGAAGAGAGCCCCTCAAGTTGCATAGCTATTTAATGCTATCAACTGAGGGGCTTTACTTTAGAATAGATTTGCATATTTTATTTGAAATGGTACGTAAGCTGATTCATTGAAGCGACGAAACATTTAAAAGCAGCTGAGTTTTTTACACTGCTTTCAAAATTAAATCATCATTTTATATATGTACGAATGATTGTAGTCATAGGTAATTGGGCACTTAACGCTGTGATTTCAGGAAGTTCTTGGTGCATGACAAATGGAATAAGATAATTATTGATGTTGAACGTTATAAACATAACAAGCGCAAATATGATACTGCCGTTACATGCTTTTTTGATATATTTTTATTTTCCACTGTGTATGTAGCATTGATAGTATCTAATGTTGGATGAGATTTTAATTTGATTGCTATTGTGCTTGATAGTGAATAGTGGCGGTGAGTATAACAACTTCATCAGTTGGATTATAGTAACGATGTGCTACATCACTATTAAAACGGAAAGCTTGGTTACTGGTAATTGTATAAGAAGTTTGACCAACTTCAATTTTTAAAGTACCTGAGTTAACGATGATAAACTCTTCAGATTGTATATGATGTGGATCAGAAACCATTTTACCACCTGGTTGAATTTCCATTTTAAACATTTCGAAATGCTTTCTTTCATTGTAAGGAAAGTATGGAAAGATCTTAACTTTATCTTCAACAATAGGAATAATATCAGATTCATCTACAAAATCTACAGGCTCGTGCATTGTTGATGTCAGTTGTGACAGGGGTAAATGAAGCCCATTAGCAATTTTCCATAATGTTGTAATTGTTGGATTAGATGTGCCTTTTTCAATTTGGCTTAACATGTTTTTGCTAACGCCAGTCAGATTGGCCATTTTATCTAAACTAAGTTGGTGTTTACTACGATAAGTTGCTAAATTTTTGGCAATAATATTTTGAATATGATACATGTGAATCGCTCCTATTTACATTATAACGTACATATTGTACCATATATAATGTTGTTTAGAAAAATTTATGATGTAAGGTGAGCAAAATGGAAAATTATAGAAAAGTAAAACCATTTAATTGGCTATTATTTATAGGTATTTTGTTAGTGGGTGCAAATTTAAGGGCGCCAATTACTTCAATCGGAGTTGCGCTACCTGATATAAAAAATGATTTGGCGATGTCTAACAGTGCTGTTAGTGTAATTACAGTCGTCCCATTAATCGCATTCGCAATCATTTCACTATTTGCAGCAAAAACAAGTTATCGGTTTGGATTAGAACGAACGATTTTTGTAGCTTTATGGCTAATACTGATTGGCGTAATCGTACGTTCTATCACAGGTGTTTCATGGTTATATATAGGTACCATCCTTATAGGCGTTGGTATTGGTTTTGGTAATGTACTTGCACCTGCAGTAATCAAAGCGAAGTTCCCATTACATATAGGTGTGATGACAGGTTATTATACTGTCGTTATGAACGTATTTGGAGGATTATCTTCATATGGAACGGCACCATTTGTCAAAGCGTTTAATTATAATATTGCCATTAGTGCGATTGGTGTCATTACATTGATTACAATTATTATATGGGCATTTCAATTGAAAAATAAAGAAGAAACAACGGCATCATTACTTCAAGAGAGTGTCAATGTTTGGAAGTCGCCATTATCATGGCAAATAACAATACTTATGGGCGGACAGTCACTTATTTTTTATTCTCTGATTAATTGGCTACCAGCATATTTATCTCAAAGTGGCATGACTATCAGTGAAGCGGGGATGTATTTATCAATTATGCAAATCGCTATTATACCGTTAACATTTATTACCCCTATATTTGCTACTAAAATGAAATCACAATTTTTATTAACTTTTATGACTGGTTTATGTTTTGTGGTGGGTGTTTCAATAATGTTATTTTCACCGCAACTTGCTTTAATTGCTACGATTTTAGTTGGTGTTGCAAGTGGTTTAGCGTTTGGACTTGTGAATACATTCTTTAGTTTGAGAACGGAACATAGTCAAACGTCGGCGAAGTTATCTGGCATGGCCCAATCTGTAGGATACCTTTTTGCAGCAATAGGACCTTTACTGTTTGGTATACTACATGATGTCACAGGTCAATGGATAGGTTCATTAAGTATTTTATTAATCACTGCACTATTAATCACATTATTCGGCTCACAAGCAGGTCGTAATCGCACAATAGAAAAAACAATAGAACAATAGACAGTATAATGCAAATATTGTACGATATTTTACAACATGTTTTGTTTTTCAATGAGCTTTTAAAATAATTGGATTTGATAAGTTGAACTATATCTTCGTCAATTAAATGAGGAATATAGTTTCATTAAAATCTAATAAAAAACGATGAGGTGTCATTATGCAACTTATTTTTGATCCAAGTGTAAGCCCGATTTATAGAGGTATACTTGCATTTTTCTTTGTTATTAATATAGCGCTTGCGTTTATTATTGTATTTTTAGACAGGAATCGTAGAGATGCAACAGCGACTTGGGCTTGGTTATTTTTACTATTTGTAGTACCTATTTTAGGATTTGTTATTTATATATTCTTTGGACGAGCAGTGCGAAAAAAACGTGAACAAGGTTTTCATCATAATCAGATAGATGACATGAAGGAACGAATGAAGACGCAGTTATCAGATGCTACCAACGAAATTAATCATTCAGATTACCGATTAGTTAAAAAACATGCAGATATTGTTAATACATTGCTAACGAAAGAACCAACATTTTTAAGTTACGATAATAATGTTGATATTTATACTGATGGGCATGCGTTATTTGACCAAATGAAAGAAGATTTACGCAATGCAAAATCGTATATTCATTTAGAGTATTATGTGTTGAAATTAGATAAGTTGGGTTCTGAAATTGTCGATATTTTGCAACAAAAAGCTGAAGAAGGATTAGAAGTTAAAATACTTTATGATGCAGTAGGGTCTAAAACGGTACATAAATCAAAATTCAAAAAATTCCAAGAAGCTGGTGGACAAGTTGAGGCTTTCTTCCAAGCTAAAATTCCATTAGTAAATTTTAGATTAAACAATAGAAATCACCGTAAAATTTTAGTGATTGATGGTATGACTGGTTATGTGGGCGGATTTAATATTGGTGATGAATATTTAGGTTTAGATGAAAACTTTGGCTATTGGCGAGATACACATTTAAGGGTTAAAGGTGATGGTGTTGACGCGTTACAGCTCAGTTTTATCCACGATTGGAATTCTCAATCACACCGTGAACAATTGGAGTTTAATGATAAGTATTTCCCAGATAATGCAAAGCAAGGTGGAGATGTGCCGATGCAAATTGCGCTTAGTGCCCCAAGTGATAATTGGCATCAGATAGAATTTGGCTATATGAAAATGATCATGAACGCCAAAGAATCTATTTATATGCACAGCCCGTATTTTATACCAGATAAAGGTTATATCAATGCATTGCGTATAGCCGCAAAAGCTGGAGTAGACGTGCGGTTAATTATTCCTAATAAACCAGATCATATTTTTGTTTACTGGGCCACAATTACAAGTGTTGCGCAGTTGATTAGAGATGGTGTCAAAGTTTATACGTATGAAAATGGATTTATCCATTCGAAAATGATGATTATTGATGATGAAGTCGCAAGTGTAGGTTCATCAAACATGGACATACGTAGTTTTGAATTGAATTTCGAAATTAATGCATTTATGTATGATGAAAACATTGTCAAAGAGCTTAAAGCTGCTTTTATAGAAGATATGAAAGTATCTAAGGAATTGACAGAGGAACGCTATGAACAGCGATCAAATTGGATTAAATTCAAACAAGCGATTGCTAAATTAGCGTCACCAATTCTATAAAAATATAGAGAACATTGAAGTGACAGTGCATACGATTGCATGTATTTATCAATGTAGCAATCGATTGTGCCACTGAAGTTTCAATAACATATTGTTGTTTTTAAATCATAAGATTAGTCTGACGAGGGCGGAATATGAAATCAAATTTACGCTTTGATTTCAATACCGTTCTCGTTTTCATTATAATGAGTGATATGAAATAACAGGAGAATGGATGAAGTGAAATGGGGGAGATTGGATGCAACGAGAAAGCGGTCAATTTATTTATCGTCAATTATATAGACAATTAAAAGAGGATATTCTCGCATTCAAATATGAGAGTCATGAAAAGTTGCCTTCCAAAAGGGATATGGCTCAACATTTAAATATTAGTGTGAATAGTGTAAAAGCAGCATATGAACAGTTATTAGCTGAAGGCTATATTTATACTGAAGAGCGAAAGGGCTATTTTATTGAGCCTTTAGAAAAATTGATTATCGATCCAAATGCGCAAATATCTCTGGATGTGCAAGAACATCATATTGAAGCTACATACGATTATTCATTTTCACATATGAGTACCGATATTTCAGCATTTCCTGTAGAAATATGGACCAAACTCGTTAAACGTGTATTTCAAAATTATGATTATGAATTGTCTTCGATACCTCAAATTAAAGGTCCAATAGAGTTAAGACAATCGATTGCTAAATTAGTGTCTTATCAAAGAGGCATCCAATGTCATCCGGAACAAATTGTCATTGGTTCTGGAACTAATACACTGTTAACCAAATTAATTCAATTATTACCAGATGAAATCACAATAGCAGTGGAAAACCCTGGATACTCAAGGTTTAGAACATTAATCAATCAAACATCTGCGCAGTTAAAACCGATTGCTTTAGACCGTAAGGGGATATCTATTGAAGATATTAAACAAGCTCAACCTGATGCCACGATAGTGACACCTTCACACCAATTTCCAATGGGTATAATCATGCCTGTATCGCGTCGAATTGACCTTCTGAATTGGGCAAGTCAAACGCAAAGTTATATCATAGAAGATGATTATGATAGTGAATTCAAATATGAAACAGATAATATACCTTCACTGTTTAGTTTTGATAAAAATGAACGCGTGATTTACCTAGGTACTTTTTCAAAAACTTTGATGCCAGGATTACGCATGAGTTATATGATTTTGCCTATAAATTTAGTGAAGAAATTTGATTGCCTTAATTTAAATATGATTCCTGATTTTTCAACGATTCATGCACTTACACTAAATTTAATGATCAAAGAAGGTTATTATGAAAAATATGTGAAAAAGATGCATCAGATATATGGAAAAAAACGAGAAGCACTCATCACACACTTATCAAATAGCTTTAAAAATGACATTCGAATTAAAGATACACAAGCTGGTTTGCATTTTATTATAGAAGTAAACACACCATTTTCTTACCAAGAAATTGAATCGCGTGCTAAAGAAAAGAAACTTGAGCTTTATACGTTAAATCGATTTTCCGTGAAAGCGCTTGAAAAAAATAATGCATATAAAACGCTTATCATAGGTTTTTCAAAAATCAAGCAAGACCAGATTCCCCAGGCAGTTCAGAGATTAAAGGAAGTCGTTTGGGAATGATCTGGTTCCATTAAATTATCATAACTGGTACTTTACACTATACCAATAATCCCTTAAATTTTAGAAAACCATGCGTCTTACGTGGGGACAAAGAGGAGGGGTTATTGATGACAAATCAATTCGAAAGCTATAAAAAACAACGTGATAAATATGTAGCACGTGGTGTTGGAAACGGCAATCTGCATGTGGCAGATTATGCACAAGGTGCTACGGTCACAGATGTAGACGGTGAACGTTTCATTGATTTCGCGGGAGCTATTGGTACATTAAATGTTGGACACACACATCCTAAGATAACCAAACATTTAAAAGAACAATTGGACAAGTTTATACATCCTGGTTTCAATGTCATCATGTATAAAAGTTATCTCAACTTAGCACAAAAATTAACTGAAATTACGCCTGGTGATTTTGATAAAAAAGTGATTTTACTTAATTCAGGTGCAGAAGCTGTAGAAAATGCTGTAAAAATTGCTAGAAAACACACTGGAAGGCAATCAGTTGTATCTTTTGTAAGAGGCTTTCATGGCCGTACAAATTTAACAATGTCTATGACAAGTAAAGTGAGACCTTATAAACTTGGGTTTGGTCCTTTTGCACCAGAAGTTTACCAAGCACCATATCCTAATATTTCAGAAAAATCCGAATCTTTATCCGAAACAGCTTATATTGATCAAATGATTAATAAGTTACATGATTTCTTTGTTGAAACAGTAGATCCTAGTGAAGTAGCTTGTATCGTGATGGAACCTGTTCAAGGAGAAGGTGGGTTTATTATTCCGGACAAAAAATTCGTGAAAGCAGTTAAAAAAATATGTGAAGATCACGACATTATTTTTGTGGCGGATGAAATTCAAACAGGTTTTGCTCGAACAGGAAAAACATTTGCGATTGAACATTTTGATATAGAACCTGATTTAATAACTGTGTCTAAATCATTAGCTGCAGGATTTCCTTTAAGTGGTGTGGTTGGCAAAACGGAAATCATAGATAGTGCATCTCCAGGGGAACTAGGTGGCACATATGCTGGTAATCCTTTAGCGTGTGAAGCTGCTTTAAAAGTCATTGAAATCATTGAAGAGGAAGATTTAAACAATAAAGCAGAAAAAATTGGAAAGCAACTTGAAGATTTCTTATATCACAACGCAGAACAACATTCATTTATCACGAATATTCGTAGACTTGGCGCTATGGTAGCCTGCGAAATCATCGATGATCAAACTGGCGAACCCAATAAAGCATTAACTGGAAAAATTATTCAAACGGCAAATGAAAATGGTTTGTTATTATTATCTGCTGGTATTAAAGGTAATGTTTTACGTTTCTTAACACCACTCGTTATTTCAGACGATGAATTACAACAAGGATTAGAAATATTATCTGAGACTTTTAAAAATGTGGACATAACAGAAGCACATACAAACGCTTAAAATTTTATTTTTAAATAGAGGGTATAGATAAGTCATACCTCATAACAAAAATAAAAGTAAGGGAGAGAATAAAAATGGGTCAATTAGAAGTTTATAACCCTTCTACAAATGAAGTTATAGAACGTTTGAATTACACGAACCATGATGAAATTAATTCGAAAATTGAACGTGCACATAAAGCATTTGAAGAATGGAAATTAGTGGATGCACACGAACGTTCAGCAAAATTGTATCAATGGGCGAATCTCATTGATGAACATCAGGATGAACTTGCGAAACTGATTACACTTGAGGGTGGAAAACCACTAGCAGAAGCCAAAGGGGAAGTCATCTATGCTAATGCTTATGTTAAGTGGTATGCCGAAGAAGCTAAGCGAGTATATGGACGTACGATACCAGCAAACACGCCATTTAAAAAAATAATGATTGATAAATTTCCAGTAGGTGTCGTAGGTGCAATTACACCCTGGAATTTCCCGGCAGCGATGATAACGCGTAAAATGGCGCCTGCATTGGCAGCTGGATGTACGATTATTTGTAAACCTGCTGTCAAAACACCATTAACAACCATTAAACTTGTTGCGCTAGCACATGAAGCAGGCATACCTGAAGGTGCGATATCTTATATTATTGCGTCTGGTAAAGATGCAGGTGATATCTTCACCTCTCATAAACTGATTAATAAAGTGACATTTACTGGATCGACTGCTGTAGGAAAATCACTGATTGAACAATCTGCGCAAAGTGTAAAAAATGTAACGATGGAGCTAGGTGGTTTAGCACCTTTAATTGTGCATAAAGATGCTGATGTTGAAGCGGCCGTAGATGGCACCATTGCCTCTAAATTTAGAAATGCTGGTCAAACATGTATCTGTGCAAATCGTATCTTCGTACATCAAGATATTGCTGATCAATATACAACGCGCTTGATTGAGAAAGTTAACGAACTAGCTGTCGGTGACGGTTTTCAAGAGGACGTTAAAATTGGACCGCTAATTGATAAGGCTGCAGTTGAAAAAGTAATGACACATATCACAGATGCACAAGCTAAAAGTGGGAAATTATCACGGACAGTCGATGATATACAAGCATTAAAAGGAAATTTCCTAAAACCAGTTGTTATCTCTAATGTGAATTTAGATATGAAAGTAATGCATGAAGAAACTTTCGGTCCTGTTGCACCAGTTATGGTTTATGAAGATTTAGATGAAGCAATAAAAATGGCAAACGATACAGAATTTGGTTTAGCTTCTTATTTCTTTACAAATGATTATCGTACAGGACTAAAACTTTATAATGAATTAGAATATGGTGTTGTTGGATGGAGTGATGGTGGTCCTTCAGCTGCCCATGCGCCATTTGGTGGCTTGAAAGAAAGTGGCTATGGTAGAGAAGGTGGCATTGAAGGTATAGAGCCATATTTAGAAACGAAATATTTATCCATAGGTATTTAAAGTGCAAGCGAAGAAGTACTAGTCGTAAATAAAGCAAAACTTTGAATCTAAACGAACAAGAAAGTGATGATTAGATTGAAACCAATATTGGAAATTTAAACTCATTCACTTTTAATTCAATGAATGTTATGGGGTATGTAAAATGAAATCTCAATTTAATAAGACGATGAATATTGCTGATGTCTTATTTTTGGCAATTGGCGCAATGCTTGGATGGGGCTGGGTCGTATTGTCAGGAGAATGGGTATCAACAGCAGGTTTTATAGGAAGTATTGTGGCATTTTTACTCGGTGGATTTTTAGTCATTGTTATCGGACTTACATATGCAGAATTAGCTGCTGCAATTCCAGAAACTGGTGGAGGCTTTGTATTTGTTAAAAAAGCCTTCACTCCAGGAATTGCCTTTATATCAGGTTGGTCCGTATTATTTGGCTATGTCTCTGTAATTACATTTGAAGCGGTTGCATTGCCTACCGTGATCGACTACGTCATTCCATTTCAACATCAAGGATTGATGTGGAATATCGCAGGTTGGGATGTATATTTCACATGGGTTATCATTGGCTCGATTGGAAGTGTCATTTTAACTTCACTTAATTATTTTGGTGTCAAACCTGCAGCAATTATGCAAACTGTTTTTACAATTTTTATTGTAGGTGTTGGTTTATTGCTTGTATTTGGAGCGGGCTTTAATGGTAATTTCAACAATTTACAACCATTTGAAAATGGTGTTAGTGGAACAATGTCTGTATTAATGATGATTCCATTTCTATTTGTTGGTTTTGATGTCATTCCGCAAATCGCAGAAGAAGTTAAAGCACCTGCGAAAAAAATCGGCGGTATTTTAATATTATCTATTATCGCCTCTGTAATTTTTTATTTGCTCATTGTATTTGGTGTGGCAACAGGCTTATCACCTAAAGCTTTAAGCAACAGTAATTTGGCAACAGCAGATGCAATGGCCAACTTATTTGGCCATAGTGGATTTGGTGTCTTACTTGTATTAGGCGGTGTAGCTGGCATAATTACAAGTTGGAATGCTTTTATCATTGGCGGTAGTAGAATTTTGTATGCTATGGCAAAAAATCACATGATTCCTAAATGGTTTGCATTTATTCATCCTAAGTATAAAACACCTACACACGGTATTTTATTTCTTGGTGTATTAGCGTTCGTTGCACCACTTTTAGGTAGAGCAGCACTTGTATGGATTGTTAATGCTGGCGGTATTGGCGTGGTATTAGGCTATTTACTCGTAGCGATTTCATTTATGAAATTACGCAAAGTGCAACCTGATTTAGCTAGACCTTATCGTATAAAAAATGGCAAACTCGTTGGTAGTATAGCTATTATTTTAAGTGTTTTGTTTATAGTCATCTATTTGCCAGGCATGCCATCATCGTTGGCATGGC
This sequence comes from Staphylococcus sp. GDB9P120P, assembly GCF_017893435.1. Lineage (NCBI taxonomy): Bacteria > Bacillati > Bacillota > Bacilli > Caryophanales > Staphylococcaceae > Staphylococcus > Staphylococcus sp. GDB9P120P. The sequence goes on from NZ_JAESNB010000002.1 coordinate 363,653, forward strand.
CTTCTGAATGGCTTATCGTATTGGCTTGGTATGTTATAGCAGCGATTTTATATATAACACAAACAAGAAAATCTACTACGAATGTGCCTGTAAATGCACATGTGGATAAAGAGTAGAATGAAATAAAGCAATGATCACAACGTTATTGTTGAAAATAGTTATGTTGATTTTGGCAAAGATTACGCATGAAAATGATGAGTGAAATTTAAGCATAATTAAATTAATCAAAATAAAGGAAAGCTTGAGACATTTATGCGTCTCAGGCTTTGTCTTATTTTAAATATCATTTCTACTTTGCAATGTGAATTAGTTGGTCGCCAGGACTTATCCATTGTTTTTTTAAACAAAGTTTATAAAGAAGGAAACTAATGATGGCTGGCAATAAAATATGGAAAGTAATGATTAAGTACCAAGTCTGTATAGAACCACCCATTGTATTGATCGTCATAATTTGACCGATGAGTCCACTCGTCCCCATACCAGCACCTGCAGCGTTATTCGTCATAGGAAAGAACGTTGTCATAATAGGTGCGACAATCGCACTGGTAACAGTAGGTGGTAGTAAAATCATTGGATGCTTAATGATATTAGGGACTTGCAGCATACTTGTACCAATACCTACTGAAAGCACACCACCCCAACCATTATCTTTATAACCAGTGACTGCAAAACCAATCATTTGTGAAGCGCATCCGATTGTTGCCGCCCCTGCAGCGAGACCATTTAAGTCTAACATCAACGCTAATGCTGCGCTAGATATCGGTGCAGTTAAAGCTAAACCAAAGATAACAGCAACTAAGATGCCCATGATGAAAGGTTGTTGCTCCGTAGATGCAATAATAATTTTACCTAAGCCTGTCATAAATTGATTTAATACTGGTCCGAAAGCTTTTGCGATAAACCCACCTATTAATATCGTTAGTAGTGGAGATAAAATAATATCGATTTTAGTTTTCCAGCATATAATCTACTCAGTTCAACAACGATAACTGTAGCAATATAAGCGCCTACTGGACCCCCATCAAAAGTCGTATAACCTAAGGTACCTACAATAACACAAGAAAATGTAACAAGTGGTTTTGCGCCTAAACCGTAAGCAATCGCCACACCGATGGCAGCACCCGTCATGGACATTGCTACTTTACCGATTTCTGATAGAAATGTCAGATTTAATTGTGGTAGTAATGTTTGTTCTCCAAGCGTTTCTAAAATTAAGCCGATAATCAAAGAGCCAAATAAACCTAAAGCCATATAACTTAGCGCTTCAATGATCCATCTATGTAAATAATTTTTCATATTTCCTCCCCTTAAAATCATTGGTAATTAGCAAATTAATATAATTATATAGTTTGTTGTTATTTATGGCTAGACTATTTATCGATTTCTCATAAAGTTACATTGATTTTACTTACTAAGAAAGTATTGATGAAATAAGGTATAGATTCGGGGTGCAAACATTTTTTAATAAAGTACTCACTATTTTGATAAATGACATATGTGTACGTTAGATTGCGTACAGAGGACAATAAATATAGGTTGAATTTGTAAATCGTTGATAGAACTGCATTTAAACATTACTATATAAAAACACACACTAACTTTTAAAGGTCAGTGTGTGTTTTAAATGTTTTTTATGTTTGCTACTTTTCCTGGGAAATATAAAGATATTACTGATTAATCATTAAGCTTTGTTTACTGATGCATCATAGATAGAGTCGATTGTATCTGCTAAAATTTTATCAAATTCTTCATCTGATTGATTGACATTTAAGTCATTGATTAATGCACGAGAGAAACTAGCAATTAAGTCTTTGTTTTGTTTTAAAACTTCGTTAGCATGCTCTCTGCTATAACCACCAGATAAAGCAACGACACGAACCACATTAGGGTGTGTGATTAATTCTTGATATTGGTTTGCTTTAGTTGGGATTGTTAATTTTAGCATTACGAGTTCATCGTCATTTAATTTATTTAACTCTGCTAAGATTGCACTTGCTAAATATGATTCAATCTCTGTTTTGTTATCAGCATTGATATTCACTTCTGGTTCGATAATTGGTACCAAACCGGCAGAGATGATTTGTTTTCCGATTTCGAATTGTTGTTGTACGACTTGATCAATACCAGTTTTATTAAATTCTAAAATATTTGAACGCATTTTTGTACCAAAAATTTTATGGTCATTTGCACGGCTTAATAATTTATCTAAGTCTGGAATTGGCTTCATTAACTGTACGCCGTTTTGTTCTTCAGCTAAACCTTTATCTACTTTTAAGAAAGGAACGACACCTTTATCAGCTAAATAGTCACCAGTATGTTTACCATCTACTTCACGATCCATTGTTTGTTCGAAAAGAATTGCACCGATGATTTTATCAGAACTGAATGAAGGTGATGAAACAATTCGTGTACGCATATCATGCACAAGTTTAAACATTTCATCTTCACTGTTATATTGGTCTTCAGTTACACCATAGTCACTTAATGCTTTAGGGGTACTTCCACCACTTTGGTCTAACGCAGCAATGAAACCTTTGCCATTTTTTACTTTATCAAATTGTTCTTTATTCATTCTTACCACTCCTTTTACTTTTATTCATATATAGTATGATAAAAAATAGATGCCAACGCAAGTTGTAGGCTCTAAGTGAAACGAATTATTCATATTTTAATAGGATAAGCGATGTTTTATTGTTCATTGGCACATATTATTTCGTTAGTGCTATTAAAAATATAGGTGTTGGATTATAAAATTCATCTTGTGTTTGATAAATACGTTGATAAATAGTCGTATCTACATGAATGGACTTCGTATTTATTTGCTTAAGGATATTTAAATCGTATTGAGGGCGGCTGTAGTGATTAATTGAAATACTTTGCTTTATATTTTCGCTCTCCGCTAACATCGTGTCTTCTAAAGCATGATGTGCGTGGTGATTTGGTAAATTACTATAATCGGTAAAAGCATCTTTTCCATAATCTCCATCGATATTAATGAGTGTAGCATTTGGTTTTAAAACCCGTAACCATTCTTGGTAGGCAGCTTTTGTATCTGGCAATAACCAAGTGACATTTCTAGAAATGACTAGGTCAAAACATGCGTCGTCAAAGTGTAAATGCTCAGCATCCATGACTTGAAAGTTGACATTCATATTAAAACGTAAAGCATTTTGCTTTGCAGATTGAATCATTTCAGGGGAAAGATCAATGCCAGTAACTTGTGCGCCTTGTTGCTGGCATAGTATTGCCAAAAAACCTGCACCTGTGCCAATGTCTAAGATTTTCATACCAGGTCTAATTGTTATAATCTGATTTATCTCAGCTAACCATCTTTCTGCGTGCACACTTTTTAGTTCTGCTTGTTTATCTTGACTGAAGGATGACGCACGCTTATTCCAATAATTAATTATTTTATTTTTGTTCATGATAAATACCTCATTTATTATAAATACACTATATATAGATTATAAGCTATTTTAGCTGAAAAGTATGGGCTTAATATTTTTTGTAAAAAGAAAAACGGGACAGGAATTGCTTGTAAAGCATGATTTCTGTCCCGTTCTTTATGTACGTCTATTCTAATTACTTACGTGGTAGACCGTATTGATTACCTGCTTTGTCACTGTCAGTAATCATGTAAAAGAATGCGACGATATTTAAAATGAAGAAAATAATAATGCCAATGCCTAAAAAACTTTCTAAGATATTGAAAAATATGCCTTCGCCGTATGTGGTATATGAACCAATAAAAAATAATACGAAAAAGATACTAAATATAATTGGAAAAGTCATTGTTCGGCCAATATCATGCATGCGTCTTGTAGCTACTGAAAAATCTGGAATAAAGATAATAATTGTAAATAAAGCGCTAATTGCATCACTCATCGACATAGGTATTTTGAAAATATGATCTAATAGTATAGCCAATAGGATAGAGATTAACACATTGACCAAAAATGGGAACCACAATTCTTTTCTTCTGGCACGCCCTTTAAAATTAAATGCATTTTGCCAATACAATTTATAATAATGCCACATGATATAAACTCCTTTGTCAAATATTGATAACAAACAATATTATTCTAACAAAATTAAAATCTATCTCAACTTAAAAACGTATTAAATTTGTGATATCAAAAAGAAAATAACAACTTTTTGAAAAAATATAAAACTAATATTAATACATTATTTATGAATAATAATACAAAAAGAAAATTTGTTCCATTTGTTAATTTCGTTAAATTTAAACTTAACACTGTTATTAGAACGAATTTCAAGACTGTGGATGTTATAAAAATTATATATTTATTCATCTTTTGAGTTTGTTATTTTTGAATGTAATTTGCATTATTATTAAAAGTTCGTTAGGCTCATGTTTGTAATTTAATAAATGGTTTTGCTAAAAAATTATACTAATTAGCAAATTTTTTACATATTTTACTAACAATAAGGGGTGTCTATTGTGAAAAAAGAAAGAGTAAAAGTAATGGATTGGACGACCTTTATAGGGTCTTCACTGATATTACTTATTGCAGTTATTCCGATGATGGTTTTTCCTAAGGCCAGTCAGGACATAATAACGCATTTAAATGATGTCGTGTCGAGTACACTCGGCTCAGTATATTTATTGATTGGACTTGCAACGTTAATATTTGTACTCTACATCGCATTTGGTAAATATGGCAATGTAACGCTTGGTAAAGCGACAGATAAGCCAGAATTTAATAATTTTAGTTGGGCAGCTATGCTGTTTTGTGCCGGAATTGCTTCAGATATCTTATACTGGGGCGTTATTGAATGGGCATTCTATTATCAAGATCCACCACATGGCGGTAAAGGAATGACGGATAGTGCATTGAATTACGCTACTATGTATGGCATGTTCCATTGGGGCCCAATTGCTTGGGCTACATTTGTACTGCCAGCATTAGCAATTGGTTATCTTGTTTTTATCAAGAAAAAACCAGTTTACAAAATCAGTCAAACAATGCGTCCGATCTTAAGAGGTCAGACAGATGGCATTATAGGAAAAATAGTTGATATTCTATTTATCTTTGGTCTACTTGGTGGCGCAGCTACTTCACTAGCACTTGGTGTACCAATGATTTCTGCAGGTATAGAAAAATTAACAGGTATAGGAGACAGTATGTTGATGCGTAGTATTATTCTATTCACAATTACAGCTGTCTTTGCATATAGTTCTTACTCTGGTTTGAAAAAAGGAATTAAAGTTTTAAGTGATGCAAATGTTATTTTATCTTTTGTATTATTAGGCTTTGTATTTATTGTTGGACCAACGGTATTCATCATGGAAACCTCTATTACAGGCATGGGTAACATGATTAAAAACTTCTTCCAAATGGCTACATGGATTGAACCATTTGGTGGTATAGGTGGTCGTAAAGAAACGAATTTCCCACAACAATGGACGATTTTCTATTGGTCATGGTGGATTGTATATGCGCCATTTATAGGATTGTTTATTGCACGTATTTCTAAAGGGCGTACACTTAAAGAAATTGTGCTTGGGACAATCATTTATGGAACATTAGGATGTGCACTGTTCTTTGGTATCTTTGGTAACTATGCAGTTTATTTACAAATCACTGGTTCATTCGATGTGATACATTTCTTAAATACGCATGGCACAGAGGCTACTATTATAGAAGTTATGCATCAATTGCCGTTCCCTAATTTAATCATTGTGCTATTCTTGTTATCTGCATTCTTATTCTTAGCAACAACATTTGATTCAGGTTCTTATATATTGGCTGCGGCTTCTCAAAAGAAAGTCATAGGCGAGCCATTAAAAGCAAATAGATTATACTGGGCTTTTGCTCTATGTCTATTACCATTTGGATTGATGTTAGTAGGTGGGGAACAAGCTTTAGAAGTCTTAAAGACAGCTTCTTTATTGGCAAGTGTCCCTCTGTTGGCTATATTTGTCATGATGATGATTTCATTCTTAAGAACATTGTCCGAAGATAGATTGAAACTTGAAGATAGAGCAGAAAAATATAGAGAAGTAGAAAGACGTTCGTTACGCATAACACAAGTAAGAGAACGTAGAGAAAATGATGAATAAAAAAGTAACAAGCGCACCAAAATCTTATTTTACCGTAAGATTTTAGTGCGCTTTTTATAATAACTGCGATTAGACAAACTTTGTAAAGTGAGTGTATTCGCGATATTTCAATACGTATGAACACATACTTAAAGCTGAGACATAATGAACTGTCTCAGCTTTTATTCAAAAATGTTAAAAATAAGCTTGTAACATTTTTGTTAGTCTTTTTTTTCTGGAATTGGGAAATATTTAAATATTTCACCAGATTCTAATGCATTACTTAAATTGTCTAGCCATTCATAATAAGGCAAAGTATCAAGTAATTGTTGTTTAACTTCTTCTGCTTCCGATTTTGTAGCTTCGTCTGCTTTGCTGTTATCAATAATCTTATCAAGTATAGCTACTGCATCGTGAACGCCTTCTGAATTAATAACAATCTCCCGACGCCATTTGCGAGAAAAGAAATTACTAAAGAAATTAAAGAAATCCTTTTCAGCGACAAAATGTTGTTTTCTACTTCCACGTGTGAATTGTTGCTTAACAATATCAAATTCTTGAAGTCTTTTAACACCAGCACTCATGCTGGGTTTGCTCATTTGTAACTGTTCTCTCATTTCATCAAGTGTCATACTATCTTCAAAAAGCATTGTTCCAAATAAGTTTCCTACACTTCTATTGATGCCATATAGATCCATGGTTTCGCCTATAGCATTAATAACGATATCCTTAGCTTCTTCTAATTGATAATCAGGGTTGGTCGAATGTACCAATTGTCCACCTCCGTTCAAGTCCATATATAGTTAAGTGAAAAATAAATAGTGAGTTCCTATAGTTTACATTCCATACTCAAAAGATGCATGTATAAACCCCTATCATATTTAAACACATTTGACACTTTTTCAACTACTATGATAACATAAAGTTCATAAAATTCGTTAAATAAAAATTTAACAAACTTAACGGAGGTAATTTTAATGGAACTTGTAGATCATTTATCTCGTCTTCAATATATAGATGGAGAATGGGTGGAAAGCTCAAATAAGCAAACGAGAGAGATTATTAATCCATATAATCAAGCAGTTATTCTTGAAGTTGCAGAAGGAACTGCAGAAGATAGTGAACGTGCAATTTTAGCAGCAAGACGTGCTTTTGAAGAAGGAACATGGGCTAATGAAACAAGTGAAAATAGAGGTAAGAAAGTTAGAGCAATAGCTAATTTAATCGAAACACATCGTGAAGAATTAGCGAAACTTGAAACGTTAGATACAGGTAAGACATTAGAAGAATCTTATGCTGATATGGACGATATTGCAAATGTATTTAACTTTTTCGCTGGGTTAGCAGATAAAGATGGAGGAGAAATTATTGATTCTCCAATCCCAAATACAGAAAGTAAAGTCGTTAAAGAACCAGTAGGTGTAGTAACACAAATCACACCTTGGAATTATCCTTTACTTCAAGCATCTTGGAAAATTGCGCCAGCATTAGCGACTGGTTGTTCTTTAGTAATGAAACCAAGTGAAATTACACCATTAACAACAATCCGTGTGTTTGAATTGATGGAAGAAGTTGGCTTCCCTAAAGGCGTTATTAATCTAGTATTAGGTAAGGGTTCTGAAGTAGGAGAACCACTATCAGCACATAAAGATGTCGATTTAGTATCATTTACAGGTGGTATTCAGACAGGTAAACACATTATGAAACAAGCGGCAGATCATGTAACGAATGTTGCTTTAGAACTAGGTGGTAAAAATCCTAATATTATATTCGGTGATGCAGACTTTGAGCTTGCAGTTGATCAAGCGCTAAATGGTGGCTTTTTCCATGCAGGACAAGTTTGTTCAGCTGGTGCCAGAATTTTAGTAGATAACAAAATTAAAAACCAATTTGAACAAGCATTACTTGAAAGAATCAAAAACATTAAATTAGGCGACGGTTTTAACCCAGAAACTGAAATGGGTCCAGTAATCTCTGTAGAACATAGAGAAAAAATAGAGAAATATATGGAAGTAGCTAAATCAGAAAATGCCACTATTGCAATAGGTGGTAAACGACCAGAACGTGAAGACTTACAAGATGGCTTATTCTTTGAACCAACAGTGATTACTGATTGTGATACTTCAATGCGTATCGTTCAAGAAGAAGTGTTTGGCCCTGTTGTAACAATCGAAGGTTTTGATACAGAAGAACAGGCAATCACATTAGCTAACGATTCTATTTATGGACTAGCTGGTGGTGTATTTACTAACGATGTTGGTAAAGCAGAACGTGTCGTTAATCAATTAAGAATGGGTACAGTTTGGATTAACGATTTCCATCCATATTTTGCGCAAGCACCATGGGGCGGATATAAGCAATCAGGTATTGGTAGAGAACTTGGAAAAGAAGGTCTAGCAGAGTATCAAGTTGAGAAACATATCCTTCGTAACACAAATCCAGAGCCTGTGAATTGGTTCGGTAAAGCGTAACGTTAATCACTAAAATTAACTATGAATCTTAGAAATATATATCAGGAGGCTATAAAAATGAGAGAAGCGTATGATTATATTATTATTGGAGGCGGCAGTGCCGGATCAGTATTAGGTGCGAGAATTAGTGAAGATGTATCTAATAATGTACTTGTACTTGAAGCAGGACGTAGCGATTACCCTTGGGATTTATTAATCCAAATGCCGGCTGCTTTAATGTATCCAGCAGGCAATAAGCTTTATGACTGGATTTATGAAACTAACGAAGAACCACATATGGATGGTAGAAAAGTAGGTCACGCCCGTGGTAAAGTGCTTGGCGGTTCAAGTTCTATTAACGGCATGATTTATCAAAGAGGTAACCCAATGGACTATGAAAAATGGGCAAAACCTGAAGGCATGGAGAATTGGGATTTTGCACATTGTTTACCATACTTTAAGCGTTTAGAAACAACATTTGGTTCAAGTAAAGATGACCCATATCGTGGCCATCATGGTCCGATTAAGTTAAGAAGAGGTCCAGCAACAAATCCACTATTCCAAGCATTTTTCAATGCAGGTGTAGAAGCGGGCTATAACAAAACACCAGATGTTAATGGTTTCCGACAAGAAGGATTTGGTCCTTTTGATAGCCAAGTTCATAATGGTCGCCGTGTTTCAGCTTCAAGAGCTTATTTACATCCAGCTATGAAACGTAAAAATTTAGACGTACAAACACGTGCTTTTGTTACTAAATTAAATTTTGATGGAAATAAAGTAACTGGTGTTACATTCAAGAAAAATGGTAAAGAACATACAGTTAATGCTAAAGAAGTTATTTTATCAGGTGGTGCAATTAATTCACCACAATTATTACAATTATCAGGTATTGGTGATTCAGAACATTTACGTTCTGTAGGTATCGAACCTCGTTTACATTTACCAGGTGTTGGGGAAAACTTTGAAGATCATTTAGAAGTATATGTACAACATGCATGTAAACAACCTGTATCAATGCAACCAAGTTTGAATAAATTGAAAATGCCATTTATTGGTTTGCAATGGATATTAGGTCGTAAAGGTGCTGCTGCATCCAATCATTTTGAAGGTGGCGGCTTTGTGCGTTCTAACAATGAAGTAGATTACCCAAATCTAATGTTCCACTTCTTACCAATTGCAGTAAGATATGATGGCACTAAAGCGCCAACAGCACATGGTTACCAAGTGCATGTTGGTCCAATGTACTCTAATTCACGCGGTCACTTGAAGATCAAATCTAAAGATCCATTTGAAAAACCTGATTTTGTCTTTAATTACTTATCTACTGAAGAAGATAAACGTGAATGGGTAGAAGCAATTAAGGTCGCTAGAAATATCTTGTCTCAAAAAGCTTTAGATCCTTTCAATGGTGGAGAAATTTCACCAGGACCTGAAGTTCAAACAGATGAAGAAATTATCGAATGGGTAAAACGTGATGGAGAAACAGCATTACATCCATCTTGTAGTTGTAGAATGGGACCAAAATCTGATGAAATGTCAGTAGTAGATCCTGATACATTTAAAGTACATGGTATGGAAAATTTACGTGTTGTAGATGCTTCAGTTATGCCACGTACGACAAACGGTAATATCCATTCTCCAGTATTAATGATAGCTGAAAGAGCTGCTGATGTAATCAGAGGTAAAAAACTATTAGAACCTGAACATATTGATTATTATCGTCATGGTGTACATGATAAAGATGCAGGAACAGTAAAATAATTTATAAGTTAAGAGACTATATAGCACATCCCTTTTTCATTCATTGTGAATGAAAAAGGGATGTTTATGTTTAATATGTTGAATCGAGGCCAACTGTTGTAAAATAGTGTTCTCTTTAATATATGAAGCTTAATACGCTTAGACAAAAATGTGTTTACTTTATACTATAGCGCATCAGTTACAGTGATTTTGAAATGTACTTCTGCCCAAGTAGCGTATGCTCGTTCAAAAGTGTAAGATTTTAAAAATAATAGAGCGCTAATCCATTATGGATTAGCGCTCTTATTTTGAGCATAAGCATGTATATCCATGCGCTTTGCATTATTCATTCAATATTTATTGATTTTTGGTAATTAAATCAGCGATTGCTTTAGAAGCATTACCATTTTCAATTGAACAAAAATCGTTATAAAATTTATTAATTTCAGCTTTATAGTCATTTTCAATTTGATCTAAGTGTTGTAGGTCCTCTGCTAGTTTATGAGCATCTTGATAAATAGGTCCCGGTAAATCTTTGTGATAATCTAAATAGAAGCCTCTCAAGTCTTTGGCATATTTATCTAGGTCATAAGCAAAGAAGATTTGAGGTCTTTTTAGCACACCATAATCAAACATTACTGAAGAATAATCTGTAATTAAGCAGTCAGAAATTAGATATAATTCCGAGATATCACTATAATTTGATACATCAATTGCAAAATCTTCATAACCTCTTAAATCTAATGCGTTAGCGATAAGGTAATGCATTCTTAATAGAATAACATAGTCATCACCAATTTTTTCTTGCAAGTTATTTAAATCGATTTTTAAGTCGAATAAATATTTTCCTTTTTTGACAAATTCATCATCACGCCAAGTTGGTGCGTACATAATTACTTTTTTATCTTCAGGCAAGTTTAAGTTTTCTTTAATTTCTTGAATGTAAGCTTGATCATTTGCACGATTAACTAAGACATCATTTCTAGGATAACCAATTTCAAGTATTTTTTCTGGCGGCATCCAAAAAGCTGTTTCAAATATCTTAGATGAATAAGCGTTTGGAGAGATAAGATAATCCCATCTGCTTGTTTCTTCCTTGAAATTACGTTTATAGTTATCAGTTGTTGTTCCAGGCATACGGATGACTTTCATATCATTTGCTAAACGTTTTAAAGGTGTTCCATGCCAAGTTTGAATATAAACTTGATTAGCTTTTTTATTCAAGTATAAAGGCAGTCTTGCATTTGTTACCCAGTATTTAGCGCTAGCATATGCTTCATAATATGCTTGTGAACCTTTTTTAACTTTTTTAGCAGGTCCTGGTAAATATACTTGATCAGGTTTTCTGAAGACCCAAATAAATTCATAGTTTGGATGGTACTTCATCATATACTCATAGATATATTTTGGACTGTCACTATAATTTTTACCACCAAAAGCTTCAAAAATGATTGTATTCGGCTTAACTTTGTTTTCATTATCTGTAAGTTGATATAATGAACGATTTTTATTTTTTCGACGTAAAACAACATTTTTGGCTAAGCGAGCACGCTTTCTAAATCTATTAACTTTAAATGCTGGTGTTTTCTTATTAAACATAAGCATTAATGATTCTAAAATAAATAAGGGTTTTTCACTCTTGAATATTGTAGTCATTAACTGCCTAGTGACTTTTGGTAAAAGTTCGCTATTTGATTCATATCTTTCTGGTGTTTTTCTTAATGATGGTTCAAAAGAATCTCTATATAAATTCTTCATTTTAGTTTTTATGAATTTTTTATTTTCTTTTAAAGGCGCACGTTTTACAGCGTCTGAAAAGCTATATACATAGTCATTAAAAATAATATTGAAATCTTGAGTTGATAAAGTCGGTTTTTCGAAAGGATCATAGATTTCTCCTTTAATATAGAAAGGGAATCTACTGATTCTTACAAAGCCATTAGAATATTTAATGAATTCTAAGACGAAAGACCAATCGATAAAGATATCTAAATCTTCATTGAATTTAATATTATGTCCACGTATGATGGCTGTTTTAAAAACGATGTTACAAACAGAATGTTTACGCAGAAACTGATTTGATTTTGTTTTAGTGTTTAAATATTGCACTTTCACTAAATTTTGGTCAACGTATTGTGGTACATCTAAAGTGAAAGAATGAATAGGTGCAATTAAAGCATCGTATTGATTTAAATGTTTCATATAAAAAGCGAGCGCGTATGATGCAAGATAATCATCAGAATCTATAAATATAAAATAAGGTGATGTTACTGCTTCTAACGCGATATTTCTCGCGTAAGCATGCCCGGAGTTTTGAGTTAAATCAATTTCTTTAATTGAGATGTTCCAATCTTTGATTGTTTCAGTTGCAATAGATTTTGAACTATCAGTTGAACCATCGTTAACTAATATTAATTCAAAATCTTGGAACCTTTGATTTTTTAAGCTGTTTAAGCATTTTTCAATATAATCTTCTGAGTTATAATAAGTTACAATAACAGATACAGATTTCATTATTTTACCTCTTTTTCCATTAACTCTATTTATTATTTGAACAGCACACGTTGTCTGCTAATGTTCAATATAATAGGGTATTTTTTTAAAAGCAATTTCACCGTTTGTGAGTTAAAACGGATTTATTTATTTTACTACAATATAAATATATATTCAAAACATCAACTATTGTTAATTCTAATTATACTTTATAAGACTTATTGAGAAAAATGTTTTTCTTAGTTTATTCATTGTTTTGATAAATCAAAAACTTCATTATAGGAAATTCATGAGTCAAAATAATGTTGATCTCGAAGTTTAAAAAACATTAAATTTTTAAACAGATGATTTGTAAAATATAACAAATTGCGTATAATTTGATTTTGTAAAAAAGACTAAGGAGAATTTTGAAATGAAAAATAATGATTTTGAAGATGTTGTACTAAATAGAAAATCTGTAAAAGTGTTTGATGAGCAAGTTAAAATTCCTAGATCAGAAATGGATGAGATGATACAAAAAGCAACAAAAGCGCCATCATCTGTGAATATGCAACCGTGGAGATTTTTAGTGGTTGAAAGTGAAGCAGGGAAAGAAAAATTGAAACCACTTGTTCGTTTTAATACACGCCAAAATGATACATCCGCAGCTATGGTTATTATATTTGGCGACATGCAAAATTATGAATATGGAGAAGATATTTATCATAATGCAGTTTTAAATGGTTATATGCCTGAAGAAGTAAAGGTTGAAATGTTAGGAAAAATATTGCCCTTATATAAAAGTTTAAATCGTTCAGAAATGAATGATATTATTAAAATTGATAGTAGTTTAGCAGCAATGCAATTTATGCTCGTCGCTAGATCTTATGGTTATGACACAAATCCAATTGGTGGTTTTGAAAAAGATCAAATTGCTGAAGCATTCGATTTAGACCCAGAACGCTTTGAACCAGTAATGATTGTTGCAATTGGAAAGGCTAAAAATCCTGGACATGACTCATACAGATTGTCAGCAGAAACTGTTACAAAATATGTTTAATAAATATAGTTTTGATAAAATTCGTCTAATTATTAGTTATAATTTAGATAATAGACAAGTCATTATTGATAAGTAAGTAACGTTGTCTAAATATGAATTTGCATTTTTAAAAGGATTAAAATTATAAATTAATAAAGACGATAAGAGTTTAGACGAAAAATTTGATACTCAAAAATAAGCACGCGAACCCTATTTGGGTTCGCGTGTTTATTTTTAAAGTACTTATTACACAATATAAAATTCATTTGAATATATGTAATAAAAGCTTAACTTTTTAAAGTTTGTTATGCTATAAATAGTTTATAAATATATGAAGCGATTGAATTTATAATTTGAAAAACATTTCAACAATTTATGTTGTATTGAAGGGGTTTTAGGTGATGAGATATAAAGTTTTACTTCCTTTATTGTTTTTATGTTTTATCGTAGTTAGTGCCTGCTGTTTATTAAATATTAAGCATTTGAACCATAATGTTTCATTTTATGCAGTGGGAGATAATTTAATTCATCCAGAAGTATATAATGATGCTTCGGTGAACAATGGAAATTTTGATTTTAAACCAATGTATAGTCATTTAAAAAAAGATATTGAAGCTTCAGATATAGCTTATATAAATCAAGAATCTCCCATTGGTGGAGATAGTAAAGGTTTGTCCGGATTTAAGCGATTTAATACGCCAGAAGCTATAGCAAAAGATTTATCTGATACAGGGTTCAATTTAGTGAACGGTGCTAATAATCATGCATTAGATCAAGGGACGAGCGGACTTATGAATGAAATTGCGCTTTGGAAACAATTTGATGATATTGAATATTTTGGGACATACAATTCGCAAAATAATAGAGATGAAATTCAAATCATGAATAAAAACGATATTAATATAGCTTTATTGAGTTATACATATGGCACGAATGATATTCAATCTGATAAACCATATTTCATTAATTATTTTGATGAAAAACAAATTAAAAAAGATGTAGCTAAGGCCAAAAAACAAAGTGATGTTGTTATTGTTTCAGCGCATTGGGGTAATGAAGGCAAACATAACCCAAATAAAACACAAAAGAAATATGCGAAAGTGTTTGCGGATGCTGGGGTAGATGTAGTGATTGGGACACACCCCCATGTCATTCAACCTGTGAAGTGGGTTAAAGGTAAAAATAATCATAAAACACTAGTGGCTTATTCCCTGGGAAATTTTTTGAATGGTCAGGCAACAGGTGATGAAAACAATGTACTGGGAGGCAATTTAACGTTCAATATTGAAAAGTCTCCGAAACAAACTAAAATTAATCAGGTCAAATGGAAATCACTGGTAACACATTATGAGCTAGAACCTACGTTGTATAAAAATAAGGAACAAAATTTTAAAATGTATCCATTGAATCAATATAATAATGAATTAGCACATAGGCATGGGTTAAATCAAACAAAGCAAGGTGACATTAACGTACAACGTTTAGAGGAAATCACTAAAGCACATATTGATCCTGCATTTTTAACAAAAGAAAGTTTCTGATTATTAACTGCTTATAAAATCAAAGCATATATTTTTAAGTATAAAAAGAAGAAGCATAATCAATTCACATATTTTGATTATGCTTCTTCTTTGATTTACATATATTTATTTTACTTGCTTAGCTAAATTTGTGATGTAATTAAAGAAACTATCATGTTCAACATGATGTACCACAGAAACTAATCGGCCATTTTCTTCATCGATATATGTACTTCCTTGACTAGGGCCATCAACATGCACAGAAGTTTTAACGTCATGTTGTTTTACTAAGTCTGGTTTGCCTATGTAAGCAGTTGTTAAAACATCCCATAAGAAATATGTAGAATTTGTTTGGAAATGTGTGAGCGGAGGCACTGCAGCATAACTTACACCTAAAAAATCAACACCGGTATACGCACGTTCATTTGCCCACATTTGTCTGATATCCCAAGTCATAGGTACTTGATTTGTACTTTCTAAAGCGACCATATCAATTTTTAGCGTTGAATCAAAAATAGTTTTAACTGCTTCAGGATCCCAAAATGCATTCCATTCAGCTGTACCGTCATGTTCGGGTTCTTCAACATTACCTTTATCTAAAAATGTGCCTCCCATCCATACTAAGCGTTCAATGTTATTTACGAGTTTTGGTTCGATAGTGATAGCTTTAGCTAAATCCGTAAGCGGTCCAGTAAATAATAAAGTGACTTTTTCATCGCTTGCGCTCACTTTTTCTATAATATCTTCATAAGCTGCGTGTTTTAGCAATTTGGAGTGTTGCGAAGTAGGTTCATTCAGTATAGGTAAAGCATCCATAAAGAATGCATGCATACGCCAATCTTTAGGAAATGGATTTTTGCCGCGTTCTTTCGATGCTGCTACGTGGATAGGCGTTGATGAAAAACGATTTATAATTTTTTGTGAAGCACTCACAGCTGGTTCTACATAGCTATCAGCGCCAATTGCACTGACACCAATCAAATCAACTTCTTCCATTTGAATTAATAAAAAAAGTGAGACTAAATCATCTACACCACCGTCATGGTTAAAATAAACTTTTTTCATAAAATGTAATCCTCCGAATTTAATGATTTTTAATCATTATACCAAACTCAGTTATTAGAAATAGTTCATTCAACAAAAGTTCATAAATCTTAAGAACGCTATATTAATAGTCATTGAGTAGGAAAATTCTGAAAATAGAGAATGAAAGTGTTTATATATACGCGTAAAGGTTATGTTATATCTATGGAAATAAATAAGGGGTGTTTTTATTTGTGAAGTTTAAAAAAGAAAAAGTGAATCATGTAGATTCTAATCAAGCTAAAAAAGGTGTAGTAGCAACGGGGATAGGTAACGCAATCGAATGGTTTGATTTTGGATTGTATGCACAATTGGCAGTAGTTATCAGTGCGAATTTCTTTGGTAATTTACCACAAGAAATGCAAATTGTGTCAACCTTTGCCGTCTTTGCTTTTGCATTTATTGTAAGACCAATTGGAGGAATATTTTTTAGTCATTTGGGAGATAAATATGGTAGAAAAATCGTTTTATCTACAACCATTTTATTGATGGCTGCCTCTACATTAATGCTAGGTTTGTTACCAACGCAAGAACAAATTGGAATATGGGCACCAATACTCTTATTAGTAGTTCGAATGATTCAATCGTTCTCTACTGGTGGTGAATATGCAGGAGCAATGACTTATATTGCTGAAACATCTCCAGATAAAACAAGAGGTAAATTAGGTAGCGGACTTGAAGTAGGAACACTTGCAGGGAATATATTAGCTGCAATACTTGCTGGTACAATGTATAGTTTGTTGAATGACCAACAGATGGCTGAATGGGGATGGAGAATTCCATTTATCATAGCAGCACCATTAGGTATTGTAGGTATTATACTTCGTTCAAGTCTTGACGAAAGTCCAGCCTATGAGTCTACACTAGAAGAACAAAAAGAATTAGAATATTCATATTTAGATATCTTTAAATATTACTGGAAAGATGTTGTTGTTTGTTTTACTGGTGTAGCTTTCTTAAATGTAGCTAATTACATGGTATTGTCATATATGCCTTCGTTCTTGAATACGACGATTAATTTAGGTGGAACGATGGGCTCAATATTAAGTACGATTACCATGTTACTCATGATACCAGCCGTATTTTTCTTCGGATGGTATAGTGATAAAATTGGAAATAAACGGACGATTATATTTGGTTTAGTAGGCTTTAGTTTATTCTCAGTGTTAGCTTTTTGGTTAATGAGTATCCCAATGTTGCCTTTAGTAGTCTTAGGTTTATTTATTATTGCACTATTTATGTCAACATTTGAAGGTGTTATGCCTTCAGTGTTACCAAGTATGTTCCATACTAAAGTTAGATTGCGTACACTGTCGCTTGTATATAATATAGGTGCTGCTATTTTTGGTGGTCTAACACCATTTATCCTTTCTACACTAGTAGAAACAACCGGCCAACAAATTGCACCTTCCTACTATTTAATGTTTATAAATATAGTTGGACTAATTATCTTTGTAACAATGTTCAAATCAACATCTAATAAATCTTTAAGAGGATCATATCCTAATGTAGAATCACAGGAAGATTACGAAGACGTGATTCAAAATCCAAAAGATGCATTATGGTGGGAAAAAGAAGTTAAACATGAAAAAAATAGCACAACATAGAGTGACTGAAATCACAGTTTTTCAATTATACATTTTAAAATTTAGAGCTTAAGATTGAGCCTCAAAGATTGCTGATGAAAGTAATCTTTGAGGCTCATTTTATTCTCATATTGTAATTCGTTGGTTATGAATATATTACAAATTAAGAGAAGATGTAAAAATATCAATTATATATGTATTGTGTGCACAATTGATTGGATGTAATGATATATTACATTTATTAAAAATGTTTAGTAATTAATTTAAAGCGCAAGTAAAAAATAAAAGAAAAATCAAATAAATAAATTATTATTAAGCCTTTTGTGGTATTATTAAAACAATCAAAGTTAATGGGAGGTTGAAGGGTATGTCTAAAACAGTAAAAATTATTATCTCAGTTGTAATTGGTGTGCTTTTAATTGCCGGTATTGGGGGCGCCGCTTATTACTTTATTACCAAAAATACACCTAAAAACACATATTTATTGAGCGAAAAGGAAACAGCTAACCAATTTCAAGAATATGCTAAGGATCGATTTGAAAATGAATTTAAATTTCAAGATAAAATGAAAGATGAATCATATTTAATCGATTTAAAAGCAAATGCTGATGTTCCAAAAAGTTTATTAGAATCATCAGGTATTCCTAAATCTGTCGCGGATGCTTCTGAAATAGGATTGACAGTGGGACACGATCCTAAAAAAGAAAAATCAGTTTTAGCTTTAAATCCAACGATAGCTGACAATGAAATTGGGAAGTTTCAATGGGCAGCAGACAAAGATAATCAATATTATGCATCACCATTGTTTAATGATATTTACAAAGCTAAAAATGACGAACTTGTAGACGTTTATGAAAAAATAACTGGAGATACATCAAGCACAACAGGTAAAGAGAGTGTATTGACAAATGATACATTAAACTTAAACTCATTATTATCAGGGTCTCAAATTTCACAAAAAGATATAGAAAAAATAAGTAGTAAATATACAGATGTTGTCATAGATAAATTAGACAAAGATAATTTTGAAAAAGAAAATGCTACGATTGATGTAGATGGTGATGAAAAAGATGTTAAGAAAGTAACTTTGAAACTTAGCAAAGGTGAAACAAAAGCAATCGTGAAATCAGTTTTGGAAAAAGCTAAGAAAGATAAAGATATTAAAAAAATTGCAGAAGATCAATTCAAAACAGAAGATTATGAAGATAAAATTGATGAATCTATACAAGAAGTGAAAGATCAAGATAAAAATGATTTTCCAAGTATTAAATCTGTGATTTGGGAAGAAGATAATCTGATTTTAAAACGTGAATTAACTGCTAAAGATAAAAATGATTCAGAGGTAAAATTAGCAGGAACTAATCAAATTGATGATGACAAATTAGCTATGAATTATAAAATTACTGCAGATGATACTGAGCTATCATTGAAAGGTAAATCAACAAAAGACGATGATAAATATAAAGATAATTATACTATTGGAGCTAATGAAAGTTACAAGAAATCTACGATAAAACTATCAAACAATGAAACTCAAGATGGTGACAAACGTACAGATAAAGGTAAAGTGAGCGTCGATGCAAATTATCGCAAAACTGAATTTGAATATCATAATAATTTAGAAACCGACGTGAAAAATAATACGCAAAAACAAGATTTCAAATTAACTACAGACGTTCAATATCAACCAGTAACATTTAATATCAAAGGTGAGACAAAACTTAAAGACGATATTAAATTTGAAAAATCAGGTGCTAAAGATTTAAATGAATTGTCCGATAGTGATTTAAAAAAATTACAAAAGGAAATTTCTAAAAAAACAGAAGGTATCGTTAAAGATTTAGCAAAAGATTTTAAAAAATAACTAAAAGGAGAGTGGTAAAATGAAAACATTACAATTGTTTCGCATTTACCACTCTTTTTTATTAAAAAAATGGCATTTACTACTATACTTATTAATTATAGTTGTAGGGTTATTTGCTACTTTAATAGTGATTCAACAATTAAATCAAGATAATGAGAAATTTAGAATTGGTGTTGTTGATAAAGATCAGTCTCCAGAAACGCAAATCATATTGAAATCACTAGGTGACGGTGCCAATTTGGGGAAGGATATTAGCATAAAAAAGTATAATCAAAAAGTAGCTGAAAAAAAGTTAGAAAATAAAACTTTAGAGGGTTATTATGTTTTTGAAAAAGGTATGACACATGATTTTTATAAAAATGGAAGTTTGCCCATTTCAGTACATACATATGATAAACAATCTACAAAAAGTCTAGTTATTAATCAGTTAACAGATTCAGTATATCAAAGACTCATGCTATCGATGGGTGGCGGTCTAAGTTATACAACATTGTCATCACATAATGATAAAGATCATACATTGATGTTATTAACAGATCTATTGTTTACGGGACTAAACCGTACTGGTGCATTTGATTATGAACCTATACATATATATGATAGTGTAAGTTATTATGTAATCACGACTTATTTAGCGTCTATTTATATTTTCGCTTTGTCATTATTTACCATTTTAAAAATGAACCAAACGACGGCGTTGTGGTCAAGGTTAAGCATGCATCATTTTTCTTTTGAAAAATTAACGTTGATTAGAAGTATATTCACGCTATTTTATACAGGATTATGGACATTTTTCGGTGCGCTTTGGTTGATTAAATCCATACCTAATCAATTTGAAAGTTATAATTGGTTAACGATTGTAATTCAACTTAGTTACTATGTCTTGATGATTATTATTTGGTTAACCATTATTGATTTAATTGCTTTTAAATGGATGAACTATGCACTAAAAATTATATTGAGTACATTGATTATTGTATTATCAGGGATGACGATACCAACAATTTATTTTAAACATTCTATTTTGGGTATGGTTGATTACTTACCGTTTAGTTTTGTAACAAATCAAATGCTAGAAATTGTATTGAATAATTATATTTTAGATGTACCAATAACTTTTTATAGTAGTCTATTTATATCAATTTTTATCTTAGTCTTGATAGTGATTGGGAGGTATCGCTCATGATTCAACCCTATTTCTTCATAGTTGTTAAAAAACAGTGGAGACAACATTTAGCCTTTATCTGTATCTTATTAATCTCTTTAATTGCTATATGGGGTGTATATAAAACGCTAAATAAATCATTTCAAATTCCTGTGGCAGTTCAAGATTTAGATCAATCAGAAGCTTCAAAAAGCTTAATCAAAAGCATCACAAGTAACGAATACATTACTAAAATCGAAGTGCCAGCAGAAGAAACATATTTGGATGAATATATAGAAAGAAAAGAAGCGATTGTAAGTTTACAAATACCGAAAAATTACAGTCAACAGTTACATGACAATCGTTTGAAAGAAACCATTTTATTGTATGGAAGAGATGATTTTATTGGTGATATTACTTTAGAAATTATAAGTATGTCATTATATGAACAACAGATACCTAACATCGTTAAAAGTCATCTAGATGATAATGGTGATCGTACATCCTTGACTAGAGTGAATAAAATATTGGATGACAAGACACCTCAATCGCAAATTGCACATTATTTTGTGAAGTCACATTCAGAAACTTCTATATCATTGAGTGTTATTTTTGCGATATTGTTGTGTATCAGTAGTGTGCAAATTATTTTGCACCAAAGATTAAAACAGAACGGTCCGTTGATTAGAATTTTTTTAGTACAATTTAGTCAGTTAAGATTGTATGTTACATACATACTTATACATGTAATTTTGTTGCTAATGATATTAATTATAAGCGCATTATTGTTTCATCAGTCACTATCATGGATATTTTATTTAAAATCACTTTTCATCATTGTATTATTTGAAGCAGGTGTTGCGTATCTATTATTTAAAATTAACACACTGAGTCATAGGTTATTTATGACGTTTATATATGCGCTTGTCATGAGTGTGATTTATGTCTTTATACAAATTTAGGAGTGATGGGATGATAGCATTAAAACATGTGCAGAAGAAATATCATAATAAAACAATTTTTCAATCTCTAAATATGAAGTTAGAAAATCAACAATTAACTGTGCTATTAGGTGAAAATGGTGCTGGCAAATCGACATTATTAAGAATGCTTTCGGGGTTAGAAAAACCCGATCAAGGTGAAATTACGTACTTTGGGAAAAAGTTATCTAAAAAACAATTACAAGCAATGATTGGATATGTACCACAAGATATTGCGTTATTTGAGCATATGACTGTCGCAGAAAACATCAATTGTTTTAAAGCTTTATGTAAAAACGCAATATCGGACGCGCTAATTACAAAATATATGGAACAATTAAATATTGATGATTTGGACATTACTGTTTCTCGTCTATCTGGAGGAACGAAACGTAAAGTAAATGTATTAATTGGTTTATTGAACAACCCACAAGTTCTCATATTAGACGAACCTACGGTAGGTATAGATTTGAAATCAAGGTTTGATATTCATAATTTACTCAATCAAATGAAGCGAAATTGTTTGATTATATTAACAACACATCATTTAGATGAGGTAGAGGCACTGGCTGATTGTATTAAAGTCATAGGTGTCGATCCTTTTTATAAAAAAGTATTATCAGATAAACAATGGCAATTTGAAAGTTATCAGAATTAACTTTAGTTTCAAGATAATTTGACCATTCACTCCTAAAAAAGCACGCGCAAGGTAAATTTCAACCATTTGCTTTGCAAGTGCTTCTTAATTTTTATGAAGCTTAAACCCTTAAAATAACAACGTTGTTATTTTAAAATAAAAGGTATATAATATATGTTTGTGAATACGTTTTCATAAAATTGGTTTGACTGGGGGACTTAAATTGTCATTTGTGAGTGAGCATTTACCGATAATATCACTTATTATTGGCGTAGCGTTATTATTATTCTTAAATATTAAATTAAAGGTTAACAGTATTTTTTCTTTGATTTTTGCAGCTATTGCTGTTGGCTTATTGAACGGTATGAAGCCGATGGTAATATTAGATACAATTAAAGAAGGATTAGGTTCAACGTTAGGTAGTCTCGCGCTTATTATTGGATTTGGTGCAATTTTAGGTAAGTTAATGGTCGACTCAGGCGCGGCCCAGCGAATAGCTACTACGTTAATTAATAAATTTGGTGCAAAGCATGTACATTGGGCATTGATTATTATTGGCGCTGTCTTTGGTATTTCTGTATTTTATGAAGTAGCTTTTATGATTTTAGCCCCTTTAGTGATCAGTATTGCGGTTGAATCTAAAATACCATTTATGAAATTAGCTATTACTATGGTTGCCGCAACGACACTTTCTCATAGTTTATTTCCACCTCAAGCTGGTCCAACTGCATTGGTAGATGCTTATCATGCTGATATGGGAATGGTATACATTTTAGGAATGATTGTCTTTATTCCTGGCGTGATAATTGCAGGTATTCTTTTGCCAAAAATGATGAAAAATTTAAATTATCCTGTGCCACCATTGTTACAGAAAAATAAAGAATTTAGTGAAAGTGAAATGCCTAGTTTTGGAATGAGTTTATTAATACCATTAATTCCTGCTATTTTAATTTTACTTTCAACAATATTAAGTATGTTTATAACTAAAGACACTTTATGGCATGAAATTGTATCATTTTTTGGGAGTGCAGAAATTAGTCTTATAATCGCAATTCTTACATCAATTGTTGTCTTTGGATTAAGAAAAGGTAAAAAGATGGATGAATTGATGAAATCTTTTGAAAGTGGGTTGAAAGGTGTAGCAACGATTATATTTATTGTTGGTGCTGGTGGTGCATTTAAAGAAATCATTTTAAAAGCAAATGTAGGTGATTATATTGCGGGAATAATGCAAAATACAAATATTTCACCACTTATCATGGCGTGGTTAATTACAGCACTTATTCGTATTGCTACAGGACAAGGCGTGGTGTCAGCAATAACTGCAGCTGGAATTGTAGGGCCATTAATTCCTACATTTAATGTTAATCCAGTATTGATGGTTTTAGCAACTGCTGCTGGTAGTAACACGATTACGCATGTGAATGATGCATCATTTTGGTTATTTAAAGAATATTTTAATATAACGATTAAAGATACATTTAAAACTTGGGGGCTTTTATTATTTACATCTTCTATTGTTGGTTTGGTCATTGTATTAATCATGGATTTGTTTATGTAAAGTAATAATAGTATGAGCGGAATAAAAAATGGTGATTTTTTTCCGCTCTATACCCCTTTGTTAGTTATTTAATGTGGCATTTCACTTAAATATATCCTTTACCGCAATTGTTAAAACGACTGAATGTATAATTTGAATGATAGGTACGAATATTATCTTAAACATCAAATGATGATATGCAAATTGTATACAATGATTTATGTGCATCTATTGAAATTTTATAATTTTGATAGATGCTTTTTTTGCTTGTTTTAAAGCCTTTAAATATATTTTTATAAAAAATTATTTAAATAAACCTTTGACTTATTATATTTAAAAGTGTAATATTCATGAATATTAATACAAATATTAGAATAATAATAAGGTTGGTGTATTTAATGAATGCGTTATTCGAATTAACAGATCAATATAGTTCAAATAATTATAGTCCTTTGAAATTAGCATTAGCCAAAGGTAAAGGTGCGCAAGTATGGGATGTTGAAGGTAAGCGATATATTGATTGTATAGCAGGATTTTCAGTAGTGAATCAAGGACATTGTCATCCGAAAATTATAGAAGCATTTCAAGCACAAAGCGAGCAAATAACTATGGTATCACGTGCCTTATATAGTGATAACTTAGGACAATGGGAAGAAAAAATTTGCAAGTTAGCAAATAAAGACAAAGTACTACCTATGAATACTGGGACTGAAGCTGTGGAAACAGCAATTAAAATTGCACGAAAATGGGGCTCAGATGTCAAAGGTATTAAAGAAAATGAAAGTGAAATCATTGCTATGAAAGGTAACTTTCATGGTCGTACATTAGGGTCTTTATCTTTATCTGCCCAAGATAATTACAAAGAAGGGTTTGGCCCATTGCTAGATAATATTAATTATATAGAATTTGGAGATATTGAACATTTGAAAGTATTGATTAATGATAATACATCGGCCATTATATTAGAACCGATTCAAGGTGAAGGTGGCGTGAATATTCCTCCAAACTATTTTATTCAAGAAGTGCGTAATTTATGTAATCAACATAATATTTTATTTATTGCTGATGAAATACAGGTTGGACTAGGTAGGACAGGCAAGATGTTTGCTATGGAATGGGAAGATGTAGAGCCTGATATTTATTTACTCGGTAAATCATTGGGCGGCGGACTTTATCCTATTTCAGCTATCTTAGCAAATGAAACAATCATGAATGTCTTAACACCGGGCACACATGGTTCTACATTTGGCGGTAATCCACTTGCATGCGCAGTATCGATGGCAGCCATAGATGTTTTGCTAGACGAAAATTTAATTGAACGTTCCGCTGAATTAGGTCAAACATTGCTGAACCATTTACAACTTATTGATAGTCCAATCATTGATGATGTCAGAGGGAGAGGGTTATTTATCGGTATTGAATTAACAGAACAAGCGCAGCCCTATTGCTTGGAAATGATAGAAAAAGGTGTGTTGTGTAAGGAAACACAAGGCAATGTTATTAGAATTGCACCACCGTTAGTTATTAGTGAAGATGAGATTAACCAAATTGCTGAAGTGATTAAAGAAGTGCTTGAAAAAAATAAATAGCACATTAAAAATTCCGAATATTCAGAAAGGTATGAAACAGATGATAACAGTTGGAATAGTAGGCGGAAGCGGTTATGGTGCTGTAGAACTTATACGTTTATTACAGCATCATCCTAACGTCGTAATTAAATATGTATTTTCACATTCTAAGATTGATGAACCAATCAGTAAAACATTTCCACATTTAAACCATATCGCACTTAATTATACTGAATTAAATGAACAAGCGACATCTTGTGATGTTATATTTTTTGCAACACCTTCCAATGTCAGCAAACATTTAGCACCAAATTTAATTAATAAAGGTATTAAAGTGATTGATTTGTCAGGGGATTTTAGGCTGACGGATAGAAATCTATATCAAACATTTTATGGTGAAGCAGCTGCAGAACAAGCACTTTTAGATAAGGCGCTTTATAGTATTGCAGAGTGGAGTGAAATAGATCCACAACGCACAAATTTGATAGCAAATCCTGGTTGTTTTCCTACTTCTATTTTATTAGCTTTACATCCTCTGATTGCTCAAAATGTAATCGATATTCAATCAATTATTATTGATTCAAAAACGGGTATTTCAGGAGCAGGCCGTTCATTAGCACAACATGTGCATTACGCTGAAATGAATGAAAATTTTAGTGCTTATGCAATTGGAAACCACAAACATAAACCAGAGATAGAACAGTATATATCTAAAATTGCAGGAACGAAGTGTAATGTGATGTTTACGCCGCATTTAGTACCGATGACAAGAGGTATTTTATCTACAATTTATGTGAAGTTAAACGAATATACGACAGCTGAGCATTTACATGCTATTTATAAAAATGATTATGAACAGAAACCATTTATAAGAATTAGAGACTTAGGAGAATACCCTAAAACAAAAGAAGTGTATGGTAGTAATTTTTGCGATATAGGTCTATATGTAGATGAAAAAAATCAAAGAGCTGTCATCGTATCAGTGATAGATAATTTAGTTAAAGGTGCTAGTGGTCAAGCAATCCAAAATTTAAATTTACTTTATGGTTTAGATGAGGCAACTGGTTTGAATCAGTTACCAATTTATCCTTAATAAGATCCGAAAGGAGAGATGAGATGAAAGATATTGAAACAATAGATACACTCAATCAAATTACTGTAGATATTAATGGTGATGTAGGATCACCATTGGGCTTTATAGCTGGTGGTTTTCATGCTGGTTTAAGAAGAAAGAAAAAAGATTTTGGTTGGATTTATTCTACGACAGAAGCAACTGCAGCAGGTGTATATACCCTTAATCGTTTCAAAGCGGCACCTCTTAAAGTAACTGAAGATAGTATCAGTATCAATCAAACATTGCAGGCAGTTGTAGTTAATTCAGCAAATGCGAATTCATGCACTGGAGATAGAGGTATACAAGATGCGAAAGATACGCAAAGTTGGGTAGCTGAACGATTAAACATAGAACCACATCATGTTGGTATTGCTTCGACAGGGGTTATTGGTTCGTTTTTACCTATGAATAAAATAAAACATGGCGTCGATCATGTTTTACAAGATTCGTTTAATCAGAGTGAATATTTTAATCAATCGATTTTAACGACAGATACGACCACGAAACATTTGTCTGTAAAAGTAGACATAGATAATCAAACAGTGACAATTGGTGGCACTGCAAAAGGATCTGGAATGATACATCCTAACATGGCGACTATGCTAGGTTTTATAACGACAGATGCAAAAGTTGATAGTAAGGCATTGAATCAATGTTTAAGTCAAACTACAGATCACTCTTTTAATATGATAACCGTTGATGGTGATTCTAGTACGAATGACATGGTCTTATGTATGGCAAATGGTCAAGCTAATCATCATTCGTTAGATGAAAATCATCCTGAGTGGCAAAAATTTGTTTATGCTATCAATTATGTTGCACGTTATTTGGCTCAGTCGATTGCAAAAGATGGTGAAGGCGCTACAAAATTGGTGACAGCTAAGGTTAAAGGTGCAATAGATATTCATGAGGCTAGAAAAATGGCGAAAAGCATTGTTTCATCTAACTTAGTTAAAACAGCAATTCATGGTGAAGATGCAAATTTTGGAAGAATTGTAACAGCGATGGGGTACGCATCGAAATATATAGACCCTAATGCAACCAATGTGAAATTATGTCAAGTTTCTGTGGTTAAACAAGGCATGTCGGTGGCATTTGATGAAGCTTATTTAAAACAACAATTGGAAGCAGATAACATCGTTATAGAGGCTACTGTAGGTGATGGAGAAGGAGAAGCTACCGCTTATGGTTGTGACTTATCATATGAATACGTGCGCATAAATGCGTCGTATAGAACTTAAGAGGTGTTTGATATGGATTACATTGTAATTAAAATAGGTGGAAGCACTTTGACGGATATGCATGATTCTACAATTGAAGATATTGTTGCATTAAAAAATCAAGGTTATAATCCGATAATCGTCCATGGAGGAGGCCCTTTTATAAATCAATCTTTGGAATTACAAAAAGTAGAATCAAAATTTAAAAATGGTTTGAGAGTTACTACTGACGATGTACTTTCTGTTACGACTCAAACATTAATTGGACAAGTGAATCCTAGTTTAGTCAATAAAATCAATCAATTTGGTGTTCAAAGTATTGGTATGAATGGCATAGATGCTCAATTATTTGATATTAAACCGTTAGATCTAAAATATGGTTTTGTTGGCGAACCTATTCATATAGATACAAGTGTTATCGCAACTTTAACTCAATCTTTTCTACCAGTCATCGCATCTATAGGTGCTAATCAGACGACGTCTCAAGTTTATAATGTTAACGCCGATACATTGGCATACAAACTTGCGCAAGCTTTACAGGCACCAATTTATTTATTGAGCGATATTCCGGGCGTTTTAATCAACGAAAAAGTACAACCGTCACTGAATGCGAAAAACATCGAAACATATATTGAACAAAAATTAATATATGGTGGAATGATACCTAAAGTACAAGATGCTGTAAAAGCAATAGAAATGGGATGCCAAAAAGTGGTTATTGCTGCAGGGAATGAAGCACATATTATTCAAAAACTGCAACATGGCCATAATGTAGGCACTACAATCCGTAAATAATATTTACCATGAGTGGCATATACACAATTTTTTAAAAGTGAAGCTTTTGTCCCACTCAGACAAGGATGAAGTTTTAAAAGTAAGTTTACAGATCTGTCATCTCGTGCCCTATATATATAAAAGCCCAGACATTTACTATGTTCTGAGCTTTTTTATATAGCTAAAGATTATTTAATTAAATCAAAACTAAAGATTTTTAGCATAAGTTGTTAAAAGTTCACTGTAAAAATCAATGAATTTTAAATACATATCTTTTTCTACACATTCATCAATTTGATGTGGTTTAATACCAGGGCCAAATACTAAGAATGGGAAACTTTCATCTTTATTTTTTAATAAGTTTGAAGCATCTGTAACGCCACCGATTGGAGAGGCAATAAAGTCCTTATCAAATAGAGATTTAGCTATAGTCTGAGCGGTATTAATTAAGCTATTATCACCAGTAGTAAGTACTGGATCTAGGTCTAAATATAAGTTGCTTGATAAATTTGCGCCTTTATCATTATGACTTTTAATTGTGTTTGAGAATAATGCTTTTACTTGTGCGTTATCATATTCTGGAATTGTACGAATATTAAAATCTGCATCAGCCTCTTCAGGGACAGAGTTAACTTGTACCCCACCTTTAATTAAAGTATTACTTATAACTAAACCTTGCAGTGCAGATTCTACATCTTCAAGTGCTGTTGTTGCAGGCAATGAAGGTTTAATTCTATCAATAAATTTTGTGAAATCTAACGCTTTTCCTTGTACTTCTTTGGAAATTCTAGCATAAGCGTCATCGATATCTTGTATAAATGAAATCAATGGTTTTATCGCATTTATGCCCATTACCGGCATAGAGCTGTGTGCTGATTTACCATAGGAAGTTATACGATAGTCCATAGAACCTTTATGTGCGTATACCATGATATCTTGGCAAGGTTCTGCTATAAGTAATGCATCAACGTCGTCCATATAGCCATGTTCATATAAAGTCTGGGAACCAAGTTGTTCCATTTCTTCACCACTAGTTGCTAAAAATCTAATACGACCATTTTGCAGTGCTTGAGATTGTTTAATATCAATAAGTGCAATTGCTAACGCAGCAAGTCCAGATTTCATATCTGCTGCACCACGGCCATATAAAAATCCATCATCCTCAGTAAGTGAAAATGGATCGTATGTCCATTGAGATTTATTACCCGCAGAAACCACGTCCATGTGACCTGAGATACCAATTACTGGATTTCCTTCACCTATTTCAGCAATAAGATTAGCACGTCGTTCATCAATTTTTTGGATTTTTGATTCAATCCCATAATTCGAAAATAATTGCTCTAAATAATTACAAACTTCAATCTCGTTATCATTTACTGTTTCAATTGCAACAATATCTGATAGGATTTGTACTTTTTCTTTATTAGAAAATGTACTCATTGTGTATCACTCCTTTGTATGACTAAATTAAGTATACATCTAGAAAAAATGATTTTTAAAGCGAAACGATTTTTAAAAAAAGAATATAACAAAATTATTTATATTGTAAAATCTTTAATAATGAAAACAAAATAAATTGTAATTGTACGATTACACATTTCGACGTGTGATATTGAAAATTAAGTATGTGTTAGGAATATAAGTAATACATCAATTGGAAAGTTAAATGTCATAACAATTTGTGAAGCAATGGTAGAAGCGGTAATTTATAAATGGATTTAGGTAATTCAACATATAGCTTTGAATAAAACATCCGTATTTCCATGGAAATGCATAATCAATGTTATAAATTAAATGTATACATTTATTGTGGCATTAATGAATGTATTATTGAATATAAACCGAAAGGAATGCAAAATAATTATTGTAATATTTCAAATCATTTTCTATGATTTTACCCGTATTTGATGATACGCTAAAGAAGTGGAATTTGGTTCCAAATTATTTTGTTTTTTCATATATTTTTTAAATAGTTAAGAATGAAAATGACAGTTATATATATGAAAATTTTATATAGAAAGGGGATAATCATATTGGCAAAAGTAGCAATTATTGCTGGCGGCAATAAACTTAAATCAAGACTCACAGGTATTATAGATTATGCGGAATCATATTTGAATGCTGAGGGCATCGAAACAAATGTCATCCATGTACATCAATTAGATGCTGAGGCTTTAATTACTGCAGATTTCTCTAATGAATCAATAAATACTACGCATAAAACGATAGAAGACGCAGATGGTATTATTATAGTATCTCCAGTATTTAAAGCAGCTTACTCAGGTATCGTAAAAACATATTTAGACTTATTACCACGTGGAGCATTTACTGGTAAAACAGTACTACCATTAGCTTTAGGTGGCACATTTGCGCATGTATTGGCAATCCAATACAGTCTTGATCCAGTGATCAAAGAACTAGGTGCAGATACAATTCATAAAGGTAGATTTATATTAGATAAGCACATCATACAAAACGAAGATGGTAGCTATGGTTATGATCAAGAAGCGAAAGATGGCTTAAATAAAACTTTAAAGAAATTTGTCAGCGACAAATCACAAGTTAAAGAATAAATGTATTTGGAATACGGATTATATCAAAAGTTACGATAAACGTAGTATCAACCATAATATAACAGTAATAAAAAATAAGCACACAGTATCAAAACTTGTAAATTGATATTGTGTGCTTATTATTTTTTATAGTTCATTTAAATGCCACTGAGCTTGGTTATCTAAGGTTAACTTAAATTCATTTGTTTGAATGCACATGGGGTGGGCTTCAGAAAATTGATCAGAGAATAGCCATTTATTATCTTCCGGCGTCAGTAAAATAAAACTGTCATCATAATGATCGCCGATAAAATTTAAATCATCTGGTACAAATGTTTGATTTTCATATGTATTTAAATGATACTTTGATAATGCTTCAAAGACTTCCGTCGTTTCATTACAAACGAACCCAATCTCACTAATTCTTGAAAATTCAGGGTCATCCGTAATATTAGAAATGCGTGCAATGAGTTCAACGATATTCCCTGATGGATCTTGAAAGTAAAATGAATGTGCAACAAAAGATTCGAAATAAGTCGTATGTTTACCATCTTCCATCAATAGAAATAATATATTTTGATAATGCTGTTTCATGTCATAAAAATGGTTGTATGGAATGTCAATTGCAAAGTGGTAAAATGGTTGGACATCATCGTCTGTTTGTTGAAAACACAAATGAGTCTCTCCAATTTCAACTGTAAAAGCTTCCTGACTAATCATACGAACAGGACATTCTAAAATTTCTTCATAAAATTGGAATGTCTCTTCAAACTCTGAAGTGAATAATTTAATGTTTTCAATTTTCATAAACGAACCCCACCCAATCCTCATGTTTAACATATAAATATAAGAAATAATTTACTTGTACTTTATCAAAATAATAATCAATATGATAATAATAAGAATTTTATATGAAATAATACGCTTTAAGTAACAATAAAGCCTATTTTCAGAAGGCATTTAACGCTATCTACTAAAACTTAATTTTTTTAAAATATATACTGCAGTACATATTTCGCTTATGTTCGTTATAGGATTTGTCTACGATTATAAACATTTTCTTATTATTAACACTTTAAGAGCTGCAAACTAAATAAAGTTAAACTAGAAACGGTATTTGATATGTGTATATAGTAATATAGCGATTGATAAAATTTCATAAAAAGAAAAGGCTGAGACAATTCAACTTGTCTCAGCCTTTTTTGTCAGAGTAGGATGACAAAATGGTTTTAAATCAATTAGATTTCAATATTTTACTCCGATTTGTTAGTTCAAGATGTTTGTATATCAGACTTGCTTATACTAAGTGAATAATAATGAGATAATATAAGCACTAATACCAACTAAAATACAATACAGAAGTGCAGGTCCTAGTGTTTTTCTTATGACACTACCTTCTTTGCCTGGCATATTAACCACTGCACACACAGCTACTACATTGTGCACACAAATCATATTACCAGCAGCTGCGCCAATGATTTGTGCAGCTAATACAATAAATGGATCTCCACCAATAGAGTTGGCGATATTTAATTGAATAGGCGAGAAGGTCAACGTTGAAACAGTTGCACTACCTGTAATAAATGAACCTAAAGCACCTAAGAATGGTGCGACAAATAGCCAAATAGGACCTAAAGTGTTGGCCATATTTTTGGCGATGTATTCTGGCATACTAATTAAATCATGTGCATTCATACCAGAGTTAATAAAAACATGCACCATAGCGAGCGTAGCAATAAGTGTAATACCAGTAATTTTTATTGTGGATAGAGACGTTAAACTTGCATTACCAAAATCCTTAATAGATTTTCTTTGAACTATAATTGCGAAAACTGCAGATAATAATAAAATCGTCCCAGGTGAATAAAGAAATTGCCATTCAGATGATATTTCAGAGAAATTTAAAATATTATTCCAAGAAAAATCAAGGACATGTGTTGTGAAGTATTCAATACTTGGCACGGTTCTCGTTAATAGAAGTAAGATAACAACCATTACATAAGGCGCCCAAGCAGTTAGTAAACTCATAGAATGTTCTGTACTATCTGCTTCGTATGTGTCATCTAAGCCATCTCTCCACACTGTTTTAGGTAATAGCCACCCCTTACTTGCAGTTAAGACTGCTACTACAAGCCCAGTTAATGATCCTAATATAGCAACAAATTCTGCACCGAATACATGTGCATATACAAAGGCAGACACGGCATATACGATACCTATTAAAGCTAGCCACGGTAAAATTTCAATAATAGATTTTAGTTTCTTGTTTTTTCCAAAGAAAATCACCATTGTAGCGACTACGATAATAGGTATGAAAATACCACTTAATAAATCTAATACAGTTATTTGTTCAGCTGTAGACTGGAAAAAAGATTGATTTGCTTCTTTTAAAGTACTCAACCCAACAATAACTGGTGTACCTACAGCTCCGAAAGACACGGCAATACTGTCGGCAATTAAAGCTGTAACAACAGCAATCATAGGTCTAAAACCTAAAGCAACCATTAAAGGTGCCGTAACCATTGCTGGTGTACCAAAACCTGAAGCCCCTTCAATAAGTGAACCAAATAAGAAAGCGACAATAATTACTTGGACACGCATATCTGGTGAAATTTTTTTGAATCCTGCATTTATACGGTTTACGGCACCTGTCTGACGTAATGTGTTAAGTAAAACGAGTGCCCCGAATAAAATGTAAAGTATCGTTAATGTTTTATGTGTACCTTGAAGTATTGAAGCAATAACGACATTACCTTGCATCCCCCATACAAATATCCCTAAGATTGTAACAACGATAGCGCTAATAATCATTCCTTTTAAAGCAGACATACGTAAGAGTACGAGAAATAAAAAAGGTACGATTACTGCACTGAAAGCAACTAATAACATCATTTTATATAAAACTCCCTCATAAAAATTTAATAATCATCTAGTCATATGATGTTTAAATAACTTTCATTGTAAACGTTTACAAATAAATTTTCAATCATGTATAAAAAATATATTTTTAATTTTAAAAAATTAAGTGTTATACAAATATTCTTTCTTTAACTTTAACAGCCTATATTTATTGATTTTATTCATTTATGTCTTAAAACGAAAACAAACGAAAATAAATTTGCGTTATTAGAAAAAATATAATAATATAATGATAATATTTGAAAGCGTTTACAAAATAATAGTCACAAAAATTGGAAGAAAATATTTAAATCAATTCTAATATTAACGATTGATTTATAAGGGGTGCGTAATATGAGTGATAAATTAACTAAAATGGGCATGCCTCCAACGTTATTTTGGGGATATGTTGGTGTATTAATATTTATGATGGGGGATGGTCTGGAGTTAGCATGGATTAGTCCTTATTTACATGATCATGGTCTCTCCGTACAACAAACAGCGATTTTGACAACGTGCTATGGTGTGACGATAGCCATTGGTTCTTGGTTATCAGGTGTCTTGGTAGAAATTATTGGTCCAAGAAAAGTAATGCTGTTAGGGACTGGGTTATATATCATAGGTCATGCAATATTCGTTGGTTTGGCAATTCCAACGATGAATTACAATATCATGATTCCTTCTTATGCAATAAGAGGTTTTGGCTATCCGTTATTTGCTTATTCTTTTTTGGTTTGGGTTGCTTATCGCTCTCCGCAAAAACGTTTAGGCGCTGCAGTAGGATGGTTTTGGTTTGTGTTTACAGGAGGGCTTAGTGTTCTAGGATCATTTTATTCTTCATTTGCGATTCAGTTATTTGGACATTTCTTTACATTATGGACTGCGATCATTTGGGTGTTAATAGGAACATTTTTAGCAGTGTTTGTAAATAGAGATCAGTTTATTATTGAAGAAAAAGGCCACGGCTTTAAAGAACACTTTAGTGAGGTGCTTGCAGGTATAACGATACTAAAAAGAGAACCGCGTGTTGCAGTGGCATGTGTTGTTAGAGTCATTAACCAAGCAGCGCAGTATGCTTTTCCATTATTCTTGCCGATTTATTTAGCTTCCAAAGGTATTGCAACTACAACTTGGTTAAATATTTGGGGGACAATTTTTATTGCTAATATTATTTTCAATCTAATTTTTGGTGCGTTGAGTGATAAAATTGGCTGGAAAAATACAATTTCCTATATTGGTGGTGTGGGATGCGCGATATTTACGTTAGGGTTGTATTTTGTCCCTGAATTATTTACAGGTAATGTCTTTATTGTCGGTGCTGTAGGATTTTTATGGGGAATGTGTTTAGCAGGCTTTGTCCCTATTTCTGCGCTTGTTCCTTCATTAGTTCATGATGGAGATAAAGGGCCTGCAATGGCAATTTTAAATTTAGGAGCTGGACTTTGTGTATTTGCAGGACCAGGATTAGTGGCATTGTTTTATGACAGTATTGGTGTGAAAGGCATGATGTACTTAATTTTTGGATTATATGTTGCTAGTGCAATCATGACACGTTTTTTAAAAACCCCAGAAGAAAGAGAACGTAGGAAAACTGAAAATTTTGCATCATAGCGTAAATAATCTATATAGAAGCTATGAAAAAGTAAGTACTTGGTTTAGTGCATGATATACCTAATAGTATGAATTTGAAATTAGTAAATAATAAAAAACGGGCATACAGTTTCAAAATGATGGATTTTGATATTGTATGCCTATTTTTATTCATTTTTAAAGGATGATTATGCAATGATTTTGAGATGATGTGGGATAAAGGGAATTATTTTTCTTGGAAACCACCAGAAACAAAATGAGCAGCAATTTGCTTAATAGTGGCAAATAGTAAATCTAACATATATATTCACCTCCAATGAGCTAGCGATTACATCATTAATTTACTATATATCATTAAAATATAGTGTAAGAAAGCACAACTTAGTTAAATGATTGCCACGCTGTTTATTGTCAGAAATTTTGCTTGCTTAACCGTTGCAAATGAGGTCGTGATTGTATATAGATATGTTTTTAAAGTAGCTTACACGTTGTTGTTATTATAAAATATTTAAAAATATACAAAAAAAGGTATATTTATACTTGAAAATAACTCTATTTAAGTTTAATATGTATATAAATATTATAAAAATATTGGAGTGATGAAATTGGGGCGTACACAACAGATTTAAAAAAACTAGCATTGTTAAAAGGTAAGAGCTTTTTGAAAACGAGTGACTTTACTGCAGATGAACTAGTAACATTGATTGACTTTTCCGGAGAATTAAAAGAAAAGAAAAAGCGTGGTATTCCACACCCTTATCTTAAAGGTAAGAATATTGCTTTATTATTTGAAAAACCATCTACAAGAACACGTTCAGCATTTAGCGTAGCAGCTAATGATTTAGGTGCATTTCCAGATTATTTTGGTCAAGGTGAAATTCACTTAGGTGTCAAAGAATCAACAGAGGATACGGCAAAAGTATTAGGTAGTATGTATGATGGTATTGAATTTAGAGGTTTTTATCAAAAAGATGTAGAAAGTATAGCGCAACATGCCAAAGTTCCAGTATGGAATGGTTTAACAAACGAATGGCATCCTACTCAAATGATTGCAGACTTTTATACAATAAAAGAACACCTAGGTACATTACAAGGTAAGACACTGACTTATGTCGGTGATGCAAGAAATAATGTGGCGCATGATTTATTAGTTACCGGTGCAATATTAGGTATGAATATCCATATTGCAGCCCCTCAATCGCTACAGCCTGATCAAGATATTCAGCAACTCGCTAAAAATTATGCAACACAATCTCATAGTAATATTTTAATTACTGATAATATTCAACAAGCAGTTTATAAAACAGATGCAATATATACAGATGTTTGGTTTTCAATGGGAGAAGATGAATCAGTTCAAACACAGCGTATTGAAAAATTACTTCCATATCAAATTAATGAAGCTATGCTTGTCAATACAATGAATCCGGATGTTATTGTATTACATTGTTTGCCAGCTTTTCATGATGTGCATACAAAAGTGGGTCAAAAAATTTATAAGACCCATGGATTAACTGAAATGGAGATAACAGATGATGTATTTAAAGGTGAACATGCTGTTATATTTGAACAAGCGGAAAATAGATTACATTCAATCAAAGCAATTATGGCTGGAACATTAGGAGATATTTTTTAGCGTCATATCATAATTGAATAAATATAGAACCTCACAAAGTAAAGTGACTTTGTGAGGTTTTTTGTATTTAAAATAAAAATAGTTATCTATTTTATGAAAAAGTTTTTCATAATGGTAATTTATATTGATTAATATTTTCTTTGCTCAACTAGGTGATCCAGACGTAACGAAATACTATTCAGGTGTTTCGCGTTATATGTCAGGGCGATTTATTACAATGATGTTTGGCCTATGTGGTGCAGCTTTAGCAATTTATCATACTGCTAAACCGCAACATAAAAAAGTCGTTGGCGGTTTAATGTTATCGGCTGCTTTAACTTCATTTTTAACAGGTATTACAGAACCGCTAGAGTTCAGCTTTTTATTTGTTGCACCTGTTTTATATGTGATACATGCATTTTTAGATGGTTTAGCTTTTATGATGGCGGACATATTTAATATTACGATAGGTCAAACATTCAGTGGTGGATTTATAGACTTTTTATTATTCGGCGTTTTGCAAGGTAATGCTAAGACGAATTTTTTATGGGTGATACCAATTGGCATCCTTTGGTTTATTTTATATTATGTTATTTTTAGCTTTTTAATTAAAAA
Organism: Staphylococcus sp. GDB9P120P; assembly: GCF_017893435.1. Lineage (NCBI taxonomy): Bacteria > Bacillati > Bacillota > Bacilli > Caryophanales > Staphylococcaceae > Staphylococcus > Staphylococcus sp. GDB9P120P. Next base: position 401,718 of record NZ_JAESNB010000002.1, read on the forward strand.
ATTCAATTTTAAAACACCTGGTAGAGAAGCGGAAGCAACTACAGAAACCGTTGAAACGACAGAACGTGCTAAAACAATCATCAAGGGTTTAGGCGGTAAAGAAAATATAGATATTGTCGATTGTTGTGCTACAAGACTAAGAGTGACGTTAAAGACGGATGAACCTGTCAATAAACAAGTGCTTAATTCTACCGAAGCTAGAGGTATTATTCAGAAAGGTAATGGTGTACAAATTGTTTATGGGCCACATGTTACAACGATAAAAAATGAAGTAGAAGAATTGCTAGAAAGCGAGCAAGTTTAATTTATAAAATATTCAATTTATCATTAAACAAAAGTAATATGTAGAAAGTGATTGGTGAGTATATGTATATTTTAAATTTGGAGAATCGACAACTTGCAAGTCAATATGTTGCGATTGAACTGTTAAAACAAATGAAATTAAAACCGGATTCAGTATTGGGGCTTGCTACAGGAAATACTATGACAGATGTTTACAAGTATTTAAAAACATTAATCAATAATAATAATTTGCAACTAGATCAAATAGTGACATTTAATTTGGATGAATATGTGGGTTTAAGCGCAGACAATGATCAAAGTTATCATGCATATATGTACCAACAGTTATTTAAACATCATCAAACGTGGCATAAAGAAAATATATTTATACCACAAGGAGATACCGATAATTTAGAACAAGAATGCTTAATGTATGAACAATATTTAAAAGATAAAGGCCCTGCAGATATACAAATTTTAGGTATAGGTGAAAACGGCCATATAGGATTTAATGAGCCTGGTTCGTCGTTTGAAAGTGTCACAAGGGTTGTAGATTTATCTTCTTCAACGATTAATGCAAATAGTCGTTATTTTGATTCAATAGAAGATGTTCCTAAGCAAGCAATTTCTATGGGACTGGCATCCATTATGCGTGCGAAACGTATTGTTTTGTTAGCGATGGGCAGAAATAAAAAAGAAGCCATTTCACAATTAATAGAGGGGGATATATCTGAAGCATTACCAGCATCTATATTACATCAACACCCTCATGTTGATGTGATTGTAGATAATGAAGTATTCGAAGCTTTAGATCAAGATAAAGTTCAGCGATTAGAAAGGCATTTGTCATAAAGATATTTGAATATGTTGTGTTTTGGCGAGACGCTTGAGGTAACAGGACAAGCTGAAGACTATAGACTGAAGCTGTCCCTTAAGAAAGCGAGCCAACAATACGAAGTATTGAATAAAAAAGAAGCCCTCAGATGAATTGAATTAAATCATCTGAGGGCTATTTTTCTAGGATTTATCTCCCAGACGCATCATTTCTGTCGTTATAAAAATAATATAAAACTTTATCACTGAATGACAACTAGGAAACATTAATTGTAAAAATTAAGTATTGTAATAACACTTAGGCATAAAAAACTACAAACCAAGAAATATTTACAACAATATTAATATTTTTTATTATAATTTAGTTAAAGGTAATCAACCTTTAACAAATAATATATCGAGGAATGAGGTGTGTTAAATGTCTGATTTCGTAAACGCAATCAGTGAAGCTGTAAAAGCAGGTTTAAGTGCTGACTGGGTAACAATGGGAACTAGCATTGCGGACGCATTAGCTAAAGGCGCTGACTTCATCTTAGGTTTCTTTAACTAATAAATATTGAAAGAGGCTGAGACAAATTGAATTGTCTCAGCCTTTTATTATTTAATTACTGGAATGGACGACGAAATCATTTTAAGTGAATTTGATTTCTGTACATACTTTTTTTAAAAATACTATAATACTAAACCAACTATTGATGCTGAAATAATTGAAGCAAGTGTAGAACCTAGCAGCAAGCGTAGGGCAAACGAAGCCACCTTATTACCTTGTGTATCACTAAATCCTTTGATAGCACCAACGATAATGCCCACAGTACCAAAATTAGCAAAACTAACAAGATAGACAGAAATGATACCTTGTGTACGTTGTGTTAAATCTCCAGCTAATTTTTGGAAGTCTAACATAGCAACAAATTCATTAGTGATTAATTTAGTTGCCATCAGTGATCCAGCTTGAACTGCTTCGTTCCAAGGTACACCTATAATAAAAGCAATCGGTGCAAAAATAAAGCCGATTAATTGTTTGAAATCTAAACCAACAAAATTAAATAACACTGTGACTGCTTCCATCAAAGAGATAAATGCAAGTAACATAATGGCGACACTTACGGCAATTTTAAAACCATCCGTAGCACTATCACCAATCATTTGGAAAAATGGAACCTTTTTCGGCTTTGTTTCATCACTATTTGAATTGCTTTTAACTGTGGATGAGTTGGAAATCTCAACATCACTATCATCTGATTGATATGGATTGATGACACTTGCGATAATTAATGCACTGAAAATATTGAGCATAACGGCAGTAACAACATATTTAGGTTCAATCATTTGCATATATGAACCTAACATAGCCATACTGACTGCACTCATACCAGAAGTGGTAATTGTATATAATTTCTCTTTAGATAATTTAGGAATCATTTCTTTAATAGTTAAATAAACTTCTGGCTGTCCTAACATCGACGTTGAGATTGCAAAGTAACTTTCGAGACGGCCCATACGTGTGATTTTATTGATAATAATACCAACATATTTAATGATAAACGGAAGAATTTTAAAATAGTTTAATACACCGATTAGTACTGAAATAAATACTAAAGGTAGTAACACTGTAATAAAGAAAGTTGAAGCACCTTTGTTTTGTAAACCGCCGAAGACAAACTCGATACCAGCTTTACTAATATTGATTAATTCTTCAAAAAATGAACCTAGTGTTGTTAATATCATTAAACCAATAGTCGTATTCATCATGAATAATACAATGACGATTTGAACGATTAACATAATTACTGGTTTTTTGAAATCAATCGCCTTTCTGTTATAGCTAAATAAAAAAGCGATGAATAACGCAAAAAGTATACCAGTAATGGCAAATATGATTGACATAAGTATCACCTACAATTTATTGAAAGCAACTGCAATTTTAGCTCCAAGTACCGCATTGTTTTCAACTAGTTTGATATTTGTATTTAAACTCTTGCCTTCAGACTTTTCGACAATTTTACTGAGTAAAAATGGCGTAGAATCTTTACCACTAATACCTTGCGCTTCTGCTTCTTTAACTGCTTCTTCAATAAGGCCGTCAATATATGATTTTGGTAGTTCATCTTCTTTCGGAACTGGATTAACGATGACAACACCGCCTTCAATATTTAAATCATTTTTAATTTTACAAATACGTGCGATGTCGTCTGGGTTTTCAGAAGAACTGTTTAATTTAATACCGCTTTGTCTTGTGAAGAATGCTGGTAATTCATCTGTTTGGTAACCAATTACTGGTACACCTTTTGTTTCAAGATATTCCATTGTTTTTGCTAAATCTAGAATAGATTTAGCACCTGCACATATTACTGTTACATTTGTTTTACCTAATTCTTCTAAGTCTGCTGAGATATCCATAGTGTTTTCAACGCCCCTATGTACACCACCAATACCACCAGTTACAAAGAATTGAATTTCTGCTAATTCTGCACTCATCATTGTTGATGCAACAGTAGTTGCGCCAATCTGTTTAGTAGCGAGTACTTCTGCAAAATCACGACGTGAAACTTTTGCGACATTATCACTTTTAGCAAGTAATTCTAGTTCATCATTTTCCAGTCCAATTTTAATCTTTCCATCAATTAATGCAATTGTTGCTGGAATAGCGCCATATTCACGTATGATATTTTCAACAGTCGTAGCCATTTCTACATTTTGCGGGTATGGCATACCATGTGAAATAATTGTTGATTCTAAGGCTACGATGGGCTTCTTGTCTGCTTTAGCTTGTGCTACTTCTGTGGAAAATTCAATATATTGCTTCATTTTTATAGTCCTCCAAATCTCTAAATAATTGTTTTTTATCTAAGTTTTGCCTCACTGTATATTCTGTTTCAATTGTTTTACGAGAATTAATCATGCCTGCTGTCAGTATGCTTTCGGTATCTAGATCATTTAACCAACTGAAAATGACTGCACTAGAGAAAGCGTCACCAGCACCTGTTACGTCAACGACATGCTTAGAAGGTATGACAGGTTTAATTACTTCTTCGTCATTATTTCTAAAAATAAGTTCTTTTACACCGTTTGTAATAACGACATTTGAAACACCCAACTGATTCCATTTCTGTGCAGCTTTACGCAAATCATCAGTGTCTTGTATGTTCATATTTAAATAAGTTTCTGTTTCATCTCTATTAATAATGAGCCAATCGATAGCATGTAACGAATCAGGCATGTTTTTCATTTTTGGGGATGAAACTGGAATCACTATTAATTTAATACTATGTTTTTCTGAATAGGCATATAAAAAATCCATTGCACTTTTTGAAATATTGAGGTCTGCGATGATACATTTTGCTTTTATTAATAAGTGTGTACGCTTAATTAAAAATTCTGGAGTGATATAATCATAGACCTCCATATCTGCTAAGCCATATTCCATATTACCGTCGCTATTGATTAATGCAGTATAGGAACCAGTGTTTGCATTTTCAATTTGTTGAACGTGGTCTAAATTCATGAATGGGGTTGATAATTTGTGAATCATATCCCACTCACTATCATTGCCACTCACAGATAAAAATGCGACTGTTTCTCCCATAAGGCCTAGATTCTCAGCAATGTTGCGCGCAACACCACCTATAGATCTCGTTGAGGTAACAGGATTAGACGTTTCTAATTGTAAGTCGCTATGAACATAAAATTTTCTGTCTAAGTTCGCAGCGCCAATGCACACAATTGGATAATCTTCATTTAAAACATATGCTTTTCCTAAAACATATTCTTTACGAATAAGTCCGGATATAATATTTGCAACTGCTGGCCTAGATAATCCAATGGACTGTGCTAATTCTTGTTGTGAAATGAATGGATTTTCCTGAATACGATTTAAAACTGCTTGTTCATTTTTATTCATATGGCAACCTCCTTTATGCAAAATTAAACTTAAGTTTACAAATTAAACATTTGTTTAAGTTGATAAGATAATAGCATGAATATTCTGAATTGTATGCGCTTACATATAATAGTTCGTAAAATTGTAATATCTATATAACTGCGAAATATCAATTTGAATATGCTACATATTGCTGGAAATCAGGAGTTTTATGGCTTTTTATAATTCGTGTAATTTATTAAATTAGTTTGAATGAAAATTTTTTTCAATTAATAATTGAACTTCAATAATTTTATGTTTGAATTGTGGAAAGTATATTTTAAACATTAATGAAATTAAATAGAAAGGAGGGGGGGTTATAAAAAGATATATATTTAATAGTTTTATAACTAGTAAAAAGCTAGGGGAGCGAGAGATTAAGGTAATAGATAGACATGTCAGACAGCAGGTGAACATAAATAAAAAACTGTCGACAAGGTGAGCCTTTAGTCGACAGTTTTTATTTTGAGAATATCATCTATATTTTATATTTTTTGAAAACACATATTAATTTTACATGCTAACTTTCAGCGTTGTCATTATTTGTTTCTTCATCTTTATTAAACAAAGAAGAAAATTTAGATTTTATATCATCTAGCTTACTATTTACTTTATCCAATTCTTCTTGCATTTTATCAGTATTACCATTATCTTTTTCGGTTTTTGCCTGTTTTAAATCATCTATCGTAGTTTGATATTTATCTGCTAAATGATTTGTTTTATTAGAATCAGCTTCTTGTTTTAAACTATCAATCTTATCTTGTAATGCTTGTAATTTAGAATCTGTTGCTTCATTAGAGTTTGAAATATCTGTTTTTAATGATTGTATATCATCTTTAACTTGATTGTTCTGACGTTCGAAATTGACATTATCGCCTTGAGTATCATTCGATTGATTTTGATTGGCGGTGGATTGTTCACTTGATTCATTTGCAGTTTGTTGATCATCGTTGCCACCATTCATAAAAGTACTAACTGCAAAGATGACAATGATAACTAATAAAACCACCATACCTAAACCTAGCCAAAATTGTTTGCGTTTTGATTTTTTATTTTCTTCTAATAACTGCAACTCACGTTCGCGATCTCGCTGATTGTAGCTTGTTTCTGACTTGTAATCATTGTACTTATTGTCATTATAAGATTCGCTATTTTTTTCAGTACGACGATAGGGATTGTATAAAATCGTTCCGAAGGTATCTTGTTGTTGCTGGTCATTCACAGTATGAATATTTAAATCCGTATTAACGTTCCCATATTTGTCTAACGCAATAATTTTTCCATCATCTTCAATTTTTAAAATTTTAGGATAATCATTGAAAGAGTTATTATTAGCCATTTTTTCACCTTCAAATATATTTAGATATTAATTGCTTACTTTTAAATTACCCAACTCTAGTAGTATAAACATTGCTTGTTTTAATAGTCTTTCATATATATTACTTAATTTTTTTAAATATAACATCATCATTTAGACTGAGGTGATGCATTTGGTGATATTTTGTTTTACTTTAACAAAGATATAAATTAAGGAGTGGGACAGAAATCTTTTTAATAAAATTAGATTTCAATCCCACTCCTTTAAATAGTGTGTTTAAGTAATTATGCAATGTAATGGCCACGTTTCAAGTAACAAGTTGGATTACTATTTGTGGTTTGTTAATATCCTGAATCGACTTCTTCACCGTCTTCGTCATATTCAGTAACGTAACCATCCTCATCAATTTTATAAGAACCTGCTAACTCTCCGTCTTTATCTGTAAAGGAGAATCCCCAACCGTCTCCAGTTTTTTCGGGTTCTTTATAAGTATAATTATCTGTATCCAAAGTACTCCCTTCATAAGATTCAACTTTATCAATAACATTATCACGTGTTACTTTTTCATCAGAATTGGAAGTACTATCATCGTCGTCATCAGAATCTGCTTCTTTTTCAATCATTTTATCTTCATAATCGCTTATTGCATCATCGTCAAATGTTAAAGCTACGTCAATTTCATCTTCATCATCATTTGGACTTGAAACATTTTCTACACTAGATTTGAATTGTTTACCCTCAACTTCAGTGGTAGCATAAACTTCGACTTTTTCATCAGGTGCATAAGGGCCGTAAGTGACAGATTCATATTCATCAAAATCTGATTGTTCATTACCATTTATATAAAGTTTAAGTGAATCGGAATCTGCAAAAGATGAATCGATGCTAACTGTAAAACGTTTTTGTTTGAATTGCAGATCTGCACTATTACTTTCTGACATATCGATATGAATGACACCATCGAATTTTTTGTTATCAACCTTTTGCGTTGCTTTTAAGTCATATATGCCGATTGGAAAATCATCAAGTGTTTTCGTCTTACCTTGTTTTAACTTAACTTGCGTTGTTTTGTCATTAAGTTTGTAAGATAGTGTCGTGTATTCTTCTGAAGTAATAGAAACAGGTTCCTCATTAACATTAAAAATGTAATTTTTAAATATACCCCATTTTTTCCCATCTTCGGTGATATTGATTAGAGAAGTATCGCCAACAGTGACAGTTTGTTCGTTTAATTTGTTTTCTTTGATATTTTTTGCACTACTTTGTAGTTCGTCAGCAACACGATCTACGCTATCGGTTTCGTCAATATATTTATAAATAGCCTTAGCTTCATCTTTAGAAATAGCTTTACCATTTGATTTTAAATGGCTAGCTAGACGATCTGTATCTTTGTTTTTTAAATCTTTAGCAATGGTTTCTGCTTGTTTTGTAGGTGATAGTTGCGCGTCTATTATTTTATAAGCCACAAACAAAGCGATAATAATGACTAATATCACTGCAATAATAATAAATAGAGGCCATTTTGATTTATGGTTAGGTGATTGATTAGTTGCTCTTTGTTGAATAGGCGTCCCACATTGGGTACAAACGCGTTGACCAGGTTTAATTTCAGCACCACAATTACTACAATACTTCATTTGAAACATCCTCCTTAATAACCTGTATTAAAAAATGAACTTAAATCACTTAATGTATTAGAAACAGTACTTTCCACTATAATACGTAAAATGATTCCCAAAATGATGATATAGATGAATATAGAATAAATGACAGGCATACGTATAAGTTGGTTGTGACTATATTTCGTAATTAAATATATTGGTGCAATTAAAGTGAATAATATAGCAATAATGATAAGGAATATTGCAAAACTTGGAACATGAATTGCTAAAAATAGTAAACCAAGTAAAAGTGTAATGACAGATAGGGTGTTAACTAAAACGAAATCTGAAAATACTTTATGTAACGTCGAATTAATATTTAATATTTTGATTAGTGCATAAGTGATTCCAAATAGTACTGCAATTACAATTAATAAGAAAAGTGAAATGTTAAACACAACACTTGCTTTACTTGACATGAAATATGCTACTTCTGCAGGTATCAGTATTGTTAGTAATATGATGGATAAAAGTAATCCCGCTACAATTATACTGAAAAGTGTTTTGTAAGAAAAAAAGTGGGGACTCACAAGTTCTTTATCCGGATGTCTAAAAGCAGTTGAAAAGAACGTTTTAGCTTCATTGAAAATGTCTGAAGAATGCTTTGAAAACTGCTCGGTTTTAGGATTAGACTGTGTTGAATATTGTGTTGATGTTTGTGTTGCATTAGATTGCGTTGAATCTAGTTCAGATGTGTAGTTCGGTTTGTTGTTAGTTCCGTTCGTTGTATTCGTTTGATGAGATAATTTTGTACCACACTCTCCACAAAATAAATCTGATGCTTCAATAGGATTTCCACATTTTGGACACTGCATAAAGCTTCCCCCTTGTAATATGTATATTAAAATATAATATCACATTTATATTTACGACACACTACTGTTTTGAAAATTAACTAAATTAAAATTCAAAAGATTGTAAATGTATATAGAAGTAGTTTTTTATTTAAAAAAGAATAATAATAAGTAGAGGGTGTGTATAATGAAATGTAGAGTAATCCTGTGTAGTTATCACGAAGGAAAAGAACATCATTATTATATAATGTAGTTATAATAAATAAAATGGCAACTAAAGTATATATTAAGGGGTGGAATCCAAATGGTTAAGCGATTATTAAGTAACAATGCTTCAGAACTACTAGCAATGACAGGTGAAGAATTGAAACAGAGTATTAAAGCTAGTGCTGGACGGGTGGTTTTATCTGAAAATATAGTAACAGAAACGCCTGTCGTGCCAGATATTACCAATGCTGAAATAGCGCGTGCGTTTGGTGCCGATTTGATTTTACTAAATGGCTTTGATGCGTTTCATCCAAAAGTGAAAAATATAGAAGAACATGAACAGGTTATAGAAACATTAAAACAATTCGTTGGTAGACCCATTGGCGTGAACTTAGAACCTGTTGATGACGGAACAAATATGTATGATCAACACTTAGAAATTGCAGAAGGACGTCAAGCAAGTCCTGAAACGGTTCAAGTACTTGAAGCATTAGGGGTGAACTTTATATGTATGACAGGAAACCCTGCAACTGGCGTATCTAATAAGAAAATAGTTGAAGCAATACAAAATACAAGAAATCATTTTTCTGGTTTGATTATCGCTGGAAAAATGCATAGTTCAGGTGTAGATGAATCTGTGATTACAAGAGAATATGTAAGGGAATTTCTTGAAGCGGGTGCTGATATTATACTAGTACCTGCAGTGGGTACAGTGCCAGGTTTCGATGAAGCGCAACTTAAAGACATTGTCAAAGAAGTTCATCGTGAAGGGGGACTTGTCATGTCAGCAATTGGTACGAGTCAAGAAAGCGCTGATCCAAGTACTATTAGAGATTTTGCCATTCGAAATAAAATATGTGGTGTGGATATTCAACATATTGGTGATGGTAGTTTCTGTGGTTTAGCACCTGTGGAAAATATATTTGAATTAAGTAAAGCATTGCGTGGAGAAAGACACACGTTGTCAATGATTGCGCGTTCTATTAATCGCTAATAAAATTACAATATATAAATTCTAGTTTTCAAATATTAATTGGTTTATTTTAGATTATTAAATATACCCAAAAGTATTTTATTTGTGGTTAGAACGGTTAAACAGTAATAACTCATTTGAAGTAACTACTTATAAGTTATTGGACATCAAAAAATAAAGATATAGAGGAGAGAATGCAACACATTAACGTTGGATTCTCTTTTTTTATATTTAATCGATATTTTTTATATAAAATGATTATTCAATAAATTATAATTTAAAAAAGTGATTGTTTATGTTAGATGTGCAACTTTTCGGATTATGAGACGAAAGAGATTACACATCTAAAAGTACGAGTAAGCGGTTACAATAAATATGTAAGGAGGTTGCTCATGTGTTAAGCAAGAGACAGCATCATATATTAACATTCTTACTTGAACGTGAAATGTTCATAACCATTCATCATTTAGCTATCCAATTCAATGTTTCAGAAAGGACGATACAGTACGATTTAGAATATATAGAAAGTATGGCACAACGCTTAGATTTAACTATTTCTAGAAATAAAAATGTAGGTATAATGATTAAATCTAAAATGCCCTTGAATGATATTGTTCCAAAATATATGGCGACTTCAATACATTACTCTAAAGAAGAAAGAATACGTTATATCATATTAAAGTTGTTTGAATCTAATACACCAACATCTTCTAAAACGTTGGCCGATATGGTATCCGTTACAAGTAGAACAATCGTTGAAGATCTGAAAAATGTACAAACTTGGTTATCTTCTTATGATTTAAAGTTAGAATATATTAAAAATAAAGGATTTATCATACAAGGTGAGGAAACAAATTACCGCAAAGCATATGCGACACGTGTCCATGAATATTTTCAAAATCATACACATCAAATAGGGCACAAGCTATTTTCGAACAAAGCTTTAGAAACGATTCGATTGACGGTAGTGTCGGTATTATTTGAAGCGGATTATCAGTTAGTACAAAGTGCGATTGATGGATTAATTTATCACATTTTAATTGCAATACATCGAACTAAAGAAAAATTTGTTTTTGAAATACCTGAAATGGAATATAACAAATTGGCAGAAACGGACCATTTTCGTGTGGCATTACTCATAAAAGCATCTTTGGAAGAAAAGCTAGATATTCAATTCCCTAAAAGTGAAGCAGGTTTTATTACCTTACATTTGTTAGGTGCTAAAACTTCAGAGATGAATCAAAAGCACGAAACAATCGATGACTTAGAAATTCTAACCGAACAATTGATAGAACGTATGAGTGGTGACTTAGGTATAGATTTAATTAACGATACTAAATTATTAAATGGTTTAATTGTTCATCTGAGACCAGCTATTCACCGATTAAAATTTGATATGACGCATAACAATCCTCTAGCAGATGAAATCTTACAACAATATCATCACATCGTAGAAAGATTACGCAATCATATTTGGGGCGTTGAAGAGAATTATCATATTTGCTTTAACAAAGATGAGCTTGCATACATTACGTTACACTTTGCTTCAGCGATTGAACGTATTTCTGCAATTACTACAAATGCTATAAAAGTAGTGCTACTTTGCGGTTCTGGTATTGGTACTTCACAATTATTGAGAAGTAGAATGCGCCATATTTATCCTGAACTTGAAATTGTAGATGCTTATTCAATCTACGAAATTGATGAAACATTATTAAAACATGAAGGCGTTGACTATATCATATCAACAGTACCATTTGAACATGCGTCGATACCTATACTTAATGTTTCGCCATTTTTAGATAAAAATGATCGACAACAAATTAACACAATCATCAATAATTCAAGAGAACAATATGTGCATGATATCAAAGGTTTAGGGCCTACTTTGAAAGAAGTCTTACCAGAAAATAGAATTTTAACACAACAACCTTCACTTTATAGAAATGATGCCATTAAGCAAAGTATTGAAACTTTGGTTGATGCTCAAATTGTTGATTGTATTTATGCCGATGAAATTATTGAACAATTAGATGCATTTGGACCTTATATGGTTATAAGTCCACATATTGCTTTAATTCATGCGAAACCAACTCACGTTAAAGGGACAGTAGGTTTTAGTATTACACACTATCAAAAAGGTATTTATTTTGGTCATGAACAATATGATCCTGTTTATATCATTATTACATTAGCAACCGCTCAACCACAAATTCATTTAAATGCCCTGAGACAACTTAGTGAGCTGATTATGGATGACAAAACTAGAAAAATATTACTTTCAGGAAATATTGAAGCAATTATGCACTGTATAAATGAAGTGAGTCAACATTAAGGAGGGAAAAAATGACTTTAGAAATTATATCATCAGACAAAGTGCAAGTACTTGAACAAGTTGAAAGTTGGCGTGAGGCAATTAATATAGCTGCAAGTCCTTTACAGGAACAAGGTTATTTTCAACAAGATTATATTGATGACATGATTCGTAGTGTAGAAAAATTAGGTCCTTATATAGTGATTGCACCAGAAATAGCAATTGCACATGCTCGGCCGAATAATAATGTGAAAAAGATAGGTTTGAGTTTGTTAAAGCTAAATCAACATATTAACTTTTCAGAAGAGGGGCACTATGCTTCATTGGTTTTTGTATTAAGTGCTATTGACAATGAAGGACACTTAGAAGTATTGAGAAGTTTAGCTACGACATTAGGCAATCAACAGACAGTAAAAAATTTATTAAATGCACAAACATCAAGTGAAATTATAAATATATTTAAAGGAGAATGATGACAATGAAAATTTTAGTAGTATGTGGGCACGGATTAGGAAGTAGTTTTATGGTTGAAATGAATGCACAAGAAGCACTTAAAAATTTAAATGCACCATCAGATATAAAAGTTGAACATAGTGATGTTATGAGCGCGAGTCCCGATATGGCAGACTTATTTATTTGTGGGAGAGATTTAGAAGAAAATACCCAAAAATTAGGTGATGTCATTGTATTAGATAATATATTAGATAAAGAAGAATTACAGCAAAAACTAGATGAAAAATTAAAAGATTTAAATATACTTTAATCATTAATAAGGAGGTAAGATTATGAAGCCAATTCTTGATTTTATCGTCGATATTTTAAGTCAACCTGCGATATTAGTTGCCTTAATTGCATTTATTGGATTAATTGTCCAGAAAAAGTCGGCAACTGATATCACATCAGGTACCATAAAGACGATTCTAGGATTTTTAGTTTTAAGTGCGGGTGCTAATGTAGTAACGCAATCATTAGAACCATTTGGCAAGATTTTCCAACATGCTTTTGGTGTACAGGGTGTTGTGCCTAATAATGAAGCGATTATATCAATCGCTTTGGAGCAATATGGTACGACTGCAGCATTAATCATGGTGTTTGGGATAATTGTGAATATCATTATTGCACGCATTACTAACTTGAAATATATTTTCTTAACTGGTCACCATACATTTTATATGGCCGCATTTTTAGCAATATTATTGTCAGTTGGTCATGTGACAGGTACATTAACGGTGATTATTGGAGCAATTATTTTAGGTTTAATTATGACAATACTACCTGCACTAGCATAGCCTACAATGAAAAAAATAACTGGAAATGACCAAGTCGCTTTGGGTCATTTTGGTACATTGAGTTATTGGGCTGCTGGAGAAATAGGTAAATTATTTAAAAGTAAATCAAAGTCGACTGAAGATATCAATTTTCCTAAGGGGTTAAGCTTTTTAAGAGAAAGTACGATTAGTATTTCTTTAACAATGACATTGCTTTACTTTGTAGCATCATTGTTTGCTACACCTACTTTCGTGCACTCAGAAATCAGCGATGGACAAAACTTTATTGTTTTTTCACTTATTCAGGGTGTTACGTTTGCAGCTGGTGTGTTCATTATCTTAACGGGTGTTCGCTTAATTCTTGCAGAAATAGTACCTGCATTTAAAGGTATATCTGAAAAGTTAGTTCCAAATACGAAACCTGCATTAGACTGTCCGATAGTCTTCCCTTATGCACAAAATGCTGTGTTAATTGGCTTCTTTGTCAGCTTTATTGTAGGTGTGATTGGGATGTTCATCTTATTCTTATTTGGTGGTGTCGTGATACTTCCAGGTGTGGTGGCACACTTCTTCTTAGGTGCTACAGCAGGCGTCTTTGGTAACGCACGCGGAGGTATTAGAGGTGCGATTGCTGGATCTGCATTAAATGGATTATTAATCACGTTCTTACCATTATTATTCTTGCCATTCTTAGGTGAATTAGGCGGTGCTGCTACTACATTCTCAGACACAGATTTCTTAGTAGTGGGTGTCGTGCTTGGTAATGTAGCGAAATATATGGGCATCATTGGTATTGTTGGTTTAATTGTTGTTGTCGGTGTGGTGTCAATTTTACTACAAAAACGTTCGAATCAAAAAGCGATGAAAGAACAGTAATTATAAAAAAACCTAGGCTATGCAAAATCATAGGCCAAGGCTTTTTGTATTGTCTTATTCTTTATAATAAACAAGTTGAGTTGTCGTAGCTAATAATTCTCCATCAGAACTCCAAATTTCGCCAGTTTGGTCATAAAAACCATCATTAAAATTATGTGCTCGCGTATGTCCTAATACGTGATTATTGCTGTGCTGTGCTAATGCTACCGTGTCCGAATGAAAGTATACAGTAAGAGAGACTGTACCTATTGGTACAACTTTTTCACGACGGACATATATTCTTGGAAAAAAAGCATCACACATTGAGGCAAGAGATAAATAATCTAACGGTCTATTTGGTTTGTCTTTCATCCATTGTAATGTAACTGAATCTGCATGATTTGACTTAGTGTAAGCTCTAGGTACACCTTTTATTATTTTAATATCATAATGATTCACCCAGGGTGGAACTTCTGTTAATGATAAACTGTCTACATTTTCTGCATTTGGTACTTCTGGCATGTTTAATTCGGTTGAAGACCATGTATCTCTTTTCTTTGCGGTAACTGCAGTCGCTGTAATGACTATATTATGATGTTGGCGCAGTTCGACATACCAATGTTGTGTAGAGCGATTGGTTCTTACTGGATTTGCATTTATGGTAAATGATCCATCTTTGACAGGTGCTGCGTAATTAACAGTAAATGAAACTGGGTTACCAAGACAATCGGAATGTTCTATAACTGCTCGTAATAATGTTGATGCAATCACACCACCAAAAGGGCCAACCATATTGGCATAATCAGAAGAAGTATGTCCATGATAAACGCCAGTTTCTTGTGGTTTTAAGTTTGTTGCGATATCAAAAGGATGTGCGTACGTATTTAATGTCATTTGTATGCCTCCATATAATTTTTAGCTTACGTTTAAGATTTTATTGAAGCATTTCTTTATAAACTTTATGATTTTGATATGAAGCATAAAGCAGTGGTGCATCTAATTGATGTTCTTCGGCTAAATTCAGCAAATAGCCTTGTAAGTGATCGGCTTCAATATTTAAGCCTTTTTCCATATCACGCTGCATGGATGTTTTGAAATGGTAAGATAGCTTAGAAAGTCCTTTCATATATTTATCGACGATTGTTTTATCAATCGGGACTTGGTGGCTTCTCATAATGGACGAAACTTCTTCATATAATGATTTGATAAAATCAGTGCCACCTTCACTATCACGTATTGGTCCGATTGGCGCATGCATCATTGTAGTTACACTTGATAATACTGTAATCATTAGATATTTTTGCCACATACCACGCTCGATATCTGAAGTTAAAATAAATTCAGATTTTGTATTAGCGAAAGTATCCTCTATCAATTTAGCTCTTTCACTATTTGTGCCATCTAATTCTCCAAAGAAAAGTTTATCAAAATCACTTGTTTGTACGACTTCACCAGTGGCATTTAATGAAGTTTCAATGATGCAATAACCACCCATAATTTTATTTTCACCAAAAATAGTTTGTAATTTTGGAATATGTGCAACACCGTTTAACAGCGGAATAATCACTGTATGATCCCCAACAAATGGTTTCAAGTCATCAATTGCTTGGTCAAGATGATATGATTTTGAAGATAGTAAAATCACATCAAATGGTTCAGCATTATCTTCTCTAGTAATCAATTGTGGGGTGAAACTATAATCACCATTGTGGCTATGGATGACTAAGCCATTCCTTTCCAAATAAGATTTTCTTTTCGGCCTTACTAAAAAAGTAACATTTTTATGGTTCTCTGCTAAACGACCACCAAAGTAGCCTCCAATTCCACCTGCTCCTAAGACTAAAATACGCATCTCAAACACTCCTTAATCTATGTAATGATTCATATTGCTATTTATATACCACTAAAAGTTCAAAGTTACGCATCGGAAATGAATGGAAAAATTAAGGGCATTAAATTTTTGATGATCATTTAATGGATTGTCTGGTTAGTTGCAAAATAAGCGATATTCAACGTAGTCCATTGTTTATTGTTAAACGCTCTGTGGGTATATTTAATAAATGAATCATTGAGTGAAAGTGATGATTGTTATATACCAAATTTTTGAAATATAGAACAATGCACATATCATCAATTTGATATTTATAATGAACATGACTTTTAGATGTTTCATAATCTTTTCAAGGTCACGTGTATCGTCACCTTGAAAGGTATATAAAATGCAGTCAAGAAACATAAAAATAACTATTAATTGTGATTAACAAAGGTGGATTATGATGACAAAAGTATTTGTAACTGGTGCTACAGGGCTTATTGGTACGAAATTGACCAAACGATTATTAGAAGAAGGTTATGAAGTAGCTGGATTAACAACGTCTAAAAAGGGTGAAGAAAAACTAGTTAATGCAGGTATTAAAGCATATATTGGTAATGTTTTAGAATATGAAACGATAGAAAATAGTATTGGTGATTTCAAACCAGACATTATTATGAATGAAATTACTGATTTAAAACAAGTTGATATGTCAGCCAACACAAAAGTTAGAATAGAAGGTACAAAAAATCTTGTTGATGCAGCAATTCTGCATGGTGTTGAACATATCCAATCACAAAGCATTGCCTTCGCATATGAAAGTGGTCATGGGTTAGCAACTGAGGATACACCTTTAGATTACGAGTCTAAAGGTGATCGTAAAATTACAGTAGACGGTGTTGATGGATTAGAAAAAGAAACCGCTCGAATAAAAAATTACGTCATTTTACGTTATGGATTATTATATGGTCCAGGTACTTGGTATGGCAAAGATGGCATGATTTATAAGCAATTTATGAATAATGAAATTTCAATCACAGATGGGGTTCAATCATTTATTCATATAGATGATGCGATTGAAACCGCGATACAGGCCTTAAACTTTGATTCGGGTATTTATAATGTAGCAGATGATGATCCTGTAAAAGGCAATGTTTGGGCTGACTGGTATGCTAACTTATTAAACGTAACACCTAATATTAATATAGAAACTGCAGCACCTTTTGAACGCGGTGTGAGCAATGAAAAGTTTAAAATGCAAGGTGGGAAATTAATATATAAAACATGGAAAGTTGGAATGAATCCAATAAACTAGATTTAGATATTTTTTAGAATGTGGCATAAACTAAACATTGGTATGAGATACTATTAATGTATATTTTTATTGTAAAAGTCTTAACACTGATATGGTTAAGGCTTTTTCTATTTCTTAATTAATTACACAACATTGAATAAAACATAGCGTTAAGGTGTCTATTAGGGAGAGCTAAAAGGTTTCATTAAAATCAAAACAATAATGTTGTTTATTATTTATAAATCTGAATAATAAAACGAAAACGCCAATAAATGCACATTAGATTCAAAAGATTTAATTATTATGGAAGATACCAATTATTCTGATATGTATGGTAAAGAACTTTAGGTATCACAAGTTGTAGATAAAATTATACAATAAGCCCTATTTCTTTATAGTGATGGACTTCTCAATAAGGAAATAAAGTGACATTTGTCTGTTTTGATGGTGCAGATTTTATTTAACACACTTGTATTAAAATATGTTAGACTGAGAACATGCCAAAAATAATAAATCATGAAAAGAAGAAAGAACAAATCATTCAATACGCTTTCGATTCAATTGTAGAAAATGGGGTTAAGGGATCTACTGTAAGACAAATTGCGAAATTAGCTGAAATGACACCAGGACAGATTAGATATTATTTTCCAAATCATTCAGAGTTATTAAACGCTGTAATGTCTACAGTGGAACTAAAAATAAGGAGGAGAATTGAAATAATATTTACGTCCGAAAACCTTAATACAATAGACAAAGCAAAAGCAAGTTTATTATCGGTATTACCATTAGATCAAGAGAGATTAGCTGATATGGAAGTATGGATGGCATTTCGATATGACATACATGAATATGGCCAAAGTACACTTGATGATGTGATAGATCAATTATGTAATAGTGTTTTGACATTATTAAAAAACGAGCATTTGTTGAAGGATAATTTGAATATTCATCTTAATTCTATGAAATTACACGCATTAATTGACGGTTTGGCTTTGCATAAATTACTTAACCCAAATGGAATTTCAAACGATGATATTCAAACAATTGTAGATGAAGAAATAGTTAGATTAACGCAATGAAGGAGGACAGCCCATGAATTTTATCGTGTGGCTTATAATTTTTTGTGAAATTGCCTTTTGGGTTGTAATATTACTTGGTTTGGTAACAAGATATATCTTAAAACAACAAAAACTAGGTTTTTTCTTCCTAGCACTTACACCTGTTATAGATTTAATATTGCTTATAACAACAGTAGTAGATCTCATGAATGGTGCAACAGCTGAAATGCCGCATGCTATAGCTGCAGTTTATATTTCAGTATCTCTTGTATTTGGGAAGAGTATGATAAATTGGGCTGATGATAGATTTAGATATTATGTAATGAAACAAGGTCCCAAACCTTATAAACTCGATGGTTTAGCATATTCTAAAAAATATTTTAAAAGTTGGTTGAAACATTTACTTTCTTATATTATAGGTACAGGAATTTTACATTTACTTGTTTATTTAATTAATGATAAAAGTCGTACAGAAGCCATGGATGGTGTTATTCATATTTGGACAATTGCCATTATTATAGACTTAATTATTAGTATTTCATATTTTGTGTGGCCGCCTAGAAAAGAAAAAAATCATAATGAATAAGAAAAGAGAAAACGGCATCACAGCAATGTCCTTATAATATATAATATTTATCACCTTAATAGCATGCCAGTTTCTGTAATCGACTGGACAGTATGTTTAATCGTATTGATGATTGTTCATGAGCCTTATTCTTAGTTAGATATTGTAAAAAGAGTAATGAAATGTTATCTTGATAGTACTTTATTAAGCGAGGAGGATTAAAATGACTGCTTCTATGAGACTGAGATAACCCTTTTTGAATACAAAATTAAATTAATTCAAAAAGGCTTGTCCGCAATACACACTCATAGGGTGACGTATGTCATTTTTTATCCTTTGATAGGAATAATAAGCACTTTTAAATACTAAAACTTCAGTAATAAACTTTAGATATTTGAAAGTGTGATGTGAATGAGACGGGAGTAGCCTGTCTCATTTTTTTGCGTACACGTCCTTTAAATATACAAGGAGTGTATAAAAATGGAAAAATACACAATTAAATTTAACCAAATTAAACATAAGCTGACAGATTTTCGATCCCTTAATATTGAAAATCTTTATGCTTATCAATTTGAAAAAATAGCACTTATTGGAGGTAATGGTACTGGCAAAACCACATTACTAAATATGATTGCTCAAAAAACAAAACCAGAATCTGGAACGGTTGAAACGAATGGCGAAATTCAATATTTTGAACAGCTTAACATGGATGTGGAAAATGATTTTAACACATTAGACGGTAGTTTAATGAGTGAACTCCATATCCCTATGCATACAACCGACAGTATGAGTGGTGGTGAAAAAGCAAAATATAAATTGGCTAATGTCATATCAAATTATAGTCCGATATTACTTTTAGATGAACCTACAAATCACTTGGATAAAATTGGTAAAGATTATCTGAATAATATTTTAAAATATTATTATGGTACTTTAATTATAGTAAGTCATGATAGAGCACTTATAGACCAAATTGCTGACACAATTTGGGATATACAAGAAGATGGCACAATAAGAGTGTTTAAAGGTAATTACACACAGTATCAAAATCAATATGAACAAGAACAGTTAGAACACCAACGTCAATATGAACAGTATATAAGTGAAAAACAAAGATTGTCCCAAGCCAGTAAAGCTAAACGAAATCAAGCGCAACAAATGGGACAAGCATCATCAAAACAAAAAAATAAAAGTATAGCACCAGATCGTTTAAGTGCATCAAAACAAAAAGGCA
The DNA here is from genome assembly GCF_017893435.1 of Staphylococcus sp. GDB9P120P. NCBI lineage: Bacteria > Bacillati > Bacillota > Bacilli > Caryophanales > Staphylococcaceae > Staphylococcus > Staphylococcus sp. GDB9P120P. The sequence continues at coordinate 422,107 of NZ_JAESNB010000002.1, forward strand.
CGGTTGAGAAGGCTGCTCAAAAACAAGCTAAGCATATTGAAAAAAGAATGGAACATTTGGAAGAAGTTGAAAAACCACAAAGTTATCATGAATTCAATTTTCCACAAAAAAAAATTTATGATATCTATAATAATTATCCAATCATTGCACAAAATCTAACATTGATTAAAGGAAGTCAAAAACTGCTAACACAAGTACGTTTCCAAATACCATATGGCAAAAATATAGCACTCGTAGGTGCAAATGGTGTAGGTAAGACAACTTTGCTTGAAGCTATTTACCACCAAAAAGAGGGGATCGATTGTTCTCCTAAAGTGCAAATGGCATACTATCGTCAACTTGCTTATGAAGACATGCGTGACGTTTCATTGTTGCAATATTTAATGGATGAAACGGATTCATCAGAATCATTCAGTAGGGCTATTTTAAATAACTTGGGTTTAAATGAAGCACTTGAGCGTTCTTGTAATGTTTTGAGTGGTGGGGAAAGAACGAAATTATCGTTAGCAGTATTATTTTCAACGAAAGCGAATATGTTAATTTTAGATGAACCAACTAATTTTTTAGACATTAAAACTTTAGAAGCATTAGAAGTGTTTATGAATAAATACCCAGGAATTATCTTATTTACCTCACATGATACAAGATTTGTTGAACATGTGTCAGATAAAAAATGGGAGCTAACAGAACAATTTATTTATGATATAACTTAAAAACTAAAGCCAAAGAAAAATGACTTTTTAAGTCATTCTTTTAAAACAACTGTTTGTATAAGTTGTCCATTTTTAGCACAAAATAACTAGGTCATAGTACTGTTATTTTGTGCTATTTTTTATTTTTAAAGTATTTTTTAGAGCTTTTTTATCATAATTTTTTGAAGGGCAATATCATATATTTAACAATCTAAATTAGTTTCTTCTTTAGAAATACCATTAGGCCCAATGCTATCTGTTAATATACAAATACTAGAACCGCAAATACGCTCTAATTTTATAGTCATAACATTCTTTTCTAAACACTTGATTTTACAAAAATGATATAAATAGTATGCTAAATATAGGTTTCATTAATATCTTAAAATGATAATAAATATGTTAGTAATTTATTTGAATAAGGTGATTTAATATAATTATTTTGTCTTAAACTATCTTAAATTACTATTATGGAGAGATTTCATGTTAACGAATAAAGAAATCAAAATAATTAAAGAAACAGTGCCACTTCTAAAAGACGAGGGACAAAATATTACTTCTATTTTTTATAAAAGGTTATTTGAAGAGCATCCAGAATTGAAAAATGTATTTAACCAAACGAACCAGAAAAAAGGTTTACAATCTTCAGCACTAGCTATGGCTGTTTTAGCTGCAGCTGATAATATTGATGATTTATCTCCAATTGTTCCGGTTATCATGCCAGTGGTCTACAAACATTGTGCGTTACAAGTTCAACCTGAGCATTATCCGATTGTAGGTGAAAATTTAATTTGGGCGATTCAAGAAGTAACTGGATTGACTGATGATAGTGAAATTATTCAAACATGGATTAAAGCTTATCAAGCAATCGCAGACGCATTTATTGGCTTAGAAAAAGAAGTTTATAGCCAAATGGCTTGGGAAGGATTTAAACCGTTTGAAGTCACTGATATTCAAAAAGAAACAGAAATTATTAAATCATTCACGATTCAATCAGAGGATATTGATTTAAGTCAATTCACACCAGGTCAGTATATTACTGTAAATATTTCAAACAAGAAATTACCTTATCAGGCTAAAAGACATTATTCCATTGTAGATGGAAATCGTGATTATTTAACATTTGGTGTAAGAAAAGATTTTACAGAAGAACATGAAGGTGAAGTTTCAACGATTTTACATGACGAAGTTAAAATTGGAGATACATTAGAGTTATCTGCACCAGTAGGTGGTTTTGGTTTAGTAAATAAAGATAAAAAACAATTATTCTTAGGTTCTGGCGTAGGTGTAACACCACTTGTTTCAATGTATAGAGAAGCTGTTGAATCTAATTTATCTGCTACATTTATTCAGGTAACTTCAGATAGCGATAATATTGCTTTTGAAGATACAATTAAATCAATTAACGCAAAATCAGAGAAAAGTATATTCCATGCTCATTTACGTGATGAGGATGGTTATATAGAAAAAAAAGATTTAGAGGCATATCTTGATGATGAAACAGAAATTTATATTTGTGGTGGAAGTTCATTCTTAAATTCAATGATGTTAAATCTACAAGCGCTTGAAATTCCAGAAGAACGTATTCATTTTGAAACATTTGTTCCAAGATTAAGTTTTTCTGTATAAGAATATAATATTTTGAAAATCATATTTGATGATGATTAGAAAAGATTATAAAAAACGTCAATTTCTAATGGAATTGACGTTTTTTTATTATGTTTAGTAATTTTAAAAGTCCTTATAGTTTAAGTAACTGAGTTGCTATATGTTACTACTTTTAGTGTAAATGTATTCGTTTCACATGGAACAATTTTATTAATATTAGATTAATCATTAATAAATTAGAATTTTCTAAAATTTCATTGACTAAACATGAGTGGAATGCTAGGATTAATACAACTCAAATACATATGATTTACTCTTATTTAGAGAGGCGGAGGGACGTGCCCGATGAAGCCCAGCAACCATCGTTTAACGAAATGGTGCTAATTCACAGAAAGTAACAATGATTACTTTCGAAGATAAGAGAAGGTGCATACTTTCTCTTTATTTTATTAAGAGAAAGTATTTTTTTACATAATGAGTGAATTTTATTTTTAGATAAAGTTAAGGAGAGATGTTATGAAAAAGGTCATTAGTTTAACTGTTTTAGTATGTTTTGCTGTAATACTTGTAGCTTGTGGTTCGTCCAAAGATAAAGAGAATAAGAAGATTACAATTGCTACATCACCTGCACCTCATGGTGAAGTTCTGAAACATGCGAAAGAGGAAATGAAGAAAAAAGGTTATGATTTAGAAATTAAAGTTGTTAATGATTATAAAGTACCCAATAAACTCTTAGATAAAGGTGACGTGGACGCAAACTTCTTTCAACATGTGCCTTATTTAAAGGCTGAAAGAGAAGACCATAATTATAATATTGAAGAAGTAGGGAAAGTATTTACGACACCAATGGGTGTATACAGTAAAAAATATAAAGATATCAAAGACATCCCGAATGGTTCTACAATTTATGTTTCTAATAATCCAGCTGAAGAAGGACGTTTCTTATCATTTTTCGTAGATAAAGGGTTAATAAAAATTAAAAAAGGTGTCAAAATTGAAGATGCCAAATTTGAAGATATTGTAGAAAACAAAAAGAATCTCAAGTTTAACAATAAACAAGGGGCAGAATTTTTACCTAAAACTTATAAAAGTAAAGAAGGCGCAGCTGTAATCATGAATTCTAATTACGCGATTGATAATGGTTTAACGCCACACAAAGACGCTATTGCAATAGAAGGTAAATCATCACCATTTGCCAATATTGTTGCAGTTCAAAAAGGTCATAAAGATGATAAAAAATATCAAACATTACTAAAAGTTTTACAATCTGAAGATATGAAAAAGTTTATTAAAAAAGAATATAATGAAGATGTTATACCTTATGAAAAATAAAAACATTGATTTATGAATATAAGTTTTAACAAACAGAGGAGGTATGGTTAGACATGTCTAAGTTAGGAATTGTTGGACTTGGTAGAGTAGGCAGTCAAGTATTGACAGACGTTCAGTATTTGAATTTATTTTCAGAAATTGTATTGATTGATAGCAAAGAAGAAATTGCAAGTGGTGAAGCGCTTGATCATAATCATTCACAAGGACTGTTTAATACCAGTCATGTGAGAATTAAAGCAGGCGCGTACCAAGATTTAGCTGACGCAGATTTTATAGTTATTGCCGCAAGTATACAAACAGATAAAAACGATGGCGACCGAACATTATTGGCACAAGATAACCATGACATTATAAAAAATGTGATGAAGCAAATTGCTGAAGTTACGCAAGAAGCAATTATTATTTTAATTTCTAATCCAGTAGATTCGATGGTATATTTTGCCAATCAAGTCAATTATCCATCGCATAAAATAATTGGGACGGGTACAGCATTAGAAAGTTCAAGATTCAAAACTATTGTCGCTCAGCATTACCAAATTGATCCTAAAAATGTTGAAGCCTTTGTTATTGGTGAACATGGTCAGTATGCAGTGCCTGTATGGAGCAAAGTACGTATTCACGGTATGGAATTATCAGAGTATGAAGCTTTAAGTCAAGTGCCAGCGATTGATAAGGCACATATAACGTCTATTATAAATGAAGTTTCAATGGATGTTTTTTATCAAAAAGGGTGGACCAATGCAGCTATTTCCAAGGTGACGACTGCTTTGATACAAGCGATTGCTTTAAACCAGCGTACAATTATGCCATTAACATCAATCAGTCAGGAATATGGGCTAGATGATGGGGCGTATAGTTTACCAACATTAGTTGACCAATATGGCATTGTCCAAAGGTATCCTATAGCATTGGATGAGCAGGAAGAACAACAGCTAATTGAAGCATATCAATATATCAGACAAACAATTAATATAGCACAAAAATAATTTCCTTTAGTATAGAGATAGAAACATAAGTATCTCGTAGCAAATAAAAAATGGCAATTTCNNAAATTGCCATTTTTTATTTGGTATTCATATTTTTGTTTTATTGGGTTAGTATTATTTTAATATTTAATAACATTCAGACGCTATCCAATTTTCAAACTTATGAGCGTTCAAAACCAATAATTAGTAATTGTGCAAACAAGTTTTAAACACAGATTTTAGGTGTTCATATACAAAACATATTAAATATTGATTTTTGTGAAATATGATCATTAAATGTAATCGAAATGATTTATACATCATTTTATCAAAGGTATCTTAGTGTGACTTCTTGCTTTAATGTGAGGGTATGGCTACAATGTATTTAAATATTAATATTGAATTTAATAAAAATTCAAACGATTAGAAAGCGCGGTGCAATCATGTTGGTAAGACATGCTAAACTCATTAGGTTATTGCTAAATAACAGTAATCATTATCTAAGCGCAGATGAAATAGCAAGTTATTTAAATGTTTCAAATAGAACAGTGAGAAATGATATTAAATACATTAATAACGAAATTATAAATCATTTGATTACAAGTGTTAAAGGTAAAGGGTATAAACTCAATGGTGACCATTACGATGAGGCTGAATTAGAGACATTGGTACATTCGTTTTTAACGAAAGAAAATGAAAAATTAATGAAACTCGGTTACGAATTATTAATGTATCAAAAACCAAATACAATTGATCAAATAGAATCAGAATTTGTGATAACAAAAACGGAAGCTTATGATTATATAAATAGAATAAAAGCTTGGTGTGCGTCTTTTGATATTGATGTTGATGTCATTAAGAAAAAAGGTATTACCATAATAGGTAATGAAATGAATATCAGAAATGCGATATTACATTTAAATCAATTATCTAATAAGGAAAAGACAGTAGAAGCTTTTATACTTAATGAAATACCTCAAGCGCACATTAAATCTATCTGTTTTATTATTAAAAACAGATTAGAACAACATCATCTGTTTACTTCTGATATGCGTATTCAACAATTACTTATTCATTTGATTATTATTATAAAAAGGAAAAAAACAAGCGAAGATTCATGGGTGGTAAATAAAGAGGCAGAAGAAATAGCAATGCAATGTATAGAGGATATCAATCATAAATTAGCTTATGGTTTATCTAAAGATACTGCTAAGTTATTTTCTTTTTTTATTAGCTATTATTTTAATAAATATGATTTGGGAATAGAAACACTCTTTGTCGAAAGCTATGTAGCACGCATGATTAAGCACATGGAAAAAATAGTTGGTATCAATTTTACCCAAGACAATATTTTACGCGAAAATATTCAAGCACACTTTAGTAGAGCGTATTTGCGTATTGCTAAAAATGTATATATCAATAATCCATTAACTGATGAGATTAAAAAATATTATCCTTTTGTTTTTAATGCATTGTATGAAACTGTAAAATACCTGGAGAAAGATTCAAATCTAAACTTAGTAGAAGATGAGATTGCCTTTTTAGCATTACATTTTCAATCGTCCATTGACCGTAATAAAAAAGATGAAATTAATATTGTGATAACTTGTTATTATGGTTTAGGAATATCTAATTTGTTGGAAGTTAAAATTGCGAATTTAGATGATCATATAAATATTGTTGATACTTTAAAATTAGAGCGGATGTCTCATTACAACTTTTCAAATATTGATATGCTGATTACTACGCATCCCATTAATACCAAGGATTTACCAGATACATTACACGTGATAGAGGTATCCCCTTTGCTTTCAGATAATGACATAAAACAAATTAAATCATTTATTCATAGTAAAAGAAATCCTGTGCTAAAACAGGATGAAATATCTGCAATTCAATTTGATGTTCAAAAGATGACAGATGACGTAACTGTAACCCATATTTTTGAAAAAGCACAATCGCTTTTAATGAAACAACATGCCATTACGGAAAGTTATATGAAGAGTGCATTGGAACGTGAAAAATATGCTTCAACATATATAGGGAATGGCATTAGTATGCCACATGGTGACCCTGAAAAGGTGTTGCGTTCACAGGTCATTATATTTAAATGCCCTCATGGGTTACTATGGAAACAAAATAAAGTTAAATTAGTATTCTTTTTAGCAATTGCTAATTCTGAAATTTCAGCAATGAAGAAAATAATACATGTGATCGCTGATTTAAATGAGTATGATGTCGATTATCTTATGACTATGGAAACGCAGCATCTAAAACAATACATTATAAATTTAATCAAAGAATAATTGCCACTAGCAACGGCAATTATTCTTTTTATCTATTTTAGAAAGCGTTTACAATTGAATGTGAGGAGGATGAAATGATGAAAATATTAGCGATTACATCGTGCCCAAATGGTATAGCGCATACTTATATGGCACAAGAAAAGTTAGAACAAGCAGCTCAAGAAATGGGCGTAGATATAAAAGTAGAAACTCAAGGTGGCGTTGGGGCAGAAAATGTTTTAACATCAAAAGAAATTAGGGAAGCGGATGGCATTATCATTGCAGCAGATAGACAAGTAGATTTGTCACGTTTTGATGGGAAATTAATCATAAATGAAAGCGTTCGTGAAGGTATTCATAAACCGAAAGAGTTAATTCAACGTATTATTGATAAAGATGGACATATTCATCATGATCGTAACGGGGATACGAAACAAAAAGATGATGAACAAGAGCAAAAAAGCGGGATGCAAATGGTCTATCAACATTTAATGAATGGTGTATCATTTATGGTACCTTTCATTGTAGTTGGTGGTTTATTGATGGCCATTGCCTTAACTTTAGGTGGTGAAGCTTCATCAAAAGGTTTAGTTATACCAGATGATTCTTTTTGGAAATCTATTGAAAATATTGGTTCTCTAGCATTTAGTTTTATGGTTCCAATATTAGCTGGCTATATCGCAGTTAGCATTGCAGACAAACCTGGTTTAGTACCTGGTATGATCGGTGGTGCAATCGCAGCAGACGGTAGCTTTTATGGAAGTGATGCAGGCGCTGGCTTTTTAGGCGGTATTGTTGCAGGATTTATTGCAGGCTATATTGCAAAATGGATAAAGAATGTTAAGGTACCTAAAGCGATGGCACCTATTATGCCAATCATTATTATTCCAATCATCTCTTCATTGATTGTAGGATTAATTTTTATATTCTTGATTGGCGCACCAATTGCGAGCATTTTCGAAGGTTTAACAACTTGGTTAAAGAGTATGCAAGGGACAAATATTGTTATTTTAGCATTAATTGTTGGTGCAATGATTGCTTTTGATATGGGTGGCCCAGTAAATAAAGTAGCATTTTTATTTGGTTCAGCATTAATCGCAGAAGGTAACTATGCTGTTATGGGAATGGTTGCAGTTGCGGTATGTACGCCCCCTATTGGTTTAGGATTGGCTACATTTATTAATAAGCGTAAGTTTAACAAAGGTGAAATTGAAATGGGTAAAGCATCATTTACTATGGGATTGTTCGGCATTACGGAAGGTGCTATACCATTTGCCGCACAAGATCCGTTAAGAATTATACCATCTAATATGATTGGTGCGATGGTAGCTGCTGTAATTGCTGCAATTGGCGGTGTAGGTGACAGAGTTGCGCACGGTGGTCCAATTGTTGCAGTGCTGGGCGGTATTGATCAAATATTGTGGTTCTTTATAGCAGTAATCATTGGTAGTATCGTTACAATGAGTGTTGTTTTAATCTTAAGAAGACAAACACCATCACTTGCAGTTGATACGAACAATATTGAAATTGGCATGGATCAATCAGAAAATAAAGATGAAACAGCAAAAAATAGTGCATCTAAGACGGATAATCAAGCATTAGAAGAACAAAGTGTATTTAGTGAAAAAGTCATTCATATTTCAGAACAAACTTTATCCAGGGATGAAGCGATAGATCAATTAATAGAAAATTTAAATGAACAAGGTTATATTACAGACCAATCACAATTAAAATCTGATGTCTTAAAGAGGGAGATGGAATCAACAACAGCTATTGGAATGAACGTAGCCATCCCTCATGCAAAATCAGATGCGGTTAAAACACCAATTGTTGCAGTTATGAATAATAAGCAAGGCGTGAAATGGGAAAGTTTAGATGGAACATTACCTCAATTGATATTTTTAATTACTGTACCAAGTGATAGCAGTGACACACATCTTAAATTATTACAAAGATTATCAAGAACTTTGATGGATGATGAGACCAGACAAAATTTAATAAATGCAACAAATAGTAAACAGATTTATAATATATTAAAAGATATTTAAGTGGAGGTATCATACAATGCCATTATTTTTAAAACCTGTATTTCAAGAACGTATATGGGGTGGGACAGCTCTAAAAAGATTTAATTATCATATTCCAAGTGCGTATACAGGAGAATGTTGGGCAATTTCGGCGCATCCAAATGGTACAAATATAATAGAAAATGGAAGGCATCAAGGTAAGACGTTAGAAGAAGTGTGGAATGAGGATAAAGCACTTTTTGGTGTCACAGGGAATGCTAAATTTCCATTGTTAACTAAAATTTTAGATGCAAATGATAAATTATCAGTACAAGTTCATCCAGATAATACCTATGCCCAAAAATATGAAGGTGAATACGGTAAAACAGAGTGTTGGTATATATTAGACGCACAAGAAGATGCTGAAATTATTTACGGTGTTAACGCTAAAAATCAAATTGAACTAAATGATATGATAGACCAACAACAATTTGATGAGTTATTTCATAAAGTTAAAGTGAAAGCCGGAGATTTTTTCTATGTGCCTGCAGGTACAGTACATGCTATCGGTGAAGGTATTTTAATACTAGAAACACAACAATCTTCTGATACAACATACAGAATTTATGATTATGAGCGTACAGACAACAATGGGAACCAACGTGAGTTACACTTAGAACAAAGTAAAGCAGTGATCAACCTTGCTGTTACTTCACCTAATACAACACCCAAACAAGAAATAGTACAAGGGCAAACATATACGAAATTTGTTTCAAATGATTTCTTCACGGTTGAACGTTGGATGATCGATGGTGTGTTAAATTATGAAAAATCAAGCACGTATTGTCTTGTATCCATTGTTGAAGGTAATGGTAATGTAGAAACGAATGATGAAGTGTATAAACTACAAAAAGGAACACATTTTATATTAACGACAGAAGATCATGACATAGCATTTAATGGTAATATGACAATAATCATAAGTTATGTATAATGTTTAAGAGGTGAGATGAATTGATTTGTGCCAAAGCAAATTAATTTAATCTACACCTCTTTTATCTATAATCGAAGCAATAATATGAGTGATGGAGTGTATGGATATGTTGAAAATATGTGCAGATATAGGTGGTACGAAAACCATTGTAGGGCTTATAGACCAAGATTTATCAGTGATAGATAGTCAAAAATTCGAGACAGATGTCAATCATCCAGAGGTAGAATTTACAAAAATTATTAATATAGCGAATGAATTTAGCAAAAAATATAATGATATAGCACAAAGCACGTTAAACATTGCGATGCCAGGACCTTGTGATTATACAGAAGGACTGTTTTTGAATCCGCCTAATCTACAAAAATATATTGGTTTTAACGCTGGTGATTACATAAAGCAGCATAGTGCATTTCAACCACGTTTCGTAAATGATACTGATGCAGCAATATTAGCGGAATATCAATATTTAAAAACAGATGCAGAAGATGTCATATACTTAACAATTAGCACAGGTATAGGCATGGCATATATAAGAAATGGTCAACTCGTTACAGGCGTCGATGGTAATTTTGGAGAAATTGGTCATACTATTATTAAAAATAATAGCGATTATCAATGTCCAGTGTGCCATCAGTTTGGATGTGTTGAAAATGAACTGTCAGGCTTAGCAATCAGTCGTAAAGCGAGCGATATTTTACAAAGAACAGTAAGTACTAGAGAAGCAATCGACATCTATATGAATAAAGAAAATGAAAATATCAATAATATGATGGATGAAGTAGTGTTACTAACACAACAACTGTGTACGAATTTATTTAATATATTTAATGTATATCATATTATTCTTGGTGGTGGTGTTACACAAAGTGCATTACCGTATAAAGAAAACATTGAAGCATATGCACAAAGGCATCATTTAATCCAAAATAAACCATTTCATATTAAAGTAAGTGATTTGGCATCAAATGTGCTAACTGGTCTTTATTATGTAAATGAACAATAAAAAAGTTTGCTGATTTATAAAAATAGCGAGTACCTGAAGTGATTTAATGGAAGTTTCAGATGCTCGCTATTTTTTGATGACTAAAATGATGAAGTGGATTTATAGTCTGTTGCGTTTAATTAAAATATATTTTCGTATGTTTAATGTTTTAGATAATTGATCAGAAAGCAATAGCCCTAAAGCAATAGAACCAGCAATTAAAATCGCTCGTATAAAGGTATTGGTAGCATCTGTGAAATTTAAAGTAACCAATTGCTGTGTCGCTCTAAAAGCGATACTCCCTGGGACAAGTGGAATGATGCCAGGAATCATAAAAAGTACAACGGGCGCTTTGAAAATACGACTCATGATATGTGCAAGTAAACCTAAAGTTAAGCTGCCAAGCAAACTGGAATATATACTATCCATTTCAAAGGATTGTTCTAAAATGTAGCTGACAAAATAGCCCATTGAACCTGCAAATCCAGCTGGAAAAAATAATTTTTTAGGGGCATCGTATATCACATTAAAAAAGTATGATGCGCTAAAGCTACATAAAAAAGTAAATAAAATTGTCATCATGTGACCTCCTAAAAAATTAAGTAAGCAATCGCAATACCTGAACCAATTGCAAAGGCAATAACGAGTGCTTCTAAAAATTTTGCTGTGAACATTAACATATGCCTACTAAACAAGTCTTGTATCGCAGTCGTTATCAGTACACCAGGTACAATTGGCATAACGGATGCAATCATAGCTGGCCCAAAAGATTTATTGACTTGAAACAATTCTGATCCAAATATAACGATAGCACCTAAAATAAATGAACCTACAAACTCAGGTATAAACATAGTTAGTGATTTACTTTGCATATACTCAACGATTAAAAACCCTATGGCACCAGCAATAATCGTAGTAATTGCATCAGACCAAGTACCGCCTTGTAAGTATAAAAAACTTAACGAAATAATACCTGCAGCAATTACTTTTTTCCATAATGGAATACTTAAATTGGATCTATCAATATTTTTCAACGCTTCAAAAGCTTCTTCTATAGAAAGCTGATTTCCTGTGAGTTTACGTGAAATGTTGTTTACTTGAAATATTTTAAGTAAATTTGTACTGTTTTTATCAATGCGTAAAATTCGAGTATCATGCTCTTCACTCAATGAAAAATTGATAAATACATTAATGACATACCCTTGACTATTATAATAGCCCATACAAATGGCTATTCGTCTCATTGTATCTTCAACACGAGAAACTTCTGCGCCAGATGATAATAAAATTTTACCAGCAAGCAGTATCACATTCATCGTTACTTTATCTTTGTAGTTATCCAAAAGCGTACCTCCGACTTGATAAATAATTATCATTATTATCCCAATATTAATATGTAATTTCAAAGAGAATTTATTAAATTTACAGATGTTAAAACAATATGTATAGCTAAAGTTAGTCTTCGGGTTGTCTGAGGTTACCCTTTCGAGGTGTCTAAAAGGTGGATGTTTAGCAAATTGAGGTACAAAGATTTATAGGAGTTAAGTAAGTGAAGTAAGTACATAAAAACATATTGAATTTGTATGCTCATACAAATAGAAATTATGCTGTTGAAGAAAACCAACTGTCTCAACTTCTTTAAACATTTAATTGGCAATTAAAGCCCCACTGCTCATGTTATTTGAGTTAATGGGACTTTGCATAAGCTTTAGTTCAAATGAATATTCACTAATCTACCTTATTAACGGAGTCGACATAATCGTTTTAAATGATTTAGATTTCTGTTTTCTGCACTAAAAGCAATGTATTTATTTTTATAATACTTGTAATCCCTGATCAAGATCTGTAATGATATCTTCAATGTTTTCAGTACCAATCGATAATCTTACTAATTCTGGTAAAACTCCAGATGCTTTTTGTTCTTCAGGTGACAGTTGTAAATGAGTCGTACTAGCAGGATGAATAACTAACGATTTTGAATCGCCTACGTTTGCTAAATGTGAGAATAAATTTAAAGATTCAACAAATTTTGCAATATCTTCAACTGAACCATCTACACCAAAAGTTAAAATTGCACCTTGGCCATTAGGTAAATATTTTTCGGCTAGATCATGATATGCATTACTTTCTAAGCCGGGATAATTCACCCAGGAAATTTTAGGATGTTTCTCTAGATATTGGGCAACTTTAAGTGCATTTTCTGAATGACGTTCTAAACGAAGATGTAATGTTTCTAAACCAATTAAAAATTCATGTACATTAAATGGTGACACAGCAGAACCAAGATCGCGTAATAATTGCACGCGTGCTTTTGTAATATAAGCAGCTTCACCTACATCATTTGCGTATGAAACGCCATGATAACTTGGATCTGGTTCGACTAAACCAGGGAACTTTCCATTATTCCAATTAAATTTACCACTATCGACAATGATACCACCGATGGAAGTACCATGTCCGCCTATAAATTTTGTAGCTGAGTGTATTACAATATCAGCACCATATTCAAATGGACGCAATAAATAAGGAGTTGGGAAAGTATTATCAACAATTAAAGGTATCTCATGTTCATGCGCAATATGAGCAACCTTTTCAATATCCAAGACATCTATTTTTGGGTTACCAATCGTTTCGGCATAAACTGCTTTGGTTTTATCAGTTAAGGCTGCTTTGAAATTTTCGGGATCACTTGGATCAACAAAGTGTACTTTAATACCTAGTTTTTTGAAAGTGACATTAAATAAGTTATAGGTACCACCATAAAGGTTTGAAGATGCTACTATCTCATCGCCACTTTCAACAATATTTAACAAAGCTAAGTGAATCGCAGCTTGTCCAGAAGATGTGGCTAAGGCACCCACACCACCTTCAAGCGCAGCAAGGCGTTCTTCAAAAACATTTTGTGTAGGATTCATAATTCTGGTATATATGTTTCCAGGTTCCTCTAAAGAAAAAAGTTTTCTTGCATGTTCAGTATCATCGAATACGTAACTTGAGGTCTGATAAATTGGTACTGCTCGTGATTTTGAGAATTCATCTACTACTTGACCGGCATGGATTGATAAAGTATCTAAATGCCAATTATTTTGAGACATACATTGTCCCTCCTATATATATTTGAATTTTCTGATAATTAACACTATACAAGAGCAATTTTTTATTTTCAAGTATTCTTACTAAAAAAGTAAGAATTAAGTTTACAGTATAGCAATAATGTATTCCTACTAGTGTTAACAAATAACAAAATTAGTGGGGAAGTTTATAAACAAAGTCTTTTTTTCTTGTTTACGATCATTATTTCCTAGGCAATTTCATCCATATATTAGTAATGTTGATGATGTGTATATTGATCGTGTGTGTCATTCATACTTTCATGAGTTAAAATTTCAGCGTTTTGTTGTTGAAGTTGACTGTAATCTCCATCCGGTAGTTTGCTTTCTAGAACTTCGACTTTAGGATAAATGAATAGGGGGATGAAACCAATTAAACCGTAGATAATGAATGTATACATAAAATTGAACATATCAATGAATAAACCTGCTAATGAAGACCCAATAACTTGTCCAATAGCTAACATTAAAAAGGGAATGCCGATGCCTAAAGAGGCATTTTTAACAAATATTTTAATTCCCCAAACTAAAAGCACACCAGTTAAGAATATATAGCTTAAGCCAAATAATGAAGCTGATATAAATGGTATGATCCAAATTTTTGGCGTGAAAGCAAGGGCAATTGTTGCGAGGGCAAGTGCAATAACACCTAAATTAAATGCATAACGAAGCCCCCGTTTGTCAATAATTGCACCAGATATACCACCTATCATGCCGAATAGCCCTATCAAAATCCAAAATAGTGAAAGTCCAAAATCAGAATAATTACCAGTATTTTGAACAAATGATTTGGAAAACGTCCAAAAAGTTGCAGTTGATACACCTAATAAAATAGATGCAGTCATGATACGTGTGCTGGCTGAAATATCACGAATGTTAAACGAACCTGTATGAATAGTAATATTTTGTTTTAATGATGGAATGATTAGATAGTTCCAAACCAAAACGACAAGTGCCAATATGGCATATATAAAATAAGTTTGTCGCCAATCTATAAAAGTGAACATCGCTGTTATACCAGTAAACATAAGGCCAATACTCGTACCAGAATTAATCCAAGTATTTGCTTTTCCTTGTTCATGCACTTTAATCCATAAAGAAATGGTATAGCCATAGGGCGGTGAAATGAGCCCAGTACTGGCACCTGCAAAGATGACGCCGATGGATAAAATGATTGCACTTGTTGAAATACCTATCCCCAATAAACCTATTAGTACAGAGATTCCTGCTAATATAATCATGCGTTTAGGTCCAATTTTATCAGTTTGTAATGTTGAAAAGACAATTGTAAAACAATAGGATAAATAAAATAATGAGGAAATAATACCAGACTGTGATGCAGACAAATGCAAATCATTGGTCACTTCAGGTAAAAACAAACCAAAACTAAAACGTCCTAAACCATAGGTTGTTGCAATCATGGCTACACCAGGAAATACAAGTTTAGAAAATTTCACTATAAATGTCTCCTTTTTTAGATAGAATGTTCATTCTATTTTGTTTTAAAAAAATACGAGATGAGTATACAAAATAAGATGCTCATGCTCGTTTAAAATTTAAATTTCTTTATGTGCTTCGTTGAGTAATAAATCAGCCATAGTTATAGCATGTGATGTCGCTTTTTTAGAACCTAATAATGCTGTCATTGAAGTTGTACCTTCAAGTAATAATGTAAATTGAATTGCTAAATCTAAACCATTGACGATACCAGCATTATTTGCCAGTTGTTCTAAGTAATTTAATAATTTTTGTTTATGTCCTCTAGCAATATTTTCAATTTCATTATCTGTATTCGCATAATCTTCGATTGCTCTCATAAACATGTCACCCTTGTAAGAATGATCATTAAGCCACTGGCAATGCGCTCTGACAGCAGCAATAAAAGGCTGGTGTGGTTGTTTGTCTACATAAATGTCTAAGTAATGCCAATATCTAGATTCACGCTGCTTTAGCACCGCCTCAACCAAGTTATCTTTGGACTCAAAATGATTATACAAAGTCATAGTTGCTACATTAGCTTCTTGAATAATTTGCTTTAAGCCTATACCACGAAACCCATATTCATAAAATAATCGTTCAGCAGTTGATAATATATCTTGTCGCTTTTGTGACAATCGTCTCACACTTTCTAAATAGAATGACCGTTCTACTTGAAATTAACAGTTAAATAGCAAAATGTCAAAAAGCTATAAAAATAATATGATTTTACATTTAGTATATCAAAGTGTAATATAACAATAAAGTGAGTATTCACTCACTATTAGTGAGGTGAGGTGTAAAGATGATTGAAGTGAATAATTTAAGTAAATCTTTTGGTGATAAACAAGTATTAAAAGATATAAATGTTGCTTTTGAAAAAGGTGAAATCGTCGGTTTAATTGGTCCATCTGGAACTGGTAAAACAACATTAATTCAATGTATGTTAGGTATGGAGCGTATTGATGTAGGTTGGGTAACGATAGATGACGTTGAAATGCCCAATAGAAAAATTTTAGGTGATATTGGATATATGGCTCAAAGTGATGCACTTTATACTGACTTGACGGGGAGAGAAAACTTAGAATTTTTTGGCAGTATATACATAAAAAAAAGAAAAGACATCAAGGAACGTGTGGAAATATGTAGTAATATGGTGAAACTTCAAGAGGCATTAGATAAAAAGGTATCGACATATTCTGGAGGCATGAAACGCAGGTTGTCATTGGCTATTAGTTTTTTACAAGATCCTAAAATATTAATACTAGATGAACCTACCGTTGGTATTGATCCTAAACTTAGACAAGCGGTATGGAAAGATTTGGATGCGGCAAAATCAGAAGGAAAAAGTATTCTTGTCACAACACATGTGTTAGATGAAGCTACACGCTGTGACAGACTATTACTTATGAACCATGGTGAAATTATTGCAATGGGCTCACCGCAAGATATTAAAACCCAGTATCAAGCTGAATCAATTGAAGAAGTGTTTTTGAAAATGGAGGACTAAATATGAATGCATTTTATATTACTAAACGAATTTTCAAACAAACAATCAGAGACATACGTACGTTGATGTTATTGCTAGTAGCACCGTTGTTAATATTAACGCTACTGTATTATATATTTACGGTTTCAGACAACTCAAATGGTGTGAAGGTAGGTGTTCATGATATTCCTGAATCACTGAAACAAGAATTACAATCACAAGACATCACGATTGAAAATTTTAAAAATCATAACAATATAGATGACAAGATAAAAGAAGAAAAATTGACTGGGTTTATACACATGCAAAATCATGAGTTAGAAGTCACTTTTGCTAATGATAATCCAACAGATAAGGGAGTCATGGCTTCTACAAACCAAAAGTGGTTAACCAATCATAATATGAGTCAAATGAAAGAAAATACGAAATCATTAAAAAAAGCATTAGAGCAAGTTCAATCGCAAATACCTGACAATGCTAATACAGGTCAAAGTATGACCGAGAATCGTGAACCGATAAAAATTAATACACATTATTTATATGGGGATAAAGATGCTACATATTTTGATACGATTAATCCAATTTTAATAGGATTTTTCGTCTTCTTCTTCACATTTTTAATTTCTGGCATCGGTTTATTAAAAGAGAGAACCTCAGGAACGCTAGAACGATTATTATCTTCTCCTATTAAGCGAAGCCATATTATTTATGGCTATATTATGGGATATGGTATTTTTAGTGTTATTCAAACGTTTGTAGTAGTTATTTATGCCATATATGTATTAAATATAGCTGTTGAGGGGTCGATTTGGTTAGTTCTAGCTACAACAGTATTAACAGCACTCGTAGCTTTAACGTTTGGCATACTGTTGTCTACTTTTGCATCTTCAGAATTTCAAATGATTCAATTTATACCACTTGTAATCGTACCGCAAGTATTATTTGCTGGTTTAATACCAATATCATCGATGAATATAGGCTTACAATACTTTGCACATTTGATGCCATTATTTTATACCGGACAAGCTATGCAAGATGTAATGATAAAAGGATTTGGTGTGCAGGATATTTATATCAACTTGGGTGTATTATTTGGTATTTTTGTAGTATTACTAATATTGAATATTTTAGGAATGAAGCGTTATAGAAAAGTTTAAATATAGGTGGTATCATACATGAATCGGAATATTAAAGATATCGTGGAAGAAATTGTACCTAAATTAGAGCATTTAACTGAAAAGCAACGTTTAGTGATTGAAAGTGCCCTTATACTTTTTAGTGAAAAAGGTTATAAACAAACAAGTACAAGTGATATTGCTAAGCGGGCAGGTGTTGCTGAAGGTACAGTATATAAACAGTTTAAAAATAAAGAATCATTACTCTATGCAGGCCTGGTGCCAATTATAAAAGATAACATAGCGCCTACTGTAGCAGAGGAGTTCTTAAGTGAATTGAATCGCGCAAGCAACTTGGAATCATTTATAAATACATTTGTTGACAATCGTTCTAAATTTATTTATGAAAATAGAATGCTGTTAAAAGTATTCTTTAATGAAGCGATGACAAGTAAAACATTTCAGTCGGTGTTATTAGAAGTATTTAATAAGCGTTTAGTCTCTCATTTGAAACCAATGATCAATAAGATGATAAGTTGCAATGAAATGCGGCATGTTGAAGCGGAGTTTTTTGTACGTAGTTTAATTGCTCAAACGATCAATTTAAATATTGGTTATTTAATTGATTTGAATTATAAACATGACGATGTGTATGAAAACCATTTATTATTTACAAAGGAAAGTCTTTACAACATGTTTACAGCAAAATAACAAAAAGGGTTATTTAAAATAATGAAAGTAGAACAGAAATGAAAGTTGGATTTCCGTTCTACTTTTATTATTTTCTATTTTCTAGGTATGCCAATAACATGACCTAGTTGTGATGGCGCGTTAAACGGCTTTTGCATATTAAAAGCTGCTTGTATTTTCTCTAGAATAGGTTGTGGGAATGCCATGCTACGACGTGTAACTTTACTAACGCCTATCATGATCACTTCATATGTAGCAATACGCTCATCATTATCGTTGTACATTGTCAGGAATAAATGTACTCTTTTCGCATCATAATCGTAAATATGTACTTTAACGTAAAAGTCATCTTCTAATACGAGTTCTTTTAAAAAGGAAATATGTGCTTCCAAACTAAAAATAGTAATTTCATGTGTTTGTCGATAAGAAACATATAAGTCGACTGATTCGAAAAATCCAACGACGACATCACTGAAAATGGAATAATATTGTGCATCATGCATATGGTTATTGTTATCTATCCAAGATGGTTGCACGGTGTTTTTATAAATGTATTCCTCTGCCACAAAATCACTCCTAAAGTATAAATTTAATAGTAGCCTATATTATTGTAACAACATTAAACATTTTAAGTTAGTAATTTGATTGAAACTATACATAATTCAATATTACTTATTGAAAATGTGGAATTGATAAACGAATTCAAGTAAGTTATCATAAAAATGTAAACGCTTGCATTTCGAATGTTTTGAGTTTATATCTTTATTTATAGATTTAAAATAAAAGGTACAGAAATTTTGAATTCAAACAAATTTCAGTATCGGACTAAGGTTTGGATGGTAAGGATAAAAGGGTACAGGATTAGGGTTCTGTGAAAATAGTATGTTAAATTCACAAACATATTTGAAACTTGCGCATCCTTTGCCAATATCAAAGATGCATGCGAGTGAAGTGATATTATAGGCGTTTGCGAATGCTTATAAATGAAATTCAATGTAACTTTAGCGAAGGGGATTTATATGAAAAGGATATTTTTAATAGGTAGTGCATTCATCGGTATTATCGTGGGTGCAGGTTTTGCTTCAGGGCAAGAAATACTACAGTATTTTACTAGCTTTGGAACGGTGGGCATACTCGCGGGTATTGTTTCTACCGTGTTATTTGCCTATGTAGGTATGATGTTAGTATGGCTAGGCAGTATATTTAAAGCTGAAGGGCATAACGACGTGATACATAAATTGACTGGTGGTACAATGTTTGGCAAAGTCATTGCTTGGTTAGTAGACATTGTGCTCATTATTGCATTATTTGGATTTGGTGTCGTTATGCTTGCAGGTGGAGGTTCAAATTTTGAACAACAATTTGGCATACCTGCTGTGTACGGTACTGCACTTATGGTTATATTAGTACTCGTATTTGGTATGTTACGTGTGGATAATGTTGTTAAAGTAATCGGTAATATTACACCTTTATTGATTATCTGTATTGTTATTGTTGCTATATATTGTTTGTTTACGATGTCAGGTTCGTTTAGCGAATTAGATACATTGGCTAAAAGTCATACATCTGCTGTTCCTCATTGGTTTATCGCAGGTGTGAATTATGTTTCGCTTAATGTAGGATTAGGTGCATCAATGTCAATTGTTATGGGAGGTAATGAGAAAAATAGTAAAGTTGCTGCATGGGGTGGTTTAGCCGGTGGTATTGTCTTAGGGTTAATGATTATGATTAGCCATTTGGCAATTTTTTCTAAGATTGAAACAGTTGGCCACTTACCGTTACCAATGTTGGGACTAGTCAATGATATTTCACCTATTTTAGGCGTGTTTATGTCAATTGTTATTTATTTAATGATTTTTAATACATGTTTAGGTATGTTTTATTCATTAGCTACACGTTTTACTGAAATTGAGACGAAACAATTTAAAATATTTTATACGATATTTACTTTAATTGGTTTTGCAATTAGTTTTGCAGGTTTTACAGATTTAATGACATTTTTCTATCCAGTAATAGGTTATATGGGCATCATTATTATAATCGTATTAATTTATGCACCATTTAAGGTGAGAAGAATAAAAAAACAAGGTAAATCATTACAAGATTTGTAAAACATCATTTAGCAATAACTATATATTTTTTGTAGCGTAAATATTAAGATAAAATGTACGGATAAGAAATAATAACTATTGAAATCCGAAAGGAGCCAATCGCATGGTTTATGTGGCATTAATCGTATTAATTATAGCGATTATATTACTGATTTATTCTATTGCACTGCTAATGGGGAAAGATGGGTCATTATTTAGCTTATTTACGCATGAAGAAAAATCATTAAAAAAAGGTCAAAAGTTAGCGATTTATATTGCGACAATTTTATTGTTAGTCATTAGTATCGTATGGTTACTAAATATTATTTAAAGTAAATGGTATGAAAGTTGTTATAACATTATAAGTTCTTTCAGACTGTCGACAAAGTCTCCGACTTTGTTGGCAGTTTTTTTGTGCACGCTTTCCGCGGTCACTGCCTTAGCCTGTAGTCTTCGGGTAGTGCGCTTACCGCAGGAGTCGGCCTAAATAACTGCCAATATTATACGAAGAACATTATATATATATAAATTAAATAGTGCCGGTAATGGTCTGAAAGACCACTGCTATTTGAAAAACAACTATATAAATAAAAATAAACAAACCCTACGCATTAATTTGCACAGGGTTTGTCTAAGTTCTTTTTATTGAGTATAAATTGTATGTTTCATGCTCTTTGAGGTTGGAATTACTATTTCATAATATACGACATGATTAAGGTTAATATTTTCTTAAGAAATTGACTTCTCTGTCAAAGATATGCTGTGCAACGTACGTTTGAACAGCATTTAAAATGCGCTCGATAATTTGTGTTTTATTTGATAAGATTCGAATGCTGAAACCATGCGTTGGTAATTGCGTAATACCAAAACGACAATTATATAGTTTATGATAATGCTTGATGTAATCATAAACGTCATCTATAAAAGTTTGATTGACTTCAGGATGTATGAAATAGCATGAACCTAAATGTGTATAGTCTTCCATATATCCTAGGCCATCAACTTTATTTTTAGTTGGATCAAGTAACAAATTATCAAATGTTACGAGTTCATTTTCAACATAAATTTCATTAAGTAGATGCATATACGTATATGTGAAGGCTTTATCTTCTTTTGAATAACCGGGTGTCAGTATATCTGTATAGAATAGTGAACCGCTAGCACTCAAATTAAACGTATTATGTTGGAAAAACTTAGCGTTTTCAAAGGCAATAATAGGATCGCCGACATATTCAATATAAGCATTGTCTTTAATTTTAAAACTTTGATATTGTTCGACATGATCATTTAATGTTTTATAGATTTTTGTCGCGCCTTGTGAAGTTAAAGTCACATTTGCATTTTCTTCTGCTGTGAAATCCATTTTGTAACGGTCACCATCTAAATAACCACCACCTACATTTACAATATAAAATGTAGGTATATCTGAGCCGTTTAAGTAGACTGGGCGTATGACTTTTAATGCCTTCTCAAAAAAGATATCACGCGCAACAGATTTTCTACCATTATTAAAAACAGTTAAATCTAATACGCCAGTCCATTTTTGCTGTGCATTTGCCATTAAGCTAAACCTTTAAGAAAGACATCCTGATCTATCCATTCGATAACCTTATCTAAGCCTTCATCTGTTTTAAGATTAGTAAATGCAAATGGTCTTTTGCCTCGGAATGTTTCAGTATCTTCAGCCATACGTTCTAATGAAGCGCCGACATACGGAGCCAAATCAGTCTTGTTAATTACAAAGAAATCAGATTTAATCATGCCTTGTCCGCCTTTGCGAGGGATTTTTTCCCCTTGAGCAACGTCGATAATATATATAGAAAAATCGACTAACTCTGGACTGAAAGTCGCAGCAAGGTTGTCGCCACCAGATTCGATAAAGATTAAATCGATATCTTCATTGCGTTCTTTTAATTCATCGATAGCAGCAAAGTTCATTGAAGCATCTTCACGAATTGCTGTATGTGGGCAGCCACCTGTTTCAACACCGATAATGCGATCTGCAGGTAACACGCCTGAATTAACTAAAATCTTTTCATCTTCTTTTGTATAAATATCGTTGGTAATGACACCTATGCTAAATTCTTTAGATAATTGTTTCACTAATTTTTCAATAAGTTGTGTTTTCCCTGCACCTACAGGGCCACCGACACCTATTTTAACTGTCTCTGTCATTGAAAATGCCCTCCTAAGATATGAATATTCTTACATTTACGTTCTCATGTTCCATCTGGTTGATTTCTAATCCGGGTGCAGTGATACCTAATTGTGACTCTTCTAATGTCATAATATGATTTCTTGTTTCTTTCATAAAGGGAATCATTTCATGGACGATTCTTTGACCAGCAGTTTGTCCTAAAGGAATCGCACGAACTGCGTTTTGTGTTAAACTCGATACATTTTGATATAAATAGTAATCGATAATCATTTCAATATCGACACCTAAATAATGACCAAGCATAGTAAAACAAATCGCCGGATGCAATTTTGCTTTTTTATTTTTGTTTTGCGTTTGATACCACTTTATCCATTCACTATCGTAAAGCTCTGCTGCTAGTTTGACCATACGATTACCCATTTGTTTTGAACCTTGTCTGGTTTCTTTAGGCAGGTTTTGTACAAAAAGTATGCGATCTAAATACAATATTTTTTCAGTGTTATGATGATTTAGTGCATCGTAGACTAAGCGCATCGTTAAGCCGTCAGCAAATGAAAGTTGTTCATTTAAGAATAATTCAAGCCATTGTTTAAAAGATGCTTCATCATGGACAATATCTCTTTGGATATATGTTTCAAGACCGAATGAGTGACTGAAAGCGCCAGTCGGAAATTGAGAATCACAGAATTGGAATAAGCGTAAATGTGCGTGATCAATCATGTGAATGACCTATATGTCTAAATGCTTGGTTTACTTTTCTATCTTCGTGGCTGTAGGGTATGCCTAAGTCTTTCAATAAATCTTCTACGAGATAGTCATATTGTACAAGCATCTCTGTTTCTGTGAATTGTGCTGGCAAGTGTCGATTGCCCAACTGATGAGCAATGTCACCCATTTCTTGTAATGTACGTGGCTTGATAACTAATAAATCTTCTGAATTGACGTCTACAATAATCATATTTGTATCGTCTTGATATAGAATATCACCATATTGTAAATCGATTGGCTGTTTTAAACGAATGCCAATTTCATTACCATGATCTGTTGTAACACGTTGGATACGTTTCACTAAGTCAGAATTTTCAAGATAAACTTTTTCAACATGTTTGTTTTTTTCATTTTGCGCAAGATTTGCAATATTACCTTTAATTTCTTCGATGATCATACTTTATCCTCCTAGAATAAGAAATAACGTTGCGTTAGTGGTAACTCAGTAGCTGGTTCACTTGTTATTTTCTCACCATCGACAAATACTTCATAAGTTTGCGGGTCTACATCTAGTTTAGGTGTAGCGCTATTATTTTTCATATCTGCTTTAGTTAAATTACGAATATTTTTAACTGGTCTTAATTTACGTTTTAAGCCTAAACTTCTGCCAATATCATTTTCATAAGCAGTGGATGAAACAA
Source organism: Staphylococcus sp. GDB9P120P (assembly GCF_017893435.1). Taxonomy (NCBI): domain Bacteria; kingdom Bacillati; phylum Bacillota; class Bacilli; order Caryophanales; family Staphylococcaceae; genus Staphylococcus; species Staphylococcus sp. GDB9P120P. The sequence goes on from NZ_JAESNB010000002.1 coordinate 446,508, forward strand.
AAGTGATAGCAGTACTTTGCATATTACCACCTAATTGTCCATACATATTACGATACTTGAGTGGTTCAGAAATTGGAATAGAGCCGTTAGCATCACCGTTGATTGCTGTACTGATCATGCCACCTTTAAGCACTATCTCAGGCTTAACGCCAAAGAACGCTGGGTCCCACATTACAATGTCTGCAAGTTTACCTTCATCAATAGATCCAACATATTCTGAAATACCATGTGTGATTGCAGGATTGATTGTGTACTTCGCAATATAACGTTTGATACGGTTATTATCGTTATATTCACCGTCTCCTTCAAGTGCACCACGTTGTTCTTTCATACGATGAGCCACTTGCCATGTACGTGTGATTACCTCACCAACACGACCCATAGCTTGGGAGTCGGAACTTACCATACTAAATACCCCTAAATCTTGTAATACGTCTTCTGCAGCAATTGTTTCTTTACGAATACGAGAGTCAGCAAAAGCAACATCTTCAGGGATAGAAGCGTTAAGGTGATGTGTGATCATAACCATATCTAAATGTTCATCTATTGTATTGTGTGTGTATGGCAAAGTAGGGTTAGTGGATGATGGCAAAATGTTTGAGTAAGAGGCTGACTTAATTAAGTCGGGTGCGTGCCCGCCACCAGCACCTTCAGTATGGTACATGTGTAATACACGGTCTTTAACTGCTGCCATTGTTTCTTCCATAAATCCAGCTTCGTTTAAAGTATCTGCGTGTAAGGCAACTTGAATATCGTAGTCATCTGCGACTTGTAAAGCGTGATCTAAAGCAGATGGTGTTGCACCCCAGTCTTCATGGACTTTAAGACCAATGACACCTGCATGAATTTGTTCGACGAGGGCAGTGTGGTTAACAGCTTGTCCTTTCCCAGTAAAACCAATGTTTAATGGAATTTGTTCTGCTGCTTCCAACATGCGATGAATATACCAAGGTCCAGGCGTAACAGTTGTTGCTTTTGAGCCTTCAGAAGCTCCAGTACCACCACCGATTAATGTAGTTGTGCCACTTTCTAATGCAACGAGTGATTGCTCTGGGTTGATAAAGTGGACATGTGTATCAATGGCACCAGCAGTTATAATTTTACCTTCTGCAGCAATGACATCAGTCGTTGCACCAATAACGATATCGACATTATCCATAATGTCTGGGTTACCCGCTTTACCAATTTTCATAATATAGCCATTTTTCACACCAATATCTGCTTTGATTACTTTGTCATAATCAAGGATTAGCGCATTAGTAATAACTAAATCTGCAACTTTTTTGTCGTCTCTTGTTACGTTAGGGTTTTGAGCCATACCGTCTCGGATGGATTTACCGCCACCGAAAGTAGCTTCGTCACCATATGTAGCGAAATCTTTTTCGACTTTAGCGAATAGGTTTGTATCACCGAGTCTTACTGAATCACCAATTGTTGGTCCATAAAGACTCGTGTATTGAGATTGCGTCATTTTGAAACTCATCTTTTATACCCACTTTCTTTATTAGCATTATCTTCTGATAAATTGGACTCATCGATAATTTCTGATTCTTTAGTGTAATCATCTGGTTTAAATACACGTGTGTCGTCTATAGGACCATTTATTTTTCCGTGGAAACCAAAAATATTACGATTTCCTTTATATTCTACTAATTGAATTTCTTTTTCATCACCTGGTTCAAAACGAACTGCAGCACCTGCGGGTATATCTAAACGTTTGCCATAAGCGTGTTCACGATTAAAATCTAATGCAGGATTCACTTCGAAAAAGTGAAAGTGAGAACCAACTTGTATAGGCCGATCGCCTGTGTTTTTTACAGTGATGACTGTGGCATGAAGCCCTTTGTTAACATCGATTTCTGTACGTTTAACAATAATTTCACCTGGTTTCATCATGTATCCTCCTTTAGACTATCGGATGATGGACAGTAATTAATTTTGTACCATCAGGGAATGTTGCTTCAATTTCTAAATCAGTTAACATATCTGCAACACCTTCCATGACATCATCTGCGCTTAATATTTGTTTTCCATAACTCATAAGTTCTGCTACTGATTTCCCATCGCGCGCCCCTTCTAACAATTCAAAACTGATGATAGCGGCTGCTTCAGGATAGTTTAATTTTAATCCTCTTTGTTGACGTCTACGTGCTAAATCGGATGCAATGACTAACATTAACTTATCTTGCTCACGTTGTGTAAAATGCACGTTGTTCACTCCTTTTCCAAAACTGTTAAAACCAATACCAATGTGTATGTGTCTACATTTTAATAATAAAGGGTTGCTAGGCTAACTACAAGAATTACACATTAAGGAAAAGTGTGGAAATAGCGAATTTAGTAAAATTTGAAAGGCTTTTAATTATAGGTTGTATGATATAAGATGAATAACGTAAATTTTATAGAAATCAGGTGACATTGTGAATGCGATTCAAATATTATTAAAAAATATCGCACAGGTTTTATTGTTGAACAATGCATGGACAGGTTTATTTATCTTAATAGGTCTATTTATAGGTAGTTGGAAAGTCGGTTTAATGGCCCTCATCGCTAGTTTAACATCACTATTATTAGCTAAATATACAAATTACTCGGACGAAGAGATTAATAGTGGTTTAGCAGGTTTTAATCCAGTATTGACAGCAATTGCATTAACGTTATTTTTAGTACCTGAATGGTATAGCTTATTGATAGTCATCGTTGCAATAATTATAACGATGCCGTTAGGATCTGCATTTAGAGAGTTTTTCAAACCTTTTGGTGTACCTATGTTAACGATGCCATATGTATTTGTAAGCTGGGTTGTTTTATTAATGTCTTTTCAATTCAAGTTTGTAAATGCAGATGTAAAAATATTGCCTAATACAGTCAAAGAAATTACATATTCCGGACATCATATCGATTTTATTAGTGCCTTTTTATCAGGTTTTAGTGAAGTGTTTTTATTAAAAAGTGTTTTAGCAGGTATTTTCATTTTGATTGGGATATTTATTGCTTCAAGAAAAGCAGGACTTTACGCTATGATTGCTAACGTCATTGGCTTTGCAGCTGTTACAGTGCTCGGTGCAAATCATGATCAGATTAATGATGGTTTATTTGGTTATAATGTCATTCTTACAGTTTTAGCGTTAGGTGTGGCATTTAAAACTAGAATTCCGCGATATATTAGTATTGTGCTTGGTGTCTTACTCACGGTAGTTATACACGCAGGCATGATTACATTGCTAACACCATTTGGCTTACCTGTCTTTACCTTACCGTTTATAATTGCTACATGGATTATGTTATTCGCAGGAAATAGTATGCGTGTACAAAAATAAGTAACCTCTGAAGCATGAAGTTTAATTAAATGTACAAACTAAGTATAATAAAAGAGGGTGTGCTTTGTGGATAGATTATTATTTAATAAAAATTGTTGGAAAGAGGTATGTTTATGAAAAAAATCATCACAGTATTAGCTTCTACAGCAGTAATTTTGGCTGGTTGTAGTGGCTCTAGCAGCCAGTCTAAAGGAAAAACTTTAGATATAGAATTACCTTTGAAAACGACATCTATCGCACCATATGAAACAGATGTACCTGTGAAGGTTGGTGCTGCAGAATCATTATTTAAAGCGACAGCAGATGGTAAAGTTCAAAAGTTGCTAGTTAAATCTTACGAACAAACATCACCGACTCAATTAGATTTAACATTAAAAGATAATATTAAATTCCAAAACGGAAAAAAAGTGACAGGTGAAGCAGTTAAAGCCAGCTTGGAGAAAAGCATTCAAAAAAGTGATTTAGTCAAAGGTTCATTGCCAATCAAAGATATCAAAGTGGATGGACAAAAATTGCAAATCACAACTAAAACTGCATATCCTGAACTCATTTCAGAATTAGCTAGTCCATTCTCAGCTATTTATGATACTGAAGCTAAAGGAGATATAAATAAAACCCCTGTAGGCACTGGTCCATATCAAATTAAAGATTATAAGCAATCACAGAAAATTCAATTGGACCGAAATAAAGATTATTGGCAAGGCAAACCAAAACTAGACCACATCAATGTTACATATCAAGAAGACGGCTATGCCCGCACGAGTGATTTAGATTCTGGAAAAGCAGATGTTATTACGGATGTACCTGTTGAAAAAGTTAAATCATTAAAAGAGAGTGATAAGTCGAAAATTTCATCTGTCTCTGGTTTCAGAACTGGATTATTATTATACAATCATACAAGTGATAAAATGACAAAGCAGGTTCGTGAAGCATTAGATAAAGTCATTGATCGTAAGCGTATTGCAGATAACGTTTCAAAAGGTTATGCAACACCTGCAACTGGACCATTTAATAAAAAACTGGACTTTATAAAAAATAAAGATGTGCAAAAACAAGATATTGCTCAAGCTAAAAAAATAATGGAAGATGCAGGTTACAGTGAAGCACATCCATTAAAACTGACGATATCTACGTATAATGGACGTCCAGAATTACCTAAAATTGCACAAGTAATTCAGTCAGATGCTAAAAAAGCTAATATTGATATCCAATTACGTAATGTGGATGACATACAGGGTTATTTAAAAGATAAAGATCAGTGGGATGCCTCACTTTACAGTTTTGGTACAATTCCTAGAGAGGATACGGGTTATTTCTTTAACCAAGCTTACAAACCAAAAGGCGCAATTAATGCAGGTGGCTATGATAATCATAAGGTCACAGCATTAATAGATGAGTTAAATAAAACAGTGAACAAAGAAGAACGTAATAACATTACTAATCAAATCATTGATATTACAAGTGATGACATTGCAAACAGTTATATTTCTTATAACGATAATATCGTTGGAATGAATAATGATGTAGAGAATTTAACTTCAACACCAGAAGGTATTTATCTTATTGACTATAAGGTTGATAAAAAAGAATGATATTAAAACATATACTTTCTAGAATTGGACAAATGATCATTGTATTGTTTGTCCTTTCTACTATCACTTTTATATTAATGAAACTCACGCCTGGAGACCCTGTTGATAAAGTTTTGCACTTAGATGTAGCGAATGTTTCAAGTGAACAAATTGAAGCTACGAAAGAACGATTAGGACTCAATCAATCCCCGGTAGTGCAATATTTTCAATGGTTAGGTCAGATAATACAGTTAAACTTCGGTACAAGTTATCAAACTGGAGAGCCTGTGATTAAAGAATTGATTTTTTACACACCTCCAACGTTAATCATTGCAGTATTAACGATTGTTATCGTATTTCTAGTTGCTATTCCTTTGGGGATATTAGCAGCAAAACGATATCATACATGGATAGATACTTGGATAAGAATATTGACTTCATTTACGGTGAGTGTGCCTTCCTTCTTTTTAGGAACGATATTAATTTATATATTTGCACAACAACTAAATATACTGCCTTCATCAGGTTTAGATTCTATCGCCGGTTATATATTGCCTGTAATCGCATTAAGTATTGGCATGAGTGCATATTATGTAAGGTTAATGCGTTCGACTTTAGTTGAACTATATCAATCTAAAGAAGTAGAAGCGGCTAGACTGAGAGGAATGTCAGAGCACTACATCTTATGGAAAGACTTGTTTAAGCCAGCTATTGTCCCCGTGATTACTGTATTAGGTATGTCTGTTGGTAGTTTGATTGGTGGTACGGTAGTGATTGAAAATTTATTTGGTATACCAGGTCTTGGTCACTTTCTTGTAGATAGTATTAGAGCAAGGGACTATCCAGTAGTACAAGGTGCTGTTATCATGATTGGATTCTTTGTGGTGTTGGCCAATACGATTAGTGATTTGTTACTTTTATGGATCGATCCTAAACGTCGTTTTAACAAAATAAATGACACATTAAAACGTCAGGGCCAGGATGGTGATATTGAATGAGACATAAGAATAAAGGGAATTTTATTTTTTATGTGTTTGGTATTTATGTATTGTTACTCATCGTAGCCCAATTTTTTATTTCAACAGATAGTGCATTAGTGGTACATTTGAATCATACACTAGAGCTTCCTAGTAGCACACATTGGCTAGGTACGGATGATTATGGCCGAGATTTACTAGCAAGAGTGATTGTCGGTGCAAGATATACATTAATCATCAGTTTAATCACTTTGTTGATTACCGTAATAATTGGTGTGCCACTGGGACTTTTAGCAGGTTATAAAAAAGGTCTTGTTGATACGATTATTATGCGTGTTATCGACATAGGATTGAGTATTCCAGAATTTGTGTTAATGATTGCTATGGCAAGCTTCTTTAAACCGAGTATATGGAATTTAGTGATAGCAATTACTATTATCAAATGGATGACTTACACACGACTCACACGTTCAATTGTAAGTGGTGAAATAAGTAAACCATATATTCAAATGGCTAAGCTATTTAATGTACCAAAACATCGCATTATTTTAAAACATTTTTTCCCACAAGTGATGCCTTCTGTGATTGTTTTAATGACCGTAGATTTTGGGAAAATTATACTTTATATTTCTTCGTTATCATTCTTAGGTTTAGGTGCACAGCCACCTTCTCCAGAGTGGGGAGCAATGTTAAATGCAGGTAGAGATTATATCAGTTCATACCCATTGTTATTAATTGTACCCGCATTTTTAATCACATTAACTATTTTATTATTTAATTTAACTGGTGATGCATTGAGAGATAGACTTTTAAAAAGAAAGCGTGATGCTGATGGCTAATAATAACCTTTTAGAAATTACAAACTTAACCATCACAGATATCAATGGTCAAAGACTCGTAGACCATCTTGATTTAACATTACGAAAAAGTAAAGTGAATGTTTTGGTAGGTGAAAGTGGTTCTGGCAAAAGTTTAACTGCAAAAGCACTCGTACAACAAGTTCCTAGTATGTTGACAACACATTTTGATTCATTAGTTTACAAAGGACAATCAATCAATGGTGTAAGCAATTTATTAGGAAAAGAAATTGGTTTTATATCTCAGGATTATACACATAGTTTTAATGATCACACAAAATTAGGTAAGCAATTGCTTGGTATTTATAAAATGCATTATAAGGTAGATAAAACTACAGCTAATAAATTTGTAAAGCAAGCACTTAAATGGGTAGATTTAGATTCAGAAGCAGTGATGACACGTTATAGATTTAATTTATCAGGTGGTCAGCTTGCAAGGGTTCAAATCGCCAGTGTTTTAATGTTAAATCCAAGCGTTATTATTGCCGATGAACCTACAGCGTCATTAGATGCAATCACAGGTTATAATGTGATGCATTTAATCAAGCACTTAGCAGAAGTTCATAAAGTGACCTTATTGATGATTACGCATAATTTATCTCACGTGCTTGATTTTAGTGATTGGATTAGCGTCATTCAACATGGCAAAGTCATAGACTTTAATCATGTTCAAGCATTTAAGGATGGAAATGTAAAACCATACAGTCTTAAATTGTTTGATGCGCGTAGTCAGTTAAGGAAGGATGACATAAATGATTAAGTTGCAAAATATAAACTTTGCTTATAAAAATGCTCCTATTTTAAAAAATATTAATTTAACGATAGTTTCAAATGAAAAAGTTGGCATTGTTGGTGAAAGTGGTTCTGGTAAAACGACGTTGGCTCATGTAATGTTAGGATTATTAACCAATTATCAAGGTCAATATTCAACACAAGGACTAAGTATGCTTCCGATATTTCAACATGCATACGATAGTTTTAATCCCAAATTCAAAATACAAACCGCACTAGAAGAACCAATACGATATTATAAAGATTCACAATCAACAGCAGATATTCGCGCAAATCTTAAATATTTAATGTCATATATGCATTTAGAAGAATCATTATTACAAAAGTTTCCAGACGAGTTAAGTGGTGGACAATTACAACGATTTAACACAATACGTACATTAATGCTAGCACCGGATATGTTAATCTGCGATGAAATAACTGCTAGTTTAGATGTGATAGCTGAACAAAGAATGATAAAAGTTTTGAAAGACTACCATGATCAAACAAACAAAGGCATCATTATGATTTCTCATGATATTGCTTTTTTAAATCAATTTGTTGAGCGAATTGTTGTTATGAAAGATGGAGAAATTGTCGATGATTTTCCGATTGCGTATTTATTTTCTGAAGAACGCCACCATTATACCAAAGCGCTACTTTCTATATATTAAGTTGAGTCATCATTCATGCACAATCAACAATTATTTGTGGTTCGTTCAATATAAATGAAGTATAATATATAATTAAGCTCAGTTTAAATTGTAAACATATGAAAAGGGGATATTTAGGAATGAAAAAATTATTATTACCATTACTTGCACTTATTTTGGTATTAGCAGCATGTGGTAATCAATCTGATAATGAGTCATCAAAAAGCAAGAAAGAAACAAAGACGTATGTTCAAGATTCAGGAGATAAAGTAAAAATACCTAAAAAGCCAAAACGTATTGTCGTACTTGGTGCAACTTATGCAGGTGGTTTAAAACAACTTGATGGGAATATAGTAGGTGTAGCTAACATCGTGGATGATAGCAAAGTATTAAAGGATAAATTTAAAGACGTTAAAAAAGTAGACGCAGAGAATGTGGAAAGTGTCGCAAAGTTAAAACCAGATTTAATTATTACTTATAATACTGATAAAAATTTAAAAAAATTAAATAAAATTGCTCCCACAATTGCTTTTGATTATTTGAAACATGATTACAAAGAGCAACATCAAGAGCTAGGAAAAATAATAGGTAAAGAAAAACAAGCAAATGCCTGGATTGATGAATGGGAGAAAAAGACAAAAAATGACGGTGAAACAATAAAAGAGGCTATTGGTGAAGACACAACTGTTTCAATTATCAAAGATTTTGATAAAAAAGTATATGCACTCGGTAAGACATACGGTCATGGTAGTGAAGTATTGTATGATGCATTTGGCTTAAAAATGCCAGAAAATGTTGAAAAAGCTACTGAGAAAAATGATTTAGCTGATATATCTGAAGAAGAAATTCCAGATATGGCAGGTGATTATGTCGTTACACCAGTCGCTAAAGGAACTCAATTATCTTTTGAAAATAAAGATTTATGGAAAAGTACTGAGGCTGTCAAAAATGGACATACAATTAAAGTAGATGAGGGCATTTATTGGTTAAATGATCCTTACTCTTTAGAATATGAACGTAAAGATTTGAAAGAGCAATTATTGAAAAAGCAATAAGCATAAATCGTGTTAATTTAACAAATTAAAACCATTTTAGTCACTATTAACAGTTGAAACACTAATAGAATTGAACTTATTTTATTAGTATTAATTGTTAGTACACTAAAATGGTTTTTTGTATTATGCTCAAGATAAACAATATTATAATTATATGTTGTTGATGTATAAAAAAAGTGGAAATTGGGAGTATCACGTCTTTAGTTCGACATTTTTATCCTTTAAACTAAAAAGTAGATACCGAAACTTATAGAATATTGAATAATATAGTTTATAAAAGCAACGTATTTATATAGGTAGTCATATGAAAAAAGTGCAACACTTGGAAATAATGTTTTTTGTACAACATCATTTCAGAATTAATTAATAAATGACCTAAAGAAACTTTCAAACGTATGATTAGTGGGGAGATATACAATGAAAAAAGAACAAAAAGTGGATAATTGGATTAAAATGACTAAATATATACATTATATTGAAGCGATGATTGAAAGAAAATTGAAAGAACAATATCATCTAAGTATTAAAGAATTTTATGTATTATATGAAATTTATAAGTCAGAGAATAAAAAATACAAAATCAATGATTTGATTAAAGTGGTTGACTTAAGTCAAAGTGCGATGTCTAGACTTATTGTAAGAATGGAAAATACAGAGACGCCACTTGTATATAGACAAGAATGTGTAGAAGACCAACGCGCCATGTACATTTATCTAACTGGTTGTGGAGAAAAAGTAACTCAGACAGCACTAAATACTTACGATCAATTATTAAAACAAGTTAATTTAAAGAGTATCAGCGCTTTGACAAACATGGATGAGAATGGTTAGAGTCTACCGTAATTGAAAGCTAAAATAAATATTTTGAAGCTTTGTGCTATTGAAATAGAAAATGATAATGTCATGTTTTTAAAAGTGATTTATGTTTTACTATAAGTGTGTAATACATTGAAAAATTTGAAAAGGGAGAGGATGGCTAATGGAAATTAATGCTGCATGGCTCAATTTACCAGTACAAGATTTGGAAGCAAGTGAAAAATTTTATGATACGATAGGATTTACAATCAAAAAACATAAAGACATGATGAATAAAATGCGAGGTATTCAAACGAAAGATGGCCAAATCATTATGCTGATAGAAAAAAAGCAATTTGAAAAAGTTTCTAGACTTTCATCTATAGGTAACAATGAAGCATTAGTATCACTTTCAGTTTCAACAAAACCAGAAGTTGATACGTTAGTTTCCTTGGTTGAACAAGCAGGCGGAAAAGTACTAGAAACAGGCACGGAACATGAGGGGTATTACGGGGCCTTATTTAGTGATATAGATGGTCATTTGTTCAATGTCATTGTGATGTAATGACTTATTATATAACCCATCTTTTAATGATTTGTACAGGAATGGAAGGTGTAACATTTGATAAAAGCAATAGCAGTAGATAAAGACGGTACCTTTTTTAAATCGGATAATACCTATGATGAAGCTTATTTCAATAAAATTTTTGAAAGCATGATGGAAAGAGATATAAAATTTATCATTGCAAGTGGTAACCAATATGCACAATTACGTTCATTTTTTTCAGGTAAGGATCATCAGATAACGTATATAGCTGAAAATGGTGCAGTTACGTATCAAAATAACAAATTAGAAGCAGCTGAATATTTTGATCAACAATTGGTATTTGACGTTTTAAATTTGATTATTAATCATTATCATATTGAAGATATTGTGTTAAGCGGAGTTAAAAGTGCTTATGTATTAGAAGATGTGGGTAATGACTTTTTATCATTTTTATATAAATATTATTTTAATATAACGAAAGTTTCTGACTTTAAAACTATTGAGCAAGATGAATTTGTTAAGATTGCGCTTAGAATTAAAGATCCATTACTTTTAGATGAAGTAATGAAAGGTTTGAAAGCACAATATGGTGAAGAAATAAAGCCAGTTACAAGTGGAAATGATAGTTTGGATTTAATATTACCTAAAGTGAATAAAGGTGTAGCGATTAAAACACTTTTAGATAAATGGGATATACAACCACAAGAATTGCTAGCTTTTGGAGATGCAAATAATGATATAGAAATGTTAGCTTTGACTCCAAATAGTTATGCAATGGCTGAATGTAGTCCTGAAGTGGCTGATGTCGCAAATTACAAAGCGCCTTCCAATGATGAATCAGGTGTGTTACAAGTCATCGAGCGATATTTAAAACAAGATAACGATATTACAAACTAAAATAACGACAAAAACTCATTATTCCTTAATAGAATAATGAGTTTTATTAATGATGTTAAATTATTTTATAATAAGTACAGGAATATTTGCGCTATTAGCGATTTTATGAGTAACATTTCCCAGTACATTTTTTATGTCTGGTTTGGCCCGTTTATTACTCATAACGATGATATCATAGCTATTTTCTTCGATTTCACTTAATATTTCTTGTTTAATGTAGCCAGAACGAAACTTCACTTGAATTTTTAAGCCGAGTGATTCTAATTTTTCAACAAAAGGTGATATTTCATTGCCTTTTTCTTCAGCTAATTCTTCAAAATGTTTGCCACCATAGCGAACCGAAGTTTGTAAATCACCTTCAGGTATAACGTTGAAAATAGTGATTTTTGCATTGTCAACGCCGGTAGTTAAATTTTGTAATTCTTTAGGAACGTTATTAAAAGAATTATCAAAATCATATGCTAATAATATATTTTTATACATTGTAGCGCCCCCTTCGGTAATTGTTTACCCTATATAATAAAAAATCATCATAATTTCACAATTAATATTTTACAATAAATAATTCGATAAGAAAAACTAAAATATTTTACGCATCTAATCCTATGATATCATCGATATGTTTGTATCCATTTCTTAGTAAATATTGTGCAAGCTGTTTGTTCATAGTTTTAGTTAATCCAGGCCCTTCAAATACGAGTGAACTATAAATTTGAACCAGCGATGCACCATGACGTAACATTTTGATGACGTCATTCACTTCGAAAATGCCACCAGTACCAATGATTAAAAACTGACCTTGCGTTTCTTTATAGGCATGTGCAATCAGTTTTAAATTCCGCTTAAATAAAGGTTTTCCACTTAACCCGCCAGTTTCTTTTTGATTAACGGAATGTAATTGTTCACGTTTTTGCGTAGTATTCGCTAAAATGATGCCATCAAACGTTTGTGTTATAGGTTTGAGCATTCGAGACAAACTTTCTGTACTAAGGTCAGATGTTAATTTTATAAAAATAGGTACGTTAAGATCATGTTGTGTTTTATAATTTTGTATAGCAGCACATAATTGAGAAAATTCATTTTTATCATGAAAACTTTGTAGGTTTTCCGTGTTAGGAGAACTGATATTAACGGTGAAGAATGTGACGTCATTTTTAAATGTGTCTATGACTTTTATATAATCTTGGTAACGTGCTTCATATGGCGTTGCTTTATTTACCCCAACATTTAAGCCAATAGGCGTATGGTAACTATATTTTCTTAGATTACTCAACGCCTTGTTCATACCTAAATTATTAAATCCCATACGATTGATTAGCGCGTGGTCTTCTACTAATCGATACATGCGTGGTTTAGGATTGCCAGGCTGTGGTTTAGGTGTTACGCCGCCTAATTCTAACGATCCAAATCCTACTTTATCTAGTGCTTTTGGAACTTCACAAGATTTATCAAATCCCGCAGCTAATCCGATTGGATTTTCAAAATGTATACCTTTGATGCTTTGAGATAATATAGGGTTCCTATAATGAAATAATTTTTCGAGTATTGGCAGCAATTTAGTGTACTTTTGAGGGATTTTAAGGGCATTAATCGTCATACCGTGTGCTTTTTCAGGGTCTAATTGAAATAAAATAGGTTTAATTAACTTATACATGTTGTAATCGCTCCATTTGTTTAAATTAGTAGTAGATGAAAATATATGTCTTTAATAGACTAGCATTTTAGTATTCATATGCCTAGTATAAATAAGAAATATTAATATAACCTTCAAATTATTAGAGAAGACCCTGATTTTGATTAAATTTTAAATAAAACGGTAATAGTACAATGATGTGATGGAATAATGGAGGGATATTTTTATGAAAAAACAATGGCAATCACAATTACCATTAGATAATATACAGTCTATTGCACCAGTAAGCGGTGGAGACGTTAACGAAGCCTATCGCGTAGAAACATCTCAAAAGCCATATTTTTTATTAGTACAACGTCAGAGAAGTAAAGCCTTTTTTGATGCAGAAGTTGCTGGTCTCAATTTGTTTGAAAAAGCTGGAATTACTGCGCCAATAGTCATTGATAGTGGTGAAATCGATGGAGATGCCTATCTTTTGCTAAGTTTTTTAAATGAAGGAAACCAAGGTAGCCAAGCTGAACTTGGAGAATTGGTAGCTAAAATGCATCAACAACAGCAGCCAGATGGCAAGTTTGGTTTTGATTTACCTTATGAAGGCGGTGATGTATCATTCGACAATGATTGGTCTGATAGTTGGACGACCATATTTGTTGAACGTCGTTTAGATCATTTAAAAGATAGATTGGTAGATCAAGGTTTATGGATAGAGGAAGATGTACAAACTTATCATAAAGTGCGGGAAGTAATTGTAACTGCGTTAAGTGACCATACAAGTAAACCCTCATTATTGCACGGTGATTTGTGGGGTGGTAATTATATGTTCTTAGAAAATGGTCAACCTGCATTGTTTGATCCGGCACCACTATATGGTGATAGAGAATTTGATTTAGGTATAACTACTGTGTTTGGTGGCTTTACTCAAACTTTTTATGATTCCTATAATAAGCATTATCCTTTAAGTAAAGGTGCCAATGAACGACTAGAATTTTATCGTTTGTATTTATTAATGGTACATTTACTGAAATTTGGAAGTATGTATGCGGGCAGTGTAGATCGATCCATGGAAAACATATTAAATAATTAAACGTAGAAAAAATGCTTCATTGTTGTTATATAGCTATGTTACACATTGCTTTCATTACAAATATTTCAGCTTAAAATGTGTTAGAAAGCATCAACCCTTTAAAATGAAAAGATAAGTATAAAATATGATAAACAAACTCATTAAAACGTTTCAATTTAATGGTTATATAGAAAACCCGTCAAGTATCATTTACTTGACGGGTTTTTTATTAATCTAAATTTAGTGTGCCCATTTCTTCACGCAATTTATAAACTTTATCAGGTGTAACATCTTCACCTAAAGGATCTACAACTTTTAAAGTAGAAAATGTGTTAACGACTTGGCCGCGAATCATTTGAAGATATTCTTGTCTTAACACGTGTTGCTCTTGTTTTTCTTCTACACTCAAAGTTTGCACTTTTTCTTTGTTTGCTAATTGGTTAATTCTATCTAGTAGTTTCATAAATTTTGTCCTCCTGTAAATGTCGAGGTGGAAAGTGTGGAATAATTTCATTACCGACCTCTGTTAATATTTCTTTATAAGTTCTGTCGTTGGCTATAAACTGCAACATTATATGATTGGTTCCGATACGTTCATACGCTTTTAGGATGTTTAACAAAGTGTTTCTTCCTAGGCGATAACCACCTTTAATCGGCTTTACAAGTTCATTCGGATTAACTGATAAATCAATTACCAAAGGATGCATAAAGGGTTTGAATGTATCGTTTTGATGCCATTGCTGTAATAAAGCTTTTTGTTGTTGGAAAGGTTGAGGATAAAATAACCAACCATCCACATGTGTTTTTAACCAATCAATATGTTGTTTGGCGTATCCTGTTGCGAACATAGGAATATGCTTATGCTTTGGTAATACTTGTAAGCCAGAATCTTCGTACAGTTCAAATAAAGTATTTGACGTTTGTGGTGATGATGATTGCCATAATTCTTTTAAAGATGACACAGCTGATTGAAAATGTTGACTTAGATCGTTTGGATTGATTTTAAAAGTTGGAAATTCAAATTGACGATCTCCAGTAGCAATCCCTAATAACAATCGCTCGTTTGATATTAAATCAAGAGAGGCAGATGCTTTAGCAATATGCACAGGATGACGTAATGTTGCAACAATACTAGATGTTCCGAGAGCGATTTTGGATGTGTTGGCAGCGATGAAAGTTAAAAACACAAACGGATCGTAGTTTGTCGTTACATTACCAAGGTGCGGACTATATAAAGGATTATCTCGCACAAATAAGCTTGTGAATCCAAGTTTTTCAGCATATTGAACTAATGCTATTTGTTGATCAATTGGCAATGCGATATTTTCAGGATCATCAAAGGGTAACATTAATCCTAAGGTTAAATGTTCCTGTTGAAAAGTTCTTTGAAAACCATTGTGTGTTTGAATTGTTGTCACGTCTATCCCTCCTCTTCAATTAAATTAAACAACGACTGTAAACTAAGTAACACTTGTTGTTTAGATAGATTATATGGCATGATTTATTATAATGCAAACAACATGTTTATAAATTCATTGTATAAGCGACAAAGTGAGCAATATGTTGTTTAAATCACATAATTAATGTACTAAGTAATAATTGATTAAAATCTTAAAATTCTGTAAATTTAAAAAGTAATATTTTTTAATAGGAGGTAGGTTTTGTTGAAAAACATATTAGTCGGCATCATTATAGGCACATTATTATTTTTATCAAGCACTATCAATGCTGAAGCACAAGCACAAAATCAAAATGATACTATGAAAAGTTCGCAACAGACTAATGAGAGGAATCAAATAGGTACTGCCACACCAAGAGTCATGCTACCAGGTGAAAATAGACATCAAATTGAAAATACTCAATCTGGTCATTACCAATCCATTGGCTACATAGAAAAAGGAGAAACAATCGCTACTGGTGTGGTTGTTGGTAAAAATACAGTATTGACGAATAAGCATGTAGTAAATAACGGTAATGGAAAGCTATCATTTGCACCTGCTGCTGAAAATGAAAATAGTTTTCCGTATGGTACATTTACAGAAAAAGAAGTGGTAGCCTATCCTGGAGATGCTGACTTAGTACTAGTTCATTTTAATAAAAATGGTGAAGGGCAGTCAGTTGGAGATGTTGTGACACCTGCCACAATTGGTGAAACTAGTACTGTGTCTAGTAATGATCCAATAACAGTTACAGGTTATCCAGGTGACAAACCTTTAGCAACGATGTGGGAAAGTTCGGGTAAAGTCATAAGTAATAATGACAGTATATTAACATATAGTGCCAGCACATTTGGGGGAAACTCAGGCTCGCCTGTCTTTAATGCAAATAATGAATTAATTGGTCTACATTACGGTGGTATAGAAGGAGAAAGCAATAATGCAGTAGCGATTACAGGTGAAGTATTGGAATTTATCAATGATCACAATGTTTAAACATTTATTTTACTTAAATAAATTAAGCCCCTCGTTAAATAAGTTACGATAACTTATTTAACGAGGGGCTATATGAATGATTAAAGCATAACTATTTTCATTGTCCAAACGCATTGTGCGAATTATTTTTGATTTGAAAGTTGGGATGTAATGAAGGGTAATGACTTGTTGATGTATGATTCAGCAGGTAAATTACTCGAATGGAACCAATGTTTAGCGATGCCGTATAATCCCCATGATAGAAAACGTGCACTTGTAGCAAGTGTCTCTCTATCTATATCTTTGTGTTCATCAGACATTAATTTTAAAAAAATATCTTCTAATTCTTCTTTAATTCTTT
The DNA here is from genome assembly GCF_017893435.1 of Staphylococcus sp. GDB9P120P. Classification (NCBI taxonomy): domain Bacteria; kingdom Bacillati; phylum Bacillota; class Bacilli; order Caryophanales; family Staphylococcaceae; genus Staphylococcus; species Staphylococcus sp. GDB9P120P. Next base: position 463,419 of record NZ_JAESNB010000002.1, read on the forward strand.
TCTCGACAATTTCCCCATATGCTTCACTATTTAGACGGCACTCTTCATGAGTATCTTGGATATAACTAGTAATTGTAATAAAACATTGGCACAGTGCTTTTTCATTTAATTCTGTAACCATATTGAGCGATTGATTTAAATTTTTTAAGATTGTTTCAGACAGTGTATATTCCATGATGTCATATTTATCGTAAAAATGAGCATAAAAGGTAGCGCGATTGACAGTGGCACGTTCGGTAATATCTTTAACCGTAATTGATACTAACTTTTTTTCTTTTGCAATTTCACGAAAAGCGTCCATTAATAATTTTTTAGTTCTTATAATACGGGGATCTATATGAGTATGAGTCAATTAATTACACCTCTATATTTGTTATTATCATTAGACAAATTATCTTGCTTTACGAACAAGTTGTCAATTAACATAACTAGCTTTGATTTTATTTCAATTCTATTTTACGATCATTTATTTTACTATTTAAAAAACAATAAATAATGATACCTAATGTGATGATAATAATACCGACAATACTTAACATATTTGGTAACGCTAAGCCTAAAAGTAACATTTCGCCAATTAATGTAAAAACGATTTCCATCGCTTGTGTCGCTTCAACAGCAGCTAACTTAGTTTGGTTATGTTTCACTATATTCGTTGCATAGAAGAATAATGTTGTTGCTATGATACCAGAGAAAATCGCAACTAAAAAAGTTTGCGTGATTTGATTTGAAGAGGGTAGCCCTTGAGTAGCTACTCCAATCAGAAAAATAATCAACCATAATGGTAAGGTGACTAAGGTCATGCCATATATCCGTTCGATCGTATTTAAATCGTTGCCAACAACCACCATCATTTTACGATTGCCTAAAGGGTAACAAAATGCTGCAATCATCAACGGTATGACAGATAATAGGAAAATATGTAATTCTATATTCGAAATGTGCGGAATTTGTACAATGATAACACCTAATATCATAATGCTAGATGTAGCAAGTGAACGCCACGGGATACGTTCTCTCATTTTGATTGTGGATTGTCCTTGTTGTATATATGTGTAGAAAAATGGAGCTGTAAAAAGACCGCAAATAATGGTTAATTGCCATGTCGCAGAAATAAGCCAACCTGGGCTATAATTTGATACAAAAGTTATGGGTACATAAAAAAAGACAAAACCAAGTGAACTCCACAATAACCACCTGAAAAAATTTTGCTTAATATGCAATAAAATAATATGATGACGCCCTTTACGGTTCCAAATAACCATCATTAACAAAAAAGGGAACATAAAAATAAAGCGTAGTGACGCACTAAAAAGCCAACTGCCACCTTTGCTAGACATTGCATGATTTAGTATGAATGTAATAGAAAAAAAGAAAGCAGCTAATATACCAATTAAAATTGCTCGCATTAAAGACCACCTCAAGTTGTGTAATGATACTAACTTACCAGTTTTTTTAAATGCAGCAAACATAATTCATACAAAAAATGTGATATTTCTATAAAATTATGTGAATTTTCGGAAAATAAAAAGCAAAACCACTAGAAAAGTAGTATGATAGGTTTAACAGTAGTAAAAAAAGAAAGCTTAATAAATGAAACAATGCCGTTGTAATTAGAGTAGTGATGCTAAATGATAAAATATTTATTACAAAATAATACTTAGATAAAATTGATTTTATTCATATTTAATATACATAAGACGATTGGAGTGTGTTAAATGACTAAAAAGATAATCATGGATTGTGATCCAGGTCATGATGATGCGATAGCTTTAATTCTAGCAGGTGCGAAATATAGTACACTTGATATATTGGCCGTGACCACTGTAGCAGGAAACCAAGCAGTTGAAAAAAACACCAAAAATGCACTTAATGTATTAGAAGTTATGGGAAGACGAGATATTGAAGTATCTGTAGGTGCTTCGCGTCCACTCATAAAACCTGCTTCCTTCGCTTCGGAAATTCACGGCGATTCGGGATTAGATGGACCTAAATTACCTGAAGTGCCATCGTTGAAACCAACTCAATATCACGCTGCAGATGTAATTATTAAGACATTAAAACAAAGCGCTGATCCTGTAACAATTGTTGCAACAGGTCCACTTACAAATGTTGCGACTGCATTAATCAAAGACCCTAGTATTGCTCAATCAATTGATTCTATTACAATTATGGGAGGTGGCACTTTCGGAAATTGGACGCCTACCGCTGAATTTAATATTTGGGTGGATGCAGAAGCTGCTAAACGAGTATTTGAAAGTGGTATTAACATAAATGTTTTTGGGTTAGATGTGACTCATCAGGTCTTAGCAACAGATGAAGTAATTCAAAGATTTAGTAGCATTGATAATAAAATATCTAAATTTGTTGTTGAACTACTAGAATTTTTCAAATCTACTTATAAAACACATTTTAATATGGATGGGGGTCCTATTCATGATGCGTGTACAATTTTATACTTATTGCAACCTGACTTATTTACTATGCAGCAGACACACATCGACATAGAACATCAAAGTTCGCTCACATACGGTACAATGTCAGTCGACTTAAATAATGTCACAAACAAAGAAAAAAATGCATATTTTGCTACGGCTGTAGATGTTGAACGTGTTTGGACTTTGATGGAACATATGTTAAAAAGTTATAACGTGTAAGCTGAATTATGGATAGCCATTATTCTCTAAATTTTGAAAATATTGATTTGTAACATTTGTAAGAGCTTAGGGATAAGTTTTTTTGAATTCTGTTAATACGATAAAGAAAAGTATGGGATATAAGTATTTGTCACTAAAAATAAACGTCAATTTCTAGCGCAGCAATATAGAAATTGACGTTTTCTTTATGTTAATGATATAAAATTTTCGTGTTTGACTTGAGTAAATCTATATTGCAAAAGTTGTTTTAATATTTTCATTACAGTTATTTAATACGAAAGTATGAGATGATTTTAAGTTGAATAATTAGCAAAATACAGATAAAAGCATTTATTATGATATTAATATCATAATTTAAAAGGTGAATCGGATAGTGAAAAATACATTTAAAACGATATTATTATTAGTTATTGTATTAGTGCCGTTAATACTATTATTAACAAATATAGATACTGTACAACGATATGTAAGAGAAAATTTAGTACAACAAAATGATGGAAATAAAGATAGTGGAAAGACAGATAGAAGCATTTTTAATATAAGTAGAGAGACTGAATCTTTTGGTGATTATAAATATAATGACTTCGACGGTAAACACTATGGCATTGATTATGGCATAGCTAAAAACACGCCAGTAACTGCAGCGACAGATGGTAAAGTAACCAGAACTTTTGAAAATGATTTAGGTGGCAAAGTAGTGCAGATTATGGAAGAAGATGGTGTACATCATCAATGGTATATGCATTTAAATGAATTTAAAGTGGAACCTGGTGAAAAAGTTAAAGCTGGAAAAATCATTGCACTTTCTGGTAATACTGGTTCTCAAACTTCAGGGCCGCATCTACATTTTCAAAGAATGGAAGGTGGTGTTGGAAATGAGTATGCGGAAAACCCTAGAAAATTTATAGAATCGTTACCTAATGGTGAAGAGAGTCTGTATAAGAAATAATTGTTGAGAAAATGTATTATACCATCCACGCTTTATCCTAATAATGCGATGTTACCGTAGTGATAGCGTAACGTAATATAGAATGATTTTAGTTATAATTAAAATATTAAGCTCAACGTATTACGAAGATGATTCGTCTAAAAGTGAGTCAATAGAGTCGTAATTTAATAAATTTTGATGAATTGCTTCCCATAAATAAAACGCCCCATATGAAGCATATGGATGCCATCGTTTTGCACATAGAGAGAGTTGTTTTTTCTTTCAGCGTTTGAAGTTTGATAAAGCCATTGAGCAGCTCTCTGTAACCCCACATCAAAAATAGGCAGTATATTGTCACGCTTTAATGTAAATATTAAAAATATTTCTGATGTCCAACGACCAATACCTTTGACCTGTGTTAAAACTTGTTTTACAGTTTCATCATCTAATTCATGTAAATTAGTAAAATCGAGTTTATTTTGTTCTATATGCACTAGCAAATTTTGAATGTAGTTTATTTTAGTTTTAGAAAGACCTATGTGTTTCATTTGTACTTCAGATAAATTTAACACCGATGCAACAGTCCATTGATTGTGGATTGCTTCCGAAAATCTTTGGAAAATTGCTGAAGCGGCAGTATTTGTAATTTGCTGTCCAATGATAGAACGAATTAACGATTTTAGCGGATTAGGGCGCAGTGTTATTTCTACATTGCCAATTTGTCTTATAAGTTTTGCAAGGGTCTCGTCTTGGAGCATGAGTGTCTGGACAGGTGAATCATTTATGTCGATATGCCATTGAGCCATCATATTCACACCTTATTGTAATAATTGTTGTAGCACAACCGCTTGATTATGTTTTTCATCTTTTGCACCATAAAGCAAAATGACATCTTGTTTACTGTTAGCAACAATATCTTGTAATTCATTAAAAGCTTCTTTTTGATCGTTATTTTCACGCAATTCTTTCTCGTATTTTTCTTTAAATGCAGCGTAAAGTTGAGGATCGTGATTAAACCATTTTCTTAATTCGGATGTTGGTGCAATGTTTTTTAGCCAATGATCTAAATTAGCTTGATCTTTTGAGATTCCTCGTGGCCAAACGCGGTCTACAAGTATGCGTACGCCTTCTTTAAGTGGTTTTTCATAAATACGTTGTATTTGAATAGTCATAAAAAGCTCCTTTACTCTTAATAATTCAATTATTTTTCTATAGCCTAAAACGTAATATTAAAAACATTAGAACTCATATATTTTAACTGAAAGGGTATAGATAAATATAATGTTGAAAAGGAGATTTTAATATGACAAATTTTGATCAAGTTCAACCACCTGAACAATTTAAATATCGCAGTAATGCAGTACTTATTAAAAATTATTATGAATTTACTTGTGATAATCGAATATATTTTAGTCAAACAGCGCACAAAGATTTAGCCAATCAACACTATAAGTTCAATATTGAAATTTTATCTAAAATAAACGATACTGGATTGGCATTAGATTTTAATGAAGTCGATAAAATATATAATAAACAAATCGCAACTTATTTGGATGGTCAACTCGTTAATGAAACATTACCATCTATGAATACAACAGCCGAAAATATTGCCTTTTGGATATGGGAGCAATTTGAGCAACACTTGCCAGAAGAAAACACACTTCAAAAACTAGAATTTTTTGAGAATGCAACGCAAGGTCTCGTATTGACGCGTGAATTAATGGAAGCAAAATAAAATGTTTTTAACAATATGATTTAGCAAACACGACGTGTGTATTGGAACATAACAATTACTTTCGACATTAGCGCTAAATATTATTTTAAAAAGCAATGACATTCTACGGATAGACAAGTTCATTAAAAAGCAATGGACGTCTATCCGTTTTTTTTTTTGTGTAATTTTTGTGTTTAGTGAACATAAGGAATGAATTGGAAATTGTAATGATATGATTAACTGTATTTTTATATAGAATGTACAAAAATAAATATTCTGAAAATTGCGATAATATGGTATATTTTATTTATCACAACATAGGAGGCACACAATGATCAAAGTAAGTCCGAAACAATTTATTAATAATGTATTATCTGGCGTAGCAATTGCAATTGTTGCTGGGCTCATACCTAATGCTATTTTAGGTGAGGTATTTAAACTTTTAGCGCCGAAATATGCCGTTTTTGAATCTTTACTACAGGTTGTTTTAGGTATTCAATTTACAGTTCCGCTATTGGTAGGAGCTTTGATTGCAATGCGCTTTAGTTTAACGCCTTTAGCGACAGCTGTAGTTGCTAGTTCGGCTTTTGTCGGAAGTGGTGTTGCACAATTTAAAGATGGCGTGTGGGTACTTGTCGGCGTGGGAGATTTGATTAATACAATGATAACAGCAGCAGTTGCGGTATTTTTAATATTGGTAATCGGTGAACGCTTTGGTAGTCTGACATTGATTATTTTACCGACAATCGTTGGTGTTATTTCAGGTTTGATTGGTTTGACGTTATTGCCATACATACAATTAATTACGACTGGTATTGGTAACTTAGTTAATACATTTACAGAATTACAACCCATAATTATGTCAATGCTTATTGCACTTGTCTTTAGTTTTATAATTATTTCACCAATTTCTACCGTGGCGACAGCACTAGCCATTGGTATTAGTGGTTTAGCAGCAGGTTCAGCCTCATTAGGCATTGTAGCATGTGAAGGTGTTCTCGTCGCAGGTACGATGAAAATAAACAGATCAGGCGTACCTATTACAATATTTTTGGGTGGTGTTAAAATGATGATTCCCAATATGGTTCGACACCCTATTATTTTATTACCCATCTTCACCAATGCGATTATCACTGGATTTTTTGGCGCGTTGTTAGGTATTGCTGGTACCAAAGAATCTGCTGGTTTTGGTATTATTGGGTTGGTAGGTCCCATCAGCGCATTTAAACATATGGAAGCCCCATTACTACTTAATCTATTATATGTATTTATCGCATTTTTTGTCGTTCCGTTTATGATAGGTTTCTTAATTCATATATTCTATATGAAAGTTTTGAAATTATATGATAAAGAAGTATTTAAGTTCCTAGCATAAAATAAGTGAAGATATAGATTTGCTTATTGTAATATATTAAAAATGCGCATTATCAATATATAAGTAAAAAGATTAAAAAGGCCTCAAATCAAAGGCCTTTTTAATTTTGCACAAAATAATTTGCAAGTATGACCCCAATATATAAAAAATGTATCGAAATATATTGTTACAGTTATGTAACAATAAGGTTGTTTGTAATTTTTCAGACTATATAAAAAATGAAGCAAATCAAGAGATAGCATTCTTTTATATCAATAATTATAAATAATAAAAGCAAAATTGATTATTTGAGAATGTTGTATAAAGCAATTACAAAAGATTGCAATGTTACAAATCAGAACAATTTTTGTAAAGTTTTGTTATGTAAGTGTAATATGATTGATAAAAATATATGGTATATTAACTATGGTCAAAAAACAAAACATAAAATTTAAAGAATTTTAGCAAATACGACAAAAAAATTATCGAAAATATATTTTATTAAAAATTAAATTTGGAGGATTTATTTTATTATGAAAAAATCAATTTTAGCTTCATCATTAGCAGTAGCATTAGGCGTAACAGGATATGCAGCAGCATCTGACAACAATCAAGCTCACGCTTCAGAACAAAACATCGACAAAGCACATTTAGCAGAATTAGCATTAAATGGTTCAGCTGAATTAGATCAAAAACCATTACACGCTGGTGCATATAACTACAATTTTGTACTAGGTGGTAACGAGTTTACTTTTACATCTGACGGTAACACATGGTCATGGGAATACCATGCAGTTGGTGCGCAAGCTTCAACACCTAATACTACACAAGATGTAAGTTCAGAAGTAAGTGTCAACACAAATGAAAAATCAGCAAGTGAAGTACGTTCACAACAATCATATACTGCTCCAGCAGCAGTAGAAGCACCAAAAGCTTCAGCAACTACAAATGTTAAAACAGCACAAACAAGTGCAGCTACGCAAACATATAAAACAGCTCAAGCATCTGCGGCTTCAACTGGTGGATCAGTTAAAGCACAATTCTTAGCTGCTGGTGGATCAGAAGCTATGTGGAATTCAATTGTAATGCCTGAATCAAGTGGTAATCCAAATGCGGTTAACCCAGCAGGATATAGAGGCTTAGGTCAAACTAAGGAATCATGGGGTACTGGTTCAGTAGCTGATCAAACTAAAGGTATGTTAAACTACGCTAAACAACGTTACGGTTCTGAAGCAGCAGCGTTAGAATTCCGTAAAAACCACGGTTGGTGGTAAAATCTATAGCACTGAACGTGTTGTGTTTGGTGATATAGATAAGAGTGACTCGCTTGAGTCACTCTTTTTTTTATATTGACATGTTAGAATATTCTGATAAAATTAATATTAATTTAATTATAAAGTGACTTATCCAGAGAAGTGGAGGGACTTGACCCGTTGAAACTTCAGCAACAGACTTATCTATTATCATAAGTACTGTGCTACATTCAACAAGTGGAATACTTGATAGATAAGTGTCATGTGAGAGCTATATGTCACTTATGAGGCATATAGTTTTTTATTTTAAGGAGGACTTTTAATGGTAATATCAGATCGGTTATCACAAATTCCGGATAGTTACTTTGGTAAAACGATGGGACGTAAAATAGAGCCCGGGCCATTACCGTTGATTAATATGGCCGTAGGTATACCTGATGGCGCAACGCCTAAAGGTATCCTTGATTGCTACGCAGAAGCCATCTATAAACCTGAAAATCAAAAATATGTCGCTTTTCATGGGAAAGAAACATTCAAACAAGCAATCGTCGATTTTTATAAAAGACAATATGATGTTGAATTAGATAAGGATGAAGAAGTCTGTATTCTATATGGTACGAAAAACGGCTTAGTCGCTTTGCCTACATGTATCGTTAATCCGGGTGAAAATGTGCTGCTTCCCGATCCAGGTTATACAGATTATTTAGCAGGTGTATTGTTGGCAGATGCTAAGCCACAACCACTTGTGTTAAAGCCACCTTATTATTTACCACAATGGCATATGATAGATAAAGACGTCTTATTGAATACACGCTTAGTTTATCTAACTTATCCAAATAACCCTACAGGTTCAGTTGCTACAAAAGATGTATTTGATAAAGCAATTGCACAATTTCAAGGCACAAAAACTAAAATTGTTCATGATTTTGCCTACAGTGCATTTGGCTTTGATTATAAAAATCCAAGTATTTTACAATCAAAGGGTGCTAAAGACTTAGCAATAGAAGTGTTTTCTTTATCAAAAGGATATAATATGTCAGGTTTTAGAGTTGGTTTTGCTGTAGGGAATACAGATATGATACAAGCATTGAAAAAATATCAAACACATACGCATGCTGGTATGTTTGGTGCACTGCAAGATGCGGCTACATTTGCTTTAAATTATTATGATGATTTCCTTGTGAGCCAAAATGAAATATTTAAAGTCCGAAGAGATAAGTTTACAGCTAAATTGAATGAAGCAGGTATCCCTTTTGAACCGATGAATGGTGGCATATTTTTATGGTTAAAAACACCTAAACATTATGATGGTGAAACGTTTGAAACATATTTATTAAAAGAAAAGTCCATTTTAGTTGCGCCAGGTATTCCATTTGGTGAACATGGGCAGAACTATGTACGTATTTCATTAGCAGTGGATGATGATAGCTTAATGGAAGCGGCAGAACGCATTCAATCATTAAAACATTTATATGAAGCAGAATAGGAGTGAAATGATCAATGAAAAGCATTAAACTTTTTGGTGTCAGAGAAGAAGATATCCCTTTTATTAATGAATGGTCAGAAAAAAATCAGGTGAAAGTAGATTTAGATAGTGACATATTATCTTTGGAAACAGTAGATCGTGTTGAAGGTTTTGATGGGGTATCGTTGTCACAACAAATTGAATTAGATGAAGTAGTGTATCAGAAATTACATGATTATGGTATTAAGCAAATTGCTCAGAGAAGTGCTGGCTTTGATAGTTATAATCTTGAGTTAGCTAAGCAATATGAACTAGTTATAACCAATGTACCTTCTTATTCTCCGCATTCTATCGCTGAATATACTGTGTCTCAAGCATTAAATTTAATTAGAAATTTTAATGATATACAAAATAAAACTGCAGCATATGATTTTAGATGGCAACCGAGTATTTTGTCACGTTCTATAAAAGATTTAAAAGTTGCAGTTATTGGTACAGGTCGTATTGGTTCTATTGTAGGTAAGATTTTTGCAGAAGGTTTTGGTTCAGAAGTAGTAGCATATGATATTGAACCTCAAGTCTCATGTGAAGCGTATTTAACATATAAAGAAAGTATGAGTGAGGCGATTAAAGATGCAGATATTGTAACTGTACATATTCCAGCGACAAAGGAAAATACATATTTGTTTAATGAGGCAGTATTTACAGAAATGAAAACAGGTGCCGTGTTTATTAATTGTGCGCGCGGTACGATTGTTGATACAAAAGCCCTTATAGATGCATTAAATAGTGGGAAAATAATAGGTGCAGCATTAGATACTTATGAAGGTGAGAAAGGGCTATTCCCAAGTGATCAACGCAATACACAATTAGATGATGCAATATTAATTGAATTGATAGAACGACAAGATGTCATTCTATCTCCACATATTGCTTTTTATACAGATGCAGCTGTAAAAAATCTTATTGTAGATGCGCTAGATGCAACATTAGAGGTAATATATACTGGTGATAGTAAGCTTCGTGTTAATTAAATATGTAATATAAAAATAGGGCTAAGACGTTTGATTTCGTCTCAGCCCTCATTTTTTGAATGTGCAGGTTATTTAGCATCATAGCCTTGATCTTCGATAGCATCTTTCATGCTTGTCATTGTAACTTTATTATCGTCAAAATCAACTTCAACATTACCAGCATCAAGGTTCACATCAGCCGTTGATACGCCATCTAGATTTGTAAGTGCAGATTCTACTGCCTGTTTACAATGATCACAGCTCATGCCATCAACTTTAATTGTTTCTGTTGCCATAGGAATCACCTCCTTAAATCAAGGATGTTTATTATTATTATTATTATTACAAAGTTGCGTTATAATTTCATTCGTTTTAATCTGAGTGAATTTGTTACCACACTTACTGAGCTTAATGCCATTGCTGCGCCAGCTACCCAAGGTGCAAGTAAACCTAAAGCTGCGATAGGAATACCAGCAACGTTATAGCCAAATGCCCAAAATAAGTTTTGTCTGATATTAATTATCGTTGAATTACTAGCTTTGATTGCTTTAGGAATTAATAATAATTCTCCGCCTAAAATTGTAACATCAGCTGCCTCTATTGCTACTTCTGTACCTGTTCCAATAGCAATACCGATATCTGCTTGAACTAGTGCTGGTGCGTCATTAACGCCATCTCCAACCATAGCAACAATTTTATCATTATCTTGAAGTTCTTTGATTTTTGAAGCTTTTTCTTCTGGTAATACTTCTGCAATTACAGCGTCTATACCTACTTGTTTAGCAATTGCTTGTGCTGTTCGCGCGTTATCTCCTGTAAGCATTGTTACGGAAATACCTAATTCGTGCAATTGTTGAATCGCTTCATTGGCAGAATCTTTGACTGTATCGGCGACGGCAATCACACCTTGTAGTGTTTGATTAATAGCAATGAGCATTGCTGTTTTACCTTCGTATTCATATTTGACTAAATTATCTTCATACTTTGAAACATCAATATGAGCATCTTTCATGAATTTACGTGTGCCGACTAATACGTCTTGGTTATGAATCATTGCTTGAATACCGTGTCCTGGCACTGCTTCGAAAGATGCTGTTTCTAATAAATCGATGCCTTTATCCTTTGCATAACTGACGATTGCTTCAGCTAGTGGATGTTCAGAATCTTTTTCTGCACTAGCTAAAAGTTGTAGTGTTTCATCATTACCATCAAAGTCCGTCACAATTGGTTTACCGTTTGTGATAGTTCCTGTTTTATCAAGAACGACTGTATCAATTTGGTGTGTACGTTCTATGTGCTCGCCACCTTTAAATAAAATACCATTTTCAGCAGCCTTGCCAGTACCCACCATAATTGAAGTAGGTGTTGCGAGACCTAATGCACATGGACAAGCTATCACTAATACAGCGATTGCTGCTACAAGTGCAGGTTCGAATTGACCAGTTTGGACAAAAGCAATCCAAATGATAAATGTGAGTATAGCAATACCTACGACAATAGGGACAAAGTAGGCAGAAATCGTATCAGCTAAACGCTGTATAGGTGCTTTTGAACCTTGAGCATCTTCGACTACTTTAATAATAGAAGATAAAGCAGTGTCTTTTCCTACTTTCGTTGCTTCTATTGTAATGGTACCATTTTTATTCATTGTTGATCCTATCACATTATCGTTTAATGTTTTTTCAACAGGGATAGATTCACCAGTTAACATAGATTCGTCTATCGCAGTCATACCTTTGATTACTTGTCCGTCTACTGGTATTTTTTCTCCTGGTTTTACTTGGATATAATCTCCGACAACAACTTCACTTAGTGGCACCATTTGTTCTTTGCCATTTCTGATTATACGTGCTTCTTTTGCTTGTAAACTTAACAATTCGCTTAAAGCATTTGTAGTTTGTGTTTTGGCACGGCTTTCTAAATATTTACCGAATAAGATAAGTGTTATTAATACAGCACTCGTTTCAAAATACAGATGAGGTGTATCATTTGTATGGTTCAACCATTTTATCATTTCATAAATACTATAAAAGAATGCGGCACTCGTACCTAACGCGACTAATACATCCATATTGGCTGAACCATTTCGCAGATTTTTATAAGCACCTACATAGAACTGCCAACCAATAATAAATTGAACAGGTGTAGCTAATATGAATTGAAACCAGGGATTCATTAAGAAACTAGGTAATGGTAGTCCGAATAAATGGATAAACATCGTCAATAGTAAAGGTAAAGAAAGTATGGCTGAAACAATTAATTTGTTTCGCTTTCCTTTTAACTCTTGTGCTTTTCGTGAATTTTTTTCTGAAGGAGCTGCTTTGGTTTTTGCATCATAGCCGATGTTTTGTATTTTTTTTATCAATTCATCTATAGATGTCACTTCTGGATTATAATTAATCGTTGCATTTTCGGTTGTGAGGTTGACGTTTGCTTGTTCAACACCGTCAGTGCGGTTAAGTACTTTTTCAATACGATTTGAACATGCGGCGCAAGTCATACCCATGACATCTAAATCAGCTTTTTCAGTGACAACATCATAACCTGTATCTTTAATTTTTTGAGTTAAAGCATCTAGTGAAGTATTATCTGAATTATATTCAATCGTTGCTTTCTCAGTTGTAACATTGACATTTGCTTTGACATCTTCCATTTTATTTAAATTCTTTTCGATGCGGTTCGCACATGCAGCACAAGTCATACCTGTAATACCTAATGTCGTTTTTTTGTTGTTATCCATCTCAGTGAATGCCTCCTTTTGCTTCATAGATTTATAATGAATCGTTATTTGTATGTCATCTGTTAAATTTAATATACCCCCTGTAGGTATAAAAGTCAATGTGTTTGTTTGGAATAAAATAAGCTAACATCAGTATGTATGTAACAAGTGATGTTAGCTTATGATTTAAATCAAAGTTATATTAGATGCTGCTGATTAACTTTGCTGAGTTCAGAAACAATTTTACGGCTGTCTTTATTAAGATGTTGTACATAAATCATATTGTTTTTCTTTTTATAATTTTCTATCAAGGTATCTACTGCATTAACAGCTGAATCATCCCATAAATGTGCTTGGCTAAAATCGAGATAAATTGTTTTATCGCTTATTTCTAAATCTAATTGGTTCATTAAGGAATCGATAGATACAAAGAAAATTTGACCTTCAATTTTATAATAGATGTGATGATCGCGTTCCTCATATTGAACAGAGACATTGGATATCTTTGTAGCAAAACATAATGCACTGACAATAACGCCAACGATGACGCCGAGTGCTAGGTTACTTGTGAACAATACGATAACTACCGTTAGCATCATCACAAATGCATCAGAACGTGGGGCTTTTTGTATAAATTTAAACGATTGCCAATTAAATGTACCTACAGAAACCATCACCATAATGCCGGCCAAAATTGGCATTGGAATTTCAACAACCCAGTCACCAAAGACCATAATCAAGATGATTAAAAACACACCCGCTGTAAATGTGGAAAGACGTGTGGTTGCACCTGAACGCACATTAATAACCGATTGCCCAATCATAGCACAACCACCCATTGCACCGAAAAAGCCTGTGATAAAGTTTGCGATACCTTGTCCACGAGCTTCTTGGTTTTTGTTACTATAACTATCAGTCGCTTGATCGACGATGCGTGACGTTAATAAACTTTCTACAAGACCTACAATTGCCATTGATATGGAATATGGAAATATAATTTTAAAAGTTTCCATGTTAAATGGTACATCGGGGATTAATAAATGCGGTAAACTTTTTTTGATTTCGCCTAAATCTCCAACTGTTTTAACATCTACACCAGTAACTAAATAGACGATCGTTAATACGATGATAGCAATTAATGGTGCAGGTATACGATTGAACACACGAGGTAATAAATAAATAATTAATAATGTGATGATTACAAATAAATATGTAGGTAATGAAATACCAAAGATATGTTTAAGTTGTGTCATAAATATCATTATAGCTAGTGCATTCACAAACCCAATCATCACAGAGTTTGGAATGAATTTCATCAGTCTACCTATTTTTAATAGACCAAAGATGATTTGAATGATGCCCATTAAAATGGTTGCAGCAAGTAAATATTGTATACCATGATCGCGTACTAATGGCACAATGACTAAAGCGACAGCACCTGTAGCGGCGGATATCATTGCGGGTCTACCTCCAACAAATGAAATGACGACAGCGATGATAAATGATGCATATAAACTGACCATTGGATCTACCCCTGCAATAATAGAGAATGAAATTGCTTCAGGAATTAATGCAAGTGCCACAACAATGCCTGCTAATATATTTGTTCCTGGTGCGGTGAGCCATTCTCTCTTTAATTTATTTAGCATAATTTGTGCTCCTTTATTAAAAGTCAATTTTAATAGTATAGCACATAGCATAAAAAAAGTTTATAGTACTTTATGACAAAAAAATTCAAAAATTATAATTTATTACGAAATAAAAATGTGACAGTTTTGTTATTTGAAATTATGTATTTGTTAGTAAAATCAAACGAGGAAATTAAATAAATTCGCTATGATAAAAATATAAATAAAAGTAAAGTGATTGAAGGAGTGTAATACATGTCTATTCTAAAAGTTGAAGGATTAACGAAAAATTATGGCAATAAACATAGAAAGCAAGAAGTACTAAAAGGTATAGATTTTACAATTGAAAAAGGTGAATTTGTAACAATCATGGGACCATCAGGTTCTGGTAAAACGACATTACTTAATGTGATCAGTTCCATTGATTATATAACGAGTGGTACAGTGGAAATTAATGGTCATCAAATTAATAAAATGAGTAATAAAGCATTAGCAGACTTCCGTAAAAAAGAAATAGGTTTTATTTTCCAAAATTATAGTGTACTTAATACATTAACTGTTAAAGAAAATATTATGTTACCACTATCTATTCAAAAATTATCTAAACAAGAAAAAGAACAAAATTATGACGAAGTTACTCAAGCATTAGGTATTAGTGAATTGGGTCATAAATATCCAAATGAAATATCTGGAGGACAACAACAACGTACTGCTGCAGCAAGAGCTTCAGTACATAAACCAGCTATTATTTTTGCGGATGAACCAACAGGTGCGTTAGATTCAAAAAGTGCACAAGATCTATTGAACCGTTTGGAAGAGTTAAACCAAAAAACAAATGCTACTATCGTTATGGTCACACACGATCCCGTTGCAGCAAGTTATTCAAATCGTGTCATCATGCTGAAAGATGGGGATATACATTCTGAAATATACCAAGGTGAGGATAGCAATCAAGCATTTTATAAAAATATCATTCACATGCAAACTGCCTTAGGTGGTGTGACAAATGAATTTTAATCAAATCGTCATCAAGAATTTAAGGAAAAATATTAGACATTATGCCATGTATTTATTTTCCTTAATTGTCAGTATCGTTTTATACTTTAGTTTTGTAACTTTAAAATACACTGACAGTATTAATAATGAACAATCATTAAAGACAATTCAAAAAGGTTCAGAAATTGGGGCAGTATTTTTATTCTTTATTATTGTTATATTTTTAATGTATGCGAATCAACTTTTTATTAAACGTAGAACAAGTGAATTTGCACTGTATCAATTGATTGGTTTAACAAGAAATAACATCATGAGAATGTTAGTCATTGAGCAAGCGATGATGCTGTTATTAACGAGTGTGATTGGCATGCTTATAGGTATATTTGGTTCGAAATTACTGTTGATGATTGTGCTCAAAGTATTAGACATTAATATGAGCGTATCATTAGCGTTTCAATTGCCAGCTGTAATGCAAACATTGATGCTTATTGTTGTGTCATTTATACTCATACTAATACAAAGTTTTATATTTTTACGTAAACGCAGTATTTTAATGATGATGAATGACAATGCACGCACGGAAGCAACCAAGTCTCAAATTACTGTGATGGAAATTATCTTTGGTGTATTAGGTATTGTGATGATTGGTGTTGGCTATTATATCTCTACAGAAATGTTTGGGAAGTTCATCAATATGATCGTCTATTCGCCATTTATCATTTTATTGTTAACGGTATTAGGTGCATATTTATTTTTCCGCAGTTCTGTTTCACTTATATTTAAAACGTTAAAACGTTCAAAAAGAGGTAACGTGTCAATCACTGATGTAGTGTTTACATCATCTATCATGCATAGAATGAAGAAAAATGCCTTATCATTAACTATTATTGCAACTATTTCAGCAGTAACCGTAACAGTATTATGCTTTGGTGCGATTAGTAAATCAACGATGGATGAAAATACAAAGTTAATGGCACCCCATGATTTAAATTTTACAGATAGTAAACAAGCAAAACAATTTGAAAGTAAATTAAAACAAGCAGATATAGATGTGACAAAAGATTATAAAGAAGTAGTGCGTGGTGACATATTAAAAGATCAAGTATTTCAAAAATCCAATATGGGGCGCATGGATAGCTTATTTGTAACGAGTAACCAATACTTTAACGATAAAGCAGTGACTGGAAATAAAGCGAAATTGATTAATTTAGCAGCCGGTAATGGAATAGTAAAATATGACTTAAATAAAGAGATTCAGTTGAAGAATAGCGATAAAGAAACATTTAAGGTAATTGGTGATAGTAGCAAAGCGACATTTATGAGTGAAATAAGTTATGGCGGTCCCGTATTACTCGTGAGCTCTGACAAATATGAGGAAATTAAACAGGGCAGTAATAAGACAAATAAGCAATATGGTTATGATTTGAAACATCATACGGATTTGACTAAAGCAACGAAAATTGCACAATCGATTGAACCAAGCATCCAATCACAAGGTATGATAAAACAAGAAATGAACGAGAGTGTCGGTATTTTATTATTTGTAACTTCATTTTTAGGTTTAGCATTTTTAGTGGCAGCAGGATGTATCATCTATATTAAACAAATGGACGAAACTGAAGATGAAATACCGAGTTTTCGTATTTTAAGAAAAATTGGTTATACGCATCAAGATATGTTGAAAGGACTAGGCTTAAAAGTTATTTTCAACTTTGGCTTACCTTTAGTTGTATCACTGATGCATGCATATTTTGCAGCAAAAGCTTTTATGGGACTCTATAATGCAACGAGTATGACACCTGTTTATATTGTCATGATTGTATATTCAATTGTGTATTGTATATTTGCAATTATGTCTTTTATACATTCAAGTCGAATAGTAAAACACTCAATTTAAACAATATAAAATTTAATAAATCATTTTAAATAAAATGCTGTGGATTAAGTTATGAACATATGACGTTATTCACAGCATTTTTTAAATATGTTTGTTGTTGTCTATTTGTGGTATGTAGTACACGATAGAATTATTACACATGGGGGTATAATGATGAATTTATCAGAATTTCATAAGCAAATTAAAGGATATACACAAAATAAACAACCAGGTATCCAAAAAGATATGGATCCACAACCTATAACGGAAATGGAAGGATATAAAAGTGGTGGCAAATTAACAGGTAAAGTTGCTCTAATTACTGGTGGTGATTCTGGTATTGGACGTTCTGTAGCGATGTTATTTGCAAAAGAAGGGGCGAACGTTGCCATTGGTTACTATGATGAACATGAGGATGCTCAAAAAGTAGTGGATGATTTGAGAGAGATAGGCGTGAAAGCTAAAGCTTATGCACATGATTTAAAGGTAGTATCAGAATCTCAAAAATTAATTGATCAAGTGGTTAAAGATTTTGATGGCTTAAATATTTTAGTGAATAATGGTGGTGTGCAATTTCCGCAAGATAGTTTTCAAGAAATTACGCCAGAGCAAGTGAAAGAAACGTTTGAAACTAATATTTTTGGCATGATGTTTTTATCTCAAGCAGCAGCGCCTCATTTAAAAAACGGTGATGCCATTATCAATACTACTAGTGTTACCGCTTATAGAGGATCAGCGCATCTCATAGATTATTCAGCAACTAAAGGGGCAATCGTTGCGTTTACGAGATCATTAGCGACGAGTCTGATAGAACAAGGCGTACGCGTAAATGCTGTTGCACCTGGCCCTATATATACACCTTTAATACCTGCTACATTTTCAGATGAAAAAGTAGCACATCAAGGTGGAGAAACACCTATGGGTCGTCGTGGACAACCTGCAGAACTTGCACCATCATACGTATTTTTAGCGTCTTATGCAGATAGTTCTTACATTACAGGACAAGTCATTCATGTAAATGGTGGTGATTATATTACTTCTTAAGCATAGTTGGCATCTTAGCTATGATGGTTTAACGTAATAATATATTTTTCTATAACATTGATTGCAAAGCTTACACCATTAAATTAGTGATGCATGTATGACGTTCTCTCTTTTAACAAAATTGAAAATATGTAATTAGACATTATCATTTGATATTCCATAAAGATATACACTTTGATAGTGCTTTCTAGTTATTTTAATAAAAAACACTTTCATATAAATTCATTTAATAACATGAATTTAATGAAAGTGTTTCGTTATATTTTATAGTGATTGTAAAACCATATGAAAAATGAAAGTAGTTTTGCAATATGTGTAAAGTCTTTTAAAGTTGAGCGTGAATTGTTCATATGATATTTAACATAGAATGTTTTGATCTAGCCATGTTTTGAAAGTTGATAGACTACATGAGCAGATAAATCTAAAAGGCATTCCTTTTATTTATAACTAAGGTATCAAGTTTGATGCATACGTTCTAAACTGCTAAAAGAAATCTGAAGGAATGAAGTCATCGACATTTATATTTTTCAAAGAGTCAAAGTTAACATTTTCAATATTTTGTAGTATTTCTCCTTCTTTAAATTGTTGATAATAATTTGTAGTTTCTGCTACGATATCGTGATCTTGAAATGTTTTTACAACACCTAATATCAAGAGGACAGCTATTGCACCTTTGATGATTGTTTTCATAAGTAATGACTCCTTTTAATGATGATACATATATTATATATGAAAATTCAGAATGTGACATGCGTCCATAGTATTTATATATCATCGTACCTTAGTTGTATACGACGTACTTATGAAAATATATAATCATCGACTGTAATTAGAGACCAAAAGCAATCGGTAACCAGAAATAAACAAATAATGATATGACAATAATAGTGAATAAATTTAATATAAATCCAGCTTTTACCATATCTTTCATTTCTAATTCATCAGAACTGAATACAGCTGCATTTGGTGGTGTTGAAATGGGCAACATGAAAGCGCAAGTCGAAGATACTGCAACGATACCCATAATTATGAAAGGGTCTTGGCTGATAGCTGCAGCAAAACCAATACTGATTGGCATTAACATATTTGATACAGCCGTATTAGACATCACTTCAGTAAGGAATAAGATCCCAGTTGTAAGCACGATAACAATTAAAATGAGGGGTAAAGGTTTTACAACCCCCAGCATACCTCCAAACCATTTTGTTAGACCAGAGTCTTCAAAAGCAGCAGCTAATGAAAGCCCTCCACCAAACAATAGTAAAATCCCCCAAGGGAGCTTGCTCATATCATCCCAAATAAGTAATCCACCTTTGTGAGACTTAGCAGGAATTAAAAATAAGAGCACTGCGCCTGTCATTGAAATAATGGTATCAGATAAGTGGAGACTAGCTGGAAGAAGACTACCACTGATCCATAAGACACTGACAAATAGAAATACAACACCGGTTAATTTTTCTTCTAAACTCATGGGTCCTAAATCACGTAATGCTTTTTTGGCAAAGTCAGAAGAAATTTTATCTGCATCTTCAATTTTAAAGAGCCATTTTGTCATTAACAAGTATAATATGATAAGCAATATAATTGTTAAAGGTAAAGCAAAAATCATCCATTGTGCAAAAGAAACTGTTCTATTTAAGCTTGAAGCAGCGATTGCTGCAAACACTGCATTTGGTACTGAACCAATTAAAGTTGCGAGACCACCAATAGAAGCGGAATAAGCGACTGTAAGTAATAATGCTTTACTGAATTTATGTGCTGACTCTGGTTTTAAAAATTGTGCGCTTTGAATTTCATGTATTAAAGCTAATGCAATAGGTAGCATCATTAAAGCTGTTGCAGCATTAGAAATCCACATCGATATAAATGCTGTTGCAATCATGGTACCTAAAATAATACGATTGCTATTAGATCCCATCATAGCGATAATCGTCATTGCAATACGTTTATGTAAGTCCCATTTTTCAATTGCCAAAGCAATGATGAAACCACCCATATACATAAAGACTATCGGATCAGCATAAGCGCTTGCAGCCACTTGCTCATCTGTTCCACCACTTAAAGGTAATAGAATGAGTGGAATGAGCGACGTTGCTGGAATAGGAATCGCTTCTGTAATCCACCATGTGGCAACAAATAGTGTTACAGCAAGTACAGCCCTAGGAGCGTCATCTAGACCAGTAAGTCCAGGAATAAAATAAAATATCAAGAAAAGCAACGGTCCTAGGATCAAACCAATTTTTTGTTTCATAAAAAATCCCCCTTGTTTGTACCCTTGCATTAGTTAGAATATCAATTTGGAAAAGTAATGACAATTTATTTTTCAGAAAATTGTAAAAAAAGAGTGGTTTATTGTTAGAATAAGTTTAAACTTGTGCATTTGAGATATAAAGGGAGTGATTTTATGATATTGGGTACACTGGTAGGTAAAGATGATACATGGGTATTGTGGGCAATTATTATAGTGTGGGCAACAGTAAGTATCTTTTTAGAACAACGCTATCAATGGGCAAGTACGATATCAGGGGCGATTATTGCACTGGTAGGCGCGATGATACTTTCTAACTTTAAAGTTATACCGACGAGTGCGCCAGTTTATGATACGGTGTGGGATTATATTGTTCCTTTATCTATACCATTACTACTTTTTAGTGCGAATATATTAAAAATTTGGAAAGAAAGTCGACGATTGTTGTTTATTTTTTTAATTGCATCAGTAGGGACCATGATTGGAACAACTGTAGCTTTTATCATATTAAATCATTCAGTACCTTATTTATCTAAAATAGGTGCAATGATGACTGGAAGCTACATTGGTGGTGGCGTAAATTTTGCTGCTTTGAGTTCCAAATTAAAAACACCTGGAGAAATGGTTTCATCCACAGTTGTCGCAGATAATAGTGTAATGGCATTATATTTTCTGCTATTAATTGCGATTCCATCGATACCGTTTATTAAAAAACACTTTAATACACATTATAAAAGTGATCATTCACCAGCATCGCAAGCATCATTTTGGCAACCTAAAAAAATTCAATTATTAGATATTGCATTTTCAATCGCTGCAGCGATCGCAATTGTTGCAATCAGTTTTAAACTTTCTGAATTCATACAACAAGTCGTACCTCAAAGTAATTTGGTCTTAACTATACTTGTGTCATTTTTTGGAGATTTCTATCTTTTGCTTACAACTTTAACGCTTGTCATTGTTGCCATTTGGGGAGATTTCTTTGAAAAATTAGCAGGTGCTTCTGAAATTGGAACATTTTTAATTTATATTTTCTTTGTTGTCATAGGTACACCGGCTTCATTTGTTACGATTGTTAAAACGGCACCGCTGTTATTTATCTTTGTAATGATTATTTTAATATTTAACTTAGGGATAAGCTTGTTGTTAGGCAAGTTGTTAAAATTCAATATAGAAGAGATATTATTAGCAAGTAATGCAACCGCTGGAGGGCCCACTACTGCAGCATTAGCGATAGGTAAAGGTTGGACTGATTTAGTCGGACCTATATTAATTGTAGGCACATTAGGTTATGTGATTGGTAATTATGCTGGAACGTTAATGTACCAATGGCTTTCTTATATCGCTTAGTGAAAAGGCATTTATTTAGAAATATCACGACGAGATGATATAGTTAATCTGATAAATTAGTGAAGACGAGTGAGGGATGAAATTTGAGTGAAAAAGAAAAAATGTTAGCTGGACAATGGTATGATGCAAACTATGATGCAAATTTGGACAAAGAAAGAAATATAGCAAAAGATTTATGCTTTGAATTAAACCAAACTAAACCCAGTAATAAAGAGAGACGCCAAACAATTTTGAAAGCATTGTTACATGCTGAACCACATCACTTAGAATTATTAAGTCCATTTTATGTTGATTATGGTTATAACCTTTTTTTAGGTGAGCAGGTGTTTATTAATCATGACTGTTATTTCATGGATGGTGGTAAAATCTTCGTGGGCAATCATGTATTTATTGGACCGAAATGTGGTTTTTACACTGCGATACATCCCTTAGACTATCAAGTTAGAAACCAAGGATTGGAACAAGCGCTACCAATACATATAGGAGATAATGTTTGGATTGGCGCAAATGTTATAGTTTTACCTGGAGTTACAATTGGTAATGGCACAGTTATTGGCGCTGGAAGTATTGTATCTAAAGATATTCCAGAGAATGTAGTTGCAATAGGTTCACCGGCAAAACCAATAAAAACGATTGATAACAACTAAGCGACTTTATGAGCTTAAATTATATATTGAACTTTTTTAATAGGAGTTAGTAACATGAATCAACGTTTGCAACGGATGATGTTACTGCTCCTTTTTATTTGCTTCAAGATAAATAAAATACTATTGTGTGAAATTTTAAAACAAATTAAATTTGTTTTAAAAAATGTTCCGCGGAGCTTAAATAGAAAATAATAAAATTGTTCGGAATATAATGAAAATTTGTGTTAGAATGTATAAATATGGAAATTGAAAAGTTTATATTTTGTTAATTACAAATAATTTAATATTTATTTGTTGCAAGTAGCTTTAGCATCCATATATAGAAAGGATTGAACTATTTATTTCACAAGTTTAAAGAGTGAGTAGTTCAAAGAAAGAGGAGAATTATTCATGGACATTTTAATAGGAACCTTGTTTTTAATCGTTGTTTTAGTGTTATTTACATTATTTACATATCGTGCTCCTAATGGCATGCGTGCGATGGGAGCATTAGCCAATGCAGCGATAGCAACATTTTTAGTAGAAGCTTTTCATAAATATGTTGGCGGAGATCTATTTGGCATTAAATTTTTAGGAGATCTTGGTGATGCTGCTGGTGGACTAGGCGGCGTGGCAGCTGCTGGTTTAGTTGCTTTAGCAATAGGTGTTTCACCTGTTTATGCTTTGGTTATTGCAGCGGCTTGTGGTGGTTTAGATTTAATACCAGGGTTTGTTGCTGGTTATGCAATTGGTTATTTAATGAAGTTTGCAGAACATAAAGTGCCAGACGGCATAGATTTAATAGTAGGCATTTTGATTATAGCGCCACTAGCAAGGTTAGTAGCTACTGTAATCACGCCATTAGTAAATAATTCATTATTGAAAATTGGAGACATTATCCAAAGTTCCACAGAAATTAACCCGATTATTATGGGGCTTATACTTGGTGGCGTCATTACAGTAGTTGGGACAGCACCATTAAGTTCCATGGCGTTGACTGCATTATTAGGTTTAACCGGAATGCCAATGGCAATTGCGGCAATGGTTTCATTTGCGTCATCTTTCATTAATGGTACGATGTTTAATAAACTAAAACTTGGAGATCGCAAATCTAGAATTGCGGTTTGTATTGAACCATTATCACAAGCAGATGTTGTATCTGCAAATCCAGTGCCCGTTTATACTGCCAACTTTATTGGGGGAGCTTTAGCAGGTGCGGTTATAGCAACATCTGGTATGATTAATGATGCTACAGGTACAGCTACACCGCTCGCAGGTTTCCTTGTTATGTTCGGTTTCAATAACCCGATAAAAATCATTATATATGGTGCTATTGTAGGTATTATAGGTTTAATCGTAGGTTATGTTTGTTCTGTTTGGTTTAAAAATTATCCAGTCGTTTCGAAAGAAGAGATAGAAGCACGATAATACTGAGTAATAGATAAACGATATGAAAGATCAATTTAAAACCATCGTATGTATTTTACACTTAACATAAAGTCAATTATATAAATGAAAAAGTAGCAAAATGGCATCCATCAATATTAAATGGATGCCATTTTGCTGTGTTTTTATTTTTATAACATTAAAAATATGTGTTTAAACAAGTTCAAGTTTATATTAATTACTTAGCTGACTATCTGGGACATCAGTGATAAACATATGTCCAGGTGCATGTGTAATCATCAATTCTGGCTTAGCATCTAACGCAACAGATTGTGGAGTAACTCCACAGCCCCAAAATACAGGGACTTCATTTTCTTTAATCGTGACAGGCTCGCCAAAATCAGGGTTTGTTATGTTTTCGATGCCAATTTCTGATGGATTACCTATATGAATTGGCGTACCGTGAACATTTTTAAAATGGGTTGTAATTTCTGTTGCTTTTATAGCTTGTTGCATGGTCATCGGCCTCATACTTACAGTGATATTTCCTGAGAAATGACCACTTGATGCGGCTGGAATATTTGTTATATACATTGGAACATTGTGCTCTTCTTCAATGTGACGAATTGGTAAACCAGCATCCAACAAAGCATGCTCAAAAGTAAAACTGCAGCCAATCAAAAAACTCACCATGTCATCATTAAATAAATGAGCTATGTCAGTAGGAGACTCCACTAATTCTCCATAACGGTATACTTTATATTGTGCTACTTCATTTGTGATGTTAGCATCTTTACCATAAGTAGGAAAAGAAGTTGATCCTATTTCTGATACATCTAAAAGCGGACATGTCTTAGGATTTCTAAAACAGAATTTTAAAAAATCATATGCATAGGCAGAGGGTAATATGACTACATTGGCTTGGACATAACCTTTAGCCATTCCACTTGTATGACCAGTGAGTTCACCTTTACTTATCATTTTTCTTAAAGTACTCGGGTGTTGGTTTTGTAAATTCATTATGTGTTCATCCCCTTAAATTAGCTTCTTAGATATATTTTAGCAAAAATCAACATATAAGTAGTACAAATTGTTCGGAATATTTAGAAAAAATAAAAACAGACGTAGTATTGAAATCGAAATATCGTTAATTTCAATACTACGCCGCTATCCAGTTGAGATTTTTTAAACACGTATAAACATTAATGATTGAGCTAGTTTGATAATTTCGAACAACATGGTCAATTAATCATCTTTGTCTTTGGTATCTGCATCATGGTTTTTATTTTTCGCAGCATTGTGATTTGATTCATTTTCTTCTACTGAAGCATCAGCATCAGTTTCTAAATCATTTGTTTCACGTTCTTCTAACGGTATAGAATAATCTTTATCATCATTGATGTAAGTCATTTTAAAGTGTTCAGTTGGTTCTCTTCTTAATGCGCGCATTAAAGAAAAAATCATGAGTAATAAAATAATTGAGAATGGTAGACCTGTAACAACAGATGCAGTTTGTAAACTTGTCAAACCGCCTGCAATTGTCATAGAAACAGATATAGCACCAATTAATATCCCCCAAATAATTTTATGTTTGATTTTAGGGTTGGCGATCCCACCAGTTGCCATACCTGCAACAATATGTGTGGTAGAATCAGCGCTCGTGATGATAAATATAAAGATGAGTGCAATTGCTAATGCACTTGTGATGTCAGCGATAGGAAACTTGGATAATAATTCAAAAAGTGCAACAGTATAATCCTTGTCGACAATGTTTGCAATGTTGTCGTTGCCATTTAATGCTATTTTCACTGCTGTACCACCAAATCCAGCTATCCAAGTAAACGAAATTAAAGGTGGGATAATTAATACACCAACGACGAATTCTCTAATCGTTCTTCCACGAGATACCCGAGCTACGAAACCTCCTATAAATGGCGACCATGAAATAACCCATGCCCAATAGAAAACAGTCCATTGTTGTATCCAGCTATTATCGCCAGTATAAGGGCTGATACGTAAACTATATTCAATAAAATGACGTAAATAATCACCTATTGCTAATGTATAAGATTCTAAAATAAATTTAAAATCACCAAAAATAAACATGAAGATAAGTAATATTGCACCTAAGCCAATATTGATATTACTTAACCATTTTACCCCTCTATTTAAGCCAGTAATTGCTGACGTTAAAAAGATACCTACCATTAAAATAGTGATTGATATTTTAGTGACATTATTGTTAGGGACATTAAAGACATGTTGAAGACCTCCACTAATTTGCATAATACCTAAGCCAATAGATGTGGCTATCCCCATTACTGTAGCTATGATTGCTAATACATCTATTATATTTCTATATGGTCGTTTATAAGATTCACCAAATACAGGTTCCATTGCGGTTGAAATAAGACCATCACGTTTTTTTCTAAATTGGAAGTACGCCACTGTTAAACCGGCAATTGCGAAGATAGACCATTGAGAAATACCCCAATGGAAAAAAGTATAGCCCATAGCAACACGAGCGGATTCTGCAGAGGCGTCAGGCGTTTTACCAGGAAATGGCGAATGTAAATAATGGGTTAATGGTTCTGCTACACCCCAAAATACAATGCCGACACCCAAACCTGCAGAAAAGAGCATTCCAATCCAAGACATCATAGAAAATTCAGGCTCTTCATTATCGTCACCCAATTTAAAACGACCGTAACGTGAAATGGCTAAAGCAATTAAAAATATATCTAAAATAAAAATAATTACTAAAAATAGCCACCCAAAACTATTTGCTATATAATCGTAGACTTGTTGTGCATGACTCCCAAAATTTTTAGGGAAAATACCTGCTATTAATGTGATAAGTACAATAATTGCAACAGATATCATATAAACAAGATTTCTATGTTTTTTCTTTCTGGCGTGTGCATTCTTGTCATTCATAATAGTATTAAATCATCCCTTTGTTTTAATTTATATTAAGAAATTACCCTAATGCAATGACACTATTCATTGAAAATTCTGATAAAAATTATTATATTGATTAAGTTGCATGATTCATATTTTTATGGGTATAGAAAATATGAAAATTTATAAATTGCTAAGGAGGTTGCATATGAAACGTACTTTAGAAAAAGTACTAGTTTGGCTAGGAATTTTCATACAATTTGTACTAATTTTTTTAATGGCTATTGCTGCACCATTTTTAAATGATCGAAGTTTTAAGCGTTCATTAATGGACTCTTTTGAAAATCAAGAAGCTATTAGCAATAATTTAACTCAAACAGAAACTTCACAATTGTTAGATCATATAAGCCAATTATTTATTGTTGCTTTAGGTTTAGTTATTGTTACGACAATCTTAGCATTAATTTTTGTATTATTAATTAATAAAATACCAAAAACAGTAGGTGTGATATTTATATTACTTGCTATTGTCAGTGTGTTTACATTAAATATTATTACGGCTTTGTTATGGTTAATTGCAGGTATTATACTGTTAGTTAAAAAACCACATAAACATAATAAAAGAAAAAAAGTACATAAAAATTAAATATTGTTCGTTGTCATGATAAAAATGGTCATTTAACAATGAATTAGATGAACTTAGAAACAATTTTAAATCGTCATCATATGAATCATACACTTTCTTTAAGTTCATAATTATATGTATAAAGAAGTTAAAGAAAGTGTTCTTTTAAAGTAATTTGAGCAATATTGAAAAAAGAGAAGTAAAATCGTTAAAAAGATAGATATAAAATGCGATTTATTTTTACAAAAGTTTTTGTAAGCGATTGCATTTGTTGTGTGATACCTATACAATAAAAATAAGAATGGAAGTTTTCCATTTTAGTTTTCTATTTACAAACTTACATGGGGGTAGAAAAAATGGTTGTCAACTATACAAATGAACCAGGCATTGACTTTACTGATAATAGCAATGTCGAATCATTCAAAGAAGCATTAAAGAAAGTTAAAGGTGAATTAAATCAAAAACTTCCGTTAGTGATTAATGGGGAGAAAATTTTTACTAAGGATACATTTCAATCTATCAATCCTGCAAACACTTCTGAAGTTATTGCTGAAGTATCAAAAGCTACAACAAAAGAAGTAGATAAAGCTTTTGATGCGGCTAATGAAGCTTATAAATCTTGGAAACGATGGACACACAGAGATCGTGCCGAATTTTTAATTAGAGTTGCAGCAATTATTAGACGACGCAAAGAAGAAATATCGGCAGTGATGGTGTATGAAGCTGGTAAACCATGGGACGAAGCAGTTGGTGACGCAGCTGAAGGTATTGATTTCATCGAATATTATGCTAGATCAATGATGGAACTCGCAGATGGTAAACCAGTATTAGATAGAGAAGGAGAACACAATCAATATTTTTATAAACCAATTGGTACTGGGGTAACAATCCCACCATGGAACTTCCCATTTGCAATTATGGCGGGTACTACTTTAGCACCAGTTGTTGCTGGTAATACAGTTCTTTTAAAACCTGCAGAAGATACGCCGTTAACAGCGTATAAATTAATGGAAGTATTAGAAGAAGCAGGTTTACCAAAAGGTGTTGTGAACTTTGTTCCTGGTGATCCAAAAGAAATTGGCGACTATCTTGTTGATAGTGTGCACACGCACTTTGTGACGTTTACAGGTTCACGTGCGACAGGTACACGCATCTTTGAAAGAGCTGCAAAAGTTCAAGAAGGACAACAATTTTTAAAACGTGTTATCGCTGAGATGGGCGGTAAAGATGCGATTGTAGTTGATAAAGATATAGATACAGACTTGGCAGCTGAATCGATTGTTTCATCAGCGTTTGGCTTCTCAGGTCAAAAATGTTCTGCTTGTTCACGCGCAATCGTCCATAAAGATGTATATGATGAAGTTTTAGAAAAAGCTGTTAAACTTACACAAGATTTAACTTTAGGAAATACAGAAAACAACACATACATGGGACCAGTTATAAATCAAAAACAATTTGATAAAATTAAAAATTATATCGAAATTGGTAAAAAAGAAGGTAAGTTAGAACAAGGTGGTGGTACTGATGGTGCTACAGGTTACTTTGTTGAACCTACAATTTTCTCTGGTCTTAAATCAAGCGATCAAATCATGCAAGAAGAAATATTTGGACCTGTTGTTGGTTTTGTAAAAGGAAAAGATTTTAATGAGTTATTAGAAATTGCTAATGACACAGATTATGGATTAACAGGCGCAGTTATTACGAATAACCGTGAAAACTGGATTGAAGCTGTTAAAGAATATGACGTTGGTAACTTATATCTAAATCGTGGTTGTACTGCAGCAGTCGTTGGCTACCATCCTTTCGGTGGCTTTAAAATGTCTGGTACAGATGCAAAAACAGGTAGCCCAGACTATCTATTGCACTTCTTAGAACAAAAAGTTGTTTCAGAAATGTTTTAATTATAAAAAATGACTAGGAAATCATCCTAGTATCAAAAAGCCCGTAAATGAATTTTCTGAAATTCATTTACGGGCTTTTTATATATCATATTGCCTACTTACCATATTTAAGGAACTGCACGGTAAGCAAGTTTAGTTTGCTTAGAATTACTTTGTAATACTCACTTTTCATACTATTGTATTAAATACTTACTAAAAATTAAATTAACGTTGATGCAATTCGTCAAAATTATTGATGTGCTAATTTTTTATTCATCATTAACTTGAATATTAATCATTTTATGAAAAAGTGCATCAATGGCTTGAGGTGACATATTGTTACTATGTTCACGCATCCATTCCATAAAACCATATAAAGTAGCACCGTAAACATAAAATACTAAATCTATTGGAACGCTTTGGTCAACCGTTATCCGATGTTCGTTTGCTTTAATATCATTTTGTAGTATACGAATAAAATGATTCTGAACCGTACGTTCAAATTCTTTATCATCTTCTTGTTTATGCTTTATTTTACTAAAATCGTCAATGTGTGTGACGGATTGATCCAAGCTAGTAAAAGGGTTGTTGATACGTTCTTTAATATCTGTTGAAAAGTAATCTTTGGTTAAGTAGGTCATTAAATAAATAAGTAAATCATATTTATCATAAAAATGCTTATAAAAAGTTGTGCGATGAACCAACGCTTCATTGCAAATTTGATTTACTGAAATAGTTGAAAATGCATATTTTTCTAATAATGCATATAAGCTTTGAGATAGTGCCCGCTTTGTTTTGATTACACGCAAATCTTTTTCATTCATTCTACAATTCTCCTAATCTGTAGTTTAAGTATACGGAATTGCATATTTAGTTCTTTTTTAAATAGGGTAAATCATTATAAGATGTCAATAGAAATAATCTACAGTATATGTATAAACTATAACGTTGTTTAATTAAGGAGGCAATAGTTTGGCAAAATTTTTATACAAATTAGGTTCATTTGTTGCAAAGCACAAATGGTGGAGTGTAGTTGCTTGGGTGATTATTCTTGCAGCAATTATTATACCGCTTACAATAAGTTCGCCTAAATTTGATAATGATATAACAATGAATGGCTTACAGTCATTAGATACGAATGACAAAATAGAAGACGAATTTGGACAAGATAGTGAGAAAGCTCAAATTAGAGTAGTCTTTAAAAGTGATTCAGATAATGGCATAGTGAAGCAAGATATGACTAAAGATATCAAAGATACATTGAAAGATATTAAGGATGATGATGAAGATATTAAAAATATCTCAGATCCTTATGACAATAAACAAATCAGTGAGGACAAATCTACAGCAATCGCTGATATTAATTATGATGTGTCTGCAACGTCATTAAAAGAAAATTCAAAAGATAAAGTGAAAGATCAAGTTGAAAAATTAGAAGATGATCATAACGTACAAGTGGAACTAATGGGTACAGGTATGGAATCTACTGAAGTTGGTGGTTCTTCTGAATTAATCGGAATTATTGTAGCATTTGTTGTACTTCTAATTACGTTTGGTTCGTTTATCGCAGCAGGTATGCCGATTATTAGTGCTTTACTTGGTTTAGGTACTGGCGTAGGCATCATATCATTATTAACCTATGCATTTGATATTCCAAATGTGACTTTAACATTAGCAGTCATGATTGGTTTAGCGGTAGGTATTGATTATGCACTATTTATTTTATTTAGATATCGGCAAATTGTTAAAAGTGAGCCCAATCACATTAAGGCAATAGGTTTAGCAGTAGGTACTGCAGGCAGTGCAGTTATCTTTGCTGGTGTTACAGTTATTATTGCCGTTTGTGGCTTGTCACTTGTTGGTATAGATTTCTTAGCCGTGATGGGCTTTGCTTCTGCAATTAGTGTATTTGTCGCAGTGATTAGTGCATTAACTTTATTACCAGCATTGATCAGTATTTTCCATAAACAAATTCATCCTAAACAAACAAAAACAGAGTTTGCAGGAGATGTAGATACGAAATGGTCTAAATTCGTAGTTGGTAAACCACTTGCAGCAGTACTGATTGGACTTATTATTTTAGTCGTAGCTGCTATACCGATTAATGATATGCGTCTAGGTATACCAGATGATGGTATGAAACCAGCGGATACGACTCAGAAAAAGGCCTATGATATTGTATCTGATAAATTTGGAGAAGGATATAATGGTCAAATTGCAATGCTTGTAAATGTGAAAGATCAAAATGATAATCCTGAAGCGTTGCAAAAAGATTTACAAAGTTTGAGTAAAGATATTAATGATATGGATAATGTGAAGATGGTTGCACCGCCACAATTGAGCAAAAGTAAAGATTATGCATTAGTAGCGGTAATTCCTGATAAAGGTCCAAATGCTAAATCTACTAATGATTTAGTTCATGATTTAAGAGATTATAATGATGATGCTAGAGACAAATATAATTTCAAAACCGAAGTATCTGGACAAAGTGTAATTAATATAGATATGTCGCAAAAACTAAATGAAGCTATTCCATTATTTGCTGGCGTTATCGTAGCATTAGCGTTCGTACTATTAATGGTTGTCTTCCGTTCTATCATTATTCCACTAAAAGCAGTTCTAGGTTTCGTACTTTCTTTAGTGGCAACATTAGGCTTTACTACTTTAGTAATGCAAGAAGGATTTATGTCTGAGCTATTTGGCGTAGATACAACGGGACCATTACTAGCATTCTTACCGGTTATTACAATTGGCTTGCTCTTTGGTCTGGCGATGGATTACGAAGTATTCCTTATGTCCCGTATTCATGAAGAGTATAGTAAAACAGGTAATAATGAACACGCGATAAAAGTAGGTATTAAAGAAAGTGGTCCAGTCGTTGTTGCTGCAGCACTTATTATGTTTAGTGTGTTTATTGCATTCGTCTTCCAAGATGATGTGATGATTAAATCTATGGGATTATCACTTGCCTTTGGTATATTGTTTGATGCATTTATCGTACGTTTATTATTGATTCCTGCATTAACACAATTATTTGGCAAAGCATCTTGGTATATGCCAGCATGGTTAAATCGAATATTACCACATGTAGATATTGAAGGGCATGCTCTACAGGGCGAGATGCCGGCATCTAATTATGCACATATCAATCAGTCTGCAGGTAATGATAGCTATGATCGTACATTTAGCATCCGCAAACAACAAAACGCATATAATGAAGAAAATAATACAATATCTGTGGATCAAAAAACGAAAATGCTATATAACGAAATTGCACAACAAACAACGCAACGCGCATTTTTATATGAAGCTTTAAAATCATATAAAAAAGATTTAACACAGTCGCAAAATGAAAGTGATATATCACCGGCCATTTCAACTCGTGTTGATAACAAAAACGAAAATTCGCTTGGTAGTGAAGATGATGAAATTGTTAAGCTACTAGCGCAACAAAGTGAAAATATTCGTCATTTGAATGAATTAATTGAAAAAACAATTAATAAAAAATAAAAGTTTTAGTATGTAACACACATATTTAAAGCAAAAGACTAATCCGTACAACTGCGGATTAGTCTTAGACTGTCGACAAAGTCTCCGACTTTGTTGGCAGTTTTTTTATGCACGCTTTCCGCGGGCACTACCTTAGACTGTAGTCTTCGGCTAATGCTATTCCCGCAGGAGTCGGCATAAATCACTGACAATATTATAATATATTTGGAGACGTGCTCCTTTATGTCTAAATAACGACAAATTAAAAAACAAAATAGCAAATACACATTTATTTTATTAAAATATATTTTAATAAAGAGGTGTGCTATGGAAAAAATTTATAATATCGAATTTAATCACAACAATAATTCAGTGTTTAATTTTAATGATGGTGTACGTATCGTTCTCGTGTTAAAAAATAAGTTGAAATTCGTCAGTGGGACTAGTATTCATAAATTTCAAGCAGGCGATGTTTTTATTATCAATCATAGAGAGCGCTATCGACTTATAGAAGAGGAAGATACCTTATATACCGCCATTCATTTGAAAGAATCGTATTTAAAGCAATATATTAGTGATTACAATGACAAAATATATATTTTAAATCCACAGACATTGCAAAAAGTTATATACCAACAAATTCTGAATGTTGTGGCTAAGATAGGTATCGTCTATATTCGAAAAGGGAAGTTTTATAGATTATATATGGAACAACTGTTAATTGACTTAATGTTTATGATTGTAAGATATTTGCCAGCTTATGAAAATATAAATCATGAACATGATGTTAATGATCACCGCTTAGATTTTGTATGTAAATATATTGAAAGAAATTTCACCAAACCAATCACGTTAAGTGAGGTGGCTGAGAAGGTGCATTTAAGTCACACATATTTGTCAAAGTTATTTACAAAACATATGGGAATTGGTTTCAATCATTATGTTAATCATATTAGAATTGAACATTGTAAAAACGACTTAGTACAAACAAATGATGCTATTACTCACATTGCCTTGAAAAATGGTTTTAGTAACTCTAATATGCTGCTGAAATATTTTAAATTAGACACCAAATTAACGCCTTCGCAATATAGAAAAAGGTATCAGGTTGGAGATATTGTGGACACTGCCAAAACAACAATTGAATCGGAAAACTATCAAATGTATCTATACTATTTAAATACTTATATCCAACAAACGCTTGGTACTATGATTCAATCTCCTTATAATCAAAAAGTCATTGATATTACGCTGAATTACAATCAAACACACGATTTGTCAGATTATGATCATGTGATTCAAATAGGTAGCCTTGATACATTACTTTTTCAAAGATACAGAAAACAACTGATAGAAGTACAACAATTTTTAGGTTTGGGCCATGTGCTTATCAAAGATCCTATTTTAAAAGGCTATATTGAAAATAAAGTTATTGAAAGTGATGAACTTATTCCTACTATACATCCATATATGAAAGTAGATGAATGCTTAAGTTTTTTATTTGAACATCACATTGGTTTAGGAATTGAAATCGATCCTCCAACATTAACATCACAATTTGTACAATATACAAACGAATTAAGATTTTTATTAGAGCATATTTATAATACAGTGCCGAATAGAAAACAATTTAAATTAGTCATTTACTTGAAGGGTAAAAAAGCCAATGTACTATTAAAAATAATAAGGTTATTTAAAGAATATTTTGAGCATACTCAGATTATACTTAATACGGACATCACTGATGTCAATGAATTGGCAACTGCTAAACAAATTTTGGATAAATCAAGTGAAAATATTAATAGTATAGCGTTTAGTGCAAATCAAAATGATATTATCAATTTCAATTCAATTGAAAGTAAACAGTATGATTTAGCTAAACGACATATCATAGAACAGTACAATAAGATTACTGATGTGTTCAATATAAAGGGGAAAGATGTTTCGGTTGTGTTGCTTAATTGGAACACATTAACAGGTAATACAAGTCTTACAAATGGTGAATATTTTAGAGCAGGTATCATTTTTGAACAGTTGATTGATATAAATCCTCAAATACAAGCAATTGGCTACTGGCTTAATCATGAATTACACCATCAATATAATTCAAATGAGATTACCTCCGAATTAAATGGTATTGATTTATATCATCAATTTGATGGGAAAAGGCCTGCATTTTTTACAAGTATGTTTTTTAAAAAGTTATTTAACCAAGTGCTTTTTAAAAACGAAGACTGCATGGTTGTATGGCAGAGGGACCATTTTCAAATCGTAGTGTGGGATGCAGAACATTATAATCCGTATTATACAACAAATGAACAAACAGATTATTTAAGTCATAAAGAGTACCAACTCAATATATCAAATGCCACCACTGGCTCGTATAAAATAAAGCATTTAACATTAGATAGAAATAATGGTGCACTTTATCAAGTTTGGCAGCAGTACAATACACAACATGGCATGGATACAGAGACAATCAATTATGTTAACAGAATCTCTTACCCTAAGTTAGATGTCAGCGAAGTGGATGTCGTAGATACGATTTCTTATCATTTGAAATTACAAACCAATGCAATACAAATGATTGAATTTAAAAAATACTTTTAATTGTAGTTGTAGAGTGACATAAAAATTGATATATCGCTGTGTCGTATGTTTGGCGATAAAATAATCAGCTTATTCATTTGCAGTTTGGTACAAAATGACAAAAATAATATAGTTCATTTTTGTCATTTAAAACTACAATTGTTATTTAGAAAATAATCGATACTAAAAACCACAATTATTATATATTTTAACAAAATATATCCTACTACTATATTTTATAGAGAGGATAGCAAGTATCATTTATTGAAAATGTCGATAATAAGTACATTTTCCAACTAAACTAATCTTCCCTATTTGTCATTTTAAAAATATTTTAGGAGGATGAACAAATGACTCAACAGGGAAATACGAAGAGTTATCAAGGTGACAACAAATTAATATTAGGTATTGTATTAGGAGTTGTCACTTTTTGGTTATTTGCGCAATCTTTATTAAACGTAGTTCCTACGTTACAACAATCATTTAATAGTAATATTGGCACAATAAGTATTGCTGTTAGTATTACAGCACTATTCTCAGGAATGTTTGTTGTTGGTGCTGGAAGCTTAGCAGATAAAGTAGGGCGTGTGAGAATAACATATATTGGTTTATGGTTAAGTATCATTGGTTCTTTATTGATTATAATTAGTAACCTGCCGATATTGCTCATTATAGGAAGAGTAATTCAAGGTTTATCAGCAGCAGCGATTATGCCCTCAACTTTAGCAATTATGAAGACTTATTTTGAAGGTAAAGATAGACAGCGTGCACTGAGTTATTGGTCGATTGGTTCATGGGGTGGATCAGGATTAGCATCTCTATTCGGTGGTATGGTTTCAACTTTTATTGGTTGGAGATGGATTTTTATTTTATCTATTATTATTGCCTTAGTTGCAATGTTATTAATAAAAGGCACACCGGAAACCAAATCTGATAATACAACAAACTTGAAATTTGATTTTACTGGGTTGATGCTTTTTGTAATTATGATGTTAAGTATTAACGTCGTAATCACTCAAAGTGGTACATTTGGCATGCTTTCACCTATAATAATAGGACTAGTTATTGTATTTATTATCACAACCATAGCTTTTGTAATAGTTGAAAATAAAAAACATAATCCATTAATTGATTTTAAATTATTTAAAAACAAAGCTTATACAGGGGCGACATTATCCAATTTCTTACTAAATGGTGTTGCAGGTGCTTTGCTTGTAGCCAATACATTCGTTCAAAAAGGTATAGGTTTCAACGCATTCCAAACAGGACTTTTATCGATTACATATTTGGTTACTGTATTGTTGATGATTAGAGTCGGTGAAAAAGTTTTACAAAAAGTAGGGGCTAAAAAACCTATGTTGTTAGGTACAACGTTTAATATGGTTGGTATTATTTTAATATCATTTACATTTTTACCTAGTGCGCTATATGTCGTTGTATGTATTATTGGTTATTTACTCTATGGATTAGGTTTAGGTTTTTATGCAACACCTTCTACAGATATGGCGATATCTAATTCTCCTGAAGATAAAGTTGGTGTAGCTTCAGGTATTTATAAAATGGCTTCCTCATTGGGTGGCGCATTTGGTATAGCTTTATCAGGAGCTTTATATGGCGTTGTTACAGAAGCTACAAATGTGAAGTTTGGTGCGATGGCTGGTTTATGGTTAAACGTATTAATGGCATTGCTTTCATTCGTCATTATTCTTCTAGCTGTGCCATCGTTTAAGAAGCAAAATAGAGCATAATTCATTAATACAACGTTGTCATTTGAAAAGTATATAATGGCATTAAGGTATCGTATATTTCATTGGAGGAATGATTATAATGAAACAATTGATTGAAACATTGAAAGAAAAAGAAACACGTATGATAGAAATACGTCGTTACTTACATCAACACCCAGAACTATCTTTTTGTGAGAAAGAAACACCTAAATATATAGAAGCATTTTATGAAGGTAAAGATTGTAAAGTTGAAACGAATGTGGGTCCAAATGGTTTGAAAGTTACTATTGATAGTGGTAAACCAGGCAAGACAATCGCAATTCGTGCTGATTTTGATGCTTTACCAATTCAAGAAGATACAGGCCTAGCATTTGCTTCGAAAAATGATGGTGTCATGCATGCATGTGGGCATGATGCACATACGGCATATATGTTAATTCTTGCAGAAACACTTATTGAAATAAAAGATCAATTTAATGGTAAAGTTGTTGTCATACATCAACCAGCTGAAGAAGTACCTCCTGGTGGTGCACAAGCAATGATTAAAGACGGTGTTTTAGATGGTGTTGATCATGTATTGGGTGTTCATGTCATGAGTCATATGCCTGCAGGTAATATCTATTACAGAGAAGGTAACGTGCAAACTGGACGTGATTTCTTTAAGCTTAAAGTCAATGGTCAAGGTGGTCATGGGTCGTCTCCACATACAGCAAATGATAGTATTGTAGCAGGTGCATACTTTGTGAATGCATTACAGACGATTGTTTCAAGACGATTAAATCCGTTTGAAACGGGTGTTGTTACAATAGGTTCATTTGATGGTAAAGGACAATTCAATGTGATTAAAGATAGTATTGAAATAGAAGGTGACGTACGCGCGTTAACCGATGATACTAAAAATACAATTAAAAAAGAAGTGACACGTTTGTCCGAAGGATTGGAAGCAATGTTTGGTGTCACATGTGAATTAGACTACCATGATGATTATCCAGCCTTGTACAATGATCCTGAATTCACAAAATTTGTTGTAGATACTATACAAGAAGCGGATACTGATGCAATTTCAAGTGTTGAAAGATGTGAGCCACAACCGCCTTCAGAAGATTTTGCTTACTACGCTAAGGCAATTCCTGGCACATTTATTTATGCTGGAGCTGCACCAGAAAACGGTGATATTCATCCGCACCATCATCCTAAATTTAATATCAGTGAAAGTTCAATGCGAGTTTCTGCAGAAGCTGTAGGATTAACAGTATTAAATTATCTTAAATAAAATATTTGTGTTCATTTGTGAATGTTACCATGTGTTTACTGTGGCATACACGAGTTTACAATATTATTTAAAGCCAATTAAAATTTGAGATTAAAAGTGTGCGCATACGGAGTTTATTACATGATAAACCATCTGTATACGCACGTTTTTCGTTGTATGAAAAACAAGCATATATAGAAAAAATAAAACTACGATGAAGACTTTTGAGCTATTTCATTAATACAAAAAAGTACGTATGATAACTAAAGGTTTAATATGAGGTCATTTGGTGTATATGTTAAATGAAAAAAGAAAGGAATGATTACATTGAATGGCGAGAAAAAAATAAATACTTTGTTAGAAGACTATAATAAGCAATTAAAAAAATTATTTAAGTATGATAAAGCAAATGCGCTTGCTTTTGATAATGAAAGTAGAAGTAAAGTTGCAGAACAAAAAGGTGTTTTTGTGATTTTTGAAAATAAAACACCAATATTTGTAGGACAAGCTGGTGGATTTATGACTGGTTTTAAATTTACGCAAAAAGATTTATATGATAAATTAGGACAATTTAATTCAGCTTCAGACACTGGAACTACAAAATTTAGAAAGGCTTATATAGAACATCACGGTTTAGATGAAGCGGAAATGAAAAACATTAAAGCAAATGAAAAAAAGTTAAAGTTTCAATATATTAAAGTTAAAGATAATTTAGCTTTTATCAATATTTTAGAAATTTTAGCATTAGAGTATGCTAAGAAAAATAAAATAAAATTATTTAATTTCTCTAGTTAAAGCGTGGTGTTTTTGAACTGCTAAGAAGGTGGTGATTAAAATGAATGTTAAAACATTTAAGATTCATTTTCAAGAACATGTGATTTTTGTGAAATTGCCCAAAGCATATGATGAAAAGAAAGAAAGTGGCTATCCGCTGATATTAGTGCAAGATGGAGACGCGTTATTTAAAGATGTTGAGCGAGATATTATATTTGTCGGAGTGCTTCCCAACAATAGAAATCAGGAATATAGCCCATGGGGAGCAGTCGTAGATGGGATTAATTATAGAGGGGAAGCAGATGCTTATATTTTATGGATAACTAAGCATTTGCTTCCTTATTTAAGAAAATGTTTTAATATATCTCAAAGAACTGAAGATATCGGTATAGCTGGTGCTTCATTAGGCGGATTACTTTCTTTGTATACATTATTTAAAAGTCCAGAAAGTTTTGGCCGTTATATATTAATATCACCTTCAGTATGGTATCCAGGATTTGTGGCATTTATGAAACAACAAACGATTATTAAAGAGGACAAACAAATTTATTGGTATGTAGGAGAGCTTGAAGGACAGCAACAGCTTAGCATTAAACAAGAAATGTTTGTTCAAACAGAATTAGCTGTAGATATATTAAGTGAATTAATGATTTCTGAGAAGGCATTACTCTATTATACTATCAATAAAAGAGGCCAACACAATGTAACGTACTTCAAAAGATATTTTGCTAAAGCGATCAAAAAATTATTTTGATATTGTCAATTTTAAGAAAAAATTAAGTTTTTTAAATTTAATTATCAGAAAATTCATAATAATTAGAGGGTAACATCCCAATTTTCTATAAAATAGTGATAATATTTTAGGTATATGAATTTTTATAAATTGTATTATAACTCATTATAGTATTCAAATTTATAAAATGATGAACGAATGGATTCATCATTATCATTATTTGAAATAGGGGATGCTTTTATGACAATGAAGACAGAAAAAGTCTCAGGTAGCATGTTGTTAACTGGTATTGTTTTATCTATATTAACATATTGGTTATTTGCTCAATCTTTTTTGAATATTGGGCCTAAAATACAAACTACTTTTGATGCGAGTCCAGATATCGTAAATATTTCAGTGAGTTTAACATCATTTGTGACAGGTGTATTTATGGTAGTGGCTGGGAATATATCAGATAAATTTGGTAAAGTGAAATTAACTAGAATTGCTTTAGTGTTGAGTATTATCGGTTCGCTGATGTTGATTGTTTCTGGAAATATTGTGATGCTACTACTTGGTAGAATTGTACAGGGCTTTTCTGCAGCGATTATCATGCCAGCCACAATATCTATAGTGAATGACTTTTTTGATGGAGATGATAGACAAAAAGCACTCAGTTTTTGGTCAATCGGTGCATTTGGTGGTACTGGCTTATCTTCCTTTTTTGCAGGTGCAATGGCTACATTTATTTTTTGGCAATCCATTTTCATATTATCGATTATATTATCAATCTTGGCTTTAGTTTTATTGCGTGAATTACCAGAAAGTCGCATTAATAAAGCGGAAGCGAGCCCGTTTGATTATATAGGTTTAATTATTTTTATTATTATGATTGGTAGTATTAGCTTTGTAATTACACAGGGTTATAAAATAGGATGGCTAAATGCTGTAACAGTAATGTTATTTGTCATATTTTTAATTTGTATATACATATTTTTTAAAGTAGAACGAGTCAAAAAGGTGCCATTTATTGATTTAGATTTATTTAAAAATAGACCTTATATTGGTGCTGTTTTAGCTAATTTCTTATTAAATACTGGCGTTGGAGTAATTGCCTTATTAAATATGTACGTACAAAGTGGTTTGAAATTAACAGCTTTCCAAGCAGGATTGTTAACATTGCCTTATTTAATTTCGTTATTGCTTGTCATTCGCTTAGGTGAGAAAAGTATAAAAAGATTTGGTGCCAAACGTGCGATGATTATTGGACCAATATTTACTGGTTTAGGTGTATTAATGTTTAGTTTGACATTTTTTGATACTGCTATTTATGTTGTTGTAGCGCTAATTGGCGCTGTGTTTTTTGGTGGTGGTACAGGATTATTTGCTACACCAGCTTTAAGTACAGCGGTTTCCACGACACCACCAGAAAAAGTTGGTGTCGCTTCAGGTATTTTTAAAATGGGCTCTACATTAGGTGGTGCATTTGGTATTGCAATTATGACTTCTATTTTTACTGGTATTATTCAGAGTGGTCAAAACATGCATATTGCTGCAGGTGTAGGCTTCATAGTAGGGACTTGTTTAGTATTATGTGGTGTTTTAGCAAGTGCAATCGTTATACCAACACGGAAAGTTAAATAGTGAAGACATTTCTTTTATTCATAGTTACGTTGAGTCTGGGACATCATTGATTTGTTCCAGGCTCATTTATATTGTCAGTAGATGGGTTAAGTGAAAATTAACGCCACTACTCAATTTATTGAATTAATAGGGCTTATGAATGAACTTCAGCTCAGGTCATCATTTTAAATTTTTTAAATACTAGTCCTCTTTGTTGGTATAGGACGACGAAATTTATTTGCATAAAATTAGATTTTTCTCTTGTCCTTTATCATAAAGCAAGTGAATTGAGTGGTCAGGTGGAAATAAATATATCATGGTAAATTGAGTCCAATGTAGTAATTGCGCTTTTTGGTACGCAGTAACTAAGAAGCTATGTATTTACTTACGAGGGCTTTCTATTATGAAGAAGTATCAAGATCTATTTTACATTAAAATTTAAAAGGATTATGATAATTACAAAATATACTAGAAAGAAGTGATACGATGCACTATAAGACATATTATGAATCACCAATTGGTCGGGTTGCACTAACGTCGGATGGCGAAGCAATTACAGGATTGTGGTTACC
Source organism: Staphylococcus sp. GDB9P120P (assembly GCF_017893435.1). Taxonomy (NCBI): domain Bacteria; kingdom Bacillati; phylum Bacillota; class Bacilli; order Caryophanales; family Staphylococcaceae; genus Staphylococcus; species Staphylococcus sp. GDB9P120P. The sequence goes on from NZ_JAESNB010000002.1 coordinate 505,820, forward strand.
TAAACATGATGATTTTGAATCAAATTATGATGAATCGTTAACAGAAGCAGACTTACCAATTTTTGAAAAAGCGATTATTTGGCTTGATAAATATTTTTCTGGAAATAATCCTAAAATAGATTTTGCACTAAAACCTATAGGAACCGAATTCAGGGAGCAAGTTTGGGATGTTTTATTGAAAATACCATATGGAGAGACTGTCACTTATGGTGATATTGCTAAAGAAATAGGTATTAAAAGAAATAAACCAAATATGTCTTCACAAGCAGTGGGTGGTGCTGTTGGTACAAACCCGATTTCTATTATAATTCCATGTCATAGAGTAGTTGGCAAAAACGGTAGTCTTACTGGTTACGGTGGTGGCATTGATACTAAAATTGAGTTATTGAAACTGGAAAAAGTAGATATGCAAACACTTTATAGACCGAAACATAGTACAAAACCGTAAATATAACATAGTTTCCTGACTGAAAATTATTGTAAGTAAATATTATTATTTTATACATTTTGTATTTTTTATCAATAAAATTTCCTAAAAATATAAAGTTGTTTCTCTTACTCAGTGTGTTATCCTATAAAACGTCTTTTTATTATTATTAGAGGGGTGGAAAATTTGGATAATACAAAAAAGTCGTTTTCTAGTGTGTTTATCTATTCGGCACTAGTCGTAGGCTTATTAGTAGTTATTGGAGCTATCTTTCCAGCTAAATTTGGAGAAATTACTGGCGTTATTTCTTCTTGGGTAACAAAAACGTTTGGCTGGTATTATATGTTACTGTATACAGTAATTTTAGGTTTTTGTGTATTTTTAGTCTTCAGCCCTATTGGGAAATTGAAATTAGGTAAACCAACAGATAAACCGGAATTTCACACGGTATCTTGGTTAGCGATGTTATTCAGTGCAGGTATGGGCATAGGTCTCGTATTTTATGGTTCTTCAGAACCGATATCACATTATTTAGCGCCGCCAACAGCAGATCCTGAAACAAAGGAAGCAATGGCACAAGCCTTTAGATCCTCATTTATTGATTATGGATTTCATCCTTGGGCAGTATACGGTGTAGTGGCATTAGGCTTGGCATATTCTCAATTTCGTAAAGGAGAAAATGGCTTAATTTCTAGAACGCTAAGACCAGTGTTGGGTGATAGAGTGGATGGCCCAATTGGTGTCGTAGTAGATGTTTTAGCGGTGTTTGCTACTATTATTGGTGTAGCAGTTTCTTTAGGTGTAGGCGCAATACAAATAAACGGTGGTTTAAATTATTTATTTGGTGTGCCGAATAATGCTGTTGTTCAAGGAATTATTATTGCTGTAGTTACAGTGTTATTTTTATATAGTGCGTGGAGTGGCTTGAGTAAAGGTATCCAATATTTAAGTAATTTAAATATGTTTTTAGCAGCATTATTACTTATTGTTATTTTTATTGTAGGACCAACCGTACTGATATTAAATATGATGACAAGTGGTACTGGTGATTACCTTAATTCACTTATTTTTAATAGTTTAGATGTAGCACCATTAAATGAACAAAAAGCTGAGTGGTTGAAAAGCTGGACAATTTATTATTGGGGCTGGTGGATGAGCTGGAGTCCATTTGTTGGTATATTTATTGCGAGAATCTCTAAAGGTCGTAGTATTCGCGAATTTGTAATTGCCGTATTAGGTGTACCAGTTGTGATTAGTATTATTTGGTTTAGTGCATTTGGTGTAACTGGTATAGACGTAGGGCAATCTCATAGCGAGATATTTAAAATGCCACCAGAAACGCAATTATTCGGTATATTTAACGAGTTGCCATTTGGATTTATACTATCAATTATTGCGTTAGCATTAATCGCTTCATTCTTTATCACTTCTGCAGACTCTGCAACCTTTGTTTTAGGTATGCAAACTGCATATGGTACATTGAATCCGTCAGGATTTATAAAAATTGTTTGGGGACTTGCATTAGCAGCTATCGCGTATGTACTATTATTGGCTGGTGGTGACACTGGATTAGATGCACTGCAATCTGCGGCAATTATTTCAGCATTACCGTTTAGTTTTGTAGTTATCTTAATGATGATTTCCTTATATAAAGATGGAAATGAAGAACGTAAATATTTAGGGTTATCGTTACAACCCAAAAGAGATATTGAAACGCAAGATTTAGACGAAACGAACCGTGGTTAAATCTCATAGGTAATCTAATCATAATGTGTTTAACATAATAAAAGAGGATGGCTTTTATGTAAGTGAATTAAAAGTCATCCTCTTTATTTTATATAAAAAAACCCGTAATTGAATATCAAAAAATTCATTTACGGGCTTGAATATTTGGAATTGTATTTAACCTTCGATTTTAGATAAAGTTTTTTAGATACATATACCATTTTCTATGTCACCAATCATACTAAATGAAGTGAGGTAAGATTAAGTGAATTGAAACTTAATTTAATGTATTATAATTACGAATATGATCACTGATGCTTTCGAGATAGAAAATACCTTTTGTTTCATTTGCTAACTCTATATCATGATCAAATTCAAGGTTGTCGAAACGTTTGAAAAATGTTTCATATGTGTCAACAGAGATTTCTGTACGATGATTTAATAGATCTTTATGTTTTTCTATATCAAGTGCATCTTGATAGCCTTCGACTAATTTACCACTAAAGAATTCACCAACAGAACCTGAACCATAGCTGAACAAACCAATTGTATCACCAGCGTTTAATTCAGTATGTGTTTCTAACAATGAAATTAGACTTAAGTACAATGACCCAGTATAAATATTACCTACATAACGATTGTAATAAGTTGCTGCGTCATACCCTGTAGTTAATCGTTCTTTAGTTTCTGTGTTGATATCTTCTGTTAAGATAGAATCGAGTGCTTTTTTACCCATTTTAGTAAATGGTACGTGGAAACATAATGATTTAAATGTATCTAATGTAGTATTATATCTACGTGCATATTCATTCCAACTTTCTTGGAATGAGTGGATATAGGCATCTTTTGATAATGCACCATCCACTAACGGGTACGGTTGTCCACTTGGACGCCAAAAATCGTATACATCTTCTGTAAATGCGACTGCGTCATCATTTAGTTCAAGAATACGTGGGTTTTGTGTTATCATCATAGCAACTGCACCTGCGCCTTGCGTTGGCTCACCGCCAGATTCTAGACCATAGCGAGCAGTATCACTAGCAATAACTAAAACTTTTTCGTTAGGGCGGCTGGCAATATAATCTTTCGCTAATTGAATAGCAGGCGTAGCAGCGTAACAAGCTTCTTTCATTTCAATACAACGCGCGAATGGTTGAATACCTAATAGATTATGTATTTGAACCGCAGATGCTTTAGCAGAATCTATAGCAGATTCAGTAGCAACAATAACCATACTAATTTGTTTTTTATCATCTTCAGTGATGATTTCTTTGGCAGCATTGGCACCCATAGTTACAATATCTTGGCTCATTGGGCTAACTGCCATTTCATTTTGCCCAATGCCAATAAGAAATTTATTTGGGTCAACTTGACGAGATTCGGCAAGTTTAGCCATGTCTACATAAAAATTTGGAACATAAAAATTGATTTGATCAATACCAACTGTCATAAAGTGTATCGACACCTTTCTTTTAATAAATAAGCAATTGTATCATATCAAATCATATGTATAAAAGACAATTATTTACAATATGCTCAAAAGGAGAATAATAATGAAAAAGATAGCAATCGTAAGTGCCAAGCGGACACCTATAGGAAAATTCAGAGGTAAATTAAGTAATTATACTGCAGTAGAATTAGGTACAAAAACGTTAGAGGCTGCTATGTCAGCCATTAATCTCAAACCTGAAATGATAGAGCAAGTCATTTATGGCAATGTACTTCAGGCTGGAAGTGGCCAAAATCCTGCACGACAAGTTAGTATCAATGCTGGTGTGCCTAATACAACACCTGCGATGACGATTAACGAAGTTTGTGGTTCTGGGTTAAAATCTATCATACTTGGCAAGCAACAAATCCAATTAGGAGAAGCAAAAGTAGTAGCTGTTGGAGGTATTGAAAGTATGACAAATGCGCCCAAAATACTATTTGATGAAGAAGCAACATCAGTTGAAAGTTTTATGCATGACGGCTTAACTGATGCATTTCTAAATGTACCAATGGGTGTTACAGCAGAGAAAATAGCGGAAAAATATAATGTCACACGAGAACAACAAGATGCGTTTGCGAACGATTCACAACATAAAGCAGCGCAAGCTTCAGAAGCAGGTAAATTTGATGATGAAATTGTTACATTAACAGATAATGAAGGCGAATTAATGACGGTAGATGAAGGCATTCGTGGCAATAGTAGTATTGAAAAATTAAGTACTTTAAAAACAATATTTAAAGAAGATGGCACTGTCACAGGTGGGAATGCTTCAAGTATCAATGATGGCGCATCAACAATTATTTTGATGGATGCGGATTATGCAAGGCAAGAAGGCTTTGAAATTATTGCAACATTAGGTGAACACGCGGAAATTGGCTGTGATCCTACCTATATGGGGTACGCGCCGTATCATGCAGTGACGGAATTATTAACAAAATCCAAGAAAGACATGGATGATATTGACGTTGTGGAAATGACAGAAGCATTTGCTGCTCAAAGTATACCGGTTAAAAACAATTTAGAGATACATCCTGATAAGCTTAACTTATATGGTGGTGCCATTGCTTTAGGTCATCCAATAGGTGCAAGTGGTACACGATTGGTGACTACTTTAGTAAATATCTTATCACAAGAAAATAAACGAAACGGGATTGCAACTGCATGTATTGGTGGCGGTTTAGGTATCGCATTATATGTAGAAAAGGGGGATGCCTAATGTTACCTTTAGGTAAAGATTTTCGCCATTTATCACGTGAGGAGAAGTTAGATTGTCTACTTGATTATGGTTGGTTGAATAAAGATAATCACGATATGTTATTAACACATCCTTTAATTCCAGAAGAAATTGCCAACAGTTTAATTGAAAATGTGATTGGTCAAGGTGCGTTGCCTGTCGGGTTACTACCTGAAATTATTGTAGACGACAAATCATATGTTGTTCCAATGATGGTTGAAGAACCCTCTGTTGTTGCAGCTGCAAGCTATGGTGCAAAGTTAGTCAACGAAACAGGTGGGTTTCATGTCGTAGCTAGTGAGCGATTAATGATTGGACAAATTGTTTTTGATAACGTAAAGGATACACAACGTTTATCTCAAAATATTAAAGATCTTGAGCCGAAGATTAAGCAAATTGCAGATGAGTCTTATCCTAGTATTATTGAAAGAGGTGGCGGTTACCGTCGAATTGAAATAGATACTTTTCCAGAAGCGGAATTATTATCGCTCAAAGTATTTGTAGATACAAAAGATGCAATGGGTGCTAACATGTTAAATACAATATTAGAGGGGATTTCTGCATATTTAAAAACGGAACTTGAAGATGTAGATATATTAATGAGTATTCTATCTAATCACGCCACTGCTTCTGTTGTTAAAGTACAAGGTGAGATAGATATTCAATCACTATCCAAAGGTGGACGTGACGGTGCCGAAGTAGCACGTAGAATGGAAAGAGCATCTGTGTTAGCGCAAGTAGATATTCATCGTGCAGCGACGCATAACAAGGGTGTGATGAATGGCATTCACGCAGTTGTCTTAGCTACAGGTAATGATACGCGTGGTGCTGAAGCTAGTGCTCACGCATATGCGAGTAAAGATGGACAGTATCGAGGTATAGCTACTTGGCAATATGATGTAACACGCCAAAAATTAATTGGTACGATTGAGGTGCCAATGACACTGGCAACAGTTGGTGGAGGTACACGTGTCTTACCTATTGCTCGAGCTGCTTTAGATTTAATGAAAGTTGATTCAGCACAAGAACTTGGTCATGTTGTAGCTGCAGTTGGTTTAGCTCAAAACTTTGCAGCATGTCGTGCACTGGTTTCGGAAGGTATTCAAAAAGGTCATATGAGTTTACAATATAAATCATTAGCAATTGTTGTGGGTGCGCAAGGTGATGAAATCGCTAGAGTCGCTGAACTGTTAAAAGAAAAACCGAGCGCAAATGCAGCTATGGCAGAACAGATTCTCAATCAAATTAGAGAAGCATATTAGCGATTGAATTATATTTTTGATAGGTATCATTGAGACTTTAAAATATTTAATATGATTGACGGAGTAATGACTCATTGTTTTCATTACTCCGTCTTTTTGCGCAATAAATGACTTTGAATTAAAATATAAATATTTTATTTTGTGATTTGAGTTCCATATAATATAAATTACAAGCTCGAAAGAAAAGATTAAAAGAAAAGAGGGAGTATGATGGGGAATAATCTACCGGCATTATCATATGATCACAAGAATCATTCTGTGGTGCCAATTTTAGCATCGGAACAAAGTCTACAAACAATAACTGCAGAACCTTGGTTGGAAATTTCAGATGAAGGATTACAATTAGAAGGTTTATGCTTTGATAGAAATGGTGATTTAACACTTTGCGAAGTGTTTGGGGGAACTGTTTTTCATGTGACTTTGCCAGACAAAAAAGTAACTCAGCTTTTTACATCACATAAAGAAAATCCTGCAGCTGTTAAAATCCACAAGGATGGAAGATTATTTGTTTGTTATTTGGGTGACTTTGAGCGTTCAGGCGGCGTGTTTGCAGTTAATGCTGAGGGAGAAGCAGAAGAGACGATTGTGTCAGACATTGACACAGAATATTGTGTAGATGATTTAGTGTTTGATAGTAAAGGTGGATTTTATTTTACTGATTTTAGAGGATACTCTACGAATCTTAAAGGTGGCGTATATTATGTTGCGCCAGATTATAAATCCATAACACCTGTGCTTCAAAATTTAGCTGTTGCCAATGGCGTAGCTTTAAGTACTGACGAAAAAACACTTTGGGTAACTGAAACAAATGCGAACCGATTACATCGTATTGATTTACTAGAAGACGGTGTAACCATTGCACCATTTGGCGCTTCTATACCTTACCATTTTACTGGACACGAAGGGCCAGATTCATGTTGTATAGACAGTGATGATAATTTATACGTAGCAATGTATGGACAGGGCAGAGTATTAGTGTTTAATAAAAAAGGTTATCCTATTGGACAAATTTTAATCCCGGGTCGTGATCAAGGGCATATGCTTCGTTCAACCCATCCAGCATTTATCCCAGGGACGGATCAGTTAGTGATTTGTGCTAATGATATTGAACAAGGCGGAGGTTCTTGGATTTATACGGCGAAAGGCTTTGCAAAAGGTCATCATAGCTATCAATTTCAGTAAATATGCCTCATAAAAATGCTTTAGAGCGCGGATAGAAATCTAATTTTATTAAAATAATTTCGTCATCTCAGCTTGGCAAAGATGACGAATATTGAAGAAAGTATAAAATGATTACCTGAACTTCACTTCATGCATAAGCACTACTAACTCAATTACAGACAATATGAAAAAGTCTAGGACGAAGCAATGTCGTCTAGACTTTTTTAGTATATACCACCTTTGTTAATCGCATTTATATTTTATTGTTGTAAAAATCAAAGAATTTAAATCATTATTTGAAGTTTACAGACAGGAGAGTAAGTCGAGTAATGACGCTGATTTTAAGTATAACAATAAATTAATTGAGATAAAATTCATTAAAAATTTATAAATACACTATTGAAAGCGCATACATTTTTAAGTATGATATAAATTAACAAAGGTAGGTGTTTGTTATTTTAAAGCCAAAAGATAAGCATAACGAAGAAAAACATGATTTAAAGAAGCCACTAGGTGTTACGTCGGCAGTCGTTACATTGTCAATTATGATTATTACGATGTTAATAACTGTGGCTGTATTAGAAAAAGAACCTCATATTCCTCTAATGATTGGTACTGCGGTCGCTATCATTGTGACTATGTTGCATGGATATGAATTTAGTGAAGTAGAAGAAATGATGTACAAGGGCATACGGCATGCTTTGCCAGCGATTGTTATTATTATACTTGTAGGTTTAGTTATTGGCTCATGGATTGGTAGTGGTGTCGTAGCAACAATGATATTTTATGGGCTTCAGTTAATAGACCCTCGTTATTTTTTAGCAGTTGTAGTTATATTATGTGGTGTCGTAGCGTTAGCTATCGGTAGTAGTTGGTCGACAATGGCTACTGTTGGTGTTGCATCAATGGGTATTGGTGTTAGCATGGGTATTTCTCCAGGCATGGTCGCTGGTGCAGTCATTTGTGGTGCTTATTTTGGTGATAAGATGAGCCCATTATCAGATACGACAAATCTTGCTTCAGGATTATCTGGTGTTGAATTATTTGAGCATATTAAACATATGTTCTATACCACAATCCCAGCTGTGATTATTGCGTTAATTGCATTTTTCTTTATTGGTATGCAGTATGGTAATAAAAATTTTGATACGAAGCGTATCGATGCAATTCTTAACACTATGCAAGATAATTTTGTGATTACACCATGGTTGTTGTTAGTACCTTTAGTAGTTATTGTATTAGTAACGTTCAAAGTTCCAGCTATTCCAGCAATTTGTGTCGGCATTATATTTGGATTTTTTGCTCAAATTTTTGTACAAGGTGGAAGCATAACGGAAGCGCTGACTGCTTTGCAAACAGGATATACGATTGAATCAGGTAATAAACTTGTAGATGAACTGTTTAATCGTGGCGGTTTAGAATCAATGTTTTATACGATTTCATTGACTTTAGTAGCGATGACTTTTGGTGGCGTATTGGAATATTCGGGCATGCTATCTGCATTAATTTCGGTGATTTTAAAAGTAGCGAGAACAACTGGTTCATTGATTGCATCAGTGATTATTTCTTGTATCGGCACTAACTTTACATGTTCAGAACAATACATATCTATTATTGTACCTTCTAGAATGTATGCGAGTGCTTTTAAAGACAAAGGCTTACATCCTAAGAACCTATCTAGGGCATTAGAAGATGGTGGAACATTAACTTCAGTATTCGTACCTTGGAATACATGTGGTGTATTTATCGCATCTACGTTAGGCGTATCGGTAATGGAATATGCACCATTTGCTATTGTGAATTATACAGTTCCTATAATTTCAGTTATTTTTGGATTTATTGGGTTTAAAATAATTAAATTAAAAGATTCAGATGAAGGAAATACAGACAATGCTAACTTAGCTTAATTTAGCGGAGTTTATGAAAATCTATCATTTACTATAAAAAGAGGAGAAATCAAGTGTGATATTTGGTTTCTCTTTTTTATAGTGAAAATGAGCATAGAAATTGATTATACATATCAGGATGATTTTTCAATAGTCCTAATCATTTCAATACATTAAATAATGCATAAACTAAAAAGATTGAAAAAATAGTATATAACCGTATACTAGGATATACACATTGAAGTTAAGTATAGAGGAGCACGCATATGGATATTAAACATATGAAGTATTTTGTAGAAGTAGTAAACCAACAAGGTATGACAAATGCATCTAAATCATTGTATATCGCTCAGCCAACGATAAGTAAAGCAATTAAAGACATTGAAAAAGAATTGAATATGCCATTGTTTGATCGAAGCAAACGTCAACTTGTCCTAACGGATGCTGGCTCAGTTTTTTATCATAAAAGTAAAGAAATCTTATCATTATACAAAGATCTGCCTAAAGAAATTAATAGTTTATTAGGTTTAGAAACAGGTCATATTAGCATTGGTTTGTCTGCAGTCATGAATATGAATAAGTTTATTCATATTTTAGGTGAATTCCATCAGCAGTATCCTAATGTAACGTATAACTTAGTGGAAAACGGTGGCAAAATGATTGAACATCAATTAATTAATGATGAAATAGATATAGGAATTACAACATTACCAGTAGACCAATCTATTTTCCATTCCTTGCCATTATATCAAGAAGAGTTGAAATTAGTTTTGAATAAAGAACATCGTCTTGCTCAATATCAACAAGTGAAAATGAGCATGCTAAAAGACGAAGATTTTATACTTTTTAATGAAGATTTTTACTTGAATGATAAGATTATCGAAGCGGCAAAAAATGCAGGTTATATACCTAATACAATATCCAAGATTTCACAATGGAACTTTATTGAAAATCTTTTAAATGCTCATTTAGGTGTAAGTATTTTACCAGAGAATATAGTGGGATTATTAAACAGTGACTTTAAAAATATAACACTTGAGGATCCAGGCATGAGTTGGGAATTAGGTGTGATATGGAAACGAGATAAATATTTAAGTTATGCAACCAGACAATGGATAGATTTTATGAAACAACGTTTATAAAGACGTAGGTTAGTATTCATATTATGTGATAATGAAACAACATTTGAATAAAACGATTGAATCAATTGTGTGTTAATAATAGAAATTTCAACCATAGCGTAGAGTAATTTTAGGTATTGGTGGGAGTAGATTGCGCAATCAAACGGATGTTTTGATTCCAATCCTGTTCCCACTATTTTTAGTTGTAAAAGCTATGCTATGAAATCATTTGAAAAGGACACATAGTAAAATAGTTGATTTGTTTTATTAGCTATAGCTAATTGGAATATGTAAAATCGCTTTCATAGAAAAAAGTAATTGGTATTATGAAAAAACAATATTTTTATTATATTTAATGGCGCGTTATACTTAGTCATGTAATCAACAAAGTAGTTAAAAATAGTCAGCAGTTCAAAAGTAATAAAAAGGGTGATGAGTATTGCAGGTAGCGCTAAAGATAATCAAAATTATGTTTCAAGCATTAATTATTATGGGTATTACTTTTATTGGTAATAAAATTCAAATGATTTTTGATATTCCGATTGCAGGTAGTATCGTTGGATTAATATTATTTTTCTTATTACTACAATTTAAAATTATTCCAACAAAATGGGTAGAAGAAGGCTCTAAATTTTTCTTAGCTACCATGGTATTTTTCTTTGTTCCATCTGTCGTAGGTATTATGGATGTCGCTAATATGATCAATTTTAATTTTATTTTATTCTTTATCATGATTGTTCTAGGCACATGTTGTGTTGCTTTAATTTCAGGGTTTATTGCTGAAAAAATGGTTAAAGCTGAACAATACGGGAATGGTCAAGATTAGATGGTACTTCTAAAAGCATTGTTAATGATTCTACTGACAGTTTTTATGTACGTTGGAGCAAAAAAATTACAGTTTCAATACCGGAGCCCATTTTTAAACCCTGCACTTATATCATCAATTGGAATTATCGTTGTATTATTGTTATTTAACTTAGATTATAAACAATATATGGTCGGTGGAAAGTGGATACACCAACTGTTGAATTGTACAGTGGTAACATTAGCGTATCCACTATATCAAAATCGTCATAAAATATTAGCTAATGGTAAAATTATATTTAGTAGTGTGATTACAGCAGTAATTTTGAACTTTGCATTTGTTTATGTCATATTAAAAATGTTTGGTTATTCAAAAGAAGTTATTGTTACGATGTTACCAAGATCAATTACAGCTGCTGTAGGTATTCAAGTATCTCACCAAATGGGTGGTGTGGATGCAATAGCAGTGTTATTTATCGTAGCAACTGGTTTAATCGGGAGCATTTTAGGTGCGTATTTGATTAAATTTGGAAGATTTAAAACTTCTATTGCAAAAGGTTTAACATTTGGTAACGCATCACATGCTTTTGGTACAGCTCAAGCACTTGATATTGATTTAGAAGCAGGTGCGTTTAGTTCAATTGGTATGATTTTGACTGCATTATTAAGTTCAATCGTTCTCCCGATACTCATAATCTTTTTATATTAAGCGTAGTGTTAAAACACAGTATTAACTATTTTAGGGTAAAAATAAATCGTTAAAGTTTGGAAGGAGCAATTTTTACAATGGCAAAAATTAAAGCAAATGAAGCATTAGTAAAAGCATTACAAGCATGGGAGATAGACCACTTATATGGTATCCCAGGAGATTCTATAGATGCGGTAGTAGATAGTTTAAGAACTGAAAGAGATAATATTGAATTTGTTCATGTACGTCATGAAGAAGTAGCAAGTTTAGCAGCTGCAAGTCATACAAAATTGACTGGTAAAATTGGAGTTGCATTAAGTATCGGTGGTCCAGGTGTCGTTCACTTACTTAATGGTATGTATGATGCGAAAATGGATAATGTTCCTCAACTTATTTTAGCAGGACAAACAGATAGTACAGCTTTAGGAACAAAAGCATTCCAAGAAACAGATATTAGCAAAATGGTAGACGATGTAGCTGTTTATAACCGTCAAATCTCTGAGAATGATAAAGATATATTCGGCATTGTTAATGAAGCAATCCGTACGGCTTATGAGAAAAAAGGTGTTGCAGTCTTAATTCTGCCAAATAACCTATTGACAAACAAAGTGAAAGATACAACAAATACACCAGTGGACACTGCACCACCAGCACGTGTTGCACCAAAACCACGTAGCATTAAAAAAGCCACTAAGCTTATTAATAAAAGTAAACGTCCGGTTATGATTATCGGTACTGGTGCTAAACATGCTAAAGACGAAGTGCAAGAATTTATTGAAGCGGTTAAAATTCCGTCAATCATTACTTTACCTGCTAAAGGTATCTTAGCAGATGCTCACCCATATAATTTGGGTAACTTAGGTAAAATTGGTACTAAAGTGTCTTATCAAACGATTCAAGACGCTGATTTACTAATAATGGTAGGTACAAACTATCCTTATGTTGACTATTTACCTAAGAAAAATATCAAAGCAATTCAAATCGATACAAATCCAGAAAATATTGGACATCGTTTCGACGTGAATGCAGGTATAATTGGTGATAGTAAATTAGCATTGCAACAATTAACAGATAGTGCCAAACACGTGAAAAATCGTGATTTCTTAAATAAAACATTAGAAAGAAAAGCAACTTGGGATTCTTGGATGGATAAAGATAAAGCAGATGAAAGTTCACCAATCCGTCCAGAACGTCTAATGGATGCAATCAACCAAGTGAGAACAGATGACGCGATTTTCTCAATCGATGTCGGTACATCTACTGTATGGTCAACACGTTATTTAGATCTAACAGTGAATAATAAATTCATCGTTTCTAGTTGGTTAGGTACGATGGGCTGTGCATTACCAGGTGCATTAGCAGCAAAACGTGCTTACCCTAACCGTCAAGTAGTGGGTATAGCAGGCGATGGTGCGTTTGAAATGGTAATGCAAGACTTTGCAACAGCAGTACAATATGATTTACCAATGACTATATTTGTTTTAAATAACCAAGAACTATCATTCATTAAATATGAACAACAAGCTGCTGGTGAATTAGAATATGCAATCAACTTCACTGATATAGACTTAGCACAATTTGCGGAAAGTTGTGGTGGCGTTGGTTATACGCTTAAAGATCCTAATAGAATTGATGAAGTTGTAGAAGAAGCAATGGCTCAAGATAGACCAACAATTGTCAACGTTTATGTTGATCCAAATGCTGCACCATTACCTGGTAAAATTGTTAAAGACGAAGCAATTAATTACGGTAAATGGGCATACAGATCTATTACTGAAGATAAAAAATTAGATTTAGATGAAATTCCTCCAATGTCAACAGCTGTTAAACGTTTCTTCTAAGTTGATATAAGTAAAAAATTAGAGACTTTAATTTCTCTGACTAAAAATAAACGCCAATTTCTATTGAAATATTATAGAAATTGGCGTTTTCTTTGCTTTGTGAAGTTTTGCATCACGTTCGTCTTGGATCGAAACCTAATAAATTAAAATGATGTCATAGTGTGCTGAAATCTAGAGGAATGATATGAGCGAGAGACTACAGACTCGAATCATATCTCAGGCAAGCATGCACGTTTAAAATCATAATATTTTAAAAGATATAAAATAGCTGCAACATGAAATGATTAGCTTGAATGGATTTAAGTCAAAATATTTTTCATTTGTACTAAATATCTCCCATCGTGATTTTGTAACGTGCTGACGCCTAGGGAAAAGATATGAACGAGAGACTACAGGCTCGAATCATATCCCCAGGCAAGCATGCACGTTCAAAATCATAATATTTTATGATTTAGTTAAAGATATTTAAAAATAGATTGAAAATTCAGCATAATATCTATAAAGTGTATTATTATAACAGTAATTTATTAAATTGATTGATCAGGTTATTTTTTAGATTATGATTTTTTTCAATTAAAAACCATTTAATGGGGGATATTTAAAATGTTCAAATCAATTTTTAAAAAGATAACATTTAAAACACCACATACATATGCATTGTTATTATTTATCATTGTTGTGGCTAGTTTACTTACATATTTAATACCAGCTGGGGAATATGCACGTGAAAAAAAAGATGGACAAACATTAGTTATATCTGGTTCATATCAAGAAGTGTCACAACATGGCGTTTCGTTTTTTGATATATTTCGAGCAATTCCAGAAGGATTACAGAGTGGCGCTGAAATTGTATTTTACATTTTCTTAGTGGGTGGCGCATTTGGTATTGTCCATAAAACAGGCGCATTTGAAAATGGTGTGAATAAAGCAATGAACACATTAGGATCTTATAAAGTACTAATGATTCCATTGACTATGACGATATTTTCTATATTAGGTTTTTCAATTGGATTAGCAGAAGAAACGATTATCTTTGTTCCTATTGGAATTATTATAGCAAGAACATTAGGATATGATGCGTTGACTGGAGCAGCAATGGTTATACTTGGAGCAGCAAGTGGCTTTATTGGTGGTATGTTAAACCCATTTACTGTAGGTGTTGCACAATCTGTAGCGGAGTTACCATTATTTTCAGGTTGGGGGTTGCGTTCGATTATTTATATCTTTGTCTTGTTGGCAGCTATTACAACAGTGATGATATATGCACGTAAAGTGAAACAAGATATGTCGAAAAGTATTGTATACGAACTGGAAAAAGTTGAAGGACAATCTACGGAAGCGATGGATACGCCACGTTTTACGAAGCGACAGAAAGTTGGTTTACTACTCATTGTTGCAGCGATCGTATTAAATGTGTTTGGTATTTTTAATTATGGTTGGTCCTTTAACGAGATGAGTGCTAACTTCTTATTGGCAGGTTTACTTGCAGGTGTCATAGGAGGATTGGGCGTCAACGGTACATTTGAAGCCATGATAGAAGGTATGAAAGATATTTTGTTTGGCGCAATGATTGTTGGCTTTGCTAAAGGTATTATTGTCATTTTAGAAAATGGCCAAGTAATAGATACCATCGTACATGGTATGACAACCTTGCTTACAGATGTACCTTCCTCGGCAGTTATCATCGCGATGTTTATCTTACAATTCTTTTTGAATTTCTTTATACCATCAGGTTCTGGACAAGCATTAACTACTATGCCATTAATGGTACCAATCTCTGACTTATTACATATCAATAGACAAATTACTGTACTTGCGTTTCAATATGGAGATTCAATCAGTAATGTCTTATTTCCAACTTCTGCAATTTTAATGGGTGCTTTAGCTGTTGGAAAGATATCTTATACTCAGTGGCTTAAATTTGCTTGGAAATTAATTTTAGTATGGGTAATCATATGTTGTATTGGTATGTCTATTGCCTTAATAATAGGTTATTAAGTAATAATTTGCTAAGTCATTTAGCTAACTTGAACTTCATGTTATTAGGAGTAGTCTCAGATATTAAAGTATTAATTAGATATCTGAGGCACTCCTATTTTTTATGTCTAATCATTAAAATGTTGAAATATTCAGAAATTACAAATAAGATATGATATAAGACATAATTAAAGAAGGTGAGACAATGCAATATAGACCGTTTATAGAAATACTGCCGAACGTTTCATTAAGACCACCAGATCTTAAAATGGCTGAATCATTATTTGAAACCATTCAAGAAAATTTTACGCATTTATCACGATTTTTAGATTTCATTACTGAAGATCTCACTGTAGATGCGGAAAAATCATATTTAAAAATGATGATACAACATCAAGCTGAAAGTAAAGGTCAATTATTTCTAATCTATTATGAAGATGAATTGATTGGCACAATAGATTTACATAAAATCGATTTAAAAAATAAAAAAGCAGAAATAGGTTATTGGATGGCGAAAAGATATACAGGTAAGCGAATTGCGACGGAAAGTGTTGTGATTATATGTCATTATGCATTTGAAATTTTAGAATTGAATAAACTTACGATTATTGCAGACGTAAGAAATATTGCTAGTAATAAAGTTGCTAAAAATGCAGGTTTTCATTTTGTCGCAACTGATATTCAGGACATGTATGATGGTGAAAATTATCAAGATATGAATCGATATATTTTATTGAAAAATCATTTTGACTTGGCTGAAAGTCATTAAATGCTAGATTGATTGCCTGTATAGCACATGCTTAACAGTATCCGGTGTGTCCAAGTCACAAGCAATTGTTAGTAAACTTATTGTATTGACTGATATTAGCTATGATATGAAACAGACGAAAAGGATATATAAGGAGGATTACGACTTGATGGCTAGAGGTATTAATCATATTGGTTTAACTGTACCTGATATTGAAATAGCAACGGCTTTCTTTAAAGAGGCTTTAGATGGTCGTATTGCTTATGATAGCCAAACTAAAATGGATGAACCTAGAGGTGGCCAATTTGTTGAACATGTATTGGGATTGGAGAATGGCGCTGAAATTGTTAAAAAGAGAATGATGGTGTTCAATGATGGCCCTAATATAGAGATGTTTGAATTTGTATATGCAAATCAAAAAAGCGCAGTAAATTTACAAGACATAGGTTATACACATATTTCATTTTACGTGGACGACTTTGAAGCATCGCTTAATAAAATCAAACAAGCTGGGGGAGAACCTATCTCTGAACCTCACAGTAATACAAAATATGAAGATACAGCTGGTAATCGTACGGTATATGTTAAAACTCCATGGGGAAGTTTAATTGAGTTGCAAACGATACCAAATGGTTATTATTATCCTAGAGATAGCGAGGCAAGTGTATTTATTCCGGACGTGTAAGAAATATTGACGCAGGAGGTTAAAAATAATGTTAAATAGAAAGTTAGATGTCGCCAACTTACCCACGCCTATTCATAAGTTAGAACACTTAAGTAAACGTTTAGGCAAAGAAATTTATATTAAAAGAGATGATTATACTGGTACTGAAATATCAGGGAATAAAGTAAGAAAGTTAGAGTATACAATACAATATATAATTGATCATGGCTATGATACGATTATTACAACAGGTGCAATCACATCTAATCATGCCAGAGCAACAGCAGCACTATGCGCAAAATATCAAATTGAATGTCATCTCGTGTTAGAAGGTACAATGAAATCTTTTGAAGGTAATTTATTCTTAGATGCTATGCTTGGTGCACATGTACATGTGATTGACGACGATCAGTCTCGAGAAATAGCGATGGCACAATTGAGTCATACACTAGAAAGTAAAAACAAAACACCTTTTATGATACCAACTGGCGCATCAGATTGGATAGGTACGCATGGTTATATCAATGCTTTTGAAGAGGTTATAGAACAAGAGGCTGAATTAGGTTGTCATTTTGACTCTATTAATGTAGCTGTAGGCTCAGGTGGCACATATGCAGGTTTATGGTTTGGTAAACACAGTCACAACCTACCGACAAAGATAATTGGTTATGCAGTCAATGAAAGTGCAGCAGCCTTTAAAAATAAAGTGCAAACAATCATTAATCATTTAGATGAAAACATAGATACATTCGATACAATTACCATTAATGATAGTTATATTGGATTAGGTTATGCACAAGCAACAGATGAAGAATTAGCATTTTATATTGATATTGCACAACAAGAAGGTATTGTTTTAGATCCAACCTACACAGGAAAAGCTTTTAGAGGTATGGTTAAAGAAATTCAAGAAGGAAAATATGATGATCAACAAACAATTTTGTTTATTCATACAGGTGGACTACAAGGTTATACAGAGGAAACTAGAACACGTATTCAACGATTACTGCCAAATTTCAATAATGATTTGTAAATATATTTAGATATGATGATTACGTACACATTTTGTAGTCAAAAGCATATAAATTGCGAAGTATACTATATATGGTGCATAATATTAAACACTTTATAATTAAGGAGGGTGTTCTATATGACTCAAACATTAAGTTCCATGGATGAATATCATTCATTTATTAACAAACATCCGCTCGTAGTCATTCATGTAATGAGAGATAATTGCAGTGTTTGTCATGCGGTATTGCCGCAAATTGAGGACATGTTGCGTGAATTCCCAGACATACCATTAGGTGTGGTTAATCAAAGTAATGTAGAAGAAATAGCTGGTGAATTATCTATCTTTACAGTACCGGTTGATTTGATCTTTCTCAACGGTAAAGAAATGCATCGTCAAGGTAGATTTATTGATATGCAACAAATAGAACACCAATTATCCATAATGTATGAAAGTTTAAAATCATAAATGAATATGAAATAGTTGTGCATTATAAGTAATTAGACATCCTGTTGTTAGTTTATTAACATAAAAGTAATACTAATAATAGGATGTTTCAATTTAAAAACCTTATAATTAAAAGTAAATTGTCTAAAATAAAAATGAGGTAAATTAAATCACAAGTATCATATATAATAAAAATAATGTATGATAAGATTAATCTATTGAATTGAGGAGGAGTATTTATGCGCATAGAAAGAATATGTCCGAATGAAGCTGAAGCGCTGTATACTTGCATGAAAAAGATTGATCAAGAGACACAATACATGCTCTATTTACCTGATGAAAGAAGTTTTAATAAAGATAGACTTGTTGATGATATTAAACACAATTTCTATATTGGTGTTAAAACTGATGAAAATGACATTCTAGGATATTTATCTGTACATATTAGTAGATTAGCGAAAATTAAGCATATCGGTTATATTGTGACCGGTGTGATAAATGAAAAACACCATCAAGGGTTAGCAACAAAGATGTTTCAAGAAACAATAAAATGGGCTGAGCGTAAAGGGTTAAGAAGACTAGAATTAACTGTCATTACAACTAATACTCCGGCAGTTAAATTTTATGAGAAATTAGGATTCAAAATTGAAGGTATCAAACATGAATCTATTTATATGGACCATCATTTTTATGATGAATTATATATGTCAATGATGATAAATCAATCATTTTCAATAGATTCAGCTATACTCGAGAGCTAACTTAATACAAATTAACATTACATCATTTCGTAATGAAATGTACAATACATATTAATAAAATGAGTTAACGATAATTCAACTTCGCTCTAGTTTTGGAGAATTGTATCCAAAAGGCGTTTTATAGCATTTTCTTAAAAGGATTATTTACTATATTTTGATGTGTGAAGCGCACTAGTCACACAACATATTTGAGCATGGTAGGCTTGTGTGAGGTGTTAATGTTTAAGTGTTTATTAAACTTATGGATGGAGCACAATATATAGTTTAGTTTATTGTTGATACTAACCAAGTCACGAAGTAATTGTTCATTGGAGGTAATATGAAATGCTAAAAAGAATATTAACCATTGCAAGTGTTAGTGTGATAGCTTCATATTTATACGCCAAGCTTTTAGAAAAACGTAGTTATAAAAGCTTTTTGTATGAAATAATGATTAGAGCAACAAAGATGAAACAACCATTTGAAAAGAAAGCAAACGCACAAAAAGCGCTTGAATTTGTTAAAGAACAAACACAAGGCGAGTACGAAGGTACGAATTATAACTTTGACAATGCTGTTTACACTAAAAAAATTCACAATGTAACCAATTATATTGTGAATGATAAAGAAGATCGTCAACAAAAAGTAGTGATATACATTCACGGTGGAGCGTGGTTCCAAGATCCACTGCCATATCATTTTGAATATATAGATATGTTGGCAACAGCCTTTGATGCAAAAGTAATAATGCCAATATATCCTAAAATTCCACATGCAACATATAAGGAAACTTTTGAATTACTAGAAGAGATTTATAGACGTGAATTAGAACAAAAGGTGAGTTCAGAGCGTGTTGTTATCATGGGCGATTCGGCTGGAGGCCAAATTACATTATCTTTTGCACAGTATTTAAAAACAGTGAATATGTCACAGCCAAGTGATATTGTGATGATTTCACCAGTACTGGACGGTACATTTAGTCATCCTGAAGTTTACAATTATGAAAAAATTGATCCCATGTTAGGTGTTGAGGGCAGTAAATATTTAATTAGTCTATGGGCTGGTGAACTGTCATTAACGGATTGGAGAGTTTCGCCAATTTACGGATCATTCAATGGATTAGGAAAAATAACCATTTCAATTGGTACAAAAGAAACGCTTTATCCTGACGCGGTTAAATTATCGCAAGTGTTAAATGCTCAAGGTATTCATCATAACTTTATCCCAGGATACCAGCTATTTCATATTCATCCTATCTTCCCAATTCCTGAAAGAGCACAATTTATCAATAAGTTGAAAAAAATTATAGACTGATATAATCATGTTTTAACGCGATAGAGAGTCTGGAACATAAATTTCAGAAAAATAGCACTCAGATGATTTAATTCAATTCATCTGAGTGCTTCTTTTTTATGCAATATTTCGTATTGTTGGCTCGCTTTCTTTGGGGACAGTTTCAGACTGTCTTGTTCCCTCAAGAGTCTCCCCAAAATACGTCACATTATTGAACACGAAAAATGTAGTATAGGTTAGGAAAACAAACGCGTCAAAAGCGAACTTGGCGTTGTATTAATGGCACTTGATATAAGAAAGTAGTAGATCAACGAGCTAACTATAATCAAAATAATAATGAAAAAGACAATTTCTATATTATTTCAATAGAAATTGTCTTTTTTCACTTGTCCAAGAACTTTATGTCCCATGCTCATTTGATTTTATACTATTTTATCAAAATGGTATTTATAATCGATTTACAATCATACTTCGTTTGAATTATTTAAGTAAGTAGAGAAGAAATCTGTAAATAAATCAACAAATGTCAGATATATATCTTTTTCCACGTGTTCATCTACTTGGTGTGCTTGGCTTACAGCCCCAGGGCCATACATGATAAATGAAAAGTTTTCATCTTTGTCTACTAGTAAATCAGACGCGTCGGTAACACCAGGTGAAGCTTCAGTTGGTAATGTAGTATTTAAATATTTTTCTCCCATTTCAACAGCAAGTTCAGCTAATTGGTTTTGTCCTGTAGTATAAACAGGTGGTCTAGACATGTATGTGTCAATATCGATATCCGTTTGTTCAGTTTCGACTTGTTTTAAGATTTCGTTGAAATATGAGATGAACTGTTCGTTATCATGCTCAGGAATCGTACGAATATTAAATTCAGACTCAGCATGTTCAGGAATGGAATTCACCTGATTACCACCGTTGAAAATTGTGGCATTCATAATTGCATTGCCTAATAAATCATTACTTTTAGTGAATTTTTCAAAGCCTTCATCAGCTTTATAAACAAATTTTACTAATGGTGAAATTGCATTGAAACCAAGTTGAGGCATAGAACTGTGTGAAGCCTTGCCACGAGAAGTGACGCGAATATCCATTGATCCTTTATGTGCATAAATAATTCGATCTTGAGAAGGTTCAGCAATCACTAGTGCATCAACATCATTCATATATCCTTTATCTTGAAAAGCTTTTGCGCCTTCACCTACAATTTCTTCACCAGCAGTTGCTAGTAAACGAATTTTTCCGTGTTGTAATAAGTTTTGATCATGAATATCTATCATACTGATTACTAATGCTGCTAAACCTGATTTCATATCAGCTGAGCCACGTCCGTAAAGTTTACCATCAACTTCAGTAAGTTTGAATGGATCATACGTCCATTTACTTTCATCGCCCGCAGAGACAACATCCATATGACCGGAGATACCTAATACTGGACCATCTTTACCGATTTCAGCAACTAAATTTGCGCGACTGTCGTTAATTTTAATGATGTCGGATTTTATGTCATGTTCTGCTAATAACTTTTGCAGATATTCACAAACTTCGATTTCATTGTCATTAACTGATTTAATGCTAATCAAGTCTTCTAATATTTGAATTTTTTCTTGATCAGTAAATTTACTCATAATAAAAACCTCATTTCAGATATAATAAGAAAACTAATATCTTTATTATATCTGAAAATTCAGACGCTTTGAAATTATACCCCTTTGTAAAAAATACATAATAACTAGATTTTGAACAAATTGTCAAAAATAGGTGACAAAAAATTAAACATGGTTTTTAGATGCGTCATTATCTAAAGACCATGTTTTTATAGTGTTATATTGATTGATTGTTGGTTGAGCCATGTGTTTAGATTGCAAATGTTTAGGGATAGAGCGGTTTTCTTGTGTAGATGGTTCAGAAGGTTTTGAAGTATTGTTGGTCTCATCTACATTTTCAATATGTCTTGTATTATCTGTATCAAGTACTGCACCACGCATATCATTACCTTGGAAGCTACCTACTAAAATCATGATTAAATAACCACAAGTTATGAGTGCAACAATAATGAGATAAAGTGAAACAGTTAGCTTTACAGGTTTGCTCATGTCCATCCTCCTAAAGTATCTTTAATTCCTTTCACCCTTAAGATAACATTCGAATTTTAATAATGTGTAAATTTCAAGTAAATATTATATTTCATATTTTCGGCCTTTATTATTAATTGATGAAAAAATTTTTATAATATTTTTTACTTAAATTTTTTTATTGAAGAAAAAGGATTAACGTTGATATGAAAGTATTTCATTTAACCTTTAATATAATTTTACATTGAATGTAAATGTGTATTTACATTCAATTAACAGTTAATTTATAGACTTTATATAAAATCAACAACTACGTGGTAGCATGTCAGTATTGAAAGGTATAAAGATTTGTTTATACACAAAGGCCATTTTTTGTGCTAGATATTTTCACTAGATTAATGATCTTTGCACGCAATTAATAAATACGCAGATGAAAAGAGGGACAGAGTTTGCTACTAATCATAATTTGTATAGGCGTAATTCTATGGCTAGGAATTGTCGAAAAACGAAGACATTCTGACAGATTAGAAAAGATTCCTATACGTATTAATATAAATGGTATTAGAGGTAAATCAACGATTACACGCTTGATTTACAGTATTTTGCGGGAAGATAAATACCGCGTGATTGGTAAAACAACTGGTACAGATGCACGCATGATGTATTGGTTTACACCAAGAGAATATCCTGTATATAGAAAACCTCAAGGTGCAAATATAGGTGAACAACGTGATATCGTCAGAAAAGTTGTGAAGCAAAGAGCTAATGCATTAGTTAATGAGTGTATGGCAGTTAATCCAGACTATCAAATTACATTCCAAAAAGATTTAGTGAAAGCGAATATTGGCGTCATTGTTAATGTAATGGAAGATCATATGGATGTGTTAGGGCCAACGTTAGATGAGGTTGCTCAAGCATTTACAGCAACTATTCCATACAAAGGTCATCTCGTCGTAATGAAAGATGATTATACTAAATTTTTTGCTAAAGTAGCTAAACGGCGTAAAACAAAATTAATTGTTGTTGATAAGGAAGAAGTACCAGAATCATATTTACGAGAATTTGGATATATTGTCTTTCCGGATAATGTAGCAATTGCAATGGGTGTAGCTGAAGCATTAGGCATCGACAGAGATACTGCCTTAAGGGGCATGTTAAATGCACCACCTGATGTAGGTGCTGTAGAAGTTAAATACTTTAATGCAAATAATACAACTAATGTGTATGTGAATGCTTTTGCAGCAAATGAGCCACAGTCTACTAAAGCCATTTTAAATAAAGTAGAGTCATATAATTACCCATATCAAAGAATCGTGATTATCTTAAATTGTCGTTCAGACAGGGTAGATAGAACTCGACAATTTGCAGAGAATTTCATAAAAGATGTACCGTTCGATACATTAATTTGTACCGGAAAAAGTACTCAAATGGTTACGGAAGTAATGAGAGAATTACCTGATAAAAAATATTTGAATTTTGAAGGTAAAAATATAAATGAAGTTGAACGTGCGCTTTATGCAGAATCACACAATGCTTTGATTTTCTGTGTTGGTAATATTCATGGACCAGGAAAAGAAATCGCACAATATATAGAAGGGATACATTAATATGATAGGTTCAGAGTTATATTTTTCATTATTCGTGGGGATTGTTTTAAGCCTCATTTTTGCCGAGAAATTCGGTATTAGTCCTGCTGGATTAGTTGTACCAGGATATCTAGCTCTCATATTTGATCAACCAATCATGCTACTATCTGTACTAATCATTAGTTGCATTACATATTTTATTGTGAACCATGGTATTAGTCGCTTTGTCATTCTCTACGGGCGTAGGAAATTTGCTGCAATGATATTAACTGGAATGGTATTAAAATTTATATTTGACTTAATTTACCCCTTAACCCCGTTTGAGATGGTAGAAATGTCCGGTATTGGTGTCGTAATACCAGGTATCATTGCAAATACTATACAAAAACAAGGTGTTGTAATTACTTTATCTACATGTATGTTACTAACATGTATTACATACATTGTTTTATTCTTTTATAGCTTTATTAATTAGTAAGGAGCAGATATATGAAGCAATCTAAACGATTCTCTATCGATGAGCGTGTTTTGAAATGGACAAAACGCCATAAAAGAAGGAATTCCATATATACCGGCTTGATATTAATTATAGCGTTGATTTTGTTAGTATTTGTGTTGAAGCATCAGGATTTTGAGCCTGTTAAAGCTATGAATAAAGGAAAAGATGAAATTAAACTAACATATCTAGGTAATGTGGAATTAAATAGTCATACGAGAAAAAACAATATTAATGATACCTTTAGCGCCGTTGAAGACATGTTAAAAAACAGTGATTATTCAACAGCAAGTTTAAAACTAACCAAATTTTCAGATGATAGAAAAACAAATATTACTAAAAATTTAGAAAATGTAATGTTTTTAAAAGGTTTAAATATTAAAAGTTTAAATATCATAAATCAAGTCACTGATAATATTACAGCAAGAGATTTTAGTAGAGCTGTTGAAGCACAAAATGGTTATAATTTTTTAACTGGTAATGGTTCTAATCCTATTAACAGTAAAACAGTACAACAAACGGTGAAAGGTAAGAAAGTAGCAAACGTTTCCTTTACAGACGTTGAGTCTGATTACACAGATCCATTGAAAAATACTACGTCCATCAGCTTGGAACCCAATATCTATGTTCCATTAATAAAAAAATTGAAAGAAAAAAATGATTATGTAGTAGTTAATGTGGACTGGGGGATAACTGATGAAAGGTCAGTAACAACAAGACAAAAAAAATATGCACACTCTTTAGTAGATGCGGGTGCTGATGTCATCGTCGGACATAATACAGTTGTTCAGGAAATTGAAAATTATAAAGACGCTAGCATTTTTTATAGTTTAGGTAATGTCACCTCAGAAGGTTTCTTATCAAAGAATAAACAAGGCTTAGCTGTCCAACAAAATTGGAATGGTAAAAATTCTAGGTTTATGATCACCCCAATAAAAACAGTGGGTGGTAAATTGACTAAATCTACACCCAACAAAATTGAAGAAACTAAATTATTAAACAATATAAAAGGTGACAACATTAATCTTAAAAAAGAGAATGGAGGTTATATTTATGAACATTAAAGACCATTGGGTAAGTATTACAATCATTGCAGTTGTATTGATAATATTCTTACTAATTGTATTCGCTAGAGCGAATGAAGGTTTAGACCATTATGAACAAAATGAACTTAAATCTTCACACCATCAATATTTGTCTAAAGGAGCTTAACTATGAGTATTTACAATAAAAAAACGCTCATCGTAATATTACTCCTTACTATTATCATATCCTTCACATTTTATATGATTACAAAAAAGGATAATTATAATAAAGATGATTTATATGAGAATAAAATTGCAGATCATCAACAAGACATATCGGATAAAAATTACGGTGTAGCTTCCAATAATCCGATTGCTACACGTGTTGGAGAGAAAATTTTGCAAGATGGCGGTAATGCAGTTGATGCTTCAATCGGTGTCTCATATGCGCTTGCTGTCACTGAACCACACTCATCAGGTCTAGGTGGTGGAGGTGCAATGCTGGCTTACGATGGTCAAGAAAATGTTGCGCCGAAACAATGGCAATATAAAGATATTTCTTCCTTTAATTACAAACAAAAAGATAAAATCGGTGTGCCAGGTTTCGTTCGAGGTCTTGAAGATGCACATAAAGAAGCGGGGAAAATGGATAGAAAGAAAATCATGAACTATGTTATTCCTTTAGCTGAAGAAGGTTTTGAAGTTGATTCAGAACTAGAAAGAAGTTTGAAACTATATGGTTCGGACGTAGATAGAGATTCACCTTTCTTTGAAGGAGAGCAAACAAAAAGAGAAGGTGATGTCATTAAACAACCAGCTTTAGCTAAAACATTGAAAGGTATTAGAGACAATGGCCCTAATTATTTCTATGATAAAGTTGGTAAAAGTGTCACTAAGCAAACGGATGACAAACTAACAGAAAAAGATTTTCAAAGTTATAAAACGGAGAAAAAAGAGCCAGTGAGTACAGATTACTTAAATAATAAAGTTTATGCGGCTTCAAATCCTTTAGGAGGATCATTGATGCTTCAAGGTTTAGAAATTGACGAAGCTACAAATAATCAAGCAGCTCAAGGTAATCGTCTAGATTATATTACTGGTATATTAAAATCTAGAGATTTAATGTATCGAAATAGGGATATTGTAAATGGACAAGATGAAGATTATGATGAATATCTTTCACAAGATTACTTGTTAGGTAGATTAAATGAAATTAATTTTGAAAGTAATTTTAATACCAATAACATCGATAATACAAGTACAACACACTTTGTAGTAGTTGATAAAAATGGACAATTGACAAGTACAACGAATACATTAGCAAGCTTCTTTGGTTCAGGAAAGTATATGAAAGAAGGGTTCTATATGAATAATTCATTGAGCAACTTCTCTTCTAATCCATCTAGTCCAAATTATGGTGCGAAACACAAGCAACCACGTTCATTTACTTCACCGAGCATCGTAGTTGGTCCTGATTATTATATGGGTATAGGAACGCCAGGTGGTAACAAAATTCCGACTACATTAAATGAGGTGATTATTGATTACTTGCGTAACGATGGTACGCTACAAGAATCTATCAATAAACCGCGTTTTTATAACGATGGAGGCAAAATCTTTTATGAAAATGCTACTGACCAGCAAGATATAGACATTTTCAAAAGTTTAGGTTTTGAAATTGAAGAAAAACGTAATGATCCTAACTTTGGAAGTGTACAAGCTGCGCTTTATAATAAAAATGATAAAACAGTAGAAATCGGTCATGATGTGGGGAATAGATAGTCTGTTTTCAATAAACTCAATAAAAAAGTCCAAGGCATAAATTAATGTCTTGGACTTTTTTTATTGAATTTTAACGGCTGTCATTTATGTACTACGTTTATTGACGAAATTATTATATAACGTACGCACAAAAATGATAACTACAACAATTGCTCCTATATAACCTACAAATGGATATATAATGGATACTAATTCTCCAAAAGGTAATGTACCACAAATTATAAAAATAATACCTAACACAACTGTTACAGGAACGCTAAGTTTTGATGGGAAAATCTTCATAAATTCATTTTTAACTAACCAATACATTGGTGCAGTTGTAGAATAAATCCCTAATAAAATACATACTGAAAATATAAATGCTATAAACGGCGCAATCGTATTACCTAAATAAAGTACAGGAACCTCTAATTCAAATACATGATCAGAATGCACTAATAGCGCAATAATCATTACAATTACTGTTAACATCAACACAGAGCCTCCAACAATTCCAGTAATACCAGCTTCTTTTCTACTATTTGATTGTTGACCAAGTTGTGAAAAGAAGATACTGCCTGCTAAGATGTTGTAACAGAAAAATAATCCGCCAGATTGCCACCAATGTGTTGTTGGTTGTAAATTTTTAGCGCTTTCTGGTAAATAGAGCATATTAGATAAACTACCGATATTTGAGAAGAAAACAATTAAGCAAATACCAATTGTTAAGATGACAATAATCGGTCCAACGGTACCAATAATATCGACTAACTTTTGTAATCCTAAAATAACTGTAATCATTGCGACAATGCCCATACCTAGTACACCGACTAGATTTGGGAGATGGAATTGTTCTGCTACTACAGCTCCTGTACCAGCAATCATGATGACAACAATGCTAAAAATAAAAATAATTGTAAAATATTCAATCAGCGTACCCAAGATGTTGCCGCAATAATACTTAAATATTCTGCCTGGCTGTTTTAATTGAAGATCAAATCCCTTCATCATTAAGGTGGAGCCAAGTAGACAGAATAATAATGCGCTAACTAAAGCTCCGAATATACCATATATGCCAAAGGATGCAAAAAATTGCATAACTTCTTGTCCAGTTGCAAAACCAGAACCTATGAGATAAGCGATGTAAGCACCGCTAAGTTTTATAACATTTGTGAGTTTTATTTGTTGTTGCATCATTGATCCCTCCAATTTTACCAACCTTGACCAGCAATGTCGTAATTGTCTAATTTTCCAGATGCTAAATCTTCAATCGCAGATTCTAAGACATTTAATGCTGTATCAAGTTGGTTATACGTTATGACTAACGGAGGTTGGAAACGGAGTACGTTTCCAGCTACTGCAATAATAACAACACCATTATCAAAACAGCGATTGCAAATTTTTAATGCGGCTTCCGCATCACGTGTCTTATTTTCTTTATCAGAAACGATATCTATCCCGATAGATAACCCTTTACCTCTAACATCTCCAACAGCATCAAATCGTTCGATCCATGAATCCATACGGTTACGTACATACTCACCTTTATCTGTACTCGCTTGAAGTAAATTTTCATCCTCTATCATACCAATTGTAGCTAATGCCGCTTCACAGCTTACTGGATTAGCGCCAGTTGTAAATAAATGTGCTGGTGCTTCTAATGTATCCATTATTTCAGCACGACCTACAATTGCAGACATAGGCAGACCGCCTGCTAACGATTTTCCAAATGTAATCAAATCTGGTTCAATATGATAATGTGAAACTGAACTCCATTCACCAGTACGACCAAGTCCTTGTTGGATATCATCCACTGCTAATAATATGCCGTGAGCTTTACATAAATCTTGTAAAGCTTTAAAGTAACCATCGACTGGTTCCAATAATCCACCATCACCTTGTATCGTTTCAATCACGATACAAGCTACTTCATCAGCAGGTACATATTTTTCAAACATTTCTTTAAGTGGCGCAAGATATTCATCGACAGTGTTAGCGTTTGGACTACCAAACATACCTCTGTATCTATCAGGGAATGGAATATGATAGAATCCTGGTAACATTGGGCCATACTTTTTTCTCATGTTTAAACTTATGGCAGACATCGATAATGACCCATATGTAGAACCGTGATAAGCATTAACGAAACTGATGATATAAGGTCTTCCTGTATACGCTCTTGCAAGTTTAACGATGCCGTCGTTTGCATCTGAACCAGAAAGTCCGAAAAGTACACGTTTTTCATAATCCCCTGGTGCAATTTCACAGAGTTTCTTAGCAAGTTTAACTAAAGGTTCATGATACATATAAGCAGGCGTATAGTGTATGAATTTATCTACTTGTGATTTAATAGCATCTGACACTGGTTGAGGTGCATGTCCTACATTTTGTGAACTAGCACTCGCAAGTAAATCGATATATGTATTGCCATCCATATCAACGAGTGTTGCGCCATAGCCATGAGAAATAGCTAATGGATAGTATTTTATTCTTCCCGGTTTCGCAAAATACTTACTATCTTCATTGATTAATTGTGCAGCTCTCTCCATTTTCTCCATAATTTTCAATCCTCCCATGTATTACTTAATATAAGTCTGTTTAATAGTTATACAAATTAAATACACACCTTTTACTTCATATCCCGTTGTTTAAAGAGAAAGGTGTTATTAAATATTTTTCGTTTACTTCAATAATTTTTAAAAATGAAATGAAGTGGTGATACGTATGAATATACTAAGAAAATTCGGAATTGTAAATATATTCTGAAAATTTAAAGTTGAATAACACTTAAAAAATGTAATATGACACATATAATCTTGAGGAATGGATTGTATGATGACAAAATGTATTATCTTTGCTTTTAGAAATGACGTATTGATTTTTGTGAAAAATAAGAATAAATGAATATCTAAATGTGAAATGGAAAGTTAGTTTTTGAGAAGTTTTTCGTTTATAATATAAATAATAGGAGCTATGCAATACGATGTAATTGATAATTATTTTCAATTATAGTATCTTGAGTCTACAATGATGTTATAGCTTAGTTATGTCTACTTGTAATATTAATATTTATCGTTATGTGTAAAGAGGGAGTTTTAGATGAATAATAGTAAGATAGAAGTTAAAGATTTAATAAATATAGGACTCTTTACGGCAATATATTTTATTTTTATAGCACCTCCTGGCATTTTAGGTATTATACCTATATTCATGTTATTGCTTCCTGCAATGGTTGGTTTAGTAGGTGGCATACCTATTATATTACTGATATCAAAAGTTCGAAAATTTGGTGCATTGACGATATGCGGTACGATTGTAAGTCTTATTTTAGCTATAATGGGGCATCCATGGATTGCGTTGATATTTAGTATACCTGTTATATTAATTGCAGATGGCTTAATGGCCATGAAACACTATAAAAGCTGGAAATACAATTGTTTAGGGTATATTCTCTTTTCCTTTTGGCCTATTGGTACATTTATACCATTTTACTTTATGAGAAATTCATATTTATCTTTTATTCAAGACAAATACGGTATTGAATATCAGAATACTGTCGCCACTTTATTTTCTGTTGAAATGATACCAGTTATTATTATTACTACAATAATTGGTGCATGGATTGGCGTTTATATAGCAAAATTAATTTTAAAAAAACATTTCAAACGTACAGGTATGATTTAAAATGTATAGTCAAACTATCCCACAGACCTATTTATTAAATTTAGACCCAAGAATTAAAATTGCGTTAATCTTGATGATATCACTAGTTGCATTAACAGGTGGCGTTACAGGTGTTGAAGTGTATTTAAGAGCAATAATAATACTTGTTCCAGCATTACTATTATTATGTATTAAGAAATATACAATAGGGTTATTCATTTTGATTTTAACTGTGATAGCGTGGTATGGAGAAGCATTTGTAACGATTGGTGGTAACCAAGTTGCCACATTATTGATTTTTGTACCTTCGGGCATCATAACACGCTTTTTACCTTCACTTGCAATGGGCTATTATATTTTTAAAACTACACAAATTGAAGTGTTAATAACAGGATTAGAACGGATGAAATTATCAAGAAAAATCACGATCCCGATTGCCGTTATGTTTAGGTTTTTGCCAACAATTAGAGAAGAGTCGGCTGCTATAAAGGATGCTATGAAAATGAGAGGTATTTCTTTGAAAATCGCCTTTATACATCCAATACAATATGTTGAATATCGTGTTGTCCCATTACTAAACAGTGTTGTGAAAATTGGTAACGAATTAACAATTGCTTCAATTACACGCGGTTTGAATTTAACGCATAGACGTACATCAATTATTTCCCTTAAAATTCGTTGGTTAGATTGGTTGTTATTAATATTATTACTGTTACTTTGTATCATTTATTATGTAATGTGAGGGTAGAATATGATTCAATTAAAAGATGTGTCTTTTAAATACGAAGAAAGCAAAAGCAAGATATTAAATAATATTAACCTTACTATTGAAGATGGTGAGGTTATTTGTTTAACTGGGACTTCAGGCTGTGGAAAAACTACCTTAACGAGGTTGCTTAATGGTATTATTCCTAACTTTTATAAGGGAGACATAGACGGCCAAATTTTAATAAATCATAAAGATGCACAACAGCAAGATGTTTATGAGTTAACACAACAAAGTGGCTCTGTTTTCCAAAACCCAAGGTCACAATTTTTTTGTTTGAATACGACAAGTGAACTTGCATTTGAACTTGAGAATTATGGTATATCACCCAGTCAGATTATGACACGAATCAAAGAAGCTGCTGAACAATTTAATTTTAAACACCTTTTAGATAGGGACATATTTAATTTGTCAGGTGGCGAAAAACAAATGCTGGCTTGTAGTGCTATTCAAGTATATGGTCATGAATTGATTATTTTAGACAAACCTTCGTCAAATTTAGATTTTAATACCATTTTTAAAATACAACAAATGATCAAAATTTGGAAAAATGAAGGTAAAACAATTATCATTGCCGAACACCGTTTACATTATTTAACTGAAGTAGCAGATCGCTTTATTATAATGAAAGATGGGAAAATAAGTGAAATTTATGAAAACGAACAATTTAATGCTTTATCAAATAAACAATTAGCAACTCTAGGATTAAGAAACATTCATTTAGAACAATTGAATGTAAAAGCTAAACGTAATAATAAATTGGGATACTTAAATTTGCAAAATTATTATTTTAAATATAAAAGAAGACAGAAATTAGCTTTAAATATAGATGATGTCAATATTAGTAAGGGCAAAGTGACAGCGATTATTGGTCATAATGGCTCAGGTAAATCAACATTTGCACGTTGTTTAACAGGTGTCGAGAAAAAATTTAAAGGCTTTATTGATACTGGAGAAAAGAGGATAAAGACACAACAAAGCCTAGTAGATACTTATTTGGTATTTCAAGATGTTAATAATCAATTGTTTGCGAAAAAGGCGGGTTGTCAACTTTTAAAGTTATTTCAAAACCTTTGATAAGCAATTGCTTGATCGCTTCAAAGACGTTGTGATAATCTAATTTGTTTAAATCATCGAAATTAGTGTGAAGTAAAATTAAATTTGGCTTTGAAATTAGCGATAGTATTTTAATTGAAAAATTTGAGCGATTAAATGAAATTAACTTATGTAAATCTTCAAATGTGATAAAAGTACGTGTCACATTAAATTTGTGAGTATACTTCAGTTTATCCAAAACGATTTGATTAGACGAAATATGTTGATTATGAGAAAAGTTATACATTTTGTTGATAATCTTAGTTAAGTTAGATGTGCTTAAAGAAACTTGGTACGGTGAATTCAAATCATTTTTCCTGAATTGATGAATATAGTATTTTGGTGGCATTTTTACATAAAATTTGAAGTTTTTAGAATATGTACTAACGTTAGTGTAACTATATTTTAATGCGACATCGTAAATACTTTGTTCCTTTTCTAATAAATCAAATAGGGATAATGCAATTTTAAGAGAACTTGTATATTGTTTGAAATTCATATTTAATATTTTGGAAAATAAAATAGATATATACGATTGTGATATATAAAAAGCTTTAGACACTTGCTTTGTAGTTAAAGGTTCATGGATATGTTTATGTATGTATTGAGTCAGACGTTGAACTAAAGGATGCTTGGTATACAAAGTTGGTAGATATTGATCATCTAAATGGACTTTTGCTTCTTTAAGTAAAAATTCAATAATATTTGATATATAAAGATGCATGTATTTTCGATTTTGAATGTGATTATGTAATTTTTGCAAAATTAAGTTACGAAATTGTTCTATATATTTAACTTGTTTGATATCAAAAAAGGCGTTAACGATGGATTTATCCTTTTCTATAAATAAAGGGAGTGGTATTTTAAGTTCTATTAGATTTTCAATATCAATATATTGATATAAATCTGCATTATTAATTATACAAGCATGGTCAATGGTTATCATCGATCCATTTAAATTTATTTTACACGACTTATTTATAGGAATTAAGATAATGATTTCATTTATGCATCTCGCTAATTCAGTCATATAATGATTTTTTTATTGATAGAGAACTTATCACAAAGATCACCTTTACTTTATTATGTGACACTCACAATTAAATTATTAACGTTATTGTACAACTGACGCATACAAAATAGTTAGGTTACAAATAAAGTTTATTAAAATGATAGTAAGAATTAATAATTCGTATTTAGAATATAAGGGTAAATTGCAAAATCTTTATTTTGGAAAATAAAACACCCTTTGAAGTAATAAAATGATTAGTGTCCATTCAAATTACGCGATAATGAAAAATTTCCAAAATTTATGATAGCGTTTGCATTTATTATTATAAATATATATAATGAATTTAGCTGACAAGAATATGTCGAAACAAATAACTTAAACGTTTAAGGTGGGGGATATGGTAAAAAACAAACCTACACTTCATGATGTAGCAAAAGTTGCTGATGTATCTATTGCGACCGTTTCTAATGTTTTAAATAACAAAAGTACTGAATTAGGAAAAAAGACGAGGCAAAGAGTATTAGATGCAATTGATAAACTGCACTATGAACCAAACCAATTTGCAAGAAGTTTAAAAACTGGACAATCTAATTTAATTGTTTTCATTGTACCTGATCAAAATCCCTTTTTCACAGAAATACTGACAGAATTAAATAACGAATGTCAAAAACATCAATTACATATAGCTGTTGTGTCGTCAGAGGAAAATGAACTAAAGCAACAAGCCTTAATAGAAACGTTTATCGCACAAAATGTAAGCGCTATTATATTAGTGCCTGTAAAATCTAAATTGAAGTTAAAGAAAGAGTGGAAGCAAACACCTATCTTGACAATAGATAGAAAAATAGATGGCGCAGATTTACCTTCTATAAGCGTAGATAACAAAAAAGCAGCGTTTAATGCAACTCAAAGAATTATTGATAGTACCTGTAAAAATATAGGGTTATTGTTAGCAAATCCTGATATTAGCACAACCTCAGAGAGAAAATTGGGTTATGAACAAGCGTTGAAGAAAAATAATATAAAGTTAGATGAACAAATTATTTATTATAGTAATCAGCAACTGGGCACGGATGCGCAAATTGATAGCGGCTATCATGCGACGAAATCATTAATTAATAAACATGTTCAAGCCATTGTGGCAACTAATCATTTATTGTTATTAGGTGCGTTACAAGCAATAAAAGAGAGTGGCAAAAAAATCTCTAAAGATGTAATTATAATTGGTTTTGATGATAGTTATTGGAATGAAATTTATACTCCGAAATTATCAGTCATTTCACAACCTACAAAAGAGATAGGTCGTGTCGCTGGAGAAATGATCAATCATCTAATTCAAGGGGAAAATGTTTCTTCGGTAGAACTAGATACGAAATTAATTATCCGTGAATCATGTTCATTTGCTGAGGATAAGACATTATGATTAAAACTTGAAAACATATTCTTAATCTAATAGCTGTTGATGCTTGTTATGGTTATATACAGTTGAAAAGCTATAGTTATATAGATTATTTAAGCAAGACGGGTTTTTAAAATCATTTGATTTTAATCCCGTTAACTTAATCACTAAAACTTAAACGTTTAAGTTTATTTTAATCATTTTTTAAATAAGGGGGAAATATTTTGGATAACGTTACAATTTCTAAAGATAGTCCAAAAACATGGATGGGTATTCCGAAAATTATTTTTATTGCACTTATAGCTATATTTATTTTTATGACAGGAGATGGTATTGAACAGGCATTTTTATCAAAAAATATTGTTGATATCGGCTTTTCTAGTGGTCAGGCTTCTTTAGTTTTTACAGTTTATGGTGTGATGGTAGTTGTGGGGTCATGGCTAGCGGCTGTTTTATCTGATGTTTACGGTCCTAGGAAAATAATGGCTTTAGGAACGGTGATATGGCTGATTTTCCATGTGC
The DNA here is from genome assembly GCF_017893435.1 of Staphylococcus sp. GDB9P120P. Taxonomy (NCBI): domain Bacteria; kingdom Bacillati; phylum Bacillota; class Bacilli; order Caryophanales; family Staphylococcaceae; genus Staphylococcus; species Staphylococcus sp. GDB9P120P. The sequence goes on from NZ_JAESNB010000002.1 coordinate 541,742, forward strand.
TTTTTTTACTGTTTGGAATAGGAATGGAGAATTTACCCATGATGTTAGTGTTATACGGTATTAGAGGATTGGGTTATCCTTTGTTTTTATATGGTTTCTTAGTATGGGTGACCTATATTACTGATAAAGCAAGACTAGCCACAGCAATAGGTTGGTTTTGGGCAATGTTCTCAGTAGGTATGGGAGTAATTGGTACTTATTTGCCTAGTTTCACTATTCCATTTATAGGTTTTAATGGAACATTATGGATGTCTTTAATATGGATTTTTATCGGCGGTTTAATCGCATTTATAGTTGTAGGAAAACGCGATGTAAAACCGAATATAACGCTTTCAGTTAAACAAAGATATACTAAAGTATTAAAAGATATCGGCGTCGTGTATAAAAATCCAGACATTATTAAAGTTTTTATCGTACGTATCATCAATCAATTATCATTATTTGGGTTAGTTATTATCTTCCCAGTATTATTTACGGAAACTATTGGTTTTTCAATGCAACAATGGTTATGGACATGGGGGACAATGCATGTGACATGTATCGTTGGAGATGTAGTTTGGGGTATTATCGCTGATAAAATTGGTTGGAAACGCCAAGTAATGTTATTCGGTTGTATTGGTTGTGGCATCACGACATTATTATTCTATTACTTACCAATTCTAAGTGGTGATGTGTTTGCAATCGCAATTTTATGTGCAGTATTATTTGGTATCACTCAATCAGCATTTGTTCCTATTTTTGCGATTTTTACAGCCTTAGAGCCCGATCATATTGGTGCTACACTTTCTTCACATAATCTTGCGGCAGGATTGAGTAATTTTATTGCACCATTAATTGCTACGCTTATTTTACCATTATTTAATGAAGTGGGCGTTGTATGGGCTTTTGCAATTTGTTATTTCGTAGGTGCAGCAATCACTTATTATATTAAAGTTCACCAACCTGGCTTTGGAGACGATAAAGTTAGAACATTAAACACACAAGTTGAAAATTATTAAGAAAGGGAGAGGTAAAGTGGAAAATGTTGTACTTGGTGTAGATTTAGGTACGAGTTCAGTGAAAATTATCGCTGTGAATAAATGTGGTCATGTTATTGAACAGTCAAGTATTCCTTTGAAATTGAGTCAACCATATGCTGGTTATAATGAACAGGATCCTGAATCGTGGGTTGATGCAGTAAAAGAAGGTATAAAAAAATTGATAAATAAAGATGCAATGGCAAATATACGTATTAGCGGTCTTTCATTTTCTGGACAAATGCACGGTTTAGTACCATTGGATAAATCATACAAACCTATTAGAAATGCAATATTATGGAATGACACTAGAACTACTAAACAATGCGAAGAACTAGAAAATAAATTTGGAAAAACGCTTTTAAATAATCCTATACTCGAAGGTTTTACATTACCTAAACTTTTATGGATGAAACAGAATGAGCCGGATTATTGGCAACAATTATCTGTGTTTTTGCTGCCTAAAGATTATGTACGCTATCGATTAACAGGTCATATTGCTATGGAATATAGTGATGCAGCAGGTACGCTTCTCTTCAATCCTAAAACAAATAACTGGGAAAAAGAAATAGGTGATAAGTTGAGCTTTGGTGATATATATCCACCGTTAGTACAGTCGCATAGCTACGTCGGTAACGTTACAGAAATTGTAAAAAATGAACTTAACATTACCGAAGATATTGCTGTTTTTGCAGGTGGCGCAGATAACGCATGTGGTGCACTAGGTTCTGGTGTTATAAAAGAAGGTCAAACGTTATGTAGTATAGGAACTTCAGGTGTGATTTTATCGTGTACTTCAAACAATGAAGTAGATTATGGCCACAATATTCATTTCTTTAAACATGCCATGCCTAATATGTCATATGCAATGGGCGTTACGTTAAGTGCAGGTCATAGTTTAAATTGGTTAAAAGAAATGCTTTTTAAAGCGTATTCTTTTGATGAAATCTTGAATTTTGCTGAGAAATCTACAATTGGAGCAAATGGGTTATTGTTTTCACCATATATTCAAGGAGAGCGGACACCACATGGTGATGCATATATTAGAGGAAGTTTTATTGGCATAAATAGTAATACAGAAGAAGCGGATTTTGCACGAGCTACAGTCGAAGGTATTACTTATTCACTGTATGAATCTATTGTATATATGAGAGAAAACGGTAGGCAAATTGATGAAATTATTTCAATTGGTGGAGGTGCAAAAAACAGATTTTGGTTACAAATGCAAGCCGATATTTTCAATACTCAAGTCACTGCATTGAAATATGAAGAAGGACCAGGTGTAGGTGCAGCGATGCTCGCTGCATATGGTTTAGGCTGGTTCAATACAATGGAAGCTTGTGCTGAAACATTTATAGCATTAGGAGAGACATATAAACCTAATAAAGAAAATCATAAAAAATATAAGCAGTATTTTGAAGTTTATAAGAATATATACGCACAGACAAAAACGATGACAGAGAGCTTATTAAAGATTAATTAACTTTTAGGAGGAATTTAAAATGAGTAATAATATTCCAGAAACAATGAATATTTCAATATTAAATAAACCATTTGAGATGGAACTTAAAGAAGTAGATGTACCTAAGTTAGGACCGACAGATGTTTTAGTAAAAGTGATGGCAGTAGGTGTTTGTGGTTCAGATGTTCATTATTATGAACACGGTCGTGTAGGAGAATTTGTAGTTGAAAAACCACTAATTTTAGGACATGAATGTTCGGGAATTGTTGCTGATATTGGTCCAGAAGTAACACATTTTAAACCTGGAGATAGAGTTGCTATTGAACCTGGTGTTCCATGTGGAGAGTGTGAATACTGTAAATCTGGTAAATATAACTTATGTCCAGACGTTAAGTTTTTAGCCACACCTCCTATTGACGGCGCTTTTAGTCAATATATAAGTCATCCTGAAGGGTTTCTATTTCATATTCCTGATGCGTTATCATATGAAGAAGCAACATTAAATGAACCATTCTCAGTCGGTGTACAAGCATGTAAACGTGCGAACGTTCAACCAGGTTCTACAGTAGTAATTATGGGCATGGGCCCAGTGGGGTTGATGGCTGTCGTAGCAGCAAAAGCTTTTGGAGCTACAAAAATTATCGTGTCAGATCTTGAACGAATAAGATTGGATGAAGCATTAGAACTCGGTGCAACACATGCTATAAATATTAAAGAAGAGGATGTTATAACTCGTATCAATGAAATAACAAATCATAGAGGTGTAGATTATGCTTTTGAAACTGCAGGCAATCCTACTGCACTACAAAATGCATTAGCGGCATTGAACAATGGAGGAACTTTAGCAATAGTTGGCTTGCCTCAACAAGAAAACATTGAATTAAATATACCGTTTATTGCTAATCATGAAATCAATGTTGTAGGTATTTTTAGATATGCTAATACTTATCCAATGGGCATTGAAATGTTATCTTCAACTGCAGCAAATTTAAATACAATGTTTACCGATTCATATGATTTAGAAAATGCACAAGAGGCTATGGAAAGAGCGAGAACAAACAAAAGTGGTTCATTAAAAGTTATGGTTTATCCTAATGGAAAATTAAAGTAAGCGCATTATAAGAAGATCTAAAATCACTGCCTGAAAGTGATTTTAGATCTCTTTTCAAATGAGCAATTTTTGCACATTTGTTGAGAATGCAGTGCGATACCATTTGTGTTAATGGGTGCATAAAGTTTAATTCTGGGAATGGAATATAACTATGATGATAGATGGCAATAAAAGCCTAGAGGTATAGCACGAAACATTCTCTTAGAATATTATATAACTTAAAATGTATTGTTACAATATAAAATTCATAAAAATTAAAATAGTTAGATGATACGCGTTATAAATAAAAAATAGTTACTTTACTGTAATAATATAAAATTGAGCTCTGAATGATTGAATAACAATGATATTTACTTTTCTTTTTGATAAAGTTCAAATGCTTTGTACAGAAATAATAGGAAAGAGATGATTAAAAACAAAGTGAATAAACCATTGAAAATAGGATTGCTAAAAAATTGAAAAATGGTAATAGCGCTCAATGATTCTAAAAATACTGAACCGGTTGTTTGTATTTGTAAGAAGTCAAATGAAAATAAAATTAAAGTAATCATCAACATATAACCTGTGGCGATAAAAAAGAGGTTTAATAAATCTAATAGAAACATTCTTCTCATAACAACCAGCCTCCCTTCTTACTGTTCTATAACCGTTTTGTAGTATAATAAAGCTATAATTAAAAAATTTACAAAAAATTAATAAATGATAGAATGCATCACCTTTCAATGACCTTTATCATTTTACAAAAATGATAAGAAACTGTTTGACTTTGTTGAAACGTGATAAAGAATAGTAAATGTGTGTTTTGAATAGGAGGTTTAAAATGTATAAAGCAATTATTTTTGATGTTTATGGAACACTTTTTGACATGTCCTCTTTAAAAAAAGGTATGACCCAATTTGATGATGAACAAGCAACATCTATTTCTAAACTGTGGAGAAAAACGCAATTAAATCACATGTTTTTAAAACAAATTATGCAACGATATATCCCATTTGATGAATTAACAAAAGAAGCTTTACGTTACACAATGGATGAGCACAAAATAAAATATGATCGAGAAGATATAAATCGTTTGTTTGATGCTTTTTTAAATTTAGAATATTTTCACGAAGTACCTAAAGTACTTGCCCAGCTGAACAGCATGAATATCAATGTAGGCATACTATCCAATGGAAACGATAATATGCTTAGACCATTGATTGATAACTCTGAATTAAGTGAAGATATCAATACGGTTATGAGTGTTAATGAAATTAAGCAATATAAACCAAGCCCTGCAAGTTATGCATTGATTTTGAAATATAATCATTTGAAAAGAGAAGAAATATTGTTTGTTTCTTCTAATTCTTGGGATGTAACTGGAGCAACAAATTTTGGCTTTGATACGGTTTGGGTGAATAGACAAAAAGAACATTTTGATTATAATGGACAGAATCCTACAATAACAGTTAATAATTTAAATGAATTAATTAATTGGTTAGAGATGAAAAAATAAATATTCATGTTCATCCATAATGATTACAAGAAACCAAAAGTCTTAGTGACTTGGATGAAAAGATGGCGTACACGCTCGGATTATCATACATCATATTTCAAGCAAGCATGCTACGTTCAAATTTGTAAGGCGTTAAATCTAAAAGGACGAATCCACTTCATATGGATTCGTCCTTTATTTGAGTATGAGGTTTATATTTTAGCCTTTACTTATTGAGCTCATGGTAGTTACATTATGTGTTTTGTTATTTTATTTAGAAGTATTTAAATATTGTGGTAATAATTGGCTATATAAATCTATAAAAGCTAGATAAGTATCTTTATAAACATATTCATCAACTTGATGTGCTTGGCCAGTTTCGCCTGGACCATACATTACAAATGAAAAACGTTCATCTTTATCCTTCATTAAATATGATGCGTCTGTAGTTGCAGTAGAAGAAGTTACTTCTAGGTTTCTATCAAAATAAGAATCACCTAAAGATTTAGCCAATTTTAAGAATTCATTATCCCCTTTAGTATATACAGGGTCACGATTTACATAAGGATTAACAGTAATATCAGCGTCACTTTCTTGTTTAACTTGATCTTTTATACTGTTAAATAGTGCTTCAAATTTATTATTATCGTAATCTGGTATAGTACGCATATTAAACAATGATTCAGCATAAGCTGGTATTGAGTTGACTTGATCACCACCGGAGATAATTGTTGAATTCATTGTTGGGGTACCGAGTAATTCACTTTTAACATCTACTTTGTTATAAGCTTTGTTTAAATAATGAATAAAATCAACCAAAGGATTAATTGCATTATAACCTAATTCAGGCATTGAGCTGTGTGAAGATTTACCTTTGGATATAACTTGAATATCCATTGTACCTTTATGTGTATAAACAATGCCATCTTGTGAAGGTTCTGCAATTAATAAAGCTTCGACGTCATCCATATAACCTTTTTCATGTAATAAAGCAGCGCCATCACTCGTTACTTCTTCTCCAGCAGTCGCCATAAATCTGATTGTACCTTGATTTAATGTACCAGCTTCTTTAATTTCTATTAAACTAATTGCTAAAGCAGCTAATCCAGATTTCATATCTGCAGCGCCACGTCCATGTAATCTACCTTGATCATCTTCTGTGAGCTTAAATGGATCATAATTCCATAAATTTTCATCACCCGTAGTGACAACATCCATATGTCCTGAAACACCAACAACAGGTTTGCCATCACCAATTTCTGCCACTAAGTTAGCTCTCGTAGTTTCACCTTCAAGTTTTTCAATGTTGGTTTGAATTCCGTATTTATTAAATAAATCCTGTAAATAATGTGCGACATCAAGTTCATTTTCATTCACAGATTGAATTTCAATAATGTCAGATAATATTTTTACACGTTCATCATCTGAAAATACTGACATACAAACACATCCTTTATATATATTGAATACTTTAGTATCTACCACATTATGAAATTTTTAAAACTATAAAAGGTTTTATGGAGAAATTAACGTTGTTAGATAATGAGTTGTGCTATACTTACAATGAATATTTTGATTTAGAAAAAGGAGTATTCGTTACATGAAAAAATGGGGAAGTAGGCTTGTCACACTAATTGGTGTAGCACTCATCATAATAGCGATTTATTTATTTATAAAACCAAAAATTGATAATTACTTTGCACAAAAAGACAATGAAAATAAAATAGAACATTATGACAAACAATCTAAAACCTCTGAAAATGAGAAAGTAGAAATACCTAAAGATAAGACAAAAATGGCAGGATATTTATCAATCCCTGATGCAGATATTAAAACACCTGTTTATCCAGGACCTGCCACGCCCAAACAATTAGATAGAGGCGTAAGTTTTGTGGAATCAAACGAAACATTAGAGGATCAAAATATCGCAATTGCAGGTCATACATTAACGGGTCATTCGGATTATCAGTTTTCTAAGTTACCTGAAACAAAAAAAGGAAGTAAAGTTTATTTTAAAGTTGGAGATGAACGAAGAACGTATAAGATTACTAAAATTTATGATGTGAAACCAGATGAAGTCGAAGTGCTAGATGAACAAGCATCGAATAAGAAGCAGTTAACATTAATTACATGTGATAATTACAATGAGCAAACAGGTGAGTGGGAAGATAGAAAAATATTTGTTGCCGAGGAACTATAGCATACTAAATAAAAAATTATATAAAAACCCATATTCATTAACCATGTAGGAACCATGTATTTGAATACGGGTTTTTTAAATTATTAATTTTCAATTGCTTGAATAAATCTTTTAGTGATTTCTTTAGGGCGTGTAATCGCACCGCCGACGACTGTACAGTGAACATTTAATTCTGTAACTTGTTTAAACATTTCAGGTGTGATGACATTTCCTTCAGCTATGACTTTCGCATGAACATGTGATAGCACATCTTTTAAAAATTGGAAATTATCTTCATACAAAATATGTCCTTTTGTATAACCAGTATAGCCACGAAGGGTAGTTCCTATGTAATCAAAACCTAATTTATCAGCATATTGTGCTTCTTCAAGTGTAGAAATATCAGCCATGATTTCTATATTTGGTGCATGCTGACGTATATATGAAACAAGTTCTTTAAGTGATTCTTTAGGACGAGCTTGCTTTGTGGCATCAAGAGCAATGACTTCACATTTACTTTCTAGTAATTCATCGACTTCTTTACGTGTTGCAGTGATAAAAACATCAGAATTTGCATAATCTCTTTTTACAATACCGATGACAGGTAAATTCACTTCTTGTTTTATAGCAATAATATCTTCTTTAGAATTTGCTCTAATGCCTACAGCCCCACCTTCGTATGCAGCTAAAGCCATTTTTGACATGATAAAAGATGAATGTAATGGCTCATTTTCCAAGGCTTGACATGAGACAATTAATCCTTGTGGTAACATAATTATACACTCCGTAACTTTAGTAGATTTAATAAAATACTTTATTATCTAATAGATTTATATTTTTAATATAACACCAAGAAAATAATAATCAATATATTTCATTGTTATGAAAAACATTTTCATTTATAATATAGCTAATATTGGGATGGGAGGATGCACAAAATGAAATTCGAAAATCGCGTTCAACGTTATCATCATTTATTTACCAAAACAGATAAACAAATCGTAGCATATATTCAAAACAATGACTTTGACGACACATTTTCAACAATTAATTCATTAGCATATGCGATTGGTACTTCACCTGCAACAATCACAAGGTTTAGTAATAAATTAAATTACGAGAACTTTCAAGATTTGAAGTTTAATTTACAGCAAGAAATGTCAGAAAGAGTAATAGAAAATAGTCCATTAATTCAACGTATTCATAAATATCATCAAAATATTATTCAACAAACAGGAGAATTTATTTCTGATGAAAAAATTCAAAGTTTTGTAAACCAAATTATTCGTAGTCGGCAAATTATTTATGCAGGACTTGGTAGTTCTGGATTATCAGCTACTGAATTTTACTATCGTATGATGAGAATGGGGTTGAAAGGGAATGTGTCTACAGATGCACATCAAATGAAAATATTTGCTTCTTTATTATCAACTTCCGATACATTTGTTGCAATTTCAAATAGTGGCGAAACTACAGAGCTTATCGCTGCAGCTAAAGTTGCACATGAACGTGGTGCATATGTCGTAGTGATAACAAATTATGAAGGAAGTCCAATTACAGCGTGTGCGGATTTAGTGCTTATTACTACTGATCAATCTAGAAATAAAGACACCCAATTTATCAATACTCAAATAGCTACATTATTTTTAATAGATATCGTCAGTTACTTATTATTGGACGATACGTATATGCATAATGTATATCAACATACTAAAAAAGTAGTATTAAATGAATAGAATCATTGTGAAAATAAATATTTTTGATTAAAACATAAACGCCAAATTCTATTGGGATAATTTAGAATTTGGCGTTTTTTATAGTTTTGACTTTTAAAACGGAGTAACTTTCATTATTATGACAACAAAATGATGACAAAAACTTTTTAAAATCTAGAGACTGCTCCGTATAGTGCAGCGTGATTCTGTGTACTTGTTGTTTGTATTTGAGCATGACCGTATTGTTCAGGTAAATAACATTCGACTTTTGGTATGATGTATTTTAATAAATTTTGACCTTGTGACGAAACACCGCCACCGATCAGTATTAACCCAGGATCATAAATGATTTGTATTTGAGCGATGCCTTCTGCGATGGAATCACTCCATTGATTGAGTATGGCTAGTGCTAGCGTATCTTGTTGATCTGCTAGTTCAAATAATTTTGGCACATTGTCTTGATGAATAAACCCTTTTTCTAACATGAGTGCTTTTAAGGCAGTTGTTGAGGCACGTTGTTCAAAGGTTTTGTTTGTTTTTCTATCATAAAGCAAATAACCAATTTCATTAGCGCGATTTCTTTCGCCATTGTATAGTTGCGCGTATTTGTTATAAAAAGCGCCACCAATTCCTGTTCCCAGAGTTAAGCAAAAAATATTTTGTGAGCTGTAATCATGGAAAGCCAGTTCTCCTAATAATGCTGCATTGACATCATTAAATACATTCACCTGAGCATTTAACGGTTCAAGCAAAGATTTGAAGTCAGTTCCCTTATAATTGGGAATCGTTGGCCCAGCGTATTCAACTATACCGCGCTGTTCATCTATAACGCCTGCGCTAGAAATACCAACATAAAGTGGGTCGATTTGATAAGATTTCTGCAACATCATTACAAGCTCATAAACTTTATCTCTAATAAACGTATCGATGTTATTTGGGGTAGGTGTTTTGATGTACTCTATAAAATTTAATGATTGATCTACCACAGCAGCCTTAATTTCTGTTCCTCCAATATCAATAGCAATTTTATATTGATGCATATTTGCACCCTCCTTAATTTCTACAAGAAAATCAATATTGAAAAAATTTTTCACGCATATCATTATAAAATGATGCATTTTTTCAAAAAGCTATTGCCACACTCTATGATAGCGTTTACAATTTGAACTGTAAATAGAATAAATAAAAGATATTTTTTAAAGCATTATATGTTTATATAAATGATTAAAAATAATAACTTAAATATATAGATGGAGGGTTATAAAATGGAAGAGAATTTAAAAGGTTTATATGCAGCATTATTAGTACCATTTGATGAGGATGGTCAGGTTAAAGAGGAAGGATTGGCGCAAATTGCACAAAATGCCATTGAAACTGAAGGATTAGATGGACTTTATGTTAATGGCAGCTCAGGCGAAAACTTCTTATTAAATAAAGAGCAAAAGAAACAAGTTTTTAAAGTTGCTAAAGAGGCAGTGAATGAGAATGTAAAATTGATCGCTCAAGTTGGATCATTAGATTTAAATGAAGCAATAGAGCTAGGTAAATATGCTACTGAATTAGGGTATGATGCCATTTCTGCAGTTACACCATTCTATTATCCATTTTCATTTGAAGAAATCAAAGATTACTATTTTGAATTAATTGAAGCGACACAAAATAATTTAATTATTTATGCAATTCCAGATTTAACTGGCGTTAACATTTCTATAGAACAATTTGGTGAATTATTTAATCATGAAAAAGTGGTCGGTGTGAAATATACTGCTCCTAACTTTTTCTTATTAGAACGTATTCGCAAAGCGTATCCAGATAAATTAATACTTTCTGGTTTTGATGAAATGTTAGTACAAGCGGCTATTTCTGGTGTAGATGGCGCAATTGGCTCTACATATAATGTCAATGGTAGACGCGCAAGACAAATTTTTGAAAAAGCTAAAAATGGTCAAATTGATGAAGCTTATCAAATTCAGCATGATACTAACGACATTATTGAAAATGTGCTGTCTATGGGCATTTATTCTACATTGAAAGAAATTTTAGCGACACGTGGTATTGATGGTGGATTACCAAAACGTCCGTTCAAACCTTTCAATGAAAACAACAGAGCTAAATTAGAATCATTAATTAACAAATACGATTTATAGGTTACCGTATAAGGGGATGAATTAAATGGAACAAGTTGGTTTTGGTATATGGAACTGGGTGGCAGTAGTTATTTACCTTTTAGTTATGCTTTTAGTCGGTGCATATTTTACCAAACGCGCAAGCCAAAGTACAGATAGCTTCTTTACGGCTAGTGGTCGTTTGCCTTCATGGGCAGTAGGGTTCTCTATTTATGCCACAACTTTAAGTGCGATAACTTTTATGTCTACGCCAGAAAAGGCTTTTTTGACAGACTGGTTATATATTGCAGGTAATATTGCGATTGTAGCAATTATTCCTTTACTTATATACTTTTATGTACCTTTTTTTAAAAAATTAAAGGTGACGTCTGCTTATGAATATTTAGAGGCGCGTTTTGGACCTAGTATTCGTGTTATCGGTTCATTGTTATTTGTGTTATTCCATATTGGGAGAGTAGCCATTGTTATCTATTTACCTACATTAGCGATAACTTCTGTATCAGATATGAATCCATATATAGTGGCAAGTTTGGTTGGTATTTTGTGTATTCTTTATACATTCCTTGGCGGTTTTGAAGGTGTTGTATGGAGTGATTTCATTCAAGGCGTCATTCTATTAGGTGGCGCAGCAGCAATCATTATTTTAGGTGTAGTCCACATTCAAGGGGGAATGGGGACTGTTGTAAGTGATGCATTAGAACATAAAAAAATCATTAGTGCTGATAACTGGAAATTTAATACTGCAGCCGCGGCAATTCCTATCATCTTTTTAGGGAACATTTTTAACAACTTGCATCAATATACAGCAAGTCAAGATGTGGTACAACGTTATCAAGCATCAGATTCTATATCAGAAACAAAAAAATCTTTATGGACGAATGGGGACTTAGCTTTAATATCGGCGCCGTTATTCTACGGTATGGGAACAATGATGTACTCATTTTATAGTCATGAAAGTGCATTGCCTAAAGGGTTTAATACTTCTTCTGTAGTACCATACTTTATACTTACTGAAATGCCACCATTTGTTGCTGGACTATTAATAGCAGCCATATTTGCAGCGGCACAATCAACCATTTCTTCAAGTTTGAATTCAATTTCGGCTTGTATTTCTGTTGATATTAAGCACAGATTCTTTGGCAAGAAAGATGAAAAAAGTGAAGTTGGATTTGCTAGATGGATAATCATCCTTTCGGGATTATTTGGATTCGGTATGTCTATTTATCTAATTGCAGCAGATTCTAACGACCTTTGGGATTTATTCTTGTTAATTACTGGTTTAGTAGGAGTACCATTGGCTGGTGTATTTGCGGTTGGTATATTCACACGTCGTACCAATACGTTCGGTGTACTGATGGGATTAATATTTGGAATTATTTTTGCTTATATCTTTAACGGAATGGGTGGCGGCAATTCACCATTCTATGTATCTATTATTTCGTTTATAGTAGCATTTATTTTCTCTTATATCATAAGTATTATCGTGCCAGGTAAACCAAAAGATATTACAGGTTTAACAATCTATGATATTAAAGAAAAATCTAATTATGTTTCTATTGTTCGTATGAAAGAAGACAATCAAGAAGGCTAAAGCTTTATAAAGTTAGGTAAAATGAATCGTACATTGAACTGTCATAGAACAGATTTTTTCCAATGTTAAGCTAAGATAATTTTTAGAAAATGAATACGTTATTCAAGGCAGATAGAATCAAGCATATTGCGTATGTGCTTTCTATTCTGCCTATTTTTATTTAAAACTTTAAAAATTAGATTATTCACAACTTAAAGGATATAATTCAATTTATTTATTTTAATTTAGCGATGAATATAGATATAATGAATTACAGATATAAGCAGAGCATTTGAGGGGATGATAAGTATGATAAAAGCAATCGCAGTAGATATGGATGGTACATTTTTAGATTCAAAAAAACAATATGATCAAGAAAGATTTAATCGTATATTTCAACAATTGAAAAATGAAAATATTAAATTTATAGCAGCAAGTGGTAATCAATACGCAAAATTAAAATCTATTTTCGGAGATAAAGCTATGTTTTTTGTTGCTGAAAATGGCGCGGTTATTTATGAAGGCAATACGTTATATGATTACCAAGCATTTGAAAAAGATGTTTTCCGTAATATTGTTAATTATTTAAATATCACCCGTGGTATCAACGAAATAATTGTTTGTGGATTGAAAAGTGCTTACATATTAAAAGACAATGAGCAATCATTTAAAAAAGATGCACATTTTTATTATCGACAATTAAAAGAAATTGAATCCTTACAAAATTTACCAGAAGACGAATATGTAAAAATCGCTTTAAATATAGATAGAGCAACACATCCTACACTTGATAAGGATTTGTCAAAACGCTTTTCACAAGATTTGTCACTTGTATCAAGTGGTCGAGATAGTATCGATATTATCATTCCAGGTATGACCAAAGGAAATGCATTAGCTAGATTATTAAAAAAATGGGGATTAGCGGAAGACGAGCTCATGGCATTTGGAGACGCAAATAATGATTTAGATATGTTGCAATTAGCAACATATAGTTATGTGATGGAAAATTGTGAAGATGAAACATTATTCGAAATTGCAAATTATGTAGCACCATCAAATGATAAGCAAGGTGTTTTATCTATTATTGAAGATCAAGTGCTTAAAATGAATAAGTAATATCTTATATCTTAATTTGGTATTAAGCTTAAACATTTTATTTTAATCCATGTAACAACCTATCCTATACTAAAAGGTATAAGATACAAATGGAAAGGATGGCAAACAAGAAATGAATGATATGCAACAAACAATTATAAACGCGTTTAATTTTAGACATGCAACAAAAAGGTTTGATTCAAATAAAAAGATAAATGAAAGTGAATTTGACACTATCTTAGAAGCGGGTAGACTGTCCCCGAGCTCTCTGGGATTAGAACCTTGGAAATTTATCGTAATACAAAATTCAGAAATTAGAAATAAGTTAAAAGAAATAAGTTGGGGTGCAAAAGGGCAGTTAGATACAGCAAGCCATTTCGTAATTATATTGGCACGTAAAAATGTAACTTCTAAATCACCATTTGTACAACATATGATTCGAGATATTAAGCAATACAGCGAAGATAGTATACCTGCTACGGAAGAAAAATTCGATAATTTCCAAACAAGTTTCCATATTAATGATAATGCACAAACATTGTTGGAATGGGCTAAAAAACAAACATACATTGCATTAGGTAATATGATGACGAGTGCGGCATTATTAAATATTGATTCTTGTCCGATGGAAGGATTTGATTTAGATGCTGTAACGCAATTTTTAATTGATGAAGGCTTGATGGATGAAACACATTTTGCACCATCCGTAATGGTTGCATTTGGTTATAGAGAAACTGAAGCAAAAGAAAAAGTGCGTCAACCTCAATCTCATGTTGTATAATGGGTTGAATAATAAGAACGACCATGACTAAAATATTTAAAGTTCGTACAAAAGAAAACCATGACATTAATGTCTTGACTTAAATAAAAAAACGTCAATTTCTATAATTATAATAGAAATTGACGTTTTTATTATTATAAACTTTAATAGCATGTTGAGTTATTATACTGTGCGTGATGTCTTAGCTTTATACTTTATCAGCTATTAATGACATTTGATTGTGTAAAGTAATATTTAAACCGTCTATTAAAAAAGTTTCTTCAACTTCATTGTTTGGTTTATAAATATCGATGTGGACTAATCCATAGCTGTTATCATTTTCAATTCTCGGTAAGCTGGATTGCCAAGTATTTACTGCAATATGATGGTGATAATATTTAGATGACATAAACAGAGCTTGAGGAAAATCGGAAATATGTTGAAGCCCTAACTTATCAATGTAAAAATGTCTAGCTACTGCTAAGTCAGATGTTTTCAAATGCAAATGCCCAATCTTTGCATTATTTGGTATTTTATCCCAACCTATCTCTGTTCTTTGATTAAGTAAATCAGCTGTATCTACTTGTAACGTATCCATTTTCACTTTGTCATTTTCCCACAACCATTCAGATTCAGGTCTGTCGTAATAAACTTCAATGCCATTTCCTTCTGGATCATTAAGGTATAAAGCTTCACTCACAAGATGGTCACCGCCACCAATCGGAATGTTTGATTGTGAAATATGAAATAAGAAATTAGCTAAATCTACGCGTTCAGGTAGTAGAATTGCTATGTGAAATAAGCCTGCTTCTCTTAAGGAAGGCTGACGTCCCTCTTGAATTTCATTTAATGTAATAGTATGGTCGCTCAAACCAACTTGTAAAATAGCAGAAGTATCATCTTTTGATACAACTTTAAGTCCTAAAATGTGTGAATAGAATTCCAACATTGTTTTTAAATTTTTAACATTTAAGGTGATATTTGTTACTTGAATTGCTGCTTTATCGTGAAAAGTCATCATTTTGCTCCTTTATAGTCAGTTATGATTTATAACTATAAGTTAATATAAAAAGTATACCAAGTCAATTTACTTGTCTCGCTATTTAGAATTACACAACGTTTAAAATCACTACTATATTTACATTTAACAACATGTGGTAATATGTGAACATAAACAATTTGGATGATGAAGTGGGTGAGTGTATGCAAGTCTTTTGGAAATTAGGGTGGTTTTTCAGACAGCATAAAGGTAGTTATATTATAGGTTTGAGCACATTATTTTTGATTGCTGTGATTGAAATTTTACCACCACAGATTATCGGTAAGACGATTGACTATATGGTGGCTAATAAATTAACACCGAAATTATTAATAATTTATCTTTCTATATTAGTGTTGGTCGCGATTTTGACTTATGTATTAAGATATATTTGGAGATTATCGATATTTGGGACAAGTCAAAAACTAGGCCAAACATTAAGAACGTATTTATATAAAAAATATACAGTTATGAGTGCTATCTTTTATCAAAATAGAAGAACTGGTGATTTGATGGCACATGCAACCAATGATATCAGAGCAGTGCAAAATGCTGCAGGCGCAGGGATATTAATGATTGCAGATTCTTTGATAACTGGTGGAACCGTAGTTATCACAATGGCTGTAACAGTAAGCTGGAAATTAACACTGATTGCAATGATACCACTGCCTTTTATGGTGTTGTTAACAAGTTTTTATGGTTCATTACTTAGTAAAGGATTTAAAAAAGCTCAAGCAGCGTTTAGTAGATTGAATGATAAGACACAAGAAAGCGTGGCTGGTATTAAAGTCACTAAGACATTTGGTTATGAGGCTAGTGATCAACAAGATTTTAAAGATTTAAGTGATGATGTAGTAAATAAAAATTTAAAAGTTTCAAAAATTGATGCATTGTTTGACCCAACAATTACATTAGTTATAGGAATGAGTTACTTTTTATCAATTTTATTTGGTGCAAAATTAGTTTTCAATAATACAATCACACTTGGTCAACTGATTACATTTACGACTTATTTAGGCATGCTTGTTTGGCCATTACTAGCACTAGGATTATTTTTTAATATCGTTCAAAGGGCAAAGGCATCTTATGAACGAATTGAAGAAATAGGAAACACCCCTAATGATATAGATACAGATTATAAACTTAATACAAGACCATATGGGGATATTGAATTTAATATTAAACAATTTAATTTCCCGGGAAATTCGGAAGAAGGCATTTATGATGTGCATTTTGAAGTGAGTAAAGGTTCTACTGTTGGCATAGTTGGTAGAACTGGATCAGGGAAAAGCACATTAATTAGATTGTTACTTAGAGAGTTTGATACAAAGGAACCGAATGAAATCAAATATGGTGACCATCCTATTCGAGATTATAATGTACAATATTTAAGAGATCAGTTTGGGTATGTACCACAGGAACACTTTCTATTTTCTACTACCATTCGAAATAATATTGCATTTAGTAATGAAAAAATAGATGACAATCAGATATTTGCAGCAAGTAAAGCAAGTTATATTCATGAGGATATTTTATCTTTCCCTTATCAATATCAAACTGTTGTAGGTGAAAGAGGCGTATCATTGTCAGGCGGACAAAAACAAAGAATATCAATTGCGAGAGCGTTATTAATAAATCCAGAAGTATTAATACTTGATGACTCTCTTTCTGCAGTGGATGCTCAAACCGAAGAAGTGATACTAAACAATTTAGAAAAATTAAGAAAAGGAAAAACGAATATCATTACTGCACATCGGATGAGCGCTGTGAAACAAGCGGATAAAATAATTGTGATGGATCAAGGAACAATTGTTGAAAAAGGTACACATACTACTTTGATGAACCAAAAAGGATGGTATTACGAAACATATCGAGCTCAAGCTTTACAACAAAAGCTCACGCGTAATTTAGATGACTTAACGAAAGGGGACGATACTAATGGCTGAAAAAGTTAATTTAACTGCGAAAGACCAAGCCCAGTCTTTGATTAGGTTATTTAAGTATACGACCCCTTATAAAGGGATTATTGCTTTAGCGTTTTTAACATTAACAATATCTACCATAGCAAGTATGTTAACACCCTATTTGGTAAAGGTATTTATCGATGATTACCTTACGCCACGTATCTTTCCTCAGCAAGCAATGATTTGGCTTATTATAATCTTTATCAGCATTCAAATAATAGGTGCAGTAACAATGTATTTAAGTCAATATCTTTTTCAATATCTTGCTTTTAAAGTGATACAACAATTAAGGATTGACGCTTTTAATAAATTAGGGAAATTGGGAATGAAGTATTTTGATAAGGTGTCAGGCGGCAGTATTGTATCTAGGTTAACAAATGATACAGAGACAATTGTTGATATGATTATAGGCGTTTTTTCAACATTTCTTATAGCTATTTTCATGATGATCTCTAGTTATATTATGATGTTTATTTTAGAGATGAAATTAGCTTTAATTTCATTGGTGTTTTTACCAGTTATCATACTCATACTTGCGAGTTATCGGAAATACTCAGCTGTTTTATTTACAAAGTCGAGACAAAAATTGTCCGATTTAAATACAAAGTTAGCAGAATCTATAGAAGGTATGAAGATAATACAGGCATTTAATCAAGAAAAAAGGTTAAACAAAGAATTCAATCATATCAATGATGAACATTATCAATATATGTTAAAAACAGTGAAACTTGATAGCTTATTATTGAGACCTGCAATAAGTTCACTAGCTATTTTTGCTCTAGTTATGATTTTAGGTTATTTTGGTATCATCAGTTTTACAACAGGTATTACAGCTGGTGTTGTATTTGCATTTGTGCAATATATGGAACGATTTTTTGAACCAATCAACCAAGTAAGTCAAAATTTAAATATTTTACAACAAGCTTTGGTTTCAGCGAGTAGGGTATTTACTTTAATTGACGATGAAACGTATGAGCCTGAACAACAACCTGTGCCATCAAATACAATTGACAAAGGAAAGATTGAATTTAAAGAAGTGAGTTTTAGCTATGATGGTGAGACAGACGTACTTAAAAACATTAATTTTACCGTTAATCCGGGGGAAATGGTAGCGCTTGTTGGTCATACAGGTTCAGGAAAGAGTTCCATCATCAATTTGTTTATGCGTTTTTATGAATTTGAGCGAGGTAGTATTGAAGTGGATGGGCATTCAATTAAAACAATACCGAAACTAGAATTAAAGCAGAAAATAGGACTCGTACTTCAAGATGCATTTATATTTTATGGCACTGTAGCATCTAATATTAAATTGTACCACCCAACGATGACATTTGAACAAGTAAAGAAAGCTGCAGAATTTGTTCATGCACACCATTTTATTGAAAAGTTGTCAGATCAATATCAACATAGAGTAATTGAAAAAGGAAGTTCATTTTCAAGTGGTGAGCGACAATTGATAGCATTTGCAAGAACAATTGCGACCAATCGCAAAATACTTATTTTAGATGAAGCGACAGCAAATATTGATTCTGAAACGGAAGAACAAATACAACAATCTTTGAATACAATGAGAAAAGGAAGAACAACTTTAGCCATTGCGCACAGACTATCTACGATTCAAGATGCTGATAAAATACTTGTATTAAATCATGGAGAAATTGTAGAGCAAGGGACACATGAAACACTAATTCAAAAAAATGGTATTTATTATAATATGTATGTATTGCAAAATGGATAAATCATGTATTTTAGTACAAAAATAATAAAGTGCGCGAATTGCTGTTATTTTAAGGTTTAAATGCAGCTAAACAATCAAAACTAAGGTCTTCAGTCAAAGAACAATTGATGTAGATTCAATTGCTATATTTATAAAAGCGGGTTTGAATTTCATTAGAATAGAATATGGATCCGAAAAATAAAAAGAAAAAAAGAGTCTGGGACATCATTGATTCGTCCCAGACTCATTCATATTTGTGATTTAGCTTGAGCTGTTTATATCCAAATTTATTTTGGAACTTAAAGAAGTTTGTAGGCAAGCAATTAACCTGCATAAACATCTTGGAATTCTGGTTTTTTCTCAATAACTGATTTAGCAAAAGGACATGTCGCAGAGACTTTTAAATTGTTGTCTCGTGCATAGTCAACAACTGATTTTACAAGTTGAGAACCTAAACCTTGGCCACCAAGCTCATCTGGTACGCCTGTATGATCAATAGTTATTTGATTATCACCTTGAGGTTGAAATGTAATCTCTGCTTGTGGATTGTCTTCGTTATCGCCTATATAAAACTTATTCGTACCTTGTTTAATTTCCGCCATTCTAACACCTCCATGTTATTAACGTCATATATATTAAATATCACATTTCACCTTAAGTTAAACAAATATTAAAAATAAGCACGTATTTTAATCATCAATGATGTCATTAAATATTGTCGAATAACAAAAAACCATTGAAAAAATGTGAAAATAAGTTTATAGTTTTAACGGAATAATTTCGATTTGGAGGGGCGTTTTTTGAAAAAAATTATGTTACTTATTCTGACCTGTATATTTATCGTATTGTTAAGTGCATGCGGAAATATAAATTCTGAAAAAAAAGACGTCAGTTCGAATAATAAATTAAAAATATATACGACAGCATTTGCATTCCAAAGTTTTACTGATCAAATCGGGGGCAAATATGTAGATGTTGATTCGATTTATCCCCCCGGTGCTGACATGCATTCTTTTGAACCTACACAAAAAGAAATGATTAATATCGCTAAAAGTGATTTGTTTATCTATTCAAATGAAGAAATGGATCCCGTGGCTAAGAAAATTGCAAGTTCAATTAATAATGATAACTTGAAATTACCTGTTGCTGCACATCTTAGTCACCATGATTTAATTGCAAATCACGAAGAACATGATGAACATGAAAACCATGATGAACATGACAATCACAATCATCATGAAGGTCATGATCATGGGGAACAAGACCCACATGTATGGCTAGATCCTGTGTTGAATAAAAAATTTGCTAAGGTGATTAAAAATGATTTAATCGAGAAGGATCCTAAACACAAAACGTATTACACGCGTAACTACAATCATTTGATCAAAGATATCGACGAAATTGATAATGAGATGAAGCGGATTACACAACATCCTAAACGTGATACAGTCGTAATTTCTCATGACTCTATAGGTTATCTAGCAAATCGCTATCAGTTTAATCAGCGAGGTGTTAGTGGCATGAATAATGAAGAACCTAGTCAACGTGAACTAATGAATATCGTTCAGAATATAGATAAAACTAAACAACCTTATGTATTATATGAACAAAATATCACTTCTAAAGTTACAGATGTTATTCAAAAGGAATCTAATACAACCCCGCTAAAATTTCATAATATGGCAACCTTATCAAAAGAAGAAGTAAAGGATAAACAGATTACTTATCAATCTTTAATGAAAGAAAATATGAAATCATTAAATAGAGCACTTAATCAGTAATTACAATCATATTGATGTCAGGATAACAATATTTTGTACTAAATCCTAAACGTCAGATAACATATTTGATGAAAAATTTCGAACTATCCATATAATGATTAAAGAGATTGGGACATAAATACCAGAAAAATAGCAATCAGATGATTTAATTTAATCCATCTGATTGCTTCTTTTTTATTTAATACTTCATATTGTTGGCTCGCTTTCTTAGAGAACAGCTCAACCTGTAGACTTCAGGTTGTCCTGTTCCCTCAAGCGTCTCGCCAAAATACGTCGCATTTATATGTATTTGTCACGACATGTTAATGAAATCGTTGAAGCAATCTCTGAAAATGTATTCGATGAATTCAAACATCATCGTGGTGTTACATCATATCATCCTAAAATGATATTAAAAATTATGCTATATGCCTACACACAATCCGTATGCTATGGTCGTAAAATAGAAAAACTGCTTAATCATCGTATCCGAATGATGTGGCTGTCACAAAAACAAACACAAAATGAAAAAGGCAATTTCTATATTATTTCGATAGAAATGCCTTTTTAACTTGTCCAAGAACTTAATGTCCCAGACTATTTTATTTTTGTAAAAGAAATTGCTGTTACAGTTTGCTTAACATGCATTTAGTCATTTAAACATGTTGTGTATTTTTAAACATTTAACACTTTTAATCATATCTAATGTAAGACACTGTTGTATTGTAATATTCTTCAAGTCCACGAATACCGTCAGCGCCTCCGAGACCTGATTCTCTCCAACCAGCATGATATCCATTCACAACTTCTTCTGCTTCACAATTTGCATAAACTTCACCAAATTTAAGACGTTCAGTGGCTATCATTACTTCTTTTAAATCTTCTGAAAATATATAAGAAGATAAACCAGCGTTTGTATGATTGGCTTGTTCAATAGTTTCTTCAAAGTCAGAATATTGTACGATAGGTAGTACAGGTCCGAAAATTTCTTCTTTGAAAGCTTCGTCGTCTGGACTTACTTGATCTAAAATCGTTGGTTCATAAAAATAACCGGAACGATCAATTATGTTACCACCTGTAATTAATTTAGCACCGCTATGAATTGCATTTTGAACTTTTTCATCGATGCTATCTAATTGTTTTTGATTGATAATTGCACCGAAATCAGTTTGATCATCAAATGGATCTCCTACATTTAAAGTTTCCATTTTGTCTTTTAGCTTATTAATGAACGTTTCATGGATATCATGGTGTACAAAGATTCGTTCAGGGCAAGTACATACTTGTCCTGCGTTATTAATTCTAGCAGTAACAATGTAATCAACGGCCTTATCTAAATTCGCATTTGGTGTCACTATTACAGGCGCATTGCCGCCGAGTTCAAGATTAACTTTTTTAACCGTTTGAGCACTC
Source organism: Staphylococcus sp. GDB9P120P (assembly GCF_017893435.1). Taxonomy (NCBI): domain Bacteria; kingdom Bacillati; phylum Bacillota; class Bacilli; order Caryophanales; family Staphylococcaceae; genus Staphylococcus; species Staphylococcus sp. GDB9P120P. Next base: position 564,143 of record NZ_JAESNB010000002.1, read on the forward strand.
TTGGCATAAACAGATTTACCAGCACGCATACTACCTGTAATTGATATTAATTGTATATCTGGATGCTCTGCTAATTGTGTACCGACAGTTTCTCCTTTACCAGGGATAATTTGAATGAGACCTGCAGGGATCGTTGATTGGCGAAACAACTCTGCAATTTTTAGAGTGACTAATGATGTTTCCTCACTTGGTTTAATTACTACAGAACAACCTGTGATTACAGCAGGAATGACTTTTCTCATTAAGACCATGATAGGTGCATTCCATGGAACGATACCTGCAGTTACGCCAATAGGTTTTTTTGTTAATTGTATCGTTTCATTTTCGCGACTATTTTGAATGACTTCACCTTTGCTATTCATACTTTGACTTGTCATATAGTCTATAAAGTGTATTGCCTTGTCTATTTCACCGATTGCAGAAATGAGAGTTTTCCCTTGTTCTTGAACATATAATTTTGCAATTTCATCTTTATGTTCTTCTAATAAAGGGATTAACATTTTCACATGGTCTGCCCGTGTTGGCTGAGGGACTTTTTCCCATTCTAATTGTGCTTGTTTAGATTTTTCCACAGCCGAATTAACTTCATTTTCCGTCGCAAATGTAATTGTGTCTATGATTTCTTCTGTCGCAGGATTAATGACATTCATTGTGTCATTAGACTCACTTTCTACAAATTGATTGTTAATAAATAATTTATTCATTATGACACCTCCACATTATGATATATACCACTTATAAGAGAGAAAGAAACTGGTTGAGAAATAATGTTAAGTACTTTTAATGTTGTTGCCATTTTAATAATAAGTATATTTTTTATACCTTATTTGTTGACTTATGTCTGAAGAGATATTATAATTTATCTCGAATTCGAAATAAATTGGAAGTTGGTGATGCAATGAATCGTACTAAAGAGTCGTTGAATACTTTTATTGGTTTAAATCGAACCGTAGATCATTTAGAACAAATCGTAAGAAATGATATCCAACGTTACGGCTTGAATATAACGGAGTTTGCAGTTTTAGAGTTATTATATAATAAAGGCGACCAGCCGATACAGCGTATTGGTGACAGAGTTTTAATTGCGAGTAGCAGTATCACATATGTCGTTGATAAGTTAGAAGCCAAAGGATATGTAGTAAGAATTCGAAATGTACAAGATAAACGCGTAACCAATGCTTCAATAACTGACGAAGGTCAAGCATTAATGAATGATATATTTCCAGAACATGCGGCTACGTTACAATCAACTTTCTCAATACTTTCAAACGAAGAATTAACAATATTACAACTAGCTTTAAAAAAATTAAGTGCTCAACCTATTAATAAGTCGTAGCACTTAAAAATTTTACTCAAAATTACTTCGAAATCGAGATAAATATAATGAAAAAGGAGTTTTATTATGACAAACAATCAATTATTAGGAATACACCATGTAACAGCAATCACAGATGATGCTGAACGAAATTATAAATTTTTTACTGAAGTATTAGGAATGAGACTTGTTAAAAAGACTGTAAATCAAGATGATATATATACTTATCATACATTCTTTGCAGATGATGTAGGTTCTCCTGGTACTGATATGACATTTTTTGATTTTCCTAATGTTCCCAAAGGGCATTCTGGTACCAATTCAATTACACGTCCGTCATTTCGTGTGCCTGATGATGCAGCGTTAGCATATTATGAACAAAGATTTAATGAATATAATATTAAACATGAAGGCATTCAAACACTATTTGGTAAAAAAGTATTACCATTTGAAGAATCAGATGGACAAAGTTACCAATTAATTTCGGATGAAAATAATAAAGGCGTGGCACCTGGACAACCTTGGAAAGAAGGTCCAGTACCAACAGATAAAGCAATTTATGGTTTAGGTCCGATTGAAATAACAGTTAGTTATTTTGAAGATTTTAAAAAGATTTTAGAAAATATATTTGATATGACAACGATTATAGAGGAAGAAAACGTTGCAGTATTAGAAGTAGGCGAAGGTGGCAATGGAGGTCAAGTATTTTTAAGAAAAGATACAACTGGTCCAGAAGCGAGACAAGGTTATGGAGAGGTGCATCATGTTTCATTCAGATTAAAAGATCATGAGGCAATATCTAAGTGGTTAGAAAAATATGAACAGTATGGTATAGGGAATTCTGGGTTAGTAGACAGATTTTATTTTGAAGCATTATATGCACGTATTGGCCATATTTTGATTGAAGTTTCTACTGACGGCCCTGGATTTATGGGAGATGAGCCATATGAAACATTGGGCGAAAGTCTTGCATTACCACCATTCTTAGAAGAACAACGTGATTATATTGAATCAGAAATACGTCCGTTTGACACAAAACGTTCGCATTAAAAATGAAAGATTGTTTAAACCTTGAAATTACAAAATGAGAAGGTGGTTATTTTATGGAAGATATCAGTCATATTCATCACATTTCGGCGATTGTAGGTAATCCAGAAGAGAATATTCAATTTTATAGAGATATACTCAATTTAAAATTAATTAAGAAAACAGTGAATTTTGATGATCCTTCCACGTATCATCTATATTTTGCAAATGGCAATGTAGATAATGGAACGATACTGACATTTTTTAATTGGCCTAACAATTATAAAGGACGGATAGGTTCTGGTCAGGTTCAACGTATAGCATTTCGGGTGCCTAATGGATCATTGGAACATTGGGAAACACATTTACAATCACATGGGATAGAGACAGTGAGAACACAATTATTTGATAAAGCTACGGTCGAATTTTCAGATATACATGAGTTGCCATTAGCACTTGTGGAAGCCGATGAAGGGCATTCATATGATAATGGAGGAAATATTTTAGGTTTTCATGGTGTTAGCATGTTATCAACTGAGCCACATCAAACAGTACGAACATTGAATGAGGATATGGGTATAGAGCTAGTAAGTGAAAACGATCATCATGTTCACCTAAAAACTAAGGGTGAATGGCAACATCACGTGATAGTTAGAAAAGAGGTAGCCAATGTCCGTGTACGATGGGGCGTCGGTGTAGTACATCATATTGCGTGGTCAGTACCTAATGATGATGCTCACAAAGCTTGGCAAATGAAAATGAAAGACAAAGGCTATCATGTAACTGACATTAAAGATCGTAATTATTTCAATGCTATTTACATGAAAGAACGTGGCGGCATTATTTTTGAGTTTGCTACTGAAGGACCTGGATTCACGATAGATGAACGATTTGAAGATTTGGGTACACATCTTATGTTACCACCACAATATGAAGAACGCAGAGAAGCATTATTGAATTTATTACCACCCATTCGAATATAACTATTTTAAAAGGAGATGATGAATAATGGAACACATCTTTAAAAAAGGTGATTTAAACGGACCAACTTTTATCCTATTGCATGGTACTGGTGGCGATGAAAATGATCTTTTACCTTTAGCGCAAGCGTTAAACCCTAGCTATAATGTATTAAGTGTAAGAGGTGAAGTATCGGAAAATGGTATGAATCGTTTCTTCAAGAGATATGGTGAAGGTCAATATGATGTTGAAGATTTGAAATATAGAACAAACAATTTAATTCAATTTTTAAAAGAAGCGGCTGCAACTTATCATTTTGATTTAGCTAAGGCTGTCCCAGTAGGTTTCTCTAATGGTTCTAATATAGCTATAAGCATGATGTTACACCCTGATATTTCATTTAACAAAGCGTTACTGTATGCACCTTTATATCCTTTAGATTCAATAAATGATAAAGATTTATCTTATACCAAGGTATTATTATCAATGGGTGAAAATGACCCAATTGTTTCTGTTCAGGATAGTCAAAATGTTATTGATATATTTAAACAAAGAGGTGCAACAGTTAAGGAACTATGGGTAAACAGTCATGAACTCACACGAGAAGGTATCATTGCGGGCCAATCATTATTAAAAGATTAACCAATATCAGTTTGCTTAGCGTTTTATATAAAAGGCGTTGCTAACAAAATAGAATACCCCTAGACTCATTCAATATTTTGATCACATCTGATTAAATGAACATAATATTGAAACACTTGTCTAGGGATTTTTATTATGATGAATGAGATTTATAAAAGATGCCTTTAATTAATATAGGTATTAACAAAATAAAACCGAAGAGACCCATTAATGGAAATACTTTTCCAATTAACTCAATAAAGCCAATAAATGTAGTAGCAAATGTAATGATTGCGATAATTATAATTAATATATAATAGTTTTGTTGGTATGGTTCTGTGAAACGAGAAGCAAATGCATACATTAAGCCCACAACCGTATTATAAATAACTAATATCATGATAATTGCCATAAAATGACCAATCACAGGTGAAATATGGTTTGCCAATAATAACGACGGTAATGATACGTTTATTATGTTTGTGAATTCTGTTACCATTCCAAGGTTCAACATTAATAATAAAAACGTTATAATGATGCCACCTAAAATACCGCCCAAATATGTTGCCTTCTCAGATTTCATGCGTCCTCCCATTACAGAAAGAAAACTAAACGCAGCTGCAATTTGTAAACTGCCATAGTTAATTGCATCAAACCACCACCATCTATCTGTCCGATTGCCACTATTGGCGTATTGTGATGCTGAGTTAAAATCAAAGCTTCCAGTAGTGAAATAATAAATAGCAATCAATGAGACAATAATGACTAAAAATGGTGTGACCATGCCTAAAACAGTTATTAAACGGTCGAATTTTAAGAACAAAGTAGCCAATATAATAATTACTAAAATTAAAGCGCTAATGGCATATGGTATACCAAAACTTTCATGAATCGTTGAAACTCCACCAGCTGTCATAATCATTGCTAATGCAAGTAAAAACAGAGTTAATATAATATCAAAAATTGTTGCAATTGTTCGAGGAAGATAATACTTTATGGGCTCGGTATGGCTGTGAGAACGCAATCGATATCCTGTATTTAATACAAGTACACCGGCGATAGTAATGATAAGTCCGGTTATAATAACGCCTAAAACACTGTATCTACCATTACTCGTAAAAAATTGAAAAATTTCTTGTCCAGTTGCAAAGCCAGCGCCCACAACAACACCTACAAACGCAAAAGCGACCGCGATACTTTCTTTTAAATTAGACATATAGTTGGAATCCTTTCTTGCCATTCATATGGTGAACATACTTATTTAATAAACATCACAATGATTTATTTTATCTTAAAAGAAAATAGAAATAAATGGAAAAGTTTATATCGAATATACATATGTATTTTTTGAAAGAACGAAAACGATAATATGGTTGAACAAGTGAAGTGAAAATAATTAAACGGTTAGCATTTAATAAAAATTAGGCTGCTAATTCCCTGTGGAATTTAGGGAGTTAGCAGCCTAGAAAATAGCATTTTTATTAGGTTTACAATTTTAGGGGACGGTGCCCATAAAAATTGACGTTTCTTTTATTTTTATGAAACATAGTAGTGTTTGCTGAGCTATTGTTTTTTGAATTTTAAGTCACACGATAATAGCATCACGTGAATAGCACCTTATGAAAAAGTGATTGATAAAATTAATTGACGAAGCGATCATGCATTAATACTTTTAAAACATCAATTTTTTCTTGTATGTCTTTGCCAGTATTGGTATCACGTATTTTTTTACGTTTTAATTCTTTGTCTACTACACGGCGTATAGAAAGCTCGTCTGCCCCATTCAGTAAGACGTGTTTTTTCGAATTAAAGTGTTGGTGTGCCACAAGCTGCATTCCAAAAGAATTATAGAGTAAAGTATAGCCAGCAATTCCAGTTGTAGATTGGTAGGCTTTTGAAAATCCACCGTCGATAACAATCATTTTTCCTTCCGCTTTGATTGGATTTTCACCATCAATTTCTTTGACTGGTGTATGACCATTGATGATATGTCCTTCTTCTGGGTCTAAACCGAAATCTTTCAACATTTTTTTGCACATATTTACGTCTTCGCGTAAATAATAATAAGGGTTTTTAGTTTCTTTGTGTGCTGATTTATCATTAATATAATAACGTTCAAATGTTGTCATTGCTCTTTTTCCAAATAATGATGAATATTTACCTGTCCATAAATACCAGACGAGATCAGTTGCTAAATCATCATGTATATCTTTATGGTCGAATGCTTCTCTTACAAAGTGTTCAAAATGATCAAGTAAATCTCTGCCATAGCATTTTTCACCATCAATAATCATAGATTCCATTTCGCCATTTTCATCCACAGGTATACAACCATGTATAAGTAGATTGCCATTATAAGGGAGATAAAGTTTGCCTTTTTGCATTAAAAATGTCATATGTCGTTTTAATTTTTCTGATTGTTGTACTGACAATAATAATTTTTCTATTACCTCGTGTTCGTCTTCAGTTAATGCGTTAGGGTTGTTTGGATCGATAGTTTGGAAGCAAGTATTTTCTAAAGTGTAAGTTTTACCATAAAGTGTTGCTGTATTATTTTCATAGTCGATACTCTCTAATACTAAGCGTTCTTCCATTTCAAAATTAGGTCTGCGCTTAATGATAGGCGCTTCCAATTTAAATTGAATGATGGCGATTGCCTGATGGATTTTAGTGATTTGCTCTATTTCAGATTGAGACAGTCCTTCAGCATTTTTAGGTTTGAAAGCGGGATTGTCACCTGAATAATACTTTTCAGCAAGTGTCAATAAAGGACGTAAATTAATACCATAAGCATCTTCTATAATATCTAAATTATCATAACGTGCACAAATTCTGAGTAAATTTGCTAAACAAACTTTAGAACCAGCATAGGCACCAATCCACAAGACATCGTGATTTCCCCATTGCACATCAACGGAAGGATAGTCAATTAAAGTGTCCATGATTTTATCAGGTTCTGGACCACGATCATAAATATCGCCTACAACATGTAAGTGGTTCACTACAAGATGTTGAATTGTAAAGGACAGGCCGATAATCAGGTCATCTGATTGTTCGAGTTCAATAATTTGATTCATTAAAGTTTGATAATACGAATGTTTATTATTATATTTATTACTTTTATATAACAGTTCTTCTATTATAAAAATATAATTTTTAGGTAAAGTTTTGCGTAATTTCGTGCGTGTATATTTAGAAGAAGCATAAGTTATTAATTTGATAAGACGATTAATCGTTGTGATATACCATTCATCTAAACGCTCTTTTGAGGTGAAACTATTTTTAATTAATTTTAATTTTTCCTCTGGATAATATACAAGTGCTGAAAACTCATTTATTTCTTGGCGTGTTAATGTATCTTGAAATATATCACTGATTTTAGATCGAACATTTCCTGAACCATTCCTTAATACATGCTGAAATGCATGGAATTCACCATGTAGGTCACTGACGAAATGTTCCGTGCCTTTAGGAAGTTCTAAAATAGATTCAAGATTTATAATTTCAGTTGCTAATTCCTCTCTGTTATTAAATTGTTGAGATAATAAATCTAAATATTTTTCTTTTACGCTTTTTTCTGTTGCATCATGCATTATTTATGTCACTCCAATTAGGTAGTTTTGTTACTCATTATATTTAGTAAAACGTTTCCATTGTATGTGTAATATTGTAGCATTAATTTTGGGGTGGGTGTCTAGTATTGATTATATTATTTAGACTATATTTTAATTAATATAAATGACTTCATTTTTTTGTCAAAAAAGCGATAAAATTCTTATAAATAATGATGTTACTCAAATACATTAAATCGCATATAAATGTAAATATTGCAGAAAACATACATTTTTTTGAATTTAAAAAATGATTATTTAACCCTGTAATTGTAAAAATACACATATTATTTCAAACGGTAAAAATAGCTTAATAACAATTGTTCAAAGCGTGTTATAGGCGTTTTGAAATACATTTATAAAAATTATTTTTAAAATAGCGGTTTAAAAAATTTTTAACTTTTGTATAATAAGTGCATGTAACAAAATTATATAAAGGGAGTTTATTTTATGTTTACATTGGGAGCATCGTTATCGAGTCAAGTAAATCCAAACTGGCAGACATATATTATGCTTGGTGCTTATTTTGTTGTGTTATTAGTCATTGGATATTACGGCTATAAACAAGCGACAGGTAATATCAGTGAATATATGTTAGGCGGTAGAAGCATAGGACCATATGTTACAGCATTATCAGCTGGGGCCTCGGATATGAGTGGTTGGATGATTATGGGGCTGCCTGGTGAAGTTTATACGACAGGATTATCAGCTGCTTGGTTGGCAATTGGTCTGACAATTGGTGCATACATAAATTATCTCGTTGTGGCTCCACGGTTACGTGTGTATACAGAAAAAGCTGGAGATGCTATAACATTACCTGATTTCTTTAGAAATCGTTTAGATGATCAATCGAATGTGATCAAAATTATATCAGGTGGTATTATTGTCGTGTTCTTTACACTTTATACACATTCCGGAATGGTCGCAGGCGGTAAATTATTTGATAGTGCATTTGGCTTAAACTATCATTTTGGATTATTATTAGTTGCTATTATTGTAATTGCATATACTTTCTTTGGCGGCTATTTAGCCGTGTCCTTAACAGACTTTTTCCAAGGGGTAATCATGTTAATTGCTATGGTAATGGTACCAGTAGTAGCAATGATGCAATTAAGTGGGTTGGATACTTTATCGCAAGCGGCAGATTTGAAACCGACAAACCTTGATTTATTTAAAGGTACAACAGTCATTGGTATCATATCATTCTTTGCTTGGGGCTTAGGTTATTTTGGACAGCCACATATTATTGTACGTTTTATGTCTATTAAATCAGTGAAGCAATTACCGACAGCAAGACGTTTTGGTATAGGTTGGATGGCAATTAGCTTGTTAGGTGCAGTTGGAGTTGGCCTTGTAGGTATTACATTTGTCAATCGCGGTGGAGTAACACTTGAGGATCCAGAAACATTGTTTATATTAATGGGTCAAATATTGTTCCATCCACTTGTTGGTGGTTTCTTACTTGCAGCTATTTTAGCGGCTATTATGAGTACGATTTCGTCACAACTATTGGTGACATCAAGTTCACTAACCGAAGATTTTTATAAATTGTTCCGTGGTGAGGAAGCAGCAAAAAAACATGAAAAAGAATTCGTTTTTGTTGGACGTATGTCAGTTATTTTAGTTGCAATTGTATCAATTATAATTGCATGGTCACCTAATGATACAATTTTGAATCTTGTAGGTAACGCTTGGGCAGGTTTTGGTGCTGCATTTGGACCACTTGTATTAATGAGTTTATATTGGAAAGGTTTAAGTCGTACTGGTGCAGTCAGCGGAATGGTATCAGGTGCAATTGTTGTAATTGTTTGGATTGCGTTTGTTAAACCATTAGGTGAAATTAATGATTTCTTTAATTTATATGAGATTGTTCCAGGATTTTTAACAAGTTTAATTGTTACAATTTTAGTTAGTAAAATGACGAAGAAACCTCAAATTGATATAGAAGGCGATTTAGAAGAAGTTCGTCAAATAGTAAAAGGTAATAATTAATCGTTATCAGTGTAGTTTGATAAAGGGGTAGTATTTTAATTATATAAATATTCAATGAGCACATAAATAATAGAAAATTTTCTGCTCAAAAGTTTAGGGAGAAATTAAAGTTCGTGAAAGGCTAACTTCGAAGGGGGAAGTTAGTCTTTTTTTTATAAAAAAAATCAGACAAAAACCCGTTTGGATTTTGTCTGATTGCTAAGATAGATATAAGTCATATGACCATGTGTTGTAAAAGTTTTCTAACTACTTCAAAGCATACATTTATTGATGTGTGCGGTTTTTTTTGTAGATTCGAATAAAGAGATATATCACAGCTATAGCGATGATGACATACATAATATATGAATAAGTGTGTAAGCCATTCATTAACATATCAAAACTGTTGCTCAACATGCTACCTAAGAAAATGAGTGCAATGTTCCAAATTGTAGTACCTATCAACGAAAGGATGGTAAATACAAAAATATTCATTCTATTAATGCCTGCTGGTATAGTGATTAATACACGTAAAACAGGAATAAAACGACAAACAAAGACTGCAACTGCACCATATTTTTTAAACCATTCATTAGCGCGAGCGATATCTTTTCCTTTGAGTTTGATCCATTTTCCATATTTATCTACAAAACGATATAAACGTGCTTCGGAGACAATGCTACTGATGTAATAAAGTATGATTAAACCGATTAATGATGAAATGGTAGATATGATAAAAAGTAAAGGTATAGATAAATCAGATTTAACTGTCATAAGCCCAGCAAATGTCAAAATAATTTCAGATGGAATAAAAGGTAATATATTTTCTAGTAGGATTAATATTGCGATTGCAGTATAACCCCAAGCATTTATAAAGTTTGTCAGTATTTGTTCCATAGTGATAAATGTTGCTCCTTTTCATAATAAAACGTGATGATATTTTATAATTACTTCTGTATTATAATCTAAATTAATGCTTAATGCATATTTTAAGGTGGCACAAAAGTAATTAAATGATTTATTGCGGTAAAGTCACACTAAACTATATGCCTATGAGGAACATAGTTTAACTAATGTGATAGCTAATACCTAAGATTTTTAAAAGTAGAAATAGAAATGCTCCCAATATTTGTCACATAAACGCTGTATGTTGATCACACGAATTTACAGCGTGTTATAAAAAAATGAAAAAAGTTATTGTAAGCGATTTCATATTGTGGTAATATCTAGAAACACAATAGGTCATATGATGACTAGTGATATAGGGAGAGAGTGTGGGTAAAAAAAATGGAACAAAAAAGAACAAATATAAGATGGTATTTTGCTATTGCGTTTTTTATTATAGGTGTAATTGCTTATATGGATAGATCGAATATTTCAATTATTGCAGGACCTATGATGGAAGATTTACATTTGACAAAAACACAGTTTGGTTTATTAGCATCATTTTTCTCGTTAGGTTATGCGTTGATGCAAGTACCTTCAGGCTTTTTGGCAGAAAAGTTTGGATCTAAAAAAATGTTGACAGTCGCGCTCGTATGGTGGAGTGCTTTCACGATTTTAACTGGTGTTGTTAAAAATCATGGTTTATTGTATGCTGTACGTTTTTTATTTGGTATAGGTGAAGCACCTATGTATCCTTCGAATGCAGTGTTTAACTCATTTTGGTTTGCGAAAGGTGAAAAGGGGCGTGCTTCGAGTGCATTGTTGGCAGGTTCATATTTTGGGCCAGTGATTGCACCTGTAGTTACGATTGCTATCGTTAATATGTTTGGATGGCAAGCTGTATTTTATATTTTTGGTGCTATTGGTATCGTCATTGCATTATTATGGATTATTATTTCAAAAGATTTACCGGAACAACATAAAATGGTTAATGAAGCAGAAAAAAGATATATTATGGAAAATCGTGATATCATTAAAACAGAAAAAAGTAACGCTCCGTGGAATATTTTCCTAAGAAGATTTAGCTTTTATGCATTGGCAGCACAATATTTTGTTGTTCAATTTGTTGTGTCACTATTCTTAATATGGTTACCTACATATCTAACCGAACAATATAATGTTAAATTAACTGATCCTGATATGGCTTGGGCAGCGGGCGCACCTTGGATTGCTATGTTCTTGTTAATATTATGTGGCGGTGCTATCTCTGATAAATTATTACAAAATGGAAAATCAAGATTTGTTGCGAGAGCGTCTATTGCGATTATTGGGTTTGTGGTATTTTGTATCTCATTATTCATGTCAATTCAAACAAACAATTTAGTAACAAATGTGCTATGGCTGTCATTATGTTTAGGCGGAATAGGAATTGCTACAGGAATGAGTTGGGCAGCAGCTACAGATTTAGGACGTAATTTCTCTGGTTCAGTATCTGGATGGATGAATTTATGGGGAAATATCGGTGCATTACTGAGTCCTTTATTAGCAGGTATGATGGTTGATATTGTTGGCTGGACAGTGACGTTAGAATTAGTTATTATCCCAGTAGTATTTGCAATAATTATGTGGTTTTTTGTTAAACCAGATCAACCGCTAATCATTGAAAAAGAAGAACTTTAATATCTCTAAAAATTAGTTTTGCAAAAACGATTATCACAGGAGGTTATACATGATTCTAGTAACTGCAGTAATGAAGATTAAAGTGGAGCATAGAGAAAATTATTTAGCAGAGGTTGAACGTTTAGTCATTGCAGCAAATAAAGAAGAAGGCGCATTATATTATGATCACTTTGAAAATACGAATGAACCTCAAACTTTTGCTTTTATAGAAAAATATAAAGATGAAGCTGCTTTGGAAGCACATAATCAATCTGAACATTTTCAAACATTTTTTAAAGAAATAGAAAATTATTTACTTGAAGCGCCTAAAATAGAAGTTGCTTCAATTAAATAATTATGAAAATAAGCCAATAGAAGATAATCATCTGTGAATAACGCATAAGCGTCCATTTCTAATTCAATTGAATAGAAAAGGACGCTTTCATTTTTTTGAAATATTGTAGCGTAAGGATTGAACTTGTGGGCATCATCTTGGCGAATCGAAGTTTGTGTTTACTTATTTAGTACTTGAATGTATATAATTAGTGAAATCAAAGTTTATTTTTATCATAATTTTAAAATAAGCATATAAGATTGATATCGATAAATATTCAGGGTTCGCATAACACTATGTGAGCACAAAGATATTGAAAAATGCAATTATATTGTATAATAATATGTTGTAAATAATTGTAAAGAGCGAAATATTTAAAATTAATATTGATATAAGGAGAGAAAATATCATGCTATATCAACATGGCACGCTTGGTACTTTGATGGCTGGATTATTAGAAGGCACTATGGAAATGAATGAAATTTTAAAACATGGTGATTTAGGTATCGGCACGTTAACAGGATCAGACGGTGAAGTTATTATATTAGATGGTGTCGCTTATCATGCTGATGCTCATGGTAATTTCAAACAGTTGGATGGTAGTGAAATGACACCTTTTTCTACTGTGACACCATTCAAACCAGATGTAAGCTTTGATGTGAGACACATTACCGATTCTGAAAATTTATTAAATAAAACAAAAAGCCACGCTGCCAGTGAAAATTTATTTTTTGCAGTTAAAATATCTGGGAAATTTGAAAATGTACATGTCAGAATGATGCCAAAGCAAGAAAAGCCATATACTAAATTAATTGAATCTGCTAAACAACAACCTGAATATCATTATGACCAAATTGACGGTACAATAGTAGGTTTTTATGCACCAACACTTTTTCATGGCATAGCTGCTGGAGGTTTCCATTTGCATTTTGTAGATAGAGATAAAACAGTAGGCGGGCATGTTTTAGATTTTGAAATGAATCATGGCGATGTAGAAATAAGCAATATTGAAACACTTGAACAACATTTCCCAGTAAATAACGCAACATTTTTAGAATCTGATATTGATTATTCTACAGTGCATGAAGATATCAAACAATCAGAATAAAAATACGAGTTATAGCAGAATATAGTCATGATTTAACATTTTCATTTAAACGATTTGTAGGAAATGCTCTAGCAGAATTCAATAAAAGTGTTAAAATAGTTTAGTAATCGTTAAATAAAATGTATATGATTTCTCAACCAAAATTTGTGAAATGAACAATTTTACAATTAACTTCCCCATTTGTAGATACATGTATTCGTTAAAGTGAGCTGAAGGATAAATTAAATATCTATAATATTGTATAGCAACAGTGTATTCATATTTAAATCTATGTATAATAAGCTTTTCACAAAATAAAATGACCTTAACGGGGACGGGACTATGAAATCGAAATATAAATTTTAGATTTCTAACACCCGTCTTTTTTATGTTTTGCTATTATTTCATACGCTATATCATTGCTAAAATAAAATGAAAAGGAGATGTGAACCGCCATTGATTAAATATTTAAAGTCACTCACAAAATTTAATGCAATGAAAATCGATGTTGCTAAAGGTATTAGACAGGCTATATTAATGTTTTTGCCTTTAATGATTGGCTATTTAGTCGGTTATTTTTCAATCGGTCTATTAATTTCAACAGGTACGTTAGCACATATTTATGTGTTTGGCGGTACGGCAAAATCTAAACTTCGTACGGTATTCTTTACATCAATCGTATTTGCAATATCGATGATGTTAGGTACGTTGACTGTCAATCAACCAATCATATTTGGAATTTTGTTATTGATTGTAGCAGTAGTACCATATTATGTATTTAGTTCATTAAATATTCCTGGACCTTCGTCAACTTTTTTCATTGTGGCATTCAGTTTGCCAATCAATTTACCAGTTGCTCCAGATGAAGCAATAACAAGAGGTATTGCAGTATTTATTGGAGGTTTATTAGCAACATTTGTAGTAATTGTTGTGATTTTACTTTCAAAAGAATCAGCTGAAGTTAAATCAATTAAAAATGACTATAATATTATAAAACAGTTAGTTTATAATTTTGATGATCCAAAAGCATTTTCAAAAGCATCTCGGTTTGCGGTGACGGCTTTTAGAAATACAGATAACCAGCTCATCACTGCAAGTTCTGCCAAATCTCAAAAGTCACCGCAATTCCAGCGGTTAATCTTGTTACATAATATTGCGCAAGGTATACATTCAGAATTACTGGAATTAAATGAAAAAAATGTGCGCCCTTTACCTCAAGATATTAAATTGATGGTGGACTATGTTATCAATTTAGTATATACGCAAGGTAAGACAAATAAAACATGGACACAACAAGTTGATATTGATGAAGCTTATCAAAAACTTGTAGATAATATATTTAAAGTTGATGCTATTATGAATGCAAATGATGCACAGCTGGAACACGAAGTAGATATACGTGTACCTATTTACGGTCATCGCTTAGTTACAAATTTGACAATAGATTCATTTGTCTTTAGAAATACAATCCGCTATATCGTTATCATGGCAATTGCAATTTTTATCGCATTGATGTTTGATTTTGACAAAGCATATTGGATTCCGCTTAGTACACATACAGTATTATTGGGCTCAACAACATTACACAGCTTTGAACGTGCAGGATCAAGAGGCATTGGTACGATTATTGGTGTGCTTGTACTGTCATTAATA
Organism: Staphylococcus sp. GDB9P120P; assembly: GCF_017893435.1. NCBI lineage: Bacteria > Bacillati > Bacillota > Bacilli > Caryophanales > Staphylococcaceae > Staphylococcus > Staphylococcus sp. GDB9P120P. The sequence goes on from NZ_JAESNB010000002.1 coordinate 579,265, forward strand.
TTATTATCTACGCCACCTGTACCTATCGCTATCATACTCCTTGCGGTTGCAGCAGGGGTAACAGAAATGTTTGTAGGTGCAAATTATTCATTTGCAGTTATATTTATCACAATCCAAGTTATATTATTAAATGGCTTAGCATCAAACCATCTTTCAATTTTAATAGCACTTCCAAGAATTATCGATGTGATTGTTGGTATTATTATTGCCGTTATTTTGTTACTTGTAATAGGTAGAAAGACTGCATCTTCAATGTTACCGGGCACGCTTGCCACAGTGGCACGTAATGAAGCGGTGTTATTTCATTACTTGTTTTCAAGCAACAAATACTCATCCAGAGAACGTGATAAAACAAAAATGTTGCATTTAAGTGTCCAACTAAATAATATGAAACAAATATATAACAGTGCGAATGGTGAAGTATTTAGTAATAAAATGGTTATACAATATTATTATCCTAGTATATATGCATTAGAAGAAATTAGCTTTATGCTGACGAGAGCGTTAAGTAATGAGAAACGTTACCATATTGATGATGAAACCATGGGAGAATATTTATTAGTATTTGAAAATATAGCAAAACATTTTGAAATTGGTTCTAATATCAATGTTCAAGAAATTACAACTTTACCACAATACACGCACATTAGAACTTCTTTAATGAGTATTCAACATAATTGTCAAAATGCTAGACAAGCAATTAAATTATCTTATGAATAATACAATATAAGCCAATGTCACGATAGTTAAAATCGATGACATTGGCTTGTTTTATATTTAAATCTTATAATTTAATGTAGTTTTTGTGAAGTCGCTATAAATTTGAAAAATTAATAGTAGCATAATAAATATTTCTACTTTTTATATCTAGTTGGAATCTTGTTGTTTTCTAACTTTTTGTTCTTCTTCTTGTCTTTTTTCCTGTATATCTGCTTGCGCTTTTCTTTGTTGTTGTTCTTGTTGCTGTTGTTCTTTGTGTAATTGCTTGTATCGTTGTTTTTGTCTATATCCATAAGTACTTTCAAGTATGAGTGTTTCATTATTTAGACCAACACCTATTGCACCTGCTACTGTCGAAATTGATGCAGCAAACCAAGCTAAATTTATGTAAGTTATTAAGCTTGCAGATGTCTTAAATTGTAATGCTTGGCCTAAATAGTCCGATGGGAGTACGATTAAACTTGCGACCAAAAAGAGCGAGAATAAGATGACATAATAAATCATAACAGAAACAGTTAAAGTCATCGTTGTAGTTAAGTTATATAAGGTGGTAATCTGCTTATTCGTGCTCTCTTTTTTGGACTCCCATAAATTATGTGCAATAATCATCCAAATCATCATACCAAATATGGCTACAAGCATCATTAATAACAAGCGCCACTCAGAATATACAAAGCTTAAATTCCACATAGTCGTAAAGATAATTCCGAAAGCACCAGTAGTGAATGCAATTGCCACAACATTACTTAAGCTTTTTAACATATTAAATGGGTTATTCGCAAATGTCATGCCACTAACCAGACGAAATATACCTTTTGATCTTGAAGACACATAGTATTGTGTATGTTGAGAGGTAGTATTTTCAAAATAAACAGTTCGAGATTGTAAATTGGTTAAAGGAAACTGTGCATTCATTAGTGGCATTGCATGTTCGTTATTATTACTTTTTTCTGAACGCTTAAATTCATCTATTGCTGTTAAAATAGCCAATATAGAGTTTTGAATTCTTTTTTTAATTGGGCGCCATCCATAAGCAGGGATAGAAATTAAACTAGCACCATTTTGTCTATTGATATCAAAGGCAACTACTTTTTGTTGTTCAATCATCGGTAGGTCAGTGAGTCCGATTGTAAAATGCCAATGATTATGTTCTTGATAATCAGCTATTTTACTAAAAATTTGTTGGATGCTTTCAGCTGAACCAGTTAAAGGATCAATAATTGTATCGATTTCCCATTTAACTGAATGATCATATCGCTCACTAAGAATATTAGGTAACTCAATTTCAAGGTTACGAGCAATTTTTTCAGTTACTCCCGGTGCAGCAATGATACCTATTTTAGCTGTTGTTGTGTTCATTTAATCCCTCCTCGTGATGTGATTGTTTTTCGCCTTCGTAGTAATCAGCTTTAGCATAGGCACTAGAGCTGTCTTCATCTTCTTGTTCCAATGATTTAGATCTATAGTATTGTCTGAAAGAATAAGTCACGCGTTTAATTTTTTCAGCGTTTTCAACAGTGGATCCCATAGCTCCAGCAAGAATACCTAATGATGTAATAAACCAAATTAAATTAATATAGTTTAAAATAGTTGGATGCTTACTGTTTAACGATGTCCAATTTGAAAATAACTCCGGCGGTACAAATAGTATTGTACTTAAAGATAGTAAAATATATAGTACTATAAAATTTAAAAAGGTAATGGTCAATAAGGTTGTAAAAGTCGTAATGTTATAAATAAAGCGATAAAGTTTTTGTGTATTAGCACTAGGTCTTTCCCATAATTTATAAGAATAAATTAACCAACCAACCATGCCTAATACAGAGAGTAGCATCAGTAAAATAAACCGCCAATAACTATAATCTAGACTGATATCCCAAGGTGTAGAAAATATTGCAATATAAGTTCCTGTGGCAAATGAAACAGAAATGATTTTTTTGAAATCAAAAATTGCAGACCAAGGTTCATTGGCAAAAGTCATGCCGCAAATTAAATGGAGCCAACCTAAAAATGTAGATTTGGCGATAATGCGAGATCTATGATTTTCATTATGGTCCTTAGGAATAACTTCTTTAAATTGAGTTAATTTAAAATGTTTAAAGTTTAAAGTGCTTTTGTTTCTACCAGAAGAATGCAAGTATTCAACAATAAATATTAAGCATTGTCTTAATTTCTCTTTTAACTTAACTGTTCCTAACGCTGGTAATGATAAAAGCGCTGTTTTAGTATCAAAATCAATATCATATAATGCACTTTTATTTTTAGAAAAGTTAGGTAAATCCGTAATACAAATTGTATAATCCCAATTTTTTTGCTGTTTCATATTGGATGCAATATCCAAAACTTTATCCATATGTTCTGCAGTCCCAATCATAGATGCAACATGTATGTCGAATTGCCATTCCACGCCATTATCTACATGTTTTGTGAAATCTTTTGGAAGTTCTGAATAAATTTTATTAATTAATTTATGAGGCATATCAGGAGAAGGGATTAATCCAATAGATAGATTCATGTTAGTTAAACCTCCTTTTACTTAACACTGATTCTTACTCATCATTCCCTTTCAATTAAAGAACAAATCATGGTTAACTTAAATAATTATATTATTTTTTGTGAATTTATTTAGTTTGTTAAAGGGAAAAGGTGGTAAAAGAGAATTAATATAAGTTATGAAGATGGAGGTTTTATCACATGCCTTGGACAATGGAAGATTATCCGCAAAGTTGGAAAAATATGGAAAAATTGGAAAGAAAAAAAGCAATCGACATTGGAAATGCGATGCTTAAAGATGGATATCAAGAGGAAAATGCGATTCCAATCGCTACCAAACAAGCTGAAAATTGGTATGAGAATGCGACTGAAGATGAATTGAAAGCGCTAAAAAATAAAAAAATCACGGTACATGAACGTGATCAATCTGCGAACCCACAATTAAATCACAAAGATGTTCATGTCTATTATGAGAATGAAGAATGGAAAATAAAATCTGATGGTGCCAAACAAGCTACAGATAGCTTTGATAAAAAAGCAGATGCTATGAAGCGGGCGCGTAATATTGCTGATAATAGAAGGACTCAAATTATTGAACATAAAATGAATGAATAGCGTAGAAAATCATTGTGAAGACGAAGTTAAAAGTTTTTTATATAAATAAAAAAGTGTCACGCAATTGAAATAGTTGCCTATTCCCTAATGTTAGGCAACTATGGATTTTTGTGAGCTGAAATAACCAAAACCAAAAATGTCATTGCCATCACACAAATAACTTCTGAATCGTGTAATGCATTGTAAATATCTACTGTATTATTTCAAGTATCCTTTTAATTTAGCTATAATGTTTGAAGAGAGAAGAATTATTGGAGGTACGATTTATGTACATTGAACGTAAACCAACGCTGAATATGGATGATTTGAAAGAAGAATTTAAAGAGAGTTTATCTTATATAAATAATTACGAAGAAGCATTCGAAATGGTCATTGATTTTGTTGCTTTAGAGCAACTCTATTCTTCTGCACTAAAAGAAATTAGCACTAAGCTCGATATTTTAGACGATCATTTTCAACAATTATATAAACACAATCCAATTCATCACATGGAACGTCGTGTTAAGGAAATGAGAAGTCTGATTAAAAAATTAGATAGAAAAGGTTACCAAATCAACACAGCATCAGCGAAAACATATATATACGATATTGCAGGTATAAGAGTTATTTGTAATTATATAGATGATATTTATGTCATTGAAGAATTATTGTTAAAACAAGCAGATGTGCAGTTATTAAAAAGAAAAGATTATATTATGAATCCGAAAGATAACGGTTATAGAAGTTTGCATATTGTAGTCTCAATACCAGTATTTTTAGCGAATTCTGTAGAAAAAGTACCAGTAGAAATTCAAATTAGAACAATAGGTATGGATATGTGGGCGAGTTTAGAACACAAAATACGTTACAAAAATAATAAAAATACAGAGGACTATAGAGAAGTTTTAAAACAATGTGCCAATGAAATTACAACTGTTGAAAGTAAAATGCAAAATATTCATTCCGAAATTTTTGATAATTAGAGGCACGAACAAATATCCCGCACTAAAAACGATTGTTACACTTGCTCGTTACGTTAGGTCACCATGTATGATTAACGTCAAGGAGGTTATTTTATGACACTATATCAAACAGGAGAACTAGCTAAACATTGCAATGTAACAGTAAGAACAATTCAGTATTATGATAAGAAAGGATTGTTACAATCGGTACCATCATCAAGTAATGGTAGACGTCTATTTGATGAACAAAGCAAAGTAAATTTAGAAATTATCTTAATATTGAAATCGATGGGATTTTCGTTAAAAGATATAAAAAAGCTATTAACTGAAGACAAAAAATTACAAGCAGTAAAATTCATGTTATATCAAAAGAGATCTGAGATTACTGAAGAAATTGATAAAATGAAGCTTACTGCTTATGAAATCAAACAACTGGAAAACAGTATCAGTGACAATACGCAAGCGCCGATTGAAAAGTTGGTTAACACACATAAATATACCATTCAAAATCAGCGGGGCACGGCGTTATACATGTCGCTACTATATAAATTAAGTCCAGCCATCATAATACAGTATACATCAATCATGGCTAGTATATTACTAAAAAAATGGGTGCCATTTTTAGTAACATTACCTATTTTAGTGGCTTATGCTGGGGTTATGACAAAAGCGATATATCAACGCGTGAATTATTTATGCCCGAATTGTCAACAAATATTCAAACCTAAATTGGCGACGTGGATGTTTGCTACACATACACCTAAAACCAGAAAATTACAATGTCCGTATTGTCATCAAACACATCATTGTGTATCGCGGTAAAAATATAAAACCATTAAAATAAAAAATTTCGGTATGTCTAGTGAAAACTTGGCATGCCGCTTTTTTATGGAATTAAAAGGATATCTATACAATTGCAAGCGCTTGCAATCAAGCGGAATGTATATTACTATACTTGTATACAAGTATATCGATTAAGTGGAGAGGTGAAGTCGGTTGGAATATATTTATCCAGAACAATGGCTTGAAGGTGTTTCTAAAGGTGAAATGATTGCTTCAGAAATACGCTTAAGGATTGTTGATGGGATGATTACACCAGACACATTGTTAACTGAAAACCAAATTGCTCAAGAATTTAATGTGAGTCGTTCTCCAGTAAGAGATGCATTTAAATTATTAAAACAAGATCAGTTAATTCATTTAGAACGTATGGGTGCCTATGTCTTACCTTTTAAAGATAATGAAAAAAAAGAACTGTATGATTTAAGAATTATGTTAGAATCATTCGCTTTTAATAAGATAAAAAAAGATAATCATAAGCAAATAGTTAAAGAAATGCGAAAACAACTAGAAATGATGAAAGTTGCTGTTAAATTTGAAGACGCTGAGGCATTTACAGAACACGACATGAAATTTCATGAAGTGACGATATTAGCTTCAAAACATCAATATTTAAAAACATTTTGGAATAATTTAAGGCCAGTAATGGAAGCGCTTATTTTATTATCTATGCGCAAGCGCATGAATGAAAACCCAGTGGATTTTGAACGAATCCATCATAATCATGAAGTGTTTATCGATGCAGTTGCAGCGCAAAATGCAACAAAACTAAGAGAAGCATTTCATTTGAACTTTGACGATGTTGGCGAAGATATAGATAGTTTTTGGATGAAATAATAACTGTCAAGCAAGAGGTATAAATAGGAGGCAAAACCATGAAATACATGATAGGCGTTGATATAGGTACGACAAGTACGAAAGCTGTGCTTTATGATGAAAAAGGGCAGTTTATTATGAAACATAATATTGGTTATCCTTTGCATACACCAAATGTAGAAGTGTCAGAAGAAAACCCTGATGAGTTATTTGATGCAGTACTGATGACAATTAAATATGTTATGAGAGAAGCGAATATTCATAAAAACGATTTGAAATTAATTTCATTTAGCGCTCAGATGCATAGTTTGATTTCAATGAATGCTAGTCATCAACGATTAACTGAGAATTTGACATGGGCAGATAATCGCGCGACTAAATATGCAGAAATGATTAAAGACAAGTATGACGGTGATGCGATATACAGTAGAACAGGTACACCGATTCATCCAATGTCACCTTTATCTAAAATATTTTGGATGAAACATGAACAACAAGAAATATACAATCAAACAGCGATGTTTGCAGACATTAAAACGTATATTTTTTATCAGTTATTTGAGACATATGTAATTGATCAATCGATGGCTTCATCTACCGGTATGTTCAATCTAGAAAATCTAGACTGGGATCAAGAAGCATTAGCATTGTTAGGTATTCAATCATCTCAATTGCCTGAAATTGTGCCGACAACACATATATTAAAAGGGATGAAACGTCGCTATGCAACTTTAATGGGCATAGACGAAAATACACCAATTGTGGTAGGCGCTAGTGATGGCGTATTGTCAAACCTAGGTGTAAATGCGTTTAAAAAAGGTGAAGTTGCTGTAACAATTGGAACTTCTGGTGCAATAAGAACCGTAATAGATAAGCCACGAACAGATTATAAGGGAAGAATTTTCTGTTATGTTTTGACTGAAGATCATTATGTCATTGGAGGACCAGTGAATAATGGTGGTGTGGTATTACGATGGTTGCGTGATGAATTGTTGGCAAGTGAAGTGGAAACAGCAAAACGTTTGGGCGTTGATCCTTATGATGTACTGACTAAAATTGCTAATCGTGTCAAACCAGGTGCAGATGGGTTGATATTCCATCCGTATTTAGCAGGTGAACGTGCACCATTGTGGAATGCAGACGCAAGAGGCTCATTCTTTGGATTAACCTTAGCTCACCAGAAAGAACATATGATTCGAGCAGCATTAGAAGGCGTGCTATATAACCTTTATACAGTCTATCTCGCACTAATTGAAGTAATGAATGAAACACCGTCAACAATTAAAGCAACGGGTGGTTTTGCTAAGAGTGAAATGTGGCGCCAAATGATGGCGGATATCTTTGATACGGATTTAATCGTCCCAGAGAGTTATGAAAGCTCATGTTTAGGTGCTTGTGTACTTGGTATGAAAGCACTTGGTGAAATTGAAGATTTTTCCATTATTGAAGAGATGGTAGGTACAACAAATCAACACCATCCAAATCCAGATAATGTGAATGTTTATCAAAAACTAATATCAATTTTCATCAATTTAAGTCGTTCTTTAGAAGAGCGCTATGCTGAAATCGCTACGTTTCAGCGTGAACATATGGTTAAAGATAAAGCATAGATACTGTTGATACAAATTGAGTGAATGACAAGCTATAAATAAAAATATGCAATTTTCATTTATAGCTGTATATTCATTCAAGTTAAAAAAATTAAATTTTTAGACATTTAAGTAAGCGTTATCATGATGAAGGTAATACCTTTTGAAATTATGAACGGTTATGCTAAATGTTGAAGGGGAGAACAATTATGTTTGAAACAATTTGGCCGTTAATTACAGTGGTTATAGGTATCGTCGTATTACTATCACTGATTATTTTCTTGAAGTTAAATACATTTATATCATTGATTATTACATCTATTGTCACTGCTATTTTACTAGGTATGCCTTTAGATAAAATTATAGAAACCATTGAAAACGGTATGGGAAGTACTTTAGGTCATATCGCTTTAATTTTTGGCTTAGGTGCGATTTTAGGTAAACTATTGGCAGATGGTGGAGGCGCTACACGTATTGCTGATACACTTATTAAAAAGTTTGGACATAAACATGTCCAATGGGCAATGCTAATTGCAGCCTTTATTGTAGGTATAGCGTTATTCTTTGAAGTAGGATTAGTACTATTAATCCCATTAGTATTTACGATTGCAAAACGTGCTAATGTCTCACAATTAAAACTAGGACTTCCTATGGTTGTAGCACTATCTGTGACTCATGGTTTCTTACCGCCACATCCAGGACCAGTTGTCATTGCTAAAGAACTACAAGCTAATTTAGGTCATGTGTTACTTTACGGTATTATCATAGCCATACCTGTTACTATTATTGCAGGTCCATTATTTAATAAAGTGGCACAAAAGCTTACGCCAACTGCTTATCAACGCGAAGGGGATATATCAGCTTTAGGCGCACAAAAAGAATTTTCAGAGTCTGAAATGCCTGGATTTGGCATCAGTTTACTCACAGCAATTTCACCAGTTATTCTTATGTTACTTTCTACAATTGTTCAGTTAGTGACAGGTAATGAAGAAGCGACGAATGGCTTTGAATCATTCATTTACTTTATTGGTACTGCTGGTACAGCGATGTTAATTGCTGTGCTATTTGCGATTATAACAATGGGTGTAAGACAAGGTAGAAAAAATGCTGAAATCATGGATTCTGTATCAAACGCGATCTATCCTATTGGAATGATGATTTTGATTATAGGTGGTGGCGGTACGTTCAAACAAGTACTTATAGATGGTGGTGTTGGTGACACTATAGCTAAATTGTTTGAAGGCACTGAAATGTCTCCTATATTACTCGCATGGGTAGTTGCAGCTGTTTTAAGAATTGCATTAGGCTCATCTACAGTAGCAGCTATTTCATCAACAGGTATTGTATTACCATTACTACAATCATCAGATGTAAATGTTGCATTAGTAGTATTAGCTATTGGAGCAGGAAGTGTTATCTTGTCTCACGTGAATGATGCAGGTTTCTGGATGTTTAAAGAATACTTTGGATTAACTGTTAAAGAAACATTTCTAACATGGTCATTACTTGAAACGGTTATTTCAGTTTCAGGATTAGTATTCATCCTTATACTAAGTATCTTTGTATAATAAAATAACATAGAAGCATATATATCATTGAGTGTGACTCAATGGCATATGATTATAAAGAGGCTGAGACATAATGGATTCGCCCAACCTCATTTCATATTGTCAGTAGATGGCTTTTAATTATTAATTTTAAAAATATATGTCATTTATATCTATATAATTGTTAGTAAAAGGCTAGCTTAAAGGTAATAATAATAATTCGTTATCAATCATATGTGCAACAAACTGTATGCTTAATAGACAGGTAGATGAAATCAAACGGAATATATTTGATTTCAACTACCTGTCTTTTTTATTTACTACTTAATACAATCAATCAAAATATGAGCTAGCGCTATAATACTTCTTTAAGGTATTTCAACATAACTTATGGATAAAATGATAAAATTAAGTAACTATAATGGTTTTAAGTATTTCATATAACAAATGTAAAGTAATCATAGATATTATGATTGAAATTTTACTTGAGTTGTATATAGTAGATTCAATAAGGGGGTAAAATGATGAAAAGAATATTACTGATTGCTAGTGCTTTTATCGGTGTCATCGTTGGGGCTGGCTTTGCTTCTGGACAAGAAGTGCTGCAATATTTTACTAGTTTTGGTATTTTGGGTACTTTGGGTGCTATCATTACCACGGCATTGTTTGCTTATGTTGGGATGATGTTAGTTTGGTTAGGGAGCAAGTTTGATACAGACTCACACAAAGTAGTTATACATAATATTACTGGTGAATCACTATTTGGAAAATTATTGGGATGGATTATTGATTTAGTCATTATCTTTACTTTGTTTGGTGTTGGTGTAGTGATGATTGCAGGTGCTGGGTCAAATTTAAATCAACAATTCGGCGTACCATCGATCGTTGGTACATTACTAATGACCATACTAATCATACTTGCAGGTATGTTGAAGGTAGAAGGTGTAGTGAAAGTTATTGGTAATATCACGCCATTTTTAATTGTGTTTATATTAATTATTTCGGTTTATAGTTTCATGACTACGAATGTACCTTTTTCAGAATTAAATACAATTTCAGATGCAAAACCTTCAACATTGCCTAATTGGTTTGTTGCAGGCATCAATTATGCTTCGTTTAATACTGCAGTAGGTGCATCAATGGCTATTGTTATGGGGGGAGCAGAAAAAAATTCGAAAGTGGCAGCAATTGGTGGTTTATTAGGTGGTCTGATTTTAGGCGCTATGATTGTGTTAAGTCATTTAGCAATTTTTACACAAATCAATATTGTCGGTAATATGGAAATGCCAATGTTAGGTATTGTAAATCATATATCACCAATCCTAGGTATCATCATGGCACTTGTGATCTTTGGCATGATTTTCAATACAGGGTTGGGCATGTTTTATGCCTTTGCCACACGTTTCACCGTAGTTGATTCTATACGTTTTAAAATATTTTATACGCTTGCAATCCTAGTAGGGCTTTGCTTAAGTTTTGTTGGATTTACGGATCTAGTAGCAATCTTTTATCCTTTAATCGGTTATTTAGGTTTGGTACTTATCTTTGTCCTATTTTATGCACCGTTTAAATTAAAATTCGGTAAGAAACATAAACAATAGATATATGGCCATGAAGCGTCTTGTAGGTCTAAATATATAAAATCTAAAAAACAAATTAAATATTTTTTATTCATTTGATACTCTATTCCTTAATATTTAGATATAATAAAAATATAAGGAATGGGGTGTTTTTTTTATGAAAAATGAAACGCTAGAAATATTGCAAATGCATGCTATACAATTATTAGGTATTCAGTTGGAAGGTTATGATATGGACGACATAAAAGCAATTAGTAACCATATTAAGACACCGTTTATGAATACTACTAGAAAACAATATAAAAATGAGTTAAAACATTTTATTGTGCATATGCAGAGTAACAAAATTTACCATTATAAAAATAGTTTTAATGTTAGCTTTTTGATTTTTAAATTTAAAAAATATAGAAAGATTTATATTATTGGGCCTTATATGGATAAACGACCCAATGAGCGACAATGTAATGAGATGTTACTTAATTTAAATATTAAAATTTCTAAGTTGCCCACATTGAAACAATATTTACTTAAAATTCCGATATGTCATCATGTTAAAGCGCAAAAAATGTGTCGTTTAGCAATTCGTTTTTTGAAGAATAGAAACATCGTCTATGAAACGGTGGATATTGACTTCAGTTTTCATGCAAATGAAGCATTTTTAGCTGATTCTAAGCTTCAAAGTGATTACACACTACAAGAAATAGAGTATAGATATAATTTAGAAAATCAATTGTTGACTGCGGTAGAAAACGGAAATGTTGAAGAAGCATTATCTATTTTAAAAAAGATGAGTTTGTCTGTGACTGGTTTACGTCGAGTGAAGGATGATCTATCAAATGAGCAATATAAAGCATATTTAATCAATACTTTATGCCGCAAAGCTGGAGAAAAAGCTGGTGTGAGTCTCATACATATTGATGAAATATCCGCTAAATATGCTGCGATGATTGATCGGACACTGGATGTAGAAGTACTAGAAGAATTAACGTATGCAATCGTTAAGGAATACGCAGAAAGAGCTATGAAAATAAAAGCGAATGCCTTTAGCCCTAAAGTAAGTAAAGTGATTCAATATATTGAAAGAAACTTAGATAGTAATTTAACGTTAGAAGAGTTAGCGAATTATGTTGATTTGGCACCTAGCTACCTATCAAGAATTTTTAATCAAGAATGTCATCAATCTTTATCTCAATTTATTACATCGTTAAGAATAAAAAAAGGACGTGACTTAATAGCACGGACAAAAATGACTGTAGCGGAAGTTGCAAAATATGTCGGTTTCAGGGAACAGAGTTATTTCGCACAATGCTTTAAAAAGCAATATGGTAAGACACCATTGAAATATCGGACTGAACATAAAGAATTTTATTAGTTGATATAGTATAAAAAATCAGAAAATTAAATATTCAATATAAAAATTGTAAATAAAATTAGGAAAATATCAAAAAAATCATAATATCCTCTAAAATTAATTGAAATATTACCAATTCACATTAAATTTAGACTGAATTTGTGATTTTTAGCTTAATCGTATGTAGTAAAGTATTGTATCAATTTGAACTGGCGTTATTACAGACTTTAGCAATAGTTGAAAAAGAATAACATAAAAGAGAAAAGTGTTTTGTTTTTTAACAACGTTGTTATTTTTTGTTGACTGTTGCTATTATAAAAATATAATAAAAGTAAGAGCTCTATCAAAAGTGTTAAGGGTGTATGCACGTGAAAATAATAAGCGAATCTATTTTATAGGGTAAAAATTTTTATGCATGGAAGAAAACGCTTTCAATTCTATGGATAATGTAATGATTGATGGCCACATTCAATAAAACATACTATGAAACTACAAAGATGAGGTGCACAAATGTTGTTTCGATAGTGGAAAGAGGTAATCCTTATGGTTACAGCCAGATTAAAACCGGCAAATACGAAATTGAAAAAGTTTAATGAAATTGAATCACCGAAATTGAAATTTAAAGAAAAATTAGCTTATGGTTTTGGGGATTTAGGGAACGGATTAATGTTTGATATGGGGCAAATTTATTTATTGCTTTTTTATACAGATATTTTGGGAATTCCCTCTGCTATAGGTGGGCTAGTATTTTTAGTTGCTAAATTTTTCGATGCATTTGTAGACACGGGTGTAGGTACCCTTGTTGATAATCAGAAAAATTTTTCAAAACGAGGCAAATTTAGACCATTTATATTATATGGAAGTATTCCTTTGGCAATATTGACTGTCTTAACCTTTATTTCACCTGATATCAGTGAGACTGGTAAAATTATATGGGCATTTGGAACATATTTACTCTTTAATGCTGCTTATTCTGTCGTTAATATACCTTATGGTTCATTGTCTGCTTCAATGACAATTAATGCAGATGATCGTACGCAACTATCAGTATTCCGTAATTTAGGTTCACAAGGTGCTATGTTTATTTCGGGTATAGTTATTATTCCTTTAGTAAGTTTATTTCCGAATCATGCGATTGGCTATCCGATTGCAGTAGGTATACTTGCAATTGCAGGTGTGACACTACATATGTTGTGCTATAAAGGAGTTAAAGAGCGTCATACAATAGAACGTCCACAAGTAAAAGGTTTGGGACGTAAAGCGTTTTTTAATTTACTGAAAAATAGACCATTTATTATTTTAGCAATTTATACATTGTTAACGATTACTGCTTTATTTTTACAACAAGGTGCACAACTTTACTATTACAAAAATGTACTTGGTTTCGATAATTTAATAGGTATTGTAAGTACATTGAATTTTATTGTTTTAATACCAGCATTATTCCTTACTACTTTCTTAAGTAAAAAAGTAGGTAAAAAAATGACGGCAGTCATAGGCGTAAGTGGTTTTATTATTTTCCAAATCGTAAACTTTTCATTATTTTCAGAGCAAATTATTCCGTTCTTAATCATTAACACGATTGCACAATTATTCTTGGTTATTCCTAATACAGTAACATGGGCATTTATAGCTGATGTTGTAGAATACGGACAATGGCAATCAGGACTTAGATCTGAAGGTATTATTTATGCAAGTTATAGCTTTACTAGAAAAATATCACAAGGCTTAGCAGGTTTTATACCAGGTATGGCATTAACGATTATTGGTTATGTACCTAATGCGGCACAAACGACGGATACAATATTCGGTTTAAAAATATTATTCTTTGTGGTACCCGCAGTCATTTGTTTAATTGCGGTGATACTTTTCTTCTTTGCATACCCATTAACAGATCAGAAACATAAACAAATTGTTAAAGAGTTGGCACTTAGAGAGGAATTATAATTATTTTGTATTTCATTTTATGAGAGGAGCATTTATATGCTATATCCAGTAACAAACGAACAGAGAAGTATTATAGACTTAAACGGTGTTTGGCAATTCAAATTAGAAGAGAACCATGATCAAATCGATGTAACGAAACCTTTAGACACTGATTTAGTTATGGCAGTGCCAGGTTCATATAATGATCAAGGCGTAACTGCTAACATACGAAATCATGTAGGGAACGTATGGTATGAAAGAATGTTTACGATACCTAAAGTACTATCAGATGAACGAATTGTATTGAGATTTGGTTCTGCTACACATAAAGCAACAGTATATATTGATGGTCAAGAAGTCACATCACATCAAGGGGGATTTTTACCTTTTGAAGTGGAATTAGGGCAAAAATTCAGTTCAGGGCAACATCGCTTAACTGTATGTGTAAATAATATATTAGACGAAACGACGTTACCTGTTGGTAATTATAGCGAAACAACGGACAAAGACGGCAATTTGATTAAAAGAAATAAACCTAATTTTGACTTTTTTAATTATGCTGGTTTGCATAGACCTGTAAAAATTTACACAACACCACAAATATTTATTGAAGATATTGAAATTGTTCCGGAGGTTAAAAATGATGTAGCAGACATCAATTATAATATTTCTATCAATGAGTCGGTGGATGATATTTTAGTTAAATTGATAGATGAAGCGGGAGAGGTTGTAGCAGAAACTTCTGGTGCTAATGGTTCTATTAAGATAGAACAGCCTCATTTATGGCAACCACTGAATGCTTATTTGTATCATTTAGAAGTAACGTTAATAGATAATAACCAAGTTGTAGACAGCTATGCTGAACGTTTTGGTGTACGTTCTGTAGAAGTGAAGCAGGGACAATTTTTAATCAATGAACAACCATTTTATTTTAAAGGGTTTGGTAAGCATGAAGATACCTACTATAATGGCCGAGGATTAAACGAAGTAACGAATGTTATGGATTTCAATCTTATTAAATGGATTGGCGGTAACTCATTCAGAACTTCACATTACCCTTATTCTGAAGAAATGATGCGATTGGCAGATGAACAAGGTATTGTTGTCATAGATGAAACAACTGCTGTTGGTGTGCACTTAAACTTTAGTACCATATTATCTGGAGTTGAGGCAAGAAATACATTTAAAGAAATTGGCACGAAAAAAGCACATGAATCCGTAATCAAAGATTTGATTGCTCGAGATAAAAACCATGCATGTGTAGTTATGTGGTCAATAGCTAATGAACCAGCTTCTACTGAAGAAGGCGCAAAAGAATACTTTGAGCCATTAATCAACTTAGCACGTTCTTGCGATCCACAAAACAGACCTGTAACCATCGCAACTATTTTAATGTCACAACCAGATAATTGCCAAGTTCAAGATTTAGTAGATGTATTATGTCTGAACAGATATTATGGTTGGTATACACAAACAGGTGACTTGGAAGCCGCTAAAGAAGCTTTACGAACTGAGTTAGATGGTTGGAGTGAAAAACAGCCGCACAAGCCAATTATGTTTACAGAATATGGTGCAGACACTGTAGCTGGCATGCATTCATTAAATGACGAATTATTTACAGAAGAGTACCAAATTCGTTATTATGAAGCAAATCATGAAGTCATTGATCAATATCCACAATTTATTGGTGAACAGACATGGAATTTTGCAGATTTTGAAACTTCTACCGAGATTATACGTGTTCAAGGAAACAAAAAAGGAATATTCACGCGTGAACGTCGTCCTAAAGCGGTAGCACATTACTTTAAGAAACGTTGGGAAAATATTCCTAATTTTGGTTATAAATCATAATTATATAAGAACAATGACAAGTATATTTACCCTGAAGCCGATACCAAGCTTTAGGGTTATTTTTAATTTATAGAAAGTGATATTAACCTATACCAATATTAATATAAAAATTTTCTTGTAATGGTAAGCGAGTTATATTATAAATTAGTTCCTTTATTTGGCTTAAGGGCAGATATTAAATAAGACGAAAGTGTTTAATGATGCTATTCTAAACATTTCTATTCATTACGATTTTGTATCATGTTAACACCATAACAATGAAGTATGTGAGAGAAAACAAGCTCAACCATGCATCTCCAAGTAAATACATACGATTTAAAACAAAAGCACTGCAAAATAAAAAGGACTAATCCTTATTTGATAAGGATTAGTCCTTTGTTTGAGCATGGGTTTTATAACGATAGATTATATTGTAAAACGTGGTTCATTTATAATTTTGCTTGCCATTTATCTGTCCAAACTAAATCATTATATTGCCCTTTAAATTCACTTTCTCCCATGATTTTATCAATGGTCTGTTTAATTGTTTCTTTATTAGAATGATAAGCGTTTATATAAGCTTTAACCATTGTTGCATCATGCAAATGAGTGGTGAAATTGGTAGAAATAAATACGGTTGGTACTTCATGTACATACCATGGTATTTCATTACTCATGGCAGTACCCCATTTAATACGATAGTTATTTTCTGCAGCATAACCGATAATGTTTGCAAATACTAACGCGGCATCTACTTTTTCACGATATTCTAATGTTTTACCTTTAATACGTGTTGAACCATCATTCAATGTGACATTGAATCCACGTGATTCAAGTTCATTTATAATATCATCTGTGACGTTATTAGCAGATTTATAGATACCATCTTTTTCACCTTCTATCACATAAAGCATAATATTTTTATGTGTTTCAGGTCGGATAGGTAACTGATTTAAAGTGTTTTTCACAAGTGTGATCCCCATATCGGCTGCTTCTGCACGCATTTCTAAATGTTCTGTACAACCGATGATATCTAATGCTTCTTGTGGTTGAATAATTGAACCATCTTCTTGTTTAATGTGTAGATTGAGTTGTGCTTTTAAACCTAAGATACGTCTTACGGCATCATTTAATCTCTCTTCTGTTATGACGCCGTTTTTATAACCATCGAGCATAAATTGGTAATCTTCTTCTAAATCATTAAAGAACAAGAACATATCACAGCCAGATGCAATGGCTAATGGAACATAATCTTCACGACGCATAGAAGCAGTCATACCTAACATATGACTAGCGTCGGTAACGACTAAACCGTTAAAATGCATATCATCTTTTAGTAAATCAGTTATAAGTTCAGAAGAAAGTGTTGCAGGCAAAATGTCTTTATCTTCCAGACTAGGATTTAATTTTTTAGAATAAGCAGGTTGTGCAATATGTCCTGCCATTATCATTTGTACACCACGGTCGATATGATGTTGATAAACTTTACGGAAGCTATCGTCCCATTCTTCGGTAGATAGTTCATTTACGCCGAGCACTAAATGTTGGTCACGTTCTTCCGTACCATCACCGGGGAAATGTTTGATACATGTAATCATATCGCGTTCTGCATTAAAGCCGTCAATAAATGCACTTGAATATTTAATAACTGTTTCAGCATCTGTGCCATATGCACGTGTATTAACGATTGTGTTGCGCCAATTTTTAAGTATATCTACACAAGGATCGAAATTAATATGAACACCTAGTGCGGATGATTCACGTGCTGATACAAGACCAGCATTATATGAAACTTTTGTATCTTGAGCAGCTTCACATTGTGCAGCACTTGCGATATAAGTACCATCTTTACATGCACCATTTCCACCAGAATCACAGTTTGCTGCTACAAGTACGGGAACTTTAGTATGTCTTTGTAAATCATTGAGTAAGTTTTGAACATCTTCTTTGTTCCCACCTTCATATCGTGCGCCTCCAATGTGATAACGTTCAAGTATATCTTTATTAGTTAAGTCTGCATCAAAGAATTTTTTACCACCCTCTAAGGAAAATAAGTTGAAAAATAATTGACCAATTTTTTCTTCGTCTGTTAATTTGCCAAGTGTTTCTTCTACCCATGTTATTTGATTGTCATTTAAATGATATGGTGATGCTGTCAAATCTACTTTAACCATAGTTTATGCCTCTCCTTCAAAATTATTAAAAAATATTTGTTTTAAAGTGTCGTGTGTGTATTGGTTGAATTTACCATTTTTAAACAATTTTAAATATTTATTGTTAAAGTCTAGCCATGATTGATTTTCATGGCCTGCTAATATTGGATAAAAGTACATATTATGCGATTCTGCTGCTTCTAAGTCTCCTTTGGCATCTCCTAACATGATGATGTCTTCTAAATTGTAATATTGTTTTAAGTGCTCTAAACAGTGCTCTTTTGTACCTGCTTCTTGCGCAAACATGCCACTTAAATAGTCTGTTAATTTGTATGTGTTCCATTCATATTCAACTGCTGCCAAATTTGCTGATGACACTATTGCGATATCAGCAAAAGTTGAAGCGTTTTTTAGAGATGCTTGTACATATTTAAATGGTCCAATACTTGGTAAGGTTTTGATAATATCATTCACACGGTGTGACCAAGATAATGCTTTTTGTAATCCAATTTGTTGTGGATAGTTTGATATGGCTTTTTCCAGTGCTGGGTTAGAGAAAGCATCTGTTGTTTGTACCCAATGCTTAATATGTTCATAGCCCTCAATTTGAATGCCTTGTTCAACAAGTTCACTTAACATACGTTCTAACCCTTTAAAGCGATTAATGCCTCTAGTGATTTCATATAAGTTTATATCATTCCAGCGCTTTAATAGCTTGGACTCTATATTTTGTAATTGCCATTCTTCAACAATAGCTGGACCAAACGCACGCTCATGCTTTATAGTCATCGAATCGATGGCACACCCGTCAGAATCAACACAAATTAATTTTTTAAATCTAGGTTTATAAAGTGATAAAGAATCAATCATTTAATCTGTTCCTCTCAAGTTAAATTACAATCTTAATGATTATTTAATTAAAAATATGTGTGCTTTATCATAACCATCGCTTTACTTAGGATTGTATTTTAAGCAAAGTTTACGAATATAATAAAGCGCTTTCTTTATACTATTAAAGTTAGCATTCATAATAGAAAAAAACTAGCACATTTCGTGTAACTTTGTGAGTTTAATCACAAAGTTAATGTTTTATGTCATTTTATTACTAAAATAGTTATTTTATTAATAAAACTATTATCTATTTGATTGAAGTACGTAATCAGAGGTGCGTACGTTCCTTCTTTGGTGTATAACATCTCTGGCATTCGTTTTGTGAATAAAACACCAATATGCTACATAGAAACTAGTGTTTGAGCAAATCCGTCAACGGAATAAAATGTAGCATCGTATTAAAGGTTCGTTTAGTATTCATTGACGAAAATGAGATAAAAATTACAATGAAATAAAATGACGTAGAAAGGACAGGCGCTAATGGATAAATTGCTTACTTTGGAACAATTACATCGTAATTACTTGATAGGAGTAGTGAAAGGATGTACTTGTGAAGATGCTATATTGAAAAGTGAAAAAATGATTGAGAGTGGTATCAAAAATATTGAAATAACATTTAACACGCCTTATGGAGAATTAGCCATAAAAACGTTAACGCAAAAATTTGATAAATCAATTATTGTTGGTGCAGGTGCGATTCAAAATGCTGTAACAGCACGTGTAGCGATTATAAATGGTGCCCGCTATATAGCAACTCCACATTTAGATGTCCAAATAGCGCATATTTGTAATGTATACCAAATACCTTACTTGCCAAGATGCGGTTCGAAAGATGAAATCATACAAGCGATGCAATATGAAGTAGAAGTGATTAAACTGTATCCTGCAAATATATTAGGAGTGAATTTTATGGAAAACATCTATGGAACCATTCCAAATATAAATATAATACCTTATGGTGGCGTGTCATTAGAAAATATAGATCAATGGTATAAAAACGGTGCATTTGCTATTGGGATTGGTAATGCATTAACTAAAGGGGCTCAAAAAAACCAGTTAGATACGATTATTAATCAAACACATGCGTTTGTAGAAAAGCTAAATTCAATGCGTTTGCACTAAAGTGATTAGCTGAAATATTACAGAACTACTTACTATAAACGATTAAGCAAAATATTGAAGAGACAAACAGCTTAAACGTAAAGTTCTCACTGGCCTATGCGGAATATTTAGAAAAGCATTCATTTTTAAAATTAAACAATTTGTCAATCTAAAAATATGTGAAATATATTAAAAAAGGCTAAAAGTGAGTATTTTGTGAAATTAATCACAAAATACTTTAAAATTCTATTACTTTCGATTATGATAAGAGTGTAGAAGATAACAATGCCTAGCGAAAGAAAAAATACGGAGTGATTATTAAATGAGAAAAGTAATTGAAGAAGTCATTTTTTCAAATGAAAGTAGTTATGACATATACACACATACTGGTGTGAATCAAGGCATTATTAATGACATTAAAGATGGATACAGAAGTATTGATTATATAGCTTATATTGACGCAGAAAAACTATACAACTATGGATTAGAAAAAAGCTACTAGTAAGTAATTAATACACTGTATTCATCTAGTAGCATCGAAGTTTGTGCACACATATTTCATCGTGTGTTGTGCATAAAACTTCATGTATATTATTCTCCCTAGTATCACCTTTCATGATTTATTTAGAGCCCTTACAAAGTGGAAAAGCCTATGTTACTGTTCGTCCAGTAATGTGGGCTTTTCTCATCATTATTAAACATATGATTTAAAGTTTTGTTTGATTTCATTATAGTTATAAACAGAGTTATACATGCGCATGCGAATGTGATCTTGTGAAGCATATGAGATACGTAATTGCTTACTTTGGCTCACAAATCTACGAAATTCACGCTCATATCGTTGGCGCTGGTTAAGTGATAGTCCGAGCCATTCTGCTTCATTAAACAATTGTTCAAAACGAAAATCGAAACTTGTGCTATCTATATTATTTCTTAAATTTTTAATTCTTTCATGAAAGTCCATAAGTCATCCTCCTAAATTATAAAAGGTAAGTTAGTTATGTATTATATACCCACTCTATAATTATTTATTGTTTATGACAAGTATGCAAATTCATGAGCTGACTCATTGTTTCAAGATGGAGGGCACATGGTATAATCTGTGTGGATAGGGTATAAAAATATGAAATACGTTTGATGAAAGGAAGATTTGATGGTTAAATTAGAGCACAAAGTTGCAATCGTTACTGGTGCTAGTAGTGGCATTGGTGCTAGCATAGCAGAGGAGCTATCTAGTCATGGTGTACAATTATTATTAGCTGGTCGTGATGAAACACGACTTAAAGATGTTGTAAATCGTATTCGTTCAAATGAATATCAAGCGAAGATTGAATTTTTAACAGCGGATGTGACACAACAACAAGAAGTTGAACGTTTAGTAGCATATGCAAAAGAGCATTTCGGTCGCTTGGATATACTCGTAAATAGTGCCGGCCAAATGATTTCTTCTGCTGTTACTGATGGAGATGTAAAGGCTTGGGAATCAATGATTGATACAAACGTAAAAGGGACACTGTATGGCATTAATGCTGTCATACCAACATTTTTAGATCAATCTAGTGGCCATATTATTAACATTGCTTCTATCTCAGGTTTTGAAGTGACGAAAATGAGTACTATATACAGTGCAACGAAAGCTGCGGTGCACACGATTACGCAAGGATTAGAAAAAGAGTTGGCTAAAACTGGCGTTCGAGTGACAAGCGTTTCACCGGGTATGGTAGATACGCCTTTAAGTGGTCAGAAAGATTGGGGAGAGCGCAAAAAGCTAGAACCCAAAGATATTGCTGAAGCGGTAGTTTATGCATTACAACAACCTTCACATGTAAATGTAAATGAAATTACGGTCAGACCAGTCTGATACGTCCTTCTTATATTTAGTTTAAAATAAAGTTAATGGTAAAGTGAAAATATACTTTGAAAGTAGGCAAAACATGGAGTTTAGATATCTTAAGAAAGGTGATGTAGAAGCGTATCGTTTATTGCGCTTACAGTCTCTACAAACTGATCCTACAGGTTTTGCTTCAACTTATCAACGCGAGATTCATTTGCCTATTGAACGTTTTGAAGATAGGATAGGGATGAATGAAAGACATTTTACAATGGGTGTATTTGATGGTGAAAAATTGATTGGCTATGCAACTTTTTATCGAGAAACTTTAGAGAAAATTAAACACAGAGGTAATTTAGTCGGTGTATATTGCGACCCACAATATAGAAGACGAGGCTTTACACAACAATTAATTCAAAAAATGATAGATATTGTCAGTGAACAAGGTGTAGTTAAAACTATAGGTTTATCGGTACTTGCGGAAAATCTAAGTGCTATTAAATTATATGAAAAATTAGGATTTCAAAGATATGGCACAGAACCTAAGGCACTTTATGATGGCAAACGGTATTATGATGAAGATCTGATGGTGTTATTTTTATAAAAATAAAATGAATCAAACAATTTAGGCTGAAACAGCGATTAGCTGTTTCAGCCTAAATTTTGTTATGTGGCTATAGATTGGTGGAAATATCTTAATATAGAAAATTATTGAATAATCAGTGAGTGCAATTTACCAATCTTTTATATCTGATCTTTCGCCTTTAAAGTTATTAGAAACTTGATGACGTTTTGCCAAAATTGCCTCTATATCTTCAAATTTGATATTCAACGCATGCAAGAGCACAAAGAGATGATACATTAAATCAGCAGTTTCATTTGTTACCTCGTCGCGGTTCGATTTCATAGCACCGATTACAACTTCAAATGCTTCTTCACCAAATTTTTTCGATATTTTTTCTAAACCTTCATTCAATAAATATTGTGTGTATGAATTTTCTTTATTTGACTTAGCACTTGAAGTTACTGTGTCTTCGAGCTGTTGAACATAGAAGGGAACAGTGGTGTTGAAACAGCTCTGGCTTCCAGTATGACAAGTTGGACCATTAGGGATTACATCTATCAATAAGGTGTCTTGATCACAGTCTAGGTGTATGTTTTGAACGGCTTGGGTATGACCAGATGTTTCACCTTTTGTCCATAAGCGGTCTTTAGAACGTGAATAAAAACAAACCATGCCATCAGCTATTGTTTTGTTGTAAGCATCTTCATTCATATAGCCAAGCATAAGCACTTGCTTTGTCTGAACATCTTGCAATATTGCGGGGATAAGCCCTTTACTAAAATCAGGTTGTTGTGTCATCTTATTGGAATACCTCCTTGAGCCATCGTTTGTTTGATTTCATTTACTGTGGTTTC
The DNA here is from genome assembly GCF_017893435.1 of Staphylococcus sp. GDB9P120P. Classification (NCBI taxonomy): domain Bacteria; kingdom Bacillati; phylum Bacillota; class Bacilli; order Caryophanales; family Staphylococcaceae; genus Staphylococcus; species Staphylococcus sp. GDB9P120P. Next base: position 602,908 of record NZ_JAESNB010000002.1, read on the forward strand.
TTTGTCATGAAGTATGCTAGCAGCAAGTCCTGCCGAAACATTCGTTTGTTTGAATAAATCTACAAAATGATCAGGATTGCCGCCGCCACCAGAAGCAATAATAGGGATGTGCACAAGTTGTTCAATCTCATGTAAATGGTTGACGTCAAAGCCTTCTTTCATGCCATCGTGTGTCATGCTCGTTATTAATAGTTCGCCTGCACCTAAAGATTCTACTTCTTGAACCCAATCATAGACACGCTTATTTGTACGTTTTTTTCCCCCATGAGTATAGCAAAAATAATCGTTTAATTCTGTATCATAGTTACTATCTATAGCAATACAAATACATTGGCTTCCAAATTTTTCACTGGCTTCTTGGATAAATGAAGGGTTCTTTAGAGCACTAGAGTTTAGAGACACTTTATCAGCACCATGATTTAGCAACTGCGATATATCATCGATTGTGGAGATACCGCCACCTACAGTAAGTGGAATAAACAATTTTTCAGCAGTTTCCTCAATGACATCTAACATAAGCCCATGGCCAGCTTCAGTGCGGGATATATCTAAAAAGACTAATTCATCTGCGCCTTGTTCATTGTAATAAAGTGCATAATCCACAGGGTTTCCAAGGTCACGTAGTCCTTTAAATTGTATTCCTTTGACAACGCGCCCATCTTTCACATCTAAACAGGGGATAATTCTTTTTTTTATCATGATAATCCCTCCCAAAATGCAGGATTGTGTGCTGCTTTACCAACAATTGCTGCATAAACACCAGATTTTTCTAATTGTTCTAAGTCTTGTTGATGACGAATGCCACCAGAAGCAATGACAGGTTTTTGTGTTGCTTCGACAAGTTGCGTTGTTATTTCAAAGTTTGGACCAGATAAGCGTCCATCTTTCGAAATATCCGTATAGATAATGCCACCCAAAGGTAGTGATTCAATTTGCTGAACGAAATCAAATAAATCTAAATGTGCATCTTGTTCCCAGCCATTTATTTTTATCTCACGCTGATAAGCATCAACCGATAGATATAATTTGTACGGAAATTGATGAGACATTTTGGCCAACCATTCAATATCTTGAATACCTTTAGTCCCAATAATACAATAATCTATGCCATCAGCAAAATATGCATTAATTGTTTCAAGACTACGTATGCCACCACCGACTTCCATCGGTTTGTTGGTCAGGCTTCTCAGTTGCTTGATATAGTCCTTTTCAATAGATGTTTGCTGCTTTGCACCGATTAAATCGACAATATGAATACGTTCTACACATTTAAACTTGTTATAATAAACGACACTATCTTCAGCGCTGCGAGTCATTTTTTCTTCTGAGTCATATTTTCCTTCCGTCAGTCTCACACTCGTTGCATTAATTAAATCAATGGCTGGCCAAATATTAATCATTTAAGAAACCACCTTTCAGAGCTTGATTAAGTATTGCTAAACCATCTTCACCACTTTTTTCTGGATGGAATTGAATGCCTATAAGATTTTTATATTGGACAATTGCAGGAATCAATGTGCCATAATCTGCATACGCAACAACATGTTCTGACATTTCAGCTTGATATGAATGTACAAAATATACATCCTGTGTTAATTCTGTAAGGTTGCTGATTAAATTGTTCCAACCTAAATGGGGCACCGGATAAGATGTTTGGATAGGTATGATATTTCCTGGGAAAAGTTGTAAGCCATCTACATCACCTTCTGCGCTGTGTTCGTATAGCAACTGCATACCTAGGCAAATGCCTATGATTGGTTTATTTGTTATCGTTTTTAAAATGGATTTTAATCCCCGTTTTTCAATCGCTTGCATAGCATCTTTAAAATGACCTACACCAGGTAATATGATGACATCTGCTGCTTTAATATCGTTGGGACTATCCGTTAAAATCGCATTAAAACCTAAACGATTAATCGCACGTTGTATGTTTTTAATGTTCCCTAAACCATAGTCAATCACTGCAATCATTCAATCACGCCCTTAGATGAAGGGGTGATATTCGTGTCATTCGATGCTAGTGCATCTTTAAGCGCTCGAGCAAAAGATTTAAATATACTTTCGATCTCATGATGTGTGTTTCCACCGCGAATTAAGTCAATATGTGTTGTTAGGCGAGAATTGATAACAAGTGCTCTGAAAAATTCCTCTACGAGTTCTGTATCAAACGTACCTACTTTTTCTTTACTGAATTGTGCATTAAATGATAAATAAGGTCGGCCACTAATATCAACGACTGTACGTGCAAGTGTTTCATCCATAGGTATGTAACTAAACCCATAACGCTGAAAGTATTTGCGTTCCTTCACTAAGGATAATAGTAGCTGACCGAGAACAATACCAATATCTTCGGTTACATGATGATCATCTACTTGAACATCTCCATTTGCTTCTATAGATAAGGATAATTGGCTGTGAAAAGTAAAGAGCGTCAACATATGATCCAAAAATCCAACGCCTGTATTGATATTACTTTCACGATGATCATCAGCTAGAGAAATAGTTAATTGTGTTTCAGCTGTATTGCGTGTTTTATTTACTATCATATTGTGACCTCCAATTTTTAATAAGTACAAATAATTGATCTAATTGTTCATCTGTAGCAATAGAGTATCGGACATAGTCAGACATTTCTGGTTCGTCATATAATCTTGGAAGGAAACCATTGGACTTAATATAAGCGCCTAAACTTTGTGCAGCTTCTCCCTTTGTTAACACGAAATTTGTAGCAGAAGGGAAGACTACCATGACATCTGAGACAAGTTCATGAAACATATTTTTAAGTTTGTGAGCAAGCTGTCGTTGTTGCTTTACAAACGCGCGAGTCATTGCTTGATTTTCAAACATATAAATCGCAATATGAAGCGTAATTGTATTCAGAGGATACGGGTGCTCGATGCTTTGGATGAGTTTGATGGTATCTTTAGTGCCAATTAATACACCTAATCTTAGGCCAGCAATGCCAAATGCTTTTGAGAGCGTGCGCATTTGAATAATATGCGGTTGCATCTTAATATCATAAGCTTCACCAAAATCTAAATAAGCTTCATCTATGATAAAGTAGCCACCAAGCGTCTGCATCTTATCCGCGATAGCCATTAAAAATGTCGTACTATATTGTATGCCTGATGGATTATGTGGATTGCTCATAATAAAGAATGCAGGTTGTACTTCATCAATGCGTTTTAAAATCGTCTCTAAATCAAATGTTAAATCTGAATTTGCTGGTACAAATTTAATAGGGCGAGCGACTTGATTGGCATATGCTTGATACATAAAAAAGTCAGGGTCTAGCGTTAAAGCTGGGCCTTCTGGCATGATTAACATTAACTTTTGAATAAGTTCATCAGAACCATTACCTGCAATGACTTGGTCAGGTGAAATATTATGAAAAGCTGCATAAGCTTGTTTGAAGCGTTCATATTCATCATCAGGATAAAGATTGAATGCTGCTTTTTGAATAATTGTAGCGAGTTGTTCATTAGATAATGGTTTAAGTGGACTTTCATTTTTATTAATTCTAATCATTGTGTGGCTCCTTTGTTGTTCGAATTTCTATTGATTTTTCATGATTATACAAACGCTCGATATGTGCTAACTTACGTGCGGATTGTTCAATATTATTAAATGTTTGTTGAGATAAATCGATAACAGAATGTCTCGTTAAGAAATCATTCACTGATAGACCATTGGTGAAACGTGCAGTCTGATTTGTAGGTAAAACATGGCTTGGTCCAGCAACATAATCCCCGATAACTTCTGGAGAATAATGACCCAAGAAGAGCGCGCCTACATATTTCACATGGTTGACATAGTCTTGGGGACATTGTGTTTGTATAGATGCATGTTCCGGTGCAATTTGATTCATCAAATCACAAGCTTCTGTAAAGTTTTCTACTGAAATTAAGAAATGGTTATGTTTCAAACTGGCATCAACAATAGGTTGTCGTTTGATTTGTGTCATTGTGTGTTGGATGTTATTTTCTAATTGTTGTAACAAGTCTTTATCCTCACTGATGACAAATGTTCTAGCGAGTTCATCGTGTTCTGCTTGTGCAAATACATCATACGTAATTGCCTCTATGTCAGCTGTTTGGTCAATAATTAGCGCAATTTCACTCGGACCAGCAATTTGATCAATGCCAACTTGACCAAATAAATATTTTTTAGCATATGCAACATATTGGTTGCCAGGACCAACAATTTTATCCACTTTAGGAATTGTCTCAGTACCATACGCAAGTGCAGCGATACTTTGTGCACCACCAACTTGGTAAACCTGATCAACACCAGCAATATAACAAGCAGCAAGTACAATATCAGGTAGACCTTCAGGTTGAGGTGGCGTAACGGCCACTATATTTTTAACGCCTGCAACTTTGGCAAGTGTTACAGTCATTAACACAGTAGAGGGATAACTAGCTTTTCCACCAGGGACGTAGACACCTACACGCTCTAACGCATGATATAATTCGTAACATTCTGAATGAACTTGTTTATGATCTTGTTTAATAGAAGTTTGATATGCTTTAATCCTGTCATGACTTTGTTCGAGGGCTTCCCGTGTAGATGAGTCAATGCGTTGATAAGCAGTAAATAAGTCTTCTTTAGGTACTTCTAATTGTGATGTTTCTACTTTATCTAATTGTAAATTATATTCTTTTAAAGCAGCATCACCTCGAAATTTCACCTGATCACAAATTTCTTTTACGATTGGATATAAATCTTCATTTAGTGCAGATTGATTCAGGTAGTTATTTAAAAATGTTTCTTTATTTGTAATCAATGAGAGACACCTCCAAAGTTTTAATTAAAACTTCAATTTCAGTTGATTTTTTAAAATATGAGGCTTTATTTGTAATGAGCTTTGCATTGATGTTTTTAATTTGCTCTTTTTCAATTAAGCCATTTGACTTTAAGGTAGTCCCTGTTTGAACGATATCAACAATGCCATCTACCATATCAACCAAACAAGCCAATTCTACTGAACCAGATAGTTTTACAAGCTCAACATCCAAACCTTGTGCTTCAAAATATTGACGTGCTGTTTGTGTATATGAGGTAGCTACTTTTTTAAATTGATAGGCCTCTGGTTTAGCAGCAAGTGAAAAGTGACATTCGCCAAATGGTAAATCTAGTAAGTTGTTAATAAAATAATTGCCTTCTTCTAAAATATCACTACCGACGATTCCAATATCTGCAACGCCTTGTTCAACATATATTGGTACGTCACTACCTTTGACTAAAATAAATTGTATTTCATTAACTGTTATAAGTAATTGACGTTCTCTATGTTCAAGCGCATATGCTATTTCAATTTCTTTTATTTCATTTAGATAATTAATAAAACTTTTAAGTAATCTACCTTTTGCTAATGCGACAGTAAGCATGGTTTTCACTCCTTTTTTATAGTATAAATCCGAGTCCAAAGCCTTCTAATTTCCCTTTGTAAAATCCACCAGTTAGACGCTGAGTTTTATTGTTTTTTAAATGGCATTTCATGAATGATCCTTTGTAATAAGAACGTGGTGGTCTAGGGGTTATATCAAGGTGAATTTCAGTAATATTTTGTGATTTAAACCATTGCTCCCACCGATGTAATGACTGGATAGTACGATGATCATGCGGAAATAAATGGGTTAATAAATCAAGTTGTTCCGTAGTTTTAGTTGTGAGTAACTGTACCACAGGATGTGCAAGTCCTAACTGTGCAGTTAACTCTGAAATATTACGTTCTTGTATAAGGTTTAATATAGTTTGATTTTGTTCGTTAGCAGCTAATAATAAATCTATTAATTGATAATGCCCTAAAATGACAAAGTCGATATCATCATTCAACGTATACTTAATAAAGTTATAAAACGTTTTAAAATCGTTTTGCATATCTGTAATTGTTGGGTTGTAATGTTCGATACCTAACTGAGTGTAGACTTCGTTATTTCTGACGATGGGACCAGTATATGCTAAACGTTGCTGTTCAGGTTGATAGTTACTGTAGTAACGTAATAATTGATCTGTGAAATCATTACGCAAAGCAAAAATATGATGGTCATGTTGCCAAAAACTACGTTCCGTCATTTGTTGTAAATCATCAGGTGTAAGTGATTGCCAAGATAATGATTCTATAAAACTAAAATCAACAAGTTTAAAATCTGCTTGTTGAAAATGTTTTAAAAAAGCTAGTTCTTGTTCTTTATTATTAATAAGTGCTTTCGTATCCATAATATAATGACCATCCTTTATTAAATACTTTGTTTCTCTACCGAACTAAAGTAAATTGATAAAACATACTTTAACACAGTTGATTTTAGAATTCAATAAATATTCAGAAAATAATCTTTGCAAAGTGATTAAAATGGCTTTTATATCATATTTATGTGTATAAAAATAAAACCTAAAATTTTGCTTTAGGTTTTAGATTGAAAATAGTATTAGATGATACCACTTTAAGTCCATTGTATTGATAAAAAATAGCATTACATTCATGTTTAACGTCATCAATTTATATAGCAGATTATATATGATTTGATTTAGAGAAGACGTCGAACAACGCATAAAGTAGGGTGAAACTTTAAATATGAATGATTTAAATATTATCATTCGAGTGCCTGGTCAGATGTGATTCTAAATCGCTTAAGTTTATGATTGTTTGCCTTGAGCCACATACTTTAACATTTCTTCCTTAGGTACCATATTGCCACCAGTTGCCCATACGATATGATTTGCATCGGATAAATTAAAATGGTTTTTATCAGCATGTTCCAACACTGCTTTTAAACCTGCGAAACCAGATGCTGCAGAAGGTTCGACAAAGATACGTTCTTTTTGGCTTAGCTGATATAAATATTGGTACATTTGTTGATCTTCTACAGTAAAAGCACCATATAATAATGAATTCATTATATGACCAACGAGTTTTGAAGGTCTAGCAACAGCAAGACCATCTGCATCAGTACGGCCGTCTAATCCAATATCTGTTACAGCTATTTGGTCATGAAGTTGTGTCATCATACCTAATGTCATGCATGGCGCATGTGTAGGTTCAGCGAATAGACAATACACATGGTCACCAAATACTTGATTTAATCCAAAGGCAACACCACCTGGGCCTCCTCCAACACCACAAGGCAGATATACAAAAAGAGGATGTTGAGCGTCTACTTGTATGCCTTCATTATTAAGTTGTGTTTTTAACCGTAATGCAGCAACAGTATAACCTAAGAATAGATCAGCAGAACCCTCGTCATCTACGAAATGACAAGTAGGATCATTTTCTGCAGCTTTTCGTCCTTCAGCAACTGCGTATTGATAATCGGATTGGTGTTCAACAACTTCAACACCACGTGAACGAAGTAAGTCTTTCTTCCACTGACGCGCGTCACTAGACATATGTACGATGACTTGAAAGCCTAATTGTGCGCTCATAATGCCAATACTTAAACCCAGGTTACCAGTTGAACCGACAGCAACGGTATATTTACGAAAGCACGCTTTATATTTTGGTTCAGATAAAACTTTATAATTATCCGTATATTTTAAACCACATTCTTTTATAGCGATAGATTCAGCTAGTTTTAGAACTTCATATATACCACCTCTTGCTTTGATAGAACCTGAAATAGCAAGATGACTATCACATTTAAGCCATAATTTACCACTTTGTTCAAGTTGTTCAGAGTCAACTAATGATTGTTGCATAAAAGGAATTGCTTTTAGTGGTGATTCAATGAGGCCATGGTCTTTTTCAGTTTCAGGAAAAACATTACGTATATAGCTGCTAAAACGTTCTAGTCTTGTTGCAGCGTCTTCTATATCATCTAATGAAAATGGTAAAGTTTCATCATTACGGAAATTTGGATTTTTCCAAAATATCGGCCTATACTGTTGCATGTCATTGAGTAGGGGAAAGCTACTTTTTAATGTTTCAACATTTATCATAAATGACCACCTCATAAATTAGATTGTATTTAGTCATCATTATAGCAAAATTTGATACTTAAGATGTTATATACCTTATATACAAAAATAATATAGGATTAGAATGGTATGGGTCTATTATATTTAAAAATGGTTACGTCGTTTGAAAACGGCAAAGATGACTAGGATTTAAGGATTACCTGAGCTGTAGCTCATGCATAAAGTCCCACTAACTCAATAAATTGAGAAGTGGGACTTTATCAACGTTTAAACGTATCTTTAAGTTTAGAAAACCATCTATTTTTATGTTGTATTGGTACTTGTTGTGGAATGGTAGAAGCCTCTTTTAATTTTTGGCCAAATGTTATCGCTTCTTTCATTAAATAAGCCTGTGAATTTAATGGTGATAAATTATTATGAATGTAATGGTAATAACCTTGTTGGTCCTGATAACGACCCTTTTGATTATCTGATAATTGTAAATTCATATAATCTAATAAACGTTTAGCAATGTTTTTATCATCGACAGGGAATAAGATCTCGACACGTTTAATCATATTACGTGTCATCGCATCAGCTGAAGAGAGATAGATTTTTTCATCACCATTATTATGGAAATAATAGATACGAGAATGTTCAAGGAAACGGCCAACGATACTTACTACTTCAATATTATCACTGACATCTGGTATACCTGGTTTTAAGCAACAAATACCACGGATAATTAATTTTACTTTTACACCGGCACGAGAAGCTTCAAATAATTTAAGAATAATATCTTTATCTGTTAATGAATTCATCTTCATCATTATTTTTCCATTTCCGTTTTCACGATGTGATATGATTTCTTTATCTATTCGAGCTAAGAATACATCACGTATGTCGTATGGGGCTACAATGAGTTTATTATATTTAGGTTTCAGTGTATATCCACTTAGATAGTTAAAGAAGTTAATAGCGTCTTCTGCTATTTCTTGATTTGTTGTGATAATCCCCATATCTGTGTATAATTTTGCTGTTTTATCGTTATAGTTTCCAGTGCCTAAGTGTACAAACGACGTAAGCTGATGATTGTTTCGTTTGACCACAAGTGAAATTTTACTATGTGTCTTCAGATATGTCATACCATAAATAACATGACAGCCTGCATCTTCTAACATTCTTGCCCAGTGAACATTATTTTCCTCATCAAAACGGGCCTTTAATTCAACAAGAACAGTCACTTGCTTGCCATTTTCTGCAGCAGTTTTCAAACTATTAATTATAGGTGAATCTTTACTTACGCGATATAATGTTTGTTTAATAGCAATCGTGTTCGGATCATTTGCGGCGTCACGAATGAAATCTACAATTGGTTCAAATGATTCATAGGGATGATGGAAGAAAATATCACGTTTTAATGATAGCTTGAAAATGTCTTCATTACCCAAGGATTGAGGTGGCTGTGGTAGATACTTATTATATGTTAAATGTTTTAAACTGTTAGATAAATGGTCTACAAGATCGAATAGCAGTGTTAAATCTAATGGACCATCTACAAAATAAACATCATTATCGTGAACTTCCAACTGATTGATAATCCAAACGACATCTTCATAGGTTGCGTGTCTTCCGTCTATCTCTAAACGTACTGCTGTTCCTCGTTTACGTTCTTTTAAAAAGCGTTCTATTTCAATTAACAAATCTTCGGCACCATCTTCATGGATGGTTAAATCGGCATTACGAGTGATTCTAAAGGTGAAGGTATTTAACACTTCATAGCCAGTGAACAATTCATTAATGTAATATGTGATAATATCTTCCAACATTACAATATATTGAGTTTGACCTTGATTTAATGTATAAAATCTTGGAATTAATGATGGTATTTGTACAATAGCTGAATTAATTGAATCATCTGTATCAATATCTACAAATATATTCAAACTCTTATTGTTTAATTTTGGGAAAGGATGATAAGCATCGATACCTAATGGTGTTAATGTAGGTAGGATGCCCGTTTTAAATTCACGCTCTAACTGTGGTAATAAAGACTCTGGTAAAGATTCAGGTTTTGTCACTTCCACACGATGTTGTTTTAACAGCTCTACTAATTCGTTATAACGTGCATATTGTAAATCTACATACTTTTTATTTTTTATTTTAATTTGCTCAAGTTGTTCTTTCGGTGTGAGTTGCGCTTTGTTTTCAGGTTTATCATAGCCCATTTTAACTTGATCTTGCAGGCCAGCTACGCGCACCATAAAGAATTCATCCAAGTTAGAACTAAATATAGAAATAAATTTTAACTGTTCCAATAAAGGATTATTTTTATCTTCGGTTTCTTGTAATACACGATAGTTAAAATCTAACCAACTGAGCTCTCTATTATTATAATATTGTGGTAAATTTAAATCTCTCTCTCCCAATTTCTTTTGCATAATTCTAATTCCACCTTATTGTAGTCTTGTTAACATATTTTGCTACGTACAATTTATCATATGAATTTTAAGATTTTGTAAAGATGATAGAAAGATTCTCTTTTAAAATTTTCTCGATATGCTTTTTCTGTCTATGAGATTGATATTCTTCAGCAATCGGTTCACCAATGTAACGGACATATAAAGTATATGCGCCATCTTCTTCTTGTAATTCAACACTTTCTACTGGGCTGGTATGTGATATATTTAGCGCATTTACAAATTTGATGATACCGCCTAAAAATTGAACATGGTCCAATTCTTTGCCACGTAACCATTCGGTTTCTTGGCTATAAAATTTTAAAAGTGATTTATTTTTAAAACTTGCTAACATTGCGAGTTTGACGCGATCTTCATGTGGAAAACCATCAATCATTGAATTAGCTATAATGTAATACGTATGTGGTGAACTAGAATCAGCGTCAATAAATCTTCCTAAATAATATAAATATGCGCCTTCCGCAAAAAGTTCTTGTTCTTTTTTAGTAACTTGAATCTTATCTAAATCAATCAGTTGTGACAACAATGATTGAGCCAATTTAACACGTTGTTTTGCACTAGATTCTTCGATGCTATATTCATTTGCCAAATGATATAATGCATCTTTTCTTATATTTTCTTTTTTAAATTCTTGGGGATGACGTTCAGATATCAGCTTCATTATATAGCCTTCACGTAACCCTTTACGTGAGAAAGTGAAGTGGGTTGCATTGATTTGTTCAAATAAAGATTTGAATACAGATACTGCTGGAAGTATGATGTCTATACGATCTCTACTTAATCCATCAATATCTTTTAAGTCATCGCGTGAACTTTTTTTAATGATTTTATATACCTCATCCATATCTTCCTCAGACATCGAATAGTTATGAACACCGCCAATAGGATAGGAATGTTCTGACTGGTGAATGCGTGCAACGTTACGCGCTGATCCACCAATGCCGACTAAAGCGATTTCTTGGTCTTGCAACCATGGCAGTTGTTCGAATTGTTTAGATAAAAATTTTTCCATTGCCTTAATTGCAGATTTATCATTATGATCTTTATCTTCAAAGAACTTTCGCTTTAAAGTTACAACACCGAATGGAAAACTATGAGCCTCGATGATGGTCTTATCTTTGAATAAAGTAACTTCTGTAGAACCACCACCGATATCGATAGAAACACCATTTTCTACATCGGTAGTGTGGGTGATTGCATAAAAACCATAAAAAGCTTCTTCCTGTTCAGGAATAATTTTGATATTGATATTAAGTTCACTTTTAATATGGCTGATAATTTCTTTTTGATTCGTAGATTGTCTAATAGCAGCTGTCGCAACAGGATGTAATTCGTTGACTTCAAATTTATTAGCGACACTTTTAAAGCTGTGTAACGTTGTCGTCAACACCTCGATACCATCCTGGTTCATCGTTAAATCATCTGTTAAATATTGACTTAAGCGTGCTGGTGTTTTGATATTTAAAATTTCATTTAATCCTGTTTTAGCATCGAACTCAAAAATAACTAATCTAATTGTATTTGATCCGATGTCTATTAATCCGATTCGTTCCATAATCTCCTCCTGTACATATGAGGTAAATAGTTATTATAAAGTTTATTTACCCACTTTCATCTTTAATATTACAATAAATAGCATGATTTGTGATATTTCAATTAAATATTGTTCAATCAATGACTGTGTTGTTTATATAGGTTAAAACTTAATCATGTTTATGTCATATTATTTGACGTTTAAAAGTCCTCCTGGGCCTAATGGCCAGCCTAGCAGGTACCATATAATCATGAATATTGGCCATACGATACTCAGAATAATCGTATAAGGCATTAAACTAGATAATAACGAGCCTAACTTCATATTTTTATCATATTTTTGAGCATAAGATAAAAGTAGTGGCAAATAGGGCATCATTGGTGTAATAGGGTTACTAATTGAATCACCGATTCTATACAACATTTGTGTGAATGCAGGATGAAAGCCAACAATCACCAACATTGGAATAAATATAGGAGCAAGTATTCCCCACTTTGCAGATGCACTACCGACTAATAAATTAATAAGCGCGCCTAAAAAAATCACACCTAAAATAAGGACGATTCCGTTTTGACCTTGAAGTACCTCAGCACCTTTTACTGCTACGATCATACCTAAATTACTCCATTCTAAAAATGCCAGTAATTGTGCTGCAAAAAAGACGATAACGATAAAAGATCCCATGGAAGCCATTGAATCAGAGAGCATTTTACCTAAATCTTTCGAACTGTTAAATTCTTTCATTATTATGCCATATACCAAACCAGGCACTAAAAAAATAAGCAAAATAATCAGCCCAACGCCATTGATAATAGGGGAGTCATTCAATAAACTACCAGTTTTAGCATTTCTTAAGAAACTATTTTGTGGTATTGCCATAAGGATAAGTAAAATAAGCGTTGTGATAAAACTTATATTTGCCCAAAACACAGCCTTACTCTCTTTAGACGTTAGACCGTGATTGTCATCATCAATTTTAATATTAGACTGCGTATCATCATATGATCCTAAACGTGGGATGACAAAGCGCATTGTCACCCAATAAACTGCTGGTAATAAAACAGCAACACTAGCTGCAATAAAGTACCAATTCATAGCTACATTAACTGTGATTTTATCAGAAACGATTTTTGTTGCTGGTTCTGTAAAAGCATAAAGCAATGCATCTGACATTCCTATCATGACGTTCGCAGAAAATCCACCAAGTGCTGATGCGTAAGCCATCGCTAACCCAGCAATAGGGTGATATCCTAATTTAATGAAGACCATAGCAGTTAATGGTGGCAAAACAATTGGTGCTGCATCACCAGCAGCATTACCAATAATACCTATGAGTATAATTACTGGTACAATAATTTGTTTCGGTGCTTTATGAACAATTTGTACCATTAATTTATCAAAATAACCTGTTCTTTCAGCTATGCCAACCCCAAGCATCACTGACAATACTAAACCAAGCGCAGGAAACTCAGAGAAGTTTTTGATCGCATCATTTAATATCATAGAAATACCATCTTTGCTTAAAATATTTTTGATAGCAATGGTATTTCCTGTACCAGGATGTTTTACAGTGACGTGAAAAAGTGAAACAATCCACGTAATGATTGCAAGTCCAAGACACATTAGAAAAAACAATATACTTGGATCAGGTAATTTATTTCCAATTTTTTCTACAATGTTCAAGAATTTATTTATCATTGTCGGTTTTTCTCTAATATTCGACGCCATTTTTATTACCTCCCCAATAAGTTATCGAAATTATAACAAACTCATTTTGAAATGAGTATGATAAATTTTGAATTTCTATAGAAAAGCATCTATGAAAGCTTTATATAAAGGTTTTAAAAGTGGTTGAAAAAGGAAATGCATTACAGAGTAATTAAATTAAAAAGAAGAGAAATAAAAGGAGATATGTTATAGATGAAAAGATTAGAAAATAAGATTGCTGTAATAACAGGCGCAAGTACTGGCATTGGATCTGCTTCTGCCCATATATTGGCTGAAGAAGGGGCACATGTTTTAGCTATTGATATTTCCGATTCTGTACATGATACTGTAAAAGCAATCAATCAGACAGGTAATAAAGCATCAGGATATATTGTTGATGTATCAGATGCACATGCAGTCGAAAGGCTGGCACAATCTATTCAAGAAGATTATGAACACATTGATATTTTGTTTAATAATGCTGGTATTGATAATGGTGCTGGACGTATTCATGAATTTCCAATTGATGTGTTTGATAGAATTATGAATGTTGATTTAAGAGGGACATTTCTAATGACTAAATTCTTTTTACCATTAATGATGTCAAACGGTGGCTCCGTCATTAATATGGCGTCATTTTCTGGAAATGCTGCAGATTTAAATCGTTCGGCATATAACGCTGCAAAAGCAGGTATCATCAATTTCACTCGATCAACAGCGATAGAATATGGACGTGAACATATAAGAGCGAATGCAGTCGCACCAGGTACGATAGAAACACCACTTGTAGATAAATTGACGGGTACCAAAGAAGATGAACAAGGGCAAATATTTAGAGAAAATCAGAAGTGGGTTACACCTTTAGGACGCTTGGGAACACCTGATGAAGTAGGTAAACTCATTGCTTTCTTGGCTTCTGATGACAGTTCGTTTATAACAGGTGAAACCATTACAATTGATGGTGGTGTGACGGCATACACTTGGCCGGGAGAAATGTTAAGTGATGCGCGTTGGAAAAACTCTACGGAATAATTCATATTAAGAATGATATAATTTGAAATTAATTGTTATTAAATATCATAAAAAAGCCGTAAACAAAGTGATGTTACTCATGTTTACGGCTTTAATTTTTATATATTTGAGTTGTTTACCAAATGATGTTATCTACTGCATCGTCGTTTAAAGATTTAACGATTTCAGTTACTAAGGCTACGGAATTTTTATAATCATCTGTATGCAATACAGAAACATTTGAATGCATATAACGTAGAGCTACCCCAATAGAAACTGTAGGAACACCTTCATTGGCAACATGAATACTTCCAGCATCTGTACCACCACCAGGCGTAGAATCTAATTGGATATCTATATTATGTTTTTTAGCTACTTTTTTAATATGATTAATAAAACCAACATGACCAACATTTGAAGCATCCATAATAATGACTACAGGTCCTTGTCCAATAGCTGTCTCACTCGTTTGACCAGACATACCTGGTGTGTCATAGGCAACAGCAACATCGACAGCAAGTGCTAAGTCAGGTTTGATCTTATTAGCTGCAACTTTAGCACCACGAAGACCCACTTCTTCTTGTACGTTTGCGCCTGAAACTAAGTTAATATCAATGGATTCTTTTTTTAGGTTGTTTAAAACATCAACAGCAAGTGCACAGCCGTAACGATTATCAAAAGCTTTAGCAGTTAAGTACTTGCTATTTGCCAGTGTTTCAAACTCACTGTATGGTGTGATCATATTGCCGATTTCGATGCCGAATTGTTCAGCCTCTTTCTTACTTTTAACTCCAATATCAATAAACATATCTTTAATTTCTACATTTTTTTTACGTTCTTCCGGTGACAAGGCGTGCGGTGGTTTGGAGCCGATAATACCTCTGATTTTCTTACCTTCATCAGTTGTGACAGTTACTTTTTGAGATAACATCACTTGATTCCACCAACCACCAATCGGTGTGAATTTTAAAAATCCATCTTTATCAATTTGAGTAACCACAAAACCGATTTCATCTAAATGTCCTGCTACCATTAATGTCTTATTACCAGTAGATGTAGTTTTTTTACCGAAAATACCACCCAGATTGTCTTCAACAATTTCATCACTTACCGGTGACAAATAATCACGCATAAGTGTTTTTACTGCTTTTTCATGTCCTGCAATACCGTCAACATTTGTTAATGATTCTAATAATTTGATTGAATTGTTCATGTTATACCCCCTAATAAAAATATTTATATTCATTTTATCATGAACTACTTTATAAACTAATTGATTGAGCTTTGTTTTATTAATTTAATAGATTATATACAGCTGAAGTTTGCATTGAATGATTTAGTAAGACTAAACGTGTGCATTCACTAACTGTCCATGATTCAATATAATTATAAACAAAGTGGAGGGATAGACAATGACAGAAATTAATTATTTAACAATAGGCTCAGAATCAGCACCTATAAAAGTAGAATCATTTATCAATTTCGCTTGTCCGTATTGCAAAAACTACTTTTTCGCTGCAGACACTGTATTAAAGCCATTGATTGATCAAGGGAAAGTTCAACATACAATCAAACATTTTGATAAAACTAAACAAGGATTATTAAAAGGAACTGTAGCAAATATATATTTAAACTACCAACAACCTGAAAAAACTTTAGACATTATTCGTGAATTGTATAATACGCAAGCGCAATGGAAAGTTAACTTTGCGACAATTGAAACAAAAATGGAAGAAGAATATAATCTTGTACCACGTAAAGAAGCTGACGATCGTTCGTTAGCAATCAATGAAGAAGCATTTGAAAGAGGGATTAAAGGCATTCCGACCGTTTTTATTAATGGTAATTCATTTGAATTTAAGCCACTTGAAGATAAACAAGAAACAATAGAAACTAAGCTAACAGAGCAATTGAATAGTTCTATTTAAAAATGGAACTATTGAGAGATAAATATTTGCAAAATGAAGGCGTCGGGGACATCATTGATTCGTTCCAGATGCCTTCATTTTGTCATTATAGGTAATCATTTTATACTTTTTTCAATTCTAGTCCTTATTGTCACGGTGGGGCGACGAAAAAATTTAAAATAAAATTAGATTTCTGTTCAATGTATCTTTCTAGATGTTGTTAAAATTTATTTTTTAACCAAAGATGTTTGTGTGCTTGTCTGCTTTAATATTTGCAGTTAATTATAGTTTAGTAGTTTTAATTTATAATCATGTATGGATTGAATATTACCATCTTTCTTTATGATAATAATATGTTCTTTCGATATCTGAGTCGGGGAGGTTACACCTACAGCGGCAGCAATATTAAATAAACCTTCATGCAAGCTAGTTACAAAATTAGTGACGCGATATTTTTTTTCATCTATAATCAATCCTTTTTCACGCTTTGGATCTGTCGTTGCGACACCTACAGGACATGTGTTCATGTGACATTGTCTACTCATAATACATCCGACACTAATCATCATACCGCGTGCAACATTGACTAAATCAGCACCTAGACCTAATGCAATAGCAATTTTATCAGGTGTTACAAGTTTACCTGATGCAAACACTTTAATTCGATTGCGTATACCATACTTCTCGAGTACACCAGTTAAAATTGGTAAAGCAGTGAATAAAGGCAAACCTAGGCCATCTTGCAATTCTTGAAATGTTGCGCCAGTGCCACCTTCGCCTCCATCAATAGTAATGAAATTCGGAAATTGATTTGTTTCAATCATTGTTTGTGCGAGCGCTTCAACTTCTGATACTTTACTGATTACAATTTTAAATCCAACAGGCTTTTGACCAACTTTTTGTAATTGTGTAACCCAGTTTAATAAATCGGTTGGATCATCAATAGAGTCAAAGCGGTTAGGTGAGTTAATCGTCTTCCAAGGTTCAACATTACGAATGTCAGCTATTTCCTGTGTTACTTTATTACCTTGCATATGACCGCCTCGTGTTTTTGCACCTTGTGCTAATTTGATTTCAAAAGCTTTAACAGCATCTTTATTTGCTAACTCTTGGAAAGCATTGATATCAAATTGCCCTGACGCATCTCGTACACCAAATAAACCGGGCCCTATCTGGAAGATGATATCTGCATTACCTGATAAATGATGTTTTGATAATCCACCTTCACCTGTATTCATCCATGTTCCAGCTTGTCCTAATCCTTTTGATAGCGCCGTAATCGCATGACTCCCTAAAGCGCCATAACTCATTCCTGATTGACCAACCAGTCTTTTAAGTTTGAAAGGATGTTCCAATTCAGAACCCAAAATAATAGCATCTTCATCTGTTAAATAGAATGGATCTATCTCTGTTTTTGTACGGTGTTCATCACGATTAAATAGTCTTTCATTTTCAATTGTATAAATGAATGATGAAATCAACGGTGCCTGTTCAATATGTAATTCTTTAGATTGCAACGGAAACATAGTGTTTTGAATGTAAAAACCATCTTCATAATCTTTTTGTGTACCGAAACTAGTCATTCTCGAATTATATTTCCCAGCTAATACAATATTCGTGAAGTCATTACGAGAAAAAGGTTTACCCTTGGTATCTGCTAAAAATAAATATTGACGTAACTCAGGCCCTATTTTTTCTCCAAAATATCGAATGCGTGCGAGTAATGGATAATTGCGTAAAACACTATGTTGCTTTTGTCGTTTATCTTTAAAAAGTAATACCGCCCCTAAAACAAGTACGCTTATTAAACAAACAACAATGATTACGTTGACGATGAACTGTAAAATAGTCAAAATAGTCATGTAACATTCCCCCTTGATATAGTTATATAATACAACAAATTATACAATTTACAATGCGTTCTATAGTTATGGGGACAGAATGATTTATTCTTTTTTCAAAAAGAAAAGGTAAATCAACTTATAAAAATGATAAAGCATTGTGTTATATTATGGTTAAATAGCTACAAGGAAGGTGACATATGACTGATAAGCCATTAACAACACAACTAACTAAAAAGAATATTTGGCAGCATCAGAAGATTGTTAAAAGGGACTTTTGGTTAATCCCTATTTATATCATTGCCAATTATCTTATACCGCTTATATTAGCGCTGCTTTTAATCGCATCATATGGCATTTTTAACATAGGTAGCAAATATCATTTGAGCGATATGAATATACTGATTTTTGGTGGTGTTATTGCTGAAATATGTATCATATTAAGTTTTTATGGAATGCATATTAAAGAAAATGTTACAGCAATTGCGATCGATAGGTTTAAGGCAGTACGCAAATATATTTTGATTATTTTTATGGTATACATATTTACCCTCGTATTTAATAATTTATATGATTGGCTTATGACTTTGTTACCTAAGTCATTACAGTATAATGAAACGCAAAATCAATTGATTTTAGAAGCGCTGTTTCGAGACAATTGGATGCTCCCGTTTTTATTTTTAGATATTGTTATTTTGACGCCGATTATTGAAGAGTTATTATTTAGACATCTAATCATTCATGAATTAGGTAAGAAAATCACATATGCTGCTGCAAGTGTATTATCTGTCATATTATTTGCAGGTATTCATGTATTAGGGGCTACATCACCATTTGAAATAGGAAGCTATATTTTTATTGCGATTGGATTGGTGTTTGTGTATTTGAAAAGTGGGCGAAACCTAGCTGTATCAATTTCATTGCATGCTTTTAACAATTTTATCTCTTTTATTGCGATTGTATTTTTAAAATAATGTTAGTGTATGATATTTAACGTATGTTTTTGAATAAAACGGTTTAACGAAATAATGACAAGATATTAAATCGTCGTAATAGGGTATAACCTATATATTATTTAGGAGGTTCAAAATGTTAGAGCTCAGAAATGTTTCATATCGGATAGATAACCGACAAATTATTAACAGTATTAATTTGAAAATCAAAGCTGGAGAAACTATTGCGATTGTTGGGCCTTCAGGAAGCGGCAAAAGTACATTGTTACGTTTGATTAATAATTTGATAAGTCCTACAGAAGGAGAACTATATTTTAATAATCAAGCATATGAAAATATTAATCCAGAAAAGTTACGAATGGAAATTAGCTATTTATTACAAGAAAGTGATTTGTTTGATAGTACCATTGGTGATAATTTAGCTTTCCCTGCACAAATAAGAAATGACAAGTTCAATCGTAAAAGAGCCAAATCACTTTTGAAGTCGGTTGGGTTAGGTCATTATAGCTTTGATACGAGCGTAAATCATCTTTCTGGTGGAGAACGTCAACGTGTAACGATAGCGAGACAGTTAATGTATAAACCCAAAGTATTATTGTTAGATGAAGCAACAAGTGCATTAGACGTACATAATAGTGAGAAAATTGAATCTTTAATCTTTAAACTTGCAGATGAAGGTATAACAATTTTATGGATTACACATAGTAATGATCAAAGTATGAGACATTTTCAAAAACGCATTAGAATTGTGGATGGACAGATTGAGAAGGAGGAGGAATTATGATGAGTACCACTGCATTAGTGCTTACTGCGACACTCCTTCTTTTTCCAATCATTGTGTCATACAAAGAAAAGTTGCATATCATTAAAGATTTACTCATTGCAACGTTAAGAGCAGTTGTTCAATTAGTTATTTTAGGTTATTTACTGCATTTTATATTTGATGTAAACCAAACATGGTTGTTGCTTTTATTTGTATTAATCATCATCATCAATGCATCATGGAATACGATAAGTAGAGCTTCACCCGTTATGCATCATGTGTTTTGGATTTCTTTTATCGCAATCTTTATTGGCGTAGCCTTACCATTAGTGGGTATTGTAGTCACGGGCGCAATTGAATTCAAACCTAATGAAGTGATTCCAATTGCAGGGATGCTTGGAAGCAATGGTTTGATTGCAATCAATCTTGCGTATCAGAATTTAGATCGTGAGTTTGTTAAAGAAATGAGTCAAATCGAAGCCAAATTAGCATTAGGTGCAAATCCAAAACGCGCTTCCAAAGGAACAATACGTGAAAGTATCAAAACGGCAATTGTGCCAACGATAGATTCAGTAAAAACGTATGGTATTGTTTCGATACCAGGTATGATGACAGGGTTGATTATCGGTGGTGTAGATCCATTGGAAGCTGTAAAATTTCAGCTATTAGTAGTATTCATTCATACGACAGCCACTATTATGTCAGCGTTGATTGCAACATATTTAAGTTATCGTCAGTTCTTTAATGAACGAGATCAATTAATTGCGCGACATATCCCTAAAGACAATCGCTAAACGTATTTTATACATGCTTGTTATCATGAACATTATTTTAATTTCTATAGTCAAATCTATTTTATGCGAAATTTTAAGCTGAGATTGGCAGGGAACGTGAAGAGGTATCAAAATGGTTTTTGATGCCTCTTCTGTTTCCTGTTTTTTGAAATGAATTTAAGAACATGTATTGCTAAGTATTCATATATATTGACGAATGGTTTATAATGTAGCAGTTATAGAATTTTGAAATCACATAAAAGAGAGGAGGATATTTATGTCAGTCATGCGCATATTTACCTTTATACTAAGTATATTTATTGTTGGAATGGTTGAAATGATGGTTGCTGGTATTATGAATTTGATGAGTAGTGATTTGCATGTTTCTGAAGCAATTATCGGACAATTAGTTACATTATATGCAATTACTTTTGCAATAGCAGGACCTATTTTAGTTAAGTTAACGAATCGTTTTTCACCACGTATGGTTTTATTATGGGCGCTGTTTGCATTTGTTGTAGGCAATATTATTATTGCAATTGCGCCTAATTTTTCTATTTTAGTTATTGGACGTATCTTATCATCTGCAGCTGCAGCTTTAATCGTGGTTAAAATATTAGCTTTAACTGCATTATTAACTGCACCACAACACCGAGGAAAAATGATCGGTATTGTCTATTCTGGCTTTAGCGGTGCAAATGTTTTTGGTGTGCCGATTGGGACAGTGATAGGTGATTTAGTTGGTTGGAGATATACGTTTTTATTTATTGTAATTATTAGTTTGTTCGTAGGCATCTTAATGTATATCTATATTCCAAAACTAAGTGATCATCTGTCATCAAATACTGAGACAGACACAGGATCAAGTCGTTCAAATACTTATTCCAAAGTGTTAAGACCTGTTGAAGTTACAAAATATTTGGGCATCACGTTTTTATTATTAGTAGCCAACTCGGTTACTTTCATTTATATTAATCCTTTAATCCTTTCCGGTGGACATCAATTATCATTTGTTTCAATTGCATTATTAATCAATGGTATTGCAGGAGTAATCGGAACATCAATGGGTGGCTTTTTATCAGATAGACTTACAAGCAAACGTTGGTTGGTCATTGCGACAGCTGTGTTTATTGTTATGATGCTACTGCTTAATATGTTTTTACCAGGAACTGGTTTGTTACTCATGATTATCTTTATCTGGAATATTATGCAATGGAGTACTAATCCAGCTGTGCAAAGTGGCATTATAGAGCATGTTGAAGGTGATACGAGTCAAGTGATGAGTTGGAATATGTCTAGTTTAAACGCAGGTATTGGTATCGGTGGTATTGTAGGTGGATTAGTAGTATCGAACTTAAATGTTTACGCAACTACTTATTTTTCAGCTGCAATTGCATTAGTAGCATTTATTTTAGTGATTAGCCTTAAAAATGTCGCTAAGTACAATAAAGCATAGTGATTTGGAGCATTGGTCAATCATTATGTATGACTCCAAAATAAAGCTATATATAAATGAAAAATGGGAGTGGAACAATGAAATGTATGTAATTTCAGTTCCACTCCCATTATCATTTTTGCGCAAATGTTTTTACTAAATTAACACAGTTCATAAATTAAAATGTTACTACACCGATGAACATAGCGATAATTAACATGACGATGGCAAATCCCCATATCCAAAAGAAAGCATATTTAATATATGTTCCCATATTTGCTTCGGCAAGCCCAATCGCTAACCATAACGCAGGTGAAAATGGGCTGACAAACGTACCGATAATATTTCCAATTAACATTGCATATGCTGTTGATACAGACGATACACCAAACTGACCGGCTGTTTGTTCTACAATAGGTAAGATAGCGAAATAATAAGCATCCGTACTTGTTAATAGATCTAGTGGAACACCGAAGATACCGACAATAATGTGTAAGTATGGTCCAACGGCATTTGGAATAATATGGATAAAGCTTACTGCTATTGCTTCAAGCATACCAGTTTCATTCAATACGCCTAAGAACATACCAGCAGCGATAATTACGGCTGCCATCATAAGTGCGTTTGGCGCATGTGCTTTAAGTCTGCTCATTTGTTCGTCTACATTTGGGAAATTAATAATTAAAGCAATCGCAACACCAATCATAAATGCAAATTCGGGCGGTGCGATATTAGCTAGCATTGCTACAATGATAGCAAGCGTGAGTATGACGTTGATCCAATTAATCCAAGGCTTAGTAACAGCAACGCCACGAATCGGAAATTTAATATCTTGATCTTGTTCATATATTTCAACCAATTTATGTATATCTACGTCTTGTGTATTAGATACTTCTCCTGAATTGATTTTACGTTGTATGATTGCTTTTTCTCGAAAACCCAAAAATACAGCGAATAGTAAAACTAAAACAAAACCGATGATTTGAACTGGTATGACACCATACCATAATTCGTTTACATTTTTAATATTAATCACTGAAGCTGTACGAGCCATAGGGCCACCCCATGGCACCATGTTCATAATCGATGCACTCAGTCCGAGCAATAAAAGTAATAGATAACGATTCATATTTAGCGCCTTATACAAAGGCAATAATGCAGGTATTGATAATAAAAATGTTGTTGCGCCAGCACCATCAAGTTGAGCGAATATTCCGATAATTGCAGTTGCAATACAGACAACTACAACATTACCTCTAGTAAGCAAAATCAAACGTTTTACTAACGGCTTAAATAACCCAGCGTCACTCATGATACCGAAGAATATAATTGCAAATATAAACATGATGACGACGTTGATAACTTGATCTAAACCACTATTAAAAAATTTTACTAAATCACCAATATTGTAACCTAATATTAATGCACCCAAACTTGGTATTAAAATCATACCCACAACTGGACTAATACGTTTAGCAATTAGTAATCCAACAATGGAAATAATAATAATTAACCCCATAATTGTTAGCCAAACACTCTCTTGTTGCATAAAATATCCCCTCCAAGTATTAAAGCGCTTACAAAAAACTGAACAAAAAATTGTTCACACTTCAAAAAATGATTAATTATAAGTGTAACAGAGAAAATAGGCGTGTATAAGTTATATATATAAATAATTATATAATTTTACTTATATTAAATTATAAGTAAAACAAATGTGCTTTTTGAATTGTATTATTATGCTAGTGAAGCGTTTTTTCAGGTGCGTGTAAAAAATGCCAATAAATAATTGTTCTAATTTTAAAAGGGGCTGAAGCAATATTTTAAATTCTGAAGAGCATCAAATCGTTTTATATTTTAGGAAATTAGGATATAACATAATATAAAAGAATGTATAGATTAAATTAAGTAGTTCAGTTTTGGAGTACAAAAAGTGAAAATGTAAACCTAAATGAGTATCAAATTGCAACTGAATTTGATACTCGTTTTTTATTGTTAAATCAACGTTTGTTGTTAATTTACACCACAAAATGTAAGTTAAAATGTATATAAAAATGCGAACGTGAAATAATTATTGTAGGAATGCAAATTGGTGTGTTAAAATGGTTACAATTTACTAAGCAAAAAGGGGTGCATTTTCCTATGCAATTTCTTGAGCCAAAAAATAAGAACGCTAAGTCTGTGGATTGGGAAATATCAGAGCAAGTAAGGGTGATAGTTAAGCAATACGCTGAATATGCAGAGCGTACTGAAAGCGAAGCAGTGGATGAATTCTTATTGAACATTTTAGACGATAAGAAGTTTATTGAATGGATTGCCAACAAGCGAAGTAATAAGCGGATTGTTGAAAAAATGGGTATCAAAGATAGAGTGGGTTGATAGACAATGACCAAGCTTAAAAGATTAGCCACGAAGGAAGATGAAATTGTAGATGTTAAAATTCCGATTTCAAACGAAGAATTAAAAGATAGGGCTAAACAATATGATTTATTAACTCCAAAACGATTTGCAACAAGGTATAACAAAATGTTGTTCTTGCCAACGTCTTTTAAATGGAACGGTTCTGAATATCCCATTCAATATAATTACTGCATCAATCCGTTTTGTTGTAATTTTGGGAAAGAACAGCACAAATTCAAAGATGTAAAAGGGAAACCAAGTCGATATAAAATGACTGGTAGTTCCAAAGATAAAGGTCATAAAGGTATGTACTGCAATGACAATCCTATTGGCAGAGGTGTATCGCAAAACTGTACAGTAACCCCTTTATCTAATTGGTCTGTTGTTGAAGAAATTAAACGCCTTATAGAAATCAATAGCATCCAAGATGTTGAGCCAGATTATCAATTTCATAAAGAAGGCTGCTCGGAAGAAGAATCAACCCCATTCAATGAGCCGAAGCAATTTTACAAAAGGGGGAAAAGTAGGGGCAAATCTCAACGCTATCAATGTAAGGCGTGTAAGAAGTTCACTAATGTTCTACCAAAAAGAGAAGAAACCACTACTTATCACCAACAAAAGAACACCATTCTTCCAATGTTCGCTAAGATGGTTGTTGGAAGGGTTTCAGTCAGTCGTACTTGTGATATTTTAGGAATTGGAGTTGGAACCTACTATCATAAGCTGGAGTGGCTGTATAGGCGTTGTTTGGAGTTTTTAGAACGATATGAGACACAACCCCTTCAAACAAAGAAATTTAACGAGATGTGGCTTAATACGGACAAGATGCACTACTACCTAAATAACGTCCGTAAGAAAGGACAAGGTTCAAAGAAATATACGGGGTTTGAAGACCTTAATATGCAAACGTATATAGTTGTATCTGCTGAGGTCTTATCAAGATATGTGTTCCGTTCTGATGTTGCCTATGATTGGAATGTTTCAATGGATGAATTAAATGAAGATACAAGAAAATTCAAAGAAGACCATCTCAATACTTTTAGTCGTAAAAATGATAGGTTAGATTGGTCTTATTATCCACAAGAACCATCCGCTAACGATAGCGAAAATAGGAATGCTTATCTTCACGAATTAGGGAAAATTACTAATAGGAGTAGATTTGTCGATGGTTTAAATGTTGATGCTCCTTATACTACAACTGCTCACTATTGGTTAATTAAACAAATGGTTAATGCCGACGAATGGCGAATGATTAGTGATGATGACTTCTCTATTAGAAACGCCTTTTATAGAGTATTCACGAAAGAATTAAGGTTGAGCGATGCACATCATTTTATTTGCCAAGTTAACAAGACGAAAAGCAGAAAACAATGCTTAAAAGAATTCGGACAAGCAAAAGCAGAACTGCTCGATTGGGGAGATATCAGAGGATTCAAAACAAAGTTTCTACGGACTTTGGCATCTCATTATCTAACTGAATTACTAACAAGTCATCAATTCCACGAAGAGGCTATTAGTAAAGATGGAGAAAGATATCGCAAATATGCCGATAACCCTATCAAACATCCATTAGCCACTAAGGATAAAGGATTTTATTCAGTTGATTGTAGAACGGATTTATCTGCTCTGGAACCAAACGAAATCGCAAAGATGCTATTAAATGTTAATGACCATTCGACCAATAGCTTTATTCAACAGATAAGACGTTATATATCATCTCTTGAAAGACCATTAACAACAGCTCGTGGTGATAAGAAGAGCTATATTTACGCTAACTTCAATCCGAAGTATGCTCAATTTGCGATTACAATTCTAAGAACTTACTACAACTTTTGTCGCCCTTTTAAATCAGCGGATAAAAAGGTTTTGACACCTGCTCAAAGATTAGGGATTACAGATAAACAATTTGATTGGAAAGATATAATTTATTTCAAATGACAAAAAGAGCTTGGAGTAATCCCAAGCTCTTGTGCTTTATCTTTACTGTTCTTCTTCAATTAACGCACCCGTTAACTCAATAAGTTTTTTCTTTCATATACATGAAAATAGTAGTTATACGGATTTTTATCATTCTTTATCCCTTTTTGGGCAAATACCTCATTCCATTCCTCATAATTCACTTCTGGAAAAAAAGTATCTCCTTCGAATTCATGATGTATTTTTGTGATGTACATTTTCTCAACATAAGGGAAAAACAAATTATAAATCTGTTCTCCTCCGAAAATAAAAATTTCTTCTTCGTTTTTACATAACTCAAAAACATCTTCTATTGAATGAACAATTTCACAACCATTAAAGGTAAACCCCTTATCTCTCGTCAGAATAATATTTCTTCTGTCAGGTAAGGCTCTTCCGATTGATTCAAGGTTCTTCCTACCTAATATTATCGGATGTCCCTTTGTAGTATTTTTAACATATTCCCAGTCCTTGGGAATCCTCCAAGGAATGTCATTCTCTTTGCCAATCACTCTATTCTTATCCATCGCAGCAATCAAAGAAACTTTCATTTATAACACAGCCTTTTTAACTAATTTACCATCTAATTTCTTATTTCTATCAAAAAACCTTTTCTCATTATCCTGCCCGTTAGTTGAATAAGCAATTTTTTCTATAAGTTATATTATCATAATACCACAAAATCACAAATTTTCATTCAATTATCATTTTCAATTGCATTTTATAAATCATTTTGTATGTAATTTGGTATGTAAGTTAAAATGAAAAAAGTAGTCCATTTTGAAGTACATTTTGTCATTTTGTACTCCAAAACTGAACTACTTAAGATTAAATGTATATGTTTATAGTAAAATTAAAATAAAAGGCGGTATGTTATGAGTGAATCAATTAAAAACGATAAAGTAGATGCGTTTATTGAGCGCTTAGATCAATGGCAAGATGCATTTAAAGTACTAAGAAATATAATCAGTCAAACAGAATTAACAGAGGATTATAAATGGATGCATCCATGTTATACTTTGGACAATAAAAATATAGTTATCATTCAAGATTTTAAATATTATTGTGCATTATTATTTGAAAAAGGCGCTATTATGGAAGATCCATATCATACTTTAATTCAACAAACAAAAAATGTTCAAGCTGCTAGACAATTAAGATTTGAAAGTTTAGAAGAAATAGAACAACGTAAAGAGGAAATCGCTTGGTATGTTGAAGAAGCCATTAGAGTAGAAAAATCAGGTAAAAAAGTACCGATGAAAACTACGGAAGATTTCGATATGCCAGAAGAATTGAAAAATAAATTAGAAGCGTCGTCAGAGTTAAAAGAAGCATTTAATAATTTAACACCAGGAAGACAACGTCAGTATATGTTTTATATTGGTGATGCTAAACGTGCTTCAACAAGGGAAAATAGAGTCGAAAAATATATCAATCATATCTTAGAAGGTAAAGGCATGAATGATAAGTAGCCAATTTTAGCTTTAGTGTAACTTAGGATATCAATGACAACAAAAGTGCCTGTGATTATCAAAATCTTTTAAGCGTATTTTCAAAAAACTTGAAACATATTTTTGTTTAACCAAACCTTCGTATTTCTGTAAAAATGGACAAAACGTAGTTTGTAAAAATTATAATAATGTTGCAACTTTATCATTTATCGTTTATAGTTTGCTCGAATATAGATATAGCAGATGAACAAAGTAATATTTTGTAAGAGAAGGTGTAGATATGGCAAGAGTGTCTAAGCGTATTCAACTATTAGAAGCAGCAGCGGCTATCGTAAATGAACAAGGTAGTGAGTATTTAACACTTGATGCAGTTGCTAAAAAAGCTGGTGTTAGTAAAGGCGGTTTACTGTATCATTTTAAAAATAAATTCGCATTGATACAAGGACTTGTGGATCATGCAGATGAGTTGTATCGAAATAATGTGAATGAACATGTTAAAAATGAGTCACAAGAAGTTGGCAAATTATTGCGCGCATTTATTGAAGCTACTAGAGAACACCGTTCAGAAAATGCATCAATTACTTCTGGCATGCTAGCTGCACAGGGTATAAATAGTAATTTATTGTTGCCGCTACAAGATACCTATAAAGATTGGCAAGATAAAATTGAAAATGATGGTATTGATAAAGTCGATGCAACAATTATACGATTAGCAGTGGATGGCTTGTGGTTATCGGAAATATTTGGATTAGATGCATTAGATGAAACAATGAGAGCAAAAGTTTTAGAACGATTAACATCTTACACAGAAAACACGCAAATTGAATTAAGAGATGCATGAAAAAATTAAAATTATAAAAAAATAATTAAATTTCTAATTCGTTGAAAGCGTTGATAATATAGGGATAAGTGATGGTACATCATCACTTATCCCTTTTTTTAGGTGTTTCAAGGGTCGAAACTAAACCGTCCGGTTGGTACACTATCAATTGTGATTAAAACTCTGTTGGAGGTTTATATATGAAAAAAGTTATGCTAACAGCAGCTTTAACAGGTGCTGGAGATACTGTAGAAAAAAATAAAAGTGTTCCTGTAACACCTCAAGAAATTGCAGATTCAGCAATTAAATGTGCAAAGGCAGGCGCTACTGTTGCACACATTCATGCGCGAGACCCAGAAACAGGCGGCATCAGCCATGATGTTGAATTCTTTAAAGAAGCAGTAAGATTAATAAGAGAAGCTGATGAAGATATTATTATTAACATTACTTCAGGTGGTGGCGGAGATTTTATTCCTAACCTTGAAGATCCATATACAGCAGGTGAAGGTTCAGATATGCAAACACCTGAAGAAAGACATGAAGCAATTGGCGCATTATTACCAGAAATGTGCACACTTGATTGTGGTAGTGTGAATATGGGTGACGCTGTTTACTTAAGTCCAGCTGATTGGTTAAGAAAACAAGCGCAATTAGTAAAAGATGCAGGTGTAAAGCCTGAATTAGAATGTTTTGATAGTGGACACATTTCATTTGCAAAACAATTAATTAACGAAGGTCTTATTGAAGGAGAACCAATGTTCCAATTCTGTCTCGGTATCCCATGGGGTGCTGAAAACGATGCAGAGACAATTGAATACTTTAAAACACGTATTCCTGAAAATGCACATTGGTCAGCATTTGGAATTGGAAGAATGCAATTACCAACTGTAGAAGAAGCGGCGAAACGTGGCGGAAATGTCCGTGTAGGTTTAGAAGATAACTTGTATTTATCAAAAGGCGTAAAAGCCTCTAATGAACAACTTGTTGAACGTGCAGTAGAAATATTAAAAGAATTAGATATCGAACCGATGACGCCAGCTGAAGCGCGTGAGCAATATCAACTTAGAGATCCAAAAGGAGGCAAATAATGAAATTTGCAGTTGTAGGTACAGGCGTTATAGGTAGTGGCTGGATTACGCGTATTTTAGCGCATGGGCACGAAGTAATCGCAACAGATCCAAGTGAAGGCGCTTATGAAAGAATGTTAAAACAAGTGAAACAAAATTGGCCATATGCTGAGCAATTAGGTTTAGCAGAGGGCGCGTCTTTAGATAATTTGTCGTTTACGGTAAGTTTAGAAGAAGCTGTTAAAGATGCAGATCATATTCAAGAAAACGTTCCAGAAATTGAAGATCTGAAAGCACAGGTATTAATAGAAATCGATACCTATGCCCGTCAGGATGCCATTATTGGTTCTAGTACTTCTGGTATTATGCCTTCAGAATTACAACAAAATTTAAAACATCCTGAACGTTTAGTTGTTGCACATCCGTTCCATCCTGTATACATTTTACCATTAGTTGAGATTGTGCCTGGTAAACAAACAGCTGAAGCTGTCACAGTAAAAGCAGAAAAAGTATACGAAAGTATTGGTATGGATGTACTACATGTCAGACATGAAATTGAAGGACACATAGCGGATAGATTGATGGAAGCGTTATGGAGAGAATCTCTACACATCGTTAATGAAGGAATAGCGACTACTGAAGAAGTAGATAAAGCATTTACACATGCAGCAGGACTACGCTATGCACAATACGGACCATTTATGACATTCCATCTTGCTGGAGGAGAAGGCGGCATGCGCCATATGTTAAAACAATTTGGTCCAGCATTGAAAAAACCATGGACAAAATTAATTGCGCCTGAATTAACACAGGATTTATATGACAGTGTAGTAAATGGGTGTGAAACAGCTTCCCAAGGACAAACAATGTCAGAACTAGACCAAAAACGTAATGAATTCCTAGTTAAAGTGAAAAAGTTAGCAGAAGCATATTGGCCTGAAGATACTGCATCGATGAAAAAAAGTTCTAAATAAATGGAGGATCATATGTCTCAATTTCAATATCAAACCACGGTTAAAGATATTTGGGTAGATCATAATCAGCACATGAATGATGCTGAGTATAATCGAGTATTTAGTGATGCTACAGATGCGTGGCTGGTATCATTAGGTTTAGATATTAATACAATTAAAAAATTGAATTATACAGTGTTCACTTTAGAAAATCATGTGGTGTATTTAAAAGAAATAAACGTAGATGAACTTATTACTGTCAACGTAAGCTTATATGATTATGATACCAAGCGTTTACATGTTTTTATGACTTTAGTAGATGCTCAAAATAACCGTTGCGCAACATATGAAGTAATGCTTATGGGAATGGACACTACAATAGGAAGACCAGCAGCTTTCCCTGAACAAATAAAAAATGCTATAGATGATTATGCTAAAGTTGGAACGATTCATGAAGCGCCAAAAGAATTAGGTCGATTAATTGGCATAAAACGAAAATAATATTTTTAAAACATTGTTTTGAGCTATTGAATTGATAATTAATTTCAATAGTTTAATTAACAAAACTTGCGGTTATAAATTGTTTATTTTCATTTGTTGAGTTATCTTAATATATAGGATGAAAAAATTAGTCAAAATTGATATTTTTGACCAACACATGAATAAAGTAGGGCTAGTTGTGCTACATGTTTTTACTTATTTTCGGATTTGTATAACATCCACAGTTAGCCCTATATTTATAAATGAAATATTAAATGAAAATACAAATATAGAAAGGAATTAACACATGTTAAGTATAAAAAACTTATCTAAAGTCTATGGTGGAACAAAAAAAGCCGTAGATAATATTTCATTGGAAATCGAATCTGGTGAATTTATTGCATTTATCGGTACAAGTGGGAGTGGGAAGACCACTGCTTTAAGAATGATAAATAGAATGATTGAAGCTACGGAAGGTGAAATTGCAATCAACGGTAAAAATGTTCGCAAAATGAATGCCGTTGAATTACGTAGAAAAATTGGTTATGTGATACAACAAATTGGATTAATGCCTCATATGACAATTAAAGAGAATATAGTCTTAGTACCTAAATTATTAAAATGGTCTGATGAAAAGAAAGAGAAAAAAGCTAAAGAATTGATAAAATTAGTAGATTTACCAGAAGAATACTTAGATAGATATCCTTCACAACTGTCTGGAGGACAGCAACAACGTATTGGTGTTGTGCGTGCTTTAGCAGCTGAACAAGACGTCATTTTAATGGATGAACCATTTGGTGCGCTAGATCCAATTACGAGAGATACATTACAAGATTTAGTTAAAGAACTGCAACAAAAATTAGGTAAAACATTTATTTTTGTCACACATGATATGGATGAAGCGATTAAATTGGCAGATAAAATTTGTATTATGTCTGAAGGAAAAGTCGTTCAATTTGATACACCAGATAATATTTTACGTCATCCTGCAAACGATTTCGTACGTGATTTTATCGGTCAAAACAGATTAATCCAAGATAGACCAAATATGAGAACTGTAAAAGATGCAATGATACGACCAGTAACCGTTCATGCGGATAATTCATTAAATGAAGCGGTTAAAATTATGAGAGATCGACGTGTCGATACATTATTTGTCGTTGGTAATAATGATAGATTACTTGGATATTTAGACATAGAAGATATTAACCAAGGTTTGCGTGCTCATAAAGAACTCATTGATACGATGCAGCGTGATATATACAGAGTAAGAGTAGATAGTAAATTACAAGATACAGTGCGTACCATCTTAAAACGAAATGTAAGAAATGTACCAGTTGTAGATAGTGATGAAGAGACATTGATTGGACTAGTTACGAGAGCAAACTTAGTCGATATCGTTTACGATAGTATTTGGGGCGAATTAGATGAAAATGTCAGTGCACAAAAAAATGCTATTGTTGAGCCCGATAATGTAGGAGCTGATAAGTAATGAAAGACTTTGTAGAGCAGTATGGTGGGCAACTGATATCAAAAACAGTTGAACATTTCTATATCTCAATCATCGCTTTGTTAATTGCTATCGTCATCGCTGTACCATTAGGTATTTTATTATCAAAAATGAAAAGAACATCTAATGTTGTGCTGACCATTGCTGGTGTGTTACAAACGATACCAACATTAGCAGTATTGGCAGTAATGATTCCGATTTTTGGTGTGGGTAAATTACCTGCAATTGTAGCATTATTTATTTATGTATTATTACCAATATTAAACAATACTGTATTAGGTGTACAAAACATAGATGACAACATTAAAGAAGCAGGCACAAGTATGGGTATGACACGCTTTCAATTAATGAAAGATGTGGAATTACCGTTAGCCTTACCGCTTATATTAGGAGGTATTCGTTTATCTTCTGTTTACGTAATTAGTTGGGCAACTTTAGCCAGTTATGTAGGCGCAGGCGGTTTAGGTGACTTTGTATTTAATGGATTAAACTTGTATGACCCACTAATGATTGTAAGTGCAGCAGTATTAGTTACTGCTTTGGCGTTAATCGTAGATTTCTTACTATCACTGGTAGAAAGATGGGCTGTACCTAAGGGATTAAAAGTATCCAGATAATTTGAGGAGGACATTATGAAGAAATTGAAACAATATGCTATTGTGCTTGTGTTGTGTCTGACGGTCTTATCTGGATGTAGTTTACCGGGATTAGGTGGCAACAGTTCAGAACAAGATGTCAAAATCACAGCACTTGCAACAAGTGAATCACAAATTATGTCTCATATGCTGAGACTATTAATAGAACACGATACAAATGGCAAAATTAAGCCAACATTAATTAATAATTTAGGATCGAGTACGATTCAGCACAATGCATTAGTAAATGGTGACGCGAATATGTCAGGTGCTAGGTATAATGGCACAGATTTAACTGGTGCGTTAAATGAAGATCCGATTAAAGACCCTAAAAAAGCTATGAAAGCAACTCAAGATGGTTTCCAAAAAAAATTCGATCAAACGTTCTTTAACTCTTATGGTTTTGCTAACACTTATGCGTTTATGGTCACTAAAGAAACAGCAGAAAAATATAATTTAGAAACTGTATCTGATTTGAAAAAACATCCAGAACTTAAACTTGGTGTAGATAGTTCTTGGCTAAACCGTGAAGGTGACGGTTATCCTGGATTTACAAAAGAATATGGTTTTAAGTTTGATACTATCAGACCAATGCAAATTGGTTTAGTATATGATGCATTAAACTCTAATAATTTAGATGTAGCTGTAGGTTATTCAACAGATGGGCGTATTGCAGCATATGACTTAAAAGTATTAAAAGACGATAAACAGTTTTTCCCACCATATGATGCGAGTGCAGTTGCTACGAATGAATTGTTAGATAAACATCCAGAGTTAAAACCAATCATCAATAAACTAGACAAAAAAGTTTCGACATCTGAAATGCAAAAACTTAATTATCAAGCAGATGGTGAAGGACAAGAACCAGCAGTAGTTGCTGAGAACTTCTTAAAAGAACATAATTATTTTGAAAATGATAAGAAAGGTGGTCAAAGCTAATGGAAGGTAATTTATTACAACAATTAGTAGAATATTATTCAGTCAACTATGGCTACCTTTGGGATTTATTTTTAAAACATTTATTAATGTCTGTTTATGGTGTGTTATTTGCATCTATTGTTGGTATTCCAATTGGTATCCTGATTGCACGATATAGTAAATTTTCTGGCATTATTATTACCATCGCTAATATTATTCAAACCGTTCCAGTTATTGCAATGTTAGCGATACTCATGCTCGTTATGGGATTGGGTACCACTACGGTCGTAGTAACAGTATTTTTATATGCGCTATTACCGATCATAAAAAATACCTATACAGGTATCATGGGTGTTGATGCGAATATTAAAGATGCTGGTAAAGGTATGGGTATGACGCGAAACCAAGTGCTAAGAATGATTGAGTTACCTTTATCACTCTCTGTAATATTGGGTGGATTAAGAATAGCACTTGTTGTTGCAATTGGAGTTGTAGCAGTCGGTTCATTTATTGGTGCACCTACATTAGGTGACATCGTTATCCGAGGTACAAATGCTACAGATGGTACAACATTTATTTTAGCTGGTGCGATTCCAATCGCATTAATTGCTATCATTATTGATGTAGGTTTAAGATTATTGGAAAAACGTTTAGACCCATCGCATAAAGCAGAAAAAAGAAGTAAACAAAAACCACAAAGTATTAATGAATAGAAGGTCGTGAAATCATTGGCATTATTATCGATTAATTATAATTCAAAAACAATAGGTATGCATCATCATTTTATGGTGATTCTTCCAGAAGATGAAAGTTATTTCAAAAAAAGTACGCAACCTAAGCCATTAAAAACGCTTTTATTACTACATGGATTATCCAGTGATGAAACTTCATATATGCGTTATACAAGTATCGAGCGCTATGCGAATGAGCATCAACTTGCAGTTATTATGCCTAATGCAGATCACAGTGGTTATAGTAATATGGTTTTTGGTCATAAGTATTATGACTATGTATTAGAAGTACTTGATTATGCGCATCAAATTTTACCTCTGTCACAAAAGAGAGAAGATAATTTTATCGCAGGTCATTCTATGGGTGGTTATGGAACGATTAAGTTTGCATTAGCTGAAGGACATCGATTTGCTAAAGCTTGTCCCTTATCGGCTGTATTTGATGCTCAGGCGTTTATGGATTATGATTGGTACGATTATTCCGGAGAAGCTATTGCAGGCGTCTCTAAAAACGCAACAGATAATGAACTGGATCCGTATTATTTGGTTGATCAGGCTATTCAACAAGATAAAAAGATACCAGATTTATTAATCATGTGTGGTACAGAAGATGCGCTACATGAAGATAATAAAAAATTCATTAAATATCTAGATGAAAAGCAAATTTCATATTGTTTTGAGGATGGACCTGGTGAGCATGATTATGCTTATTGGGACTTTGCCATTAAACGTGTTATGGACTGGTTAGTTAAAGCATAGTATATGGTAAATAACATCTTTAAATAATGAATAAAATCAGAACGATGAAATCAGTTTAAATATAAAAAGGGCTAATCCACTTGATAGGGATTAGCCCTTTTGTACTGTACTAGGTGATTAATTTGTAATATTGTCGTATTTTTGATGTAGTCATTTGTTTTTGAAAAGCATAGATAACTATAATAAATCTGCTGCTTCGATTTTTTGATTTTTCTATATATACGTTTACTGAGCTGTAGTGCGGTATTCTTCCTCTAATTTTCCTAAATGTCTCAATGTAGGTGTAAGTGCTGCAAAAAAGAATCCTTCTTTTAATTTACGTGCTTGTGGTGCACGTGGAGAGTATGCTCTAGAACCACCGTTGACCATTGAAGCTTGGTTTACTTCTAATAATAGATAACCAGCTTCTTTTTTAATTTTGATCAGTTGGGCAAAATCATCGTCCAGATGATTGTTGTCAATAATATGATAAAATGCGCTTTTAAGTTGTTTATATTGTTGTTCATATGCATTGATATCAAATTCTAAATATTTATTGATGCCATTTTGTGCGTCGGAAAATTTATGAATTAAATCTAACGAATCTCTGATTGAGCCGAGTGCTATAGGAATTTGTAAAGCTACAAATTGTGGTCGAATAGCAGAAGCAAAGCTTTTTGCTTCTTTTGTTATAATTTGTGATTCAGGAATCTCTACGTTATTCATTTCAATAGAAAACGTAGCTGACCCATTGACACCTAAGAAATTTGATTTTTCATCTAAAGTAATACCTTCTTGGTTGGCTTTTACAATAAGCATGACTAATTCATCTGTATCATTTGCCTTAGAAATTGCTCCGAAATAATGATCGGACGCAATATTACTTATTGCAGGCAATTTACCATTAATAATTAATGTATTGTCATTATAATGATGTGATAAATTAAATGATTCCAAATCGTTGAAAGATTTCATAGGGTTAGATAAACCTGTTGCTCCTAAAATTTCTCCATTTAACAACTGTTTTTGTAAAGTTTTATTTAAATGTGGTTGATTTGCGTTTTGTAAATATGTTGAAAAAGCTAATTGGCACCATAAACAAAAGCCTGTAGTTAAACAAGATTTTGAGACTTCCTCAATAACTTCTGAGTTGTTTTTTAAGTCATTTTCAGAAAAATAGCCATCTTTAAATAAACCTTGAATAAATGGTCTTGGGTAATAACTTCCCTCGTCAATTTCAATAACATAGGGATCTAATTCTGTTTCAATACGTTTTTGTAAAGTCATATAAATTACTCCTTTATTCTCCAAATCTAATTAAAATTAATTTTTCTAAATAACTAATAATTCTATCTATAATAAATCCAAAGAGTCCAATAAAGAAAATAGCTGATAATACATCTTCTAAATTTAACATATTGCGTGCATCTACGATTAAAAATCCTAGACCAGATTGGGCTCCAATCATTTCACCTGAAACTAAGAAAATCCAACTTGTTCCCACTGCCATGTGAATACCAGCCATAATATGTTTAAATGAAGCGGGGAATAAGATGTTACGGTACAATGTCCACCCAGTTAAATTCATATTTGATGCTATTTTTAAGTATTGAGGCTCAACATTTCTAACGCCTTTAATCGTACTAAATACGATCGGGAAAAAAGCAGCGATAAAGATGATAGCCATTGCTGGTAAACTTCCAATGCCAAACCATAAAACGACAAATGGTGACCAAGCAATAGGTGAAATAGGTCGTATAAGTTGAAATAATGGTTCTATTGCAGTGTGCAATAAACTACTGCGTCCTAAAAGAAAACCTGTCGGAACACCAATTAAAATTGCGATACTAAATCCAACGAAGAATCGAAACAAACTGATGCCCAAGTGTGTGAATATTTCCCCGGTAATAATAAAATGCCAAATACTCTGTGCTACTAAGATCGGCCCTGGAAGTAGTATAGGTTTATAATTCCCAACCCAAATGACGCATTGCCAAATAAATAAGAAAAGTATGAATGTTAGTATAGGTAAAGTTTGCTTTTTAATTAAATTGACTGACATGCTGCCTATGCCTCCTTATATAGTGTTGGATCAACGAATGATTTATACGATGGTGTTTTAAATAACTGATGTTGGTTGACCAAATGTGTAATTTCTTGATAACCATCTTTTTTAATAGATAAATCTCCATATGATGTCCATTCTGCGGATTGTGTCAATACTTTTTTGTCTTGTTTAAAGTGTTTAGACATAATATCAACGCTTTTTGATTTATCATCCATTTGATATCCAGCTTTTTTATAATCAGCGATAAAACTTTGAGCAACATGTTTTTGATTTTTTATTAGGTCAGTTCTAAGTACTAAAGCACAACAGTATGCATCGGGAATCACTTCATTACCATGTTTTAAAGTTTTTCCACTGCCCAACTTTTCTCCTAATGCGCCGAAAGGTTCAGCCACAGAATATCCAGAGATTCTATGTTCATTAAGTGCAGCTGGCATTTCTGCTGGAGCCATTTCATGATAACTGAATGTTTGATTATTTAAATTTAATTGTTTTCTCATTTCTTCCAATAATAAGTAATGTGTTGAATAACGATGGGGGATAGCAAAACGATATTGACTCCCATTACTAAAGTCATTCACTGTTTCACCTTTTTGTCCCATAATGACATTACCTTCATGATGTCCTAGCGCAACTGCTTTAATATCAGCACCTTTTTGTTTGGATTTCATAGCTAATTCTATCAAAGTTGATGCGCCATCAATCCTTCCGCTATTTAATGCATCCATAAGATCTGGCCAATTATTAAACTTAATTAATTTTAATTTGTAACCATTATGTTTGGCTTGTGCTTTTACTTTTTGAGTCATCATTAAGTTAGCAGAATGTGTAATTGGCAAATAACCAATTTTTAATGTCTTTTGATCTTGACCATGGTTATTATTCTTCTGAACAGATTGATTACTACATGCACTTAATATAAGGATTATAATTATTGGAAAGATGATTATTTTTTTCAATAGTTACAACTCCTTATATGTAATATTCGGGTTCTGCTTGATGATGATTTAATGCGAATTTTTCCATAATGTTATTTCTTAATGTTAATAAATAACTATCATTTCTATTTCTCGGATGTGATTGTTCAATTGAATATTGGCTTATAATATTACAACCATCTCCGAGTAAGATAATGTGGTCAGAAAGATAAATGGCTTCATCGATGTCATGCGTAACTAGAATTATCGTAGCTGTAGAACGTTTTTGGAGTTGTACAAGTTGATCTTGTAATTTATAACGTGTAAAAGCATCAAGTGCGCCTAATGGTTCATCCATCAATATGACTTTTGGTTGATGTACCTGGGCACGACAAAGTGCCACACGTTGTTTCATTCCTCCAGATAATTGCTCAGGAAATGTCTTCCCTTTATGATCTAAATCAACATATTTTAAATAATTATTGATTTCATCATCACTAATTTCATGATTTAATCCTAAACGAATATTGTCATTTATATTTTTCCAAGGTAGTAAATTATGATGTTGAAAAATCATTAAACAATCAGGTGATGGATTTTGCTTTAATTGATCTTCAATTGTAACAGTGCCTGATGAAGGTGTTAAAAAACCGCCTATAATGTTCAACATGGTAGATTTACCACAACCACTTTTACCTAGAAAAGTTATTATTTTGCCTTTTTCAATATTTAAATTGAAATCATCGATTACACGATGGTCTCCAAATTGATGTTGGATGTGATTAATGCGAATCATGACAACACCTCTATTATTCCTATCTATTTAGTAAGTTTTTTTGATAAAAAAAAGAGCGGTAGAAATCTAAAATGTATCATTTGATTTCATATTGCCGCTCCTTGAATAGTCTTAAGGTTATTTATAAGTTTGATCAAATCGTCAGTTCAAATTTGTATGACTGTTTTCATTGATACTTATAAATAACTTTTGCTAACTAAATCTGCGCAATTATAAATTTTAATTATAAAGAAAAGATTTAGTTATAATTTTTCAATATCGTCAATAGGTGTATCTACAGCTTTTCTTGCACGACGAACGGCATCTTCATCAGGTGCATCATATAAGCAGATACATTTTGACATATCTTCACATACATAAGTACGTTGGAATTGAACTTCAGGTACTTCTTCATAGTGGACAGAATTTTTCTTTTTACGCGCTAAATATTGGTCCATTGTAATACCTTCTGGGATATTCCACGTAACTAGGTAATCAACATGTGCATCGCCTTTTTTAACTTCTTCTAAATCTTTACCTACTAAGCGAACTTCTTTAACTAAATTAATATTGATAGATGCATCTTCAAGAAATTGTTTAGCTTCTGTGTCATTGTTAGCTTCTACAATAAAATAGCCGTGTGTTAAGTCTTCTGTTGCTTGAACTTCAATCAATGTTGGTACTTCACCTGTAGTAAGTTTTGCTGCTTTATCTTCTAAGTCTTTTTTAGACTTTGCGAAATCAAGATTATTTGCTTCGAGTAAATATAATGTCATTTAATAGAACCTCCAATGTTAATAATAAATGTATAATACAATAATTCTTATCAAAATACAAGGATATAAAAGTATATTATTTTAATTTTCTGATAATTGTTTAAAATTTTATTCTATGAATAGGACACTTTACAATGAGTTTGAACGGGTGTGTACATTAAATGTATTAGACACAACTGAAGTGAAATAGTAGGGGGAACGAGTAACTAAGTTTTGTAAAACTAAAAAAACGTCAATTTCTATTATAAATATAGAAATTGACGTTTAACATTTAGCTCGACTTGTTTATGTTTCAAGCGTTTTTAGTTTTGAGCTTAGATATTATAGTAAAACTGTTGCTAAAATTGGTGCGACAACGACTACGATAACACCTACGATTACAAGTGAAATAGAGGCCATTGAAGCTTCTGTCTCACCAAATTCTTGTGCGGATGACACTCCTAATGAATGACCACTTGTACCAAGTGCTAGTCCACGAGCAATAGGGTTTGTAATGTTAAATAACTTAATGAGTTTGGAACCTAAAGCATAGATAATGACACCATTTAAGATAACTGCTAGTGATGTTAATTCTTTGATACCACCAATATCAGCTGATACTGGTAATGCAATGGCAGTTGTAGCACCTTGTGGTAACATAGATGCAATGATTTCATTTGAAAATTGGAAAGCATTTGCAATGAAATAGATAAATACCAACGCAGCTGTTGTTCCAAAAGCAATGCCACCAAGTATCTGTTTCCAATATTTCTTAAGTACATCGCGTCGTTTATATAATGGAATTGCAAAACAGATAGTTGCAGGTTCTAAAAAGAAATTGATAATGTCGCCACCGATTTTATAATTGGCATAGTCTATGCCTGTTAATTTTAGGAAAGCAATACCAAAGACCATGCTGACAAATAATGGGGTGAATAAAAAGAAGCCATTTGTCTTCTTGAATAAAATCGTCGCTATGATAAAAGGTATAATTGATAATAAAATTCCGAAATAAGGTGTGTTAATGCCCAAATGATCTATCATAATTTTTCCTCCGCTAACTGATTAGGTTTTCTTTTCTTAGGTATAAATGATTTCGTAATTAGCATTTGTGAGAAAAATCCTGTGCATAGTAATAACAAGATTGTAGAAATGATAATTAGTAATATAATCAGAATAGGACTCTGACTTAATACGCCTAATGAATTAATAACTGATATACCTGCAGGTACAAATAAGAAACCAATATTATTTGTTAGCGTCGTACCAACTTTTTCAACTTCCCCAAGTTTAACAATCCCTGTACATAATGCAATAAATAATAAGACTAGACCTATCACTGATGCTGGCATAGGAATAGGCATAAAACTTTCGATGATATTTGATAAAAGCATGATGATTGCCAACACTAGTACTTGATGAAAAAAGTTATATGTTTTTGAATGGTTTGGCTGTTTCTCAGCTTGTTTTATGTTTGTTTCCATATTGTATTTCCTCCCGAATTAATCTTGAGTTAATTATAATATGAAAACGGTTACTGATAGTCGTTTTAAAGGTGAATTACGAAACGTATATGCTGAGTTGCATTAATTACGACGTGACACTCAAATTAATCCCATATCTTGCTTGAATGTTTTCATATATGAACGACTAACTTGGAATTTTAATGCATTTGTCATAGTGAGTTGGTAGGTATAGTTAAACCAATGTTCAATTGTTTGTATGTGTACTTTATTAACAAGAGTGGCACGGTGAATTCTCATAAACAAAGGGTTTGCAATTTTTTTCTCGTAATGATTAAGTGGCTCAGTTGTATGATAATTTTCTTGTAAGGTATTGATTGTGGTAATACCGTTATTGACAGAAATAGCAATAATATCTTCTAAATTAATGATATGAATACGCTCATCTACTTCAATAGGTAATACCATTTGTGATGTTGGTGCATTATCTTTTTGTGTGTCATTTGGATGCTGAATCACTTCAGTTGCTTGTTTGTAACTGTCATGATCTAGTGCAATTTCAACTTTGTGAATAGCTTGGGCAATACGTTTTTGTTCGAATGGCTTTAAAATATAATCCGTTGCATCTAGTTCAAATGCTTTAACAGCGAAAGTATCATGCGCTGTAGCAAATATAATATGTGGTGGGTTTTGCATTTTATTAATTTTATTAGCTAAATCTAGTCCACTCTCTTCCATTAAATTAATATCTAAAAAGATTACATCATAATGATCATAAAGTAAGAGTTCTAATGTCTCTGAAACATTTTCTGCTTCATTGATTACCTCAAAGGTACGAATTTCATTTAATAAGTAATGTAGTTCGTTACGCGCTAAAGGTTCATCATCTACAATAATTGCTCTCAATGTTTATCTTCCTCTCTTATATAAAATGGAATTATATAACTCACGTTAGTACCGTCTTTGCTAGAATGAATATGCATTTTAGCCGTAATGCCAAACAAGCCTTCTAATCTGTGGTTTAAATTTTCTAATGCGCTACCTGTGCCTAAATCCGAATAAACACGTGTTTTGCCTATGTTATTAATTTTATCATCCGGGATGCCTGAGCCATTATCTTCAACTGATATATATAATCCATCTTCTGTTTTATAAGCAGTTACGATAATACGATTGTTATATTTACGATTTTTAAAGGCATGTTTGATTGCATTTTCTATAAGTATTTGTATCGCAAATGGTGGAACAAGCGCACCATAACATGAGTCTTCAATATTAAATGAAACATCAAAACGATCTGGATAACGTGCTTGTTCAAGTGATAAATAAGCCTCGACTTGTTGTAATTCCTTCTCAAGTGAAATGGTATTATTCCGTGCACCTTGCAAATTTGAACGGAAAAATTGACTGAGTTGTAACAGTAATTTTCTCGCCTTTTCACTATCAATTCTGACTAAGGCAGAAATTGTGTTGATGGCATTGAAAAAGAAGTGTGGATTTACTTGTGCTTGTAGTGATTTGATTTCAGCATCTCTAACCAAAGCACTTTGTGTTTCAGCTTGTCCTAATTCAAGTTGACTAGAAAAAATCTCTGCAAGACCAGAAGCTAATTGTTTATCGGAATGAGAAACATCATGCTTATTTGTAAAATATAGTTTTAAAGTTCCAACAACATCATTCTTAACGCTTAGTGGAACGACAATGGCTGCTTCGAGTGGGCATTCAGGGTGATTACAACCAATATCTTCCCTTGAATATGCTTCTTTTAAAGTACCTGCTTGAATTGCTTGTTTAGAAAGATTAGTAATGATTTGTTTTTGCGCAACATGATGATCACTCGCCGCACCCACATGCGTTAATATATCTTTTCGATTGGTGATAGCTACTGCCGAAACACGCATAAGATTTAAAATAATGGTAGCTGCTTGTTTGGCAGAATGTTCATTTAATCCTGACCGGAAAAATGGTAATGTTTCATTTGCTAGTTGTAGGACATCATGTGTTTGTATTGCGCGTGTTTCTTCTTCTTGCTTAATTGTTGATAATATAATTGATAAAAAAATTGCAGTTCCGATTGAGTTGATTGAAATCATAGGTAAAGCAATGAGTTTAACTAAAGACCAAGCATGCTCTGTATTATCAGAAAAAATTAAGATACAAATCATTTGAATAACTTCTGTAGTACCGCCAATGATCGTACCTTTAACAATAGTAGGATACTGTCGTGCACGCATTGCTCTATAACCAAAATAACCTGATACTAGTGCGATAAATATAGATGAAATTAGATAGATATAAGCATCTGCACCACCAATATAAACACGGTAAATGCCTGAAATCATTGCTACAAAAATAGCAACGAATGGTCCTCCAATTAAACCTGAAACGCCGATAGTAAGCACGCGCGTATTTGCGAGAGAAGCTTCAGGATCTAAATGATTATAGACACTGCCATTAACGACTTCATTACCGTTAATTTGTATGCCTGTAAAGTTTGAAATCATAGAGAAACATCCGAAGATAATGATGAGTTGCCATTGCGAACTTCGTTTATCTCTTTGGTTCATCATTGTTTTAAAATGATTAATATTCATTAATATATAAGCGATAATAATAATAAGACCTACACGTTCTAGTAATAAAATAAATAAATTTAACATCTCATACACCTTTATAGATAATTTGTCTATCTAGT
The DNA here is from genome assembly GCF_017893435.1 of Staphylococcus sp. GDB9P120P. Classification (NCBI taxonomy): domain Bacteria; kingdom Bacillati; phylum Bacillota; class Bacilli; order Caryophanales; family Staphylococcaceae; genus Staphylococcus; species Staphylococcus sp. GDB9P120P. Next base: position 647,540 of record NZ_JAESNB010000002.1, read on the forward strand.
ATAATACATATATTTGATAATGCATTAATTATTCTTTTAGAAAGGATTAGAAATTTTAAAAGGTGTCAATATATTTTGTGGAATAATCAAAAAAAGACACTTAATACACTTTGCGTGCTGTTTTTTAGCAATAAATTGAAGTAAATGTTATTTTTATCTTATTGACTTTTTCAAAAAAAAATTTTGAATTTTAAAAAGTCATATTTACTATGTAATCATTATTATAAGGCAAGAGGAAATGTTTTGAAGCTTGAAGCGTTAAATCATTGATAATGATTATAGTTGTTTCACGGGGATTTAGGAGGCAAAATTATATGGAATCAGAACAACCATTTGAAGGAGATAACAGACTTCTTTTAGGTATTTTTTTAAGCGTAATAACATTTTGGTTGTTTGCTCAATCGCTCGTTAATATCGTTCCTGCATTAGAATCATCTTTCTCAGCTAGTTATGGAACAATTAATGTAGCTGTAAGTTTAACCGCACTTTTATGTGGTTTGTTTGTTGTAGGTTCAGGAGGTCTTGCTGATCGGTACGGTAGAGTTAAAATGACTTATATCGGTTTGACTTTAAGCGTTCTCGGATCATTACTTATTATCATCCCGGGATTTGTCCCTTTACTTGTACTTGGGAGAGCAATACAGGGATTATCTGCGGCATGTATCATGCCTTCAACATTAGCAATTATAAATGAATACTATATTGGAAGAAGGCGACAACGCGCGTTAAGTTATTGGTCTATTGGTTCATGGGGTGGTACTGGCATTTGCTCATTCTTCGGTGGTATCATGGCTACATTTGTTGGATGGAGATCTATATTTATTATTTCGATAATGGTAGCTTTAGTGTCTATGTATTTAATAAAACACACACCAGAAACAAAAGCAGTTCAAACTGAGTCATCAAAGCGTGCCAAATTTGATTTTGTAGGGCTAATTATATTAATAGTTGCAATGCTGAGTGTCAATTTAATCATTACACAATCTTCAAATTATGGTTTCTTTTCGCCACTTATTTTGATGTTAATTGTGATATTCATCATTTCAATTATTGTATTTGTATTATTTGAAAACAAAGTTAAAAACCCTTTGATAGATTTTAAACTTTTTAAACACAAAGCATACAGTGGTGCTACAGTTTCAAACTTTTTATTAAATGCTGTAGCAGGGACACTTATTGTTGCGAATACTTATTTTCAATCAGGATTACATTTCACATCGTTTCAATCAGGGATGATGACCATTACTTATTTAATAGCTGTTTTAATCATGATTCGCGTTGGAGAAAAGATTCTTCAGGAGGTAGGTCCTAAAAAACCTATGCTTATTGGTGCAGGACTTAATGCGATAGGTATTCTATTAATCTCTTTCACATTTTTACCAACGACTGTTTATGTTATCAGTTGTGTGTTAGGTTACTTAATTTATGGTGTAGGCTTAGGTATGTATGCAACACCTTCAACAGATACAGCTGTTACTACTGCGCCGGAAGATAAGGTAGGTGTCGCATCAGGCGTATATAAAATGGCATCTTCACTTGGTAACTCATTTGGAGTAGCAATTTCAGGTACAATATTTTCTATTATGTCTACTAGCGCTAATATTCATGTTGGTGCCATGTATGGACTATGGTTTAATGCTGCACTAGCAATCATTGCATTTATATTTGTATGGATATTAGTTCCGAAAAAACAATTCAACAATTAGTATATAGTAATAAGATTTATGAAATTAATAACAAAATGAAATGCATCCTTAATGCCAGGTTAAATCTCTAGCATTGAAGGGTGCATTTTTAAATTGGTCTATAAGTCATAAACCAGAGGAATAAACGCTAATAGTATGAGTAAGTTAGTACGGAATATATAGTGATATTATTGGTTATCATTAGAAAATCATATTATAATTTAGTAAACGCTTACAAGGAGGTTTGGATTGATGCAAACTTTATGGCAAAATGAACAAAACCGTTTAGCTTTACTAAAACAACTTGTAAATCACCAAACAATTACGAATACACAGGGAGAAAAAACATTTCCGAATCTGGTAAAGCAACTGTTATTACAGCTTGATTATTTTAAGACTAACCCTAAGCAAATACAAAAAATATTGACGGATGATGATAAAGAAGCACTAATAGCCTTTTATCATGGTTCTCAATCAGGTAAAACCATTGTACTCGTAAGTCATTATGATACAGTTGGCATATCAGAATTTGGTTTAGCTCATGATTTAGCTTGTAATCCTGACAAATTAGAACAATACTTTTTAGAAAATCAAAACTATTTGGATGAAGGCGCAGTGCAAGACCTACACAGTGGAGACTATTTATTTGGTCGAGGCATCATGGATATGAAAGCAGGTCTCATGCTACATATGTCTTTAATTGAATTAGCATCGATTGAGCAATGGGATATTAATCTTATTTTAGTTACGGTTCCAGACGAGGAAGTAAATTCTTCTGGTATGAGAAAAGCAGTAGAAAAATTAGCGGAATTAAATGCTACTTACGATTTGGATATACAATTACATTTGAATAGTGAACCTACTTTTCAGCAAGCTGCATCGGATGAAAAACATTATATATACTCTGGCTCAATTGGTAAAATCATGCCAGCAGTACTGTGTTATGGAAAAGAAACACATGTTGGCCAACCTCTTGAAGGGATGAGTGCTAACTTTATGATGAGCTATATTACACAAGCAGTAGAGTATAATACACAGTTAAAAGAGTATTTTGAAAATGAATCCACTCCAGTACCTGTTACATTAATGATGAAAGATATTAAAGATACATATGATGTACAAACGCCATTTAAAACTATAGGATTATTTAATTTCTTTTTATTCAATAAAACGCCTAAAGATGTTTTTAGAGAATTTATAAATACAGTCATCACTGCTGTTGATCGTTGTGAATCAGATTGGTTGTCTGTATTAGAGGCAGAGGATTACCAATTTGATAAAAAAATTAATGTTTTGACATATGAGCAACTTAAGCAATACGCCATCAAAAAATATGGTGAGAAAACAATAGTTAATATTATAGATCAAACATTACAAGAAACGCCAGAGTTGCATTTGCAGAATATTCATATTGCCGATAAGTTGATGCAAATATGTAAAAATATTGCTCCTGCTGTAGTGACATTTTTTGCCTCACCTTATTATCCTGCTGTCAATGCTTCATATGACAAACGCGTAGCATCAACTATATCATTAGTGAAACATACATTAAACGAGCAATTTCAACGTAGCAGTGAACAAGTTCATTATTTTAATGGTATCAGTGATACAAGTTATCTAAAGTTTGATGGGGATATGGAACAGATGGCTATATATGAACAAAATACACCTAATTACAATCGAACTTATGTCATTCCTTTTAAGTCAATAAAAACCATCAGTGCACCTACATTGTTGATAGGGCCAATCGGTAAAGACGCACATAAATTGAGTGAGCGATTGCATAAGCAGAGCGCATTAATAGAATTGCCTGTAGTACTAGAAAAAGTTGTTAAATCATATATTTAAAGTAGATAAATAGTTACTACTTGTTAGAGGGTGAGTTATTACGCTATTATGAATTATAAATGTTAAAATAACCTTAATTGAAAAAATGGAGTGTCAAATATGATAGAGGCGTACAAAGAATTTTGGAAAAAATATATAGATTTTCAAAGTAAATCTAATAGATTAGAGTTCTGGACACCAGTACTGATTCATATTGTTAGTATATTTATAGTAGCTATTATTGGTGTTATTGCTTTTATTTCAGGTGCTTTTATTGTTGCTACAATTTTGTCAGTATTGGTTGGGATTTTTGTGTTGGCGATGATTATACCAATGTTTGCTGTAACTTTGCGACGGTTTTATGATGCAGGAAGAAGAAGAACTTCTGCCATTATTCTTATTGCTGTGTCCATTATTGTAAACATTTCATTTGATATGATTCAAATCAATAGTATCGCTATTATACTGAATGTAATTGCATGGATTTGTACGATTATACTAATTATTGAAACATTACTACCTTCTCGTAGTGAAGCGGATGCTAACTTAAAATGGTTATAGCATTTTAAATTCGGATGAACAAATGAGAAATAAATATTTATATGTATAATTTATGGTAGTATCCAAAAGTTTAATGTGATAGTGGAGAAATAAGTTGAGGTTGAATACGCTTGTTTTAATAAAATTAAATCAATATAAAACTTGTTTTTTATTGATTATAAGCCGATATCATTGATAGTCTGAAACATTTTTAGATGTTTCAGACTTTTTTTGTTTATTTTAGAAAATTACAAAAAATATTATCTGAAAATTCATTGTATTAAAAAAAGTAAACCTTTAATATAAAAGAAGAAAGGAGGAGATAACATGGAATGGTTGAAATTGATTGGAATTTTAATTATAGTACTTGGCTTTTTATTCAAGATTGATACGATTGCTGTGATTTTAATCGCTGCTGTAGTGACAGGACTTGTATCAGGTTTGAATTTGTACGTTATTCTTGAAACATTAGGAAAAGCTTTTGTCGATAATCGTTTAGTAACACTTTTTATTTTAACATTACCTATGGTGGGGTTAATTGAGCGATTTGGTTTGAAAAAGCAAGCCTCGAATATGATTGGTAAGGTGAATAAAGTTACGAGTGGGCGATTAATGACCATATATTTATTCATTAGAGAGTTAGCAGGTGTTGCTTCAATACGTATTGGCGGACATCCACAGTTTGTGCGTCCATTGATTAATCCAATGGTACAGGGTGCGTTAAGAACACGTTATAATTTGCAAGAACATGAAGTAGACGAAAAAGATATCGAAAAGATTAAAGCGCAGACTTCTGCGATGGAAAATTATGGTAATTTCTTCGGTCAAAATTTGTTTGTAGGGGCAGCAGGTGTATTGCTAATGGTTGGTACGTTTCAATCTTTAGATATTAAGGTGAATGCCATTGATCTTGTATTAGCGTCATTACCTATAGCTGTTATTGTCTTTTTCATTGTGTGGATAAATAATATCAGATTTGATAAATATTTAGATCGGAAATACGGTAAAAAGCAGGTGGATAGACATGAGTGAGCAAACATTAAATCAAATTTTAGAACTATTTTACATATTAATTGGTTTACAATTACTTTATACCGCATATCGCGTGTTAAAAGCATCAACAAATAGCAAAAAATATGGTACAGCTTTATTTTGGATTTTATTAGCCATTTTATTTATTGCGGGTCCATATATCCCCAATGTTATCAACGGTATATTTATCATAGTTATGGGTATACTGACACTTTGTAAACAAGTGGTTATTAAAAATATTATAGATGTTAACGAAGAGCAAGGTAATGATGGTTCACAAAAATATGGGAATAAATTATTTATACCAGCTATTGTTTTAGCTGTAGCGGCGATTATCGTTTCTAACTGGACGCCACTAGGTGGGGCAATAGGTTTAGGTGTTTCTTCGATATTAGGCTTACTTGCCGCATATATCGTCATTAAGCCAAATGGTAAATATATACTTTACGATAGCGACCGTCTAACACAACAAATTGGAACAGTTGGTATATTGCCACAATTTCTTGCTGCGCTAGGTGTACTTTTTACAGTAAGTGGTGTGGGTGACGTCATTTCGAAAGGCATATCTTCTTTTTTACCAGAGGGCAATCATCTTATAGGTGCAGCTGCATATGTCATTGGCATGGTACTTTTTACAATGTTAATGGGTAATGCATTTGCTGCATTTACAGTTATCACGGCGAGTATCGGTATCCCATTTGTTATCGCTCAAGGTGGGGACCCTGTTATAGCTGGTGCGCTTGCTATGACTGGTGGATTTTGTGGTACGTTATTGACACCTATGGCAGCTAATTTTAATACTTTACCAGTTGCGTTATTAGAAATGAAAAGAGAATTCGGCGTGATCAAAGCCCAAGCGCCAATTGCACTTATATTAATTTTGGTACATATAGGATTAATGTATGTTTGGGCGTTTTAAAGCATAAAAAGTATGTCTTAAATAAAATGAAAAGGGGATGTTAATGATGAAAATTTTAGTAACAGGATTTGATCCTTTTGGTGGAGAGAAGATTAATCCAGCACTGGAAGCCGTTAAATTATTGCCGAATGAAATTGAATCACATCAGATTGTGAAGTTAGAAATACCTACAGTTTTTAATAAAAGCAAAGAAACTATAGTTAATAAATTAAAACAAGAACAGTATGATGTTGTATTAGCAATTGGACAAGCTGGTGGAAGATTTGAATTGACGCCAGAACGTGTAGGCATAAATATTGATGATGCACGTATACCTGATAATGAGGGTAATCAGCCGATAGATGAAGTTATTCAATCATCAGGTGATGCAGCTTATTTTTCAAACTTACCAGTTAAACGCATGACAGAAGCAATTAAGTCTGCAGGTGTACCAGCGAGGTTGTCTAATACAGCAGGTACCTTTGTATGTAATCATATTTTGTATCAACTTGGATTTTTACAAGCAACACAATTTCCAAACATTAAATTTGGTTTTATACATGTGCCTTTTATTCCGCAACAAGTAACAGATAAACCTGAAAAACCATCTATGTCTATTCAAACTATTGCAGAAGGTTTGGAAGCTGCGCTCAAAGCGATTATAGAATCAGATGAGGACATCAAAATTGCTTTAGGTGAAACACATTAAGTTACTTATAGAATAGTGCATTGAAATGAAAAAGCAGTGACATGCTATGATGATAGCTGGTATCACTGCTTTTTTAGCGCATAAAACTGTGCTTATGTTTCATTGATTTTTTAATAATCATGCTCATTTCTTGAATAATTCATACGAACTTCATAATAAGTTTTTCCGAAATAAGTAGCTTGTTTATCATTGCTCATTTTAAATCCAATTTGTTCATAAAAATGGATTGCATTTTTATTTTCTTCGACTACCCATAGGGTTACATTATCAGGATAAGATAATTCCAAAGCGCGCTGTGTAAGTGCATAACCAATCATATGACGCTGATAATCTTCCAGTAAATAAAGTGCGAATATTTCGCTCCAGTCGTCAGAAGAAGATGAGGATTCTGTTTTACCATAAGATATGAAACCTACTACTTCGTTTTCAACAAGCGCAACTAATGTTGGAACATCGTGTAAATAAGACTTCCTGATAAACTGCACTTTGTCTAGGTTTTCTAAGTAATTATTTTTTGATAAATGATCATAAGTTTCTAACCAACTTTCATAATGGACAAGTGCTTTACCGTATTTATCTGCTTCAGTTAATGTTCTTATCGTAAATTCCATACATCTTCCCCCTTTGTTTATCAAATTGTAAATATTATAGCATCTAATTATGCGTAAAAGAAATTTTTGAATTCAAATCAGGTAAATGAAAGTTTTACAAAATTCAATATAACGACATGACTAATTGTTTAGTTCAGTGTTAGCTTTATCGAGAGAATGCTCTAATTTTAAAGCTTCTTGTTTTGCTTGTTTAGAGTAATATGAATGGGCAAAATGCATTTGTAAAATTAAAAATAACCCACTAAATGTCCAATATAAACCAAGTGCTGCTGCAGAATGTAAGGATATGTAAGTTATAAAAATAGGTGACAATATCATCATTATATAATATGTTTTGCGCTGATTTTTAGGGTAATGCATTGCATTTACAAGAGGTTGTATGAAATAAATAACAGCTGCAATTAATGATATCCATAGATCTGGTTTTGTTAAATTGAACCATAAAAAATGGGGGAATTGATCTATTCCACCACTGCTAGGAAATTTAAGTGTCACGATTAAACCAAATAATATAGGCAATTGTATTAAAATTGGTAAACAACCGATAACACTATTAATTGGATTAATATCATAACGTTTATAAATAGTCATCAAAGCCTTATTAGCTTCACGCTTTTCTTCCTGTGTTTGTGCATCACTTACGCGTTGTTTTATATTATCAATTTGTGGTTGTACTATTTTTGTTTTTTCTCTCATCAGATGCATGTTTTTAACTTGTATTAACATAAACGGCATCAAAATAAGGCGAATCGTCAGTACAATCGTGATGATTGCTAAGCCATAATTATTACCAAATAACTGTCCTAAACCATGCAAAAACATATCAATAGGTTTTACAAATATATAATAAAATAAGCCATTTCTATCCTCTTGTTTTGAATAATCACAAGCAGTTAAAATTAAAGGTAGAAATATTAAAACAATCCATTTTTTATTCATGTATTATTTCCTCCTGCTCGAATTGTGAACAATGTAACTTTAACATATTGCATACAATGTTTAAATATTATTTAATTTGTTTTAAAAAACATTTATATGAAGCGTATACATGCATTAAGACAAATCATTTATTGAGTGATATTTAAATGAATACAAGCTGAACATTTAATGAATAAATTGAAGTTATGTCATAATGAAATTGTTAAAAGAGAAGAGGAAAGTGATAAATATGTTAATAGGCATGATTTCAGATTTACATATCGATAGACATAATAAGCTGACGCCTAAAGATTATGAGCAAGCACTAGTTGCAGTTATTAAGCAACAAAAAATTGAATTATTACTTATTGCCGGTGACGTTTCAAATCATTATAAATTAACGCAATCATTTGTGAAGGAAATCGAGATGCAAACAAAGATAAAAGTACTCTTTATACCAGGAAATCATGACTTTTGGTCAATGGATACTGACGCGACTTCTTCTGAGATTTTAGATACTTATATCGAAATGGATAATTGCTTAATTGATGAACCGTATGTCATTAATGATGAGTGGGCGATTGTAGGTAATACAGGCTGGTATGACTATACTTATGCGCATTCTAAATTCTCTTTAGAACGCATTGCGCGCAGGAAGTATTATGGTGCAACATGGCAAGATAAAGTGAAAATAGATTGGGAGATTGAAGACAAAAAATTGTCAATGATAGCTGCCAAACAGGCGATGAAAGATATTGAAAAAGTAAAAGACAAAAAAATTATATTAATGACACATATCGTGACACATCGTAAATTTGCGGTACCAATGCCACATAGAATATTTGATTATTTTAATGCATTTATAGGTACTTCAGATTTTGATGAAATTTATACGCGATATGATATTAAATATAGTATTATGGGGCATGTTCATTTTCGAAATGCTTTTGAAGAAAATGGAGTGACATATATTTGTCCGTGTCTAGGTTATCAACGAGAGTGGCGTACACCATATATAGAACAGGAAATTAACCATGCGTTACATAAAATAGAAATTAATTAATCACTCTTGAAAATGAATACTCATGCGCCCAGGTGCATTATAACTGTTTTCTAATTTCTGTTTTTTAATTTTTATAATTTGATATTTATTTGGAAAAACAGCAGGTAGAACAATTGATTTTCCTAAATTAGACCATAATGGATCGATATAATAATAATGCTTGTCATCATAACCAATAAGCACTGTAACATGAATATTTGATACTAGTTGATGATGTGTATTATCAATTTTAAATGTTTTGCTAAAAGGTTTTTGTCCTAAAACAGTGTGATAAATGATGACAGGTTGGTCTTTATCAATGATGTCACATAATGCATTTAGTGATTTTCCAGTACTATTAACAATACGTTTATCATACGTTTGTAAATAAGGTACTAAGGCAGTAGGGAAAATTGTTTGATGGTGACCCCATTTCACCCATAAGTGATGACCTACATAGCCTTTGTATGGATTATTCGCATGTTTAGGCCAGTGTTTCATGATATGTGTTGCTGGTATATTGTGATTATTGAATTGTAATATCATTGCACTTGCAATGCCTTCGCATCCCATAATCATGGGAATCGGAAATAATTGACTGATTGGTTTAACGGATAATATTTTTTTGTTCATAGGTAGAGACTCCTGTATCAATTAGTAAGAAAGATTAACATTAATTAATACGTTTATTATATATCTATATCAGTTTAAGTACCTACAAAGATGCTTGAATTATAGTTAATATTAGATATAATTTTATGAAATTGGTTATAATGTGCGAAAGGGGTTGAAAACATGGATTATAGAATAGAAACATTATCTGAAAGACCAGTACCAGTTGTAGGGGTAAAAAAGAAATATGCAACTGGACAAAAAGCACAAGAAAATATTTTTAAGTTTTGGATGGAATTTGAAGCAATGGGCTACAAAGATCGCTTGATATCACAAAGCAATCAATATCTAGAGGGGTTATTAGGTGTTTGTTTACCTAAAGAAAATGGTGAAATGCATTATTTAATAGGTGTGACAAGTGATGAACAGCAAAGTGAGTGGGAACAAGTTGATTTAGTAGAGGGTAGATATTTAGTATTTGATGCTAAAGGCCCTGTTCCGGAATCGATTAAACAAGCAATGCAAACTATTCATAGAAATATCTTACATACTTTAGATTATGAATTGCGGAGTGCTCTTTTTTTGAATTATATAAACCAGGTGAACTACATTCAAACGACTATATCACTGAAATTTGGTTCCCAATAAAATAGTAAAGAATAAATTTTAAAACTAAAATATAAAAAATATCGCTAGTAATGCATAAACGTCCATCTCTATAACAATTCAAATAGGAATGGACGTTTTTTGCGTTTATAGAATTTTATAAATCGATAAGCTGAAGCAACCTAAGATAAAGAAACCTCTAAATGTATGCTTGGACACGCATTTAGAGGCTTCTATATTAGGGGAGAATTCAAGTTCATACACTACTTATTCATTTGTTAGTATTGATAACGGTATGAATTGTATTTTTTAACAGTGATTCATGTTATTCGCTTATTTATAAGAATAGACTTTAACACGATTTCTAACACAATGATTAGTACAGCAGTAATAATCAAAATAATTGTATATGGTAAGATGCTGTATTCACCTTGTAATCCCACTAATGGTGACATGATACCACCAAGTATAAATTGAAATAGACCTAGTAAACTTGAGGCATTGCCACTACCGCCAGTACGAGATTCCATCGCTAATGCAAAACTTAATGGTCCGATACCAGTTACAGGGCATACATTTAAAAAGAATGCGATAACTAATACCCATAATGGTAAATGAAGCATTAATGTCACAATAATTAGCACAACGCCCATTAATTGAATGATTGTTAAAATAATTAGCAAAAAGTATCTATTCATATATGCGACAAGTTTGGCTGTAAGTTGACTCATAATAATAAGACCAATACCGTTAAAGGCAAACAAATAACTAAATTGTTGAGGTGTCATGTCATAAATTTTTTGCGTAATGAACGGTGCCGCAGATGAGAAACTAAATAGCATTACGTAAGTTAAACCTTGTAAAATCATTGGAATAATAAATGCAGGTCTTTTTAATAAATGAGCAAAATCTTTAAAAATAACTTTAAAATTGAGTTTAGCTCGATTTGGTGTATGCGTTTCTTCTAAATAGCGGATTGATAAAAATAAAATAATAACACTTACGATTGTCAAAATTACAAATATTGCTTTCCAATTAGATATCGTTAATGCATAGCCGCCTATGATTGGTGCAATAATGGTAATGATTCCGTTGATTACGAGTAAAGATGCTAGTCCTTTAGCTAACGCTTTACCTTCATGTTGATCTCCCATAGTAGCTTTAGCAATTACTATAGCACCTCCGCCAGTTAAACCTTGAACTAGACGCAAAGTGAGTAATATACTCATGGAAGCAGTGAAAACCGCCAGTAAAGAAGCTAGTGCATAGATTGAAATGATAAATAATGCCACTTTTTTGCGTCCATATGCGTCTGACAAAGGACCGAAAATAAATTGACCAATAGCAAGACCAATCATTGCAAACGATAAAGTAAGCTGTGATTCAGATACAGATGTATTAAAGTCATGTTGCACATTGGGTAATGATGGCACATACATATCTATGGTTAAAGGGCCAAATGTAGTCATGATACCCAACACAATAATGACCATAGTTGGTAGTTGGCGGTTTGAAATCTTGTCCATGTGTGAAACTCCTTTAAAATTCTCTCTAATGTTTAATTATAAACATGTTATCTCGTTTTGTAATTACAAATGAAACTAATATGTTAATTACCATGTATTTTAGAAAAATAGAGCAATTAAATTTAGCTACTTTTAATTATTTATATAATACAAAACATACATATATATGATAAAGTATTATACTAGATATAGCGCATTAATTATATGTTTTTTGATAGTAATCATATAAAATTATATGGGATTTTACTAAGGAGTAAAAAATGAATTTAACTAAAACACACTATGAAGTGATTAAATTTGTGATTGTAGGCGGTATGAATACTTTAAATTATTACATTGTCTATCTTTGTTTATTGAAGTTATTAGAAGTGAATTATTTAGTTAGTCATATCAGTGGATTTATCATTAGTTTTGTCATTTCTTACTATTTAAATTGTTACTTTGTTTATAAAGTGACACCAACTTGGCGTAAATTCTTAAAGTTTCCATTAACTCAAGTTGTCAATATGGGCATGCAAACGTTATTATTGTATATTTTTGTACAATGGTTTGGTATATCAACTGTGATAGCACCTTTTGCAGGGCTTATCATTACAATACCTATAACATTTGTCCTTTCTAAATATATCCTAAGAGATTAGTAAAATTTTTAATAAACCCACATTTTAAATATATTTATTTTATGAGAGCAAGTTTCAGAATCAAAAATATGATTTGATTCAAACTTGGTCTCTTATTTTTGCTCAATTTTATAATTAATATTAGGATTGGCTAAAAAAATAATTAGTTTATTTATATTAAATAATTTTTGAATAAAAATCGTTGTAAATATGTTTGTGATGAGTCATAATAAGTATTCAATCATACTGAAGGTGGAAAGTAAGATGAGTCAAAAAGAAAAATTGGAAACAGCGCAAAAAGGTGCTTTTTTAAGTTTAATCGTCTACATCATATTATCGGTGACTAAATTTATCGTAGGGTATTTATATAATTCTGCAGCTGTAAAAGCAGATAGTTTAAATAATATGACGGATATTATTGTTTCTTTGGCAGTAATTATTGGTTTGAAAATTTCTATTAAACCTGCAGATCAAAACCATCCATATGGACATTTGAAATCTGAAAATATTTCATCATTACTCGTGTCATTCATTATAATGTTTGTTGGTATTCAAGTCATTATAGAGAATGTTCCTGAATTATTCACAAATGAACATCATACCCCTAATATTATAAATATTTATGTCAGTGTCATCAGTGGTTTGATTATGCTAGTTGTATTTTATATTAATCAAAGCATTGCTAATCGTACGAAAAGTAGTTCATTGAACTCCGCAGCTAAAGATAATTTGTCAGATGCGTTAGTGAGTTTAGGTACTGCAATTGGTTTAATTTTTACACAATTTGGATTTCCAGTAATTGATACGATATTAGCCATTATATTAGGCTTACTCATTATATATACTGGTTTTGGTATCTTTAAAGAATCAATTTTTACATTAAGTGACGGTTTTAATGAGCAAGAATTAGAAGCTTATAAAAATTATGTGTTAGAAATTGAAGATGTAATCGAAGTACAAAATATTAAAGGTCGTTACCACGGAAGTAGTGTTTTTGTAGATGTAACGATTGTAGTAAAATCAGATTTATCTTTGGAAGAAGCACATCACATCTGCGACAAAGTAGAACAACATATGCACAGCAAAGGCATTTCTTCAGTTTATGTACATCCTGAACCACAGTCAATACAATAAATGCGATGTCGAGAAAGTATATGATTGTGATTATTATCATGGTTTTTATTTATATTAAACTAATAAACTATCAAATGATAACTTGAATTAAGGTATTTAATGAGTATTGATATACAAATATAATATGTTTCAGTTAAAATTTTATTAACTTATTTTAGAATAAAAAAGTCCGAGACATTTTTGTCTCGGACTTTTAAAATATAAAGCAAGTCAGAAGATGGTTGAAAGGCATATATGTTTTAACTCCTTCAAACCATCTATGTTTAATTTAATAATTTATAGCGAAATAGGTTAGCATCGTTTTTAAAAAGTGATTTCTAGCCTATTTTTTATCATACATTTTGGGTTAATGTATAAAATTAGTCTTACCACCAACCATTTGCAATACGGAATTCGATTGCTGCATCAATTGAGCCATAACGATCTTCAGCGTATTGGATCATACCTTTTGTTTGTTCAGTTACAGATCCAGTACCCCAAGCTTCTTTCGTTTGTCCTAAACCTCTATATCCTAATTCATTTACCGCATCTGGATTTCCACTTGATTCTGGCATTACAATGTTATCCCAAAGCGCTTTTGTACCACCAGCAGCAATAAATTCACTATACACGTCATTGTTTGCTTGAGTAGTTTCTGCAGCATCAGCTGTAGAAGTATTTGAAGTTAAACCAACACCAGCTGTAGCGATTGTTACTGATGCGAATGAAGCTAATAATAATTTTTTCATTTGAAAAATCCTCCTAATAATTGTTTGTTTTAAACAGTTTCAAATTGTATTTGTTAATTAGCATGGATGTTTTTAAAATATTTTTGTTTGTCTATCGTATTGCTCCGTTCATCAACGTTTACAACTATAACATCATTTTTTTATAGGTAGGTTACAGAAAAATAAAAATAAAAAGTCATTTATGAATAAATGAATACAATCATTTCAAAATCAAGTGTAAATTGTTATAATTTTAATGTATGGCATGAGAAATTATAGATAAAGTATTGTCGTAACAGGATTTATATCTGTGTATCACTGTAATATTTTTGTAAAAGTAGTGATAATATCATTTTATTCAATGGAAAGAAGGAATATTATGCCAAAACTAATTTTATGCAGACATGGTCAAAGTGTTTGGAATGCTGAAAATCTATTTACAGGTTGGGCTGATGTAGATTTATCAGAACAGGGAAGAACTGAGGCAGTGACGTCGGGAAAAAAATTAAAAGAACAGGGTATAGAGATAGATATCGTCTTTACATCTTTATTGCAACGCGCCATTAAAACTACGTTTCACTTATTAGATGAATCTCAACAGTTATTTATTCCAGTTATTAAATCTTGGCGCTTAAATGAGCGTCATTATGGTGGATTACAAGGTTTAAACAAAGATAAAGCTAGAGAAAAATTTGGTGAAGAACAAGTACATATATGGAGACGTTCATATGATATAGCACCACCTGCGCAAAGTGATGAACAAAGAAAAGATTACTTAAATGATAGAAAATATGAACATTTAGATAGAAGAGTTATGCCTGAATCAGAAAGTTTGAAAGATACTTTAATTAGGGTGATTCCTTATTGGAACGACCAAATCTCACAACAGTTATTAGATGGAAAAACTGTGCTTGTTTCTGCGCATGGTAATTCATTGCGTGCATTAATTAAGTATATAGAAGATGTATCAGATGAAGATATTGTAGGATATGAAATCAAAACAGGGGCACCTTTAATATATGATTTAACGGATGATTTAAAAGTGATAGATAAATATTACTTATAATACTTTTATAACTGTACAAAAAATGAAATGACGTAGTAAAGTAATAAATAACTTAAATAAAATGATGGCTGATTCTGAAATATATAAATGTATATTTTCAGGAATCAGGCCACATCTTAGAAGTGATATGACAAAACCAAAGATAAAAAACATTTGGTTTTGAAGTATTACTTCTATTTTTATTTATTGCGCTTATGTTGTTGGATAATTTTGCGTGCACGCTTGCGTGTTTTGATATTAGGACTATTTAAATTACGGCGTGCTGTTTGTAAATCTAATTTCATGGTGATGACCTCCTTTATCTATAGATATTATGTAAGAAAAAACTTGGAATGTAAATAGTAATTATTACGATTTGTAACATTTTTTAAATCTTACAAAATAAAAGTTTAAAATATAACTAATATTTTAAGTATTTTTAATGATAAATTAAACTAAAATATGTATAATGCAGAAATGCGACTAAAAAGAGTTGATAAATTATAGAATACAGGAGTACAAAAATGGATCAAAAGACGAAAATTATAATGATTTTGATGATGTTGTGTGGTGGGTTTTTTGGATTATTAAATGAAACCTTATTAACAACAGCATTACCAAGCATAATGAAAGATTTTAAAATAGATTACACACAAGTACAATGGCTTACTACAGCCTTTTTATTGACTAATGGTGTAATTATTCCATTGTCAGCAATGATAATTCAAAGATATTCAACAAGAAAAGTATTTTTAACTGCAATATTTATCTTTTTTATAGGGACTTTAATCGCAGGATTTAGTCCAAACTTTTCTGTTTTATTAAGTGCACGAATTGTTCAAGCACTTGGTTCTGGTATTATGATGCCACTGATGATGACAACAATATTAGATATATTTGAACCTCATGAAAGAGGTAAATATATGGGGACATTTGGTTTGGTTATTGGTTTAGCACCGGCAATTGGACCGACACTATCAGGTTATTTAGTAGAGTATTTAGATTGGCGTTCATTATTCCATGTGGTTGCGCCAATTGCTGCACTTACTTTTATAGGTGCGCTTAAATTCGTCAAGAATGTCGGTACTAATCGAAAGACACGTATTGATATTTTATCAATTATCTTATCCGTGTTCGGTTTTGGTGGTTTGCTTTATGGTACAAGTTCAATTTCCCGTGATGGCTGGAACGATCCAATCGTATTGACTACTGTTATAGGTGGCATTATTTTAGTTGCGGCTTTTATTTTCCGTCAAACACGTTTAGAAAATCCACTCCTTGATTTTTCAGTGTTCAAAGATAGTCAATTTGCTGTAGGTATTATCATAATGGCTTTTACTATGATTTCAATGATTGGTTCTGAAACAGTGTTACCAATGTTTGTACAGAATATTATGAATGACTCAGCACTCCAATCAGGATTAATTTTATTACCTGGAGCTATCGTAATGGGGATTATGTCAGTGATTTCAGGTTTACTCTATGAGAAATATGGCGCTAAAATATTAGCATTTATTGGAATGTTTATTGTAGTTGTAACAACTTCTTATTTTGTAATCATGGATGAACATACCTCACCAGCGATATTAGCAACAGTATATGCCATTCGTATGATTGGTATCGCACTTGGTTTGATGCCATTAATGACACATACAATGAATCAGCTAGCACCGGAAATGAATGCACACGGTTCTTCGATGACAAACACTATACAACAAATATCTGCATCTATTGGTACAGCAGGTTTGATCACAATTATGAGTCAAGTTGCCAAGAATTACACACCAAATATGTCTGATTTTAAAGATATGAGTCAAAAACAAATGACAGCAGAAATTCAGCATCAAGCATTGCTAAGTGGATATCATGGTGCTTTTTGGTTTGCAGTCATCATATCTATTATCAGTTTAGTAAGTGTATTTATGTTGAAAAGCAAAAAACAACTTAAATTAGAGGAAGAAAATGCTAAATAATTAAAATTGAACATCATGTTAAGTCATGCGAAATTTTCTTGTAAAAGATATTAATATTATGATACTTTGATATCAATATAATAATAATGAATGGAGCGTATGTATTATAGAACACTCGATGCATTTAAATAACGAACCTTTTCAATTAATGAAAAACGAAGTAAAGACTATTGAAGTTAGATTGAATGATGAAAAAAGACAAGAAATTAAAAGTGGCGATTATATTGTATTCAAAAATATAAAGACTGAAGAAACATTAAAAGTGCAAGTTAAGGAAATTGTAGTGTTTTCATCGTTTCAGTCACTGATGAATCAATATACTAATGAAGAAATTGGCGCGAAAACAGACGATCAACTTTCTCAAAAATTAGCAGCTATATATCAAATTTATTCACAAACTGATGAACTTAATTACGGTGCATTAGCAATCAAAGTGGCACTAATATGATGAAAATGAAATTAATTGATTTATAGTTAGGATAAAGTTGTAGCATTGATGAAAATTTAATTTGCATACGGTAAATATGACACTTTCGTTAAATTCATTTATTAATGAATTTTTCGGAAGTGTTTTTATATAAATATAAAAATAATGTTATTGTTCTAGTACATCAAAGATTTTCGTTGTAAGATAAGAGTTATGGTTGAATAATATTAGATATGATAAGTAATATTAGGAGTGTAAATATGAAAAAATTAATGATGATGGTGTTCATTTCTATAATCATTATAGCTGGGTGTAGTAGTGGGAAATATGCTGATGAGATTGACAAAGCAGTGAATCAACAGAAAAAACAACAAAAGCTTTTAGCTGATAAGCAAAAGGGTGATGTGGAATCTAAGTTTGATAAAAAGAATGCGAATATCTATGTTTATGACAAAGGAAAATATGTGACTATTGCTTATAAACCATTAAAAGATGATGATGAAGTTCATTTTTATACATATAAAATAACTGATGATAAAGCACATTACTTAAAAAACTTTAATTCAAAATCATATTCACATGCCCATGATGCGGATTATAAAGAAGAAAATATGAACCTAGAAGAATAAAACAAGATAAGAAGGTGTGTTTTTAACAAATGAAGAAACGTTGGATAAGTTTGTTATTAATGGCAGTATTAATTTTTGTTTCCGCTTGTTCGAATGACAATCAAAATGTACATCAAGATGACAAATATGGAAAAGATGGCAAGATTAAAATTATTGAATACGGTGATTTTAAGTGCCCATATTGTAAAAAAGTAGAAGAAAATATTATGCCTAAATTAAAAAAAGAATATATTGATACGAAAAAAGTAGATTATCAGTTTGTTAATATGGCATTTTTAGGAAAGGATTCGATTATAGGTTCAAGGGCAGGTCATGCAGTAAAACAATATGCCCCTAAACAATATTTAAATTTCCAAAAATTAATGTTTAAGCAACAGCCGAAATCAGAGGAAAATTGGATCACCGAACAACTCGTTGATCAACAAATAAACCAATTGGAAATTTCAAATGATAAAAAAGAAAAGATAAAAACAAGCTATAAAACTAAAGAAAGTAAATCGTGGAAAGCAGCCGAACAAGATCATAAACAATATAAAGAAAACCATATTGAAACAGCGCCCACAGTTTTTATAGCAGGAAAAAAAGTAGAAGATCCATATAAATATAAGAATTATAAAAAAATACTTGAAGAAAGTTAACTTTCAAGGCATAGAGACAAAGTATAATATCATAAGCTCGTCACTGAATTTCTGAAAAAAACAGTGACGGGCTTTTTTAGTTAATAAAAAAAAGGATATCTTAACTTCTTAAATCGAAATAATTACGAAAAACCTGAAATAAGTATTGCGTATTTCAAAAAGTACGGTTATAATTTTAAATCGTAATCATTACTATTTGAGGAGGAGTAAGAATGAAAAAATCAATATACATACTGTCATTTGTCATTGTATTAGCGTTAATCGTTATTGGTTGTAGTGCTACAAAGTCAAACGAATCAAAAGGTAACGACAAGATAAAAATTAATACCACTGTATTTCCATTAAAATCGTTTGCCAATCAAATAGGCGGAAAGTATGTTTCAGTTAAATCTATTTATCCTAGTGGTGCAGATTTACATACATATGAACCAACACAAAAAGATATAATGAATGCGAGTAAAGCAGATATGTTCCTGTATACAGGTGACGATTTAGATCCTATTGCTAAAAAAGTGGCAGCAACAATTAAAAAGGATAATAAAAAGTTATCATTAGGAGATGAAATTGATAAAAGCGAATTATTAACTGATCAGCACGACGAAGAACATGAGGAACATGAACATCATCATGGACATCATCACGGAGGTTATGACCCTCATGTATGGTTAGACCCTAAATTTAACCAAGTATTTGCAAAAGAGATTAAAGATAAATTAATAAAGCAAGATCCTAAACACAAATCTTATTATGAAAAGAATTATAAAAAATTGAAAGAAGATTTGATGTCAATAGATCAAAAAATGAAAAACATTACTGAAGATAAGCAAGGCAATACCGTATATATATCACATGAATCTATTGGTTATCTTTCAGAAAGATATGGATTTGTCCAAAAAGGTATACAAAATATGAATGCTGAAGATCCGTCCCAAAAAGCATTAGCAAAAATTGTGAAAGAAATTAATGATTCAGGGGCCAAATTCATTTTGTATGAAGCAAATGTTTCTAATAAAGTCACTGATACGATTCGTAAAGAAACAAAAGCAAAACCGTTGAAGTTTAATAATATGGAGTCGTTATCAAAAGAACAAGCACAAGATAAAACATTGACATATCAATCCCTAATGGAAAAAAATATAAAACATCTTGATATGGCATTAAATGACAATATTAAAACAGATGATGAAAAAACGCATAACAAGCATGAAAAGGCAATCGCTGATGGCTATTTTAAAGATAATCAAGTGAAAGATAGAAAATTAACTGATTATCAAGGACATTGGCAATCAGTTTATCCATTTTTAAAAGATGGTACTTTAGATGACGTCATGAAACACAAAGCAAACGAAGATAATCAAATGACTGAAAAAGAATATAAAGATTATTATCAAAAAGGAT
Source organism: Staphylococcus sp. GDB9P120P (assembly GCF_017893435.1). Classification (NCBI taxonomy): domain Bacteria; kingdom Bacillati; phylum Bacillota; class Bacilli; order Caryophanales; family Staphylococcaceae; genus Staphylococcus; species Staphylococcus sp. GDB9P120P. The sequence continues at coordinate 668,117 of NZ_JAESNB010000002.1, forward strand.
ATCAGACAAATATTAGTAATATTAATATTACACAGGATACGATTACTTTTAAAAAGGATGACAAAACATTAAAAGGTCAATACAAATACGATGGTAAAGATATCTTGAAATATGAAAAAGGTAATAGAGGCGTCAGATATTCATTTAAATTAGTAGGTGGAAATAAAGAGTTACCAAAATATGTACAATTTAGCGATCATAATATAGCACCTAAAAAAGCAGAACATTTCCATATATTTATGGGAGATAATAAACAAAAAGTATTGAAAGAATTAGATCATTGGCCAACATATTATCCAAAAGATTTAACTAAAGAACAAATAAAAAAAGAAATGTTGGCACATTAAAAGTTGAATCCATGTATTGTTTTAAATGATATAAATATTTTACATCGAAATGAGTAAAATTTTGTTTTACGGGAATATTTTTCATAGAAACACAAATATGAGCTTTTTCATTGATATATAAAATATACCTGATATAATAAATGTATCAATAGAAAGTTACAAATTTGGAGGTATGAATTTTTATGACAAAGTTTAATTTTGATCCAGCACATTCAGTAGTAGAATTTTCAGTTAAACACCTAGTGATTTCAAATATAAGAGGTAGATTTAATGACTTCGAAGCATCACTTGAAGGTGATTTAAATGATTTAAGCACAATTAAAGGTGGATTAACAATCAAAGCAGATTCAATTGACACTCGAGTTGGTGATCGTGATAACCACTTAAGAAGTGCTGATTTCTTAGATGTTGAAAACTATCCTGAAATTAAATTTGATGTAACAAAAGTAGATGGAAAATCAGTTACTGGTAATTTAACAATTAAAGATGTAACAGAAGAAGAAACTTTTGAATTATCATATGAAGGTCAAAGTAAGAACCCATTAAATGGTGCTACAACAGCAGGTTTCATTGCTAATGGTACAATTAACCGTGAAAAATATGGTGTTACGTTTAACCAACCACTTGAAACTGGTGGCGTAATGATTGGTAAGGATATAAACTTCCAAGTAAGCCTTGAATTTGCGTTAGAAGATTAATAATAAAAGCTATAAAAAAGGTCCAAGACATATAATTGTCTTGGGCCTTTTTCTAGTTATATAAAATTTAAAATATTTTTATGTGGGTATATAGTATTAAAAAGGGGGATTACAGTGGCAACAATGTTACCCAAAATAGGTCGTCCAGCAACGAATGCATTAGCATCGATTGGCATAAATTCTTTAGAACAATTATCAAAATATGAACGAACTACGATACTAGATACTCATGGCGTAGGACCTAAAGCGATAGGTATATTAGAGAATGCGTTGACAGAAGCAGGTCTATCATTTAAAAATGAAACAGCTTCAGAATTTCCATTTGAAATGGTTGGAGATTTAGGGTGTGATAATGCGCCCAAACGACGAATCATGTTAGATTTTCTAATAGGATCTGCATTAGCTGATAAAAACAAGTTATCACAAACAGTTGTGTCAAATTTTAAATGGCAAGTGCCCGGTGCTTTTGAATTGAACAGTTTAGATGAATTTTATAATGAAATTGAAGCACATAAAGTAGACATTAAAAGAATAGAAGTGACGCATAATTTAACACATGGAAAGTTTGGTGCAATGCATGGCACTCAGTTAAATAGTGATGGCACAGAAGTTTACTTCGCGGATTTTATTGAGTTTGAAAGCAATCGTAAAAATGCCAAAATTAAAACAGTTACATCTTATGTAATTATGAATGATGAATAAAAAGGAGCGTTTTAAGTGAGTATAGAAGTGAATGAAAACAAAATTATATTTAAAAGAGATTTTGAAGCAACTGTAGAAGAAATATTTAAAGCATATACTGAACAATCTTTATTTGAAAAATGGTTCCACCCTCAAGGCGCAACAACTGAAGTGTTCGAATTTAATATTGTGACTGGAGGTCAAGCGTTTTTTGCAATATATACTGACCAAGGTACGAGTTATACATTAACAAAGTATAATGAAGTAAAAGCACCTTATTTGATTGATTATAACGATTACTTTACTGATAAAGAAGGTAATATTGATAAAAATATGGCAAGTATGCGTAATGTGATTCAATTAGAACAAATAGATGAAGACTCAACGCGTATTATTTCTACTGCGGAACTGCCAGATCCTAAATCAGCACAACAACTACTTGATATGGGTGTAGAAGCGGGTATGAATAGCACATTTGATAATTTAGAAACGCTTTTAAAGAACAAAAAGTCATAGATATGTAAGAATTGAAACACTTGCACACTTTAGCTTTTAGTTATAATAAAAGTGAAGAGAGGTGAGTGTATTGAATAAACGCTATATTAAAGTATTAAGTTTATATACGATAAGTACGCTTGTACCAGCTATGATCTTAAATGAAAAATGTTTGAGTAGCAGTATATTTAAATGGTTATTACGTACTTTAACGGGCTATGGTATTTTTGCATATGGCCTACACATTTTAACAAAATTCAAAAAACAACAGTGAGCAGTGCGCTTAAGCTATCAGAATCGATGTTCAAATAAAAGCGTTAATCCACTATGAACTGCGCCTAAATATTTGGAGTAAAATAAAGACACTTTCGTTGAATTCATTTTAAAAAGAATTTATACGAAAGTGTTTTTTTATGTAAAATAGACGTATAACCTATTAAATTTGAATAAAAAACAATATAATTAATCTATAATTTTGTGATCCAAACATTTTAAAGGGAAGGGTGTCGATGTTGATAGAGAATAATAAAGCCATAAAAGATACATATATGTCAGATGAAACAATTAAAAACATTAATAATCAAGTTCAAATGAAGGATGTCATGTTTAACCAAACACCCGGACGTTATGCATTAAAATCAATCATGTCTGGATTTTTATTAGCCATTGTGACTGTTTTTATGCTTGCAATAAAAACACAATTTGTTGGTGCAAATGAAGGACTAATTAACTTATTAGGTGCCATTTCATTCAGTTTGGCCTTGGTATTGATCGTATTGACACATTCAGAATTATTAACGAGTAATTTTATGTATTTGACAGTTGGATGGTACTATAAGCTAATTGGCATGAATAAGGCTTTGATCATCATGTTAGTATGTTTCTTTTTTAATATTATTGGAGGATTTATTTTATTTGGTTTAATGAAATTTACTCCTATAATGACAACGGAAATGGTGACCAGTTTAACAACGCTTGTAAATGGTAAGACCATAGATTCGACATGGTATGCAGTATTAGTAAAAGCCATTTTCTGTAATTTTTTTATAAACATTGGTATTTACGTATCAATTCAATTTAAAGATAGTTTATCTAAAGCTTTTTTCATTGCATGTGGTGTTATTGTCTTTGTATTTATGGGCTATGAACACGTAGTATTTAATGCAGGTTTATATGCTGGTATGGTCTTTTATAATTTTGATGCTGTCGTGTGGGTGCATGTATTAAAAAATATTGTCTTTGCTTTTATAGGTAACTATATTGGTGGAGGTATATTTGTAGGATTAGTTTATGCTTATTTAAACGGCAAACGTGATAGTTTGCGAAACTAATATTAAGATAAAGTAAAAGACAATTCGGTTTCTACTATGAAATCAAATTGTCTTTTATTTTTATATATAAAACAAAAAAATTGACTCATTTATCAAGAAACCATATTGTATTACTGTAAATAATCTTTTAAATTTAATCAAATAATGCTATAAAAGATACGCTGAGGAGTGACAAAATGTCTGATTATAATATTAGAATCGCTGAAATAGATGATGCTGAAGCATTGCAAAAATTAATGTATGAAGCCTTTACACCTTTAAGAGAATTAGGTATTGATTGGCCATCCGTCAACGCTAGTGTTGAAATGGTCGAAAAGAATTTACAAACTGGTACGACTTTTGTCTTGGAAAATAACGCAGAAATCATTTCGACAATAACTGTACGTTATCCATGGGAGACGCAACGACGCATTTCTATTTACCCATTTGTATGGTGGTTTGCTACGAAACCATCATATGATGGACAAGGATTGGGTGGCAAGTTATTAAAATATGTTGAAGAAACATATCTTAGAGACACACTTAAGGTACCTGCCGTTACGCTAGGTACATCTGCGCGTAAGCATCCATGGCTATTAGATATATACAAAAGAAGGGGTTATGAAGTATACGCAGAACATGAAAGTAACGATGGTGATTTAGGTGTTATTATGAGAAAAGTATTAATTCCAGAACGTTTTGATGAAGAAGTATTAGGACAACCACCATTTTAGTTGATTATATATAAAATAGGGAATTCCTTTAGGTTATATCTAAGGGAATTCCCTATTTTTATAGTTTTATGTGAAAATATTCACAAAAACTAATGGAAATATATTACAATGCAAGGGTAAAGGGAGGGCGTCATTATGGGAGAAAATGTTCTCGTTGTACATGGTATGAGACGAGGTGTTCAGAATAAAGCTTTGAAATATTTTATATCTCAACTTTTTAAAAATAGTAATATCAACTATCAAATCGCATTTTTAGAAAGTGATACGAACGATTTCTATAACGTGATTTCGACTTTAGTAAAGCAAGGTAAATTTGAATTTAATATTGTACCGTTATTATTATTTTCAGCAAAACATTATTTAAAAGATATCCCAGAAATCTTACAGCATATTAAAGAAATGTTTCCACATATGAGATACCGTATTACACCACCACTAAGTACGCATCCTCATTTAATTAACATTATTGACGAAAAAATTAATGCGGCAATGTTCAATAGACCATCAATAAATAAAGTGATTTTTATTGCACATGGTAGTGAAAACTATGAACAACCTATTGTTCAACTTAAGCAACTAATTCAGCAATGTAATATTGTAAATAAATCAATTGATATGTTGACGCTATATGGTGAATATAATTATCAAAAAATATTGCCTAAGATATTAGAAGAAACACAGAACATATTGATTGTTCCTATCTTTTTATATGATGGTTATTTAGTTAATAAAATGAAAAGTAAAATTTCAAAAATGCGTATGGCGAATCATATTGAATATACTGAATCATTAAATTTTCATCCAATATTAGAAATGATAATCAAGGATCAAATTACACAATTGGAGGTGTATCGCAATGTATCCAGTCCAACTTAATTTAGCGAATAAACATCTTGTAATTATAGGTGGAGGTAAGGTTGCCTATCGAAAATTCCAACAGTTAAAGACTGAATCAATAGCTTCATTAACTATCGTAAGTCAGACATTTTTGCCAGAGTTTTTTCAAGCCAAACAATCAAATTTGAAATTAATAACAAAATGTTATGACCGAAATGATATTGAAAAGGCAGATATTATTATTATTGCTACGAATGACCCACATGTTAATAACCAAATAAAAAAGGATTCACGACCAACACAGCTTGTTAATCACACAGGAGATAAAACACAATCAGATTTTTATAATATGCCTGAAATTCAATATAAAAATATAAATATTTTATTCAGGTCAGATGGCAATGATTATAACAAAGTTAAAAAAATATCTCATGCAGTGGAAAATTTTTTGATAGAGGTATATAAGGAGGATTATCATGTCTAAAAAAAGGTTAGTTATGATTGGAAATGGAATGGCAGGTCTACGAACGATAGAAGAAATATTAGAAAGAGATACTGAACGTTATGAATTTACGATTATCGGTAAGGAACCTTATCCTAATTACAATAGAATTATGCTTTCGAATATTTTACAGAAAAAAATGACTGTTGATGAAACGATTATGAATAGTTATGAATGGTATGAGTCATATGGTATTAAGCTTATTGTAAATGATCCTGTCGTATCAGTGAATCGTGAGAACAATGAAATTGTAACAGAAAAAGGAAAGCATCTTAACTATGATATTTGTATTTTTGCAACAGGTTCAAGTGCATTTGTGTTACCAATACCGGGAGCTCAATTTAATAGTGTAATAGGTTGGAGAACAATAGAAGATACTGAACGCATGATTGAGATTGCACAGACTAAAAAACATGCCATCGTTATAGGTGGTGGATTATTAGGTTTAGAATGTGCACGTGGACTGATGGATCAAGGTATGGACGTAACTGTAATTCACCTTGCAAAATGGTTGATGGAAATGCAGTTAGATAAAAAAGCTGGTGAATTGCTTAAAGCAGATTTAGAAAAACAAGGTATGCACTTTAGGATGCAAGCACGTACTGAAGAAATCTTAGGTGAACAAGATGTAACAGGCATCAAATTGTCAGACGGTTCGATTTTAAAAGCAGACTTAGTGGTTATGGCTGTAGGTATTCGTCCATACACGCAAGTGGCACAAGCATCTGGACTTGAAGTCAATAAGGGGATCGTTGTAAATGATTTTATGCAGACAAGTGATAAGCATGTTTATGCAGTAGGAGAATGTGCTGAACATAAAGGGAAAACTTATGGGTTAGTAGCACCATTGTATGAACAAGGCAAAGTACTTGCAGATTATTTAACTGATAATCCTACTGAAGGATACCAAGGTTCTACTACATTTACGTCATTAAAAGTTTCGGGATGCGATTTATATAGTGCTGGTCTGATACATGAGAGTGATGAAGTAAAAGGTGTCGCAATCTTTGATAGCATGCATAAACATTATAAAAAAGTATTTCTTAAAGAAGGTCATATCGTTGGTGCGGTGTTATATGGGGATATAGAAGAAGGTTCTAGATTTTTTAATATGATGAAGAAAAAAGAAACCATACAAGACTACACGATCGCATCATTGCTGCACAAAGGTGGAGAATCAAGTGGTTTTGATGTCGCAGAAATGGCTGATGACGAAACTATTTGTGGCTGTAATGGTGTAAATAAAGGCACTATTGTTGAAGCGATAAAGCAAAATGGTTTAACGCGTATTGACGAAGTGACACAACTAACAAAAGCTGGTAATTCTTGTGGGAAATGTAAGGGACAAATAGGGCAAATCCTTGAACATACACTGGGTGATGATTTTATTGCAGCTAAACCTACAGGCATATGTGCATGTACAGATTTAACACGAGATCAAATTGTAACTCAAATTAGAGCGAAATCACTTAAAACTTCTAAAGAAGTTCGTCATGTTCTAAACTTTAAGGATAAAAATGGTTGTCCTAAATGTCGTCCTGCCATTAATTATTATCTTAATATGATTTATCCGTTCGAACATATTGATGAAATTGAATCAAGATTTGCGAATGAACGTTATCATGCTAATATCCAAAATGATGGCACCTTCTCTGTCATTCCTCAAATGAGAGGTGGCGTAACTGATGCAGAGCAACTTATAAAACTAGGTGAAGTAGCTAAAAAATATAACGTACCCCTAGTCAAAGTGACTGGTTCACAACGTATTGGATTTTATGGCATTGAGAAAGAATTATTGCCACAAATCTGGTCAGAATTGGGTATGCGTTCAGCATCAGCATATGGTAAAAAGACTCGATCCGTGAAGAGTTGTGTTGGTAAAGCTTTTTGTAGATTTGGAACACAAAATACGACAAGATTAGGAATCCGTTTAGAAGAAACATTTGAATATATTGATACACCACACAAGTTTAAGATGGGAGTTTCAGGATGTCCTAGAAGCTGTGTCGAATCAGGTGTTAAAGATTTTGGTGTTATTGGAGTAGAAAATGGATATCAAATTTATATTGGTGGTAACGGCGGTACAGAAGTTACAATTGGACAATATTTAACAACTGTAGAAACTGAAGCGGAAGTATTAAAACTTTGTGGCGCATTGATGCAATATTATAGAGAAACAGGTAACTATGCAGAACGTACTGCACCATGGTTAAATCGATTAGGATTTGAACATGTGAGTAGTATTTTGTTTGATAAAGCAAAACAAGATGTACTTTATGCACGAATTTTAGAAGCTAAATGCGCAGTGGAAAAAGAGCCATGGTCTGAGATTGTAAATAGTAAAAAAGAACAAAAAATATTTGAAGTGGAGAAGGTGTAAAATATGAGCGCTAAAAATAGGATTAAAGTAACGTCAATAGACACACTTACACCATTAGTCGGTAAAAAAATTAAATTACACAATAAAGAAATTGGTATTTTTTTAACGGAAGAAGGTAGTATTCATGCCATTCAAAATCGATGTCCTCACAAAGATGGTCCACTTTCAGAAGGGACAATGAGTGGTGATTATGTTTTTTGTCCATTACATGATCAAAAAATAGACTTGAATAGTGGTTTAGTACAAGCGCCAGATGAAGGTTGCGTTGAGGTGTTCAGAACAGAGGTACAGGATGGGGATGTGTATGTATGGGTTTGAATAAGGTTGGAAAAGTATACCTTATCGGTGCGGGTCCCGGCAATCCGGAATTATTAACGAGAAAAGCTGAACGTTTAATTCGAAAAGCAGATGTTATATTATATGATCGCCTTGTGAATCCATTTATCATTCAGATGGTTAGTCCAGGTGTAGAAATAATTGATGTTGGAAAAAAACCTTACCATAAACATATTCAACAAGAGGAAATCAATAAATTGCTTGTTGATGCAGCTTATTCACATCACTGCGTTGTACGGTTGAAGGGCGGAGATCCAGCTATTTTTGGAAGAACACATGAAGAAGTCTCAGCGCTAAATAAACAGAACATTGAGTGCGAAATCGTACCAGGTATTACTTCTGCTAGTGCAGCTGTTGCAAGCATGAAACAAGGGCTTACCGCTCGTCAGATTGCTACACATGTTACTTATACGACAGGACATTTTTGTAAAATGCATACTGATAAAGTAGAATTGGACAAATTATTATCAGGAGGCACATTAGCCATTTATATGGGTATTAGAAATTTAAAAACGATTATGCATGAAATATATCAACAAACCAAGAAAGATTATCCAGTTGTAGTGATATATAATGTATCTACTTATAAAGAGAAATTAATCCAAGGTACAGTAACAACGATTGACCAATTGATTGAAACACAAAGTTGTTCGTTTATGCCAGGTGTCGTTTTGGTAGGAGATTTAATGGCTGAATTACCTTGTGTTACTAGTTTAAGTCAGTCTCAAACTAAAAGCTATTTGATTACTGGTGAACATCAATCAGCTTTAGAAAAGGCATTATCGCTCTATAGTGAAGGTCATTTTTGTTTGATTGATGTTATAGATACATCTATTTATCATAAAACACAGATTGAATTTATGAACGATATTAAAGAACAATATTTATTTGATGAACATATTAAATTAATGTAATAATTTAATTTGCTGTACTAGAAAGTTTTTTCTTAATATGATTCAGAATCATTGATATCTTGACTATATAATGAGACTCGAACCATAATTTTAAGCAGCACGCCAATACCTTTAAAATTTTAATATTTTTATAAATAAAGGAACTAATCCGTTAAATATTTTTAATGGATTAGTTCTTTTTTGTATTAACAAAAATCTACCATAAACTGTGGCATATTACATATTTAAAATGAATTTTAGAAATAATTAGGGCTTTTTGATATTCAATTAGGTAAATCCCTAATATATAGAAAGGTTTAATAAACGTACAATTTAAGTAAGAAATGAAAAGTAATTACGACAAAGATGTTCATAGAATATATTTCTTATTTGTAATGATGTTGAGAGGATGTATAAAATGAAGAAATTTGGTATGAAATTTTTTAAACCAACTGAAAAATTCAATGGTAATTGGTCAGTGCTTGAAAGTAAAAGTAGAGAATGGGAAAAGATGTATCGCGAACGTTGGAGTCATGACAAAGTAGTGAGAACAACACATGGTGTTAACTGTACAGGGTCTTGTTCATGGAAAGTGTTTGTTAAAAATGGAGTGATTACTTGGGAAAATCAACAAATTGATTATCCAAGTTGTGGCCCAGATATGCCTGAATTTGAGCCGAGAGGTTGTCCGCGTGGTGCGTCATTTTCTTGGTATGAATACAGTCCCTTGAGAATTCGATATCCATATATTCGTGGTAAGTTATGGGAACTATGGATAGATGCATTAGAAAAGCATGATGACAATACTGTTGCAGCATGGGCATCTATAGTAGAAGACGAAGAAAAAGCTAAGATATACAAACAGGCTCGAGGAAAGGGTGGGCTTGTAAGAACGAACTGGAAAGATGTTTCCAAACTAATTTCGGCTCAAATTATATATACGATTAAAAAATTTGGTCCTGATAGAATAGCAGGATTCACACCAATTCCTGCTATGTCTATGCTGAGTTATGCTTCTGGTGCCCGTTTCATTAGCTTATTGGGAGGAGAAATGCTCAGTTTCTATGATTGGTACGCAGATTTACCACCAGCATCTCCGCAGATTTGGGGAGAACAAACAGACGTACCAGAATCAAGTGATTGGTATAATGCTTCATACATTATGATGTGGGGATCTAACGTGCCATTAACTAGAACACCAGATGCTCATTTTATGACAGAAGTACGTTATAAAGGTACGAAAGTCATTTCTGTTGCGCCTGATTATGCAGAAAATGTAAAGTTTGCAGATCATTGGTTGGCACCACATCCTGGGACAGATGCAGCAGTTGCGCAAGCAATGACACATGTGATTTTGCAAGAATATTATGTGAATCAGCCTAACGCTTATTTTATCAACTATTCTAAACAATATACAGATATGCCATTCATTATTATGTTAGATGAGGATGCTAATGGTTTGAAAGCAGGTCGCTTTTTAAGAGCAGAAGATTTAGGGGTAGATACACCAAATGGTGACTGGAAACCTGTTATTTTCGATAAAATACAACAACATTTAACCGTCCCTAATGGGACAATGGGTCAACGCTGGGAAGAAGGTAAACAATGGAATCTTAAACTAGAAGATGAACAAGGATTTAAAGTTGATCCAGCGCTAAGCCTTGCAGAAGATGAATATGAAATCAAACAAATTCAATTTCCTTATTTCAATAATGAAGGGAATGGCGTTTTTGAAAGACCTATTGCTGCTAAGAAAATTGAATTAGCTAACGGTGAACAAAAATATGTTGCGACTGTGTATGATTTGATGACGAGTCAATATGGTATACGACGTTTTGAACATAAATTAGAAGCACAAGGATACAACGATGCGTCCTCGTATTATACACCTGCTTGGCAAGAAAAAGTGACAAGTGTGAATGCCAATGTGGTGGTACAAGTTGCCAGAGAATTTGCACAGAATGCTATCGATACACAAGGTAAATCAATGATTATTATGGGTGCAGGCATAAATCATTGGTTTAACTCAGATACGATATATCGCGCTATTTTGAATCTTGTATTACTCTGCGGATGCCAAGGTGTTAATGGTGGCGGTTGGGCGCACTACGTAGGTCAAGAGAAATGTAGACCAATTGAAGGATGGAATACCATAGCTTTTGCTAAAGATTGGCAAGGACCACCACGCTTACAAAATGGTACAAGCTGGTTTTATTTTGCTACGGATCAATGGAAATATGAAGAATCAAACGTAGATAGTATTAAGTCACCTTTAGCAGAAAATATCAAGCATCAACATCCTGCAGATTATAACGTATTAGCAGCCAAATTAGGTTGGCTACCATCTTATCCACAATTTGATAAAAATAGTTTGTTATTTGGAGAAGAAGCAAAAGATGATGGCGCATTTAATAACGATGAAATTTTAAAACGAGCAATAGCATCTGTAAAATCAAGAGAAACTAAATTTGCAATTGAAGACCCAGACGCTAAGGAAAATCATCCAAAAACTTTGTTTTTATGGCGCTCTAATTTAATTTCAAGCTCAGCAAAAGGGCAAGAATATTTTATGAAACATTTACTAGGTGCTAAATCTGGTTTGATGGCCGAAGCAAATGAAGATACAAAACCAGAAGAAATCAAATGGAGAGATGATACAGAAGGCAAACTAGATTTACTCGTATCATTGGATTTCAGAATGACTTCTACTCCGTTATATTCGGATATTATCTTGCCTGCAGCAACTTGGTATGAAAAACACGATTTATCTTCGACAGATATGCATCCTTTTGTACATCCGTTTAATCCAGCCATTGATCCTTTATGGGAGTCTCGTTCAGATTGGGATATCTTTAAAACATTAAGTAAAACCTTATCCGAAACTGCTAAAACACACTTAAACGGCCTCTATAAAGATATTGTAACTACACCGCTAGCACATGATACTTCACAAGAAATCTCTAATGTGAATGGTCAAGTGAAAGATTGGACTAAAAATGAAATAGAGGCAATTCCCGGAAAGACTATGCCAGGATTTGCTGTGGTTGATAGGGATTATACAAAAATCTACGACAAGTTTGTTACGGTAGGACCTTTATTAGAAAAAGCTGAGATAGGTGCACATGGTGTGAGCTATACTGTGGCAGAGCAATATGAAGAACTTAAAAGCATGGTAGGTACGTGGCATGATGAAGATGAACATTCAATTAGAAATGAGCTTCCTAGAATAGATACCGCAAGACGTGCTGCAGATGTCGTATTAAATCTATCTTCAGCTACAAATGGTAAATTATCACAAAAATCTTATGCAGATTTGGAACGACAAACAGGAATGAAACTTAAAGATATTTCTAGTGAACGTGCATCTGAAAAAATAACATTTTTAAATATTACCGCACAACCGAGGGAAGTTATTCCAACAGCTGTTTTTCCTGGTTCTAATAAAAATGGTCAAAGGTATTCTCCGTTTACTACGAATATAGAACGTTTAGTGCCTTTTAGAACACTAACTGGGAGACAAAGTTATTATATTGATCATGAAATTTTTCAGCAATTTGGTGAAAATCTACCCGTTTATAAGCCGACTTTACCGCCGATGGTTTTTGGTTCACGTGATAAGAAAGTGCAGTTAGACGAAAGTACGCTTGTCTTACGGTACTTAACGCCACACGGTAAATGGAATATTCACTCTACTTATCAAGATAATCAACATATGTTGACATTATTCAGAGGTGGTCCGACGGTATGGATTTCATCTGAGGATGCAGCAGCACATGATATTCAAGATAATGAATGGCTAGAAGTTTATAATCGTAATGGTGTAGTTACAGCTAGAGCTGTAGTATCACATCGTATGCCTAGGGGAACGATGTTTATGTATCATGCTCAGGATAAGCACATTGAGACACCTGGGTCTCAACTGACAGACACACGTGGTGGTTCTCATAATGCACCTACACGCATTCATTTGAAACCAACACAACTTGTTGGAGGTTATGGTCAGATCAGTTATCACTTTAATTATTATGGACCAATAGGAAATCAAAGAGATGTTTATGTCGCAGTGAGAAAACTGAAGGAGGTTGACTGGCTTGAAGATTAAAGCACAAGTTGCAATGGTATTGAATTTAGATAAATGTATAGGATGTCATACGTGCAGTGTGACTTGTAAAAGTACCTGGACAAACCGTCCAGGTGCAGAATATATGTGGTTTAATAATGTTGAAACAAAACCAGGCATTGGTTATCCAAAAAGATGGGAGGACCAAGAACATTACAAAGGTGGCTGGTTTTTAAACAAAAAAGGTAAATTAGAACTAAAGTCTGGTAGTAAATGGTCAAAAATTGCTCTTGGTAAAATTTTCTATAATCCAGATATGCCTGTAATTAAAGATTATTATGAACCATGGACATATAATTATGAACACTTAACTCAGGCTAAAGCAGGAAATCATTTACCAGTAGCAAAAGCACATTCCATTATTTCTGGTGATAAATTAGATTTAAAGTGGGGGCCAAATTGGGAAGATGATTTGGCAGGTGGTCATGTTACAGGGCCTGAAGACCCAAATATTCAACGTATTGAAGAGGACATTAAGTTTAAATTCGATCAAACTTTTATGATGTATTTACCAAGATTATGTGAGCATTGTTTGAATCCAAGCTGTGTTGCCTCATGTCCCTCAGGAGCGATGTATAAACGCGACGAAGATGGCATTGTGTTAGTTGACCAAGAAGCGTGTAGAGGTTGGAGGTACTGCATGACAGGTTGTCCATACAAAAAAGTATACTTTAATTGGAAGACAAATAAAGCAGAGAAATGTACTTTTTGTTTCCCAAGAATTGAAGCGGGATTACCGACAGTATGTTCTGAAACATGTACTGGACGTATGAGATATTTGGGTGTTCTGTTATATGACGCGGATAGAGTTGAAGAAGCTGCTACAGCCGAAAACGAACAAGATTTATATGAAAAACAGTTAGATTTATTTTTAAATCCATATGATGAAAGTGTCATTGAACAAGCACAAAAAGATGGTGTATCTATGGAATGGATAGAAGCAGCTCAAAATTCACCTATATATAAATTAGCCATTGAATATAAACTTGCATTTCCGTTACATCCAGAATATCGTACAATGCCTATGGTATGGTATTGCCCACCTTTGAGTCCAATCATGAGTTATTTCGAAGGTAAAACCGCTATAGATGCTAATAGAAATCCAGATATGATATTCCCTGCAATAGAAGAAATGCGTTTGCCAATACAGTATTTAGCTAGCTTATTTACTGCTGGAAAGACAGAACCGGTCAAAGCAGCATTGCAAAAAATGGCTATGATGCGAAGCTATATGAGGGCTCAAGTGACAAATAAACCTTTTGATGAAGATAAATTAGCGAGATTGAGTCTGACTGAACGTCAAACAAAAGATATGTATCGTTTATTAGCAATTGCAAAACATGAAGACAGATTTGTAATTCCAACTTCGCATAAGGAAGCGTATATGGATACGTATCGTGCACAAGGTAGTCAAGGCTACGGTGGAGAGTATTTTGGTGCAAATTGTGAAGGATGTGGGGTTCCAGTAGGAACGACTTCTGAAAAGTCAGGGCAAGCAATATACAATGATAATTTCTATGGAGGGATATTCCGTGATTAACATAGAACAGTTTAAATCATTTCAAGAAACACTGGGATATTTTGCGCAACAATTGGAATTTCCAAAAAAGATGACTTTGCATTCTAATATTTTTGAAAGCATCATTCATAATCAACACCCAGCTTATAAGGATCTTATGACATATCGTCAGCAGGTACATGAGTATACATTTTTAGAATTTCAACAATTATATTCTAATACATTTGATTTTAATAAAAATGCCCCCTTGTATATGACTTATAACAAATTTGATACACAAAAAGAACGAGGACAATTATTAGCGAAATTGAAAGTTTTATATGAAATGTTTGGACTTAAAATGGCAGACAATGAACTATCTGATTTTTTACCATTGATGCTAGAGTTTTTATATGTTGCACAATGGCAAAATGATCCAAGAGCAAAAGGAAACATTGAATTTGTCATCATGATTATTGAAGACGGTACTTATGCTATGGCAAATCATTTAGCAGAACGAAATAGTCCTTATTATTATTTAATTAAAGCGTTAAGAGAGACATTAAAAGTATGTATTGAGCCAACAAATGAGGTGAAAGCGAATGTTTAACCAATTTTTATGGGTCATATTCCCTTATTTATGTGTTGCAATATTTTTCCTAGGACATATTGCAAGATTTAAATTCGATAAATTTTCATGGACTGCAAAATCAAGTGAATTCATAGAGAAAAAAAGATTACAATGGGGAAGTTTAATGTTTCACCTGGGAATTATTCCAGTAGCAATGGGACATTTTGTTGGTTTAGTCATACCTGCTTCTTGGTTACGAACGTTAGGTGTTAATGACCACTTATATCACATTGGTGCAGTGTATATTGGTAGCATATTTGGTATAATAACATTGATAGGTATGCTGTTGTTAACCACACGACGCATTACACAGAAAAACATTAGAAAACTAAGCTCAGCCTCAGATATTATTGTGAATTTTTTATTGTTAATCATTGTTTGCATGGGTTGTTATGCGACTTTAGTGACCAATGCAGTTACACCAGATTTTGATTATCGGACATCAATATCTATTTGGTTTAGAGATTTATTTGTCTTTTCACCTGACGCAACATTAATGGCTAATGTACCTATAACATTTAAAATTCACGTGTTGTTAGGCTTTACCATTATGGCATTGTGGCCATTTACGCGACTGGTTCACGTGTGGAGCGTACCGTTAACATATGTGAGTAGAAGTTATATCATTTATCGTAAACATAAGGTGTGAAAGGAGGTCATGCATTGGGTTCATTGCCTTTAAATAAAAAAATTGATTATCAAGCAGCTTTAAATTTAATACGTACAAGAGAAGGTTTTGACTTTGCAGGTTTAGCATTTTATGAGCAAGAAAATCAAGTATCACCGATTAAATGGCATTATGTTTCTGGCAATTTAAATAATAGATATAAGTTAATAGTCTTAAGAAAAGGTAAAGGACTCGCGGGCAATGTTATGAAAACGGGTAAACGCATGATCATTGAAGATGTAAATCAAATTTTATTACCCTCAGAAAAACATAAATATCCTATTGTTTTAACTGAATTACTAACTGCCATGGTGGCTATACCTTTGTGGTATAACAGACAAGTTTACGGTGTTTTGTTATTAGGTCAGAGGGATGGAAATCCATTACCTTTAGCACATGGTGACATTTCGATAGCTGATGTTTTAGGAATTTTTAAAGAAGAAGATTAGGTGATGATCGTGCAAGTAAATCAAATGGAAGATATGACTGAATTATTATTGCAGTATTTCAATAATACAAGAGAAAAAATAGTGTTTGTTGATAATAAGGGGAAAGTTATTGCTAAGAATCAAGCTGCAAAAGATATCATTTCCAATGATGAGGACTATCGAGATATGACTAATGTGATTTGTAATCGATGTGATGGATATACTAATGAGTTTGATTTACAATCTTGCAAAAATTGTTTTCTTGAAGCAGAAGAAGTTGGTAATACAAGCTTTCAAGTATTTATGAAAACTAATCGAGGTACGATTGAACCATTTACTGCAACGTATCAAACGATTGATCCGGTAAATGATATCAAAGTATTTACATTGCAAAATGTATCTCCACAAATTGAACGTCATGATAAGATGTATCAACGTAAAATGATGCAAAAAACAATTTCTGCTCAAGAAAATGAAAGAAAACGTATTTCAAGAGAGCTACATGATAGCGTTGTTCAAGAAATGCTGAATATTGATGTTGAGTTAAGGTTGTTAAAGTATCAGCAAGAAATACAAGATTTAGTTGCTGATTCGAAACACATAGAAGGACTTATGTCCAAACTCATTGATGATATACGTAACCTTTCTGTTGAATTGAGGCCTTCATCTTTGGATGATTTAGGATTAGATGCAGCATTCAAAACATATTTCAAACAAGTTGAATCTAATTACGGCATGGAGATTATTTATCATTCAAGTCTAGATGCACAACGCTTTGACAATGAAATAGAAACGGTTGTTTATCGAGTAGTACAAGAAGCATTATTTAATGCAATTAAGTATGCCAATGTGGACAAAGTTGAAATTGACTTACATTATAATCGTAATAGGTTAATAGCTGAAGTCGTTGATAGAGGCATAGGATTTATTAAAACTGATCAGCCACAAGGTACTGGATTAGGTATTTATGGTATGTATGAACGCGCAGAATTAGTAAATGCTGAAGTAAATGTCGATAGTCAAATTGGAAGAGGTACGATAGTGACTTTAGAAGTTCCAATTTAAGGGAGTAAGGAGAATAAATTTTGAGAATAGTTATTGCAGATGATCATGCTGTTGTCAGAACAGGATTTTCTATGATTCTAAATTACCAAGATGATATGGAAGTTGTCGGTACAGCTGCTGATGGCTTAGAAGCTTATCAAAAAGTAATGGAACATAAACCTGATGTATTAATTATGGATTTGAGTATGCCTCCAGGAGAGTCAGGACTGATTGCTACTAGTAAAATAGCAGAAAGTTTTCCTGAAACAAAAATCTTAATATTAACAATGTACGATGACGAAGAGTACTTATTTCATGTATTAAAAAATGGCGCAAAAGGTTATATCTTGAAAAACGCGCCAGATGAACAACTCATTTTAGCAATAAGAACTGTATATCAGGGTGAAACATATGTAGATATGAAATTAACGACTTCTTTAGTGAATGAATTTATTAGTAATAGTTCCAAAGACGAAACGGCTACATCAGACCCTTTTAAAATTTTATCTAAAAGAGAAATAGAAATATTGCCTTTAATTGCAAAAGGTTATGGTAATAAAGAGATAGCAGAAAAATTATTTGTATCTGTAAAAACAGTAGAAGCACATAAAACACATATTATGCAAAAATTAGACTTAAAATCAAAACCGGAATTAGTAGAATATGCGATGAAGAAAAAACTTGTGGACTTTTAATCGAGTTACTTCTGACAACAAATAATATGGTAATGTCATAATTTATTAATAAGTCTATGCAAATTTTTACGATATAATGTATTGTTAAACAACAGATAACTGAGGATAAGATATAAATTTCATGCTCAAGATAAAGGACTAATCCATTTGCATATGGATTAGTCCTTTTTATATTAAAATGTAGTGAATTTGAGCGTGTATACTTGTTTGGGATATGATTTACATTGTCTGAGCTTGTAGCCCATCGATCATATTATTCCCAAGGCATCCACACGTTATTAAATCGTTGCAAATCATGTGTTCAGTATAAAAGAAAAATTGATATAGAACAGTATTTTAATGATGAAGTAAAAGTTACTTTGCTCCTCATTTGCATGCCATCTTAGGCATGAATCAAGATGATTGAAAACTCATTTCCGCTTTAAGCTCCTCACATAGTTTCTTCTTTTACACAAATTAAAATTTAAATTGAATTTATTATTGAAAAAAGAATAGGGGAAATTTTAGAGAACTTAAGGGATAATCCTTATGTTTATTATTTCACAAAGATTTTACAATAGCCATATAGCCAGTATTCTACAAATATTAATATTCCAAAAAATTCGTATATTACACCGGTTTTACCTTTCATAATTTAGTCCTTAATACTTCATAATAAATAATATTATTGTAGGCGCTTGTAGAATACTAGGCTTAATTATAAAAAATTAAATGTAGGTGAATGTAATGAACAAAGCTAGTGGTGGATTTCAATTAACTTTACAATCTTTAAGTTTAGTTGTGGGTTTTATGGCGTGGAGCATTATTGCACCGCTAATCCCTTTTATATCTCAAGATATTAATATAACAGGAAATCAGCTTTCAATTATATTAGCCATACCTGTAATATTAGGTTCTGTTTTAAGAGTGCCTTTTGGCTATTTAACGAACATAATAGGCGCTAAATGGGTGTTTTTCTGTAGTTTTATCATTTTATTATTTCCAATTTATTTTTTGAGTCAGGCTCAAGGGACAGGGATGCTCATGGCATCAGGATTCTTTTTAGGCGTTGGAGGTGCGGTGTTTTCTGTTGGTGTAACATCAATCCCTAAATATTTTCCTAAAGAACGCGTTGGTTTAGCAAATGGTATTTATGGCATGGGTAATATCGGAACTGCAATTTCTTCTTTTTTAGCGCCCCCAATCGCATCAATTATTGGATGGCAAACGACGGTCAGAAGTTATTTAGTAGTGATTGCTTTATTTGCTATTTTTATGTTCTTTTTTGGTGATCCGAAAGAGAAAAAAGTAAAAGTGCCTTTAGTTGAACAATCTAAGCGTTTATTTAAAGATTTGAAATTATATTATTTATCACTTTGGTATTTCATTACTTTTGGTGCATTTGTAGCATTTGGTTTGTTTTTGCCGAATTATTTAGTGCAACAATTTGGTATTAGTGAAGTAGATGCAGGTATACGTTCAGGTGTATTCATTGCACTTGCAACATTTTTGAGACCTTTAGGTGGTATATTAGGCGATAAATTTAATGCGGTGATGTTATTAATGATAGATTTTACATTGATGATTGTTGGCGCAATTATTTTAGGATCTTCAAATCATATTTTACTATTTACGATAGGTTGTTTATTAATTAGTGTTTGCGCTGGTTTGGGGAATGGACTTATTTTTAAACTTGTGCCTTTCTATTTCAGTAAAGAGGCAGGGACTGCAAATGGTATTGTTTCTATGATGGGCGGATTGGGTGGATTCTTTCCACCGATTGTTATTTCATATGTCACAATGCTATCAGGTAGCAGTCACTTAGCATTTTTATTATTAGCGTTATTTGGAATCATAGCATTAGTAACAATGGGGCAAATGTTAAAAAAAGTAAGTTAAAACTATAAATTTCACAAAAAAATGAAGTGTTACTTCAGACTGTCGACAAAATCTCCGACTTTGTTGGCAGCTTTTTATACACGCTTTCCGCGGGCACTGCCTTAGCCTGTAGTCTTCGGCTAGTGCTATTCCCGCAGGAGTCGGCATAAATCACTGCCAATATTATAATATATGTAAATTAAGCAGTGGTCGTGATTATTCTGATGAATAAATCAATTGATAAAAGAGATCAATATGAAATGATTTCTATCTCTGAATTAGTCCTTAATAATCATAGATTACGTAAAGTCGATGCGATATTAGATTTAAATTTTGTATATGAACTTGTCGAAGACAAATATTTGAAAAAACTATATAAATAAAAAATAGATAAACCCTTCGCAAATTAATGCGAAAGGTTTATCTACTTTCTGAAGCAACATTTCAAAAATGAAGTGTTGTTTTTCAAATTGATTGTTAATCAATTTGAATGTTAGAAGAGGAAGACTCTTTTTTCTCTTTTTTAGGCAAAGTGACATTTAACATGCCATTTTCATAAGATGCTTTAATGCCGTTTTCATCGACATTATCAAATTGATATTGACGTTTTACATCACTAAAGCTACGTTCTTGATGGATAATGCGTCCATTTTCATCTTCTTTATTATTTTCAAATGACTGTTTACCTTCTATTGTTAAAATATTATCTTCAAACTGTAGATTAATATTTTCTTTTTCCATACCTGGTAACTCTGCTTCCACAATGTAAGCATCTTCTAATTCTTTAACATCTGTTTTAATACTATTAGCACCTGGAAATTGATCAAAAAATTGACGTCCGAAATCTTTAAATAAATTACTAGGATTTACATCGAAAAATGAATTATCGAATGGTTTCATATTGAATGCCATAAAGCATCTCTCCTTATATTATGATTTGTTTTGTTACGATTTAATCAATATTAATTTGTTTTTTTGTATGATGAATAGGTAAAGTAACATTTAATATACCATGGTTCAGCGTAGCTTTAATATTTGGTTCATCTACGTTTTTAAATATAAATTGTCTATTTTGGTTGTTAGAATTGCGCTCTTTAATCAAGTAATTATCTTGGTTTTGAGTTATTGTAGAAGTATTTTTAACACTGATCGTCAATGTCTTTTCATCAAATTGAATATCTATATTGTCTTTACTGTAACCTGGTAGTTCAGCAATGACTTGATATGCATCACTTGATTCATATACATCTACTTTAAAATCATGATGCTCAGTTAATAAATTTTCTAGTATATCTGTAGAAAGATTTTGTGTATTTTGCATCATTTTTCACCTCTCCTTTAACCTTATATTTATATTATAATATATTAGTCAAAGAAAGTCAAAGTCAAACTATAGTATTTAACACTTTATGTGTACAGTTCTACCAAAAGCTGATGATAAAAGGGTGATTATTACTTTTATCATCATTACTTTAAATAAAATAAAAAAATAGAGGCAAGTTTAAGTTTAAATTAGCATAAATAAATTACACACTTTAAACGTAGCTTTACCTCTTAATATATTAAATTTCTTTAGTGAAATGTTTATTTACAAAATTTTGTAGTGTTTCTTTTAAGTGAATGGCTTCATCGATATCCATATCAAATTCACTAAAAACTTTTTTGGACACATGGGATAATGAATCCTGAACTTTTGCACCTTGTTCTGTAAGCGCAATTTGTAAATTACGTTCATCATCAATTTCACGTGTTCTACTAACATAACCTTTTTTTTCTAATTTTTTAAGTAAAGGTGTTAGTGTCCCGGAATCAAGATAAACACGTTGTCCAAGTGTTTTAATGTTTATCTTTTCATTTTTTTTAATGGCGAGCATAACTATATAACCAGTGTATGTTAGGTCATGCTCTTTTAAATATGAAGTATATTTTTTTATAATTTCTTTTGAAGAAACGTAAAATAGAAAGCACAGTTGTTCTTCTAAGTAACTTACTTTGTCCTCCATTTAATCACCCCTTTTGAAATTTAACCTTATTATGAACAAAGTACATTGTCAAGGAACTGTTGTGTCCATATTCATAATATTTTTATAATATATATCATTGTGAATAAGTGGAAATTTAAGAACATTTTGTTACAAAAGGTATTAATACTTTATAATTTATTTGTTATCGTTCATAATACTAATATTATGAATTTTAATAAGTAGTCTAGAAATTTAAGAGTATGAGGATTAACAATAGAGTATTTATTATGATTGTTTTTACTTAAAAGGAGATAAATAATGAAGACGTTTTTGAAAATACTGGGACTATTAATCATTTCGTTAATTTTGGCCGTAGCTTTTTTCTTTGGTTTAAGAACATATCAAGGTCACAAAAATTTAGAATTAGTTGATAATTACATGGATGAAAACCATTTAACTGAGAAAATTAAAACAGAGAAAACATTATATAGTGCTAAAAAAGGGTTATATTATAAAGAAATTAAGTTTAAAGATGATTCGGAACATACTTATGTTGTGCAACCAATTAGTACATATAAAGGTATATTAGTGCAAGGTTTTGATCCAGAAACTAAGAAAAATGTAAAAGATGCAAAACATAATGCTTTTAAAGAGAAATATAAACCTAAAGATTAAATAACTCATTATTTAGTGATGTTATCATTTTATAAACTAAAGCAAATCAATATCATGTTGGCTGATTCCGTATATACATATGGCATCAGCCATTTTTGTATTAAATATATTTTAATGTATGTGTTTTAACATATGCTTTACTATATTAAAACTCAAAAACAATAGCATAGTGTCTTACTTATTATCACATGTGAATTAATGACAGTATAATATAATAATTCATACACAATTGAAGTAAAATGAATATAAAAATTAATAGCGATTGTTGATGTTACTCAAATATAAAATTAGTTAAAAGAGTAGTGATTTTATATCCTATTACAACATTATATCAGGCTTGTAGTAAGGTTTAATAACGCCATATCATAGTCTTTAACTGCAATTTTGTGTATTTGTCAAAATAATTATGTTACTTATATATATATAAAATGAGTAAAAATAAAAATTAAGTGTAATAACAACTATTTTTGCTGAAAAAATTTATATCTATATAAAAATTATTTTGATATAATTAAGCAATGTCAGAAGAAGGGGAGAAACATCATGGCAATTATAAGAAGAATCAGTTTACCAATGCAAGTTATTATCGCGTTGGTATTAGGTGTTATCGTAGGTCTATTACTTTATGGACACGACGAAATTGCAAATTACATTAAGCCTTTTGGCGATGTCTTCTTGAATTTAATAAAAATGATTGTAATTCCAGTTGTTTTTTGTTCACTAGCATTATCTATATCAAATGTAGGTGAATCTAAAACAGTGGGGCGTTACGGTTTTAAAACAATTTTATATTTTGAAATTATAACAACAATAGCTATAGGACTAGGCATACTTTTTGCAAATATATTTAAACCAGGGAAAGGTTTAGATCCAGATAAATTACCCAAAGGTGATATTTCAACATATGAATCATCAGCAAAAGCTGCTGAATCATCTACATATGGAAATCACTTTATCGATACAATTGTAAACATAGTGCCTCAAAATCTTTTTGAGGCATTGACTTCAGGTGAATTACTACCAATCATATTCTTTGCAGTATTCTTTGGTGTTGCTTTATCAGCAATTGGCAAAAAAGCAGAACCTGTGAAAGCTGTTTTAAGTGGTTCATTAGAAGCTGTATTTTGGATGATTAATAAAATATTGAAATTAGCACCTATTGGTGTATTCGCATTTATTTGTACGACAATTATGACTTTTGGTGCTTCAGCATTAATACCGTTATTAAAATTACTATTAGTAGTTATCGGCGCAATGATATTCTTTATTATCGTGGTATTAGGTATTGTAGCAAGATTATGTGGAATTAGTATTTTTTCTATTATTAAAATATTGAAAAATGAACTCGTATTAGCATTTTCAACGTCAAGTTCAGAATCCGTGCTACCAATAATAATGAAAAAAATGGAAAACTTTGGTTCTCCAAAGGACATTACATCATTTGTAGTACCTATTGGATATACATTTAACCTCGATGGATCTGCATTATATCAATCAATAGCTGCTTTATTCGTTGCACAGATGTATGGCATCGATATGTCAATTGGGCAACAAATTATGTTAATGGTTACTTTAATGGTTGCTTCAAAAGGTATGGCAGGTGTACCAGGGGTATCAATTGTAGTACTTATTACAACATTGACAACAATGGGATTACCGGCTGAAGGTTTAGCACTGATTATCGGTGTGGATAGACTATTAGACATGGTACGAACTTGTGTGAATGTATTAGGTAACGCATTATCTACCATTGTTATCGCAAAATGGGAAAATGCGTATGACAAAGAGAAAGGTCAAGCATACCTGAAATCTATATAAACTAAATTGAAATTCTGACATTTTTGCACTGAATAGAAAATAAATCTATTCAGTGCTTTTTTATAAATAATGTTAGATTAGGGTAATAATATAAGACGAAAAAAAGCCCCACAAGCATTTCCTATAAAAGCTTGTGGGACTGAATTTTTATTCGAAGTTACTTATTTTACATACCTTTCATGTCCATATCATGAATCTTCATCATTAGACCATGAGGAATGTCATCGTGATCAACGACTTCCATTTTACTATAAGTGTCTTCACCTTCAGATTTAATTAGTTTTACAAAATCACCCTTTTTAGGGTTGAAACCTGATTTAGAAGGTATTTTGACATTTTCTTCTACTTTATGGTCTTTTTCACTGACTACTTTTTCAGCAGTTGTACTATTCTTCATGTAGCCGAAGTATGTCTCTTTTTGGCCGCCTGAAACCATCATAATAACTAAGATAATAGCTACGATAACCATTACGGCACTAATAACAATTGCAAACATTTTATTTTTCAAAATTAGATTCTCCTTTATATACCCTTTTATTCAGTTATATCTGAAATTTTAGCATAATGCAATTGAAGTATAAGCGATGACAAAACTTTTAAATTAAATTGTGCTAATATGTACTTATTTTTTAAATAACGTGGATGAGCTACATGATTATTTACATGCGGGTGATAAACGAATGTATTTTACTTCATCACGGTCAATATCAAATTCTATAGGTGTGTGAGGATAGGTAGTATGTCGTAATTCTGACTTTGGCATATTTGATCGTTCAATATTTTTTAAAAGCGTTTGTTCAATAAAAATATTATTAAATATAGGTGGTAATGCATAATCTATAAAACCATGTTCTCTATTTAACGTGCGTATAAATAAAATTAATTTTGAAGTAATTGTTTGTTGTTTTAATGTAAACTTTCGCTTGTTTGACATTGTATGTGTATTGGAATTGAATAAAAGTAAATGTGTGCATTGTTTTTCTTTTGCAATTAAATAATTGGGTTGTATTAGTATTGTTTTTCCATAAAATGGCTTTAAGAATTGGAATATATAAACAATGGGTTCATATATTCCATGTTGGTTCATTAACGCAACATCGGATATACTTTTGTCCATTAGTTCATAGCCAACAGCAGAACCATTTTTAATCAATTGTATTGTATGTTGCATAATTTCTGTTATTCCTAAAGGTGCTTTTTGATTATATTGAGTGAAGTGATTTTTAGTAAGTTTTGAATATACACATTTATTGGGTTGTAGCTTAGAGAGTGTGATGAATTTATTATAATAATCACTATAACTTGATACGTTATTGAATTGATGGCTATGCTTTAACAACATTGCGCGTAATTCATTACGTTCTACATCAATAAAATTAAAGTCGAAATTAAATCTATGTAAAAGCGTAAAAGTGTGTTTAAGACTTTGAGTTTGGGTTAATACCCCCTCAACGTTGATTGCTAATTTGATATTTATATTTAAACTTCTAGCTTTGATGTATAAGCGGTTAATATCATTTAACTTTAAGTATTCTGAATCAAAGAGAATCATAAAGTTATACATATTATCATGAGTATAATATTTAGGTTTGAATATTATAAATTGAGAAATAGCCTGTTCTATTTGTTCATATTCTTGCTTGGATTTAATTCTAATAACCACACCCATACAGTTTGAAAAAATTGCGTCGATAAAATTGACAATACCATTTAAATTAAGTGAAGTTGATGCTAGATTACTCACATTATTTATAAGTAAATAGCAGTTTGTAAGATCACTAAAATTAAGTTTTTGGTTTAAATTTGTTTGAATAATATCCATAAGGTTATCAATATGAATAAAGATGGTAGGTTGTTTTGCCAAGTCATTGTACTCTAAGTGATCTAAATTGATAATTTCATTATCAATCGTTTGAGTATGGTTGTTTAAGTGAGTTTTGAAATAGTGTGAGTATCCACTTATATCAGTAGTTAATAACGTAATTGGCTTGTTCTGCATTATATTAAGTTTCTTTCTATACGCAAGCGGTGTTAAACAGAGATATGACTTAAATTGATGCGTATAATTAGCATAATGATTGAAACCCATATTTTCAGAAATAAGATAAATTGTGTTGTTACTATTAATAAGTTCATCAAGTGAAAGCGCAATTTTTAAACTTGTAATATAATGTTTAAAACTAATACCTAAATATTTTTTAAATAAAATTGATATGTATGAACTAGATATATAAAAAATTGAAGAAATTTCTTTGGACATGATATGTTGTGTAATGTGAGTTTGGATATATTCTGATATTTTATTTAAAAGTTCATTTTCACAATGAATTGTTGGTATATATACATGTTCAGATATTTTTTTAGCTTCATGCTCTAAGGTAGAAATAAGCTCAGTTAATTGAGGTAATTCTGTTGAATTTATGGTGTTTAACTTTTCAATCATGCTTAAAATTATTTGCTTTAAATACGCCTGAGCGTTCAATGCTTTTGCATCATAGTAACAATTAAAAAATAATTGGTTAAGCGGGATGATTTGTTGTATTGGTATTTTTAGTTCAACAAGTTGTTCTGCGTGAGTGATACAAAATAGATCACTGTGATTGAAGATAGCGATATTGTTTTCAATCGAAGTTTGTTTACCATTGATATTGATATTCAATTTACTATTTAAAGAAAATAATAGTATGACTTGGTTGATACAACGTTGAGTATCTGTAGTTAAAAAATCGTGGATACATAATGTGGCATGTTCCATTCTATCTAGCAACTCCTGATAACGTATTGTTATATTGACTAAATTACATTATATAATAAATAGTTGTGAATATTAATATATTAAATATAACTATTTTCTTATTTTAAGCCCTAATTCAACTAAGAAAATTAAATTGTGCACATCATTAAATTTAAAGCAGATAAATTAAACGAACTTCTGACACAAAAATTTAAGTATTAAAGAAGGGAATTTATGAAACATATATACTCTAATTATTACAAAATAGACGATAAAATCACTGAACTAAAAAAGGATATTTTAGGTGTCGTTCTACACGATGATGCCGAAAATTATACAGCCCAAAATTATATTGCATGGTTAAATAATCGAATTAAAAAAAATGAATTAGAAAAAGGATGGGCGAGCGTCTACATTGATCAAGACACTTGCTACTGGTTTCACCCGACACAATATACTGAATGGCACTGTGGAAATACATTCGCCAATACGCATTATATTGGTATCGAAAGATGTCAGTCTAAAATAAATGGCGTCTTAACGGATAGTGCATTTATGAAGGTGGAAGAAGTTAGTTTCTGGTTAGCTGCTGCAATTTTAAAGAAATATCAATTACCTGTTAATAGAGAAACAGTGAGAATTCATAAAGAATTTTATGATACTGAGTGTCCAGCTAGATCATGGTTAATTCATTTGCAACAAGCCTCAAACACTTTGTCAAACGTAAATAGGTTAAAAGATTATTTTATCTATAAAATAAAATATTATTATGATGATATTACTAAAGAAGATATGAAGTCTATAGGTTAGTGTCATTAGCAAATTAAAGTAAGTTAGTATTCATTTTTAGATGTCGTTAAAACAATTTGAAAAAACAAAGGACGCTACCATATCAAATGGTAGCGTCCTTTGTTTTAAGCATAATGATCATGCATTCTCATTTTTAATATATGGTGACTTGCGTGTACGTCTTATTTCAAAACTTTTGCTTTCTCCATAGAAATGCGCCCACAAATGAAACGATAACTAATGAAATACCGATTACAATAACCCAAGAGATATAACTATGTTCATCAATAGGTAGTGGTACATTCATACCAAAAAAACTGAATACTAAAGTTGGCAATGTTAAAAAGACGGTAAATAGCGTCAATGTTTTCATTGTATTATTCATTTCATTTGAAAGTAGTGATGCATAAGAAGTAGTAATACTTTCTAATATGTCAGTATATAATCTTGTGGTTTCTAGTGCTTGATTATTTTCTATGACTAAGTCTTCCAGTAAATCTTCATCCTCTTCAAAACGTTTGATTGCAGGCAATCTAAAGAGTTTTTTTACTATAGTTTCATTACCTTTTAAAGCAGCTAAGAAATAAACTAAGCTCTTTTCAACTTCCATTAAATTATATAGTTGCTTGTTTGTCACATTATTTTTTAAATCACGTTCTATACGTAACCTCGTCTTATTTAATAACCTAAGGTTTCTATTATAATGATTTGAAATCGTTAATAATATATTAAGCGCAAATCGGCTATGAAAATGTAAATTTAGATTTTGATGGCTAAATTTTTCAAGAAACTCATTTTCAACATTACATACAGTAAATATTTTCTTATTACCAATTATTATACCTAAAGGAATTGTTATAAATGAGAGTACATTAAGATTTGTATCATTAACAACTGGCAGGTCAAGGATTATAAGGGAATAGCCCGTTTCTTCATCGTATTCAACACGAGAACTTTCCTCAGTATCTAGAGGGTCTCTAATAAAATCTTCAGGTAAATGGTATAAATCTATTAAATGTTCTATTTCTTCCCAATTTGGGTCTACAACATTGATCCATGAAGCATCATCATCTAATGTTGATGCTATTATTTCTTGTGTTTGAGTATGTTTATAAGCAGTGATCACAATACAAATCTTCCCTTCATTAAATTCTTAATTATATTAGCGAAGATTAGAGCGGTTGACAAGTATCTTTCTGCATTAATTTTAATATATGCTAAAGGTAGAAATTTGTGTAATTTATAAATAGCATATTTTAAATCAGCGTAGATATAGGATTTGGAAAGGTTTGCATATTTCAGTGAAATATGATTACAGAAATGTTGAGAAAATCCTTTGCAATTTTAATGATAAATTAACATTAACTTAACAAAAATCAGTTATAATTCACATAGTTTACAAATATTTTAAAGAGGTGTAACGATGGATTCTTCTGTAATGGAGATAATTTTTACCTTTATCGGTGGATTAGGTATTTTTCTATATGGTATTAAACAAATGGGTGACGGTTTGCAAGCCGCAGCTGGTGATAGATTAAGAAGCATTTTAAATACTTTTACAAGTAACCCTTTAATGGGTGTCTTGGCTGGTATGATTGTAACGATATTAATTCAAAGTAGCTCAGGCACAACAGTAATTACTATAGGACTTGTTAGTGCAGGGTTTATGACTATGCGCCAAGCAATTGGAGTAGTTATGGGAGCGAATATTGGTACTACAGTTACTGCATTTATTATAGGTATTGATATCGGTGAATATTCGCTACCAATTTTAGCAATTGGTGCATTTTTAATTTTCTTTATTCAAAAACGTAAAGTGAAAAATGTTGGTATGATTTTATTTGGTTTTGGTGCATTATTCTATGGTTTAGAATTAATGAGTGGTGCGGTTAAACCTTTAGCAAACTTAGATTCGTTCAAGCAAATTATGTTAGATATGTCTTCTAACCCAATATATGGTGTGTTAGCAGGAACATTATTAACAGTTATTATACAAAGTTCAAGTGCTACAATTGGTATTTTACAAGGATTCTTCGCTAATGATTTAATTAGTTTACATGGTGCACTTCCTGTACTTTTAGGTGATAATATTGGTACGACAATCACTGCGGTGCTGGCCAGTCTAGCAGGTTCATTGGCTGCCAAACGTGTTGCAGCTGTCCATGTACTATTCAATGTGATAGGTGCTATTATTTTCTTAATAATTATGCCACTCTATCAACTAGTTATTGAATGGATGCAAGGGGTTATGAATTTAAAACCTGAAATGGTTATTGCATTTGCACATGGTACATTTAATGTGACGAACACAATCATACAATTACCGTTTATTTTCGTCTTAGCATGGATTGTGACGAAGTTAGTACCAGGTGAAGATTTGAATGAAAAATATAAACCAAGAATGTTAGATAAAAATTTAATAAACAGAGCACCTAATATTGCGTTACAAGAAGCACAAGATGAAATTCAAAATATAGGGCGTATGACATTTGATATGTTCAGACATGCTAAGCATTATGACTATAAAACAGAAAAAGATATACTTCAAAAATATGCTGCTGTCGAAAGTATGTATGACAATGTAAGGCAATATTTAACAAAAATCTCAGAGAAGAAGATATCCAAACAAGATGCAGAAAGAATGTCTGTGTTATTCGATGTTAATCGAACTTTTATTAAAGTAGCAAGTTTAACAGAAGCGTATTTATTAGATTTAAAGAAAAAAGAAACAGAATCAATTCAGATATCTGCAAAAGCAGAACAAAGTATTGAAAGGCTATATAACCATGTCGATGCGTCACTTGAAAAAACAATTGACATGTTTAACGTATATGACAGAGTTAAAAAAGATGAAATCGTTCGCTTGAGTAATGATTCGTATGCATTAGAACATGATTTAAGAAAAAAACACATCAAGCGTTTAAGTTCGGGAGAATGTTCTTTAGAAGGCGGCTTACTTTATTTAGATATGATTGCTATCTTAGAACGTATTGGTTACCATTCTAGAAATATTTCAGAATCTATGATTGATATAGACAATATTGAAAATGAAGATGATGAAGTGGAACATACTTTAGGTTGGTCGTATTAAAATATGATTGTAACCACAATTTATGCAAAAATTAATATTATTTAATTAGGCATGTCATAACAAGAATCACTTTTATGACGAGTCTTTCAAATTAGAGCAGGATAATATCACTTTACTAAAGAGTGATATTATCCTGCTCTTTTTTATTAAATAAGAGGTATTTAGATAGCACTTTTCAGTACGATTGATAAATGATTTGTCAAAAGTTTGGAATACAATGGCATATCAAAATGAACACATTTTTAATCCTTAGTAAATCGATAAGGATACTTGACAAAATGATAGAGTGAGCCTAAGATTGTAACTAATATAATTTTCAGAAATCGATTGGGGGATTGTTTATGACATCTATTAGCATACTTGATCAAAGTCCAATAGATCACAATGAAACAGTTAGTGAAGGGATAAATAGAACTGTTGAACTAGCGCAATTAGCAGAAGGCCTGAATTATACAAGATATTTTGTTGCAGAGCATCATAATATACAAGAGGTCGTTGGTACGAGCCCTGAAATATTAGTTACACATTTATTAAACCAAACAAGTCGAATAAATGTTGGTTCTGGTGGGGTTATGTTACAGCATTATAGTCCATTCAAAGTGATTGAACAGTTTCATTTTATGAGCCAAATTGCTCCGGGAAGAGTAGATTTAGGTATAGGCAAAGCACCTGGTGGTTTTCCTTTAGCGACACAAGCTTTGCAAGAAGATATTAAAAATGCACCTATGTCTTTCAATGATAAATTTCATCTTTTAAATCAATTTAATAATGAAAACTTTCCTGAAGAAAATCCGTATTCAAATTTAAAAACAACGATTCGTAATAAAGAGATTGAGAAACCGCATGTTTTTCTTTTGGGAGGAAGTGAACGGTCAGCACGCTTTGCAGCAGAAGAAAAAGTCGGTTTTATTTATGCATATTTTTTGAATTCTAATAATGATCTTTTACACAAAGCAATTCGTACATATAAAGCATTTTATCCTGAAGGGAAAATAATTATAGCCTTAGCTGCTGTTGTATCGAATAGTGAAGCAGAAAGCGCGTTAATTGAAGAGGGACGCACAAATTATGTTTTGCACTTTGATGACGGTCAAAAATTAACGGTGTCAAGCGAACATCAAATAGATGATTTTAAAAAGCAAAGTTCAAGAACCTTTGAAATTGAAGAACAACAAATAGAAGTATTTAATGGTACAGCTGAGTCCATAAAACAACAAATTCATGAATTAGATATAGATGATCAAGTTGATGAATTTATGTTTCATATGCCAGTACAAAACCACTCATTAAGATTAAAAACAGTAGAGCAACTAGCACGTGTATATGAGAAAACGAATTTGAAAGCAGGGGTAAAATGACAAATAAAAAAATAGATTTTGGAATTATGTTGAATGGTCCTGGTAGCCATATGCATGCTTGGAAATCAAATGACGTCCCAAGTGATGCAAGTACAAATTTTGATTTTCAACTTGATATTGCTCGTAAAGCAGAAAAAGCTGGCTTTAGTTTCGTTTTTGTAGCAGACGGATTATATATCAATGAAAAATCAATACCACATTTTTTAGATAGACATGAACCATTAACATTTTTAGCAGCACTTGCGCCAATAACACGTCAAATTGGATTAGTAGGTACGATTTCAACTTCATATAGTGAGCCGTTCACAGTGGCCAGACAACTTTCAACCATTGATAAAATCAGTAAAGGCCGTGCAGGTTGGAATGTAGTAACTTCACCTTTAGCTGGAAGTGCTGACAATTATAGCAAAGGAGACCATCCAGAACATGATATTCGATATGATATTGCTGAAGAACATATCCAGGTAGTACAAGGCTTATGGGATTCATATGAAGATGATGCATTTACATTTGATGTTGAGTCAGGCGAATATGTGGATAAAAGTAAGATGCATACATTAGATTACAAAGGTCAATATTTCCAAGTCAAAGGTCCTTTGAATGCAAGTCGTTCTGAACAAGGTCAACCTGTTATATTTCAAGCTGGAGCTTCTCCTAAGGGACAAGCTTATGCAGCTAAATATGCTGATGCTGTCTTTACACTAGGTGAGTCACTTGAGATTGCGAAAAGTAATTATGACAGTATTAAAAACCAAGCCCAAGCATTTGAGCGTGACCCTGATCATGTTAAAGTTTACCCAATGTTAGCACCAGTCATTGGCAAAGATAAAGACGAAGTAGAAAGACGACTAAATGAGCTTAAATCACTAGCGACAATTGAGGAAGCTTTAGATTACTTAGGAAGATATTATGATCATCATGACTTTAGTCAATATGAGTTAGATGCACCATTTCCAGAATTAGGTGATGTAGGGAAAAATAGTTTTCGTGCTACGACTGATGCGATTGCTGAGCGAGCAAAATCACAAAATTTAACGTTAAGAGAAGTTGCTCTAGAAGAAACAGTAAGACAGTCACCATTTACAGGTACTTATGAAGAAGTAGCAGCATTGATAATTGAATGGTTTGAACAAGGTGCAGCAGATGGCTTTATCTTTGGTCCACATGTTTATGGTGAAATATATGATGAATTTTTAAATGAAGTGTTACCAATATTAGAGTCAAAAGGTTATTATTCAAAATCTTATGAAGGTAGTACATTACGTGATCATCTTGGTATTCCTTTTAAAGAAAATAGATATAGTCGAACAAAAGTAGAGCATAACTAATTTAATTGAATTTTAAGGAGTGAAATAGAATGTCTGAATATAGTGCAACTTCACATCATTCGCAAGTAGATGTTGAACAAGAGCAAATAAAAGAAAAAAGAAAATTCCAATTACCACACGTGTTATTAATGATGTTGATGATGATGATGTTTGCATGTTTATTGACATATATCATTCCGGCTGGCGAATTTGATACTACAAAAAGTGGTGAGATTGTACAAGGAACTTATCATGCTATTTCACAAAATCCAGTTAATCCGTTTTATGCGATTACCTTAATATTAAATGGCGGTATACAATCTGCTCAAACTGTAACTTTACTGTTGTTTGTTGGTGGGGCAATTGGTGGTATGTTGCAATTGGACTCAGTGACGAAGTTAACAAATTATATGATATATAGATTTGAACATGCAGGTGCTTTACCTCTTATTATTGGATTATTTTCTTTAATGGCATTTATAGGATTTTTTGTAGGTGGCGATCAGATGATTGTCTTTGTCACGCTCGGTGTAATTTTAGCGAATAGGTTAAAATTAGATCCAATTATTGCCCTTGGCATGACCTTCCTACCTTTGTATATGGCCTTTTCAGTTTCTCCTTCAGGTATGGCTAAAATTGGTCAAATCGTTTATCCGGAGGTCACTTTATATTCTGGATACGGCGGTAGAGCAATTATGTACATAGTGTTTTTATTGGTCACTTTATTATATGTTATCTGGTATGCGAGAAGGGTTATTAAATCACCCAATAAAAGTTTAATGAACACAACATCTTGGCAACAAAATGATACACAAACAACAACTGCAGAAATTGATTTAAAAGATAGAACAATTAATTGGAGAGATTTGGTTGTAGTAGGATTAGTGATTTTTACACCCATAGTATTAGCGATAGGCAATGGTATGTTAAGTTGGACTGAGAAATATGGCAATGGTGTATTTATAACTGTTTTTGGTATTAGTTTTGTGCTTGCTTATCTAGTCAAAAGTAAACGATCTAGTGAAATGGTGGATGGATTTTTAGCAGGAGCAAAACCAATGTTAGTTGTAGCTTTTGCCATTATCATGGCAAATACTATCAGTGTCATACTTGAAAAGGGTAAAATTTTAAGTACGATTGTCAATGGATTGACGACACAACTTGATGGCTCTTCATCAGGTGTCGTTTCAATATTAATATTTTTAGTAGCAACAGTATTTAACTTTTTAGTACCATCGGGTTCAGGTTTAATGAGTGTGATGATTCCAATATTACAACCTGTTACACATACGCTTGGTGTGAATGATCAAATACTGTTAACTTCACTATCTTTTGGTGGGGGATTAGGCAATTTAATCACACCAACTTTAGGTGCGACAGTTGGTGCGATTGCTATTGCAAAAGCTAATTTTAGTTCTTGGTTTAAGTTTATGGCGCCATTATTTTTAATCTGGATTATCGTAGGTTCAATTGTGTTGTATATCTTCACTACTGTTGGATGGACAGGTGGTATATAAAATGATTGGATAAGTATTTTAAGTAAAAAATAAGCTGTACCAATTAGGTGAGTAATGTTTTTCCTAATTGGTACAGCTTTTTATTTTGTGAAATTTTGTTATTAAACAACAGTTAATTTAAATGGTGTGTGTTGTAACCATTTTTTATTGGGTGCTTCATCTGTTATAACTTCAGAAATGTCAGTGATTTTAGCGAATGATAAAGTAGATGAGATATCAAACTTACTGTGGTCTATCAAAGCAATTACTTTTTCACTTTCTTGAACCATCTGCTTTTTGAGTTGAACTTCAGGTAATGAAAAATCAGTTAAACCATTTTCTAAGGTAAAACCATTTGCAGATAAAAAGAAGTAATCAATATGGTACATTTCTAAAATTTGTGAATCAATGTTTCCGGTAATCGCGTTTGAATCTTGAGAAACAAACCCTCCAACTACGAGCACTGTTAAGTTAGGATTTTCTTTTAAAAGTACTGCATTTTCCAACCCATTTGTAATAATAGTAAGTTCCATGGTAGTTTCAGATATTAATTTTGCAAGTTCATACGTTGTTGAACTTGCGTCTATGAGTATGCATTGTTGTGGTTCTATTTTATTTAGTGCAAACTCACTTATCTTATGTTTTTCACGATGTTTTTGTGTTAAGCGGTAAGAAAAGTTTAACTTTGAAGTCATCGTATCATTTACTTTTGCACCGCCATGTGTGCGTGTAACCTTATTTTCACTTTCTAAAAGTCTTAAATCACTTCGAACTGTTGCTTCTGTCACGCTTAAGTAATCTGAAAGCTGTTTTACAGTAGCTCTTTTATGTGACTTTATATAAGTATATATGTGCTCTCGTCGTTCATCTGCATACATTTTCATATGATTCGCAACCTCCTTATGCTCATGATTTAGTTTAACACAATTTTTTATAAAAATAACAAAACAAAAGCAAAACGGAAATAAACGAAAAAATATTTGAAAGAAATGAAAATATATATTAGAATTGTAGTTATAAATGAAAGCGTTTTCTAATAAAAGAAGGGGTTGTTGAAAATGACAAATAAAAATTATCCAGACAAAATGAATGCAGTTGTAGCATATGCGCCAGGGGATTATAAATATGAAACAGTAGATACACCGATAATTGAGAATTCAAAAGAAATTATTGTAAAAGTTGAAGCATGTGGCATTTGTGCAGGAGATATTAAAGCATATGGTGGCGCACCAAGTTTTTGGGGCGATGAAACACAACCTTCTTATATTAAAGCACCGATGATACCTGGACATGAGTTTATTGCACGTATTGTTGAAAAAGGCGAAGATGTGACTGATTTTGAAATAGGTGATCGTGTTATTTCCGAACAGATTGTACCTTGTTGGGAATGTAGATTTTGTAAGCGTGGCGAGTATTGGATGTGTGAAAAACACGACTTATATGGTTTCCAAAATAATGTAAATGGCGGTATGGCTGAATACATGAAATTCACTAAGGAAGCAATAAATTATAAAGTTCCTGAAGACTTACCGATAGAAAAAGCAATTCTTATTGAACCATATGCTTGTAGTTTACATGCAGTACAACGTGCAAACATCAAATTAGGGGATTTCGTTGTATTATCAGGTGCTGGAACATTGGGTCTAGGTATGATAGGAGCAGCTAAAAAATCAGGAGCTGAAACTCTGGTTGTACTAGATATGAAAGATGACCGTTTAGAATTAGCGAAACAATTTGGTGCAGACATTGTGATGAATCCAGCTAAAGTTGATGTGGTAAAAGAAATCAAAGATATGACGGAAGGTTATGGTTGTGATACTTATATTGAAGCGACAGGTCATCCTAAATCTGTTGAACAAGGTTTAAGTGCCATTAGGAAGTTAGGTAGATTTGTAGAGTTTTCTGTATTTGGCGATCCAGTAACTGTTGACTGGAGCATCATTTCTGATCGTAAAGAACTAGATTTAATGGGAAGTCACTTAGGACCTTATTGTTATCCTCTTGTGATAAATGGTATACAGAATGGCGACTACCCTACTGATGGTGTAGTGACCCATCAATTACCACTTCAAGAATTTGAAGAAGGATTCGAATTAATGAAAAAAGGCGATAAGTCACTGAAAATTGTACTTGTACCTTAAAACAGCGAAATGATAGATAAGCATAGACAGTTAAAAGGAGAGACTATAAATGAAAAAGATGATTAATAATCCTGATAATGTCATAGATGAACTAATGGCTGGATATTTAATTGCTTATCCCGAATATATTAAACGTTCAAACTTACATCAAAGAGCACTAATTGGTAAAAAACGCCACCCCAATCGTAAAGTGAGTGTCTTAATTGGTGGAGGGTCAGGACATGAGCCGGCTTTTATCGGCTATGTTGGCCAAGGTATGGCTGATGGTGTGGCAATAGGTAATATATTTGCTTCACCTTCACCAATTCCTATACAAGCTGTTACCAGAGAAATTCATGATAGTCATGGCGTGTTATATATTTATGGAAACTACGCAGGAGATTTAATGAATTTTGAGATGGCCAGCGAAATGACAGAAGTTGAAGATGATATTGAAACTGCAGTTGTTATAGGAAACGATGATGTCGCTTCAGCGAAGGAAATTGAAGAGAGACGTGGTATAGCAGGTGAATTACTGGTTTATAAAGCAGCAGGCGCTGCTGCAGATTTTGGATACAATTTAGAGGAAGTCCGTCGTATTGCGCAACTGGCTAATGATCACACACGCTCTATGGGTATTGGATTAAGCCCTTGTTATTTACCTCAAACAGGCAAACCAAGTTTTGATCTTGAAGATAATGAGATGGAAATTGGATTAGGACATCATGGTGAACCAGGTATTGAAAAAACGACGATACGTACAGCACAAGAAACCGTCCAAGTGATTATGAAAAATATTTTGAAAGAGGGACTTTATCAACCAGACGACGAAGTAGTTGTCCTAGTAAATGGTTTAGGCGCGACTTCACAAATGGAGTTATATATTATCAATAAAGAAGTTGATGCAATATTAAGTGAAAACAATATTAAGACATATAAATCATATGTGGGTAATTTTATTACATCAATGGAAATGGGTGGTTTCTCAGTGACGTTGATGAAATTGGACGAGACATTAAAGTCATGCATAGATCATCCTGTCGATTGTCCAAACTTTAAGGAAGTCTAGGGGGAATTTATTATGACATTAACAAGTGAAACATATAAATCATTCATCCTAGCGTTAGCTGAGTTGTTTGAAGAACAAAAGGATAACCTATGTGAATTAGATAGAAAAATTGGTGATGGCGATCATGGTGTGACGATGAATATTGGTTATCAAGCTGTAAAAGATACAATTCACAACGAATTACAGGCACAAAATGATATTGCAAAAATTAGTGTTGCTGTGGGTAAAAGTTTTTTAGATGCTGTAGGTTCATCTGTTGGCCCTTTATATGCTTCAGGTTATTTAAAGGCAGCAGTTGCAGTAAAAAATAAAACTGAACTGAATGATACAGACTTATACCAATTTTGGATTGCATTCAGTAAAGGAATTAAGGCTAGAGGTAAAGCTGAAATAGGTGATAAAACGATGATTGATACACTTGAACCATTTTATCTCTCATTAGAATCATCTAAATCTCAAAATATTAATTTCAAGGAAGCATTTGCGCTTGCACTTCTAGAAGCTAAGAAAGGTATGGAAAGCACAAAGGATATTGTTTCTAATAAGGGTCGTTCCAAAAGGCTAGGCTATCGTTCGCAAGGCCATGTAGATCCTGGTGCGATGTCAGCGTATCTGATGTTAAATACATTTAAATCATATGTATAAGCTAAGTGATAAATATATAAGGAGGAGTGAGTTAGCATGAAAATAGCAATAGGTGCAGATCATAATGGTTACAATTTAAAAGAGGCAGTGAAAGCTCATATAGAAAAACTCGGTCATGAAGTAGAAGATTTTGGTTGTCATCATTGTGCAGAAACGGATTATCCAGATGTTGCTGCTGAAGTTGGTAAAAGTATTCAACAAGGGGATAATGAACGTGGCGTTCTTATTTGTGGAACTGGCATCGGCGTGGCAATAACTGCCAACAAATTAAAAGGAATTCGTGCTGCTTTGGCGCATGACTATTATTCTGCAGAGCGTGCCCAGTTAAGTAACAATGCACAAATACTTACAATGGGTGCACAAATAATCGGTATAGAAGTTGCTAAAAAGAATGTTGAAGCTTACTTGAATGTAAGTTGGGAAGGCGGCTCTCAACGAAAAGTAGATAAAATTGTACAAGTTGAGCAAGATGAATTTCAATGAGTTATACTCTAGTTTAATTCATTGGTTTCTTGGTAAGAATATGAGATTTAAAGCCCGTTCATAAAACAAAGGACTAGTCCGTATCAGACAGACGGATTAGTCCTTTGTTATTTTAATAACGATACATTATAAATATTTTTAATAATGGAATATAAACTAATATTTTGTTTTTAATTAATTAAAACAATAATATTTAAATTGTAATTATTTGTCCAAAAAATGACAAAATCAAATTTATATTGTGAATGTATATTTCATTTAATATTATTGATAATATAAACTTTTTGAAAAGGGGGATGAAAGTGCAATTAACATTTAAAATCCATAAGTTTTCTTATGTTATATTTATAATTTCGTTGATAATTGGGGTTGTTATCTTTTCTCAGCAAGTATCAGCACATGCAACTTTAGAAAAAGTCACACCAACGCAAAACAGTGTGGTTGATAACGCACCAAATGAAATAACATTACAATTTAATGAACCAGTCCATGCAAAATATTCAAGTATACAAATCTATGATGATAAAGGTTCTGAAATTACAGAAGTAAAGCCAAGTACAACAGGGTCTTCACAAACATTGACGTTTCCAATTGAAAATTTAAATAAAGGAACACATAGCATTCATTGGCATACAATGTCTGCAGATGGGCATGAAATCAATGATAGTTTTGAATTTTCAGTTGGAAAACAAACAGCAAATGGCATCGACACGGCACCACCATTTTATGAACAAGCAGACTTTTGGTTTGGAGTTACGCGCTTTATATTAGAAGGACTATTGATTACACTTACAGGTTTTTATTTAGTTAACGCCTTAGCTAAAAGACAAAGATTACCTCATTTAAATTTAAAAACGTATACACTGCCAACCGTTTTAATATTGGTTATGACTTCCGTTATCACAGTGTTAATTTATATGATGACTTTATCTTCTGATATTGTGTCAGATGTGTTAAGTCTGCAAAAAACCACCTTATTGCAAACACCATTCATATTAACGATGGTTGCAGTAATCATATTACTATTACTTTTCACTTTGAAAAATATGGCAACAAGTTGGTACATATTTATCCCTAGTCTAATATTAATTACACTTAGTATGTCAGGACATGCTTGGTCTCAGTCTATACCAATATGGTCGATTTTCATCAGAGTAATACACATTGTAGGTATATCATTTTGGTTAGGTGCACTGATTTATTTGACCATTATGGTATTAGGTAAAAAGCAATTTGAAGTAATTCAAATGAGACCTTTTTTATTAAAAGTAAATATTAGCGCTGTCATGTTAATTGTCATATCAGGTGTCCTGATGTCAATAGATCAAACGAATGTCTTGTCACTATGGCAAAACATTCAGACATGGACCGTATTATTACTTGTTAAGGTTCTGCTAACAATTGTGATGATGACGCTAGGATTTTATCAAACAACTAGAGCGCTTGGTAAGCATCGTCAGACAAATAGATATGCATTAATCATAGAATTAAGTATAGGTATCTTACTTATATTAGCAGGTGTAATGATGAGTCAATTAAATATTCCAGGATAGGAGCTTAAAAGATGAAAAAACAATTTATTTTAGCCCTCGTAGTTTGTTTTACTGTTTTAGTATTTTCAAAAAGTGCAGATGCCCATGTGACAATGAACCCTGATACGAGTGAACCAGGTTCTTATGAAAAATATGATGTAAGAGTTCCAGTAGAAAAAGAAGCAAATACAACAAAAATAGAGTTAAAGGTACCTGAGGGTGTAAACGTTGTAGGTGTAGCACCACAGGAAACATTTGACCATAAATTAACTAAAGATGATGATGGTAATATTACAAAAATAACTTGGATAGCTAAAGAAAAAGGTATTGGACCTAATGAATTCGTTGATTTGCCTATACAAGTAGCAAATCCAGATAAAGAAGGCGAATTTAAGTGGGATGCTTATCAAACTTATGATGATGGAGAAACCGTTAAATGGGATGGAGATGAAGACGCGGAAAAACCTTCACCTGTAACTAAAGTATCAAAAAATGCTGATGTTGATTCTGAAAACAGTCAACCTGCTAATGATTCTATCGCTTTATGGGTTGTGTCTATCGTAGCCATTATTTTAGCGCTAATAGCAATTTTTAAAAAATCTCGTAAAGAAAGATAAAGTATAAGTGATTGAGCTAGTAATCAGATTCTGATTACTAGCTTTTTTTGAAGTTTGATGAATTGTCACTGTAATTTAAGAAGATTTATTTTATAATATTTTTAAGGAGGATTTTGAATGCGCAGAATATTATACGCTTTTTTAATTTATACAATCTTAGGATTGCTTAGTGGTTTTTATTATCGTGAATTAACACTTGCCTATGACTTTACAGGTGATACACAATTGGTTGTAGTACATACGCATACGTTAATATTAGGAATGTTTATGCATCTTATTTTATTACCGGTAACGAAGGTATTTAATTTGAGTAGTTACTATTTATTTAATTGGTTCTTTATTGTGTATAATATAGGTGTATTATTGACGATTGGCATGATGTTTACAAAAGGGACATACCAAGTTATTGGACTTAAAGTTCCAGAATCATTTGCCGGCTATGCTGGTATTGGACATACAGTAATTACAGCTGGTTTTATTTTATTATTTTTCTTGCTTAAAAACGCCATTGTCAAAAAAACAGAAAAATAATTTGTATAAATAAATTTTTCTAAATAAATATAATTATATATATAGCAGACGATCGTTATGAATTTGATCGTCTTTTTTTATATCATTTTACATATAAAGTAATGATTTATTAAAAAGTTGCCTTTTTAATTGATAAGCATTATCAATAAT
The DNA here is from genome assembly GCF_017893435.1 of Staphylococcus sp. GDB9P120P. Lineage (NCBI taxonomy): Bacteria > Bacillati > Bacillota > Bacilli > Caryophanales > Staphylococcaceae > Staphylococcus > Staphylococcus sp. GDB9P120P. The sequence goes on from NZ_JAESNB010000002.1 coordinate 710,649, forward strand.
AGGATAATAGGTATTAAGAAGAAGTACATGTAGGAGGATTATTATGGATGATGTAATCATTATCGGTGGTGGACCAGCCGGTTTGTTCGCGAGCTTTTATTCTGGATTAAGAGGGATGAATGTAAGAATTATTGATATTCAAGATAAGCTAGGTGGTAAAATGCACGTTTATCCCGAAAAGATTATTTGGGATATCGGGGGATTGGCACCGAAGCCTTGTTATGAAATTATTCAAGATACTGTTAGTCAAGGTTTACATTTTAATCCTAAAGTAAATTTAGAGGAACGCGTTATAGATATTAGAAAAATGGCTGAACGCCATTTTGAAGTAGAGACCAATAAAGGAAATGTATATGAATCAAAATCTGTCATCATCGCCATTGGTGGTGGTATCATTAATCCAAAACAACTTGATATCAAGGGAGCAGAAAGATATCAATTAACAAATTTACATTATGTAGTTCAGTCCTTAAAACATTTTAAAGACAAAGATGTGTTGATTTCAGGTGCAGGTAATTCTGCGCTAGACTGGGCGAATGATTTAAGTGGTTATGCTAATAGTGTGACATTAATTTATCGAAAAGCGGATATCAAAGGTTATGAAGCAATGAAAGATATATTAAATAAACTTGCAGTGGAAAAGTTAGCCAACACACATATTTATCAATTAATAGGTGACGAAACCCAGTCACGTATAGAACAAGTAATATTAGAAAACATTGAAACAGGAGAACAAGAGGTACGATCTTTCGACGAAGTTATTGTCAGTCATGGATTTGATAGAGAAAATACATTGTTAGAACAGTCTACAACTCAAGTTGATATGCATAGTGAATATAATATTAAAGGATTTGGTAACACGGCAACGAGTATTGAAGGTTTATATGCTTGTGGTGATATTATTTATCATGAAGCAAAAGCACATTTAATCGCGAGTGCTTTTAGTGATGCAGCAAACGCAGCTAATCTAGCTAAACTTTATGTTGAACCTGAAGCGGATCCTGAAGGTTATGTATCTAGTCATAATGATGCATTTAAAGAGTCTAATAAAGTAGTGATGAAAAAATATTTATAAACACATTTATATGATTATGCTATAAATGTTTGCTTTGTAGTTTGGGGGATGACACAACATGGTTAAAGTAAAATATGAGGCACCAACGGTACAAGATTATAGAAATATGAGGAAAAAAGCTGGATTGAGTGAAAAATCACAAAAGGCGGCAGAAAAAGGGATATCAAATGCATGCTTTGACGTCACAATATATGATGACGACTTATTAATAGCGATGGGAAGAGTAATTGGTGATGGAGGTACTGCTTTTCAAATTATTGACATAGCAGTAGAACCACGTTATCAAGGTCAGGGTTATGGTAAACAGGTAATGACAGATATTATGAAATATATCTCATCTGTTTCAGAAGATGGTACTTATGTGAGTTTAATGGCAGATTATCCGGCAGATAAATTATATGAACAATTCGGATTTACGACTACGGAACCTCATTCTTGTGGTATGTATATCAAATACTAAATATTTTTAAAAATATTAAGATGCAAAGAAGTGACATGGAGATAGATATATCTGAAAGTACACGTCAATTTCTATATCATCATTATAGTAACTGACGTGTTTTTATTTTATATTAAATGTTTTCATTTTTTAGCGATAATTATACGCGTTAGCACTCAGGGGAATGATACGAGTAGAACCATATCCCAAGGAAGCATGCACGATTAATTTGCAAGATACAAAAAGAGTAATCCAAGGTGGATTAGCTCAGAACGTAAACAAACCCTTCGCATTAATTTGCGAAGGGTTTGTCTAATGTTTATTTATATAGCTTTTTCTTGTGTTAATCTTCATTTATTTGTTTCAATCCCCAATGCTTCTTGGGAGTGAAAAGTATCTACTTTTCACAACTTCTTTGATTGTTTGTCTCATTGATTTGAGACAAAATAGTCTCTGAATTAATAATATTTTTAGTGTGATATTGGCAGTATTTGGGCCGACTCCTGCGGGAAGCGCACTAGCCGAAGACTACAGGCTAAGGCAGTGCCCGCGGAAAGCGTGCACAAAAAAACTGCCAACAAAGTCGGAGACTTTGTTGACAGTCTGAGCAAATCCAAGATGGATTAGCTCTCTTATTTTGAGAATGGATTTTTTAATATCATAAAAACTCATTTTAGTTGTGATTTAGAAATATAGTGTTTATTTTGACTCTTTAACATTGACATCTGTTGCATTTGTTCTAGAACGCAAATCAGCTTCAATTTCTTCTAAACTGCGTCCACGTGTTTCTGGTAAGTATTTAATGACAAAGATTAAAGCGAAGACACCAACAGCTGCGAAGATCAAGAATACTTGTTCTACTGATAAAACATCAGTCAAAATAGGGAATAATTGCGCAACTAGTAAACTACCAATCGATAGTACTAAAGCAGCGATTCCTGTTGCAGCACCACGTGCACGCATTGGGAATAATTCTGGTAACATAACCCAAAGTACTGGTCCCCAAGTGAATCCAAAGAATATGATGAAAAGTGTTAGACAAGCGACCATAATCCAAGCAGAAGATTGAATACCGATTGTCCAAACTAATATTGCCATGATTAATAGTGATGCCACCATACCAATATTACCAATTACTAATAATCGCTTACGATCTATTTTATCAATAATCATAATCGCTACAATCGTAATAAGGACGTTTACAGTACCAATACCAACCGTACCTAATATAGAAGTTGCATCACCAAGACCAGCTTTACTAAATATCGTTGGTGCATAATAAATAATAGCGTTAATACCTATAATTTGTTGTAATAAAGCAAATACACTACCAATGATAAGTGTTGGTCGTAACCAAGGTGATTTTAAAACATTCCAAGTGCTTTCAGAAATAGCATTTATTTCTTTCATATCGGCAATTTCTTTATCGATTTCGCTTTCTTTAAACGTTAATTTCATAACATCACGAGCAGCTTTTTCACTTTTATGTTCAAGTAGCCATCTAGGGCTTTCAGGCATAAATGCCACACCGATTAAAAGAATGAGTGAAGGTAATACTGCTAGACCGAGCATCCATCTCCATCCTTCGATTGGTGTAAAAGCATAGTTAATTAAATATGAAGATAAAATACCAATTGTAATCATTAATTGGTTTAATGAACTTAACGAACCACGTTGTTCGGTAGGTGCCATTTCAGATAAATATACTGGTACGATTGCTGTTGAACCACCGACAGCTAATCCGATAACAAGTCTACCGATTACTAATACTGGCATTGATGGTGCCAAGGCTAAAATTAATGCACCGACAATATAAATAATAGCGATAATAAATACAACGCGTCTACGACCTAACCTATCAGACATAGGTCCACTCGCACCGGAGCCAAATATAGCGCCGACTAACATAGACGCAACGACAAGACCTTCAGTAAAACTATTTAACGGTATATCATCTTTTATAAATAATAGTGCACCTGATATAACTCCCATGTCATAACCATAGAGTAATCCTCCCAATGCACCAAGGAAAAAGATGAGCTTTTTATTCACTTTGATTCCCATATAAACCCTCCTGATAATATTCAATAATAATAAGTATACGCTTTCATATTTTAATTGTAAATGTTAAAGTATAATAAATTTATCTATTGATATATAGTTATATGAATTATAATATTTTTGTAGTTTAAATAAAAATGTATAGTTATATAAGTTGATATCAAATAAAACTCCGCACATCCATTTTTGCTTGATGTGCGGAGTTTATAGAATCATCTTATGAGTCAAATTCGATAACAATTCTACCAGAATTATTATGTTGAATCACTTCATCTATGCTTTTTTTAATATCTTTAAATTTTATATTATGTTTTATATCATGTAATTGGTCTGGTTTTAAATCTTTAGATAGACGACGCCAAATGTGTTTTCGTTGTCTCATTTCTGTATATACCGAGTCAATACCTATAACGTTTACGCCTCTTAATATGAAAGGAAAGACTGAACTGTCGAATGTAGCGCCTCCTGTCATGCCGATGAGTGCAACACTACCATTATAATTAAGTTGTTTAATAACTTGTGAAAAACTGTCGCCACCAACTGGATCGATAACAGCTTGCCATGTGCGTTTACCTAGAGGTTTATTATCTTCTTTGGTAATTCTAGATATAACATCTTTTGCACCTATCGTTTTGAGTGCTTCAGTAGCTTCGGTTTTACCTGTACTAGCGATTACATCGTATCCAATTCCATTTAACATCATTATCGCTAATGTTCCTACACCACCTGTTGCACCTCTCACAAGTACTTGATCTTTTTCTACTGATAGCCCATTATGTTCTAATCTTTCAATTGCTAAACCAGCTGTGTAACCTGCTGTCCCATATATCATAGCTTCTTCAAGTGTGAGATCTTTAGGTAAAGGTACAATCCATTCTTCTTTTACGCGCACATATTCACTAAAACCTCCGAAATGGTCTGTCCCTAAACCGTAACCAGTAACGATGACCTCATCTCCTGGCTCAAAAGCATGTGTGTCAGAGTGAGCCACAACACCTGCCAAATCTATGCCAGGCACCATCGGATAACTGCTAACAATTTTTGAATTGTCCAATGTAGCTAGTGCATCTTTATAATTAATTCCAGAATATTTTGTTTTAATCAATACTTCACCTTCTGGAAGCTCATCTATTGTCATATCTTTAAATTCGCTTGTTACTTTGCCGTCTTGTTCATTGACCACAAAAGCTTTAAATGTTTTAGTCATTGCCTTATGGCACTCCCTTATGTATATATTTATGAACAATTAAAAAACTAGAACTACTTTATCATGTTATTGTTAATTTCACAATAAGCGTAAAAGCACTGATTTAAAAGTAAGCGTTTTAATTTTAGGGGACTTGAATTTTATGTCATAACGCTATACTTTAAGTTGTCAAATAAATATATTAAGTCGTATAGTAACATATTTAACATTTTAGTATACTAATTGACAAGATGATAAAAAGGGGCGATGAAGTATGACTGATAATATTGAATTAGTAAAAGAATCGGAAGTACACCAATTAAGAGAAATTAGTATTGCGACATTCAAACATACATTTAGAGATGGTGGATATACAGAGGAAGATTTTGAAATCTATTTTAAACAGGCATATAATGTGGAAACGTTACAAGAAGAGTTACGTAATAAACATTCATTCACATATTTTTATCTCAGTAATAATGAAATTGTAGGTTATTTTAAATTGAATATAGATGATGCACAAACTGAAGCAATGGGGGAAGACTACTTAGAAATACAAAGAATATACTTTTTACCTCAATCGCAAGGTGGAGGTAAAGGGAAAAAAGTTTTTGATTTTGCAATTAAGAAAGCACGCGAGTTGTACAAGACAAAAATTTGGTTAGGCGTATGGGAATATAATGACAAAGCATTAAATTTCTATAAAAATCAAGGATTGCGTATAACAGGTTCTCATGAATTTTATACTGGTAACGTGGTAGATACAGATTTAATTATGGAAAAAAACATATAGTAGCTTTTGAAAAAGTCATTTTTTCTTTAATCTGTTTAATTATTTTGAATCGCTGTTTGTCTATTATAAAAGCTAATTATTTAATTAAAGTTCTAAAGTTTTAAGTTTTTGTAAAAATTATATTTATTTCAAAAAAAGTTTTGATAAAAGGTGTTTATTTTAATAATAATAGTGAATAACATAATAATTCTCATTCATCCTAATTGCTAAATACATTACATAACTTTTAATTAGGCAATGAGAAAGACACAACTAAGGAGGCTTATTATATGAAAAAGTTATTAGCAGGTTTTCTTACACTTACATTAGCGCTTGCTGCTTGTTCTAATGGTAGTGATGACAATGGTGGTAATAAAGATGATAGCTCGAAAGACAAACAGTCTTCCGATGACAAATCAAAAGACTCAAAAGATTCTAAGAGTGATGACAAAAAAGACAATGATAGTTCCGATGAAAATTCGGATAGCAAATCAGACAGCAACTCAGATAGTGATGCTGATAAAAATGGTTCTGACTCTAGTTCTAGCTCTGACTCTAATTCTGACTCTAGTTCTAGCTCTGACTCTAATTCTGACTCTAGTTCTAGCTCTGATGACAGTAGCAATTCTGGAAATAGTGACAATGCCAATGATAGTTCGACTAATGGTTCCAATGAAAGTGCTAACAATAGCGGTACTTCAAATAATGGTGATAATTCAAGCAATACGAGTAACAATGATAGTACAGCAAGTAATGCAAATAGTAATGCAGACCAAGCTTCTAATAGTGCAAGCAGTTCGAATGAGGGTAACACAAATAACAGTGGAACTTCTCAATATGTGGCACCTTATCAAGGTCAAAATGCAGTACCTGTTGCACAAAACATTACTTCAGGTAGTACTGACCCACAAACAGCTTTACAGTCATTGCCTAATTTCCAAAATTCATTAGATAATGCAACTGCAGAAGTTAATGCGTTAAATGGCCAATCTAATCCTTATAATGATTACGCTATTGAAGGTAGTGAAGGCAATTATAGCTATATTTTTAGTTTCCAAAATCAAGCACAACCGGGTAGTTATTCAATTGTAACAGTTGACCAACAAGGTACTGTTAGAGTAGTTGACCCAGCATATCAACAATAAAGAATCATAAAATAGTGCAAGTTTTATACTTAATATGATAAAGAGGCAAGTAGATGAAATGAATTTGAAAAAAATTGATTTCTAACTTGCTTCTTTTTATTTTTGCTTAACTTTGCAGTATATACTCATGTTACTATTGTTATCACTTAAAACACATTTTATATTTAAAAAAACTCCAAAGTTAACATTGGAATATGAAAACTTTGAAGTTTAAAGTCGGCAACAAATCGTTGATTGTATTTTTGATTATTAAGTTTATGTGTTGGAATTAATAGACTTTTGAATAATATGGGAAATCGTTTCAAAAGCATGATTGTCTTTGTTTATAAATGGATTATCGTGTATATCTTTCATTTGATGACTGATTAAATCATTTAAAAGTGCTTTTGAATCACTATATCGAACTGTAGAAAGAGAATGCATAACATCTTCATAAACACCACGTTCGCAAACATATTTTTCGTGATCAGGCGTATATTGGCAGACAGTTTTATCAATCGTGAGTGCATCAAAAATAATTGAAGAATAGTCTGTCAATACTGTATCTGATACTAACAACAAATCTTGAATTTCTATATGTGAAGGTGCAATGATAGCATTTTCAGGCATATAGTTAGATTGATCGTTGACATGTCCTTTAAAGATAACGTTATATTTATTTAATAAACCATCACTAATTGGTAATAAATCGGTTGTTTCATTTGCTGCTTTCCATGTAGGAACGTAAAGTAATGTTTGTTTTTGAGGGTCTAGCTTTAATTCTTTCTTAATGAATGAGATATAAGGTTGATCAGATTGTTTATCTAATAAATATCTAATTCTTGGATAACCACAATTTAATAAATGAGTATGTTGTTGTGGAAATGCAGATTTAAAATGTTCCATAATGGCTCCGGAATCACTGATGAAATAGTCTTGTTGTAACCATTTATTATATTTGCGTGCGCGATAATTATAAATATTGAGATTTTCATTTGGTTCATGACTATCTAAAAATAGTTTTTTTATAGGTGTGCCATGCCACAGTTGTATAATTGTACCATTTGGTTTGATATCGTCGGGGATATCGTTTTCTAAAATGACCACACTTGCTGTTTCGATAAGACTTTTTGCTTTCGCATCATTTGGATCAATAAAATTAGGTCCATTTACATCATTAGTTATAAAAAATATAGGTAATTTAGAAAAATATTTTGCAAAATGATTAAATAAATAGCGAGAATTACCTCGGAACCCATAATCAAAACCTAAAAAGACAATATGATTTTTAACTTTCGATTTATCTTTTTTGTAAATATAACTGATTTCATCATGTTTTTTTTCGTAATGATGTTGAATTAAATTATAAAGCCAATGTGGAAGTTTGAATTTAGTATTTTTAAGCACTTTATCTGTAAATCGAATATCATCATTATTAGGTGCTAATGTTTCACTATTTTTAAATGGTAACGTGTGTTTATGTTCAAAGGCTAATTTGTTTAAATTAAATTTAGTAGTGTTTAATGGCGTGAACGCTTGAATGCAATTCCAAACAGCATCACTAGTTGTATACGTATGTTTGAAATTAAAAACAACATGGCTATCTGTAGCAACATCATCTTGTAAAAGTGATAATAATGCTAAATCAAATATATTATTAACTGTATATTTGTTTATTATTTTTTGAGCAGTTTCTATATGAAAAATAATATTTGGAAAATGATTTAGATTATCCATCCAATCATTAAAAGTGATTTCTGATTTACCGAAATATCGGCAATCATTTAAATATTGCTGATTGATTGTATAATCTGCAACGATAGTGACGGGTCTTAGTGTAACTGCCTCTAACATTGATTGATAAATCTCACTATTTTGATCTATATATACAAAATGAGAATATCCTTCCGCTGTAGCTTTCTCAAGATGCTGAGCTAAAAGGTCCCACGTTGAAAATTCTATTTGCTTTATCATTTATAATCCCTCTATTTAAATATTATTATCCCTATTTTATCATTTAATATGTCATAGATAAAAGAAACATTGATATTCATATCATTACTGACGTACAGCGCCTGAATTGATATATATTCAATTGTAGTTTATTAGAAAATTAAAAAACTTTAATTTTGGGCTTTTAATTTTTTGAAAATTATTGTATTTTACTTAAAGTAGATGTTATAATTTATGTGAAATAATTCACAAATAAAAGGATGATTAATTATTTTAAGTATAGGAAGTGAGTATATATGTTTGTAGAAAGTATTAACCCCTTTAACAATGTATTATTATCCAGTATTGTGGCTGCTATCCCTATCATTTTATTTTTATTATGTTTAACCATTTTTAAAATGAAAGGGATATACGCTTCAATTACGACATTAGTCGTTACGTTGATACTTGCCATAACGATATTCAAATTGCCTATGAATATCGCTACAGGTGCATCAATTGAAGGATTTTTCCAAGGTGTAATTCCAATTGGTTATATTGTAATTATGGCAGTTTTGTTATATAAAGTTACAAATGAAACTGGGCAATTTGATAAGATTCAAGATAGTATTGCGAGTGTATCTCAAGACCATCGTATCCAATTATTGCTCATAGGTTTTGCATTTAATGGATTTTTAGAAGGTGCAGCAGGTTTTGGTGTACCGATTGCGATATGTGCTTTATTATTAACTCAGTTGGGCTTTAAGCCTTTAGAAGCTGCAATGTTATGTTTAATTGCCAACGCTTCAGCTGGTGCTTTTGGAGCTATTGGTTTACCTGTCACTGTAATTGATACACTTGGTTTGCCAGGTGATGTTACAGGTTTTGCGGTTTCTCAAATGTCGGCTTTAACTTTATCGGTTATGAATATGTTTATACCATTTTTATTAGTATGGATTATTGATGGTTTTAAAGGTATTAAAGAAACATTACCAGCAATCCTTATTGTTGGTGGGACTTTTACCATACTACAAGCTTTGATCACGGTGTTTATTGGACCAGAACTAGCTGATATTATCCCACCGTTAGTATCAATGTTAGCTTTAGCAGTATATTCTAAAAAACATCAACCAAAAAATATATTTAGATTGAAAGATAGCGGAGAACCTAAGACTATTGTAAAACATAATTTTAAAACTTTAATATATGCGTGGAGTCCATTTGTGATTTTAACAGTATTGGTTATGGTTTGGAGCGCACCACAATTTAAAGGACTGTTCACATCTAATGGTGCATTGAGTGCATTAGTATTTAATATTCAACTTCCAGGTACGTATAGCGCTATTGCTGATAAAGCAATTACATTGCCACTCAATATCATTGGACAAACTGGTACAGCAATTTTATTAGTAATTTTAATAACTATATTGATGTCAAAACAAGTGAATATGCTTGATGCAACACGTTTGTTAAAATTAACTTTTAAAGAATTATGGTTGCCTATTATTACAATTTGTATTATTTTAATTATTTCTAAATTAATGACTTATGCAGGTTTAAGTAATGCTTTAGGTGAAGGTATTGCTAAGGCAGGATCAGTCTTCCCTCTATTATCACCTGTTTTAGGTTGGATCGGCGTATTTTTAACTGGTTCTGTGACAAATAATAATACGTTATTTGCTCCGATACAGGCAGCAGTAGCTAATAATATTGGTACAAGTGGTGCATTACTTGTATCAGCCAATACTGCTGGTGGTGTAGCAGCTAAATTGATTTCACCTCAGTCCATTGCTATTGCAACTGCATCTGTACAACAGGTAGGTAAGGAATCGGAATTATTAAAAATGACATTGCGTTATAGTTTTGCATTTATTATCTTTGTATGTTTATGGACATTTATGTTGAGCTTTATCATTCATTAAAACAACAGCATTGATATGTTTGCTAGTCAGTTATCTGTAAATACGCAGAATTAAGGCTGCTTTGATTTGGTATTATATCGAAACACGAAGTTAAATATAAAGATAGAAAAAAAGAAGCCATATGGCTTCATTCAGGCTGTCGACAAAGTTTCCGACTTTGTTGACAGTTTTTTTGTGCCCACTATCCGTGGGCACTGCCTTAGCTTGTAGTCTTCGGCTAGTGATATTCCCACAGGAGACGGACAAATCACTACCAATATTTAATATATAATAATTAACAGTGGCGTTGTTTGTTATGGTGAATAAATCAATTGATAAATGGAATCATAGTGAAATAATGTACTAAAGCTGGCATATGGAAAAAACTAAAAGTTTCTTTTTTATTTCGACGCTATCATCATTTGAAAGTAATGGTAGACAGAATCTGATGAAAATGATTGAACAGTTTGGTATCCATTTTCTATGATCGCTTGTTTATTAAATTCTTGGTTTATAAGTCGTAGTAGTTTATTAGAAAGATCTTCTACATTTCCATGTGCTACTAAATATCCATTGACGTTATTTTGTATCAGTGCATCTGGGCCAGCGTTACCATTAAAGCTAACCACAACATTACTTTGATTCATTGCTTCTAAAATCACCATTCCGAAACCTTCATTACGAGAGGGGATGACTGTAATATCACTTTTAGCTAATTTTTCGTTTAATTGTTGAGTTGAACCATAAAGCTTTATGATATCTGCCAGTTGATGCTCTATGATTAATTGTTGTAAGAGTTCGTGTTCTTTTCCATCACCATAGATGTGTATTTGATATTTAAAACGTCTGACCTCTTGTTGAATAGGTATGATACTTTGAATTAATAGATCGAATCCTTTCTCGTATTCTAATCGTCCTGCAGCAGTGATGATTTTATCTTTTGATACTGAGAGGCGAGGTTCATTTAAAATATTGGGTATGACATAAACAGGAGTTTGAATGAAAGCTTCATATTTACTTTTATCACTTTCTGTTAGTGTGGTTACTTTATCTAAATATTGATAAGCATCTGCAATTTCTCTTTGTAAAGCAATGTTGTGTGCTTCAAAATTCATATGCTCCATACCAATCTTCTCTACATTTTGTGAACCATAGTGAGCAATTAATATATTGAAACTCGCGCGTGTACCTATGAGTATATCAGTAGAAACATTACGTATTGCTTTAATCATTTTGTTTTCAATATAATGTGAAAACTGATATAGTCCTGGTTCATATTGAGAAATTAATTTTGGTTTAGAAAAAGAGGTATATTTGTGGATTCTATTGAAAAAAATATCCTTAATATTAAAAAATTGTAATTGATAGTCTGTTAAAGCACGCACTTTAATAGATTTATGTAGCTTGAAATAAGGTTTAGAAGCCCCTTTGAAAACGGAAATGATTTCAACTTGATGGCCTTTTTCAGCTAAAACATTAGCTAATTGAGAAATAGATTTAACGGTACCACCCATAGCATATAAGTTATGCGTAAAAAAAGTGATAGATTTCATTGGAATACCTCCAAAAGTATAAGAATTAAATTAGAATTTATTATAGCATGAAATTTAGGTGATTGATAAAGTAATGAAGGTTATATGAGACACAATGTAATTTGCTCAATATATTTAAATTTAAAATAGTAATTTAAGTCGTATCATAGCAATGATAGTTAACAGGTATTAACATAATTTAAGTAGAATTACTGAAAGCCCTTTTTTCATAGGGCAATAACGTATATAATTAGAAGTGTACCAAAAGATTCTGCTATTTTTTAAGTACTTCGTATAATTATAGTAGATTAAGATTTAAATCATTTACTATAGAAAACGCTTTATCATGGTTGAGACTTTCCTAGATAAAGATAACGTGTCTATAAACATATATAAAAGGGGGACTGTGTTTGTTATGAGTAAACAACATAGCAAAACAGATGTCATATTAATTGGCGGCGGTATCATGAGCGCAACACTAGGAACTTTATTAAAAGAACTTGCACCTGAGAAAGACATTAAAATGTTTGAAAGATTATCTACACCAGCAGAAGAAAGTTCGAATGCATGGAATAATGCAGGAACAGGGCATTCTGCATTATGCGAACTAAATTATACAAACGAAAACAAAGATGGATCAATTGATATTACTAAAGCTGTTAAAATTAATGAACAGTTTCAAATTACAAAACAATTTTGGAATTACCTTGTTAAGCAAGGTCAATTATCAAAACCAGAAGCTTTTATTAAACCTGTGCCACATATGAGCTTTGTACAGGGCGTACGTAATGTAGATTTTTTAAGAAGACGTGTTGAAAGATTAAATAAAAATATTTTGTTTAGTAATATGGAAATTACGGATGACAAAGATCAAATTTTAGAATGGGCACCGTTGATTATGGAAGGGCGCACATCAAATATACCAATGGCTATTACATATGACAAAACGGGGACTGATGTAAATTTTAGCGCGCTAACAAAAAAACTATTCTCTAATTTAGAAGATAAAAACGTAGAACTTAATTACGAACATGAAGTAGAAAATCTGAGTCAACGTAAAGATGGAACTTGGGAAGTTAAAGTGAAAGATTTGAAAACGGATGAAGTTACAATAGTAGATAGCGACTTTGTATTTATAGGTGCCGGTGGAGCGAGTTTACCTTTATTACAAAAAACAGGCATTAAGGAGTCTAAACATATTGGTGGATTCCCAGTAAGTGGTCTGTTCTTAGTTTGTAGAGACGAGGCTATTACTTCAAAACATCTTGCGAAAGTTTATGGAAAAGCAGCTGTTGGTGCGCCACCGATGTCAGTACCACATTTAGACACACGTTATATTGATGGCAAGCGTACCTTATTGTTTGGACCATTTGCTGGCTTTTCACCAAAATTCCTAAAGACAGGTTCAAATATGGATTTAATAAAATCAGTGAAACCAAACAACCTTATAACAATGTTATCGGCAGGAATTAAAGAAATGAACTTAACTAAATATTTAATTTCTCAACTAACACTGTCAAACGAGGAGAGAATGGAAGATTTACGTCAATTTGTGCCAAATGCTAAAAGTGAAAATTGGGAAATTGTAGTTGCAGGACAACGTGTACAAGTCATTAAAGATACTGATAAAGGAAAAGGTACTTTACAATTTGGTACTGAGGTTATTACTTCTGAAGATGGTTCTTTAGCAGCACTTTTAGGCGCTTCTCCAGGCGCTTCGACTGCAGTTGACATCATGTTTGATGTACTTCAACGTTGTTACAAAGATGAATTTAACAATTGGGAAGAAAAAATTAAAGAAATAGTGCCTTCATTTGGTATGAAATTATCAGAAAATGAAGCTTTATACACTCAAATTAATAAAGAAATAACTAAAAACTTAAAAATTAATTAATAAGTATGATGTACTCATTTTATTAAATGAAGTTCTTGCGAGATAAATTTCCATACTTAAAATAGAAGCGCTAATCCATTACGGGTTAGCGCTTCTTTATATTTAAATCTTGAAATTTTGATCGTGCATGTATACCACAAGTATGTTGTATGATGGTTCGAGCATCGAACCCGTGGCCTCTGAAACATATGGTTTTCTAGGCGTTTACACGCTTGTTATTTATTGATATTAACAGTGAAAGTAGTACCTTCATATTTCTTACTTGATACTTCAATTGTGCCATTGTGTAATTCAAAAATAGCTTTAGCAATTGCTAAGCCTAAGCCATTACTATTATCATGATTGCTTGCTTTATAAAAACGTTCAAATAGACGAGATTGAGTTTCTGGTGTCATACCTTGACCATCATCAGTTATATTAAAACGAATGTGATCAGTATCATGTGTGAGTGTAATGTCAATTGTACCACCTTGTTCTGAATATTTAATCGCATTAGTTATTAAATTTTGAAATGCTTGATTTAATAGTCGCTCATTTCCTATTAATGATATATTAGCTAAATCAGACATAATAATTAACTCTTTTTCGTTCGTCGCAAATTGTTCATGACGTATAATCTGTTTAATGAGCTTATTGAGTTCGATATGATCAGTTAATTCTAGATGCTCCCCATTATCAATTTCTGATAACAATAAAAGTTCTTTTGTTAATTCACTTAGTTGCGTTGTAATTTGGTATATTTCGTCTATATACTGTTCTCGTTCTGTGGCACTTTTTGTAAATTTTAATTGATCAAGTAAATGATGAATATGCGTTAAGGGTGTTTTAATCTCATGTGAAACATTTTGAACAAAGTGTTGTCTCATGTCATCTACTTGTTTTAAAGAAAGTCTCATTTTATCAAAACGGTATTGCAACGTGCCGAATTCATCATTACGCTTAATATCTATTGGCACATCAAAATTGCCTTCCATTAATCTTTCAGTCGCTTGTTTTAACTGTTGTATTGGTTTAATAATCATGTAAGTTGAAGAAATAACCCAAATGATTGAGATGACTAATAATAGTGTAATTAATATGACTAAGAAAATTCTAAATTCACTAAATGTTTTTCCAATGTCTGGTCTCATAAATACTGCATAGTTATGACCATTGGATTGAAATTGCACACCAACAGTATTTTGAGTAGTATTTTCAAAGAATCCAGTGATGAAAGGATTGTATGGTAAATTGCTTATCCCGTGATAGTCATTTCCCTTTAAGACAGATTTAATATTTTTCGAGTCAACATTGTCTTTTCTAAATGCAGTACCATAATAAGCTTTTTTACCATTTTCTGATACGGTCATAACTTGATAATTCATCTGTCCAAGGTGTTCGAAAAAGGGTTTTGGCAATTGTATTTTAGATTGCTTTTCATAAGAAATTGCATCTTTTAATGTTCTCATGATTTTAGCATCATTATTCTCTTTTAAATGATTATGATAAATGACGTTAGTTAATAGGAAACTAAGCACAGCGCTTGATAGTAAGATGACGATTGTATATATAGCAATACGTGAATATAGTGATTTAAACATTGTCATCAACCTTGTAACCTAAGCCACGCACTGTATGAATTGTAATAGTAGCTCCTAGTTTCGATAAACGTTTTCTCAAACGTTTAATGTGTACGTCAACTGTTCGTTCATCACCTTCATAATCAAACCCCCAAATTTTTTCAATCAAATCATCACGGTTAAATACTTGTTTTGGATGCGAGGCAAGTAAGAATAAGAGTTGAAACTCTTTATTTGGCAAGTTCATTGATTTAGTAGAAGATTGAAGCTCTAAATAAGCTTGATTAAGCGTAAGATTTCCAACTTTCAACTCATTATTAGCATTTATATTATAGCGTTTTAATACGGCCTTTATTCTAAAGATAAGTTCTTTCACTTCAAATGGCTTGGTAACATAATCGTCTGTGCCAGTTAAATAAGCTTGTTCTTTATCACTAAGTGCGTCTCTAGCTGTTAACATAATAACTGGCATTTCAAAATCTTCTTTTAAAATTTTACATAATTCAAAACCACTCATGCCAGACATCATTACATCTACGATAGCAATATCAACTTGATGTGTATCTAAATATGACAATGCGTTTTCAGCACTTGATTGTGTTACTACATCTAATCCTTCTCGTGAAATATAATTTGAAACATATTCTAAAATTTTACTGTCATCATCGACAATTAAACAAGTTGTCATGCTCAAAATCTCCTTAATCATTTTACAGACATTATATATGGAAAAATTTAACTTAACAAATAGGAAATATTTCAAAAAGTTAATCATAGTTCATATTGAGTTCATATACAGAGACTAAACTTTAAATATAAGTTCTTGAAAGGGAGTGAATCACTATGAAATTAGCATGGCAAGAAATAAAATATTATAAATTTCGTTATATATTAATCATGTTAATTATATTATTATTAGGCGTTATGGTTCTATTTATTAGTGGGTTGGCACAAGGTTTAGCAAGAGAAAATATTTCTATGTTAGACAATATGAAAGCTGAAAAATATGTGATGCAAAATAACAAAACACCACAAATTGAAAAATCAATTATTAAACCAGAACAGCAAGAGAAGATTGAAGATATTAGCGGGCAGTCACCTTTAAAAATAGCATCTCAAACTTTGAAAATTGATAAAGATGAAGAAGATGTTGTTATGACGAATACAGTGAAAAATGAAAAACCCAAATTGTCAGAAGGGCATTATCCTAAAAAAGACAATGAAATTGCAATTAATAGTAAATTAACTGCAAGTGGGGTAGATGTTGGAGACAACATTAAAATTAAAGACGGTAAAACGTTAAAAGTTTCAGGTGTTTTGGATGACACAATGTATTCTCATAGTTCAGTGGTTATGATGAATAATAATGGATTTGATGAATTGAATAAAAATGTGAGTACTGTTTATCCAATTAAAGATATGTCACAAAAACAGATGAATAAATTAGAAGATATTAATGGTATAGATGTATTTACAGAAGATGATATCACAAGTGAAATACCAAGTTATCAAGCAGAACAAGCACCACTTAATATGATGATAGTTAGCTTGTTTGTTATTTCTGCTATAGTCCTTAGTGCATTCTTCTATGTTATGACGATACAAAAAATTCCTGAAATCGGTATTTTAAAAGCAATTGGAATTAAGACAAGACATTTATTAAGTGCATTAATCATTCAAATATTAATAACTACAATGATTGCAGTTATTATTTCTGTGGCGTTAATCAGTGGATTGTCATTAGTAATGCCAATTTCTATGCCTTTCCATGTAACTGTTACAAATATATTATTAGTCGTGGGTATTTTCATAGTTGTTGCAATTGTCGGTGCAGCATTATCATTTATTAAATTATTTAAAGTAGACCCTATTGAAGCTATAGGAGGTGGAGAATAATGAGTTTACAAGTTAAAGATATTAAAAAATCTTTTGGTAAAGGCTCTTCCGAAACTAAAGTACTAAAAGGGATCAATTTTGAAGTGAATGAAGGAGAATTTATAATTTTAAATGGAGCCTCAGGTTCTGGTAAAACGACGCTTTTAACTATTTTAGGTGGATTATTGTCACAAAGTAGTGGAGAAATATTATATAATGGTGAACATTTATACGATAGTGATAAAAAAGCTTCTGAACTAAGATTAAATGAAATTGGATTTATATTTCAATCTTCACACTTAGTACCGTATTTAAAAGTTAAAGATCAGTTAATAACTATAGGTAAAGAAGCGGGAATGGCTAAAAAAGAAGCCACTGATAGAGCAGAAAAATTATTAACACAAATCGGTTTAGCAGACCAGTTAAACGTATTTCCACACACACTTTCAGGTGGACAAAAGCAACGTGTTGCCATCATGAGATCATTAATGAATAATCCTAAAATAATATTAGCTGACGAGCCAACTGCAAGCTTAGATGCCGAACGTGCTACAGAAGTGATAGATATGATTAAAAATCAAATTCAAAGTAAAAATATGATAGGTATTATGATTACACATGATAAAAGACTATTTGATTATGCTGACAGAGTAATCGAATTAGATGATGGTGTCATTGTTAATCGATAGTATATTTAAAAGAGACATGATAAAAGTCGTGTTTTCAAATTAAATGGGAGTAGGATAGAAATCTTTTTAATAAAATTAGATTTCTGTCCCACTCCCTTTTTTATGAATAGCATTGCACATTCAATCGAATGTAGTATCCACATATTATTTCGTAGTTAATGACTTTAAATGGTTGGTATATGCCACAGTGCCATTATACATGCCCAAAATAACACTGCAAAAAAACAAGTTAGTAAAAGCTTATATTGATACATGATGGCTAAAAAGTCCCTGATTAATGCAATTTCAAAAAAATGATAAGGTGTATGACTGCCGACACCTTTTAAATTGAGATTTAATTTTTGTCCAAACCTTAAAGCGCGCATAATATGAAATTGACTAGTGACACATATGATATTTGGTTCATATTTAAATAATTGCTGAATGAGCACTTTCGTATATTTAAGGTTCTCATAAGTGCTCGTCGATTGGTCTTCAAGTATGATTGCTGAAGGATTAATATTTCTTTGCACTAAATATCGATACATAGCCAAGGCTTCTGAAATTGGTTCGTCAGGTCCTTGCCCACCACTAACAATGATATGTGCGCCTGGATGTAAATGGTATAACGTTATAGCTTTGTCCAATCTTTTAGCAAGCATAGGTGTTACTTGTTCTGTAAAAATACCTGCGCCCAACACCAATATGACGTCAAAATCTTGTTTATACGTAACATTTGAAAAGGCAGAGGCACAAAGTGCATAACAAATGAAGGTGAAACATGCACTAAAGGCAATAGCGGCTAACCAATAAAAAATCACATTGATGCCCACAGGAATTAGACTAATATAAGCACAAGCAATCATGAACAGTAATACCTTATATGCTATAGCGTATAAACGGCGCAAAAAAAGTGTGCTTACACTATGTTTAAATAGATGATGATGTTTGATGTGTAAAAGCAATACACCAACAAACATCGTTATGATTAGAGGGATCGGCAAAGATGACTTACCTACATGTAAGATGATAACAATGTAGCCTAAAATGATTTGAATTACAAAAAAAGTTAAATTAGTAGTAAATTTTAAATTCTTATACATAGCAATAAAACCACATAAAATAAATAAACTTATAATTAAAGACAACGTATACATGGTTCACCCCGAAAATTTATAATATTTTAAATGTAGAGCAATTCTTAAAATTAATCAAATTTTATAGGTATTGTTGATTGTAATTTAGATAGGTTTAAAAATTAAAAACGCAGCGGTTAGAAATTTCTGCTTTTATACCGTCTCGAATATTGATATTATTAACATAATATAAAAAAAATAACGTTTACTTATGTGAGCTAGAATAGTAGAGGTGCGAGAAGTTATGGTTAAAAATTTAAGTAGTCATATTGATTTTATGGGTGAGTTTATAAATGATGTGAATACTTTATTAGCTAAATTGTTAAAAGAACTAAGAGAAGACTATAACGTATCAAAAGAGCAAGCCAATGTTATATTAATGTTAGAAAACGAAAAAGCAATGACATTAACAGAAATAACTGAAAGACAAGGCGTAAATAAAGCTGCCGTTAGCCGGAGAATAAAAAAATTAATACAAGCAGAAGTAGTGCAATGGGAGAAAGCTGAAGAAAATGCAGATCAAAGGTTAAAATATATTAAATTAACAGCAAAAGGTAAACAATTTAATAAACAAAGTAAGGAAATTATCAATACAATTGTCAGTGATATATTACACGACTTATCGGATGAACAAATCGAACAAGCAAGATATGTTTTAGAGATTATTGATCAAAGATTAAAAAATTTCAATTTGAAACACAGTGTTTAATAGTAAAAACAATGATAATATTTTTAAGTAAAGCAAAATGCGTTTAATTAAAACATATTTCAATAACTAGAATGATGTGTTCATGTAAAAATGATTTATTTGAAGTGCCTCATTAAAAGAACAACTATATAAGATTGAAGAAAAAATTAAAGGAATTGTAAAAAGACATTGGACTAATGATGTATATCTTTTACTTATTCATGTACATATAATAGAAATAAAGTAGCGTAAAAATGAATTTTACTTAATTAAAAAACTACAAAAAATTGGTGAAAATGGCTTGATAAAGCCGTATAGTTTATGAATATATTATGTTAAAATAACGGGATAATGTAAAAAATAAGGACTAAGCGTGGTGATAAAATGCAAAAGTGCCCTAAATGTGGGGGAAACATAAGGATAGGACAACGAAGATGTAGTCATTGTGGCTATCGTTTAGAGTCGACTAGTAACGAAAAAATGACTCGAACTTCAAAAGAAAATAAAAAAACTGTTAATAGCAAAGCAAGGAAAATTATTCCCTGGGGTATTGCAGCTTTTATCATTATCCTGCTGGTTATTATATTTATCTTATTGAAAAATTTTAATTCGCCGGAAGCACAATCGGAAATATTAATTAACGCAGTAGATAATAATGATACTCAAAAATTATCAACCTTATTAAGCACGCAAAATAATAGTGTAGATGAAAATGAGGCAAAAGCTTATATTAAATATATAAAAAAAGAAGTTGGCATGAAAGAATATACGAAAGATATTAAGCAAAAAATAAAATCATTAAATAAAAATGAGACTAGTGAAGAAGACTTTGTAACAGCAAAAAATGGTGAAAAAGTTTTGCGTATCAGCAAAAATGGGCAACGTTACTTGATATTTGATAATATGAGTTTTACAGCGCCTACAAAAGAAGCGATTGTAAAGCCTAAGTACGATACAACTTACAAATTCAAAGCAAATGATAAACAAAGAACAGTACATGCACAGAAGAATAAGACGACAGTACTCGGTGAATTTATACCAGGTGATTACGTCATAGAGTCTAAAAAAGAGATGGCTAACGGACAGTTTAGCGGTGAACTCAAATTTAATTTTAATAATAGTAATCATGAGACAGTTGATGTATCAGAAGATTTTAATGAAGCTTATATCGTCTTAGATTTGAAAGGTGCATCTGAAATAGATAAAGATACTGTTAAAGTGAAAGTGAATGATAAAACATATGACTATGCTGATAATAAAGAAATAGGACCATATCCAAAAACACAAGAGTTAACAGTTTCTGCTGAAGGAGAAGCGAAGAAAAAGACATTTAAATCAGCTGAAACGACTGTTAAAACGGATAACTTGAAGGATAAAACATATGTAACATTGAACTTTGATGGTGATGAAATTCAAGACTATGTAGATAAAAAAGAAAAAGAAGAAAATAGCTTCAGAAATAAGGTGGCTCGTTTTTTCGGTAATTATACTGCTGCAATGAATAATGCACATAGTCAAAGTAACTTTAAATTAGTTTCATCTTATTTGAAAAAAAATACTGATAACTATAAATCTATAAAAAATAATGTGAAAGAAAATGCTGTATTTTATTTACCTCAGCCACAAATCACTGAAATTGTGAGACAAGGTGAAACATTTTATATTACAGCTCAAACCGTCAAAGAAAATGGTCAATATGGCGAAGTGGATTACCAACTTGAAGGCGATGATGATGCCAGTAACCTTAAAGTTGTGAAATATTCGGAAGAGTAATATAAAGATATGCTTGCTGATAATAATATAATATATGGAGTAGTGGATAAGCAGAGGAATCTGGAAACAAGCCAACACTGACTCATGAATAAGTGTCAATTTCTATAATAGTTAATAGAAATTGACACTTTCTTTGTTTTTAAGCTAAAGCTATAATAGTAATAATGCTTATTAATTAATAATTTGTAATAAGTTAGTTAACAATACATAAACAAGTGTAAATATCGTCGAATTGGATATTTCAAGTAATTTTTGAAGGAGTTATAAAATGGTAGATAATCAACAACAAAAGCAATCATTCATTTTTATTTTAATTCTAGGTGCGTTAACTGCGATTGGTGCCTTATCGATTGATATGTTTTTACCTGGTTTACCTCAAATTCAGTCTGATTTTAATACGACAACTTCAACTTCACAATTAACTTTATCTTTATTTATGATTGGTTTAGCCGTTGGGAATTTATTCACGGGTCCTTTTTCTGATTCAATCGGGCGTAAGCAACCACTTATGATTGCGATGTTGTTATTTACATTAGCAAGTTTAGGTATTATTTTTGTAAACAATATATGGTGGATGATTATTTTAAGGTTTGTACAAGGTTTTTGTGGAGGCGCAGGCGCAGTTATTTCTAGGGCGATTTCTAGCGATTTGTACAGTGGCAAACAATTAACAAAATTTTTAGCTTTACTTATGTTAGTCAATGGTGTGGCACCTGTGTTAGCACCTGCTTTAGGTGGCGTGATCTTATCATTTTCCACTTGGCATATGGTTTTTGTCATACTAACTTTATTTGGGATACTTATGTTTTTGGGGACTATGTTTAAAGTACCAGAATCATTATCTATCGAACATAGAGACAGTCCTCATATAGCAATTATATTTAAGAATTTTAAACAATTATTAGTAACGCCACGTTTTGTATTACCAATGTTGATTCAAGGTGTCACATTTATCATCTTGTTTAGTTATATTTCAGCTTCTCCATTTATCACGCAACATATATATGGTATGTCTCCACAGCAATTTAGTATTATGTTTGCAGTTATTGGTATTAGTCTCATTATTTCAAGTCAATTGACTGGTAAGTTCGTTGATTATATAAATCGACAAACATTATTACGGATTTTGACGTTGATTCAATTAGTAGGAATTTTAAGTGTAACGATTACTTTATTAAACCATTTTTCAATATGGATTTTATTCTTAGGTTTTATCATTCTTGTTGCACCAGTTACTGGTGTAGCAACGCTTGGTTTTTCTATTGCGATGGATGAACGTACTGGAGGTAATGGGAGTGCATCAAGTTTACTTGGACTTGTGCAATACTTATTAGGAGGGGTGGTTTCACCGCTCGTAGGTTTAATGGGAGAAGGGAATTATGTGCCTTATATCACAATTATCATAATCGCGGGTCTGTTATTAATATTGCTGCAAGTGATGAGTTACTTTGTGTTTAGAACAAGGAAAAGAGCATAAGTGCATATGTGTAAAATCTTGGTGTTACATTGGCAGTAACTGATGCATGAGCTTCAGCTCAAATACTTAAAGTTAATTCAACTTTAATCCACAGAGCAGAAGGTGTGGCAATGACATCCGTTTAAATAAATTAAATTGCTGTCTTACTTTGATTTATTTTGCATGAGTGATTGAGGTTGGTGAAAATCTATTTGCTTTTGGTATACCATGTTGATCTACAGATACTAGATTATGTCGCACTATTATAGTATCAATTTTTATATATATGTGTTCGAATTAGTTAATATAATGAGACTATTAAATTTCTATTATTTTGTAGAAATTTAGTAGTCTTTTTAATTAGATAATTTATTAACGATTCAACTTAATTGTGTTAGCTAATAAAATTTGAGCTAAATCTTTAACCGATTGATTACATCCTTCTTTAATCCAAGTATAAACAAGGCCCATTTGACCACCTAGTGCGTAAATTACAAATTGTTTTTTGTTTAATACATCGGTATAGTCGTCCAAAATTTTAATATAAGTGTCCCGCGTTGCATGCATATACTCAAAAAATAAATTACGATTAGGATATGTGACTAAAATAGCATGGAAATAGCCATAATGACGTTTGATATAACGCAAAATGATTTTGAAAAATTGATATAGTTTAGAGTGATTATCTGCAATTTCTTCTGAACTTTTATATAGATTTTCTAATAGTGTTTTATATTTTTGAATATGGTGTGATTGTATTGTAGCTAAAAGGTCATATTTATCTACGAAGTAATCATAAAATGTAGTCCTATTTATACCACTATATGCGCATAACATTTTGATAGTTATATTTTCAAATGGATGTAACTCGAGTAATGCAATCATATTACGGATGATTTTTCGTTTTGCATTTTGTTTCATAATAACTCCTTCATAGAACATAAATAATGTACCCAACACATTTTATTTAAGTGTCGGTATACTTTTAAATTTCATCTCTTTATAATATACAAGGTGAATTTTAAATGCAAATAGGAGGAAAGTATCATGAAGAAAATGGTATTAATCAATGTCATTACCATTGTTGTGCTTGTAATTATTGGTGTCGTAGGATTCCATTTTTATAATCAAGCAACATCTTTTGTAAGTACAGATAATGCTAAAGTGGATGGAGAACAAATTAAGGTGTCAGCTCCAGCTTCTGGCGAAATCAAGTCACTTGATGTTAAAAATAATGAAAAATTAAGCAAAGGTGATAAAGTTGCAGAGGTTGCTGCTAAAGGTGAAGGTGGTCAATCTCAAGATATGAGTATTAAAATGCCTAAAGATGGCACAATTGTAAAAGTTGATGGCATGGAAGGCTCAATGGCTCAAGCTGGCACACCAATCGCTTACGCTTATAATTTAGATGATTCTTATATAACTGCTAATGTGTATGAAAAAGATATTGCAGACGTTGAAGAAGGTAAAGATGTAAATATTAAATTAGATGGTGAAGACGCTGAATTAAAAGGTAAAGTAGAAGAAGTAGGTAAAGCAACTGCTTCAAGCTTTTCAATGATGCCTTCATCAAATAGTGATGGCAACTATACAAAAGTATCACAAGTGGTACCAGTGAAAATTTCACTAGATTCAAAACCATCTAAAAATGTTGTTCCAGGAATGAACGCTGAAGTAAAAATTCATAAAAATTAAGGAGGTCTTAAAATGACAATGACCTTCATTATTGTTTACGTAGTCATAGCGCTCATTCTTGTCGGTGGACTTAATCTCTTTATCGTGAAAAGAAATAAGCAAAAATCTACCCGAAAAATGGAACAATCTAAGTATGAAAGCATTGCTTCTAACGAAAGTTATCAATCTAAATTTAAAGTTAAAGACGATAAAACAACAACAGAAAACCAAGAGCAAAACAAAGGTGAAACTACAGAAGAAAAGGCAGAGAATGCAAGTCACGCTAATAGTGACACTTCTGAATCATCAACACAACATGATTCGGATCATGAACAAATCAATCCGAATTCTGAAGAAGCACAAGTAAATGAAAAGCTGAAAGCTAAACATAGTTCATTTATGTTTGGAAAAGGCACTTCTCAAGGCAAAGTTTTAATAGCGATGATTTTCGGTATGTTTATAGCTATTTTGAATCAAACGTTATTAAATGTTGCATTGCCTAAAATAAATACTGATTTTAATATTTCAGCAAATACAGGTCAATGGCTTATGACAGGATTTATGCTTGTGAATGGTATTCTGATACCAATCAGTGCTTATTTATTTAATAAATATTCGTATCGTAAATTATTCTTAATAGCGATGGCATTGTTCACAATAGGTTCCTTAGTATGTGGTATGTCAGGTTCATTTACAATAATGATGGTAGGCCGTGTACTGCAAGCAATTGGTGCAGGTATCTTAATGCCACTTGGTACAAATGTATTTATGACTATATTTCCACCTGAAAAACGTGGCGCAGCAATGGGGACACTCGGTATAGCAATGATTTTAGCACCCGCTATAGGTCCGACATTGTCAGGTTATATTGTAGAAAATTATCATTGGAACGTGATGTTCTATGGTATGTTCATCATAGGACTTATTTCATTAGCTATCGCATATATATGGTTCAGAGTTTATCAAGTTACTACAAATCCTAAAGCAGATATTCCAGGTATCATATTTAGTACAATAGGTTTTGGTGCGCTATTATATGGCTTCAGTGAAGCAGGAAATAATAGTTGGAGTTCTCCAATTGTTGTAGTATCTCTTATCCTTGGTGTCATTTTTATTACTGCTTTTGTAATTAGAGAGCTTACAATGCGTGTGCCAATGCTAAGTATGGAAGTTTTAAAATATTCAGGTTTTACATTAACAACCGTTATTAACATGATTGTAACGATGAGTTTATTTGGTGGCATGATTTTATTACCACTTTATTTACAAGACTTAAGAGGCTTTACACCAGTACAATCAGGTTTATTATTATTACCAGGTGCTTTAATAATGGGTGTCATGGGTCCAATCGCAGGAAAATTATTAGATACGATTGGTATTAAACCACTAGCTTTAGTAGGGACAGCAATTATGACCTATGCTACGTGGGAATTAACAAAATTAAACATGAATACAACGTATGGTCACTTAATGGTTATTTATATCATTCGATCATTTGGTATGAGTTTTATCATGATGCCAATAATGACTGCTGGTATGAACGCGTTGCCACAACGACTCATAGCACATGGCAATGCTTTATCTAATACATTGAGACAATTGGCAGGTTCAATTGGTACGGCTTTACTAGTTACAGTAATGTCTACACAAACAACACAACATATCGCCTCATATACACAAGATTTAGATAAAACAAATCCATTTATTAAAGACCGTTTACAAGAAATGGCTCAAGCAATGGGTGGAGAACAAATGGCAACTTCTCAAGTTTTAGAATTTGTGCAAAAGCTTGCTTCTATTAATGGTGTAAATAGTGCTTTCTTAATAGCCACTTTATTAAGTGCTTTGGCATTTATTTTGAGTTTGTTCTTAAAAGGCAAGTCACATTATATTTCAAATGAAGAATAAGTGAAAAAACAGTGATGTAACATCACTGATTAATGAATAAGCGTCAATTTCTATAATAGTTACGTAGAAATTGACGCTTATTTTGTTATTAATACAGTCTGAGTTAATATTTTCATATAGTTAAAGCGATTGGGATAAAAACTTGTGCTAAGTTGATTTTATGTACATTATAAGTGAAAGCTAAATCGTTTTTATAAATTCGCAAGTTAATTAGATAATATATATGATATTGATTATAGTCTTGAAAAATTGCTTGTTTTAAAATCCTTTTACCGATTGGTGTATCGATTAAGTGGAGAAAAAAAGCCCGCAAATGAATTTTTTTCAGTCATTCATTTACGGGTGTAATCTATGATAGTATATGTATCGGCTTTTTGGTAAAGTTTAAATGAAGTTATATTCTAGGTTTTCGATTTCTAAAAAATAAACTAATTAATAGTAAAGCGATACTACAACTTAATAAAATAAAAGCGTTATGGATTGCATTTGACTCTGTTAATATTTGAGCTGAATCAACAGTGATATAATACTGATTCATTGAATTGGCAATTCTTGTTGCAATATTTTTAATCAATGCAGAAAAACCGAAAGTAATTGCAAGCATGATCGCTATGATAAACATGTTAACTATTTTCAATATAGTTTTGTTAAAAAACAACGTAAAAAAGGTTAAGATTAAACTTAATATACAAGCGATAAAAAATACATAAAATACAAGTATCAAGCGATCAATGCTTGTTTGTAAGTTATCGATACTTTCAACGTTGATATTTAAATTCGTTAAGTTATTGATAGTTTCTTGAAAATTTGTTAATTCTTTAAAATTAACCGTTTTATCTACAAAAACTAAATTGAATATAGGTTCCTTAAACATACTATAACCTGAAATAGCAACTAGGATTAAAACGATAACTTGTATAATAAGGCTAACCCAAGATTTTTTCTTTTTTCCATAACGAGCGCCTCGTTGCATTGTTTCACTCGTTAAAGTATGTTCAAAATCTTTAAATTGCTGATTATTTGCGGTCATAACTTACTCCTTTCATTACATTAGATGGGGATCTAGTTATTTTATGACTTTTATTTTGTTATAATATGTAATAACTGTTACATTTTAACCAATGAAGTTGAATAATTTAATTTTTAGTATGAATGGTCATATTTTTTAACTTCAATATCTATTATAACTTCGTTTTTATGTCATTATTTTTATTTTATCATATAATTTATTTTAAATACTGAATTGAAACAAAAATTCTATAATTCTAAAATTTGTTACAAAAAAGATAGGGATGATTATGAATGAAATCAAGACTAACAACAAAATTTGTTAATAAATATTTATTACCACATCGTTCAATTATATTTGATGACCAACAAAGCTTTGAAAAATTTTTACAAAAAAGATTAACGATGAATGAAAAAAAGCACAAGCAACCTGAAACTTTAAATGTAAAATCAGACTTAGAAAAACAAATGATGGATGATATGCAGGTGTTCAGATTTCGCTTTAGACACAGTCAACAAAAGAAAATATTATATATTCACGGTGGATATAATATTTTACAACCTTCTGCATTTCACTGGAGATTTATGGATAAACTTGCGTTAAGTACTTTAAATGAAGTTATTTTGCCAATTTATCCAAAAGCACCCAAATATCATGTTGAGGATACTTATGCTGCGATTCATAAAGTGTACCAACAATTATTAACAGAATGTAGTAATGAAGATATTATTGTGATGGGAGATGGAACTGGAGGCGCATTGGCGTTGAGTTTTGTGCAACAGTTAAAATCAAATAATCAACCTTTACCAGCTAAATTGTATTTGTTTTCACCGATGCTAGATGCTCAATTGGATAATGAAAATATTACAGATGATTTAATCGATAAAGATGTCATCATAAATATAGAAGGTTTACAAAAAATTATGAAAGTATGGTCTGGAAATCTTCCATTAAACGATAGTAGGTTATCACCAATTAATGGAGAATTATTTGGTTTACCACCCATATATATATTTGGTGGCGGAAGAGAGATTTACTTACCAGATATGAAAAAATTGGCTTATATGTTAGAAGATATGCGTCAGCCAGTTCAACTGTATACTTTTAAAAAAATGGTGAATGCATTCGCATTATTACCTATTAGAGAATCGCATAAAGTTGTTAAAGAAATCGTCAATACAATTCACGATAAACGTTAATGTGGAAGCATACACTCGATTTTTAAAATGATGATAAGGCTACGAAAAATTAAAAACAGAGGCGGG
This sequence comes from Staphylococcus sp. GDB9P120P, assembly GCF_017893435.1. Taxonomy (NCBI): domain Bacteria; kingdom Bacillati; phylum Bacillota; class Bacilli; order Caryophanales; family Staphylococcaceae; genus Staphylococcus; species Staphylococcus sp. GDB9P120P. The sequence goes on from NZ_JAESNB010000002.1 coordinate 739,576, forward strand.
GCAGACACCAAATATAATTTTGTTGATATCGCCTTGCTTCTGTTTTTATATGCTCAAACATTTCGGTCAATTAATGGTGTTCATTAATTGTTGTATCAAGGACAGTTAATATAGATTGTGTCCCTTTTAGCTTATAGTATTGCGCTATAAAGTCGTTAAAATCTTGCGTTGGTATATCCATATTGTTGAATTTCGAGAGATATTTTTCATATAGTTGTGTTTCTTCTTGAACAAAAGTTGTGTAACGCTGTATAAAAGCTGCTTCTACATCAATTTGTTCCACTAATGAAGTAATAGTATCTATAGCTTGTTTTTGACCTTGGTAGTAACTAATATCAAAACCGCGTTTAATCAATTGACTATCAGGTCCATTAATGACTAGCTGTTTGTTTTGATTGAGTTCACTAAGTGCAGCTTTCATATCATCATTTAAATCATAAAGTTGCACTTTGATTGTGTCGATTAATCCTTGTGACATATTTATCACTCCTTATCTTGAGATACCGATTTTATGACCTAATTGTTTTGGCCATTCGATTAATTGTTGGTTATCATAATAATTGCTAATTTGGTCAGCAAATGATTGAGGGAATGGCGCTGTTTTGTTGATTGTGCGATCAATCCCTAACATCATTGCTTCATTTGTTGCTATATTGCTGCCGTCTTGGTTCGTCATAACGGAAAAGAAATGTAAGCTTTTTTCATTATAATCATAGATGTAAATTGTAATGGTAAATGTGTCATCTTCAGTTAGTTCAGATAAATAAGCTGTTTGTTCTTCAACAGTGAATAGTGTGTAATTTAACTTGGTACGTTCTTCTAAAGATAAACCATGTGTATAATTAAATTGATTGATAGCTTCGCTGAAGACCATATTGTAATTCGCATCATGTACATGACCGTTATGGTCAATCATATCGGGTGTCACATTGTTGGAAATTGTGAAAGGATTTTTCATTGTTACATCTCCTTTAAAACTTTAATTGTTAAAATAGACATATTTATATTATTTAAGCTAACCTAAGTTTACTAAAAATTGTATATAACATACACAAATAGTATTTCATGATAAAATAAAGAAAATGATTATAGGGGTGAGCTATGGCTATAACAATTAGATACTTATCTTCTGGAAATACATTAGCAAGCGTTAATTGTTTAGAAGACATTCCTGAAACAGCGCAGTTTATATGGTGTGATTTTAACCAACCAACCGAGGCTGAAAATACATTTTTAAAAACACGTTTTAACTTTAATAAACTTGAAATTGATGATACAGTGAACGGGACACCGAGAGCTAAATATAAAGCATATGACACATATCAGTATATAGTTGTTCATGATGTGGATACCGAGAATTTTAATGCAAAAGCATTAAATATTTTTATAAAAGATCGTTTACTTATTACATACCATCATCAACCATTTGATATTTTAAAGAAGATAGAAACTACTTTCAAAACGCAAACAATACGTAATATTCTCCCAACATATATATTTATCTTGGTGTTAGATTGTTTAGTAGATCGTTATTTTGAATTCGTTTATGCCATCGAAGATAAGGTATATGACTTCGAAGACAGTGAAAATATGAATGGTTCTATGAAATTTGCGATGGATAATGTATTTAAAATACGTTCTGAGCTAATTAAATTAAAGCGTGTGATTTATCCAATGACAGAATTAGTTAATCAATTAAAAGAAAGTAACCTATTATTATTAGATGACAAGGATAAACTTTATCTTCAACATATTGATGATCATATGATTAAACAACAAAATATTTTGAAAATATGCCAAGAAATGACAAATGAAATAAAAGATAATTTGACATCATATGCTTCATATAAAATGAATCGGATTATGCAGGTCCTTACCTTGGTGTCAGTTGTTTTTTTACCATTGACATTAATTACAGGTATTTATGGTATGAATTTTATAAATATGCCAGAATTAAAATGGCAATATGGTTATTATTTTGTTTTAGCACTTATGCTATGTATTAGTATAGGTTGTGTGATTTATTTTAAAAAAGAAAAATGGTTTTAATATCATAGTATTATATTAATGATGCAGTTTTAAACTGACTTGAGTAAAATAACTATTGAGGATTGGAGTAAACAATGAGCGATTTAAAAAGAGAACAAAGAAAAAATGAACACGTTGAGATTGCAATGGCACAAACGGATGCTACAATCTCAGATTTTGATGAAATTAGATTTGTACATGATTCTATTCCGAGTATAGATGTAAGTGATGTTAATCTTGAGCATTCGCTAAAAGATTTTACACTTAGTCAACCACTTTATATTAATGCGATGACTGGTGGCAGTGAATGGACGAAACAAATTAATGAAAAATTGGCAATTGTGGCTCGGGAAAGCGGTATTGCAATGGCAGTTGGTTCTACACATGCAGCGTTACGTAATAGTGATATGGCATCATCTTTTACAGTCGTGCGTGACACAAACCCAGAGGGGATTATATTTAGTAACGTAGGTGCCGATGTACCTGTTGATAAAGCTGTCGAATCAGTAAAATTGCTAGATGCTCAAGCATTACAAGTACATGTCAATGCACCACAAGAATTAGTCATGCCTGAAGGTAATAGAACCTTTTCTACATGGATGGACAATCTTGCGCAAATTGTAGAACGGGTAAATGTCCCAGTAATTGTCAAAGAAGTAGGGTTTGGCATGAGTAAAGAAACAATCAAAAACTTATATGAAATTGGCATTAGATATGTAGATGTGAGTGGACGTGGTGGTACGAACTTTGTAGATATTGAAAATGAAAGACGTGCATACAAGGACATGGACTATTTAAGTATGTGGGGACAAACGACTGTGGAATCATTATTAGAAAGTACTTCTTATCAAAAAGATATGGATATACTTGCTAGTGGTGGCGTGCGCTCTCCTTTAGATGCTGTGAAATGTTTAGCGCTTGGAGCGAGTGCGGTTGGTATGTCGCGACCATTTTTAAATCAAGTTGAACAATATGGTATTACAGAAACACTAAACTATACAGAACAATTTACTGAACATATGAAAAAAATTATGACGATGTTAAATGCGCCTACAATAAATGATTTAAAAGGTTCGAAAATGATCTTTGGTCCTAAATTACAATCTTGGATAGATCAGCGAAATATTGATATTTCTAATTAATATCTCATAAAGAAATCATTTTTGTAGGTTAGGTCATTAACTACTGTGTTGATTTTCGTATATGAAATTATTATAGAAAAAACCTGAGACATTATGTCTCAGGTTTTCTTATGTTAAAAATCAAATTATATCATTAGAATAGATTGATAAATGTAGTAACGATTGGGACACCAAGCAAATCAATTAAAAATGCGCCCACAATTGGTACGACAAGATATGATTTTGGTGAAGCTCCGAATTTCTTGGTAATTACATCTAGGTTTGCCATAGCATTTGGGGTTGCACCAAGACCATGACCAATAAAGCCACCAATCATTACAGCAGCATCGTAATTTTTTCCTAAACCGCGGAACACGATAAATATAGAGAATAGCACGATAAACACGACTTGTATTAAAACGATAATAATTAAAGGTAAAGCCAATTGATATATTTCTGTAAGTTGTATACTCATCAAAGCGATAGATAAGAATAGGCTTAGTGATATGTCACTAATTTTATCCACGAATTTCATATCAATAAGATTTAAATTATTATATTCAGAAATATTTCGAATAATTACCGCAACAAACATTGCACCAACATATATAGGAATGTTAATACCTGTTAAATCAGAGAATGTATTTCCTAAATATGAACCAATAGCCATACAAATGGTTACAATCGTAAATTGTAAGAAAAAGATGGTAGTAGGGTTCATGCGATTATGTAAGTATTCATTAGATTTTACGTTACCATAGTCTGTCGTAGTTTCTTCTGCATGTTCAGATTTTAAATTATATTTAGTGATTAAAAATTTCACTACTGGACCACCTACTAAACCACCAGCTACAAGACCTAATGTTGCTGCTGCTAAAGCTGCGGTTAATGCAGAATCAAAGCCCATGTCGCGTATGGTTTGACCATAGGCGGCAGCATTACCATGACCACCTTCCATAGACATAGAACCTGCTGTCAAGCCTAATAATGGTGGTATGTTTAATACTTTTGCTAATGAAATACTAATAAGGTTTTGGAAGACTGCAAGAAAACCACAAAATATAAAATATAAAATAAGTACTTTTCCACCCAAGCGTAATAACTTTAAAGAAGCGCCTAATCCAATTGTTGTAAAGAACGCAAGCATAAAGAAGTTTTGTATAAATTCAGAATCCAGTTTGATTGTTATGATATTTGTAGATTGTAATATTGCAACTAAAATCGAGAAGATTAAACCACCGATAACAGGTGCAGGAATACAAAGCCTTCTTAATATTGAAATATGATTAACAATATATATACCTAAAAGGTATAACAAACTTGCGATTGCTAAAGTAGTAATTGCATCTAGCTCTAGCATTTTCAATCCCCCTTAAATTTCAAATGAAACTCTCCTGTGTGTCTGGTTATATAGATGGAGTCATGTGCAAAATGACAATAAAGAAAGTGCTTACAAAACTCCATGCTATCTATTATACATATTTAAATAGTATAAATCTAGTTTGGAATTAAATATTAAATAGAATAAATAGAGATTGTTTTATTTGTAATTTTCAGATAATCATTCTCTTGTCTAATACGCAAAAATAGATGTTAGAAGAATGAATACACTACTTATCTATAACACAGTACCTTGCAATGTATAGTAGTCTGTGTTATATTCTTTTCGACAGCTACTGTGTAATGTATAGTACTGGATTTACATAGGAGGTAACATATGAATAGCCAATTTAAAAAGGGCGCGCTAGAGCTTATAGTGCTACTTATTATCAAAAGAGATGATCAGTACGGTTACTCGCTCGTTCAAAATATTTCGAGACATATGAGTATTGCAGAAGGAACAGTGTACCCATTGCTACGAAGATTAGTGAAAAATGGAGAACTCACGACATATTACCAACCTTCTTCAGAGGGTCCAGCAAGGAAATATTACAAAGTGACTGACCAAGGTAATGACAGATTAGTTGACTTATTACATGAATGGCGATCGTTTTCGAATATTGTAGAAGTATTTATAAAGGAGAGTGAATGGAATGACTAAAAATGAATTTTTAAAACAGTTGCATAAACATTTGAAACATGATTCTGATGCAGAACGACAAGATATTTTAAATGAGTACGAAACACATTTTTATAGCGAATTAAAAGAAGGTAAAACAGAAGCACAAATTTCAAAAGAACTAGGTGATCCTAGAACTTTAGCTAAAGAAATGAATGCGACAGCTGCTGTAGAAAAAGCTGCTGACAGTAAAAAATTTGGCGACGTTGGGAACGCCATTTTTGCAGTGATGGGTTTAAGTATATTAAATTTCTTTGTAATTTTAGTACCGTTTATTTTCGTTTTAAGTATCGTTGTTTCATTAATTGTAACGACAATTTCATTCGTTTTAAGTCCAATATTATTATTGGTAAAAGGATTTTTAAGTGGATTTGAAAATGTATTACTTTTTGATGTATATGCAGTAGGTGCACTGTTTGGAATGGGATTAATGTTATTTGTGATTACGTATTTAATTTCTAAAGCATTTTATTTAATTTGTGTGAAGTATCTCAAGTGGAATATAAGTGTTGTGAAAAGGAGTGGGATTTCATGAAGAAAACATTGATTAGTCTTTTTGTAATTGGATTAATTGTAACGATTGTTTGTGGCATTGGTGTAGTAAACCAATTTCAAGTAGAAAGTAAAAAGTCGAAAGAAGTCACAGAGAATTATCATAAAGAATATGATGAAAATAAAGTAAAAAATCTCAATATAGATTTGAACAATAGTAATTTAAAACTTAAAAAAGGTGATCAACTTAAAGTTGAATCACGAGGTTCTAACGACAAAATAAATATGGATACTACTATAAAAAACGGTACGTTATATGTGAAAGATAAATCATTAGATAGCAATGTCGATATTACATTTATGGACTTTAAAAATAATGATGTCATTATCACATTACCTAAATCATTGAGCCATTTAAATGTTAATACTGAATCTGGTTCGATTATGATTGATCAAATAAAAGCGGATTATGCTAAGTTATACGCAGATGTTGGAAAATTAAATATCACGCATGCTAAATTTGATCGTTTAATTGCTGAAGTTGATGTTGCAGATATGTATATGGCAACGACTCAATTTAATTCAGGTGAGTTCGAAGCTGATACTGGATCAATCAATATCAAAGACACGCCTATTGATATACCAATTAAAGTGAAAACGGATGTAGGCAACATAGCAATGGCATATACGAATAATCAGCCTGAAAACACACGCATAGAATTTGATAGCGACGTAGGAGAACTGGACATTAATAATCACTTGTTTAAAAACAAACAAGTAGGTAATGGCTCTAACCTCATTCATATTGAAACGGACACAGGTAATGCAGAAATCAACTAAAATTGAAAATATGAGTAAATAACATCGTATGCATTAAGCTACATTGTGTGAGTATAAGCATATCAAAGTCAATTCACTAAAACGATTTTGACTTATGCTCATATTTTAGTTTTCGTATTAAAATTATAGTGATATTGAAAATAATTTATAATTATTTTGTTATTAGCCTGAGAATTGATGAAATTTTAAATTTCTGTGTTTGCTTCTTTTTTGATATACTATAAGCCATATAAAATTACTAGGTTTATAAGGAGGAGTGTTATGCAGGAATTGAATAGAAGTGATAAGCAATATGGTGTTTTAGCACTTCTACCATTAATCATATTTTTAGGGTTATATATTGGTGTAGGACTCACTTTTACCATAATGGGTAAAGAAGACGCGTTTGATCAATTACCAAGACATGTTGCTATTTTTATCGGCATCGTTATCGCTTGGACATGCTATGATAGAAAAACGAAGTTTTCTAAAAAAGTAGAAATATTTACAGCGCATGCAGGCAATTCAGGTATTGTTAATCTAGGCTTGATACTGTTATTAGCAGGCGCTTTTTCTACCGTTACCTCGGAAATGGGTGGTAAGACAGCAATGGTGAATATGGGGCTTACTGTCATCCCACCAAGTCTACTCATACCTGGTATTTTCATTATGAGTGGTTTTGCTGCGCTAACGTTAGGTACTTCTACGGGGGCGCAAGCTGCTTTTATTCCAGTAGGTGTTGCTGTAGCTCAAGCTGCTGATTTAAGTGTCGCAGCAGCAGGTGCCGCTGTTATTGCAGGTGCATATTTTGGTGATAACTTATCCATTATTTCAGATACGACGATTGCAGCTACAAATGGCGTCGGTGCTAAGATGAAAGATAAATTTAAGATGAATGTGTTGATTGCGCTACCTGCTGCACTTATTACTGCAGTTATATATGCAGTTGTGGGTGGAACAGGTAAAGTGGAAGGTGACTTAAGTTTTAATTTTATAAATATACTGCCATATCTATTTGTACTTATAGCAGCAATCGCAGGTTTGGATGTGATTTTAGTGTTGATTATCGGTATCATAATGGCAGGTGTCATTGGTTTGCTTCAAGGCAATTTGGGCATATTCCAGTTTACAAAAGCTATTGGTGAAGGTATGGAAAGCATGTTCCTTATTTTTCTTGTGGCGTTTTTAGTTTCTGGACTTGTGGCATTAATTCGCTATTATGGCGGTGTTGATTGGATTATTAAAACAATGAAAGAAAAAGCAAAAGGCCGAAAAAGTGCAGAATATGTGATTAGTTTAATGTCCGGTGTACTTTCTGCTGCTTTATCACACAATACGTTAGCAATTTTAATTTCTGCGCCTATCGCTAAAGAAATTGGAGATGAATATAAGGTACCTCCTAAACGTATGGCAAGCTTATTAGATATATTCGCATGTTGTGCCTTAATGGTACTGCCGCATGATAGTGGTATGTTAATGGTTGAACAATATGGAGATGTTTCTTATATAGAAGTTTTACAATACACATTTTATCCTGTGATATTTGTCATTTGTACGGTTATTACGATACAATTTGGTTTACTTGATAAAGAAAAAAACCTTTCTAAATAATTTCTATTTTAATTAAGCTAATTATTAGAAAGTGAAAATGATATATCACAGACTAGCCATTCAAAGTGAGCGTTTATAATTCAAATAATTTAATAATATTATAGGGAAGCAGAGATTATATTAAATTTTAATCTCTGTTTCCCTTTTATTAACGCCATGTATCTTGTGGTGGTATGGTAGTACGTTTTGAAATTCTTGAAACGTAGGGATTGCCTTTAACAATAAAGCGAAGCGGTTTTTGCGTCCATTCACCTTTATTAGGAATACCAATTCTCGGTGTTTCCTCAATATGTTTAGGATGTTTACGGTTTTTAGTATCTATTTTTAGATTGCCTTCATTTAATCGTGAACCATCCAAATGTCTCGGTATATTAAATGCTTTAGTCCATTTTCCTGGGCCATTTGTTAATTCAAAGCCATCTTTGTTTCTATTTGAACGCATAGCTTCAATATTCTCTTCTGGTTCAACAGCACGTATCAGGACACCTTCAGGTACACCTTCTAATTGTGTTACAAAGTTGATGAGTAAATGCGTATGCATCACATGGGCATAAATAGTGCCACCAAGTTTATATAATGATTCTACTTTGGGTGTGCGTTTGCCATTAAATCCGTGAGCGGCTTGATCCTTTTCACCAACATAGGCTTCAGTTTCAACGATGTATCCAGTAAATGTATGTAAATCATCTTCGAAAATGACACGCACACCTAATAAATCTTTGGCGATAGTGACTGTATCACGTTGTAAAAAATCCATTTATTAATCCTCCATATAATAGTTTTTGAAATTAAATGTTTTTAAAAATTTTTTATTAAATTGTAAAATTGTGTTACAAGCATGTGAGAATTTTGGTAGAATAACCTTATAAGTTTACTAAAAATTAAAAACTCATAAGTTAAAGTATCAATGACTATATTAAAGTTAAATGAACATTATATCAAATGTACTTGAAACGGGGGGAGCAATTTGGAAAGAAAAATTGGATTTGGAGAAGCATTAAAACTATTTTGGAAAAATTATTTTAACTTCAAAGGCCGTGCACGCAGAAGTGAATATTGGTATATGGTTTTATGGCATATGATTTTTCTAGTACCAGCGTTTGTTGTATATTTCATTGGTTTGATTGCATTAATTAGCGCTGCTGCTTCTCAATCTGAAACGGCCATTATGATAAGCGTAATCTTTCTTATTATCAGTGTGATATATATAGCTGTGTACGGATTAGCTACTTTAATACCTAATTGGGCGATATTTATTAGAAGATTTCATGATACAGGTAGATCGATGTTACTACCACTTATTTATTTAGGTATTTCAGTGTTTTCATATATCATATTTACAGTAATAGCTATACTAGATTCAGATTTCAATCATATGGCAAGTGTGATTTTCATCGTATTGATATACGCATTCTATATAGGTTTTGGTATTTATGCGCTAGTCGTTAGTTGCTTGGATAGTGAACGAAAAACAAATAAATATGGTCCAAGCCATAAATATGCAAACCAATATACTAAAATTGATGACATGTATAGAGAGCAATAGTTAAAATAAACCCAATTATGACAAGTCAAACTGTTAGACTGTTTTTTGTCATAATTGGGTTTTTATAAAGTTTAATTATTAATATATGATAAATTTGGATAATGTTTTCCTAATACGTCATGCAAAGCTTTGTAGCGTTGAAAAAGTACTTCATATTGTTTTACCTTTTTTGGATCAGGCTGTAAACGGTAATAAACAGGTTGTTTCATATGATGTACTGTTTCTTCAAGTGTTTGATAAGCACCACCTACATTTGCACCTAACATTGCTGCACCTAATGCTGTAGCATTGGAAGAATCCATAACGACGACTTCTTTATTTAAGACATTAGTATATATATCTACGAGTAATTCGCTTTTAATTGGTATACCACCAGCAGCATAAACAGTATTAACCGGTATTTGGTTATCTTCAAATTGTTGCATAATTAACTTAGTCCCAAAAGCCGTTGCTTCAATATAAGCACGATGAATCATTTCGAATGGTGTTTGTAACGTTAAGCCAAAGATACTACCAGTAAGGTTACTGTTGCTTAATATACTACGATTACCATTATGCCAATCTAAAACGGTTACGTGCTGTTGATGAATTGGTATCTCAGAAGCTAAATTTTCTAAGTGTTCTAATATAGTAATACCTTCTTTTTCAGCTTGTTTTACTATGGACGCTGGGGCCTGACTAGCTGAATAACTAAATAAATCACCAACTGCAGCTTGACCAGCTTCATAAGCATATAAACCTGGGATAATTGCATCTTTGACTGATCCTGTAATCGCAGGAATTGCAACTTGCTTAGCGTCGAGCATGAGATGACAAGTGCTAGTACCTATAACAGGTGTGAATTCACCCTGTTCGATTGCACCAACGCCGAGTACTCCTGAATGAGCATCTATAATATAAGGAGAAATTTGAACTTTATCTGATAGCCCCCATAATTTTTGATAATAAGTAGTTAAAGCCCCTGCACTTTCACCAATATTTATCACTGGTGCCTCACATTTATTTTTTACAATTGAAGGTAAGTCTTTATCTACCGCTTCAAAAAACGAATAATTAAAGCCATCTTTTTCGTTGTAAAAACCTTTGAACCCTATGCCACAATTTGAACGAATATTGCGATTGGTTAATAAACTAACAATATAATCTCCAGCCTCCATAATATATGCACTCTGCGCTAAAATTTCTGGCGCTTTGTGTTTAACCTCTAATATTTTTGGAATCATCCATTCACTATTAACACTATGACCATAAAAGTCTAACCAATTTGCGTTATATGTGTCATTTATTTTTTTCATAAATGTCGCTTCTTCATGAGCACCATGGTGTTTCCAAAGCTTAACATAAGCATGTGGTTCATCTTTTAATGATTCATGTGTATGTAATGGTTTGAAATGTTCATCTAAAAAGACAATCGTACAACTTGTGAAATCGATTCCCATACCAATTACATTTGATGGATCAATTTTACTTTCTGATAAAACGTGTTGAACACCTTTTTCTAATATATTTGTGTAATCTTCAGCGTTTTGTAAAAAATAATTATGCGGTAAATCATGGCCGTTCAATGAACCTGAAATTGTACCATGAGGATATGCTTCTATGTAGCTAGAAATAATCTCACCATTGGAGGTATCTACGAGAAATACACGACCAGATGCTGTACCAAAATCGATCCCAATACTGTAACTCATGCGGCATTGCCTCCCAATAATCATTTTAATAAGTTCTGATTACTTATTTAATCTAATAATAGTGCTTGCAAAAAACATTGTAAAGATAACAACGTTTTTAGATAATAATGGAAGGTAAGAGTTGATATGAATCATCATACAAATAGGTTAAAAAGCTAAAATACAATTTGAAATGTATATTTAAGGTGCGAAATGTTATTATCAATATATATTCATTCGACTTTAAGGGAGGGAAATCTTATCATGTCCTTAAAAATAGCAAATGTTACAAAAAAATATAAGGATTTTACAGCAGTTAATGACATATCGATAATTTTAGAATCAGGAAAGATGCTAGGATTTTTAGGACGTAATGGTGCAGGAAAGACGACAACTTTTAGAATGATACTTGGTTTGACGCCGATTACAGAAGGACAAATTTTATATAAAGATAAGGCGATTGACCAATCAATATATGATAAAATAGGATATTTGCCTGAAGAACGAGGGTTACATCCGAAAATGAAAGTAGAAGATGAATTGAGATATCTAGCTACATTAAAAGGGATGAAATCAAAAGAGATAAGCAAATCTATTGATTATTGGTTAAATCGTTTTGATATTGAAGAAAATAGAGAAAAGAAAATAGAAGCGTTATCTAAAGGAAATCAGCAAAAAATTCAACTCTTAGCAAGTATGTTACATAATCCAGAATTATTAATCTTGGATGAACCTTTTAGTGGTTTAGATCCAGTTAATGTTGAATTATTAAAATCAGCCGTAAAAGATTTAAATGATGCAGGAACGACGATTATATATAGTTCTCATAGAATGGAACATGTAGAAGAACTATGTGATGATGTTTGCATTTTGAATAAAGGTGAACTTGTTGTTTCTGGGCCAATTGATGAGGTGAAAGCAAATCATGGCAATAAAAGCGTTATAATTGAAACAAATCATGCGATGTCAGAAATAGATGATATTACTGGTGTTATCCAGGTTGAACGTAATAAAAGGGAAATAAGAGCGTTGATAGAAGACGAAGTGATTGCTGAAGAAATATATAATATTGTAGTTCAGTATGGTTTTGTCAAAAGGTTTCAAGTTATAGAACCAACGTTAAATGAGATTTTTATAGATAAAGTAGGTGATGCAAATGGATAAATTTTGGGCTACTTTTTCACTTACGTATAAAAGTAAAGTAAAAACAAAATCATTTATGATTTTCACTGCGATTGTAGTTGTATTAATGTTGGCAGCCGCTAATATTAATAAAATCGTCGATCTATTTGATAATGGCCCTGATAAGATTGGTATTGTAGTTAATCAGGACCAAGTATATAAAGTGATTAAAGCACAAAGTAATCACCTTGATAGTGATGCGAAATTTAAAAAAGTGACTAAATCACAAGCACATCAACAAGTAAAAAATGAAAAGTTAGATAAAGCGTATGTCATTGATTTGCATGATAATCACAAACTGACTGGTAAAATTTTAAGTAAAGATACCGTGTCAAAAACAGATGAACAAAAATTACAAACTACTTTGTCAGCCATTCAAACCAAACTTGTGGCATCTAGTTTAAATCTATCTGAAGATGAGCTAAAACAATTGCAATCTCAAAGTGAAGTAAGCTCACAAGTGCTTTCAGATAGTGCGAACGAGACAAATTTAAGTGAGTCACAAAAAACATTTAATACGATTATCGTTTATGCAGGCATTATGCTCATGTTTTTCATAATCATAAATTATGCCAATCAAGTGGCAATGGAAATTGCAACTGAGAAGACCTCACGTGTCATTGAAATGATTATCACAAGCATATCTCCAGTAACACACATACTTGCAAAATTGTGTGGCGTCATCGCTGTGGCATTAACACAAATTAGTATTTTCATTATTGTAGGCATCATAAGTGTGTTGCTATTTGATATTGGAGATATGCTTAAAGGATTTGATGTTGAGCCTAATGATCTAACAGTACAATTAATTATCGTAGGTATACTTTCTCTTATTTTAGGTATACTTTCTTATATTATATTGGCCGCTATATTGGGTTCGATTACTGCACGAATCGAAGATATTAACCAATCACTTATGCCGATGACTTTGATTAGTATCATTGCATTATATATGGCAATGTTTGGTGTTATAAATCCTGACACGACGCTCATAAAAGTTGCAAGTTTTATTCCTTTATTATCTCCCTTTATCATGTTTTTACGTGCATCAACACCTGACGTAGCTACTTGGGAAATTGTAGTAAGTATGAGTTTATCAATATTAACAATATTTATCTTACTTTATATTGCAGTAAGAAGTTATAAAGATACAATATTAAGTTTTGATAAAGGCTTGTTAAAGTCTATGAAACGTGTCTTCAGTAAAAATTAAAGTGTGTTAACAATCATTAAGATAAGTTATAGATAAACCAATAACTTTTTGAAGTGTATTTAAATATATGAGTAGGGGAGTGAAACTAAAACAACATAATGGTTTCATCCCTACTTTTTTATAAAAAATACTTGGAAGCGTGATTTGCAAGTGCATTAAATATGCTAAATAAATCATATCTATAAAAAAACTAGAAAAAACATCACAATTTTAAATAATATTTGATAGAATTAATAATTAGTATAGATAATGATTTGGTTAAGTTGTTACACTATAGGAAAGTAAGATAACTACCTAGGGAAGTAGTAAACTGTTTTAAAATTTTAAATATTAGTGAATGAGGTATTTTGCTCAGTAAATGGGGACATATTGAGCGCATAATTATCTAAGCTAATTTAAAATGCTGTGCAATTCACTTTAAAAGTAATGCATTATTAAACTGATGAGAATATTGTATCTTGTTTAATAAAGCAAGAATGATGTTCGTTACAGTTGTGATTGAAGTTTTATTCAAGATAAAGCTGAAAGTTAAAGTGAATAATAATATGTTTGGTTCGAAAGGGAGTAATTGATGATGTTTGCAAAAGTAGAAAGACAAAGTAATGGTATTGACTTAATTAAAATAGACAATGAAGCAACTAAGATTGTTTTCACGAACTATGGCGCCCGTATCGTGTCATGGAAATATGATGATAACAATATTGTATTAGGTAATGTGGTAGAAGCGGATGAATTCTATCAACAAAACCCTTTTTATTTTGGTGCTACTGTAGGTCGTTATGGCGGACGTATAGCAAATGCTGAGTTTCATTTAGATGGTACAACGTACCGATTAGATACAAACGATGGTGAAAATAATATTCACGGTGGCTTTAAAGGTATAGATAAATGTTATTTCGATTATGAAATATTTGAGCAAGTAGGCCAAGTGAAAATTGTATTTTCTACCACAATTCAGCAGTCAGATGATCATTTCCCAGGAAATATCAATTTAGAGGTGATACATACTTATGATGTTGACCACAAATGGACAATTGAGTATAAAGCTGTAGCTACCGAAAAAACAATTTTTAATCCTATGAATCATGTATACTTTAATTTGAACAGAGACAATAACGTCATCGATAATCATAGCATCTCAAGTTCAGTATTAAAAATGCACTTATTAGACAATAATCATTTTGTAACAAAACAAGAACCATTAAATTTAGAAAGTGTGTTTGAGCGTAGTCAAATTCAATTTAAAGATATTTTTAATAGTGAACACCATGATATTCAAACACAAATGAAACGATATGGTGGTCTGGATCATCCGTTTCAAATTGGAGAGCAAGGTATGACAGTTGAAAATAAGCATTTTCAACTTTCTGTTGAGACAGATATGCCTAATGTCGTGATTTTTACTTTTAATGATACTACGGAATGGGAAAGTGACTTTAATATTTATAAAGCACATTCAGGATTTACATTAGAAACGCAATGCATCCCCAATGATATTAATTTGTATGGAGAAAATGCGCCATCAATATTAGAAGCGAATCGACCTTTTTATTCTAAGACTTCATATAAAATTGCTGAAAAAACAGGTGGGGAAGCAGAATAATATTACTGTGGTTGAATCAAGTACATTGAAGTGATTTAAAGTAATGCAAAATAATCAAGTGATACTTGTGAATAAGCAACCGACGTTTTATAATATCGTGCTATAGAAGATAGGTTTAAAAGAAATACTCAGGTTAGTGAATCTGTATGAATATCATATTTTGTCAGTTACTTAACCTGAGTTTAATAAATGTATAATATTTACAGATGCTTGTTGTACAGGGGTCTGTTTTTTTATTGCGCATTAGAATATGGCATTTTAGTATATTGTGATATTTATTTTTGTGCGCGTTTTAGATACTTTTCTAATTTGCGTCGTCTTTCTTCAGTTAAATAAGGATTTTTTAAGGCATAGGCTAAGCGCGCAACATTTTTATTATCATTGTAATAAATATCATTGAGTTCAAATACAGTTAAAAGGGAATCTTGCTCTCCGTATTTTATGAGCTGAAGATGAGATGAGTCGCTAACAAAACCTTCTTTAATTACTCTAAGGTAACAACCAGTTCTACATGTACTAGACATACGTTTAATAAGGTTAGGAATTTTATACTTTTCTTGTATTTTCCAACAAGGTTCTCTAATCTCTGAAACTTCGATAATCGCTTCACCTAATTGAAATTGATCACCAAAATGTAAGTCTTTTTCATCCAAATCTTTGACAGTTAAATTTTCGCCAAACATTGCATACTCTGGTAAAACCGAGACATCATCTTTCCATAAATTATAATTTTTTTCACTATATAAACACACAGCTTTATTGGGACCGCCATGTCCTTTGTATTCTTGCTCATCTTCAGAAAAACCTGTTTTTGAAAGCCACATTCTACCGGTGAATGGCTGTTTGTTAAGTGCTGAACGCATCGGTCTTTTAGAACTATAAGGTAAATCTTCTATTTTTCCTGTAGCAATCGCTTTTAAATCATAAATCATGACAATCCCCCTTGTTGGTTATGTATTATTATTGTAAAGCACATATTTGATTATGCAAGAAGATATATTAATTTAAAATTTATACATATTTTTTAGCTATGTATTTTTTTCAATCTCATGTACAATAAAGGTGAGAGTAAGTTATGTAAAGGGGACGCATTATGGATACGAAACAGTTGAAAATTAGTACATTTAATGACGCGTTAAGCCAAATCAGCGACGGTATGGTAGTTGGAATTGGTTCTGGTTCAACAATAGAGTTGCTTGTCCCAAAATTAGCTGAGAAATTGAACCATGAACAGATTGATATTACAGGTGTATGCACTTCTAATAAAACCGCTTATATCGCCAAAGAATTAGGTATTCGAGTAGTGGATGTCAATGATATTGAGAAAATAGACGTTGCAATTGATGGTGCAGACGAAGTGGACAACAATTTGAATTTAATTAAAGGTGGCGGTGGCGCATTATTTAGAGAAAAAGTGATTGACGCCATGGCGGAAAAATTTATTGTTTTAGTCGATGAATCTAAGTGTGTATCATATTTAGGTGAAACGTTTAATTTACCTGTAGAAGTAGATAAATTTAATTGGTTATTAGTTTCTAAAAAAATTGCAGCTTACGATAATTTGCAAGTGATACGTCGGATGGTGGATGATGTCCCATTTATAACTGATAATGGAAATTATATTCTTGATGTTACATTGAATTCATCTATCGATCCTTATGCTATGCATGAATTTTTAATTCATTTAGTAGGTGTCTTAGAAACTGGTTATTTTATCGATGTTACAGATCAAGTCATTATAGGTACACAAAAAGGTGTTAAAATTTTAAATAAATAATAATTTGGTATATTAAAATATAATAAAAGCAGGTTAACTACCGGTATAAATTAAGATAATCATGAGGTTTAGTCATTGTATCTGAATATACGGTAAGTGTAACCTGCTTTTTGTTAATTAGCGACGATGATCACGTTTGTTTTTTAGTTTAAAAGGTGAGCGTTGTCGTTTTTTATTTTGTTGTGTGATTGTCTCAGAAGTATTTTGATCATTATCATGTTCTGTTGATGTTGCTTCTGTTTGTGCTCTCTCAGTAGAATTTTCAACAGCACCGTTTACCTGTGTTTTAACATGGTTGTGTTCTCCTTGAACGTCGTTGTTCTCAGGTGTTTGTGGTGTGTTTTCATCTATAATATTGTTTCGACTGTCATCATGATTTGTTTGTTGGTGATTATTTTGAGTGTCAGTATCATCCATAAGTTCAGTTGATGTTTTTGAGTCAGCATCATCTGAATTTATATGTTTGTCTGTTGCCTCTTCAGTTTGAGAAGTAGTAGATTCACTGTGCTCGTCATCTTCTGTATGAACTTGTGCTTTTGTTGTTGCATCATCGGGTGTTTCACTGCTGTCTTCTTCTTGAGGTGCTTCTGAATATTCATTAACGTGGTCCAAATAATTATTATTATCGACTTCATCTAAACTGCGCTTTGTAAAGAAATAGAGTATCGCGCGAATAATAATACTTAATAAAATGTAAACGACTGCTACAGCTGATGTAGATAGTGCAATTACTTTCATTGCGAAAACACTGCCGAGCTCTTCATTGAATAAGAAAACAAGACCAAATGACATTGCTGCATGGAATATCGTTGCGATATAAATCGTGCGTCCTTTTGTAGCACGAATCAATTCACCTATAATCATAGAGAATGCAAATGTATATAATAAACCATATAAAGTATATTCAAGACTAAATACCATGTTTATATTCCAAATGGAATATAATATACCAACAATAATTGATGCAAAAAATGTATTCATTTTTGTTTCTATAATGTTTTGCAAGTAAGAACGGAAACCGAACTCTATTAAGAATGCCATCACTAGCTGTCCGAGTATAATTGCAGTTATAGAAACTGATAAATCTTCTGCTTGTAATAATACAAAACTATCTGCAAAGATGTTGAAGCTTACCATAGCAATCAAGAAAATGACTAAAGGTAATATAAATGCAAGTAGAATTCGTTCAATCACTTTTAAATCTATTGTTAGTTTTAAACCAGATAACTGCGCTTTGCGATTACTAAAAACAATAATACAAATAAGCGCAGCAATAAATGGTGCTATAGCACTTAAGTCAAAGACAAAAGTTTTAAGTGAAATAGTACTTTGTAAATCTTTTAGTATAATAGGAGCTGCATAAGCAATAATAAAGAAAATAAAAATCATTATTGCCCATTGAAAACCTGATATACGTTGTTTATTCATTATGTAACCTCCAATAGGGTTCAGAAAATCATTTATCACTAATTATACATATTTATTAATCAGAAATAAATTAAATTTAGATATTTATCATTGAAATGTAATAGTAATGCCAAAACTAACATCTAAATGAAATAATTAATTGTAATTTGAAAAATTAAGCAGCTGAATATTGGGTAAATAAAAGCATAAATTGAATTGAATTCAATGTAAGCGTATACTTTTATATGAGGATATTGTTTTAAAAGGAGGAGAATTATGTATAAATTAGCACAGCGCGATTTATGGACAGGTAGAGTCGATAGTGAAACAGATTCATCTCAATTTAGACATTTTCAAACTGTAAATTTTAGGAATATCAAAGATGACTATCGTGAGAAACGCCAAGGTGTGGGGTTATTAGGTTACGCAGTAGACAAGGGTGTTGAATTGAACAAAGGAAGATTAGGTGCAAAAGAAGGTCCCGACGCAATTAAGAAAGCATTTGCCAATCTACCTGTGTTGAGTGACTGCAAGATATATGATTATGGTAATGTAGAACATGATCACAATCACTTAGAAGATACCCAAAAAGAATTCGCACAATATGTTGCAACCTCAATCCAAAGACATAAACAGACGTTCTTATTGGGAGGCGGACATGATATCGCTTATGCCCAGTATTTAGGCATAAAAGAAGTTTATCCTGATGCTTCTTTAGGTATTATTAATATTGATGCGCATTTTGATACCAGAGCAGAAGCACAGTCCACTTCTGGAACGAGTTTTAGGCAGATTTTAGATCAAGATAATCAAGCAGACTATTTAGTATTAGGCATACAACAAGGTGGTAATACACAAGGCCTATTTGATTATGCAAACGAAAAAGATATCGGCTTTGTTTATGCCGAGGAATTATTACATCAAATATCTCCTCCTGTAAAAGATAAGGTAGAACGTTTTATACACAACCATGACGTTATTATGTTCACAATATGTATGG
Source organism: Staphylococcus sp. GDB9P120P (assembly GCF_017893435.1). Taxonomy (NCBI): domain Bacteria; kingdom Bacillati; phylum Bacillota; class Bacilli; order Caryophanales; family Staphylococcaceae; genus Staphylococcus; species Staphylococcus sp. GDB9P120P. Next base: position 759,104 of record NZ_JAESNB010000002.1, read on the forward strand.
ATGTTATCGATAGCGCATACGCACCAGGCGTAAGTGCTAATGCAGTATTAGGCCTATTTCCGCATATTGTACTTGAACTTGCCAAACGTATTATCCCAAATGAAAAAGTCTCAACGATTAGCATTGCTGAAACCAACCCTAAATATGATGTCGATAATCGTACAGCAAAGCTCTCAGCTAATTTTTTACATCATTTTATTCTTTAATATTCCAATAATAAAGACATAAATCTATAAAGGAAAGTACTCGTTCAGGGTGCTTTCTTTTTTTTAAGTAATTGATGTAAATCGTACGACTGAGTGTTGGCTTAATTTCAATTGCATCTAAATCTCGTGCATTAAAAGATTGGTAATAGACACGTGGTATGACTGCATAACCTAATCCTCGATGAACGAAATTAGTTGAAGCTTCAAAGCGGTCGGCTTCAATAATAATATTTGGATGAATATTTAGACGGTTAAAATAGTCATCTAAATGCTTGCGTACTTGTGAACCTTTTGTAGGTAAAATTAGTGGTAAAGATTTAATAGAAACTTTTTTGCTATTCGGGAATGTATTTTTAGGCGTTATGAGTACATAAGATTCTTTATATAGTGGGACAGAGTGTATATCGTCATGGACAATCTGCTCATTTGTTAGGCCTAGATGATTTTCAAAATTTAAAAGTCGCTCTAATATGGTGCTCTGATCATGTACTTCTGAAGCATGATATGTTTGGTCTGCATATTCCTTTTGATGCATAGCAACTACTTGTGAGATCCATTGATTTGAAGATTCAAGAATAGAAAATTTTATTTTAGGTGCATGCCCCATTTTTAAATCATACATTTTTTCCAGCGTTTGATGATAACTTTGCACGAGTTGAACGGCATAGTTATAAAAATGGATACCTTTTTCTGTAATTTTAATATCCTTTGTAGTTCTTAAAAATAAATCATAACCTAAATCTGCTTCTATTTTTTTAATTGTATTCGTTAAAGACGGTTGGCTTATATGTAAAAAATCTGCAGCCTTTGTAAAACTATTATATTTAACGACGGCAATAAAATATTCTAATTGAACAATTTTCAAATGAATGTCACTCCTAAATGATTCGTGTATTTATAGTTTAAAACTATTAATAATTAGTTTATTGATATTGGTAGTCTATATAATAACATATTATACTTTTAGATATAGAGGGAGTCGTACTTTCATGTTAGGGGCGTGAAGTACATGTGGAGATTTTTTATTTATAGCTTGATTGGCATTATATTTTTCTTTGTTCCTGTGACTATACATGGTCAATCAACAATTATGATTGATCATATTGTGCAATGGATCACACTAATCGTGAAACCTGTTTTACCATATTATGTATTGATTTTAATTATTATAGGTGCAATTCATCCATTTCTCAATCAACGGTGGAATGAATCGAAAACAAACATAATCTTTAGTTTATTTAAAGTGGTAGGGGTATTCATTGCTTTCATGGTTGTTTTCAATATAGGGCCTGCTTTTGTTTTAAAAGAAAGTATCGGACCATTTTTATACGAAAAGCTAGCAATACCATTAAGTGTTTTAATTCCTATAGGAGCGATATTTTTATCATTTTTAGTAGGTTTCGGCTTGTTAGAGTTTATCGGTGTGATTTGTCGGCCGATAATGCGACCAATATTTAAGACGCCAGGAAAATCAGCGGTCGATGCAGTAGCATCATTTGTTGGTAGTTATTCAATAGGCTTACTGATAACAAACAAAGTCTACAAGAGTGGTAGTTACACACATAAAGAAGCAGTAGTTGTAGCAACAGGATTTTCTACGGTTTCCGCTACGTTTATGATTATTGTAGCTAATACATTAGGAATTATTCAGTATTGGAATTTATATTTTTGGTTTACACTCGTAGTGACATTTATTGTTACTGCTATTACCGTACAACTCCCACCTATCAGATTTGAACAGCATACGACATATAAAGACCAGCCATATAAAAAAGAGATTCGTAGAAATATGCCATTATTAAAAGAATCTTGGTTAGAAGCAAAATTAGCTGTGAAACAGTCAAAGTCATTAATGGAGCATGTATTTGAAAATTTAAGAGATGGTGTCGTAATGACTATAGCTATTTTACCTTCTATCATGTCAATAGGTTTTCTAGGGTTAGTAATCGCAGAATTTACACCAGTTATCGAATATATTTCTTACATCTTTTATCCATTCATTAGCATTTTTCCAGTAGAAAATGTGGGGGTATTAGCACAGGCTTCAACGATTTCAATTGTTGAAATGTTATTACCAGCTGCAATTGCACAATCAGCAGATTTAGCAACAAGATTTACAGTAGCAGTAATGAGTGTTTCAGCGATTATCTTTTTTTCAAGCGTTGTTCCAGTCATATTATCTACAGAAATTAAAATTTCAGTAGGAAAACTTGTGCTTATTTGGTTTGAAAGAGTAGTACTAACACTACTGATTACAATTCCATTTGCATTATGGATATTTTAAATATCAAAACAAAGGTTGAATTAAAATCGATGAAGGAGAGATTTTTCATGAAAAAAATTAAAGCAAAAAAAGGTTTAGAGATTGAATGTAAAGGTTGGGAACAAGAAGCAGTATTACGAATGCTATATAATAATTTAGATCCTGAAGTTGCAGAAAGACCTGAAGATTTGGTTGTCTATGGTGGCATAGGTAAAGCAGCTCGGAACTGGGAGGCATTTGAAGCAATCGAATCCACACTGCGTTCATTAGAAGCTGATGAAACAATGTTAGTCCAATCAGGTAAACCGGTTGCTGTATTTAAAACGCATGAAGAAGCACCACGTGTGTTACTTTCTAATTCTGTATTAGTACCTGAATGGGCAAACTGGGATCATTTTAATGAATTAGATCAAAAAGGATTAATGATGTACGGACAAATGACTGCGGGTAGTTGGATTTATATAGGATCACAAGGCATCGTTCAAGGTACATATGAGACATTTGGTGAACTCGCTAATCAACATTTTAATGGCAAATTAAATGGGACGATTACACTAACTGCTGGTCTTGGCGGTATGGGTGGTGCACAACCATTAGCAATTACAATGAATGGCGGTGTTGTCATTGGAGTTGATGTAGATGAAACCCGCATTGATAAGCGTATTGATACACGTTATTGTGACGTGAAGACACGAGATTTAGATGAAGCATTAAGTTTAGCGGAAGACGCACGCAAACAGGGTAAACCATTATCTATTGGATTGGTTGGTAATGCGGTCGATGTACATCAAGCAATTTTAGATAAAGGATTTAGAATTGATATTATTACGGATCAAACGAGTGCACACGATCCTTTAAATGGATATGTGCCACAAGGGTATTCATTACAAGAAGCAAGTGCACTACGCAATAAAGACCCAAAACAATACGTAAAAGAATCTCAAGCATCAATGCATAAACATGTCTCGTTGATGTTAGAATTTCAAAAACAAGGTGCAGTCGCTTTTGATTATGGCAATAATATAAGACAAGTCGCATATAATGACGGCTTAAAAAATGCTTTTGATTTTCCTGGGTTCGTGCCAGCATATATCAGACCATTATTCTGTGAAGGTAAGGGGCCATTTAGATTTGCAGCATTAAGCGGAGATCCTAAAGACATTGAGCGTGCAGATGAAGAAATGAGAAAGCTATTTCCTGAAAATGAAAAACTTATCCGTTGGCTAGATTTAGCACAAGAGAAAATTGCATTTCAAGGATTGCCTTCAAGAATTGCATGGTTAGGTTATGGAGAACGTGCAAAAATGGGATTGGCATTAAATAGACTTGTACGTGAAGGTGAAATTTCTGCACCAATTGTAATTGGCCGAGATCATTTGGATTCGGGTTCAGTAGCTAGTCCTAATCGTGAGACTGAAGGCATGAAGGATGGCTCAGATGCTGTAGGAGACTGGGCAATATTAAATGCGTTAATCAATACTGCAGCAGGTGGATCTTGGATTTCATTCCATCATGGTGGAGGTGTTGGTATGGGTTATTCATTACATGCCGGCATGGTAGTTGTTGCTGATGGTTCAGAAAGGGCAGACAAACGGTTAGGACGAGTACTAACTACAGATCCGGGTATGGGAGTAGTAAGACATGCTGATGCAGGTTATGAATCAGCGATTAATGTAGCAAATGAAAAAAGTATTCACATTCCAATGATTACGGGAAAAGGAGATAAAAAATGAACGACTTAATTATTCAAAACATTAAACAACTAATTTTACCAAAGGCTACCGATCGTCCTTTAAAAGGCAAAGAATTAGATGATTTAAACATTATTGAAAATGGAACAGTAGTTGTGCAAGATGGCAAGATTGTTTATGCTGGTGAACATTCTGAGGCTTATGAAGCAAATGAGACAATAGATGCCTCAGGAAAAGTCGTTTCACCTGCATTAGTAGAAGCACATACGCATCTTGTGCATGGTGGCTCACGTGAACATGAGATGTCACTCAAACGTCAAGGTGTCTCTTATTTAGAAATACTTGAACAAGGTGGCGGCATATTATCTACTGTAGAAGCTACACGTCAAGCGACAGAAGACGAACTTTTTGAAAAAGCGGAAAAAAACCTATTAACCATGTTACAACACGGTGTCTTAGCAGTTGAAAGTAAGAGTGGTTATGGATTAGATAAAGAAAATGAACTTAAACAATTGAGCGTTTCGAATCGATTAGCAAAAAAATATAATTTAGACATGAAACATACATTCCTTGGGCCACATGCTGTACCAAAAGATGCGAAGTCTAACCAAGCTTTCTTACAAGAAATGATAGATTTATTGCCAGAAGTTAAACCGTACGCTGACTTTGCTGATATTTTCTGTGAAACAGGTGTGTTCACTGTAGAAGAATCTAAAGCTTATATGGAAGCGGCTAAAAAACAAGGCTTTGATGTTAAAATTCATGCGGATGAAATTGATCCATTAGGTGGTTTAGAACTTGCAATTGATGAAAATGCAATCTCTGCAGATCATTTAGTAGCATCTAGTGAAAAAGGCAAACAAAAATTGAAAGATAGTGATACGGTTGCGGTATTACTTCCAGGTACAACTTTTTACCTTGATAAGGAATCATATGCAGATGCGAGAGGTATGTTAGATAACGACGGTGCTATTGCCATAGCTACTGACTTCAATCCAGGTAGCTGTGTGACTAATAATTTACAATTAGTGATGTCTATTGCAGCATTAAAATTAAAATTATCCCCAAATGAAATTTGGAATGCAGTGACAGTGAATGCAGCTAAAGCGATTAATGTTGATGCAGGTACCATCAATAAGGGTGATAAAGCAAATATTGTAATTTGGGATGCACCGAACCATGAATATATTCCTTATCATTATGGTATTAATCACGCAGAAAGAGTGATTAAAGATGGCAAGGTACTATTTGATAATCGCGTAAAACTTTAAAAGTGAAACTGTAATTAAAATGAATCATTAAGACTTTTGACACTAGATAGAGTGAGGAATGAAATCAACAATATTGATTTGTTCCTTGCTCTATTCTTATTTTAGTTATTTTTGTAATATACATACTTTCTAAACGTAAAATCTAAAAGTACATAAAACGCAAGTTAATAAAATATTTTGACAATTATGATAGTATAGTAATTAAAGGGGTTGGGGGTGAAGTATAGTGTGAGTAACGCTGGATATATTGATCAATGGAAAGGCGACATAGTACAGAATATGCTTACAGGTATATTACTTGCACTTGCATTGTTGCCTGGAGCAATTGCTTTTTCATTTATAGCAGGCGTGACCCCAACAATCGGTATGTTAAGTACTGGTTTGATGATGCTCGTACTCAGCTTGACTGGAAATAGAACCTTGATGGTTTCAGCACCAAGTAGTGGTGTATCATTAGTCGTAGCACCTTTAGCAGCAAGTCACGGGATGCAAGCAGTCATTTTAGCTACATTATTTATGGGAATCATTCAAGTTATATTGGGATATTTTCAAATTAATAAATGGTTAGAATTGATACCAGTAGGTGTAGTAATTGGATTTATGAATGCTTTAGGAATACTATTATTCACATCTCAGCTAAAGAATATCTTGGGGATTTCTATGCCAACGTATATTGTTGCAATCGTATCATTTTTAATTATTTGGTTGGGCAATCGATATATCAAAATTATCCCTGCACCGTTAATATCAATCATAATATTGACTATATTTTCGTGGATATTAAAGCCTGATATTAAATATGTGCATGATTTATCTTCAATACATATTAAACTACCTTATCCAAGTATTCCTACTGAAATATTAAATGTTAATTTCTTCTTAACTGCGTTGTTATATGGATTGATGATGGCTATTGTTGCAATTGTTCAAACGACTTTAACAGCAAGTATGATGGATGAAGTAACCGCTACAACAAGTGATAAAAATCGTGAGTCGATAGGTCAAGGTATAGCCAATTTTGTAGTAGGGTTATTTGGTGGTTATGGTGGAAGTGCGCTTGTTGGGCAATCACGTTTTAATGTGACAATGGGTGCGAATTCTAGAATTTCGACGTTTGTTACCGGTAGTTTTTTACTGGTAAGTTTATTTGTTTTTGGTGAAATTATAGGACATATTCCAATGGCTGTTTTAGCTACTGTACTCATTACCATTTCACTGAACACATTTGATCGACGTACAATACCTTTTATACGCCAATCGCCATTAATAAATGCTTTCATTGTAATACTAACGATGGTGCTTATCCTAATTTCTAATAATTTAGCGCTCGGAGTAGTGGTTGTAACAATACTATATTATTTTTTAAAACGTTTTATAAATTTAGAAAGGACGTGACATGTAATGCCACAATATGAAGATTATGTAAAGTGGAGACGTACATTTCATCAGTTTCCTGAATTGTCGGATGATGAATATGAAACAACGAAACGATTAAGACGTATTTTAGAGAGTTATGAAATTAAAATTTTAGATATACCTTTGGAAACTGGATTGATTGCAGAAGTAGGACAAGGAGATTCATTTGTTGCTGTTAGATCGGATATTGATGCATTACCAATTAATGAAGAAGTTGTACATGAATTCACTTCAACTAATAAAGGCATTATGCATGCTTGTGGGCATGATATCCATATGGCAAGTATTTTAGCAGTAGCTACAAGATTAAAAGAAATTGAAGGGCAATTAAAAGGTAGGGTACGTTTTATTTTTCAACCTGCCGAAGAGCTAGGCTATGGTGCTGTTAAATTAGCTGAGTCAGGTGCCATTGATGGTACAAAAGCTGTGCTAGGTTATCATAATTATCCTACGATGGATATAGGATCATTAGCAGTGAAATCCGGTGCTGTGACATCTTCTGTAGATCGTTTTGAATTTAAAATTAAAGGTAAAGGTGCGCATGCAGCAAAACCTGAACAAGGTAATGATCCAGTCGTCGTGTTAGGTCAATTAATCAATAGCGTTCAATCCATCGTCAGCAGAAATTTATCTGCTTTTGATAATGCTGTGGTAACGATAGGAGAAGTCTCTTGTGGTAACACATGGAATGTTATTGCAGATCAAGCTTATGTACAAGGTACAGTGAGAAGTTTTGATGAACGTATTCGTACATTCATTGAAAAAAGGTTGAGAGAAATTGGTAATGGACTGGCAGAAGTATTTGATGTTGAAATTGAAACAGAATATATCCGTTTACCAGGTGCGGTTATCAATGACGAAAAATTAACGGATGATGCAATCAACATTGCTAAGCAAGTGGGTTATAATGTGAATATAATGGAACAGCCATTAACCATTGGTGAAGATTTTTCTGGTTTTGCTAATAAGTACCCAAGTGTATTTGTCTTTATTGGCTCGAATAGTGATTATGATTTACATCATCCAAAATACGATCCCGATGAACGTATTTTAGAAAAAGTACCAGATTACTTTGTAACATTTGTACAGAAATTATTAAATGAATCTTAAAGTAATAGCTTATGTTATGGACGATTTAATTTGGGTAAAAAATAATTATAATCATTATTTTTGAGGAGGATTAAGCCATGGTGTCTCAAGATCCTAGAACGAAATTTTCAAATGCAGATTTTCCAAAACAAGAGCAAGCCGTTCCAGGTTTACAAAAAAATCTAAACCCTAAACCAGATTGTGGAGAAACTTCATATATTGGTTACGGTAGATTGAAAGGTTTAAAGATGTTGGTAACAGGTGGAGATTCAGCTATAGGTAGGGCTGCTGCGATAGCTTATGCTAAAGAAGGTGCTGATGTTGCGATTAATTACTTGCCATCAGAACAAGAGGATGCTGAAGAGGTAAAAGAAGTTATTGCATCGGCTGGACAAAAAGCTGTGCTAATACCGGGTGATTTACGCAATGAACAATTCAATTATGAGTTAGTAGAGCGAGCATATCATGCGTTAGGCGGATTAGATAATGTTACACTCGTAGCTGGTCATCAGCAATACAGAGATACGCTTAAAGACTTTGATACAGCATCATTTGCTGAAACTTTTGAAACGAATGTGTATCCAATATTTTGGACAGTACAAAAAGCAATCGATTATCTGGAACCAGGTGCTACAATTACGACAACATCATCTGTACAAGGTTATAATCCTAATCCTATTTTACATGATTATGCAGCGTCAAAAGCTGCAATCATATCGTTGACTAAAAGCTTGTCTGAAGAATTAGGTGCTAAAGGTATCCGTGTTAATTGTGTCGCGCCAGGACCATTTTGGTCACCACTTCAAATATCAGGTGGACAACCACAATCGAAAATTCCGGCATTTGGCCAAAAAGAAGTGCTTGGTAGAGCAGGTCAACCTGTAGAATTAGCTGGTGTGTATGTTCATTTAGCAGCTGATGAATCAAGTTACACAACTGGCCAAGTATATGGCGTTACGGGTGGTACACAATTAGATTAATTTGATAGATGGCTATTTCAAAGTGATTAGTGCTTAAATGAACGGTTTACGCACTGACATTTTGACATAGCCACTTTTTATTTATGAAAGGAAAGTGAATTTCAGTGAAGCATTTTAAAGCAAGTCAATTGTCTAAAAGGCAAAACTATAAATTATTGAGTGGCAGTATCATACCTAGACCTATAGCATTTGTTACGTCTCAAGATAAAAATGGCAAGTTAAATGCGGCGCCGTTCAGTTTCTTTAACGTAGTGAATAGTGCACCACCGATGATTATGATTTCTACAGGACGTTCGGAAGGCAAACGTAAAGACACTTCGCTTAATATTGAAGAGACTGAAAATTTTGTAGTGCATATTACTGATGAAACAAATGTTGAACAAATTAATCGCACAGCCGCACCATTGGAGCGTAGAGAAAATGAATTAGAACGCACAGAATTAACCCTTGTCGACTCGGAACTTATATCTGTACCTGGCATTGAGCAAGCGAAGATACGTATGGAATGTAAATTAGAGCGGATTATTCCTTTAGGAGATACTGAAGAGGGGTCAGATCTAATTATTGGTGAGGTATTGATGTTTCATATTAATGAAGATGTGTATTTTGAGGACAGTAAGATAAATGCGCAAGCACTAGAAGCCGTGTGCCGGTTAGCCGGAAATGATTATGCATCAATCGGTGATACATTTACAATTGTTAGGCCAACGGAATAATATTTGAGTTAAAGTATCATTTCATACTGCAAATATATAATTGACGAAGTCGCATGAATAGTGTACTGTTATAAAATAAATAAAATAGCTTATCTAGAGAAGTGGAGGGACTGGCCCATTGAAACTTCGGCAACATGGTGATGCGTGTGCCAATTCCAGTAGCATAAATTGTGCTAGAAGATAAGATTAAAGATGTAACGATTTACTCTTTTCTTCTACAAGAAAAGAGTTTTTTATTTTTTATGGTAAGTAAATAAAACGATTGATTATAAAAGTAATGATAAAGAAAGTTGGTTTTGTATGGCGGAAAATAAAAAAGGTAATGCATGGGCGCTTGTACCGCTTATCATATTTGTTGGTATATTTTTAGGTGTGGGCGTTATTACTGGTGACTTTTCAATAATGCCACTTAATGTTGCAATCATTATTGCATCTATCGTGGGTTTATTGATGAATAGAAAAGAAACATTTCATAAAAAAGTAGATGTGTTTACAAAAGGTGCAGGACATTCAAATATTATTTTGATGATGTTAATATTTCTACTTGCGGGTGCATTTTCTCAAACCACAGAAGATATGGGTGGAGTCAAGTCAACTGTTAATTTAGGACTATCTTTCATACCAGAGAACTTAATTATCGTCGGTTTATTTATCATTTGTATGTTTGTATCACTTTCAATGGGTACTTCAGTAGGTACAGTTGCAGCCATAGCACCGGTTGGCTTTGGTTTAAGTCAGGCGACGGATGTCTCTGCAGCGATTACAATGGCTACTGTAGTAGGTGGTGCAATGTTTGGTGATAATTTATCAATGATCTCTGATACGACAATTGCTGCAGTACGTACTCAAAAGACTAAAATGAGTGATAAGTTTAAAGTGAACATAAAAATTGTATTACCTGGTGCGATATTTACTGTTATAGCGCTCTGGTTTTTAACTCATGGTGCTCAGATAGATACGACAAAATCATATGATTATAATTTTATTAAAGTTATTCCATACTTATTGGTGTTAATTTTAGCGCTAGCAGGCATCAATGTAATTATAGTATTGATAGGTGGTACCGTATTATCTGCTATTATTGGACTAGTTGATGGGTCATTTAATTGGTCAGGATTGCTTAGTTCGATTTCAAAAGGAATTGTTGGTATGGAAGATATTGCAATTATTGCGCTATTAATTGGCGGACTTGTAGCATTGATACAACATAATGGTGGTATAACTTGGTTATTAAATTTTGTACGCAATAGGGTTAAATCAAAGCGTGGTGCAGAATTAGGTATAGCAGGACTTGTAAGTGCTGCTGATATCTCAACTGCCAATAATACAATTTCGATATTAATGGCAGGTCCCTTGGCTAAAGATATAGCGGACGAATACGATATTGATCCAAGAAAATCTGCAAGTATTTTAGATATGTTTGCAAGTTGTTTCCAAGGCTTATTACCTTATAGCCCGCAAGTTATAGCAGCGGCAGGTGTGGCGTCTATTTCGCCAGTTTCATTAATGCCGTATTCAATTTATCCTATAATTCTAGGTATTTGTGGATTAATTGCAATCTTCTTTAGATTACCAAAATTGAATAAAAAAAATTAATTATAAGGAGGGGCGTCGGTTTATACCAATTGAATATAGACTGACTCCCCTGTTTTTAATAAATAATACGATATTTAAAAATAAACATTTTAAATAAAAAAAAGGTAAAATTTTGACGTTTACTGACTAATAACGATAAAATAAATAGGCTGTCACTTTTATAGTGAAAATAAAGGGAAGTTGGATTTCATAGTATTATTGTTTAGAAGTCTAGTATAATGAGTTAGAATAGTAATAAGAGTGAAAGTAGGTGAACAATCATGGCTAGATACAATGTGGAAAATGAAAATGTAGAAATTCAATTGGAACGACTTTTTAAAGTTGAACCTGAATTAGTATATCAAGCTTGGACCGAGCAACGATTTCTTAAACAATGGTTTATGACAACAGAACGAACGAATAAAGCAATAGAAATAGATGCTGTACAAAACGGTGGCTATGAAATTATTGATGTACGTAAGGGAAAAGAAAATATAGTAAAGGGTTCATATGTTACATTGAACCCAAATGAATATATTGTTATGACTATAGGTATGCCTGAATTAAGTGACTCTGAAGATACTATTGAAGTTGAGATGTTTGAAAGAGAACCAGGTATTACACAAATGATTTTTAGTTACACGGCTTATGTGCCTAGAGAACGTAGACTGACATCGTTAGAGTATAAGCAAAAGAAAAAGGAATATCATGATTCCACTGCGCATGGTTTTGAAATGCTATTTGATAAGCTTCAAACAACGCTAGAAGAATATGAAGAAGAACAATAAAATCATTATATCAATTCAACCGAACTCAATAAAAAAGTAGTTGGACTAAGAGGCTGAGACAATTAATTTGTCCAGCCTTCTTTTATTTTATAGATTAATTATTATGGGTAAATTGACCATATTGTTTACGCTCATTAAACTTACGCAGTACCGTTTCAAAAAATATATGATAACTGATAAAACTGGAATAATCGATGCCATTTGTTAAATAAAAAGTATTACTTGAAACGTAAATATTATAATTTGCTTTTTGAGCTAATGTGTTATCTTGGAGCGTAGTAATAGAAATAAAATATTTTTGACGCAGTTGCAATAAATTCGTTATGTCAGATAAATGATATGTCTCTCCGGATAAAGAAATAATAAAAAATAAATCATTATCAGAAGCTTTATTTAATACCATTTTAAATTCATGTACATCGTGTAGCACAATAATATTCTTATGTATGGTTAATAAAATTCTTTGAGCTTCTTGCGCAACGTTCATTTGTGCTAAACCTGTGCCATATAAGTATACCGTTTCAGCTTGATATATTTTGTCTGTAACTAGGTCGTAATCAATACGCTCTAAATAAGTGAAGGTATTTTCAATTTCTTGCTTAAAAGCATTCATAGAGTCAGAAGGCAATTGATGAACTTGTTCAGATTCGAATTTTAAATATGATTTAAAATCACTATAGCCATCAAATCCTAACTTACGAGTGAAACGATGGATACTTGCATTTGATGCATGTGTATAAGCCGCTAGATCTTGTATTTTCATTGTTTTACATTCTGATATATGTGTGTTTATAAAATGAGCGATTTGTAGGTCATTTTCATTTAATTTATTAAAATTATTGTTAATACGTTCATCTAAAAGCAATGGTCTCACCTCAAATTTTTGAAAATATTTTCACGTTTTGAAAATATAATCTTATTGTACAAAATTGTTCGTAATAGCGTCAAACTATTGTTTGTATGTAAGCGTTTACTATAAAATCGAAGATAAATTGATATTTAATCATTCGAATTGATAAGCACTTTATAATTATAAATGGATAATTTCAGAAATTTAGAAAGAAGGGGAAATTTTATATGAACGCAATAAAGAGATTTGGGAGTGCAATGATTGTACCTGTATTAATGTTTGCATTTTTTGGTATTGTACTCGGTTTAGCGACGCTATTTAAAAATCCTTCAATAATGGGGAGTATTGCAGATGAAGGTACGAATTGGTTCAAAATATGGTCAGTGATAGAGTCTGGTGGTTGGACAATATTTAATCACATGGAAGTGGTGTTTGTTGTTGGACTACCTTTATCCTTGGCCAAGAAAGCACCTGGACATGCAGCATTAGCAGCATTAATGGGATATTTAATGTTTAATACTTTTATCAATGCCATATTAACGCAATGGCCACATACATTCGGAGCAAATTTGGAAAAAGGTGTGGAAAATGTAACGGGGTTAAAAGCGATTGCTGGTATAGAAACATTAGACACTAATATTCTAGGCGGTATTATTATTTCAAGCATTGTGACATGGATACATAATCGATTTTATAGTAAAAAATTACCTGAAATGCTTGGTGTATTTCAAGGTTTGACATTTGTAGTAACGATTTCATTTTTTGTCATGTTACCGATTGCTTTAATTACTTGTATTGTATGGCCAACGGTACAAAACGGTATTTCTTCATTGCAAGGTTTTATTATTGGTTCTGGTTATATAGGTGTTTGGTTGTATCATTTCTTAGAAAGAGTATTAATACCAACAGGATTACACCACTTTATTTATGCACCAATAGAAGTAGGTCCTGTTGTTGTGAATCATGGGTTAAAAGCAGAATGGTTTGAACATGTAAATGAATTTGCTAAAAGTAAAGAGCCATTAAAAGAATTGTTCCCGTATGGTTTTATGTTACAAGGTAACGGGAAAGTCTTCGGTTCAATTGGTATTGCTTTAGCAATGTATGCAACAACACCGAAAGAAAATAGAAAGAAAATTGCAGCATTGTTAATTCCAGCAACATTGACAGCGATTGTTGTTGGCATTACTGAACCATTAGAGTTTACGTTTTTATTTATAGCACCTTATTTATTCGTTTTACATGCAATCTTAGCAGCAACAATGGATACGTTAATGTATGGTTTTGGCTTAGTAGGTAACTTTGGCGGAGGGTTATTAGATTTCTTTGCTACGAATTGGATACCTTTGGCACAGAATCATTGGTTAACTTATGTGATTCAAATTGCAATTGGTTTAGGTTTTACAGCAATTTATTTCTTTTTATTCAAGTTTTTAATTATAAAATTTAATATTCCTCTTCCTGGGCGTAAAAAAGACGACAAGGATATGAAATTATATAGTAAAGATGATTATAAAAACAAGGATGGTAAAGGAGCAGTTACTAAAAAAACTGGTTCAACAAATGAGTTTGAAGATAAAGCAATATATTATTTAGAAGGTCTGGGTGGAAAAGAAAATATTAAAGATGTTACAAATTGTACGACGCGTCTAAGATTAACAGTGAATGATGTCAATAAAGTTGAAGATAGTGATTACTTTACGCATAGACAAATGGCACATGGTTTAGTAAAAAGTGGGAAAAATGTGCAAGTCGTAGTAGGTATGTCTGTACCTCAAGTAAGAGAAGCATTTGAAAATTTAGTATTTGAAGAAAAAAATAATTAATAAAAAGGTTGCATATAAGATTATGCTCAAAAAAGGACTAATCCATATGAAAAAAATGGATTAGTCCTTTTTTATATGAATAAATTGCGATTTTGATCGTGCATGCTTGCCTGGGAATATGGCTCGAGCCTGTAGTCTCTCACTCATATCATTACCCTGGGCGTCAGCACGATGCAAAATCGTTTGAAATATTTCTCAAGATATAAAAGAAAAAGCTCAATTAAAACAATTCATTAACCCTGATAAATTGATGAAGTGCTTATTTTATAAAATTAATAACATGAATTACTTTGAAATAATAAGTAATAAAGAATTGTCCTTTTTATATGGATAAATTGCGATTTTGATCGTGCATGCTTGCCTGGGAATATGGCTCGAGCCTGTAGTCTCTCTCTCATATCATTCCCCCCGGAGTCAGCACGATGCAAAATCGTTTGAAATATTTCTCAAGATACAAAAGAAAAGGTTCATTACAGAACACAAAAAAAGTCAATTTCTATATAATTACAATAAAAATTGACGTTTATGATTGAGTCTTAGATGTTGATACTTTAGACTCATGTTTATTAATTCTCAGTGGAAAAGAAACAAATCGAGTTTGTTGTTTATATTAATGATATCGTGCATGAGTGTGCTTTAAGAAATTCTAGTTTTATGCATTAAACGTGGTTGATAGGTCGCACTATAAATATCAATGTTGTGTGTTGCGATAGCGTGAATTAATTTAGAGAATACTGTAGGTGAACAAGAAACGTTGATGGTATTTCGATTGAAGGTATAAACAATAGTTTCAGTGTGATTGAGTAAATTCATAATATCGATAACTTTATCTTTAATAAAAGCATCGTGAAGGCCGTCAACAGCGATTTCGAAACGTTTAGATGATAATAGTAAATGATCTAAGTCTAATAGTTCATGTGCATGATTATTTTCTAAAATTTGATAGATTAAATAATTGTGGAAACTGAGAAAACTAATTAAATAAGGTAGTTGTTGCTTAGGTAAATTCACTTCTAAAGCATATAAATGATTATTTTTGAAAATAGTAAACTTGAAGGATTTACAAAAGTGTACTTGTTTCAAAAGTTTTAACAAATTTTTGCGGATATGACGTTTATTTAAACCACTGATGTTTAATACAAACGTTTCAGTTTTATCTAAAAACATATTATACCTCCATATCTATATAAAGTGACATACGTATATTAAAAATAATATTCTACTGCACTTAAAATTGTACATGTTTTAAATTCTATTAAATTGTACCACTCTTTTTAAAAGAAGACACTAGGTCTTTAGAACGAAGTATAAAATTTTTTAAAAGTTGCAAATTTAGAATTCATAATATTTAGAAAATTCTGTTGTTTCAAGGCTTAAAGTATGATACATTCTTCTTTATTAATACAGAGAGGGAAGTGTTTAGATGTTATCAAAAGTAAGTAAGTTTGCAACGAATACGTTCTTAGTATGGATGCTTATTGCAGCTATCATTGGTTTTATATTTCCAACGCAACTTGCTACTTTAAGTAGTTGGGTACCTTATTTACTAGGGATTGTTATGCTAGGTATGGGATTAACTATAGATCCTAAAGATTTTAAAATTATATTTCAAGCACCTAGATCAGTAATTGTCGGTGTGATATTGCAGTATACAATTATGCCTTTAAGTGCATTTTTAATTGTCAAACTGTTTCATTTGCCTCCAGAAATTGCTATTGGTGTGATTTTAGTTGGATGTTGTCCGGGTGGTACATCTAGTAATGTTATGAGTTACTTAGCAAATGCAAATGTTGCTTTGTAAGTAGCTATTACTAGTGTTTCAACATTGCTAGCTCCATTTTTAACACCAGCTTTAATATATTTATTTGCGCATGAATGGTTGCAAGTTTCATTTATTAGTATGTTTTGGTCAGTAGTTCAAGTCATTTTAATACCAATAATCATTGGTTTTGTACTTCAAAAAGTATTTAAGAAATTTGCTGATACGACTGCCACTGCATTGCCAATTGTTTCTGTTGTTGCTATTTCATTAATACTTGCGTCTGTAGTTGGTAGTAGTAAAGCACAAATTTTGGCCACTGGTTTACTTATTTTTGCGGTTGTCATTCTTCATAATTTGATTGGATATGTATTGGGTTATACATTTGCCAAAATCTTAAAATTAGATCGACCGGATAAAAAAGCAGTATCAATAGAAGTAGGTATGCAAAACTCAGGATTAGCAGTTTCTTTAGCCACAGTACATTTTAATCCATTGTCTGCAGTGCCAGGGGCGGTATTTAGCTTAATACATAATATTACAGGACCAATTCTTGCAAAATACTGGAACAAAAGGTAAATATAACTGATTTTAGGTTGAAATTAATAAGGAATTCATAACTAAGATGAAAACATTAATATTTTTGTGTTTTCATCTTAGTTTATTTTATCTGAGGCGATGGCAGGCTAGAGGGACGGAAAGTATGATACACTGACAATAATTTGATTTTATCTTGTTTATTTTAGAGGAGGGTACTGTATGTATCGCGCAGTGATATTTGATTTTGATGGAACAATTATTGATACAGAAAAACACTTGTTTGAAATAATAAATAAACATCTAAATCATTATGGTTTGGAGGAAGTTAGTTTAGATTTTTATCGACAATCCATCGGGGGATTGGCTTCAGATTTGCACCAGTACTTGGAGGCTCAACTCGGACAAGAACGCAAGGAAGCAATTTATCAAGAGCATAATGAAACAAGTATACATTTACCGATTGTTACGCATATGAAACAACTTATGGATTATTGTAAAGTGCGCCATATACCAATGGCTATTGCGACAAGTAGTTTTAGAAACGATATTCAACCCACATTCGAGCAATTGGGGTTAGATACGTATATCGATGTTGTTGTTGGAAGAGAAGATGTAGAAGAAATAAAGCCAAGTCCTGAACTATATTTAACAGCAGTTCAAAGATTAAATTATAACCCAGTTAATTGTTTAGCCATAGAAGACTCAGTCAATGGGGCAACCGCTGCGGTAAATGCTGGTTTAGATGTGATTGTAAACACGAATGATATGACGGAAAAACAAGATTTTAGTAACATAGCCTATGTAGGTAAAGATTTATCAGGTACAGCTATCATTGAAAAATATTTTGAAAAAAGTAGAGGCTAGTGTATGAATGGATATTTAATTCTATTTTTTTTAGGCGGTCCAATTGTTTTAGCAATAGGAAATTTAGTTTTAGGTCCAATCTTTAATAAAAAAGTTCCGTTAAAGATACAATTTCGCTCATTTATGGTTGGAAGTCTTGTTTACTTATTGGGAGCTTTGGTTTTATATTTTCTTGTTTTACAAAATCAATTTTAATTTAAAACCCCTTATTTTGACATTGAAAAAATGTGTCGATAAGGGGTTTTTGTAATATAAGATGAAAATGATAGCCTATTTTAAAAATTGAAGTATTAGTGTCACAATAACTAACACGAGTAAAATAGAATCAATACCTACCATAATTGCAAAACGTGGATTTTTTTCTCCAGTAGCTTTAGATTTTTTTACAGCTTTTAAATTAGGAATTAAACTTACGCTTAATAAAATGATAACAATAATACCAATGACAATGCTCACGATTTATCACCACCGTTTTTATGATTATCTATAAATTCCCATAGATAACCTGCTATTATACCAATGATTAGGCCGGTTATAATACCGATTTTCAGAGCAGAAAACATAGCACTGATAATGATTGCAATTAGTAGAGAAATAGGTAAAGTAATACCAAATTTATATTTTCGTTCTGGTGAATTTACAATAGTAAAAATTAAGTAATATAGTATCCCGAATACAACAATCGTAAGTAAACTTTTTAGCACTAAATTTCCGGCAGAAACATCACTATCACTAAAATAATTGATCAGGAAAAATAATATGCCAAATATAATTGAAACTGTGATTGTTCGTTTCAATAGATGTTTATTCATATTGAACTCCTTTATAATAAAATCTATTGACCATTATATCATATAAAATTAGGAACTATAACTTCATAAATACTAGACTTCAACTTTTAATTACAATAACTCAAGCTGCAGTTAATGAATTTTGTTGTTTTGATATTGCTTATGATCATTTAAATAAGCATAGAACAAGCCTATAACTAAGCCACCACCGATATAATTACCAATACCTGCACCAAGCAAATTGATTAAAGCTGGTATGACTGAAAGGACATCACTTTGATATACGAGGCCGCCTGCGAATAATACAGTATTATAAACAACGTGCTCATAACCCATAAATGCAAAAATTGATACACCAAACATCATGACGAACATTTTTGCTAGAACATCGTCTATTTGCATAGCTATTACAAGGGAGATGTTTATAAAGAAATTAGCAAAAATACCTTTTATTAGAATGGCGACAAAACCTGCAGTTAGTGTTTTATGGTCGATTGTAGCTTCTAATTGTTGCATCATCTCAGGAGTCATTATATCTGAGGAACGTATCAATAAAAAGAATATTAATCCACCTAGAGCATTACCAATAAAACAAAGTGTAAAAATTTTAAAAACGCGGAATGGCGAAATGACTCGATAATAAAGTCCTACTGTAAAATACATGAAGTTACTTGTTAATAATTCGGAATTTGTAAAAAGTATTAATACTAAAGCAAAACTGAATGCAATCGCACCGACTAAATTTGTAACACCCATTGGAACATCAGATGCTAATGAACCTTTAATGAGTAAGACAAAAACTGTTATCACGCCTAAGATAAATCCAGCCATAATGGCACGTAGCAGATAGCGTTTTAAATAAAAACTTTGCAATATATCTTTGGCTCGAATTGTCTCTACGACATGATGGACCCAAGCTTTACCATAAAAAACTTTATCCCATTTTATGTTTTTTTCGTTCAAAACTTTATCCTCACTTTCTATTAATTAAAAATATTATACTATGTAACTGCATTTTTGTGAAATAATTCACAAAATAATCATAATTAAAAACTGCTGATTAATTAACTAATATGAATATTTAATTGTCCGCTATAATATCAAAAATAAAATTTACATTGCGTTTTCTCACAAAATAATCTAAAATAAAAACATATGTAAGGGCTTACATAAATGAAAAATAATTGTTTTAATTTTTAGAATTTATAGTATAATAGCGTCATAATAAGTGAATTATTATCACTTATATTTGAATGAGATGGGGTTTGAATGATGAATGAGAATAACGAATTACAAAGGGGACTAGGTGCACGTCAAATGCGGATGATAGCACTTGGTGGAACAATTGGTGTCGGACTCTTCATGGGGGCGACAAGTACAATCAAGTGGACAGGACCTTCAGTAATATTTGCATATTTAATAGCAGGTCTGTTTTTATTTTTAGTGATGAGAGCTATGGGGGAAATGGTATATTTACATCCGACCTCAGGTTCATTTGCAAACTTTGCAAGTGATTACATAAATCCAGTTGCTGGTTATCTGACAGCATGGAGCAATATTTTCCAATGGGTTGTTGTAGGTATGAGTGAAGTTATCGCCGTTGGAGAATATATGAATTATTGGTTCCCTGATTTACCACAGTGGATACCAGGTATTATTGTAGTATTATTGTTGGCAGGTGCTAACTTAGTATCAGTTAAAGCATTTGGTGAATTTGAATTTTGGTTTGCAATGATCAAAGTAGTAACAATTATTTTAATGATTATCGCGGGATTCGGTTTGATATTCTTTGGCCTTGGTAATGGAGGAGAAGCTATTGGACTCTCTAATTTATGGTCACATGGTGGCTTTATGCCTAATGGTTGGATAGGATTCTTCTTTGCACTTTCTATTGTAATTGGTTCTTATCAAGGTGTTGAATTAATTGGTATCACTGCTGGTGAAACTAAAGACCCGCAAAAAAATATTAAAAGTGCGGTTAATGGTGTTATATGGCGTATATTAATATTCTATATCGGAGCTATCTTCGTTATTGTAACTGTTTATCCTTGGGATGAATTAGGAAATATCGGCAGTCCATTCGTTGCAACATTTGCAAAAGTAGGTATTACATTTGCAGCAGGACTCATTAACTTTGTAGTTTTAACGGCAGCGATGTCTGGATGTAATTCTGGTATATTTAGTGCTAGTCGAATGACGTTGAACTTATCTCAAAAAGGAATGTTACCTAAGTTTTTCCGTAAAGTTATGAAAAATGGTGTTCCTATTTGGACAGTAACTGCAATAGCAATTGGTATTTTAATTGGCGCATTATTGAACGTTATTTTGCCTTTATTCATTAAAGGCGCGGACAGCATTTTTGTTTATGTATACAGTGCCTCAATTTTACCAGGTATGGTACCGTGGTTTATGATATTAATTAGTCATTTAAGATTCAGAAAAAATCACAGTGAAGAAATCAAGAATCATCCGTTTAAAATGCCAGGCGGTGCAATAACAAATTATATTACAATGGCGTTCTTTATCATGGTGTTAATAGGCATGTTATTTAATAAAGAAACAGTCGTTTCAGTTGTTATTGGTATCGTATTCTTAGGTTGTATGACATTGTTCTATTACCTGAAGGGCTATCATAAATTAAGTGATGATAAGCAAATTTAAATAGTAAAACAAAACGTAAAACAGTAGGTCGTTTTACAATCAACTTTTAAAAAGCCATAAATGATACATTAACTTGTATCATTTATGGCTTATTTTGTTATCGACAATATCGTAAATATGATTACACTAATGTTTTACAAAAAATTAACAATATAAAAATACTCACTCAAAACTCGTGCTTTAGAATAAAGTTGAGGTCATAATACATATCTAAAGGAGTTATTATATGAAAATACTTAATAAACTAGCTACTGCTACAATTGCAGGGACGATTATTGCCGGTTCATCATTAGGGAGTGGACAAGGGATTTATGCAGCTGGGAAAAAAGATGAGACTAAAGATGCAAATCAGAATTCTGATGTAGCTTACATGGGCAATACAAAAAACCCTAAAAACGTCATCTTTTTAGTTGGAGATGGTATGGGTCCTTCGTATAATGCTGCTTATCGCTATTTTGCAGACAATCCTGATACTAAAGAAATGGATCAAACTGCTTTTGATAAATATCTAATAGGTAGTCAGCGTACAAATCCAAATGATCCAAAAGAGAATGTTACTGATTCTGCAGCCGGTGCAACCGCATTTAGTTCAGGACAAAAAACATATAATGGTGCTATTGGTGTCGACGCTAATAAAAATAATGTTAAAACGGTTTTAGAACAAGCTAAAGAAAATGGTAAATCAACTGGTTTAGTATCTACTGCTGAAATCACAGATGCTACACCTGCTGCATACGCATCACATGTAGATGATCGTGATAAAAAGAATGAAATTGCTAAACAATTTTACAATGACAAAATTAATGGCAAACATAAAGTAGATGTACTTTTAGGCGGGGGTGCTGAGTATTTCGGTAAAGATAACGGCAACTTAAAAAATAAATTTAAAAAAGATGGTTACGATGTAGTTACTAATAAAAATGAACTACAAAACTCTAAAAATAAACAAGTATTAGGATTATTTGCAGATAATGATATGCCGTTACAGATAGACGCACCAGATAAAAATCCAAAATTAGTGGATATGACAGATAGTGCTGTAAATAAATTAAAACAAAATGACAAAGGGTTCTTTTTAATGGTAGAAGGCGCTTCTATTGATAAATCAGGCCATCCAAATGATGTAACAGGGGTAATGTCTGAAATGTCTGGATTTGAAAAATCATTTGAATATGCTATGAATTATGCAAAAGACAATCCAGATACGCTTGTGGTAGCTACTGCAGATCATTCTACAGGTGGGATGTCTATAGCGAAAGGTAAAGATTATGTTTGGAATCCAGATGCCATTCACCAAATGAAACATTCAGGTAAATACATGACTGAAGAAATCAGCAAGGGTAAAAATGTGGAGAAAGTGATTAAAGATGGTTATGGTTTTGAAGTTTCACAAGATCAAATTGATAAAATAAAAGACGAAGCTAAAAAACTTAAAGATCTTAAAAAAGACGAAAAAGCATATGAAAGTCAATTACAAAAAGTTCAAGATGCTGTACAAAAACCGATAAATGACAAATCTAATACTGGTTGGACTACAAATGGTCATACAGGAGAAGATGTAAATACTTATGCATATGGTCCTGGTAGTGATAAATTTAAAGGAAATATTGATAATACTGATAATGCCAAAAATATTTTCGACTTTTTCCAAAAAGATGTAAAATAATGATGTAATAAACAAATAATGTTAACTTCAGATTAAAAAAAGAGAACGACCTAGAAATCCTTTATAAAAATGCGATTTCTAGGTCGTTCTTGTTTATTATGTTATTTAAAATGTGATGTTAGCATTGTTTTAGTGTTTAAATTGGATTTTAGATAAATGTTTACGGTAATTATCAAGCGCCATTTTTGACTGTGTGATTGAATCCAATGAGCGTTGATAATTTAAAGCGATAAATCGATAATACAGAATATCTACAGTGAAAAGTTGTGCAAACAAAGATGTTGTTGCGGCCATGCGCAGTTCATTTTCATCTGTTTGACCATAAATTAAAGTATAATCAGAAATTTTAGCTACAGGGTTATTGTTCGAACTTGAGATCGTAATGATAGGTATATTATAGTCGGTAGCAACTTTTGCCATAGATTGCATTTCACTATGACTACCTTGGTTGGTCACGAAAATAATACAATCTTGTTCATCATGTGTAGCCATGGTAGTCATTAATAAATGCGTTTCTTGTATTAAGCGCACATTTAAACCTATTCGAGACAATTTTTGATATAAATCTGTGACAATGACGAGTGATGCGCCATAACCAAATAAGAATATAGTACGCGCATGTTTCAATGTATCGCAGATGTCATCGATATGAGGTTGCTCAATTTGTGACGCAACACAACTCATTGTGTCGGTTGCTCTAGCTAACATTTTAGATTTGATAATATCGACTGATTCATTATCAATTAATTCCATATGATTATTGTTAATTGCATCTTCAGGCAAATAACGTGAAATTGTAATTTTAAGTTCTTGAAAGCCTTTTTCTGTGATTTTTTTGCTAAAACGTACAATTGAAGCAGTACTTGTATTAATTTCATTTGAAAGATCTTGGACAGACATATTAATAATACGATGCGGTTCATTTAAAATAAAATCAGCAATTTTCTTTTCACTTTTTGTAAAAGTTTCATAGATATTATCAATTTTATAAAGTACGTTGGTCATAGTTTAACCACCTAAGTTATCAGATTCTCTCATTGATTTTGTTGTACCTAAAAAGAAGGTGAAGAGGAAACCACCGATGTAAGCAGCGATTAATCCTGCAATATATCCTAAGTACATATGATCTGAAATCAAAGGTAACAATGAAATACCACTTGGTCCAATAGCATTGGCACCGATGTGTCCAATACCACCAACTACTGCGCCACCAATACCTCCACCAATACATGCTGTAAAGAATGGTCTACCAAGAGGTAACGTAACCCCATAAATTAAAGGTTCACCAATACCGAGGAAACCAACAGGAAGTGCACCTTTAATTGCATTTCTCAAAGTAGTATTTTTCTTACATCTTACCCAAAGTGCTAATGCGGCGCCAACTTGTCCTGCCCCTGCCATGGCAGCAATAGGTAATAAGTAAGTAGCACCAGATTGATTTATCATCTCAATATGAATAGGCGTAAATATATGATGTAATCCTAACATAACTAATGGTAGGAAGAAAGCACCAATGATAAAGCCACTAAAGACGCCACCGATATCAATAACACCATTGACTACGGATACTAAACCATCAGAAACAAAGCCAGCTAATGGCATGATGATAAAGATTGTTGATAAGCTGATAACGAACAAAGTAATCGTAGGTGTTACGATGATATCTATGGCATTTGGTACAATTTTATGTAATCTCTTTTCTACGAGACTTAATAACCAAACTGCAAAGATAACACCTATTATACCACCTTGTCCTGCTTGTAAAGGTTCACCTGTGAAAATATTAGTAATCATATTTTCTTCCGTTAAACCTGTTAATAACGTTGTCCCTCCAATAACACCACCTAAACCTGGTGTTGCACCAAATTCTTTTGCAGCGTTTATACCCGTGAAGATTGCTAAATAAGCTAACATACCATCTTTAATTACATTAAAAACAGTGACAAGTTGTGTGATCCATGCGCCAGATATGACCTCGGCCGCAAGTAAATTGCTTAAAACTGCACCAATACCACCAATTAAACCTGCACCAATAAATGCTGGAATCAATGGGATAAATATATTTGCGATTGTTTTTAATAGTTTATTGAACTTACCGCGTTTTTGTTTGCTTTGAAAAGCCGCCTTGTTTTCTTTAGCTCTTGCTTCAGTTTCAGCTTTATAATTTTTATCATGGTGTGAAATGGTTTCACCTAAACGCACACCACTCATTTCAGATATATGGTCAGCTACCTTATTAACTGTGCCAGGCCCAACGACAACTTGTACACGGTCGTCTTTGACCACACCTATAACGCCGTAAGTAGATTTTAATTTATCATAGTCAACTTTATTTTCATCGTGCACTTTAATTCTAACGCGCGTCATGCAATTTATAACATTTTCCATGTTCTCTAAACCGCCAACTGCATTTACAATGTTTTCTGCAAGTTTTTGTTCTTTAGTCATCGTAAAACCCTCCTATATACATAAATTATTTTAAGTACTTGGTTTAATCTCTGATTGCTTGCTTAACGATGTGGTTATTGTTGTCTAAACGCTGTTTTGCGTCTGCTTTTGATGTATCACACATATGCATAACGATAGCAACTTTAAGGTTATGATCTGCGGCATTATATAGCTTCTCAGATTGTTGATATGATGTGTCACAGATATCTTGTACGATGCGTATAGAACGGTCAATTAATTTTTGGTTTGTAGCTTTTACATCGACCATGAGATTATCATATACTTTACCGGCACCAACCATTGTGATAGTTGAAATCATATTAAGTATCAATTTTTGTGCTGTTCCTGATTTTAATCTAGTGGAACCTGTTAATACTTCAGGGCCTACATTAACTTCAATTGCTTTTGTAGCTATTTTACTTATTTTAGTATTTGTATTGCATGCAATTGAAACGGTGTGTGCACCAATGCTATTTGCATATTTTAATCCTCCGATAACATAAGGTGTATTACCACTTGCAGCAATACCGATCACAACGTCTTTTTCATTAAGGTGAATATGATGTAAATCTTCTTCTGCCAAAGAAGTGCTATCTTCAGCACCTTCAACAGCAACTGTCATTGCTCTTTGACCACCTGCAATTAATCCAATCACTTCATCTGGGGACGTATTGAAGGTGGGGACACATTCAGCAGCATCAAGCACACCTAATCTTCCACTCGTTCCAGCCCCCATATAAATTATTCGACCACCAGCTCTAAATTGTTTTGTCGTGATTTCTATGACTTTAGTTAATTCTGGTATGATTTTTCTAATTTGTTGAGGAACCTTTTGATCTTCATCATTCATTGTTTTAAGAATTTCTGTAATAGACATTTCATCTAAATGCATTGTAGCTTTATTTCTGGATTCAGTAGTTAAATCACTCATTAATTTCTACTCCCTTGTTTTAATAATAAATTTAAAAGTATCATTTGGCTTCATGCAATGAACCAATCTGCGCTCAGACTCACAAATTTTACCTATAACATTAACATGCGGATGCGCTGGTAAGTCAGCTTTCAAGAGTTGTAATTCTCCTTGATAGCGTCCGTTCAGTTTATTATCAATTGTCACAGTACCTGTATCTCGATTTGTCGTATTAAAAGTATTCATTTCACTTGTACAATAGTGTCTAGCTTCTTGTGATCGAATTACATCTTGTGGGTTGTCTGAGCGTACAGTGTGCGTTTGCTGTAATATCGTAGTCGCTTGAATATCAAATAAATCAACTGTGAATGTGAATGTTCTATGGCATAATACATTCATTAATTGTTCGTCTAGTGGCGTATTAAGTTTAGAATCGCCAATCAAAATTTGTGTTGTCTGATGATCTAATAGTAGTTGTGCACTTTCAATAGGGTGTTGTGTTCTTGTTGATTCTATAGTTGGTAAACCTTTGAATAAAGGTCCACGCTTTGTTGTACCTGAGATAAAACCGTAAATTGTTGCGTTTGGATTATACTTTAAAATTAGTGAGTTTTGATGATGTGCAAATTTAGTTGTTAAACCTGTATCTGGCCGTGGGTAATAATTATGGCAGTAACATAAATGCGTAAAGTCTTCGAGTTTTTCATAGAGTTGTTGAAGTAGTGATTCGGAAAGTATGCTTGCATTTAAACAACAGTCAAAACCGTGTTGAATGATGTCATTAATAATTTCTATAGAAGTACTGTGATCAATACGAATCATAAATTGAGCATGATGATATGATTGCAGGAATTCATAAAAAGAATGATTCAGCAATGAAGGATTGATATCAATCATATACGTAAGATGTTTGTCTGATAAATAATTTAAAAGTTCTCCCAAATAGCGATATTTAGATGCTTCATCTTCCTCTGGAATTTGAACAGATGTAAAAATGGTAGTATATCCTAAAGCAATCATTCGTCTAATATACGATTTATCAATGGGTTGTCCTAAATAAATGGAAAAGCCATGCATGTTATCACTCCTATATTGCTGTAATCGATTTCATTTTACAATACATGAAAAAGTATTACAATTTTAAATTTAAAAAAATATCATTTTGAAATATTATTACAAAAATGTTTGTAATAACTTGTGTGTTTCTAATAATTGATTTTGTAAGGTATCAAGATACTTAATTGTATTGCCGATAGTGAGTTCTTCAATAGGGCTCTGATCATGTATTAAAAGGAATTGGTAATAATTATAATGTGGCAAAGAAAAGCGTTGTAAGGATATGTCTGAGAATAGGATGAGCTCGTCTTCAATAAATTGTTGGATATCTTGTTTGTATTGTTGTTTCTTTTTATTTTGAGTAACGATGGCAAATTTATATGTTTCAATTAAATTGAGTAGTTTATGAATGTGTTGAGCGAGTTGATGATATTCTAAGTTATACATAAAACGGATCCTTTCATATAAAATTTAAAATGATGAATATGATTTTCTGGAATTGTTAAGAATGGTAGGATATACAATATAAAATTTAAAAATGATTTTAAAGGGAGCTGTTGAAAGTGGAAAGAACAAAATATCGTTTTAAAGATATTGTGTGGAAAGACTTTTCTCTGATTGCGATTTTAATTGTAAGTATGATTGTTTTTACATTGGTTGGTATTTTATTTAGTTTCGTTTATGTAGATCATTTAACAGAAAAAATAGTGATAAAGTTAAGTGTTGTTATACAACTACTCTCATATGTTGTCACTGTGTTTAGTTTTTATTTTTTACATATTAAAGACTTTAAAATGCATTTGAAGAAAAATACAGCATTTATAAAGCAACATTATTTATTTCTGATTACAGTAACAATTATAATGATGATTTGTAGTGCAATTTATAACATGACTATGCAAATGTTACCTGATGACATTGGTTTTAATGAAACTCAAAACGAGCTAGAACTAATGAATTTGTTTGATCAACCTTCATTTTTGCCATTTACATTTTTATTGATTGTAATTGGAGCGCCATTAGTGGAGGAAATATTTTTTAGACATTTACTGATAGGTGAACTAGGGAAGAAATTTAATGCTATTGTTATGGGGATTATTTCAGCTATTCTATTTTCATTAATGCATGTGATGGGAGCGGAATCTCCATTAGAAATAGGGAGTTATATAATTTTAGCAATTGCTATGGTATATGCATACATCAAATCAGGATTTAAATTAATAGCAAGTGTAAGTATACACATGCTTAATAATTTAATTTCATTTATTTTTACGCTTATTACGTTATATACATAATGTGAACCCTTGAAAAAATCCCATTGAGTTTTTAGGACTCAGTGGGATTTGAAAATTGTTGATAGTTATTGATAGTAATATCTTGTGTTTTTATTTTTTTCTCAAAAGAATATGAAATATCATGGATATCAACAATAGGTATTTCATTTGTTTTACCGAGACCAATTTCAAAAATAACTGCTTTCCATAATCCGTCTGTACATAATAATCCGATAAAAATTACATTTTCAGTAATAATGTCGTTATCTTTATTATACTCCATTGCCATCACATTTCGTTCAGTGCAATAGATTAAAACCTCTGAAAAGATGGGTGGCAAGTCAACATGCGTTTGTTGATTAAATTTTATATACCGGTCGAGCTTTTTAAGCGCTCGTCTCATTTTCGTATAAGGTAAATTTAAACATTTTTTTATAATTGCGTTTATCTCTTCTTTATATGGAAGTGTTGTATATGATTGACTTTCATTCAATACTAAGAATAAAGCAGTAAGTTGATTGTCAGTTAATTCAAGCTCATAACTATTAGGTGTTTCTTGAAGTTGATAACCGCCTAATTTGCCATGTTTTGCTAGAATTTTTACCCCTTGATCTTCTAAATCTTGTATATCTCTTAAAATCGTACGTTTTGATACATCTAAGTCTATCGCAAGTTCTGAAGCGGTAATTTGCTTATTTTGCTGTATTGCTTGTACCAATTTATTTTGCCTTTCGCGTTTATTCATTAGAAAGTCACCTCCCAAATGATTACATATTACATTCATTATAGCATAAAAGTGACAATGACGACATTTATAAAGTTTTAAAAAAAGTTATAGAAAACGCTTACATTTTCTGATTGTTTATGTTAGTATAATAATTAGTAACAAGGGGGTAGCGAAAAGATAACAAAGGGGTAGGCTATTACATATAGTTTTGTTAATATCTTTTTCGTACGAGTTACTAAGCAAACATCTTCAATATTTATTACTTACTTTCCTTTCTATTTAGAGGCTGGGGCAAATTAATTGTCTCAGCCTCTTATCGTTTTATTGGATTTCATCTTTGTCAGGATGATTGCAATGAAATGATTTTAAAATAAATTCGATTTCAGTCCTATTCCTTTATTTATGGTATTGAGTCTATATTGAACAATAATTAATGGTAAAGGTTTGTTACTGTAATTATATTTATATGATAAAATAAAACAAATTATACATATTAAATAATTAAAATGAAAAAATTTATTGATTCGTTTAAAGAGGGGGTCTCAAATGAATAAAGAAGCGTTATTAAACATTGATAATTTAGTAAGAGATTGGCTAACAACATTAGATGATATTATTCCACAGTTAATCAAAGAAATGGTTACTTCAACGAAACAAAATCGATTTGATTTAGTGACCAATGTAGATAAATCTATTCAACAAAATTTCGAACAATTTTTACAGCAACATTTTCCAAGCCACCAACTCTTCGCTGAAGAAAAATCAAATGATGACATCTTAGCAAAAAAAGGACATGTATGGGTCATGGATCCGATTGATGGTACTACAAATTTGGTTAAGCAACAAGAAGATTATTGTATTATTTTGGGCTACTTTGTCGATGGGGAACCTGCACTATCATATATCTATGATTATCCACACGGCAAACTTTATAAAGCAATCAAAGGGCAAGGCGCATATATGAATGGTAATTTATTGCAACAGCCTGAAGCTATTCAATTAAAAGATGCAATTATTTCATTTAATACATTGGTGATGAATGATGATACGATTCATGAACTCAATGATGCTTCTTTTGGATATCGTTTCATTGGCTCATGTGGTTTAGATTCCGTGCGTGTGATTTTAGGGCAATTTGGTGCGCATGTAAATACTAATCCCAAACCATGGGATATTGCTGCACAATTTTTATTCGCTGAAGAATTGGGATTAAAAATGACGACATTAAATAATACAACTTTAGATTTTGCGAAAGCAGGACCTTTTATTATTAGTAATAAAGCTTGCCATAAAGAAATGTTGACGATTCTAAATTCAGGATCTGGATATCAAAAATAATTATTTAAAATTATTAATTATTTAACAATAGGTCTTAAGCACCATGTTTATTAAATAAGTTTACTATATAATTTATAATTAATTGAAATAGAAAATCGAATACAGAATGGAGAATGAAAAAGGTGAATCGTTCTAACAAATATAATAAAAAGAAAATGGGGTTGCCCACGAAAGTATTTTTGTGGTTCTTGGGTATATTGCTAATCTTAGCAATTTTAGCCGTTGTTTATTTAGGGTTTAAAATATTTTCTGTTGGTGGGGCAATACATAACCCATTAGATAGAGATAAATCATCTTTGAGAGAAGAAAAAGCTAATCTTAATAATGGAGATCCTTTTACGATTGCTTTATTTGGCGTAGATTCAGATGCTAAAAGGGATGCTGAAGGTGGGGGACAACGTAGTGATACGATTATGGTGTTATCTATCAATCCTGAGAAGAAATCCTCTGAAATTGTGAGTATACCTAGAGACACTCAAGCGGATATTGTAGGTAAAGGTACAACTGAAAAAATTAATCATGCGTATGCTTATGGTGGGCCTGACATGGCTGTGAAGTCAGTAGAAAAACTATTGAATGTGCCAATAGATCACTATGCAACGGTAGATATGGACGGCATGAAAGATATGATAGATACCGTGGGTGGTATTGATGTCACTAGTAACGCTACTTTCTCATATGATGGATTCCAATTTAATGAAGGACAAAAGTCTCATATGGAAGGAAAAGAAGCAATGGCATTTATAAGAAGTCGTAAAGAAGAAGGCGCTGGTGGCGACTTTGGTAGACAAGAGCGTCAGCAATTAGTGATACAAGGTCTAGCCAACAAATTAACGAGTATCAGTTCAGTTACACATTTTAATTCGTTGATGAATCACGTTGAAGACAATGTGAAAACAGATTTGACTTTAGGAGAGTTAAACAAAGTTAGAGGTAATTATAAAGATGCAAACGATAACGTGCACCGTCATCAATTAGAAGGTCAAGGCGGGATACAAGATGATGGGCTTTATTACTTTATACCTAGCCAAAGCTCGTTATCTGAAATAGAAAGCGATATAAAAGATAATTTAGGTATTTAGTTTAATAAATACACGCAATCAATTACATTGGTTGCGTGTATTTTTATTTTTGTCATTAAAATAATCAATACTCAGCGAAAATATTTAGCACTATAAAATAATATTTATATTAAGCAGGCGAAAAATAGTGGAAAGCCTTAACATTTTATTGATTTACATATACAATATAAATAACATTACCAAAAAGTGTGGGGCTTTTAGGATGGAATGTTATCAAACATCTTTGATTCATAAACATGGGCTTTATAAAATTAATAGGGGTGAATAGTATGCAAGAACATTTAATTATTACATTAGATGGCAAAGATTATCTTGTGGAACCCGGAACAAACTTACTACAATTTATTAAATCACAAGATACGTTTGTACCTTCTATATGTTATAACGAATCGCTTGGTCCTATAGAAACTTGTGATACGTGTACAGTAGAAATAGACGGTGTGATGCAACGTGCTTGTAGTACGACGATAGATAAACCAATGATTGTTAATACACAAAATGATAACGTACAAACAAGTCAAAAAGAAGCTTTAGACCGTATTTTAGAAAAACATATGCTTTATTGTACAGTATGTGATTATAATAATGGTGATTGTGAAATTCATAATACAATGGATCAGTGGGGTCTCGAACATCAAACATATGAATACAAGGAAAAACCATATGAAAAAGATTATGGTCCGTTCTATCGTTATGATCCAGACCAATGTATTCTATGTGGGCGCTGTGTTGAAGTTTGTCAAGATGTCCAAGTCAACGAAACTTTAACGATTGATTGGGAACGTCAACAACCGCGTGTCATTTGGGATAATGATACAACAATAAATGATTCATCATGCGTTGGGTGTGGTCAGTGTGCGACGGTATGTCCTTGTAATGCAATGCTAGAAGTCAACATGGAAGGTAACGCTGGCTATATGACAGATTTAGAGCCAGGATCACTTGCTGCGATGATCGATTTAACTAAAAAAGCAGAACCAGGTTATGGACCGCTATTTGCGGTATCTGATTCGGAAGCAGCGATGCGTGAAGAACGCATCGAAAAAACTAAGACTGTATGTACATATTGCGGTGTTGGTTGTTCATTTGACGTTTGGACAAAAGGTAGAGAAGTATTGAAAGTACAACCTCAACATGAATCTCCAGCAAACAAAATTGCAACGTGTGTGAAAGGTAAATTCGGTTGGGATTATATTGATTCAGAAGAAAGATTAACTAAACCATTAGTACGTAAAAATAATCAATTCGAAGAAGTAGAGTGGGATGAAGCACTACAAGTGATTTCTGATAACTTTAACAAGGTAAAAGCTTCTCACGGCTCAGATGGTCTAGCATTCATTTCTTCATCTAAAGCGACAAATGAGGAATCATATTTAATGCAAAAACTTGCGAGACAAGTGATTGGTACAAATAACGTGGATAACTGTTCTCGTTACTGTCAAGCCCCTGCAACCAAGGGATTATTTAGAACGGTAGGACATGGCGGTGACTCTGGTTCAATCGAAGATCTTGAAATTGCTGACATGGTTGTTTTAATAGGGACAAACACTGCAGAAGCGCACCCAGTCATCGCTTCTCGTATTAAACGTGGACATAAATTATATAATAATACTTTAAATGTGTTTGATATACGTAAACATGAAATGGCTGAAAGAGCTGATAACTTCTATCAACCTAAACCAGGTACTGATTTAGTATGGTTATCAGCTGTGACAAAATATATTATAGATAATGACTTACACGATAAAGCTTTTGTTGATGAATGGGTAAATGGCTTCGATGAATATCATAAATCTTTAGCTCCATATACGATGACATTTGCCGAAGATACAACAGGTATTTCGCAAGAAGCGCTCATTGATTTTGCGCATCAAATGGTTAATGCTGAAACAGTGTCAATTGCCTGGGCTATGGGTGTAACACAACAAGATATTGGTAGTGACACGTCTACTGCAATATCCAACTTATTATTAGCTACAGGTAACTATAGAAAACCAGGTACTGGTGCATATCCGCTTCGTGGTCACAACAACGTACAAGGATGTAGTGATATGGGGAGTATGCCTGATCAATTCCCTGGTTACCAAAAAGTGGTAGATGATGAAATCCGCGCTAAATTTGAAAGAGAATATGGTGAAACATTACCAAGTGTTCCTGGCAAAGATAACCATCAAATGATGGAAGGCATTCATGCTGGTGAAATTGACGCTTTGTATTTATATGGTGAAGATACAGGTATCGTTGATTCAAATATTAATTATGTACAAGCTGCACTTGAAAAAGTTGGTTTTTTAGTCGTACAAGATGAATTTTTCACTTTCACTGCTTCATATGCAGATGTAGTTCTACCGGCATGTCCATCACTAGAGAAGACGGGTACTTTCACCAATACTGAACGTCGTATCCAACGCTTATATCAAGCACTTGAACCTAAAGGTGAATCAAAACCAGACTGGGTCATTATCCAAGATGTAGCTAGAACATTAGGTTATGATTGGAATTACACAAATCCAAGTCAAATCATGGATGAAATTGCTAAATTAACACCATCTTATTCAGGTGTTAATTATGACAGATTAGATGGATACAATAGTTTACAATGGCCTGTTGCTGAAGACGGCACAGACCAACCAACATTGTATTTAGATGGATTTAACTTTGAAGACGGTAAAGCGAATTTCTATCCTTTAACATTTGATAATTTCTTTAAAGTTAATGAAGAATACGATTTACATGTTAACAACGGACGTTTATTAGAGCATTTCCACGAAGGAAATATGACATATAAAGTACCAGGTCTTGCGTATAAAGTTCCTCAACCGTTCGTAGAGGTATCTCCAGAACTAGCAAAAGAAAGAGATATTCATGAAGGGGCAGAGGTTAAGTTGATTTCAGACAGTGGTGAAGCTGAATTGATCGCACACGTAACAGATCGAGTGAAAGGGAAAGAAATTTATATTCCATTAAATAACAATGCCATGATTAATGGCGATCAAGGCGCTATTAACTTATTGACAAATAGTGATGTGGATAAAGATACAGATACACCTTCTTATAAACGTACAAGTTGTCGAATGGAAGTTAAAACACGCAGAGGAAAATCACCATTGAACCCAACAAACTTCCGAGTAAATAAACAAAGACAACCACAGTATAGTGTACGTGTTGAAGACAAATGGAAACGTGATGATTACACTTTCCCAGGAAGTCAGGTGAATAAATAATGGCTGAGAGAATAACGAAAATTAAACGCATGCAAAAGTCTGAAGAACAAATTAAACAAGAAAGTTTAGCAGAAGTTACCGATGCAATTGCAGCAAATAAAGATAGTATCATGAAAGCTATTAATATTATTAGCACGTTAGACGATGCCAAAATACTAGATGCGCTATCAGGTATCGTCAATAGTCGAGGTGTTATCGCTAATAAATTCGCAGTTGAATTAAATAAAGAACAATACACAGGATTGATTACCAATATGGCATCACTTGTTTTCCTTTTAGGTGATTTGAATGTCAAAGATTTGAGCATTATGTTAAATAAAGTAAATAAAGGCTTAAGTGTTGCAAATCAAGCTAGTCCAAACCAAAAAACATCTATTACTGGTTTAATGAGTGTACTTAAAGATGATGAAATGAATCGTAGTTTAACTTATATGTTAAATATGCTCAGAGGTATGTCTAGATAATAAAATGAAGTGCATATATTATATGAAAAAGCTCTTATTGTGAATTTTATTCACATAAGAGCTTTTTGCTATTATAAATGACATATTGAAAATTAAGTAAATATGATACAATTTCAATGAATAGAATGATTGATTTAGAATTTAGTTACAAGGAGTGGAGACTTATTAATCCGAAATTAATTAAAACCATGGCTATTATTTCAAATATATTTTTAGTCATTGGTATTATATTTTTAATTACTTTAAATGTTGTGATGGCAATTACAATGTTTGTTGTTTCTTTGACAATTAGCTTAGTAATTTTCAACACATTATTTAGAAATCGAAAGGGCATGCGTATTGCAATTAACGTTTCCTTTATAATCGTTCTTATTGCGGTTATTTTTGCCTATTTCACATTAACTCAATAAAATGCAATGCAGGGAGATTTTAAAATATGAATGAGCGTGTTAAGCAACGTATACCGTTAATATTATTAATATTAATTATCGCTATATTTGTGATTTTATTAATAATAAATGAAACATCTTTATTTGAGAAACAAAAGACCCATACTTTTAATGAAGCGGTAGATAAACAAGTAAGCTCAGATGCATTAAATATGAAAGAACAAGAAGGTAAATTTATTAAAGCTTCTACTGCAGATGTGAAAAAAGCAATGGAAGTTAATAGTGATCAAGACGATTTAAATCATATGGATATTTCTGAAAAAGTATCTATGTCCGAAGACGAGATAAATAAAATTTTAAAAAATAAAGGTATATTAAAAGGGAAAGGTAAAACTTTCCTAAAGGCACAAGATAAGTATGATGTTAATGTTTTATATTTAGTGAGTCATGCCCTAGTTGAAACAGGTAATGGTAAATCAGAATTAGCAAAAGGTATTAAAGATGGAGATGAAAGATATTATAACTTTTTTGGTATAGGTGCATTTGATGAAAATGCAGTACATACTGGTAGTAGCTTTGCAAAAAAACAATCGTGGACATCCCCTGAAAAAGCAATTATGGGTGGTGCTCAATTTGTAAGGAAAAATTACTTTGATAATAAACAAATATCACTTTATCAAATGAGATGGAATCCTAAGACACCTGGTGAGCATCAATATGCAAGTGATGTGGATTGGGATGACAATATCGCTTGGTTTATGAAACATTTTTATAAAAATTCAGGCATTAAAAAAGATGACATCAACAAAGATTATTATTTGTAGTGACATCAACAAAGATTACAACCACAATTTTTAGAAACTTACATTACATTTTGTTATGTTATTATACAAATGTGAATATAATATTAAAAGATTAGGGAAAGTTGGAGTGAATAAAGATGAAAATAGCCATCGTCGGTGCAGGTATAGGTGGTTTAACTGCAGCAGCTTTATTAATAGAGCAAGGTCATGATGTAAGTGTATTTGAAAAAGAAGATACAGTATCTGAATTAGGTGCTGGTATTGGCATTGGTGGTAATGTCATTGAAAAACTAAATGGTCATGATTTAGCAAAAGGACTGAAAAACATTGGACAAGTTATTGATGTGATGGAAGTTCGGGATGAAAAAGACAAACAATTATCAAAACTTAAGTTGAAAAAAAACACTGTTAATTTAACAATGTCACGCCAAAGTTTATTAGATGTGATTAAATCTTATGTGCCTGATAGCGTAATTTTCACAAATCATAATGTAACAGGAATTGAAAATGGGGACTTGAAAGTGACCTTACAATTTTCTGAACAAACTTCACAATCATTTGATTTATGTATCGGCGCTGATGGTATCCATTCAAATATAAGGCAAGCATTAGTACCAAATAGTAAACCAATTTATCAAGGATACACAGTATTCAGAGGCTTAGTTGAAGATATTGATTTAAAAGATAACCACATTGCTAAGGAATTTTGGTCTACAAAAGGTAGAGTGGGTATTGTGCCATTATTAAATAATCAGGCTTATTGGTTTATTTCAATTTCTGCCAAAGCACATGATACTAAAATACATGCTTTTGCGAAACCACATCTACAGGCAAGATTTAATCATTTTCCTAATGAGGTTAGACAAGTTTTAGATAAACAAAGTGAAACAGACGTATTATTACATGATATGTATGATTTAAACCCATTGAAATCATTTGTTTATCAACGTGTTGTGCTTTTAGGTGATGCTGCTCATGCAATGACACCTAACATGGGGCAAGGTGCTGGTCAAGCAATGGAAGACGCTATTGTTCTCGCGAATTGTGTGCAATCATATGATTTTGATTTAGCTTTGGAACGCTATGATAAATTACGTGTGAAGCATACAAAAAAAATAGTGAAGCGCTCTAGAAAAATAGGGAAAACTGCGCAAAGAACAAATAAATTTGTCGTTAAAGTGAGAAATAAAATTGCTAAAATCCTTCCTGATCGATTACTATCCAATCAGACAAAATTTATTTATAAATCGAAAGAAAAGTAAAACATATATTTAGAACAAAACGCTCAATATCATAAAGGCCGTAAATGTATTTTAGAAAAATACATTTACGGCTTTTTATCTAAATTGACTATTATTTTGTTAACTTTACTAAGGTGATAATCTAGTTTGTCATTTTCAATGCTTAAATTATGTCATATAGAACTATCTGATTAAATTTAATTTGCTCTTAATTTTTATTGCATAAACAACCTTGCAAATAGAAAAACACTTCCGTGCTATTCATTTAAATAAATAGCACGGAAGCGTTTTTATTTTAATCCTATTAATTGCGGGAGTTTATAACTGTTTTCAATAGAAACTGGTATTTAAACATAAGTCAAAAATGAAGATATCTCAGTGTCTATGTTTTGTTAAATAATCAGTGATTAATTAACGACAAATTTAGGTTCTTCACCATTAAGTTTACTTATTGTGTCATTAGCTACAATTTTTGACATCATATCACGAGATTCAAACGTAGCATTACCAATGTGAGGTGTAATAACAACATTATCTAATGATTTCAGTTCATCATTAATTTCAGGTTCAAATTCAAACACATCTAATGCCGCGCCTTCGATATCTTTATTTTTCAATGCTTCTACTAAAGAGGCTTCATTTACGATAGGGCCTCTAGCTGCATTAATGAGATAACTTGTTGGTTTCATTAATTTGAATTGTTCAGTGTCAAATAAATGGTGTAAATCAGGATTATATGCAGCATTAATTGTAATAAAATCTGAGTGCTGTAAGAGTGTATCAAAATCAACATATTTAGCGCCTATTTCACGTTCTTTATCAACTTTTTGATGAGGTCCTGTGTAAAGTACGTTCATATCAAATGCTTTCGCACGTTTTGCCACTGCGCTTCCAATTTCTCCTAAACCAATGATTCCTATTGTTTTACCAGAAACTTCTCTGCCACGGAAGAATAATGGTGCCCATCCGTCAAATCCGGTTGTACGACATAATTTATCGCCTTCAGGAATACGTCTCGCTACAGCTAATACAAGTGCGAAAGTTAATTCTGCTGTAGAGTTTGTTGAAGCTTTTGGTGTATTTGTTACATCAATTTGCTTTTGGCGTGCGTGTTCAACATCTACGTTATTGAAACCAGCGCCATAGTTTGTGATGATTTTTAAGTTTGAGCCTGCATCAATCACATCTTTATCAACATTAGTAGATAGAAGGCTGATTAAAGCGTCGGCATCTTTAACGCCTTGGATCAATGTTTCTTTATCAATAATTCCTTTACCTTCATACATATCGACTTCATAATCTTGTTCTTTTAGCAAGTTATACCCAACTTCTGGTATTGGGCCTGCAATGAAAACTTTTACCATGTATAATCACTTCCTTTACCTAAAGTATAGTAAATTTTATATAAGTAAACAAACTTTTACATTGCTCTCAATTATAACAAAGTACATATTACATATAATTATAGTTCTAAAATAAAGTGATTATTTTATTATCGTAGATATTGCGTTAATTTAAAAAGTTATTTTAGCCAACAATTTTCAAACCAACAATTGCTAAAACAATGATAACAATAAAGAAAATACGTTTGATATTTTTAGATTCATTATAGATGAGCATGCCAGCTAGCGTGCCACCACCTGTACCGATACCGCTCCATACAGCATAAGCAGTCCCCATAGGTATACCCATTGTCATCGCTAGTTTAAGTGTGCTGAAACTACAAATAAAGGCAACTGCTAAAAGCACAACGAATGCTTTCTTTTTAGTACGAGCAATTTCATTTAGAATAATGACACCAATAACTTCTAGTAAACCAGCCATAAATAGTATGATCCATGCCATTATTGTTCAGCCTCCTCTGTAGTTAATTTAAGACCGATAATTCCAATTACAAGTAAGATAACTAATGCTATTTTCGCAATGTTAAAATGGTCTCCGAAAAACATCATATCAACCAGTACCGTTCCAATTGCACCAATACCTACAAATACAGCATAAACAGTTCCAACAGGTAACGATTTACAAGCTGAAATGACTAAATAGAAACTCAATATTAAAATAATAATCGTACCAGCCCAACTCAAGAATGAGTCAGCAGTGTTTAATCCAGTAACCCATAATATTTCTATAATTCCTGCTACGATAACTTTAAGCCACTGCATTTGGTTCAACCTCCTTTTTGCATGAAACGCTATTATTTTCTCAAACTTTTAATTAGCCTGCAATATGTAGACATCATTTCAATATAAAAAAGCCTAAGACATTAAAGAATGTCTTAGGCTTTTATAAGTTACTACTTATTTATTGAAAACGAATTGCTATTGGCATTTTTAACATAAACAACCATATTTATCATACGTATAAAGTCGCCATTTAAGCACATGACTTTATATTACATATGCCTCCCAATAGTGATTATTTAATGGCAATATTAGTTAAGGTGGATATAATTATATGAACTAGCTTCGCCAGCTGAAATTGTACGTTCACTTACTGAGTATGGTCCACCATTATAGTTCATTTCAGAAACATTTACAGAACCATCACTGTTTACATTTTCAACGTATGCTACGTGACCCATGCTACCTTCACTAGATTGTAAGATAGAACCTGCCTCTGGAGAATTGTTAACTGTATATCCTGCTGAAGATGCTGCAGAAGCCCAATTATTTGCATTTCCCCATGTAGAACCGATTTCGCCACCTGTTTTATCAAATACATACCAAGTACATTGTCCAGCAGTGTATAAGTTTGCACTTGAACCTGATGTAGCTTGTGTTGTGTTTTGATTAGCTTGTGTAGTTTGTTCAGCTGCATTTGCTTCATTTCCGTGATCTAAACCTACAATTGCTGCGCCGATACCTGCTGTCAATGTTGTTGCTGTTACTATTTTTTTCATAATAAAAAAGTCCTCCCAAATTTAATTCATCTATTATTTTAATAAAATTTATTTTTATAATTACTGCGTTAGTTTCAACGACAATTTATACAATAACAGAAGATCATCACTTTGTGTGGATTGTTACGTATTTGTAAAACAATTAAAAAGACCTCACATATTGTTGTAATAAACAACACGTGAGGTTACAAAAGCGAATATTGTTGTAATATGGTAAAAAATGCGCAAGTATAAGGTTTAAATACATAATATACACATCTGCTGGATTTGTATATTACAATGAGTGTAAAGAATCACAAAATTTTGATTAAAATTATTTGAAAAATCTAATAGATAGCGGTGGTAAATAATCTTCACCATTATACGCTTTTACTGCTGCTACAATTGTAAAAATAAAGTTTAAAATTGCGATGATAGGAAATAGAATAAATCCTATGAGAATGAACATCAAAATAGTTGAAACGGTTAACCAAATAACATATGAAATTAGGAAATTAAAATAATTTTTACCTGCTCTATCAACGAATGCTGAGTCTTCACGTTTAATAAGCCAAATGATTAGTGGTGCTAAAAATGTAGTGAAAAAACTAAGTACATAAATTAATGTTGCCATCAATCTTGAATCACTATTAGGTTCTTGATTTAATACTTCACGATTTGAGTAAGCTTCAGTCATTATTATTCCTCCTTTTAACTTACTATTACTATAACAAAACCAAAAATGAGTTGTACATTATTTGAAAAATTTTATAAAAAAGACTGTTTACAATGTTGCGATATTGTTAAAATATAGAAATGCACATAAACAAGTATTTAATTGAAAAAATTAAATAGGTTGTATGCCAGTGTTTATCATTTTTCTTAATAGGTTATACATGAGAGTAATGTTTAACACGAAAAATTTGATGTTTAAAGAAAGAAGGGTGTTTATGAAGATAGCTATCGTAGGATCAGGTAATGGTGCTGTTACTGCAGCACTAGATATGGTTAGCAAAGGACATGAAGTCAAGTTATATTGTAGAAATCAATCTTTAGATAAATTTGATAAAGCCATTGAACAAGGTGGTTTTACATTTAATAATGAAGGTGAAGAAACCTTCGTAAAATTTACTGACATAAGTGACGATATGGAATACGTACTTGAAGGTGCTGATGTTGTACAAGTTGTTATACCATCATCATTCATTGAAC
Source organism: Staphylococcus sp. GDB9P120P (assembly GCF_017893435.1). Taxonomy (NCBI): domain Bacteria; kingdom Bacillati; phylum Bacillota; class Bacilli; order Caryophanales; family Staphylococcaceae; genus Staphylococcus; species Staphylococcus sp. GDB9P120P. The sequence continues at coordinate 801,105 of NZ_JAESNB010000002.1, forward strand.
ATTATGCACATACTATGGCACCATTTATCAAAGCACATCAATTAATATTCTTTAATATTGCTGCTGCAATGGGATCAATACGTTTTATGAATGTACTAGAAGATATGCACATTGATGTAATGCCTAAGTTTGCTGAAGTAAATACATTAACTTATGGTACACGTGTCGATTTTGAGGCAGCGCGTGTCGATTTATCTTTAAATGTTAGAAAAGTACATTTTTCAACATATGATAAAGAAGAGTTAAGTGATAGCTTCGATACAATAGAAAAATTGTATCCTTATATTGTAAAAGAAGAAAGCTTGTGGAAAACAAATTTAGAAAATGGTAACCCTGAAGTTCACCCTGGGCCAACGTTATTAAATGTAGGAAGAATTGATTATGCTGACACGTTCGCTCTGTACGAAGAAGGGATTACGAAACATACTGTGCGCTTATTACATGCAGTAGAGTTAGAAAGACTAACATTAGGACGTAAATTAGGATTTGAGTTATCATCTGCAAAAGAAGCTCGAATTGAACGTGGTTATTTAGAAAGACAAGATGAGGATGAACCACTTAACCGTTTGTTTAATACGAGTCCCGTATTTTCTCAAATTAAGGGACCTAATCATGTGAAGAATCGTTATTTAACAGAAGATATTGCACATGGTTTAGTACTTTGGTCAAGTTTAGGACGGGAAATTGATGTACCAACGCCTAACATTGATGCGATTATTATTATTGCATCTACAATATTAGAACGTGACTTCTTTGAAGAGGGATTAACGATAGATGAGTTAGGAAAAGATAAGTTAGGATTGTACTAATTATAATATTCATTCATATAAATAAGGGGAAATGTGTATGAAAAGACAACCAACTTTTTTAGAATCAATTTCAACGATCATAGTGATGATTATTATTGTAATTACTGGTTTTGTTGTGTTTGATATTCCAATTCAAGCATTACTTATTCTTTCTTCAGCTTATGCTGCAATTATTGCGAGACGAGTAGGTTTAAAATGGAAAGATTTAGAAGAAGGCATTACCAATCGCTTAGCAACAGCAATGCCAGCGATATTTATTATATTATCTGTAGGTATTATCGTAGGTACTTGGATGTATTCTGGAACAGTACCTGCACTGATTTATTATGGTTTAGAGTTTTTAAACCCTAATTTGTTTTTAGTATCAGCATTTATTATTTGTGCAATTACCTCAGTTGCTACTGGAACGGCATGGGGGTCAGCATCTACGGCAGGCATAGCACTGATGGCGATAAGTGCACAACTAAATATTCCAGCTGGGATGGCTGCAGGTGCAATCATTGCAGGTGCAGTATTTGGTGATAAAATGTCACCACTATCAGATACGACCAATTTAGCAGCATTGGTAACTAAAGTAAATATCTTCTCACATATAAGAGCGATGATATGGACAACGGTGCCAGCATCTATAATTGGATTAATTGTATGGTATTTTGCTGGTTTACAATTTAAAGATAGCGCGAATACTTCGCAAGTTAATGCGATGCTTAAGGAGCTATCAACGATTTATAACATCAACTTTTTTGTATGGTTACCCTTAATCATTATCATTGTATGTTTATTGCTTAAAATTTCCACGGTGCCGTCGATGTTAATTTCCAGTGTAAGTGCGATTGTTATCGGCGCATTTAATAATGGGTTTAATATGACAGATGGCTTTAAAGCCACTTTTGATGGATTTAATAAAAGTATGGTACCCAATTTACACGGCTCATTATCCGATAAAGCTGTTAATTTAATAGAACAGGGCGGTATGATGAGTATGACTGAAATTGTAGTTACTATTTTTTGTGGTTATGCCTTTGCTGGTATAGTGGAAAAGGCAGGATGTTTAGATGTGATATTGAAGAAAATATCTAGTAATATCAATTCAGTGGGTACTTTAATTCTTGCCACAGTTTTAGGTGGATTAATGATGGTGTTAGCTGCAGGTGTTGCTTCTGTGGTAATAATTATGGTTGGTGTATTAATGATGGATATGTACAATAAAATGGGCTTGGATCGGTCAAATTTATCCAGAACATTAGAAGATTCAGGTACAATGATTATACCATTGATACCATGGGGCACTTCTGGCATTTATTATACTCAACAATTAGGTGTTTCTGTTGATCAGTTCTTTATTTGGGCTGTACCTTGTTATTTATGTGTCCTATTTGCGATATTTTATGGCTTTAGTGGTATTGGCATAAAAAAAGCTAAAGCTAGCGAAGGATAAAAATTATATATTAGCAACATGCTAAAATATAATAAAGCGTAGTAATATATTCAAACTTTAAACTTGTTTATATTACTACGCTTTAGATAGATTTAAGTGAAATTAATAATAATATGTTTATGGGATAGATAATTCGGCTAAACAAAACTATGGATGAGGTGGTTCCGTATTAAATATAGTGTTTATTGTAGCGATAATACTTTATTTTAAGGAATACATCAATATTTCAATATAGGTAAAGATTTTAAATATCCTTCTATTATCTATTTTATAGTCGGTTTTATATTGTATATTGTAGCGATGGTACAGTATAAAACCGATTTATCTGGAAAATACAATAATGATATATGTATCGTTACATGTCAATAAGTAAAGTATTAATTGAAAATTTTTATGACTATACTTCAGTTTAATCTATAATGATAGTAATGTTATATTTACAAAAATATAGGTTTGAATGAAATTGCTAAATTGAGATACTATTCGATGAATAAATGTTTTATTGCTTTTAAAGTGTCTGGGACGAATCAATGATGTCCTAGACTTTTTTTATTTTGTTGCTTATATTGTAGAATGCTTCAATGTCAAAATAGTTTCATTTTATAAAACACCTGAGTCGTCAGCAATTTTAAAACCGTTTTAAATGAAGACATTGTTCAAATATATATCACGAATGCCATTATGTTATCGAAACAATATCTAAAAGTGAAATAAGAAAGCGCCAATTTCTATATTATTACAATAGAAATTGACGCTTATTTTTAGCCAGTGATTTTGTATCCTACCCGCTTATATATTTACGATTATTAGTGAATGTAGTTATAGCTTGAAGCTTGGCTAGCTGAAATTGTACGTGAAGTAACAACACCAGGACCTTGGCCATAGTTCATTTCAGATACACGGATTGAACCGTCACTGTTTACACTTTCAACATATGCTACATGTCCCATAGCACCAGTTGAAGATTGTAAGATTGAACCTTGTGAAGGTGAGTTATTTACTGTGTAACCTGAAGCAGCTGCAGCGCTTGCCCAGTTGTTAGCGTTACCCCAAGTTGAACCAATTTTACCGCCAACTTTATCAAATACATAATAAGTACATTGTCCAGAAGTATAAAGGTTGCTAGAAGAACCTGAAGTACTTGAAATAGAACTTGATGAACTTGATGGTGCGCTAGTTGTAGTTACTTTGATGTTGCGGTCTGAAGTTGAGTTTGAAGCAGCTCCACCGCCACCTGTTGTATTGTTAGCTGTATATGATTGAGTTGAATTACCATATGTAGAACCGTAATTACTGTTTTGACCATTATTTGTAGCACCATTATTATTTGAATGAGCTTGGTCAGCTTGACTTGGATTCCAATTACCTTGCCAAGTATAGTGGTAATTACCTTGTTGATCTATAGTATATGAATAACTATAAGAAGTTGGATCATTAGGGTTATAACCATTATTGTTTTCAGCAGCATCTGCTTCGTTTTGTGCAAATGCAAAAGTAGCGATTCCTGCAGTAGCGATTGTAGCTGTAGCGATTTTTTTCATTGTAAAATATCCTCCTAATAATTATAAAGCATTTAATTTATTATCTCAGTCTCTAAATGACAATAGTTTAATATAGTTTTTTTCGTTGTTTTAACGACAAGCAATACTTTATCAGATAATGGTCGATTTGTGTGCAATGTTATCATTTTGTAATTTAACTCTAATAATTAATCATTAGATGTAACAAAAAACATTAACTTTTTATAGGCCTAAATGCCCATTATAATCGTATTTTACGGTCATTTAAGTGTAATATTGCACTCTAATTTATTACAAATAAGTAAAATAACAGAAAATTACAAATGCTAATAAATGCTAAAATTTAGTTATTTAAATAATATATTATTTTCTAAAGAGAAAGATTATTTATTTTTGAAAGAATTGAGAATAATTGATACAAATGTTTGCATGATATTAATGAGCAATGATATTGACAGTTTATTTGAAAGGTTTTAAGATAATGAGTATAAAAAATATACTTGATAAGCGAGGTGAATGAATGAAAATTGAGATTGGCTTAACATCTTTTGCTGATAATAGTGAAATTTTCACCGATAAAGGTAAAGAACCTGCAATTAGTAATGCTCAGAGGATAAGGAATATAATAGAAGAAATTGAAATTGCAGATCGTTATGGTCTTGATGTTTATGGATTAGGAGAACACCATCGACCTGATTATGCTGTTTCTGATCCAGTTACAGTATTAGCTGCAGCTTCTAGAAATACAAAGCAAATTAAATTGAGTAGTGCTGTTACTGTATTATCCTCAGATGATCCTGTAAGAGTTTATGAAAGGTTCTCAACATTAAATGCAATTTCAAATGGTCGTGCTGAAATAATGGTAGGAAGAGGTTCATTTATAGAATCATTTCCATTATTTGGATATAACTTAAATGACTATGAACAGCTATTTAATGAAAAGATTGAATTATTGATGCAAATTAATCAAAATGAAATTGTAAATTGGACTGGTCAACTGAGAGCGAACATACAAAATTTAGGTGTGTATCCTAGAGTTGAGCAAGGTGTTTTACCTATTGCTATAGCCACAGGTGGAACGCCAGAATCTTCATTGAAAGCAGGAGCATTAGGATTACCTATCACTTATGCTATAATTGGCGGTGACCCTAAAAGATTCCGTAGAAATATTGATATGTATAAATCGATAGCTGAATCTTATGGTCACGATGTGAGTAAATTACCGATTGCTACACATTCTTGGGGTTACATTGCTGAAACGGACGAACAAGCTTTTCGTGAATTTTTCCCTTCAGTAAAAGCAAGCCATGATGTATTAGCTAAGGAACGTGGGTGGCCACTATATGATGAAAATAGCTTCATACGTGAAGCAGGACCGCATGGGGCATTATATGTTGGTAGTCCAGAAACTGTAGCTAATAAAATTATTGAAACTGTTGAAACATTAGGTTTATCTCGCTTTATGTTGCATACCCCTGTGGGCTCAATGCCTCATGAAAATACAATTAACACCATTAAATTATTAGGTGAGCGGGTAAAACCTATTGTAGATAAATATTTTGAAAACAAATAGAAGGAGAGTAAAAATGATATTACGTTATTTAACAAATTTAAAATTAGCAAAAGAATTATATGGTGCGGCAAAACCTAAATTAAAAGGTGACAAATCTATGAAAGATACCTTTACTGAAGTGTTTAATTTGCCAGCAAATGCAGTACCTTTAGCTGGTGCTTTAGAAGGATTAAGTGCAGTATTTTTCGTATTAAGCTTTGCAAGTAAAAGACTATCACGCATTGCTTCACTATTAACTATTACAGTGCTAGGTGTAGCAGCGTATAAACACTTTGAAGCTGGTCATGGTAAAGCAGGTGCAAAACATGCACTTGATTTAACAGGATTAGCAGCACTTAGCTTATTAGATACTTTAGATTGTAAAAAGAAATAATTAATCATTAAAATATCAGCTGGATATGGATATAATAAAGCGTTTCGTTTTAAATGAAAAAGTAAAAATGATAGTTAACACAACTTGGGACTTTAATAAATGTCTCAAGTTGTTTTTTATTTATCGGCAGACGCCTAGTGAGAAAACGCTTGTACATAGTGATAGTAGAAATAGTAAAAAGCGAATCGTTCAATTTGAAAATGATTATTTGATAGTTATGCGTTTAAAATGAGTATATGCTACATATAGATGCATTACGTTAGACTTGTTGATTTAAATTTAGTTGGTTGTCTTATGTAACCATATTTGTAATTGATATTTCAAAGTATATTTAGTTTGCTTTTGTGGAGTTCAATTTATTAAATTAACGTCAAATACTAATAATTTTAAAAATTTATAAGAGGTATTAATGAATTTTTAGTAACAAAAAGGATATATGTAGCACTAAATTTTAATAATAAAAAGTGGTATTAAAAAAATAGTAGCAATTCCTAATATTTTTCATAGTAAGCCATATTGAATTCAATAGCCTAAATAGGATAAAATTATATTACATAAAGACAGGCACACTTTGAAATATATTAACATCATGAAAAAACATAAGGAGTGGTTTTATGGAAAAATTAAAAGAACTAAATGAACTAATAACTTTGTATCAAAAAGGAAAGCAGTTTTTCAAAGAAACTAAAAAATATCACAAATTAAATTATGAAGAAATATTTATTTTGAATTATATACATGAATGTCAATCTTATGAAGTTACTGCGAAAGAAATTGCACAATATTCAGAGTTAAAACCGTACTATTTAACGAAGGCACTACAAAAATTAATTAAAATGGGCTATTTGAGTAAAAAGAGAAGTGATATTGATGAACGTACAGTTGTTGTATATATAAATGAAGCGCAACATCAAAAAATTGAACATATGATAAAAACATTACAAGATTATCTCAAGTAACTTGTTTTGGAAAATGAGTCGTGTTACATATATAAAAAAACGAATATTCTGAAAAGTGTAATTTTATTTTATTAATTATATATTGAACTAAAATATTATTTGAGTAAAACTTTAAATGTGATATACTAATATTTGTTAAATGAAAGCGCATACAAATATTAGAAGGGTGTTATTATGAATTTACTTTTAGGGGTTATATTTTTAGGTATTGTTTTATGTTTGTTTACACTTTTTACTAGTAAGGCTCCAAATGGTGGAAAAGCAATGGGAGCCCTGGCAAATGCTGCAATAGCTTCTTTTTTAGTGGAAGCATTTCATAAATATGTTGGTGGCGATTTACTAGGGATTCCATTTTTAGGCCAGTTAGGTGAAGCGGCAGGCGGCTTAGGTGGTGTTGCTGCTGCTGGTTTGGTTGCTTTAGCAATGGGTGTATCTCCTGTATACGCATTTGTTATTGCAGTTGCATGCGGTAACATGGATTTACTACCAGGTTTTGTTGCAGGTTACATAGCAAGTTTTGGTATGAAATGGATAGAGCAAAAATTTCCGGATGGTTTGGATTTAATAGGTTCAATTATTATCATTGCACCTATTACACGAATTATTGCAATCGGTGTAGCACCTGTTGTAGATGCAACATTATTGCAAATAGGTAATATCATTAAAGAATCGACAACGTCAAGCCCAGTACTAATGGGGATAGTACTAGGCGGCATTATAACAGTAGTAGCTACTGCACCTTTAAGTTCGATGGCATTAACTGCATTATTAGGACTAACAGGTACACCTATGGCAATTGGAGCATTGGCAGTTTTTGGGTCATCATTTATGAATTTTGTTTTGTTTAAGCGAATGAAGTTTGGTGATCGAAAAACAACGATTTCTGTCGCTATTGAGCCATTATCACAAGCGGATATTGTTACTGCAAATCCTATTCCTGTCTATGCGACTAATTTTATAGGCGGTGCAGTATCAGGCGTAATTATCGCAATGTTTGGACTCGTTAATGAAGCTACAGGTACGGCTACGCCAATTGCAGGTTTAATGGTGATGTTTGGCTTTAATAATGCATTAACTGTGATAGTTGTTGCGTTATTATGCGCGATAGGTAGTGCTATTTGTGGTTACTTAGGATCGATTGTATTCAAAAATTATCCTATTATTACTAAAGATGAATTACAAAACGGTACAATGCCTAAAAAAGTTAAAAATTATTATAAAAGAAAAAGACAGTATGCCGAACGTTTGGCAATGTAGTTGTCTAATGATTTAGGTATGCTAAAATCCAAAAATTTAAATAAGACTGAAATATCAATCTCAGTATCAAGCCCGCTAATACATTATTTTTAAAATGTATTAACGGGCTTTTTTCATGTTCATGTTTTTTATCCTTATAGAGTAGCAACATCTCGACGTTGTTTGGTAGAACAGAACATCGAGCGTCTCTCCTGAAATATTCACTTTACATATGATTAACTTATATATTTACTTATAACAAATAAGACACTTCGTATTACATACGTTAACTTTAAAAGTATAGCTAAGTTAACGTAGTATTGAAAATTGATAAAATGACAAATCTAAATGAGTATACAATTTCGTAATTTATGCTGAAGTTTTTGCATACATATATTGAGTTGAACGGTTTTCTATTTTTGAAAATATCAATTCTAATACAATGGCAAGTAACCAATAAAATATTGCAGCTACACTATATACTGTTATAAATCGGTAGCCTTCATTGGCGATAACATGACTGACTGCCATAATTTCAGTAACTTGTACCGCAAATGCTAAAGAAGTCCCTTTGATAAGCATGATAAATTGATTTTCAATATTGGGAAGTGCATAACTGAATGCTTGTGGTAGTATAATTTCTTTGTACGTTCTTATTGTTGAAAGCCCTACAGTTTGAGCGGCTTCAATTTGGTCAGTGTCGACTGAAAGTAATCCACCTTTAATAGATTCTGACAAATATGCAACAGCATGTAACGAAAAAACAATAAAGGCAATAATTAACGGTGAGAAAATATCAGGATTAATTGTCAATGTGAATTTTTCATTACCCCACATCACTAATTTTGGTAAGCCGTAATACATAATAAATAATTGAACAATAAGCGGTGTGCTCCTAAAAAAAGAATTATATATCACTACAAGTTGAGAGATTAATGGAATATTTTTGGTTTGAATAAAGGCAAATAAAGTGCCGATGATTAAACCTACGATCATTGCTACAATTGAGATGATGATTGTATTAGGTACACCTTTAAGTACTTCTGAAAAAGTATAAAGTATAAATGACAAAATAATGCCTCCTTAGATGCGATATGGTTTTTGGGCGTGTTTATTGATGAGTGCAAATATAGTTTGTATGATAAGGGCGATAATCCAGTAAATAATGGATATAACGATATAAACTTCTAACATACCTAGCCCATAATTATTTCCAATAATTAATTTAACTTGGCCCATCATATCAATAATCCCAATTGTAAAAGCTAAAGATGTGTCTTTGATCAGTTCAATAACTTGTGTCGTCAAGTTTGGGATGCTATTACGCAACGCTTGAGGAATAATAATTTCCTTTAAAATCCGTGGATAAGATAAACCGACAGAAAGTCCTGCTTCAATTTGACTATAATCTACTGATTGGTATCCAGCCCGTATAATCTCTGATAGGTAAGCACCTGTATGTAATGTAAATGCTAAAATTACAAAAAACAGTCTACTGAAATGATTAATATCGATTTGGATGAATAATAATAATTGTGGCAATGCAAAATATGCCAAAAAAAGTTGTAAAATTAAAGGCGTACTTCGAATAAAAGACAGATAAATCCGGACAATAGGTGATAATATTTTCACTTTTTTGATACGAATTGTTGCTAGTAAGCATCCCAGTATTAAAGCGAAAAAGAGTGACAATATAAAGATTAATAATGTTATGGGTAATTGCTGTAAAACTTGTCTAAATAAATCGACCCAATCAACAGAATTTGTCATGATTGCACCTCCAATTTATCTTTTTGCTTGTTTATTTCATCCAAATCATCAAATACATTAACATCAAAGTACTTTTCAGAAAGCTTCTGTAATTTGCCTTCATCTATCAGTTCTTGAGTAGCTTCGTCAATATCGTCATGTAATTTTTGATGTTTTTTATTATAGACGATATGCAATGATTCTTTTTTTATGATGCCACCAATTTTGACATCAGCATTGATTTGTTTTTGAATTGCATTATAAGTGTTCCAGTTTAAAATCATGGCATCACGTCTGGCATTACTAACCATTTTTAAATTATCCCCGTTAGAAGGCTCTTGAATGGTATCAATATCAATTTTTGGAGAATGTGTATTATTATACTGAGATAATATAGAATATAACCCGCCACTCGGTGCCATCGGTGTTAATTTTTTTTCAGGTAGGTCATTAAGTGTATGTATATCAGAATTATTTTGGTGAACAACAATCAAAGGTAAGGCGTAACTATAAGGGACGTCTTGGTAGAGAAACTGTTTTTCGCGTTCAGGTGTTTTAAAAAACCAATTAATTCCCATATCAAACTTTCCGGCGCCAATACCTACAAGATTAGATTCTTCTTCACCAACTTCATATTTAAATTGGTATTGAGGTAACTTTTTTTCTAGTAGTTTTAGATAGTCTATATCTAAACCAGCAAATTCATTTTGTTTATTTGTATACAGATAAGGTGGATTAACTTCTGCAGATATTGCTACTTTGATTTCTTCTTTTTTATTCTGATTTGATGATTTTTGCGCTTGACTACATCCGCTGAATAATACCGTAATCAAAAGTGTAATCATTAAAAAGCGTAACTTATTATTTTTCATAAAAGTCACGCTCCATTTCTACGGTGTTTAAGAAACGGTTAATTCTTTTGGAATCTGAAGACGCTAAAACAGATTGTGGTGTACCTTGTTTTAATATTTTACCTTCATCTATAAATAAAATTTGATCAGCAATCGCTTTAGCAAATTGTATTTCATGAGTGACAATAACCATGGTCATCCCCTCTTGTGCAATAGACTTGATAAGCGACAATACTCCTTGAATTGATTCAGGATCTAATGCAGATGTAGGTTCATCTAATAACAATACATCTGGATTAAGCGCTAAAGCACGGATAATCCCTATACGCTGACTTTGACCTCCAGATAGTTGAGAAGGGTATTTATCCTTTTGATTTAATAAATTAAAACGTTCTAAATAAGAGATGGCTATTTCATTTGCCTGCTTAACGGGCATTTTTTTACCATGTATCAAACCAACTGTAATATTTTCAAGTATTGTTTTGTTTTTAAATAAATTATAGTTTTGGAATACCATCGCAGATTTCTTTCGTAACTGTGAGATGTCTTTTTTTGAATGTTTATCGGCGACAAATCTTTGGTTGTCAATTTGAATTGTGCCTGATTTTGGTATGGCTAACGCGTTCAATGTTCTTAGCAGTGTCGTTTTACCTGATCCACTTGGACCTATAATAGCTGTCACAGTACCCTTATTTTGTGAAAAGCTAACGCCATTTAGAACAGTATGGTCTTTATATTTATGTATTAAATGTTCAACTGTAATCATTTTAAACCCCCAGAATATCAATAAATACAAATTATCACATTAATCCTTATCGGTAAAGTAAGATTTTAGATAGTTTAAAGACTTTTATTCGTTATAAGCGAGTGTTACACTAAGATTAATAGATAAAAGTCTAAAATGAGGTGGACACTGTGAATTATTCTGCATTAATACATACAGAGATACAAAAAAAATGGATAGATAAATTTGATTCAATAAAAGAACAATTTAAAGAAAAAGCTGAGTATAATGATAAACATTCAAGATTTCCATATGAGAATATTGATTGGTTGGTAAAAGAAGGCTATACGCTATTAACGTTGCCTAAAGCTTATGGTGGTGAGGGTGCGACTGTTGAAGATATGGTTGTACTACAGACGTATTTAGGAGCAATAGATGGAGCAACTGCACTTTCAGTTGGTTGGCACCTTAGCGTTGTTGGACAATTATATGAACAACATGCTTGGGAACAAGATATGCTAGAGCGCTTTGCAGTAGCAGTGAAAAAAGGTGCATTAGTTAACAGAGCTGTCAGTGAAGCTGAAACAGGCAGCCCTACACGTGGGGCAAGACCTGCTACACATGCAATAAAAAAAGACAAAGGTTTTGTGATTAATGGGGTCAAAACATTTACTTCAATGAGTAGAAGGTTAAGCCATTTTATTGTAAGTGCCTATTATGAAGAAATAGATACTGTTGGGTTTTTCTTGATATCTGAAGATACGCCTGGTGTTGAGATTGCAGACAATTGGAATATGGTGGGTATGCGTGCAACTGAAAGTCATGATTTGATTTTAAATGATGTTTTCATTCCAGAAGAAAATTTTGTTGAAATAAGAGGCGCTGGTGGTAAAAAACCTAATGGTTGGATATTACATATTCCTAGTACTTATTTAGGTATTGCACAAGCAGCGAGAGACTATGCTGTTGATTTTGCAAAAAATTATAGCCCTGCAAGCATTGATGGTGTGATTGGGGATATATCGACCGTACAGCAAAATGTCGGTAAAATGGAATCCTTACTATTGTCAGCTCGTCACTTTTTATGGAGTACTGCAGCTTTATATAATCAGCAACAAGACATACCAATTTGGAATGAAACTTCAGCAAGTAAAGTGTTGGTGATGAACCAAGGTTTAGAAGTGATAGACATTGCCATGCGTATAGTGGGTGCTAAGAGTTTAGAGATGGAGCGTCCATTACAACGTTACTATAGGGATATGCGAGCTGGACTCCATAATCCACCTATGGAAGACATGGCTTATACTAATATTGCTCATAGTGTATTAGGTCACTTCAAATAAATATAGAAAACATGGCCTGTTTTTAAAGTAAATGAATACTTTGAACAAGCTTTATATTTTGGAATGAGTATAAAAATCAATTATTATAGTTGATTTTATAACTCATTCCTTTTTTTATTTTTTAAAATAATAAAAATTTTAGGTTTTCTTAGGTTTTCTATTGTACAAATTTTATAATCATTATATAATTCAATGGTAATGATAATCATTTTCAACGGAGGGACCTTATGAAAAAATTAATATTTCCAATTATTGTAATGGTTTTAATATTAGCTGCTTGTGGGAAACAATCTGAAAGTGGCTCAGATAGTAAAAAAGAAGATACAAAAGCTTATAAATTAGATAGCGGAAAGAAAATTGATATACCTAAAAATCCAGAACGTATTGCAGTTGTTGCACCTACATATGCAGGTGGAATTAAATATTTAGGAGGCAATATTGTAGCAGTAAATGAGCAAGTCGATAGCAGTAATATTTTAAAAGATAAATTTAAAGATGTTGAAAAAGTTGGAGAAAATGATGTTGAAAAAGTTGCTAAAACAAAACCGGATTTAATCGTAGCTTACTCTACAGATAAAAACATTAAAAAGTATAAAAAGATTGCACCGACAGTAGTTTACGATTATGGTAAGCATAAATATTTAGACCAACAAAGACAATTAGGTAAATTACTTGGAAAAGAAGATAAAGTAAAAAAATGGGAAGAAAAATGGAAATCACAAACTGAAAAAGATGGTGAAGCAATCAAAGAGAAAATTGGTAAAAATACAACAGTATCAATTTTTGATGAATTCGATAAAAAACTTTACACATACGGTTCTAACTGGGGTCGTGGTGGTGAAGTCATTTACCAAGCTTTTGGATTAAAAATGCCTGATAAACTTAACGAATTAGTTAAAAAAGAAGGCTGGGCTGAAATTAAACAAGAAAAAATAGCGGATTATGCTGGTGATTATATTGTTTCTACAAGCGAAGGTAAATCAAAACCAGGTTATAAAAAAACCGATCTTTGGAACAATTTATCTGCAGTTAAAAATGATCATGTCATAGAGGTACAAGCAGAAACTTATTGGTATAACGATCCTTATACATTGGAATTTATGAGAAAAGATTTGAAAGAGAAATTTTTGAAATCTAACTCATAAAGCGTTGATTATAGTAATTTTTTAAAGGTTTAATTAGATATCATCAAAATAAAACATGAGTTTTGGACGAAGTAAAGTTGTCCAGGCTCATGTTTTTGTTTATTAAAAGGGTATAGTTTTATTGTAAACTTTTTGTTTTTAATAGTTTACATTTGTGGTATAATTTTTTTCATTAAAGGAGGTTTGATGATGTCAACGAAATATTTAGTTTATACTGCTTTAATGACTGCAATTATTGCAGTTTTAGGTTTTGTACCTGCAATCCCGTTACCAATAATGCCTGTTCCAATCGTTTTACAAAATATTGGTATATTTCTAGCTGCTATTCTATTAGGTCGTAAATATGGAACATTGAGTATTGTTGTTTTATTACTTTTAGTAGTTGCTGGCTTACCGTTGCTATCAGGTGGTCGTGGTGGTATTGGTGTATTTGCAGGGCCATCAGCAGGTTTTTTATTTATGTATCCTGTTGTTACATATCTCATTGGACTTGTAAGAGACTTATATTTGAAAAGAATCAACTTTATTGTATTATTGATAACGACAGTAGTGATAGGGGTCGTTTTATTAGATATTGTTGGTACGATTATAATGGGACTTATAACGAATTTACCGATTTCTAAATCTATTATGCTTTCTTTTGTATTTATGCCTGGTGATATTATTAAAGCTCTGATTGCCAGCTTAATTGGTAATATCATGTTAAATCATAGTCGATTTAAACAATTACTTAAGTAGAATCAGTTTCGATAAAGGGGAGTGAAAATGATGGCAAACATTACTTTAAACAATATTTTCCAACCCGGGAATATTTATGCTGAAGATGAAGATAAAGTAATTTATTTAACTCCTCAAATTCCTTTAGTATTTGATGCAAATAAATGGGTGTACAAACAAATGCCTTCAATTAAACAATGGAAAGCAGATATTGCTACACAAACACATATGCATAAGCAACAGAGTTCTAATCATTTAACCTTTACTTTTCCTGAAAATATAGAATTGGATCAACAATGGATAGCATTAATTAATCAAGAACAATTTGAATTAGGTCTAATGGAGTTATATGCGATTGAACCTCAAAATTTCGAAAAATATGTAGATTCTGAAATCGAAGTTAAAGTGGTGGATGAGAATACCATAGATGATTATATAAGTGTTCATAGCCAGTTCGCAGCACCATATGGTGAGGAATATGTCAGGGAAAGTTCTAATATGATTAAAAACCAATATATTAATGATGCTAAAACACGTCTTATAGCTTATAAGCAAGGTGTTCCGGCTGGTATATTAGATTTGATTATAGATGAGACAACTGTTGAAATTGATGGTTTTGGCGTATTAGCATGTCATCAAAGGCAAGGTGTTGGTAGCGTGATGCAAAGTTTTGTCGCAGAATTAGCCATGCAAAAACCATTGATACTGATTGCCGATGGAGAAGATAGTGCTAAAGAAATGTATGTGAAGCAAGGTTATGTATTTATAAGCTTTTGCTATCATATTGTAAAAGAAGATATTTGAATAAGCTCCAATGTTTTTTACTATAATATAAAAAGTATTTTCACATAGTGAAGATATTAGCGTGTCGACAAAGTCTCCAACTTTGTCGACATTTTTTATGCACGATTTCTGAAGGCATAGCTTCATACTTTCATATTTGACTAATGCTTTTTTGTATGTGTCTGCACCAATTCACACTCAATATTTTAATAGTGAATGAGTATACGTGTTTTATAATATTGCATAACTCAATGGATAAAAAACAAACCTTAGGTGACATATCACATAAGATTTGCCTGTAATTTGATATTTTCACATAGTGAGGAATACTTTTTAATCATTATGATGTTATGCGTTCTGGATGGCTATAAACATTAAAATTACCATCCCGAATAAAACCAATTGCTGTAATATTTAAATCATTGGCAAGCGTTACAGCTAATGTAGTTGGTGCGGATTTAGATAAAATAACACCAACGCCAATTTTCGCAGCTTTAATAAGAATCTCAGAAGATATGCGCCCACTAAAAATTAATACTTTATCTCGCACAGGTATATGTCGTTGTATACAATAACCATAAAGTTTATCTAAAGCATTATGTCTACCAATATCTTGTCTGTGTTCAAAAAATGTCTCTCCATCACTAATGGCAGCATTATGTAGGCCACCAGTTTGTTTGAAAATTTTACTTGCGCTTTGTAAACGTGTCATCATATTAAGTACTTGGTGAGGGGTAAGTTTAATTTTAGACATAGATGTTTTCGCTATAGCAGCATCATTGTGGAAATAAAATTCACGACTCTTACCGCAACATGATGCAATCATACGTTTAGTAGAGTATTCAAAACGGTCATTAAGTGATTTAGTTAATTCTACATGGGCAAACCCTTTACTGTCGTCTATTTGGATAGATTTTAAATCATCACTTTTTAAAATAGCACCTTCTGAAGCTAAAAAACCTAAGACTAATTCTTTCATATGATTTGGACTGCAAATGACTGTAGCAAATTCTTCTCCATTGACCATGATTGTCAGTGGGAATTCTGTGACGTAGTGATCTGTTGTTTCAATAAGTTTGCCGTTTTCATATCTAACAATATGTTGATTTGTCAAAACATCTTCATTCATAGTATTTATCCCCCAGTTCCTATTCACTAACTATTTTAGCGTATTTTTTGTTGCAAAAAAAATAAACTGTATTCATAAACATACTTATAACTATAATATATGTTTGATATATATCATGCTTAGAAGTAAACTTATAGTAAACACGAAGTTGAGAGGTGACTCGATGAATGGCTAGTATAAGAGATATTGCGAAAGAAGCAAAGGTCAGTCCAGGTACGGTTTCTCGTGTGTTAAATAACGACCCTACCTTATCTGTCGCTAAAGAAACGAGAAAAAGAATATATGATATAGCAGATAATTTTCAATATAAAAAGTCTGAAAGAAAAAATAAAAGTATACAAATTATTACTTATGCATCACGAGCCAAAGAAATGTCTGATCCGTATTATCGTGAGATTAGACTTGCCATTGAAGCGGAGGTGAAACGTTTAAATCTATCATTAAAAAGAACGCTTCGTATTGATAGTGAACATGATCCTATTGATTTCACTAAAATAACAAAGGCTGGTGCAATTATTGTTGTGGGGAATTTTGCTTCAGAAGCTATTTTAGAATTACAGAGTTACAATCAGAATATTGTGGTTATCAATAACGCTAACACACCTAAATCTGTTGATGCTGTTTATTCAGATTTATATGACGCTATGATTCAATTATTAAACGATATAGATCGTTCAGGTTTAAACGATATTGTTTATGTTGGTGGTACGCATACAATAAAAAATCTTACTGGTATGCCAACATTGAATAGTCCAAATATCCAAGATAAGCGATATAGCGCATTTACTGACTGGTGTGACAAGCATCAAAGAAAAGGTAGATTATTAATGAATGGTTGGAATAAAGAAGATGGTATAAATGCAGTGAACGAATTATTACAAAACCATCATTTACCTCAAGTTTTTATCGCAGGTAACGATATGATTGCTATAGGTATATTGCAACAATTACAACTAAAAAAATACACTTTACCTGATGATATTAAATTGATAAGTTTTAATGATTTAGAAGTCATTCAGTATGCAGTTCCTTCTATCAGTAGTGTACATATACCAATAGAAGATTATGGAAAAATAGCAGTAAGAATGGCTGAAGAGAGAATAAATAAAACAAGACAAATTGCCATACATGTTATAGCAGAAGCACAATTAAAAGAAAGAATGACTTTTAAAGTTAACAAGTAATGTATATTGACAAAACATTTAGTAAACAAGTAAACTTTATTTAAGTTTACTAAGGAGTTCGATTTTGGTTTATATCGTTTTTTAAAGGAGCGGAATATTATGTTAGAAGCTATGCGCGAGAAATTTGAAAGAATATTTGACAAACAGCCTGAAGTGAGTGCATTTGCACCAGGAAGAATTAACTTAATTGGAGAACATACTGATTATAATGGAGGTTATGTTTTTCCAGCTGCAATTGAATTAGGCACGTATGGTTTAGCGGTTAAACGAGAAGATAATTTGGTTCGCCTATATTCTAATAATTTTGAAACGGTCGGTATGATCACCTTCGATTTAGACCATTTAGATTTTGAAAAGGAACATGATTGGGCGAATTATCCTAAAGGTGTTATTAAATATTTAGTAGAAGCTTTTTCAGAAATTAAACAAGGCTTTGATATTTTGATAGAAGGTAATATTCCAAATGGCGCTAGTCTTTCATCTTCTGCATCAATAGAATTATTAACCGGTTGGCTGATAAAACAGTTATTTAACTTGAATTTAGAGAGATTAGAACTCATTAAGATAGGTCAACGTACTGAAAATCAATTTATGGGTGTCAATTCAGGAATTATGGATCAATTTATAATAGGTATGGGGAAAGCAGAACACGCCGTATTACTAGATACTGCAACGTTAAAATATGAATTTGTACCGGCAAAATTTGGAGACTATGTCATATCGATTATGAATACCAATAAACGTCGCTCATTAACTGAAAGTAAATATAATGAACGCAGAAGTGAATGTGAATCTGCGCTGTCATCATTACAACAAAAGTTAAATATTGAATCTTTAGGTGAATTAACGATGGACCAATTTAAAGCACATCAAATGCTTATTGAAGATGACGTAAAACGTAGAAGAGCAAAACATGCCGTTTCAGAAAATGAACGTACGAAACTTGCTTATCAAGCATTATCCGATAATAATTTTGAGAAATTTGGGCAATTATTAAATGATTCACATGCATCTTTAAAAGATGACTATGAAGTAACAGGTATTGAACTTGATACGTTGGCAGAAACAGCTCAACAAGTAGAAGGTGTGCTCGGTGCAAGAATGACAGGCGCAGGTTTTGCAGGTTGTGCAATTGCGTTAGTGCACAAAAATCAAATCCAAGCATTAGAAGATAAAGTTACAAAAAAATATATAGAAAAAATTGGTTATGAACCATCGTTTTATCATGTCGGCATTAGTGATGGCGTAAAAACAATTTAAAATCAAATTAAAAAAGGAAGGGTTTTTTCATGGGTGTACTAGTATTAGGTGGCGCAGGTTATATTGGAAGTCATGCAGTAGATCAATTAATTCATAGAGGTTATGATGTTGTTGTTGTAGATAATTTAGGCACTGGACATAAAGCAGCAATACACGATAAAGCAAAGTTTTACGAAGGTGATATTCGTGATAAGGCATTTTTAGAAAACGTATTTAATAACGAAAATATTGAAGGTGTATTTCATTTTTGTGCATATTCATTAGTTGGTGAATCTGTTGAGAAACCACTAAGCTATTTTAATAATAATGTTAATGGTTTACAGGTATTGTTAGAAGTTATGTATGATCATGAGGTAGCGCATATTGTTTTCTCATCAACTGCAGCTGTATATGGTGAACCAGATTCTGTACCAATTACAGAGGATGATTCTAAAACGCCAACAAGTCCTTATGGTGAAAGTAAATTAATGATGGAAAAAATGATGCATTGGAGTCATGAAGCTTATGGTGTGAATTATGCTGCACTACGCTACTTTAATGTTGCAGGAGCAAAAGAGGATGGCACAATTGGTGAAGACCATAGACCTGAGACGCATTTAATTCCGATTGTATTACAAGTAGCTTTAGGACAAAGAGATGAACTAACTGTTTTTGGCGATGATTATGATACGGAAGATGGCTCTTGCATACGAGATTATTTACATGTCGTTGATTTAATTGATGCGCATATCTTAGCGTTTCAACATTTGAAAAATGGAGGAGAATCAGGTGCATTTAACTTAGGTAGTAGCCAAGGATATTCTGTGTTTGAAATTTTAGAAGCAGCAAGAAAAGTTACAGGTAAAACAATAAATGCAGTTGTCGGTGAAAGAAGAGCCGGAGACCCTAGCAAATTAATTGCATCAAGTAATAAAGCACAGCAAGTATTAGGATGGAAACCTAAACATGATGATATACATGATATTATTAGTTCTGCTTGGCAATGGCATGAAAAGCACCCTAACGGATATCAGGAGGTATAATGCATGTTATTGAATAAATACGCTGTCCAATTATTTGTATCTCACGCTATTGCACATGGGGATTATGAAGCGGAAGACGCCATTTATATTCAAAATAGGTTGCTGAGTATTTTAAATGCTTCAGGCATAGATGATACAACCACTTCCAAATTTAATTCAGAGACAACTGCACTTGAGATAACACAACACTGGATTCAAGAAGCAATCAGTTCCAAATGTATAGATGACGCATTATATAGCAAAGAAATCATTGAAGCACAAATATTAGATTTAATCACACCTCGTCCATCTGTACTGAATCAAAAGTTTTATGAATTATATCAACAGAGTCCGAAGAAAGCGACAGACTATTTTTATAACATAACCAAACGCAATCATTATGTGAAAGAAGATGCAATTGCGCATAATATAAATTTCAACACAGCAAGTGAGTATGGTGATATGGAAATAACAATCAATCTATCCAAGCCAGAAAAAGATGCTAAACAAATTGCCAAAGCGAAAGAAGCGCCTGCAACAGATTATCCTAAATGTGCACTATGCATGGAAAATGAAGGGTTTAAAGGCTCTGTAATACAAGCAGCGAGAACAAATCATCGTATCATCAGATTGAACTTAGGACAAGAACAATGGGGATTTCAATATTCTCCATATGCCTATTTTAAAGAGCATAGCATCGTTTTATCTCAATCACATGTTCCTATGAATATAGATAAGCAAACATTTGTACAACTGTTGGATTTTGTAGATAAATTTCCACATTATTTTATTGGTTCGAATGCAGATATTCCGCTCGTTGGCGGTTCGATTTTGACGCACAATCATTATCAATCGGGTAGACACACATTTCCGATGGACAACGCTAAGGAACTGCACAGCTTTAGTTTAAAACAATTTCCAACAGTAGCAGCTTCGACTTTGTATTGGCCAATGAGCGTCATTCGTTTGAAAAGTGAAGATAAAAACGACTTAGTGGCGGCGGCAGAATTTATTAGAAAAGCATGGAATAATTATTCAGATGAAACTGTAGATATAAGCGCATACAGTAAAAATGGCGAGCGTCATCATACTGTAACGCCTATTGCACGTTATAGGGAACAACAATATGAACTTGATATTGTTTTAAGAGATAATCAAACATCGGAACAATATCCAGATGGTGTCTTTCACCCTCATAAAGACGTCCAACATATTAAGAAAGAAAACATTGGATTAATAGAAGTTATGGGTACTGCAATTTTGCCTGGTAGATTAAAACAAGAATTACAACAGGTTAAGGCATTTTTATTAGGTGATCAACAACAAACGTTAGGTATACATCAACCATGGGCAGAAGACATGACACAACGATATGATATTAATGAAAAGAACGTAGAGGAAATTATTGAAAAAGAACTTGGTTTTAAATTTAAACGCGTACTAGAGGATGCAGGTGTATTCAAAAACACACCACAAGGTCAAAACGCATTTAAAACGTTTATTACATCGCTATAATAAATATTTTGAAAATTGAGCTATACAAAGTCATTTTTACTTTAGTATACGCTCTTTTTTTTTGAAATAAAGAGGCATATAATTATATGAAAAAGGAGGCAATTAAATGAAAAGAACTTGGCATTTTTTAATTATTGCTACTATTATGATTTGTATGTTAATAACTGGGTGCTCTAATAGCGAAAATAATCATAGTGAAAAAGATGCTAACAATAAGGTTGATAATAAGAAAGAAATACATATTTCAGCTGCAGCAAGTTTAACAGATGTCACTAAAGATTTAGAACAAGCATTTAATAAAAAACATAAAAATGCTAAAATCACATTTAATTATGGCGGATCAGGAGCCTTGAGACAACAAATAGAGAAAGGGGCACCTGTAGATGTATTTATGTCTGCAAATACAAAAGATATTGATGTATTAGGTAAACAAGCTCAAAACAAATATGAATACGCACAAAATGATTTAGTGCTTATAGGTGAATCTAATAGTACATATAAGAATGTGTCTGATTTAAAGCAAGGTGAAAAGTTGGCAATAGGCGAGGCTAAATCCGTGCCTGCAGGTAAATATGCTGAGCAATACTTAAAAGATCATCAATTGTATGAGGATGTTAAATCTCATTTAGTTTTTGCAAAGGACGTGCGACAAGTATTAAATTATGTTGAAAAGGGCAATGCCCAATTAGGTTATGTTTATAAAACAGATTTATATCAAAGTCAAAAAAATGGTGATAGTAATGTGAAAGAAATTCAAACAGTTGAGTTAAAACAGCCTATCACATATAAGTCAGCGACGATTTCAGATAAAAAGTTAGCCACAGCATGGGTTGAATTTTTAAAAACAGATGAAGCAAAAGAAATTTTAAAAAAATATAAATTCAAAGTATAGGAGGTAGCAGAAATGCCAGATGTCACGCCATTTTGGATATCATTGAGGGTCGCGGTTATCAGCACGATTATCGTTACGATATTAGGTGTTTTTATATCAAGATGGTTGTATAAGCGTCGTGGCTTTATAACAAGACTTTTAGAAAGTTTCATTGTTTTACCAATCGTGTTACCTCCAACAGTGATGGGTTTTATTTTACTGATTATATTTTCACCTCGTAGTGTGGTTGGTAGTTTTTTTAGCGATTTTTTACATTTGCCAGTTGTATTTACTTTAACTGGTGCCATATTTGCATCTATCATTGTAAGCTTTCCGTTAATGTATCAGCATACTGTACAAGGTTTTCGTAACATAGATCCCAAGATGTTGAATACAGCAAGAACAATGGGCGCAAGTGAAAGTAAAATATTTTTTAAATTGGTTTTACCGTTATCTAAGCGTTCAATACTTGCTGGTGTAATGATGAGTTTTGCACGGGCAATTGGAGAATTTGGTGCTACGTTAATGGTAGCAGGTTATATTCCTAACAAAACCAACACTTTACCTTTAGAAATATACTTTTTAGTAGAGCAAGGGAAAGAAAATCAAGCATGGTTATGGGTGATTGTATTGGTTGCATTTGCGGTTACTGTAATTGGTACAATCAATCTATTGAATAAAGATGGTTATCGGGAGGTTCGTTAATGCTAAATATATCTTTGAATCATCTTTTAAATAGTACGCAATTACATGTAGAAATAGATGATACTACACCTAAAATCTATGCCATTAAAGGACCTTCAGGCATAGGTAAAACAACAATTTTAAATATGCTTGCTGGTTTACAACAACCAGACCAAGCGTTTATAAAGATTAACGACCATATATTGACAGACACTACTTCAAATGTTGATGTGAAGATTCAAAAACGCAATATCGGTTATTTATTTCAAGATTACCAATTATTTCCAAATATGACTGTGTTTCAAAATATCACTTTTATGACACAGAACTCTCAGCACATAGATAATTTAATGAATCAACTAAATATTGTTCATTTAAAAGATAAATTTCCAATTCGCTTATCTGGTGGTGAATCCCAACGTGTTGCATTAGCTAGAACTTTAAGTACTAAACCAGACTTGATGTTACTAGATGAGCCGTTTTCTAGTTTAGATGATGTAACGAAAGAAGAAAGTATTTTGTTAGTAAAACGAATTTTTAAATTATGGAATATACCTATTATCTTTGTTACACATTCGCAATATGAAGCTGAAATACTGGCACACGAAATTATTAATATAGGGTGATAGGTGATATGCAACTATAATTTATGAGAGGTTGAGTAATAAATGTAATCACATTTATAAATAAGTAGGGGTTGATGCAATGATTATCGAATGTTTAGGAATTTCTGGGGGTATACCAACACTTTATCAATCAGTTTCACAGCATAAAGATGCACAAAAACGAACAGGGCCTGGTATCTTCATTCATGATTTACAATTACTAATTGACACTTCAGAAGATATATTTCAACAACTAAGACAATCAAAAATTTATGATATAAAATATGGCATTTACTCTCATTGGCATCCAGATCACACGATGGGGATTAGAATATGGGAAACACTCAATTTTGATTTTATTCACAAAGTACCTAAGTCCAAAACATCAACGGTTTATATTACAACTCAAGAAGTGGAAGATTTTAAAGCATATTTTGCGCGTTGGGAATATGTTCAATATTTAGAATCATTAGGCGTAATTAACCTAGTAATTGTTGACAATGATGCAGAAATTAATTTTGATGACACAAAGGTAGAATGGATTCAATTAGCAGAACAATTCGCGTTTGGTTTTTATTTAACTACAAATACCAAACGTATACTTATTATTCCAGATGAAATTAAAGGCTTTCGACCAACGGAGAAATTGAAAAATGTTGATGTTGCTATTTTACCTTTTGGTAGCAATGAAGTTAATCCTATAACTAATGAACGTATTCATCCAGAAGGTATGTTAAATGCTTTAGGAGAGGCTACATTTGATGAATGTGTGACTATTGCTAAAGCTATTAATGCTAAGCATACATATTTTACTCATATTGAAGCTACTGAAAGTTTAACGAAGGCACAAATTAAACAATTAGAAGAGCAATTAGAAGAAGATGGTTTAAAATCAACCATTGCATTTGATGGATTAAAAATTCAAATTTAAATAATGATTAGTGACTTTAATGTCAAAAATCAAAGTATCAGTAATCACCATAAATGTATCATTATATCTTTTGAAACTGTTTTGCGATAAAGAGTAGGAATATGAAATCACTATCTAAATTTGATTTCGTTCTTACTCTTTTATTTTGTTAAGTTTTACATTGGTAATATGAATAAAAGTGGCATATAGGATTTTTGCATAATGAATTTAAACAGTTGTTACATAGACCTTCAAGATTTATAATGAAAATAATGACGCAAAGTGAGGGGTTTCATAGTGAGTGTAGAACGTTATTCTAGACAAATGTTATTTAAACATATAGGAACATCTGGGCAAGAGAAAATTATGAATGCACATGTGTTAATTATAGGTATGGGAGCTTTAGGGACGCACCTAGCAGAAGGATTAGTAAGAGCTGGTGTAGGTGAACTAACAATTGTAGATAGAGATTATATTGAATATAGTAATTTACAACGCCAAACGATGTTTACAGAAATGGATGCAGCAGATAAATTACCAAAAGTAGTTGCAGCAGAACGTAATTTAATGGCTATACGTCAAAATTTGAGATTGCATTTACACATTGCACATGTCGATCGGTTATTTTTAGAAACATACGCGCAAGATGTACAACTTATTTTAGATGCAACAGATAATTTTGAAACGAGACAATTGATAAATGATTTTGCCTATAAAGCTGCTATACCTTGGATTTATGGTGGTGTGGTACAAAGTACTTATGTGGAAGCGACGTTTATACCTGAACAAACACCTTGTTTTAACTGTTTGATTCCACAGCTACCTGCAATTAATATGACTTGTGATACAGTAGGTGTCATTCAGCCAGCAGTCACTATGACGACTAGTTTACAATTAAAAGATGCATTGAAAATATTAACAGGCGCAACAATTGCACCTAAAGTTACTTACGGTGATATCTGGGAAGGCACACATTTTACATTTGGATTTAAAAAATTGCAAGATAGCGCTTGTAAAACTTGTGGCACACAACCAACATATCCGTATCTCAATACAACACAAAGGCAATTTGCAACTTTATGTGGAAGGGATACTGTTCAATATGAAAACCCTGAAATTTCCCAGGAAATGTTGGAGACATTTTTGCAACGACAAGAGATTCCATATCAACGGAACCCTTACATGTTACATTTTGAATATAAAGCACATAGAATAGTTAGCTTTAAAGGCGGAAGGTTATTGATTCATGGTATGACTAACCCACAACAAGCGATGACGTTAATCAACCAATTATTTGGCTAAGGAGGTTCAATATGCATACAAATGTTAAACTTGATAGAAATATTAAATGTGCAGTATTAACAGTTTCTGATACAAGAGATTATGAAACAGATAAAGGTGGTAAATTAGTTAAAGAGCTAATCTCTACATTAAATGTTACGATTTCTGAATCGCATTATAAGATTGTTAAAGATGAGCAAACAGCAATTACTCAGCAAATTGAGCAATGGTTAGCAGAAGATATTGATGTGATTATCACTACAGGTGGAACTGGTATAGCACAAAGAGATGTAACGATAGAGGCTGTATCCAGTTTGATTACTAAAGAAATCGAAGGGTTTGGAGAATTATTTAGATATTTAAGTTATGCAGAAGATGTTGGAACACGTGCGTTATTATCTCGAGCTATTGCAGGTACCGTAAATGATAAATTGATTTTTAGTATACCTGGCTCTACGGGCGCAGTGAAATTAGCATTGAATAAGCTCATTAAACCAGAACTGAATCATTTAGTTCAAGAGATTACAAAATAATTAGAGCCCAACGTTTATATGTTCGTCGGACTCTATCTCTTACATATTAATATTTAAGACAATTATCTTTTGTAATCACCAGATTTGCCACCTGTTTTTGAGAGTAGGTAAGTTTCGCCAATGACCATGCCTTTATCTAAAGCTTTTGTCATATCATAAACTGTAAGTGCTACAGCTGAAGCGGCAGTAAGTGCTTCCATTTCCACACCAGTTTTTCCAGTTGTAGAGACGGTTGCCTGTATATTTAAAATGAATGATTGTGCTTTTTTTTGCCAATCAAATGTGATATCTATACCAGTTAAAGGTAACGGGTGACACATCGGTATAATATCAGCTGTATTTTTTGCTGCCATAATACCAGCAATTTGAGCAGTATTAAGCACATTTCCTTTTTGGTTAGTGTGATCAACGATTTGTTCATAAATCGCTGGATTTACCGTTATACTTGAATGCGCAGTAGCTGAACGTTTTGTTATGTTTTTATCAGAGACGTCTACCATTTTCGCATTCCCTTGTTTGTTAATATGCGTAAATTCAGTCAAAGTATCCCTCCTAATCGTGTTCTAGTATATCATGAAATTATTAATTATAAGGAGTAGATTTGCGATGTCTGTAGAGAAAAGAAACCCAATTCCAGTGAGTGAAGCAATTCAACGTGTGATAAACCAAGAAATTTTTATGGATAAAATCACTTTACCTTTAGCAGAAAGCTTAAATTACATTTTAGCTGAAGATATTATAGCGACCCATGAAATACCAAGGTTTGATAAATCACCATATGATGGTTTTGCGTTAAGAAGTATTGATACAAAAGGTGCAAGCGGTGACAATCGCATTAAATTTAAAGTTATTGACCACATTGGAGCGGGGTCAGTTTCAACTAAAACAGTTGGAGCATTTGAAGCCGTGAGAATTATGACAGGTGCACAAATACCTGAAGGTGCTGATGCCATCGTTATGCTTGAACAAACTGTCGAAGGAGAACAAGATTTTACAATAAGAAAAACATTTAGCGAAAATGAGAATATTTCGTTAAAAGGTGAAGAGACAAAGGTTGGAGATATTTTATTAGAAAAAGGTCAATGTGTTAATCCAGGGTCTATAGCTGTTTTAGCAACATATGGCTATACAGAAGTTCCGGTTTTTGAAAAACCTAGCGTGGCTGTGATCGCTACAGGAAGTGAATTATTGGATGTTGGAGATGATTTAGAACCAGGAAAAATTCGTAATTCAAATGGCCCTATGATAACTGCTTTAGCTAAAAAGCATCACTTAGAAGTCAATGCTTATAAAATTCAACAAGATGATTTGAATAGTAGTATTCAAGTGATGCGTGAAGCTATGGCTGAGCATGATATTATAATCACTACTGGCGGTGTATCTGTAGGAGATTTCGATTATTTGCCTCAAATTTATGAAGCGGTCAATGCGCAAGTCCTGTTTAACAAAATTGCCATGCGTCCCGGTAGTGTAACTACAGTAGCTGTTGCTAATAATAAATATTTATTTGGATTATCAGGTAATCCATCTGCTTGTTTCACTGGATTTGAACTCTATGTCAAACCTGCAATACAGCACATGATGGGCGCCAAAGCTATATATCCACAAATTGTACAAGCTACACTTATGGAAGACTTTAAAAAGCCAAATCCGTTTACAAGATTTATTCGTGCAACAGTGACTTTTAATGGTAAAGAGATGACAGTGGTACCATCAGGATTTAATAAGTCTGGTGCAGTAGTAGCTATTGCACATAGCAATGCAATGATTGTGTTACCAAGTGGTACAAGAGGATATCAAAAAGGTCACACAGTTGATGTCATTTTAACTGAATCGCAAACATATGAAGTGGACACTACGCTATGATATTACAAATTGTAGGTTATAAAAATTCAGGGAAAACAACATTGATGACACATGCAGTGAAATTTTTAAAATTGCATGGTTTTTGCGTAGCAACGATTAAACATCATGGTCAACATGACTTAAACCTATCAGATATTGAACTTCAAACGGATACTGTTGATCACATGAAACATTTTAATGCTGGTGCGGATCAAAGTATCGTTCAAGGGCACCATCTACAACAAACAGTTACACGAATTGAAAAACAAAGACTGGATGAAATCATTGATAAATCTGTTACAATAGACAGTGACATCATTTTAGTAGAAGGATTCAAAGAAGCAAATTATGATAAAGTGCTGATATATCGTGATAATGCTGATTACCAACAGCTAAATAAATTATCAAATATTCAGTACGATATTAATATTGAACAACCATTAGCACTTCAAAAATTTGAACAATGGTTATTATCTTTCGTTAATGAAAAAGGAATGGATTGAATGAAACAATTTGAGGTTATAAACGAGCCAATAGCAACAGAACAATATCGTCAGTATGTTCTCAATGAACATCAAGGTGCCGTTGTTATTTTCACAGGTCATGTACGTGAGTGGACACAGGGAGTCAAAACAGAATATTTGGAGTATGAAGCTTATATACCTATGGCAGAAAAAAAGTTGGCACAAATAGGTGATGAGATTTCACAAAAGTGGCCGGGGACAAAAACGGCTATTGTTCATAGAATTGGGCCACTAGCGATATCAGATATTGCAGTATTGATAAGTGTTTCTTCGCCACATAGAAAAGATGCTTATCGTGCTAATGAATATGCAATTGAACGTATTAAAGAGGTAGTACCCATTTGGAAAAAAGAAATTTGGGAAGATGGTGCTGAATGGCAAGGTCACCAACATGGTAGCCATGAGGATGCAGTTGGAGGAGAATAGTTATGAAAGTATTATACTTTGCGGAAATCAAAGAAGTTTTGGGTAAAAGTTCAGAAGATATTGACTTAAGTTATGATATTACCGTTGATGAATTTGTAACAGATTTGTTTGAGCGTTACCCTAATATTAATAACAAAAAGTTTCAAATTGCAGTTAATGAAGAATTTGTCAAAGGTGATGATATCGTAACGTCTAATGATACTGTAGCGTTGATACCACCAGTTAGTGGAGGGTAATAGACATATGAAAGCAATTATACTAGCTGGAGGACAATCAGAAAGATTTGGTAAACCAAAAGCGTTTGCAAAGATTAACTATCAAATGTTTTACAAACGTATCATTGAAGTTTTAGAAGCTACTAATATGTTTAATGAAATAATTATTAGTACTAATGAAACGTTAGCACATGAATTTGATCATGATAAGATTGTTATCGATCATGCTAAAAACAAAGGTAAAGGCCCACTGGTTGGTATTTACTCAGTAATGAGACAACATTCAGACGAAACACTTTTCTTTGTCATATCTGTAGATACACCTATGATTACACAAAAAGCAATAAGTAAATTGTATCAATTTATGGTGGAACATTTAATAGAAGATCAACTAGATATCGCCGGTTTCCAAGAAGATGGAATGCCCATTCCAACGATGGCTTTTTACAGCCCGCATACTCTATCTTTTATAGAATCAGCATTGGAATCAGGCGATTACAGCCTTAAGAATGTCTATTCAAAAGTCAAAAGTGATTGGTTAGATGTGCGTGAAATTGGTTCATCTGATTATTGGTACAAAAATATTAACTATCAACAAGACTTAATAGATTTACATCACGACATTATGAATAGATAGGGGGCTAATCAGATGGTAGAACAAATAACTGATAAACTTGGACGTCCAATTCGAGATTTGAGGTTGTCAGTTACAGATCGTTGCAATTTTCGTTGTGACTATTGTATGCCGAAAGAAATATTTGGTGATGACTTTGTTTTCCTACCCAAAGATGAATTACTCACTTTTGATGAAATGGTACGTATCGCTAGAGTTTATACACGTTTAGGAGTCAAAAAAATACGTATTACAGGTGGAGAGCCTTTATTAAGAAGAGATTTATATAAATTAATATATGAGTTGAACCAACTTGATGGTATAGAAGATATTGGTTTAACCACTAATGGTTTATTATTAAAAAAACACGGCCAAAAATTATATGATGCTGGTTTAAGACGTATTAATGTGAGTTTAGATGCGATTGATGACAAAGTGTTCCAAGCTATAAATAATCGAAATATTAAAGCTTCTACGATTTTACAACAAATAGATTATGCGGTCTCAATAGGTTTTCATGTAAAAGTAAATGTAGTTGTTCAAAAAGGTGTGAATGATGATCAAATTTTACCTATGATTCAATATTTTAAAGATAAAGATATTGAAATACGTTTTATTGAATTTATGGACGTCGGTAATGATAATGGTTGGGATTTCAGTAAGGTTGTAACAAAAGATGAAATGTTAAAAATGGTAGAGTCATCATTTGATATTGAACCTGTGGAACCCAAGTATTTTGGTGAAGTTGCAAAATATTATCGACATAAAGATAATGGTGCTAAATTTGGTCTGATTACAAGTGTGTCTGAATCATTCTGTTCTACATGTACACGTGCGAGATTATCATCAGATGGTAAGTTTTATGGTTGTCTATTTAGTACCGTGGACGGGTTTAATGTGAAATCATTTATGCGATCTGGTGTGTCAGATGAGGCACTGTTTGAACAGTTTAAAGCTTTATGGAATATTCGTGATGATAGATATTCAGATGAACGTACAGCGCAAACAGTAGCCAATAGAAAACGTAAAAAAATCAATATGAACTATATTGGTGGCTGATTTATTAGGAGATAGCATTTATGAGAACTGAACATTTGACCATGATAATCAGCTATTAACTATTTAAAAAGTTTAAATAACTAATAACTTTATAATTATAATCACTATTGTGATTATTCTAAAAAATATTATGAGTAGGAAATAATTCAATGTTTCAATTTGAATTATCTTCTACTCTTTTTTATTATAATTTGAACTCATATCTTATGTGAAATGATTTCAAAAATGTGGAAAGATATTTTTATATGAAAATGTATTATACATAAGTATTTTTTTAACGATTAAAGATAATGAACAATAGAAAAATATTACCATAATCAATTGTAGCTATATAAAAACTTTACAATAGTAAAATTTATTTATCTGTTTCTTTTAAAATAATAGATTTAATGAAGAAAGTGTTATATAATATTTTAAAAGCTTATTCATTATATAAAGCCATTACTAACAATGAAAGTAAATCATGAGGAGGCCAAATTTATGGAAAGTAAAGCATCATTTTATATTACATCTGAGAGGGCTTTAAGTCAGTTAAAACATTGGTTGAAGTCAGTTCACCGTTTATCTATCGAAGAATTTGTAGTGTTGTTTAAAGTTTATGAAGCTAATAAAATTAGTGGAAAAGAATTAAGAGACACCTTACATTTTGAAATGTTATGGGACACTAGTAAAATAGATGTGATTATAAGAAAGATTTATAAAAAAGAGTTGATCTCAAAAGTTCGATCAGAAACAGATGAAAGACAAGTGTTCTATTATTACACTGATGAGCAGTTAAAAGTAATAGATGATATTATAAAAGAAATTGAAAACATAAAAGTTGCTTAATCACTAAAGTTACAATTAGATAATTATCAATGACAATGATATAAATAAGAGATAAGCCAAGTGCTATAATAGCATTTGGTTTTTTTAATAAACTTAAAATATACGATCATTCAAATTGAATAATAACCTTGAAATAACTATTATTCAAATTTAAATATATAAAGTAATACTGGATGGTTCATAATTAAAATGAGTACAAAAAAACTGCCAACAAAAATAGTTTTGTTGGCAGCTAAAGCAAATAATTTACAGTAACCTTAACTTATTGTTTTATGAAAAAATTAATAAGCATTCATGTGTTTTACTTTTCTACCGTGAACGAAGTAATAAATAACACCAGTAATTAAAACCAATACGCCCATAATAGCGTATAATTGAGCGAATGACACTGTAGATGTTACAAAGCCTAATACATAAGGTCCAAAACCTAATCCTAAGTCTAAACCGATAAAGTAGGTTGAGGTAGCAATACCATATTTAGCTGGTGGAGATACTTTGATTGCAATGGCTTGCATACAAGATGAAATATTGCCGTAACCAGCGCCAAGGAGTAACCCAGCAAGAATTAATAACCAACTATTATTTGTAATACTTAATGTTAAAAATGTAAGGATTAAAAAGACAAAAGCAGGATAAGCGATGACGTTTTCGTTTTTGAGGTCCATCATTCTACCAGCAATTGGTCTTGTAATGAGTGATGCAATAGCATAAAAAATAAAGAAATAACTAGATACTGTAACTAAATTGATTTCTTGGGCAAAAAATTGTAAAAATGTCAGGATAGACGAATAAGATAATCCTGCAAGGAGCATAATAATTGCCACAGGTAATGCTTCTTTGGCGATGTAATTATTAATATTAAATTTTTTGCTTTCAGTTGTTTGTGTTTTCGGGATATCACTAGTGATATCGATATCTAACTTAATAAAAAATGAAATGATAAAACTGATGATACCGCACATTAAACAAAGCAAAAATAGCAATTGAATTGGGAATGTATTAATAAGTAAAAGGCCGAAAAATGGGCCGATTGCAGCGCCTATAACTAAACTTAAAGAAAACAAGCTAATACCTTCACTTTTTCTCTCTTGTGGTGTTGCATAAGCAGCAATTGTCCCCGTTGCTGTCGTAGTAACCCCAGTAGCAATACCATTAACTAATCTCGTGAACATTAGAACAGCTAAGGCACCTTCTATAAAATAAAACAATTGTGTGATGATTAATAAGATTAAACCAATGATTAAAATACGTTTAGGACCTATTTTATTAACATACTTTCCAGTGATAAATCGTCCAATTAAAGAACCGATAATAAATAATCCAGACACGAGTCCCGCCATACTGTCTGACGCATGATATTCAGTTTTTGTATAACTCGCTATGATGACGATAAGCAAATACATGCATAAGTAAACTAAAAAGTTTGTAATGAAATTGATATTAAAATTTTTCGTCCAAATTGGTGACTTCATCGATGCTGTTTGATTCATGTTAAAATTCCTCCATTTCTAAAATTTGCGCGTGAATAAGTTGAAGTGATTTTGTAATATGTTCAATTTCTGAAACTGATAAACCTGTATTTTTAATAATTTCGTCTTGCACTTTATCTACACGTGAACTGATGTTTTTATAAAGGTTTTCTCCTTTTGGAGAAAGTGAAAGCCATTTTTCTCGTTTATCTGTACCTGTTTCAACAGTTAATAGAGATTTTTCAGAAAGTACTTTTAATATTTTTCTTGTGGTAGGCTTCTCAATAGAGCGTCGTTTTGAAATTTGTACTAAAGTGGTTGGTGCATTGTAGGAAATATCTTTTAAAACGAGCCATTGTGCAGGATATAGATCAAATGATTCAAAGATAGGTTGGAACATTTTTGTATACGGTCTATAAATTGCGATGATGTTATCAAATACAAATTTATTTTGCATGAAAGCATACCTCCGAAAATGGTTAGCAAAGCTAACTTAATTTTGAACAAGTTATATTTTAGCCTATTTGGACAGGGAAAGCAATACCTATTTATTAAGTGATGCTTTTGATATCTGAATAAAGATAAATTTATAATTGCAATTTAAATCATTATAATGGGTTATCAGAAGTAAACATGTATACAATTTGTTAAAATAAATGTAAAGGAAAATTAGGGGGATAAAGGTATGCAAGATTTAAAGTTAGATCATATCGTTCATTATGTACAACAATTAGATAATTTCAAATTCCCAGGTCATTTATTTACACTATATCAAGGTGGTAAACATGAGAAATTAGGCACATACAATCGTTTAGCCTACTTAAATAATGCTTACATTGAATTATTAGATATTTATAAACCAGAGAAATTGCAAAAAATTGTAAAAAGTGAAGAAGGTCGAGTGTCATTTCCTTCGAAAATTGTTCAAGATCATTATAAAGAAGGATTAAAAACAATAGCATTTCAAACGCAAGATATTACCAAATTAAAAGAAACGCTGGAAGCACAAAGTATAGATGTCATAGGTCCTGTTGAAATGCAACGAGAAAACACAAAAGGAGAAAAGACTACATGGCGCTTGTTATATATAGCTGATCCTGATTATAGGGTGAAGCCGCCATTTTTTATTCAATGGAATGAAAATATTGAAGCAAGAGAAGAAAAGTTAAAACCATTACGCCAAAATGCTTTTAGCATAAAAAGTATTGAAATTAATAGCACAGAAAGAGCACATACGGTTGAAAAATGGCAACAGTGGTTTGGAATGGAAATCGTGAACAACACAGAAACATTCACGACATTAAAATTGGAAAACGATGATATTGTATATCATATATATGATGGTGAATATTCGGGTTATAAAGCAGTTACTTTGAAAGATGATAATACAACTTCACCATATACATTAATCATTAGAGGGCTTAAGTACAAAGTTGAAGCAGATTAATAAATGTAAACATACATACTATGTGCAATAACAATGATGTGTATCAAAGAAATTATTAGTGTTAAAATAGTTAAGTAAGTTCCCCATTTATTGTTATTAGATAAAAGTAGTAAATAACCCGTTACTACAAATGTAAAAACAGCGAGAATAATTCTTAAACTTAAATATGAAACATTAAAAGTTGTATTAAATGTTTGGATTACAAAAATTAAATTTATTAAAAAAAGTAATGACAAGATAATGATACGCACAAAAACACCTCATTTCGTATATTATTATATCAAATAATGGGAAATGATGTGAAAGAATGTGTGAAGCAATGTATAATAACAAAGTATGTAATGGTAAAAGGAGATATCAGGTTTATGGAAAAGATGAATATAACGAACCAAGCGCATGATGCCTTTGTTAAAGCGCACCCTCAAGGTGACTTATTGCAATTAACAAAGTGGGCAGAAACAAAGAAATTGACTGGCTGGTACTCAAAGCGTATCGCAGTAGGTGAAGATGGTGAAATTTTAGGTGTGGCGCAGTTATTATTTAAAAAGGTTCCTAAATTACCTTATACGCTATGCTATATTTCAAGAGGTTTTGTAACGGATTATAGTAATAAATTAGCATTAGAAACATTGCTAGAATACGCAATTCAAATTGCAAAAGAAGAAAAAGCTTATACAATTAAAATCGATCCCGATGTTGAAGTAGATAAAGGTGCTGATGCACTAACACATTTAAGATCATTAGGGTTTAAACACAAAGGTTTTAAAGAAGGACTTTCGAAAGATTATATTCAACCAAGAATGACAATGATAACACCGATTGATAAAAACGATGATGCGTTAATTCAAAGTTTTGAAAGACGTAATCGTTCAAAAGTAAGGTTAGCATTAAAGCGTGGTACGAAAGTAGAACGTTCTGATAGAGAAGGTTTGAAAACATTTGCAGAGTTAATGAAAATCACTGGCGAAAGAGATGGCTTTTTAACTAGAGATATTAGCTATTTCCAAAACATATACGATGCTTTACATCCAGATGGAGATGCGGAATTATTTTTAGTGAAATTGGAACCTAAACCAGTCCTTAAAGATTTACGTCAAGACATCGCACAATTAGAAGCGGAAAAAGTAAAGCTGGCTGACAAAAAACAAGATAAAAAGACATTAAATAAAATAAACGATGCTGACAATAAAATGAAAAAAACACAAGAACTTATTAATGAAATGGAAGCGTTAGAAGCTAAGCACCCAGAGGGATTATATTTATCAGGTGCATTGCTAATGTTTGCTGGAAATAAATCCTACTATCTTTATGGTGCATCATCTAATGACTACCGAGACTTCTTGCCAAATCATCACATGCAATTTGCTATGATGCAATACGCTCGAGAACATGGCGCAAAAACATATGATTTTGGTGGTACAGATAATGATCCAGACAAGGAATCAGACCATTATGGATTATGGGCATTTAAGAAAGTATGGGGAACGTATTTAAGTGAAAAAATAGGTGAATTTGATTATGTGTTAAATAAACCATTATATCAAGTTATTGAAAATGTTAAGCCGAAGTTGACTAAGACTAAAATTAAGCTTTCACGTAAATTAAAACGTAAATAGTTTTGTTTGTAGTTTTGTAAAAAAGTAGACACGTTATAAAGTTTTAATATGCAACTTAAACTTTATAACGTGCATTTTTTATGAGTTTAGAAAATACATAGATATGATTATACATAAAGAAAATAAATGCAATATCGAATTAAAATGTTATTTGAGAGGAGAAAAGATATGATAAAAAAACTATTGCAGTTTTCGCTAGGAAATAAATTTGCAATCTTTCTTATGGTATTGCTGGTCATTTTAGGCGGTGTTTATTCAAGTGCGAAAATGAAACTTGAATTATTACCTGATGTTGAACCTCCAGTGATTACTGTACAAACAACCATGCCAGGTGCTACACCAGAAACGGTAAAGGATGACATTAGTGATAAAATTGATGACCAAATAAGGTCAATGGCAAGTGTGAAAAATGTTAATGCACAATCTATTCAAAATGCTTCTATGGTTTCTGTTGAATATGAAAATGGCACAGATATGGATAAAGCTGAAAACGATTTAAAAAAAGAACTTGATAAAATAAAATTCGAAGAAGGCGTTGAAGAACCAGAGTTAACAAGGAATTCAATGAATGCTTTTCCAATTGTAGCTTATTCTTTTACTACAAATGATAATAATTTAAAAGATACAACCAAAAAAGTTAATAAGCAGTTACTACCTAAACTTCAAACAATCAATGGCGTACAAAATGCACAATTGAATGGACAGACATCGAGAGAAGTTTCAATTAAATTTGACCAAGAAAAATTGCAAGATAGAGGATTGACTGTAGATAGTGTGGAACAATTCTTAAAGGGTGCAACTAGTGAAACCCCATTAGGTTTATTTCAGTTTGGTAAAACTGAAAAGTCGGTAGTAATTGATGGCCAATTCACTTCAGTAAATGCATTGGAAAACCTTGAAATTCCATTATCAGCTTCAAGCATGAGTGCTCAAGGTGGCAACGAAGGAAGTGCAAATCAGAGTTCTGGTGCTCAAAGTTCATCACAAGGCGGTAACATGGCAACAGCAATGCCTAGTTCAGATGCTCAAGACGGAGAAAGTAGCATGCCTTCTGTTAAACTCAAAGACATTGCAAATATTTCAGTAGGTGATGAACGACAATCAATTTCTAAAACAAATGGCAAAGATGCAGTCAATGTACAAGTGACGAAAGCACAAGATGCTAACACTGTTAAAGTAGCGAAAGACACGAAAAAAGAAATTGATGAATTTACCAAAGATAATAAAGATATAAAAGCTACAAAAGTTATGGATACTGCGAAACCTATAGAAGACTCACTATATACAATGATTGAAAAAGCAGCACTCGGCACGATTGTTGCCATAATTGTTATATTATTATTTTTAAGAAATATTAGAACAACTGCAATTTCAGTCGTCTCAATACCGATGTCTATATTAATTGCAATGGTTGCATTGAAATTAACAGATGTATCATTAAATATATTAACACTTGGTGCACTAACAGTTGCAATAGGTAGAGTTATTGATGATTCAATTGTTGTAGTTGAAAATATTTATAGACGTTTATCAGATAAAAAAGAACCATTAAGTGGTAATAAGCTCATTATTAGTGCGACGAGTGAAGTATTTAAACCGATAATGTCGTCGACAATCGTTACCATTATAGTCTTTCTACCATTGGCATTTGTCAATGGATCAGTAGGTGAGATGTTTAGACCATTTGCATTAGCGATTGCGTTTAGTTTACTAGCTTCTTTACTTGTTTCGATTACCATCGTACCTTCTTTAAGTGCTACTTTTTTCAAAAAAGGTGTTAAACAACGTAAAGAAGAAACATTAGGTTTGGTAGGAAGAGGATATAAGCGTATACTGCGCTGGTCATTAGCGCACAAATGGATTGTAATGATTTTAAGTACGGTTATTTTAATCGCTAGTATTGGTTTAGGTGCAGCAAAATTAGGCACTAGCTTTATCTCAACTGGGGAAGATAAATTTATGGCATTAACTTATACACCTGAACCGGGTGAAACAGAAAAAGAGGTATTAGCACATGCTGAACAAGTACAAAAGTATTTGAACAATAAAGATAAAGTTAAAACAGTTCAGTATTCCGTTGGTGGATCAACTCCAACAGACCCTACAGGCAGTTCAAATAGCATGGCTATCATGGTTGAATATGATAGTAATACACCTAATTTTGATGAAGAACCTGATAAAGTTTTAAAACATATCAACAAATATCAGCATCCTGGAGATTGGGCAAATCAAGATATGGGCACAGGTGGAACAAATAATGAATTAGCAGTTACAATTACTGGACCATCTCTTGATGCAATAAAAGGAACTGTCAATAAAGTCGAAAAAGAAATGAAAAATATTCATGGTATAGCTAATGTTAAATCTGATTTATCTCAAACATACGAACAATATAATATCAAAGTAGATCAAAATAAAGCCTCTAGTTATGGTTTGTCTGCATCTCAATTAGCTATGACATTAAATCAGAATACACCTGAGCAAAGTGTCACAACCGTAAAGGAAAATGGTAAATCGATAGATGTGAAAATTAAAGAAGATAAAGAAACGGATTGGACAGAAGAAAAACTTGAAAACACTGAAATACAAACAGCTACTGGTCAAGCTATTGAATTAAGTGACATCGCAACATTAGAAAAAACAACGACGCCAAATAAAATAGAAACTAAAGCGGGAGACTATACGTCAAAAGTTTCTGGAAAAGTTACAAATGATGATGTTGGTGGGACTTCACAGAAAGTGTTATCGAAATTAAATACAATAGATAAACCTAATAACGTAGACGTCAACATGGGAGGCGCAAATGAAGATATAGGTAACGCAGTAACCCAATTATCTATGGCGATGTTAGCAGCAATTATAATAGTTTATTTAGTGCTTGTGTTAACATTTAAAGGCGCATTGGCACCTTTCACTATATTATTCTCATTACCATATACAGTTATAGGTGTTGTAGTTGCTTTAGTAGTAACTGGTGAGACAATTTCTGTACCGAGCATGATTGGTATGCTTATGTTAATTGGTATTGTTGTAACCAATGCAATAGTTTTAATTGACAGAGTGATAAATAAACAACAACAAGGTATGGAAATGCAAGCAGCATTGTTAGAAGCAGGTGGAACACGTATCAGACCAATTCTCATGACAGCATTAGCAACTATTGGAGCGTTGATGCCTATGTTATTTGGTGAAGATAGTTCTATCATTATTTCAAAAGGTATGGCAGCAACTGTAGTAGGGGGATTGATTTCTTCAACCTTATTAACTTTAATAGTCGTACCAGTAATATATGAAATATTATTTACTTTTAAGGCGAAAATCTTGAGAAAACGAAAATAGAATAAAATATAATGCGGACGTACGAGATTACCTACCTTTAAAGATTTCGTATGTCCGCACTTATATAATTAGGCGTTTGGAAATATAAATGATGTGAGTTTCTTTCTAAGTTGATTAAGTAATGATTACTGTGAGGTATGAAAGATAATATTTTTTGGAAAGTACAAGACCATGCCCTGTTCGAGGTAAGCGTGGAAAGCATTACGAAGTATAAATATATAAAATTAGCCCCGATAAGTTTCTTATAATTAGAAAGCTTTTCGGGGCTGATTTTATATATGTTACGTTATCGTATCTTTAAAATAATGTTTTTTAATATAAAACTAAAGTCAAAATAACATAAATTACAAATAAAATAACGCTCATAATGTTTAAAATTTGAACGGCTTTTTGATCATTTTTGCTGTTTTTGAAAGCTGTAATTTCTACATTACTTATGATAAGCAGTAGTACAATAAAGACCCACCAATTTATTGCAGGGAATGATAAAGTTGTAATAGCTACTACGAATAATAAAAGTAAAGACATAATAATACGTAAAATACGCGTTATAATGGTGTTCATTTTAAATATACTTATGTAACTTACGATTAAATATAACACTGGCAAAAATATAAGATACAGTTGCATTTATTACATCCTTTCTATGTTCGCCCTTAATCTTAGCATGTAAATTATTGATTTACTAGGATGTTATTTATTTTCTTTTTGTCTAATTTCTGAACGTACTTCTGACATTTCTTGCTCTATCTTTTCAAGTTGTTTAACTAAAGGGTCCACAGATTGATTGACTGATTCTCTTTTTTCGAGGTCGCCTTGTAATCTAACGTAATCATGTTTCAGTTCTGCTAATTTGTCATTTAAATCCATTCCATTACCACCTTTTTGTCTAATGTAAGCGTTTCGTATATAAATTAAATTATAACATGGATTCGAAAGCTTCTAAAATGGTTGCTACTTATGTTAAAGTATGAAAATAGAATGAAAACAGATGATTGGATGAAAGAAGGATTAATGTGACCCAACAATTTATCATTATTATTTTACTAATTGCACTAGGTTATACACTTAAACGCATAAATTACTTTAAAGCTAATGATAGTCAAGTTTTTTCAACACTCGTTTTAAACGTAACATTACCTTCTTTAGTGATTGTTAATTTAAATGGTGCAAGTTTAGATTTGTCACTATCAGTACTACCGATATTGATGATTTTGTATGGTGTTATCGCTAAGGTCATCGTAATTTGGTTTTTCTTAAAATATGATAATCATATCCGTGGTACAGTTGGAATGATGACTGCTTCGCTAAATATTGGTTTATTTGCTTATCCACTTGTAGAAGCGATTTGGCCTAAAACAGGAATGATATATTTTGGAATGGCAGATATTGGTGGCGCTGTGATTATGTTTGGTGTTACATACTTTGTTGGAAGTTATTTCAGCAGTGCTGGTGATAACTTTGACTTTAAGTATTTAGGCAAAAATTTACTAAAATCGGTTCCTTTAATGACATATATCATCATGTTTATTTTGAATATGCTTAATATTCATTTTCCAGAACCTGTAATTAAGTTTTTCTCAGTATTATCTGGTGCTAACATGCCATTATCAATGATCTTATTGGGCTTAATGCTCAACTTTAGTATCGATAAGCGTTTCTTACCTATCGCTTTGAAATATTTAGGTTTACATTATGGATTAGGTGTCATCGCAGGATTGTTGGTTTATTTCTTTTTACCTGTTGATAATAATATGATTAAAACAACATTACAAGTTGCTTGGTTATTACCAGTAGGTGTTGCTATTATACCTTATTCAATTCAATTTAAGTATAAGACGTTGCCGCTTGTTGGTATGGTGAGCAACTTAACGATTTTAATCAGCATTATTATTTTATATATATATCAAGCATTATTTG
This sequence comes from Staphylococcus sp. GDB9P120P, assembly GCF_017893435.1. NCBI lineage: Bacteria > Bacillati > Bacillota > Bacilli > Caryophanales > Staphylococcaceae > Staphylococcus > Staphylococcus sp. GDB9P120P. Next base: position 842,599 of record NZ_JAESNB010000002.1, read on the forward strand.
TTTAATTGATTATTTGTAAGGCTTTAAATATAAAAAAGAGCTAATCCGTTACGGATTAGCTCTTTTATTTTGAGCAAAGATATTAATGGCTAAGTTCATTTTTTGAATGGAACGTGAGGAATTTATCCTTTACCTCCCATAAATGCTGGGTAATTAGTCATGCCACCATCAACATAAATAGTTGTTCCATGAATATAACTTGCTAAATCAGAGGCAAGAAATCTTGCTACGTTTGCTACTTCATCTGCTTCACCAATCTCTTTTGCTGGAATCATTTCTAATGTTTCTGCACGAGTTGTTGGATCTGAAAATTTTTCTTTTGTATGTTCAGTTACAATTGCCCCTGGTGAAATATTATTAATGCGGATGCCATATTGAGCATATTCCATAGACATTGTTTCCATCATTAATTTCAAACCGCCTTTACTTGCAGCGTAATTTACATAGTTAGGCCAAGGAATCTTGTCATGTACACTTGAGGTATTAAGAATAACACCCTTCTTATCTTCTTTAAGAAATTGATTAACTGCTGCTTTGGCACCTAAAAATGCGCCAGTTAAGTTAATATCAATTACTTTTTGCCATTCATCTAAAGGCATTTCATGTGTTGGTATTGCTTTTTCAAATCCAGCATTATTAATCATGATATCTAATGTACCAAAATGATTTACAGTAGTTTGGATGAGATGATCAATATCATTCTCTTTAGAGATATCTGCTTGAACTTTTATCGCTTTACCACCAGCGTTTTCAATTAATTTAATTGAGGATTCCATAGCGTCCATATGACGTTCGGATCTGTAATTTAATACAACATTCGCTTTTTCTTCACCAAATTGTTCTGCCATCGCTTTTCCAATACCACTACCAGCACCTGTAATAATAACTACTTTTCCTGCTAAATCTTCAAACATTTAAGATTCCTCCTAGTTATTCGGCATAAATTTAGTTTTTATAAAAGTTTATAAGTCGAATAAAATTTTATAATAATGCTTTATCTAAGCTTTAATGTTACCTAAAACAAAGGCAGCTATAACGATTAAAATGATACCCGTCCAAATGCCTATCATCTGACGTTTATCTTTTCGTTCACCTAAAAGGAATATACCGCCAAGTGTAGAAACAATTACTAATAATTGTGAAAATGAGAAGCTTGTCGCCACACCTACTTTGGGTTGAGAATAGAACATAAACAAGTTACCTATACCCCAAATGACACCTGGTATTAAGTTCCACACGGTACTTTTAATAGTAGTCTCATGTTTAGCAGATAATATTAATCCACCGATTGCCATACCAATAGATTGGAAGAATAGGGCATTCATGCCATCAACACCAAAAATTTGTGCAACCACAACATAGACGACATAACCAACAGTGGAAATTAACAAGATAGGAATTGCTTTACCAAAGTTTTTAGTACTTTCTGAAGCTTCATTTTTTCCTTTAATTGATGTAAGTGCAATACCTCCAACAAGTAAAATCATTGCAACTAGGCCAAGTATAACTTGCGTACCCGTGCTCCATTCACCTAGGAATATAGCACTAAATAAAGTAGTACCTACAAGTTGTAATCCTGTTGAAATTGGCATTGTTTTAGATACACCAATTAAACTGACTGATTTTAATTGATAACCTTGTCCCAATGCCCAAAAAGCACCAGATATTAAACCTACAATAATTACGATGGGGTCATCGAATTTTGTATTGCCAGTAAGTAATAATAAGATACCTATGATAAGTGCACCGAAAGTAGTCCCTCTAATTTGATTGTAAGGGCCACCACCAACTAGCACATTAATTAAAACAACACTCCCCCAAAATAACGCTGGGAGTAGGGCAATTAATAAATCCATAACTAAGCTTCACTCACTCTCTATTTAATTTTACTTTCCTTCTATAAAACAATCACTGAAGATTGCCCTAGATACTCATTTTAAAGTAAAGGCATCGAATAGTAAAAATATTAGATTACAGTTCAGCTTTTTAATTTTTAAAATAGTGTGTGTATATATTAAAAATGTAAAAATGTAGAACGCTTACAATTTAAATGTATGCCGCTACGTATTTGAATTTTTTATATTCATAATTAATGTTAAAACCTAATTCATTGAAACGCTCAACAAGCGTAGTATTTTTACTGCGTATTTTAAAATATATCTTATCAATATCAAATGTTGAAAAAGCAAAATGTAAAGAATATGAGAGTAAATCAAAAGCAATTCCCATTAACCTGTAATCAGAGTGAGAAGAAAAATATTTGATTTCAGCTACATTGTTATTTTCAGCGATTTCAAGATATAAATAGCCTTTTAATAACCCTTCAGACATGAATATAAATAGACGATGGTATTCATCTAATGATTTTACAATTTCGTCAGCAGTCATTACATCATGTTTGAATGTTTGATTGTGTAATTTACTAAAATAACGGTAATACGCAGGTTGGTATTCAATAATATTCTGTTCATTACCAACGTCGCCAATATCTTTCGTAGAAATGAGATAATAATCAGTAAAACTATAGGATGCACCTAAAGATTTCATAAATGGTAAATATGTTTGCTCATGTTCTTCAAATGAAAAATTAAAATTTGCAGTATCAGGTTTACTTTGCGCTAATGCATCGAAAAGTTGTGTCATCTCATCGATAGAAGGCTTGATGCTTTTGTCTATGAATGGTCCTAATACTTTATATTTATTGTCTTCGTATTTTAAAGCCAAAAGCAGCATTGTAATTTCATCTTGATTGTTCACTTGTGCAAATACACCTGGGTCTTGTATTGCATTGGTAATAACGGTCCTAATGTCATTATGCATTTGTGGCAATTTATACAAATAGGAAGCAGATTGATAGTTAGCATTATTCAAAAATTCCAAGATTTGATCGACATCGTTCGGATTTGTTGTTTTCATATAATACCTCCATATGATGAACTATTAAGTTAATTATAAGAACTTTTTCATGTAAATGGAAGTTTTGATGTGCTATATACATGTTACAATAAGAATATCATTGAAATTGAAAGGACGAAATTATGAAATCACTCATTATTGCTGAAAAACCGTCTGTAGGCAGAGATATTGCGCAAGCATTAAATATAAATGATAAACGTAATGGCTACTTCGAAAATAATAAGTATATTGTCACTTGGGCACTGGGGCATTTAGTTACAAATGCTACACCAGAACAATACGATGATAACTATAAAGAATGGAAGCTTAACGATCTCCCTATTATACCTAAACGTATGAAGACCGTTGTCATAAGCAAAACTAAAAAACAATTTTCTATTGTACAATCATTAATTAATAATAAAAATACAAAAGACATTATTATCGCAACAGATGCTGGTAGAGAAGGGGAACTTGTTGCGCGTTTAATTTTAGATAAATCTCATAATAAGAAACCTATCAAAAGATTGTGGATTAGCTCAGTAACTAAAAAGGCAATTAAGGATGGTTTTGCAAAATTACAAGATGGTCGCAAATTTAATAATTTATATTATGCAGCGCTTGCTCGTAGTGAAGCAGATTGGATTGTTGGTATCAATGCAACTCGTGCATTAACAACAAAATACGATGCGCAATTGTCACTTGGTAGGGTTCAAACGCCGACGATACAACTTGTTCAAATGAGACAAAATGAAATTAATCACTTTATACCGCAAACTTATTTTAAGATGAATATCGTTGCCGAAGGCCTCACATTCCAATGTATGACGCCGGAGTCTAGTAATGATAAATCAGTTTTTGAAAAGATAAAAAGTGAAGTTATTGATAAAGAAGGTTTGGTTGAAAGTATTAATAAAAAACATAAAAAATCATATGCACCTAAATTGTTTAATTTAACAGATTTACAACAAGAAGCCTATAAACGCTATCACTTTGGTCCAAAAGAAACATTGAATGTTTTACAGACATTATACGAAAGACACAAACTTGTAACTTACCCACGTACAGATTCTAACTATTTAACTGACGATATGGTAAGTACACTTAAAGATAGAATTCAAGCGATCATGGGAACATCATTGAAAGAAATTGCAAAATCTCAAATAGCACAATCATTTTCAACAAATGAAAAATTTATAAACAATCAAAAAGTATCTGATCATCATGCAATTATACCGACAGAAGTACGTCCTGATATGAATCAGCTCTCACAACGTGAAACAAAAATTTATCTGATGATTGCTCAAAGATTTTTAGAAAATCTTATGCCACCACATGAATACGAAGCTGTATCAATCAATATCGCAGCAGGGAATTATAAATTTGAATTTAAAGATAAAGTTACTAAAAAGTTAGGATTTAAAGCGATTTATGAAACTGAAGCAGCAGTCAACAAACAAATAGATAAAATAACCAAATCATCTAAATTGCACATAACACATCCTAAAATCGAACAACATGAAACAACACCACCATCATATTTTAATGAAGGTACTTTATTAAAAGCGATGGAAAGCCCTCAAAAATTCTTTAAATTAAATAATAAAAAATATAACGAAACATTGAAAGAAACAGGTGGGATTGGAACTGTTGCTACTAGAGCAGATATCATAGAAAAGTTATTTAACATGAATGCAATTGAATCTCGTGATGGTAAGATAAGAGTTACATCTAAAGGAAAGCAAATACTAGAACTTGCACCACAAAAATTAACATCACCATTATTAACTGCTGAGTGGGAAGAAAAACTATCATTAATAGAGCAAGGTAAATATAATGCCACTCAATTTATTTCTGAAATGAAATCTTTCACACATGAAGTCGTTAATGAAATCAAAGAAAGTGAACAAAATTATAAACACGATAATTTAACAACGACGGAATGTCCTACATGCGGCAAATTTATGATTAAAGTTAAAACTAAAAATGGTCAAATGCTCGTTTGTCAGGATCCTAAATGTAAAACTAAAAAGAATATTCAAAGAAAAACCAATGCACGTTGTCCAAATTGTCACAAAAAAATGATGTTGTTTGGAAAAGGCAAAGAAGCAGTTTATCGTTGTGTATGTGGCCATACTGAAACACAAGCACAAATGGATAAACGTCACAAAAACAAAAAATCAGATAAAGTTAACAAAAAAGATTTGAAAAAATATATGAATAACGATGATGGATTAGAGAACAATCCATTCCAAGATGCACTAAAAGGATTAAAATTTTAAATTAATCGAACGAAAAGTATAAATTTTAACAAGGAGTTCGTGTTTGCTATTGTAAAATAATGTAATTGGTATTAGAATGTGTAGGTATTTTAAAAAAAGGAGAACTAAACCGTGAAAAAGTATTTCAAGTTTGAAAAGCATAAAACAAACTATAAGAAAGAGATACTTGGTGGGCTTACAACTTTCTTGTCAATGGCATATATATTAGCTGTCAACCCTCAAGTACTTAGTTTAGCAGGCGTAAAAGGTGTTTCAGAAGATATGAAAATGGACCAAGGCGCTATTTTTGTTGCTACAGCATTAGCGGCGTTTGTCGGTTCTTTATTTATGGGTTTGATAGCTAGATATCCAATTGCCTTAGCACCTGGCATGGGCTTAAACGCATTTTTCGCATTTACAGTGGTATTAACAATGGGTATTCCATGGCAAGTTGGTTTGACCGGCGTGTTATTCTCTGGTGTGGTTTTTGCAATTTTGACTATGACTGGTTTAAGAGAGACCATTATTAACGCAATACCCTATCAAATGAAAATGGCAGTTTCAGCAGGTATTGGTTTATTTATTACTTTTGTTGGATTACAAAGTTCAGGAATCATCACTAATAATGATTCTACATTAGTAACTTTGGGTCATATCACTGATGGCCCTGTATTGTTAACGATATTCGGTATTATAATAACAGTGATATTATATGCTGTTAGAGTACCTGGTGCGATATTTATAGGTATGGTCTTAACATCTATTTTAGGAATGCTTACAGGACTAATACATACGCCAAGTGGCATAGTGGGCAAAGTCCCTAGTATTGAGCCTACTTTCGGAGCTGCTTTTGAAGCATTTAAAGATCCTAGTCAATTGTTCACAGTACAATTTTTAATTGTAATTTTAACGTTTTTATTTATAGACTTCTTCGATACTGCAGGTACACTCGTTGCGGTGGCAACACAAGCAGGTATGATGAAGAATAATAAATTACCTAGAGCTGGTCGAGCATTATTTTCTGATTCATTAGCAACAATAGTTGGTTCGATTTTTGGGACGACAACAACAACTTCCTATATTGAGTCAACGTCAGGTGTCGCTGTAGGAGCTCGTACAGGATTTGCTAGTGTTGTTACAGGCTTTTGTTTCTTATTAGCGATATTTTTCAGCCCTTTAATGGAAGTAGTAACAAGTGCAGTGACTACACCAGCGCTTGTAGTCGTAGGTGTATTAATGGCTGCTAATTTTGCGGAAATAGACTGGAAAAAATTCGAAGTTGCAGTACCGGCATTTATCACGATTATTATGATGCCGTTATCTTATTCAATCGCAACTGGTATTGCTTGTGGCTTCATCTTTTATCCAATAACAATGTTGATTTCTAAAAGACATAAAGAAGTCCACCCAATCATGTATGCTTTAATGATACTGATTATATTATATTTTGTATTTGTTCACGGCTAAATAAAAAATCCCTTTGCAGTCGATCCATATCGAAGCAAAGGGATTTTTTATACGTGTTAATTATCTGTATTCAGTTTATAAAAAAGTCGTGTTTCTTCATTATAATATAATAATCATGGCTGTATAACTTTAAAATTTATTATTCTCTTGCTTTTGTTGCGTGTAAACAACTTTTGCATGCTTGTTTGGGACATAAAGCGGCGTAGAGAAAATAATCAAAACAAAGAACAACATCAAGAAAAATAAAACCCAATGGACAATCATCCCAACAAAAGGTATGAATGCTATAAAAGAACCAATAACACCTAACAATGGTATGATTAACATTGGTTTAATAGAATTTTGTTTATCAACTATTAATATAATCACGATTATAAAATAAAGTAATGCATTGATTAATAAAGGCTGCCAACCAAAACTGAAAATGATACTACCACCTAAAAATGGGATGCCATAAATAAACTCGCCAACAATTAATATTAAACTAAGGATTATAAGTGTCGTACGGATACCACTTTTCATTAATATTCACTCCTAACTAATAATAGTATAAACGAAATAAATCAAATGAAAATAAAAAAGGGCAAATAAACATTTAAAATAACAAAAACTAAAAATTTCCTAAAAGTGGTTGAACTGAATAAGTAGTTCAAGTATAATAACAAGGTATGTGTTAGGCAAATAGTAAAAACTTTTGCAGAAAAGCTTGATAAATCACTGCTTTTCATGTAACATATCTAATGTTGGACTTTAAGAACACGCGATGAAGCGAAAGGTTACTGACACACCCGGCCGCTTTGCCATGGCGCTGTGTGAGATAGTTTTCGTGGAGAAGTCTATCACTTAAATGTAGACGAATAAGGAGGGAAAATTATGGCAAAACAAAAAATCAGAATCAGATTAAAAGCTTATGATCACAGAGTTATCGATCAATCTGCAGAAAAAATTGTTGAAACAGCAAAACGTTCTGGTGCAGATGTGTCTGGACCAATTCCGTTACCGACTGAAAGATCAGTTTATACTGTAATTCGTGCCGTGCATAAGGATAAAGATTCACGTGAACAATTCGAACAACGTACACATAAACGCTTAATCGATATTGTTAACCCTACACCTAAAACAGTAGATGCTCTTATGGGCTTAAACTTACCATCTGGTGTAGACATCGAAATCAAATTATAATAGAAAAAATTAGGAGGTGGACTTTCGATGACCAAAGGAATCTTAGGAAGAAAAATCGGGATGACACAAGTTTTCGGAGAAAACGGTGATTTAATCCCTGTAACAGTAGTAGAAGCTAGTGAAAACGTAGTATTACAAAAGAAAACTGAAGAAGTAGATGGCTACAATGCAATCCAAGTAGGCTATGCTGATAAAGCAGCTTACAAAAAAGGAAGCAAGTCAAGCAAATATGCTAACAAGCCAGCTGAAGGCCATGCTAAAAAAGCAAGCTCAGCACCTAAGCGCTTCATTCGTGAATTCAGAAACGTTAATGTTGATGAATACGAAGTAGGTCAAGAAGTCTCAGTTGATACATTTGAAGCTGGTGACATCATTGATGTAACTGGCGTATCTAAAGGTAAAGGATTCCAAGGTGCTATCAAGCGTCATAACCAAGCACGTGGACCAATGTCACATGGTTCTCATTTCCATAGATCACCTGGTTCAGTAGGTATGGCATCTGATGCTTCAAAAGTTTTCAAAGGACAAAAAATGCCAGGACGTATGGGTGGAAACACTGTAACAGTCCAAAACTTAGAAGTAGTTCAAGTTGACACTGAAAACAATGTTATCTTAGTAAAAGGTAATGTACCAGGTCCGAAAAAAGGATACTTAGAAATCTCTTCATCAATTAAAGGTAATAAATAATTATAGAGCGAAAGGAGGAAATGCATAATGGCAAATTATGATGTATTAAAAGTAGATGGAACTAAATCAGGTTCAGTTGAATTAAACGATGCAGTATTTGCAATCGAACCAAACAATAACGTTCTTTTTGAAGCAATTAATTTACAACGTGCTTCATTACGCCAAGGTACACATGCTGTTAAGAACCGTTCAGCAGTACGTGGTGGTGGACGTAAACCATGGAGACAAAAAGGTACAGGACGTGCGCGTCAAGGTACTATTCGTGCGCCACAATGGCGTGGTGGTGGTATCGTATTCGGACCAACACCAAGAAGCTATGCTTACAAAATGCCTAAGAAAATGCGTCGTTTAGCATTACGTTCAGCATTATCTTTCAAAGCACAAGAAAATAGCTTAACAATTGTAGATGCATTAAGTTTTGAAGCTCCAAAAACAAAAGAATTCAAAAATGTACTTTCTAACTTAGAACAACCTACAAAAGTGTTAGTAGTTACTGAATCTGAAGATGTAAATGTTGCACTTTCAGCACGTAACATCCCTGGTGTTCAAGTAACAACTGCACAAGGTTTAAACGTTCTAGATTTAACAAGCGCTGATAGTGTAGTAATCACAGAAGCAGCTGCTAAAAAAGTTGAGGAGGTGCTCGGATAATGGAAGCAAGAGACGTTCTTAAGCGCCCCGTAATCACTGAAAAATCTTCAGTTGCAATGGCTGAAGACAAATATACATTCGATGTTGATACTCGTGCTAACAAGACACAAGTAAAAATCGCTGTAGAAGAAATCTTTGATGTAAAAGTTGATAGTGTAAATATCATTAACTACAAACCAAAGAAAAAACGTATGGGCCGTTACCAAGGCTATACAAACAAACGACGCGTAGCAATCGTTAAATTAAAAGAAGGATCAATCGATCTATTTAACTAAAAAATTACCAATAAGGAGGTAAACGACAATGGCTCTAAAAAAATATAAGCCAATTACTAACGGTCGTCGTAATATGACTAGTTTAGATTTCGCAGAAATTACGAAAACTACTCCTGAAAAGTCATTATTACAACCGCTACCGAAAAGAGCGGGACGAAATCACCAAGGTAAATTGACTGTTCGCCATCATGGCGGTGGACATAAACGTCAATACCGTGTAATTGATTTCAAACGTAACAAAGATGGTATCCAAGCAAAAGTTGATTCAATTCAATACGATCCAAACCGTTCAGCAAATATCGCATTGTTATTTTACGCTGATGGAGAAAAACGTTATATTATTGCACCTAAAAACTTAAAAGTAGGTCAAGTACTTGAAAGTGGTGCTGAAGCAGATATTAAAGTAGGTAATGCCCTACCACTACAAAATATTCCAGTAGGTACTGTTATTCATAACATCGAGTTGAAACCTGGCAGAGGTGGACAAATTGCTCGTTCTGCTGGTGCTAGTGCACAAGTATTAGGTAAAGAAGGAAAATATGTATTAATCAGATTAAGATCTGGCGAAGTTCGTATGATTCTTTCAACTTGTCGCGCTACTATTGGTCAAGTTGGTAATATCCAACACGAACTTGTTAACGTTGGTAAAGCTGGACGTTCAAGATGGAAAGGTATCCGTCCAACAGTTCGTGGTTCTGTAATGAACCCTAACGATCACCCACACGGTGGTGGTGAAGGACGCGCACCAATCGGTATGCCTTCTCCAATGTCACCTTGGGGCAAACCAACACTTGGTAAGAAAACACGTCGCGGTAAAAAATCATCAGATAAACTTATCGTTCGTGGACGTAAGAAAAAATAAAAATAACTTATTTGGGTGTGCGGCTTAAACGCTGCACGCACATAATAAGAAGGGAGGCGCCACTATGGCTCGTAGTATTAAAAAAGGACCTTTCGTTGACGATCACCTAATGAAAAAGGTAGAAGCTCAAAGCGGAAGCGAGAAAAAACAAGTAATCAAAACTTGGTCACGTCGTTCAACTATTTTCCCTGATTTCATCGGACATACATTCGCTGTATATGATGGACGTAAACATGTGCCTGTATTTGTAACAGAAGATATGGTTGGTCATAAACTTGGAGAGTTTGCACCAACACGTACATTTAAAGGTCACGTTGCAGACGATAAAAAAACAAGAAGATAATATCTAACAGGTAGAGGAGGAATTGGAATGGAAGCAAAAGCGGTTGCTAAAACAATAAGAATCGCACCTCGTAAAGTTAGATTAGTATTAGATCTAATTAGAGGCAAAAGCGCTGGTGAAGCGATAGCGATTTTAAAATTAACAAACAAGGCTTCATCACCAGTAATTGAAAAATTATTAATGTCCGCTTTAGCTAATGCAGAACATAACTATGATATGAACACAGATGAATTAATAGTTAAAGAAGCTTATGCTAATGAAGGACCAACTTTAAAACGTTTCCGTCCACGTGCACAAGGTAGTGCAAGTGCGATCAACAAACGTACAAGCCACATTACAATCGTCGTAAGTGACGGTAAAGAAGAAGCTAAAGAAGCTTAATAAAATCTTAAGGAGGGAACACTGTGGGTCAAAAAATTAATCCAATTGGACTTCGTGTCGGTGTAATCCGTGATTGGGAAGCTAAATGGTATGCAGAAAAAGACTTCGCATCATTATTACACGAAGATTTAAAAATCCGTAAGTTTATTGATAACGCATTAAGTGAAGCATCAGTTTCTCATGTAGAAATTGAACGTGCAGCTAATCGTATCAACATCGCTATTCACACTGGTAAACCAGGTATGGTAATCGGTAAAGGCGGTTCAGAAATCGAAAAACTTCGTAACAAATTAAATTCATTAACAAATAAAAAAGTACACATCAACGTAATTGAAATCAAAAAAGTTGATTTAGATGCTAAATTGGTAGCAGAAAATATTGCGCGTCAATTAGAAAACCGTGCATCATTCCGTCGTGTACAAAAACAAGCTATTACAAGAGCGATGAAACAAGGCGCTAAAGGTATCAAAACACAAGTATCTGGTCGTTTAGCTGGTGCTGATATCGCTCGTGCAGAACAATATTCAGAAGGAACTGTTCCACTTCATACACTACGTGCTGACATAGGCTATGCACACGCAGAAGCAGACACAACTTATGGTAAGTTAGGTGTCAAAGTGTGGATTTATCGTGGAGAAGTTCTTCCTACTAAGAACACTAGTGAAGGAGGAAAATAATAATGTTACTACCAAAACGTGTTAAATATCGTCGTCAACATCGTCCTAAAACAACTGGTCGTTCTAAAGGCGGTAACTATGTAACATTTGGTGAGTATGGTTTACAAGCAACTACAACGTCTTGGATCACATCTCGTCAAATCGAATCAGCTCGTATTGCAATGACTCGTTATATGAAACGTGGCGGGAAAGTTTGGATCAAAATCTTCCCACATACACCTTACACTAAAAAACCTTTAGAAGTTCGTATGGGTGCTGGTAAAGGTGCCGTTGAAGGCTGGATTGCAGTTGCAAAACCAGGTAGAATTTTATTTGAAGTTGCAGGCGTAAACGAAGAAGTTGCGCGTGAAGCATTACGTTTAGCTAGTCACAAACTTCCAGTTAAAACTAAGTTTGTAAAACGTGAAGAATTGGGTGGTGAAACAAATGAAAGCTAAGGAAATTAGAGACTTAACCACTTCTGAAATCGAAGAACAAATCAAATCTTCAAAAGAGGAGCTTTTTAACCTACGCTTTCAGTTAGCTACAGGTCAATTAGAGGAAACTGCACGTATTCGTACAGTAAGAAAAACGATTGCACGTCTAAAAACTGTTGCTCGTGAAAGAGAAATTGAACAAGGTAAGGCTAATCAATAATCAAATTGAAAGAGGAGGTTACTAAAGTGAGCGAAAGAAATGATCGTAAAGTTTATGTAGGTAGAGTCGTTTCCGATAAAATGGATAAAACAGTAACTGTACTTGTTGAAACATACAAAACACACAAACTATATGGCAAACGAGTAAAATACTCTAAAAAATACAAAACACATGATGAAAACAACTCAGCTAAATTAGGGGACATCGTTAAGATTCAAGAAACACGTCCTTTATCAGCAACTAAGCGTTTCCGTTTAGTAGATATTGTTGAAGAATCAGTAATTATTTAATAAACAGTAAAGATAAAGGAGGTTTAACTCATGATCCAACAAGAAACACGATTAAAAGTAGCAGATAACTCTGGTGCACGTGAAGTACTTACAGTCAAAGTATTAGGTGGATCTGGTCGTAAAACAGCGAACATTGGTGACGTTATCGTCGTTACTGTTAAACATGCTACACCAGGCGGCGTTGTCAAAAAAGGTGAAGTAGTTAAAGCTGTTGTTGTACGTACTAAATCAGGTGTACGTCGTAATGACGGTTCATATATCAAATTTGATGAAAATGCATGTGTCATCATTCGTGACGACAAAGGCCCACGTGGTACTCGTATTTTTGGACCAGTTGCGCGTGAATTACGTGAAGGTAATTTCATGAAAATTGTATCATTAGCTCCAGAAGTACTTTAATAAATTATTTATAAATATATAAATTTAAGGAGGTGCCACACATGCATATCAAAAAAGGTGACAACGTAAAAGTTATCGCAGGTAAAGACAAAGGTAAAGAAGGTAAAGTAGTAGCTACAGAACCTAAAAAAGACCGTGTCGTTGTGGAAGGTGTTAACACTATTAAAAAACACCAAAAACCAACTCAATTTAATCCTGAAGGTGGAATCTTAGAAACAGAGGCAGCAATCCATGTTTCTAATGTACAATTATTAGACCCTAAAACGAATGAACCAACTCGCGTAGGTTTCAAATTCGAAGACGGTAAAAAAGTTAGAATCGCTAAAAAATCTGGCGAAGAAATCAAATCTAATAATGAATAACTAATTGAAAGGAGGATCCACTGTGAATCGTTTAAAAGAAAAATTTAATTCTGAAGTTACAACGGACTTAGTCAAAAAATTCAACTATAGTTCAGTAATGGAAGTACCAAAAATAGAAAAAATTGTAGTGAACATGGGTGTTGGTGATGCTGTACAAAACTCTAAAGTATTAGATGATGCTGTAGAAGAATTACAAGCTATCACTGGTCAAAAACCATTAGTAACTAAAGCGAAAAAATCTGTCGCTACATTCCGTTTACGTGAAGGTATGCCAATCGGCGCTAAAGTAACTTTACGTGGTGAAAGAATGTATGACTTTTTAGATAAATTAATTGCGGTATCACTTCCACGTGTTCGTGACTTCCGTGGTGTATCAAAATCAGCATTTGACGGTAGAGGTAACTACACTTTAGGTGTTAAAGAACAATTAATTTTCCCTGAAATCGACTATGACCGAGTAAGTAAAATACGAGGAATGGATATCGTTATCGTAACAACTGCTAACACTGACGAGGAAGCTCGTGAATTGTTAACACAATTCGGTATGCCATTTCAAAAATAATCTCTAAAGGAGGCTAATTAAGTGGCTAAAACTTCAATGGTTGCTAAGCAACAAAAAAAACAAAAGTTCCAAGTACGTGAATATACGCGTTGTGAACGCTGTGGTCGTCCACATTCTGTATATCGTAAATTTAAATTATGCCGTATTTGTTTCCGTGAATTAGCTTATAAAGGCCAAATCCCTGGCGTTCGTAAAGCTAGCTGGTAATAGAAAAAAGTCTGAAAGGAGGCAACATTCAATGACAATCAACGATCCAATTGCAGATATGCTAACTCGTGTAAGAAACGCAAACATGGTGCGCCATGATAAGTTAGAATTGCCTGCATCAAATATCAAAAAAGAAATTGCTGAAATATTAAAAAGTGAAGGTTTCATTAAAAACGTAGAATACGTTGAAGACGATAAACAAGGGGTTATTCGTTTATTCCTTAAATATGGTCAAAACAATGAACGTGTTATCACTGGATTAAAACGTATCTCAAAACCAGGTTTACGTGTTTATGCTAAAGCAAACGAAGTGCCTAAAGTGTTAAATGGTTTAGGTATTGCATTAGTTTCTACTTCTGAAGGTGTAATCACTGATAAAGAAGCAAGAAAACGTAATATTGGTGGAGAAATCTTAGGTTACGTTTGGTAATAATTAATAACAAGGAGGTGCGATAACATGAGTCGTGTTGGTAAAAAAATTATTGACATCCCTAGTGACGTTACAGTAACTATCGAAGGAAATACAGTTTCTGTTAAAGGTCCAAAAGGCGAATTATCACAAACAATGAATGAAAGAATGACATATAAGCAAGATGAAAACACATTAGAAGTTGTAAGACCAACTGATTCTCAAAATGACAGAACAGTTCATGGTACAACTCGTGCTTTGATTAATAATATGATTCTAGGTGTTAAAGATGGCTACAAAAAAACACTTGAACTTGTAGGTGTAGGTTACCGTGCTCAAATGCAAGGTAATGACCTAGTATTAAACGTTGGATACTCACACCCAGTTGAATTTAAAGCTGAAGATGGTATCACTTTCGGTGTTGATAAAAACACTACAGTAACTGTAGAAGGTATTTCAAAAGAACAAGTTGGAGCTATTGCTTCAAACATTCGTTCAGTAAGACCTCCAGAACCTTATAAAGGTAAAGGAATTCGTTACCAAGGTGAATACGTTCGCCGTAAAGAAGGTAAATCTGGTAAATAATAAATAACTTTCAGAAGAAAGGAGTAATAAAATGATCAGCAAAATTGATAAAAACAAAGTGCGTTTGAAAAGACATGCTCGTGTCCGTAACAAATTATCTGGCACTGCTGAAAAACCACGTTTAAATGTTTATCGTTCAAACAAACACATTTATGCACAAGTTATCGATGATGTTAATGGTAAAACATTAGCACAAGCTTCAACACAAGAAAAAGATCTAGCTAATGAAACTGGATCTAAAGTTGATTTATCAGCTAAAGTCGGCGAAACAATTGCTAAAAGAGCGAATGAAAAAGGCGTAAAAACAATTGTATTTGACCGCGGAGGATATTTATATCACGGACGTGTTAAAGCATTAGCAGATGCAGCTCGTGAAAATGGTTTACAATTTTAATTTAAAGGAGGGACATTTACATGGCTCGTAGAGAAGAAGCGAAAGAATTTGAAGAACGCGTTGTTACAATTAATCGTGTTGCAAAAGTTGTAAAAGGTGGTCGTAGTTTCCGTTTCAGCGCTTTAGTAGTAGTTGGAGATAAAAACGGTCGCGTTGGATTCGGTACTGGTAAAGCACAAGAGGTACCTGAAGCAATCAAAAAAGCAGTTGAAGCAGCTAAGAAAAACTTAGTTGAAGTTCCACGTGTCGAAGGTACAACTCCTCACATGATCACTGGACAATTCAGTTCAGGTAGTGTATTAATGAAACCAGCAGCTCCTGGTACTGGTGTTATTGCGGGTGGTCCTGTTCGTGCAGTATTAGAACTAGCAGGTATCACTGATATCTTAAGTAAATCTTTAGGTTCAAACACACCAATCAATATGGTGCGTGCAACAATTAATGGATTACAAAACCTTAAAAATGCTGAACAAGTTGCGAAATTACGTGGCAAGTCAGTAGAAGAATTATATAATTAAGGAGGGAAAATAAGTTATGGCTAAATTACAAATTACCCTCACTCGTAGTGTTATAGGTCGTCCAGAAACACAACGTAAAACTGTTGAAGCTTTAGGTTTGAAAAAAACAAACTCTTCAGTAGTTGTTGAAGATAACCCTGCTATTCGTGGGCAAATCAACAAAGTAAGTCACTTAGTGACAGTAGAAGAAAAATAATTAAGGAGGTGCCGAAATGAAATTACATGAGTTAAAACCAGCAGAAGGTTCTCGTAAAGTTCGTAACCGCGTAGGTCGTGGTGCAGCTACTGGTAACGGTAAAACTAGTGGCCGTGGACAAAAAGGACAAAAAGCGCGTTCAGGTGGTAGTATTAGACCAGGATTTGAAGGTGGACAATTACCTTTATTCCGCCGTTTACCAAAACGAGGTTTTACTAACATTAACCGCAAAGAATATGCTATTGTTAACTTAGACCAACTTAATAAATTTGAGGATGGTACTGAAGTAACTCCTGCTTTATTAGTAGAATCTGGTGTAGTTAAAAGTGAAAAATCTGGTATTAAAGTACTAGGTAGTGGTTCACTTGACAAGAAGTTAACAGTGAAAGCTAACAAATTCTCTGCTTCTGCAGCAGAAGCTATTGATGCTAAAGGCGGAGCACACGAGGTGATCTAATGTTTCAAACGCTTGTGAGCTTCTTTACTACAAAAGAAGTTCGTAACAAGATCTTTTTTACGCTCGCAATGTTAGTTATTTTTAAAATAGGTACTTATATTCCAGCACCTGGCGTAAATCCAGCTGCTTTTGACAGTCAACAAGGTTCTCAAGGTGTCACTGACTTACTTAACACGTTTGGTGGCGGAGCCTTGCAGAACTTTTCTATCTTTGCCATGGGTATAATGCCATATATTACTGCATCAATTGTGATGCAGTTATTACAAATGGATATTGTTCCAAAGTTTTCAGAGTGGGCAAAACAAGGTGATGCAGGTAGAAAAAAACTTAATAACGTAACCCGTTATTTTGCGATTGTACTTGCTTTTATCCAATCAATAGGAATGGCGTTCCAATTTAATAATTATTTGAAAGGTCAACTTATTATGGATCAGTCCGTAATAAGCTACCTAACAATAGCTGTTGTGTTAACAGCTGGTACAGCGTTTTTAATTTGGATAGGTGAACAAATCACTCAATTCGGTGTTGGTAATGGTATTTCCATCATTATCTTTGGAGGTATTTTATCTTCATTACCTTCATCATTAATCCAGTTTTACCAACAGTCCTTTGTAGGACAAGATGATACAACTTTAGCATGGTTAAAAGTTATTGGATTAATTGTTGGAATGGTATTGCTAACGGTTGGTGCAATATTCGTACTACAAGCTATTAGAAAAATACCAATTCAATATGCGAAAAAACAGTCTGCACAACGATTAGGTTCACAAGCAACATATTTACCTTTGAAAGTTAACTCTGCAGGGGTTATCCCAGTCATCTTTGCAATGGCGTTCTTCTTATTACCAAGAACATTAACTTTGTTCTTCCCTGATGCAAGTTGGGCGCAAAAAATATCTGACGTTGCAAATCCATCAAATAATATAGGGATGATTGTTTATGTGATTCTTATTATTGCATTCACATATTTCTATGCATTTGTACAAGTCAATCCTGAAAAGATGTCTGATAACCTTAAAAAACAAGGCAGTTATGTTCCGGGTATTAGACCTGGCGAACAAACAAAAAAATATATTACTAAAGTTCTCTACAGATTGACCTTTGTAGGATCAATATTCTTAGCTGTCGTTGCTATACTACCAATCATTGCTACTAAGGTGATGGACTTACCACAATCGATACAAGTCGGTGGTACAAGTCTACTTATCGTAATTGGTGTTGCGATTGAAACAATGAAGAGTCTTGAAGCTCAAGTGAGTCAAAAAGATTATAGAGGCTTTGGTGGTAGATAAATTGTAGGAGGGCACTTATGAATATCATTTTAATGGGTTTACCTGGCGCAGGTAAAGGAACTCAAGCGAGTGAAATTGTTAAGAAATTCCCAATTCCACACATATCTACTGGAGACATGTTCAGAAAAGCGATTAAAGATGAAACTGATTTAGGAAAAGAAGCTAAATCGTACATGGATCGTGGAGAATTAGTCCCTGATGAAGTTACTGTGGGCATTGTTAAAGAAAGAATTTCTGAAGACGATGCAAAAAAAGGATTCTTACTTGACGGCTTTCCTCGTACTATTGAACAAGCAAAAGCATTAAGTGAAATCATGCAAGAACTAGATAGAAAAATTGATGCTGTTATCAATATAGAGGTACCTGAAGAAGAATTAATGAACCGCCTTACTGGTCGTAGAATTTGCGAAAAATGCGGGCACACTTATCATCTTGTATTCAATCCTCCAAAAGTTGATGGCATTTGTGATATTGACGGTGGTAAATTATACCAACGTGAAGATGACAACCCAGAAACAGTTGCAAATCGTTTAAATGTCAATGTAAAACAATCTAAGCCAATCCTAGAATACTATGATAATGAAAATGTATTGAAAAACATTGATGGTTCAAAAGATATTAATGAGGTTACTTCAAACGTAATCGATATTCTTGAGAACCTAAAATAGTATCAACTTTGTACGGTCTATGTAATGCCAAGAGTATAAACGAAAAAGAGTGACAATGCGATATAGTAATTCATTTTAATTTTGTTGAACTTATTAACAACACTTATAGACTCGTATGGTTATAGTTGATCTTAGACGATAACCAACTATTGTAAAAAGGGGGAAGTTAATAAATGGCTAAGCAAGATGTTATTGAATTAGAAGGTACAGTATTAGATACTTTACCAAATGCAATGTTTAAAGTAGAATTAGAAAATGGTCATGAGATTTTAGCTCACGTAAGTGGTAAAATCAGAATGAATTATATTCGAATTCTACCTGGCGACAAAGTAACTGTAGAAATGTCTCCGTATGATTTAACACGCGGAAGAATTACGTATCGTTATAAATAATCGTCACTCCATAATATAGGGAGGTATTAAAATGAAAGTAAGACCATCAGTAAAACCAATTTGCGAAAAATGTAAAGTCATTAAACGTAAAGGTAAAGTAATGGTAATTTGTAGCAATCCAAAACACAAACAAAGACAAGGTTAATAAAGAGAGGTGTAAATAATTATGGCACGTATTGCAGGAGTAGATATTCCACGTGAAAAACGTATTGTTATTTCTTTAACTTATGTATATGGTATCGGTACTACTACAGCTCAAAAAATTGTTGAAGAAGCTAATGTATCTACAGATACTCGCGTTAAAGACTTAACTGATGACGAATTAGGTCGTATCCGTGAAGTAGTAGACAATTATAAAGTAGAAGGTGACTTACGTCGTGAGCAAAACTTAAACATTAAACGTTTAATGGAAATCTCATCATACCGTGGTATCCGTCACCGTCGTGGTTTACCAGTACGCGGACAAAAGACAAAAAACAATGCTCGTACTCGTAAAGGCCCAGTTAAAACTGTAGCTAACAAGAAAAAATAATAGGTAAAGGAGGCAAATTTTAAATGGCACGTAAACAAGTATCTCGTAAACGTAGAGTGAAAAAGAATATTGAGAATGGTGTGGCACACATCCGCTCAACATTCAATAATACAATCGTAACTATTACTGATGAATTTGGTAATGCTTTATCATGGTCATCAGCAGGTGCACTTGGATTTAAAGGATCAAAAAAATCAACACCATTTGCAGCACAAATGGCATCAGAAACTGCAGCTAAAGCAGCTATGGAACATGGTTTAAAAACTGTTGAAGTTACTGTTAAAGGTCCTGGCCCAGGTCGTGAATCAGCGATCCGTGCATTACAATCAGCTGGATTAGATGTAACTGCAATCCGTGACGTTACTCCAGTACCACATAATGGTTGTCGTCCACCAAAACGTCGTCGCGTATAATATTATCGTTATTGTCGCAAGTCACTGAGAAACACAGTACAATTCAAGTCGACGTAATCAAGGAGGATATTTGTAAATGATTGAAATCGAAAAACCTAGAATTGAAACAATTGAAATTAGTGAAGATGCTAAATTCGGTAAGTTCGTTGTTGAACCACTAGAACGTGGCTACGGTACTACACTAGGAAACTCCTTACGTCGTATCCTACTATCTTCATTACCAGGTGCAGCCGTTAAGTACATCGAAATCGAAGGTGTATTACATGAATTCTCAGCAATAGATAATGTTGTAGAAGATGTTTCAACAATTATTATGAACATCAAAAAGCTAGCATTGAAAATTTATTCTGAAGAAGATAAAACATTAGAGATTGATGTAAAAGATGAAGGCGAAGTTACTGCAAGCGACATCACGCATGATAGTGATGTAGAGATTTTAAATCCTGAGATTAAAATCGCAACAGTATCTAAAGGTGGACATTTAAAAATCCGTCTTGTTGCTAATAAGGGTAGAGGTTACGCATTAGCAGAACAAAATAACACTAGTGATTTACCAATTGGTGTAATTCCAGTGGATTCACTATATTCACCAGTAGAACGTGTTAACTATACTGTAGAAAACATACGTGTAGGTCAAAGTAGTGATTTTGATAAATTAACTTTGGATGTTTGGACTAATGGTTCAATTACGCCACAAGAGTCTGTTTCTCTAGCGGCAAAAATCCTAACTGAACATTTGAACATCTTCGTTGGATTAACTGATGAAGCACAAAATGCTGAAATCATGATTGAAAAAGAAGAAGATCAAAAAGAAAAAGTACTTGAAATGTCTATAGAAGAATTAGACTTATCTGTCCGTTCATATAACTGTTTGAAACGCGCAGGTATTAATTCTGTTCAAGAATTAGCTGATAAATCTGAAGCAGATATGATGAAAGTGCGCAATTTAGGACGCAAATCATTAGAAGAAGTTAAATATAAACTTGAAGATCTAGGCTTAGGTCTTAGAAAAGAAGATTAATAAAAAGGAGGTTAACTCATGGGTTACAGAAAATTAGGTCGTACTTCTGATCAACGTAAAGCGATGTTACGTGACTTAGCTACTTCACTTATTGTTAGTGAACGTGTTGAAACGACAGAAGCACGTGCAAAAGAATTACGTAGTGTTGTTGAAAAATTAATCACTTTAGGTAAAAAAGGAGATTTAGCATCTCGTCGTCAAGCTGCTAAAACTTTACGTAATGTTGAAGTCTTAAATGAAGATGAAACTACACAAACTGCACTTCAAAAATTATTTGGTGAAATTGCTGAACGTTATACAGAACGTCAAGGTGGTTACACACGTATCCTTAAAGTAGGCCCTCGTCGCGGTGACGGTGCTGAATCAGTAATTATAGAATTAGTTTAATTTAAATACACATACTACTATGTATAAAGCAAATGAGTGCAACGATAATGTTTGCCACATACAAATATTGTCTAGCTCAGAGTACCCCATCAAACTTAATAAATTTTAAAGCGTGAACTCAAATATGATGGGGTGCGCGCTTTTTTTTGTTAGTCCCCCTTAATTCGAAGAATTTAGGGGGACTTATGCAATTGCGAAGCAATAGCGAACCGCTGAGCCTTAATTCGAAGAATTTAGGGGGACTTATGCAATTGCGAAGCAATAGCGAACCGCTGAGCCTTAATTTGGGTAAGGTAAAGGAATACATTCATAGAGCCAATGCATAAGAAGTTCTAACTAGGCAATATTTTGTTCATAAATTTAAAAGTAGATAAATTGCTAAGAAACAATAATTGTTAACTATTTATATTAATGAGAAGTGTATTTTATGCTCAAAATTATCTTTATGCGTGTCTCAATAAATAAAATTTAAAAGAGAAATTAATGAAGATGAAGTGCTTATTTATCGTTTTTCATGTAAAATGATTAAGTATATGATTAATATTTTTGATTTAGGAGATAACTGGTATGATAACGCAAGCAGAAGAAATAATTAAATTTGATCATGTATCTTTTAAATATAATAGCGATGAACCACTTGCGTTAAATGATGTATCATTTAGCATTCCTAGAGGCAAATGGACCTCTATAGTAGGTCATAATGGTTCAGGTAAATCAACGATAGCAAAACTGATGATAGGCATTCAAAAACCTTTTGAGGGCCAAATATATTTAAACGGTGTTAGTATCAATGACGATAACTTAAATAAGTTGAGACAGCATATAGGAATTGTATTTCAAAATCCAGAAAATCAATTTGTTGGGTCTACTGTGGAATTTGATGTAGCATTTGGTTTAGAAAATAATGCTATGACTTACGAGAAAATGCATGAAATTGTGCCTAAAGCATTAGCGGATGTAGATATGCTGGACAGAGCTACATATGAGCCGCAATCACTTTCTGGTGGCCAAAAACAGCGTGTCGCTATCGCAGGTGTTTTAGCATTAAATACAGATATCATCATATTAGATGAAGCGACGTCTATGTTAGATCCAGAAGGTAGAACAGAATTAATTTCACTCATACATCGTTTAAAGGAAGAAAAAGATGTGACAATTATATCCATCACTCATGATTTATCTGAAGCTATAGATGCGGATCATTTAGTTGTTTTAAACCAAGGCTTTCTATATCAATCAGGTTTGCCTCAAGTTATTTTTAATAAAGGAGAGGCATTAACACAAATAGGTTTAGATTTACCGTTTGCAATGAGAATGAGCCAACAACTATTAGGTGTTACTGACTATATTTCTTATGAAGGGTTGGTAAGCAAATTATGACTGTTAAATTCAATCAAGTGTCCTATGTTTATCAAAAAGGAACACCTTATGAACATCTTGCATTGAAAGAGATTGTAACTACTTTTGAACAAGGTAAGTATTATGCAGTGATTGGTCAAACAGGCTCTGGTAAGTCTACATTAATACAGCATATTAATGGATTGCTAAAACCGTCACATGGCGCTTTAGAGGTCAATGAGGTCATGATTACGCACAAGACTAGAGATAAATATTTAAAGCAAGTGCGTAAGCGTGTAGGGGTAGTATTCCAATTTCCAGAATCACAACTTTTTGAAGACTCCGTGGAACGAGAAATTTTATTCGGACCTAAAAATTTTAATATGCCACTTGAAGAAGTAAAAACACGAGCATTTCAATTATTATTAGAGTTCGGTTTTAATAGGGATATACTTGAACAATCACCTTTCCAAATGTCGGGAGGTCAAATGAGAAAAATAGCAATTACTTCTATATTAGCTATGGATCCAGATATTGTTATTTTAGATGAACCTACTGCAGGACTTGACCCTAAAAGTAGAAATCAAATCATGGAAATGTTAAAGAAACTTCAGCTTGAACAAAATAAAACAATCATATTAGTTACGCATGAAATGAATGATGTTGCAAAATATGTTGATGAAGTGAAAATTATTAAACATGGCAAGTTAGTGGAAAGCTGTTCTCCAAGAAAATTGTTTAATGCTGACGACTATGTTAAAGATATGCATTTAGATGTACCAGACATCGTCAAATTACAGAGAGATATTGAAGCAAAGCATCAATTTAAATTTGAGCGCACGGCATTAACCGAATCAGAATTCACTGAGATGTATAAGGAGTGGCAACAACATGAGAGATAAGTTTATTATAGGACGTTATCTTCCATTAGACACTTTTGTACATCGTCGTGATCCACGTGCCAAATTAATATTTGTATTTTTATTTATCATACTAATATTTTTTGCACATTCATTTATCACTTATTTATGGTTATTCTTGATCATTGTAACCATGATGAAAGCAGCGCACATAAAATCTTGGTTTTTAATAAAGGGATTAACACCTATATGGATTTTTCTGATTTTCACCTTTTTAATGCATTTGTTTTTAACTAAAGGTGGTATGCGTATATTTGAGATAGGGTTTATTTCAATTGATACTCAGGGCGTTTTAGAAGGTATTTATATTGTGTTGAGGCTAATGTTTATCATTATGGTATCTACGATCATGACTTTAACGACAAGTCCATTAGATCTTACTGATGCGTTTGAACGATTATTATATCCATTAAAGTTGATAAAAGTTCCTGTACATTTACTGAGTATGATGATGTCAATCGCTTTACGTTTTATTCCAACTTTAATGAATGAGCTAGATAAGATTATCTTAGCACAGAAATCAAGAGGTTCTGAAATCAGTTCTGGGGGGTTAATTAACAGAGTTAAAGCATTTATTCCTTTATTGATACCCTTATTTATCTCAGCTTTCCAAAGAGCAGAAGATTTAGCCATTGCAATGGAAGTCCGTGGTTATGAAACAAACAAACAGCGAACAAGTTATCGTCAATTAGACTGGCAATGGTCTGATAGTTTGTTATTGATTTCAATTATACCAATAGCAATAATATTATTTGTGTTAAAGTATATGGGAGTGTAAAGAATGGTTCGTGTTTTAGTAAATATTTCATATCAGGGTAGTCAATTCTTAGGTTTTCAAATTCAAAATAATGGTAGAACCGTACAACAACAATTTGAAAAAATACTTAAACGCATGCACAAACGACATATTAGAATACATCCTAGTAGTCGAACTGATCGTGGCGTGCATGCATTAGAACAATATTTTCATTTTGATACAGAGCTTAACATTTCACCAGATCAATGGCGATATGCGATGAATCGGGCATTGCCTGATGATGTTTATGTGAAAGATGTTTCATTTGTAGATGAATCATTCCATTGTCGTTATGATTGTGTCGGTAAAACTTATCGCTATAAAGTTTATCAATCACCTAATAAAAATCCATTTGAATGTGGTTTAAAAAATCACGTACCAGAAAGTTTAAACTTTGAAAAAATGTCACAAGCTGCCAATTTGTTTATTGGTACACATGACTTTACTGGATTTTGTTCCCAAAAAACAGAAGTTGAAAGTAAAGTCCGTACGTTATATGAAAGTAAAATAGAAAAAACAGAATATGGTTTTGATTATGTCGTTACTGGTTCGGGATTTTTATATAATATGGTGCGTGTGTTAGTAGCATTTTTAATTGGAGTAGGCAAAGGGAAATTCCAACCTGAGGTAGTTCCACAATTATTAATTGCTAAAGATCGCAATAAAGTTCCGTTCACTGCACCAGCTGATGGATTGTATTTGGAACATATATATTTATCCCCCGAAGCACTGAAAAGAGACTTTGGTGAAGATATAAAAATATATCAAAAAAAATCTACACAAAATAGTTGAATTACATTGACAAAACCCCATAAAAATTATACGATAACTAACGGTATTGTTTTATATCACCCCACGATAAGCCCCGGAATCTTATTGTGTAACAAGATATAGAAGCACGTAGAAATTATAAATTAACAAAATAAATGAATTTAAGTTTAAATATCACTTTAATTAGACAAGAAACATTTATTTATTCTAGGAGGACAATTATATGCGTCAAACATTTATGGCTAATGAAGCAAACATTGAGCGCAAATGGTATGTTATTGATGCTGAAGGTAAAACACTTGGTCGTTTATCATCAGAAGTAGCTGCTATTCTACGCGGTAAAAATAAAGTAACTTATACACCACACGTTGATTCAGGTGATTATGTAATTATCATCAACGCTGCTAAAATTCAATTCACTGGTAATAAAGAACAAGACAAAATGTATTACCGTCATAGTAACCACCCAGGCGGAATCAAATCAATCTCTGCTGGTGAGTTAAAAGCTACAAACCCAGAACGTCTACTTGAAAACTCAATTAAAGGTATGTTACCAAGCACACGTCTAGGTGAAAAACAAGGCAAAAAATTATTTGTATATGGTGGCGCTGAACATCCACACGCTGCACAACAACCAGAAAACTACGAGTTACGTGGTTAATTAAAAGGAGGAAATTACATTGGCACAAGTTGAATATAAAGGCACAGGCCGTCGTAAAAACTCAGTAGCACGTGTACGTTTAGTACCTGGCGAAGGTAACATTACTGTTAACCACACTGATGTACGTAGCTACTTACCATTCGAATCATTAATCTTAGACTTAAACCAACCATTTGATGTTACAGAAACTAAAGGTAACTATGATGTATTAGTTAACGTTCACGGTGGTGGCTTCACTGGACAAGCACAAGCTATCCGTCATGGTATTGCACGTGCTTTATTAGAAGCAGATCCTGAATATAGAGGTTCATTAAAACGCGCTGGATTACTTACACGTGACCCACGTATGAAAGAACGTAAAAAACCAGGTCTTAAAAAAGCTCGTCGTTCACCACAATTCTCAAAACGTTAATTTCCCAAATGTTGTTGCGAATATTTTTCGCTCACAGATTTGGTACATTAATTGCTTAGGTAATTGATGTCAAACAGAAGAAACGTTTCAAACTTCCCATATTAATATGGGAAGTTTTTTTGTTTTATAAATAATCAAAAATGTATACAACTTTTGTACTCGTAAAAATAGAAAGAATTTGTTTTATTTTAGTAAGTTCAAATAGTATGAAGTATAATAAAATAAAACAGTATTAGAGGTTATACATATGACATTCAACAAACTAAATCATCACTTAAAAAAATTGAGTATCGTATTAATATTAATTATTTTTTCTAGCATTATTCTTTTGGTCATGAACCAAGTGTTTAACAAAACGTTAATTAAAAACATGTCCAGTGAAACATCAGTACCGACATTTTATTTACATGGTTATTCTGGAACAACTCAATCAGAAAAATACATGGTAAATTCGGCAGTCCAAAATAATATTACAAATGACGTTGTTGAAGCTAAAGTTTCATCAAATGGAAAGGTGACATTTAATAAAAATATATCTAACAATATGAAGCGTCCAATTATAAAAATTATACTTGAAGATAATGAAAATAAAAATTTAGAAAAAAATGCACAATGGATCAAAAATGTTATGATAGCTTTTAATGCAAAATATCATTTTAAAAAATTTAATTTTGTTGCACATTCAATGGGAAATCAATCTTTTAGTTATTATATGTTAAAGTATGGTGATGATAGTGTTTTACCTAAGTTGAATAAGCAAGTTAGTTTAGCTGGAAACTTTAACGGAGAAGTAGATATCAATGGTTTAGACTTAAATATACATTTAGACAAAAATGGCAAACCCAACAAGATGTTAAAAGAATACCGCGATTTATTATCCATGCAAGCACACTATCCTAAAAACGCTGAAGTTCTTAATATTTATGGTGATTTAAAAGACGGGACGCATTCTGATGGTAGAGTAACGAATGTATCATCAGAATCGTTAAGGTACTTATTATCAAATCATGTTAAAACTTATAAAACATACAAAATTTATGGACCTAAAGCTGAACATAGCGAGCTTCATGATAATGAAAAAGTTACAGATCAAATTAATGCATTTCTTTGGGAATTATAAATAAAAAAGATAACTCTATTATATTAGAATTATCTTTTGAACAGTTATGAAGTCACTATATTTACTCATTATAAAAAACTTAAAATTGATTGTTTTCAATTGCTAATAATTGTAACACGTTTTTGCGGTTTGACTCCCCATAAACATGTGGTTGAATCATTACTTCATCCGCATTGTAGTTATGTGCGATTGCTTGTAATTGTGTGTAAACTTCATTTGGTAAACCACTGATAAAGCGTGGTTCATTTTGCCTCATTTTTTCAAGTTCTCTAGTAGATGGTTGTCTTTGTTGAGCAAATGTAATTGATGGATAGTGACTAGGTTGTTTTAAATAGTTAATACGCAATAACCATAGATGAAAAGCTTGTTCCAATTCTTTAATCTTTTGAATGTCATTTGCAGTGATTACAAAAGTTGAAATAATAACATAAGGTGTTCGGTTTGGATGAAGTTTTGAAAATAGTTTTCGATAATCATCGATGGATTGTTTAACCTTATCTTTATTCTTACCCATTAAAGCAGTGACAAAGGGTAAACCAAGTTGTGCAGCGAGTTCAGCGCTATTTTGGCTTGTGCCCAATAAATGCATATCAGGTTGTGTATTGATTAAAGGTGTAGCGTATAATCCAAGAAATCTTTGTCTTTGAATGTCATCATTAAAATAGTTTGTTAAATCCACAATTTGTGTTTTAAAATCAACGTTGGTTGTTTTGTTTTCATTTAATGCTTGATTTACATTTTTAAAACTCATAGAACGGCCAATGCCTAAATCCACTCTGCCGGGATGACGTCCTTCTAGTATTTTAAATACTTCTGCTACTTTATATGCACTATAGTGAGGAAGCATAACACCACCACTGCCTATGCGAATCGAATTTGTATTTTCTAGCAAAGTCATCATTATCATTTCAGGAGCACTAGAAGCAACTGACAATACTTTGTGATGTTCAGCAACCCAAAATCGATAAAAACCTAGCGATTCTGCAAATTGAGCTAATTCAACAGAATGATTTATCGCTTGAGTAGTATCGCTGCCTTCAAATATTGGAACATAGTCTAGTATACTTAATCGCATATTACACTCTCCTTCATTACAATCATTTAAGTGCTCCATTTTATTTATCATAACACGAGGACAAAATATCAAATAAGCGATTTGATTGATTGCATAACTTCATCACTATAGAATAGAAGAAAATATGAAATGGAGGCAAAATAATGAAAACAGAAAGCATTGTATTAGCAAAACGCCCAGAAGGCATACCTTCTGATGATGTATTTAGATACGAAACTATTGAAATAGATGAGCCTGGTAATGATGAGATTCAAGTTGAAGCGATATATATTTCGGTAGATCCATATATGCGTGGCAGAATGGATGATAGTAAATCTTATATACAACCATTTCAATTAGATGAACCATTGGCAGGACATATTGTTGGAAAAGTAGTGCAATCCAACGCTGACACTTTTGAGCAAGGTGATTATGTATTAGGTATGTTACCTTGGCAAAAATATACAAATGTATCAGCTCAAAAAGTTACGAAAATTACTCAGAGAGACATTCCACTTTATTTATATCTAAGTGTATTAGGTATGACTGGTCAAACGGCATACCATGGTCTGCTAAAAATCGGCCAACCAAAAGAAGGAGAAACTGTTGTTGTATCTGCAGCTTCAGGGGCTGTCGGTTCAGTAGTAGGTCAAATAGCTAAATTAAAAGGTGCGCGTGTGGTTGGTATTGCAGGCGGAACAACCAAAACGAAATATTTAACTGAACAATTAGGATTTGATGCTAGTGTAGATTATAAAGCTGATAACTTCTCAGAACAATTAGCTCAAGCAGTTCCAGATGGTGTAGATGTTTATTTTGAAAATGTTGGTGGACACATTGCAGATGAAGTAATGAAACACTTAAATCAATTTGCTAGAATTCCAGTATGTGGTGCAATTTCTGGCTATAATGATAAAAGTATTGAGCACGGACCACGTATTCAGCCGATTTTGATAAAATCACAAGCACTTATGAAAGGATTTGTTGTTGCAAATTTTGCTGATGACTTTAAACAAGCGAGTCAACAGCTTGCTCAGTGGGTAAATGAAGATAAAATAAAAACAAAAACTTCGATCGTAGAAGGATTTGAAAACGTGCCTAATGCATTTAGAAATTTATTTACTGGAGATAATTTTGGTAAACAAGTGGTCCAAGTTTCAGACAATTTATAAGTAAAGGAGATGCACATATGAAAGCAATTGCTGCAGATAGACCGTTTACATTAGATGAGGGTAATCAATTTTATGAAATGGATATAGAGAAGCCAAAGCCTCAGCAATATGAATTATTAGTGCGTTTAACTGCTATTAGTGTGAATCCAGTAGATACGAAAATTAGACAATCGTCTATAAATGAGTCGCCAAGAATTTTAGGATATGATGCTGTAGGTGTTGTAGAAGCTATAGGCGAAGATGTTAAACAATTTAAGATTGGCGATGAAGTTTATTATTCAGGTTCACCTTCGTATCAAGGATCGAATCAGACATATCAACTTGTTGATGAACGATTGGTAGCATTGAAGCCGAGTAATATTAGTGATGTTGAAGCGGCAAGTCTCCCTTTAACTGGTTTAACAGCTTCAGAAACGCTTTTTGATGTTTTTAATATTTCTCATAATCCAGAAGAAAATAAAGGCAAGTCCATATTAATAATTAATGGCGCAGGTGGCGTAGGCAGTATCGCAACACAGATAGCAAAGTATTACGGGCTACACGTCATCACCACTGCATCTCGCAATGAAACGTATAATTGGTCAAAATCATTAGGTGCAGACATCGTGTTGAATCATAAAAATAATCTGACAGATGAATTTAAAAAATATGAAATTAGTGAAGTAGATTATATATTTTGTACTTTTGATACGGACTTGTATTACGAAAAAATGATTGAATTAGTAAAACCACGCGGTAAGATTGCTACAATTGTTGCTTTCAACAATAAGCAAGATTTAAATTTATTGAAGCCTAAAAGTGTAACCTTTACACATGAATATATGTATTCAAGACCGTTAAATAAAACAGAAGATATGTCTATTCATGGTACCTATTTAAAAGATATCACTAACAAAGTAGAATCAGGCGACTATAAACCAACAGCAAATGAAGTGTTAAAAGGATTAACAGCAGATAATATTTATGAAGCGCATAAAAAAATGGAAAACCACAGCATGGTTGGCAAATTAGTTATTTCTATTTAGTAAAAGTGCACGATGTTATAAATATGAACACTGCTATTGAGAAATTCTTATTGTTAAGCAATACTATAAAAGTTTAACAGCTTTCAATAAAATAGCTGCTACAAAGGAGCAAAGACAATCAAAACAATATATTTGATTGTTATTTTGCTCCTTTATTTTTTCAAAGTAACGGTTTCTCACAATATCAATATCGAAAATTATTACTTTTGAATATACGCACAATTTAAGATATAAAATGTATAAATTAAAGTGTTAAATACAATTAAATTCATAAATTACGCATATTACCACGATGTAAGGGTATATATGACACATAAAGTAAAGGGAGAGTGTCATGTTAATATGCGTCTTAAAAAATTAACAGTAGTTTTTTGGGTAGCGCTAACGATTTGTACGCTATTTGTTATTTATGGCGCAATTGCGCCTAAACAATTAGAATCGGTTACACAAGCGATTACCAATTTTATTGCAGTAAATTTTGGATGGTATTATTTACTATTAGTATTAGCTATTTTAGTTGTATCTATTTATTTATTATTTTCTAGATATTCAACAATAACTTTAGGAGAAGAAGGAGAAGACCCAGAATTTTCACTAAAATCATGGTTTGCAATGTTGTTTAGTGCGGGTATGGGGATTGGTTTAGTATTTTGGACAACAGCTGAACCTATCAGTCATGCATTTACATTAACACCGATACATAAAGCAGGAACACAAACTGCTATAAATGAAGCGATGCAGTTCTCATTTTTCCACTGGGGTATACATGCATGGGCAGTGTACGGAATTGTTGGACTTGTGTTTGCATACTTTAATTTTCATAAAGGTTATCCTGGATTAGTGAGTGCTACATTAAGACCAGTTTTAGGAGAAAAGATGATGCGTGGGCCAATAGGTGGCGCAATCGATGTGCTTGCAATTATCGCCACAGTGACTGGTGTTGCTGCGACACTTGGATTTGGTGCATTACAAATTAATGAAGGTCTAAATTTTTTATTTAAAATACCTTCTAATTTTGGTACACAAGTTGTGATTATTGTTATTGCTACAGTGTTATTTACGTGGTCTGCTTGGTCAGGTATTGATAAAGGCATTAAAAACTTAAGTAATATTAATATGTTTTTAGCTTTTGTAGTATTAATCGCATTATTTTGTGTCGGACCTACGTTAAACATTTTAAATACGTTTACTAACTCATTGGGAGATTATATTGCTAATTTCTTTAACATGAGTTTACGTATTCCACAATCAGGTGGGGAGAAATTCCAATGGTTGCAACAGTGGACAATTTTCTACTGGGCATGGTGGGTCTCTTGGGCACCTTTTGTTGGCATATTCATTGCTCGAGTTTCTCGAGGTAGAACAATTAAAGAATTTATTTTAGGTGTACTTTTTGTACCTGCACTTGTTTGTTTTTTATTCTTTGCAGTGTTCGGGGCGTCAGCGATTTATTTACAGCAAAATGGCATTGCCAACATTGCTAAAGAGGCAACTGAAACTGCAACATTTGCAACACTTGAGCATTTTCCATTAGGATTTTTACTCAGTATTATTACACTCATTGTAATTATGATTTTCTTTGTTACTTCAGCAGACTCTGCAACTTATGTGCTAGGTATGTTGAGTTCTAAAGGGAGTATTAATCCATCTGGCGTAGTAAAAGTAAGTTGGGGTGTTATTTTAGCACTATTTGCTATGATTATGATTTATACAGGTGGTACACAGTCAATACAAAACTTATTAATCATAGCAGCATTACCTTTTTCAATCGTTATTATCTTTATGATTTGGTCGTTATTCAAATCATTATCAATTGAAAAACCACGGCCTAGCAATAAATTACTTGTTTCAGATGAAAAATATTTACAATATCGAAAAGCGAGTCAAGACCATGAAAAAAATAGTCAATCACAAACGCATCACGACAGTAATTAAAATTATTTTACCAAATACATTATAATTTCAATTTAAAATGTTTTTACTTTTATTTAACGGGGTATAAAGATGTATGACATGTACATATAATTTAACTATAGGAGGTGTCATACGAGGTGAAGCGAATTAAAAATTTTATACTAGGTCTATTAATCGTAGTCATCGTTGGTTTTTTACTATTTATGTATATCAAAGATTCTAGAATTAGTGAGTACCAAGACTACTTCAAGCAATTTAATTGGTTTGAACCGACGCTTATTGGCTTAGCAGCCCTACTGATTTTAATAGGTCTAATACTTGTATTTAGCTTGTTTAAACCTACGTACAGAAAACCTGGACTTTATAAAGACTATGAAGATGGACATATTTATGTATCAAGAAAAGCAGTTGAAAAATCTGCATACGATACACTTGTAAAATATGACCAAATTCGTCAACCAAATGTTATAGCGAAACTATATAACAAGAAAAAGAAATCACATATTGCTTTAAAAGCGGATTTCTTTGTTCCAGGTGATGTTCAAGTTGGTTCATTGACAGAAGAAGTAAGAAATGACATTAAACAAAATGTTGAGCATTTCACAGAATTACCAGTTTCAAAATTAGAGATTAATGTTAGAGATCAAAAAGCCTCAGGCAAACGTGTGTTGTAAGGGAGGGTTATCATGGCTAACAATAATAACCAACAAAGACAAGATTCTACACAAGAAGTTGTTGATTTTTTCAAAACGTTTAAATGGAGAATAATTGGATTTTTAGCATTTCTAATTATCGCTATCTTATTTTTAACGTTAGGTTTCTGGAGTACAATATTAATAATTGTTTTATGTTTAATTGGTATTGGTATTGGGTATACTAAAGACCGTAAGCAGGATTTTTTGAATTTCTTAAATCGATGGAGTTAATTAATTTAAAATAGTAAATTAATCATTTTAAAATCTTATATAAAAAAGGAGAATTAATTATGGCAGTAGATAATAATAAAGCAAAACAAGCATATGATAATCAAACTGGAGTAAAAGAAAAAGAGCAAGAACAGCAACAACAGCAACAACAACAGCAACAAGAACCAGAATTCACTAATAAGTTAACTTTCTCAGACGAAGTTATTGAAAAAATTGCTGGTATTGCTGCACGCGAAGTAAATGGTATTTTAGAAATGAAAGGCGGCTTCGTTGATAACATTTCTAGTTCATTTGGTAGCAGTAACAACGTAACACAAGGTGTTAGCGTTGAAGTAGGCGAAAAACAAGCGGCAGTTGATTTAAAAGTTATTTTAGAATATGGTGAATCTGCACCTAAAATCTTCCGCAAAGTGACAGACTTAGTAAAAGAACAAGTTAAATATATTACTGGTCTTGAAGTTGTAGAAGTGAATATGCGTGTTGAAGACGTGATGACTAGAAAAGAATGGTCACAAAAAAATGAAAAAAGCCAAGATTCAAACAACGAAAATAAAGGCTTACAATAATGCTTAATACAAAACTACCGGTAAAGTAATTACTTTACCGGTAGTTTTTTTGTACGTTCATATAGCGTATTTTTATTCCTGATATAATGGATTGCTAACCTTGATATAAGTATAATAATCCGCTTCATCTGTGAGGCGCATCGTTGTAACACATTTATAATCTATTTTTGGTGCCAATAGAATTGATTTAATATTTTCTACGCGTTGTTGGTCATCTATATCATTTGCAATAACTTTTAATTTAGCAATTAAAATATCATGGATCAATTGCCAAAGTTGAGTTTCAAAATTAGAGTGCTCACTTGATTTTGTAATACTGACAATTAATTCACCGAGATGATTTTGAATACTTGAGTAAAAAACTTTATTGAATACTGTTTGAGGTTGGTCAGATAAAATTAAAGATTTTTCATGAAATTTTGCAGTACTATAGCCCATCTTATTTAAGTGCATTTGATCTATACGTAGCCCTTCAAAATCACGTAAATAAAGTGTATCTAAAAGCCCATCTTCGGTAAATGTAGCGATTGAATTTTGTAGATGCGCTTCAAGGGCGATTCCGTATTTCACATATAGAGGAATCGTGATATCTATTAAGGCTTGGCTGTATTGTTGTATCCAAGATAAAGCAGCTATTTCAAAGGTCGGAAGTTTATTTTTTTCTTTATATTTTTTAATTAACGAGACAATTAATGGTTCATCATTATATATAGTTGAAGTAACTAATGCTGAAGGAATGATGGGTGTAGTATCATTTTTGATCAATTGATAAATATTGGTTCTAAATAATGTACCTAGTTGTTCACTTCTTTTTGTTCTGATAGTTGTCTCATCCAATGAGTTATAAAAATGAATACCGGCAAGCTCATCAATTGTATCAGCGTTTATATGCTTAAACAATGAATCATTTTGTTTAATATCATTAAGGATACGTGTTACCTGTGGCCCATTTATTGTAGTTTGTTCAGATAATGTTCTTATCTCACCAGTAATATGAACATTAGTTGATAACTTAATATGAGGTAATTTTTCAGGATATTTGGGCATTAATGTTCTAAATGATAGTCCTGCGTAATATGATTGTTGATAATCAATTGGTATCACTTTCTTGGTATTTAATTCTGCTTTGTACTCCTGTAATAATATATGGTCGTATTGCCATGGATGCACGACCATTACGTAATATTGATTAATTTGATCACGACCAACATGATTCATAACAGCTGCTTCTAACCCTTCAAACATTCTAAAAAGTAAATCATTTTCTTCTTCAATATAAGTTTGAGCTTTTGCTATTGATTTATGTATTAAAATAAATTGTAAGGATATGGCATTACCAAATTCCGCTGAATAATTAATTACAGTTTCTGGTGTCATTCCTTTTCGTAATTTAGCTCCCGGATGAATTGGGTGTCCTTCAATAACAAACTGTTCAGAACTCAAATAACTATCCTCTGAATTTATAATTAAATCATATAAACTTTTTTTATTGTTTTCTAATGTGTATGCTTGATAGCTTAATGCAATTGCCATATTTGTGACACTATTGTTCAAATCTTCATAAAATTGAGTGCTAGCTTCATTATCAAGTTCTGGCGATATTGTTAAAATAATGTTTAATATTTCATTTGGATGTTGTACCCTATTGTAACTGCCATTGTGTTCAATATAAAATGGCCCTTGAACATCTAAGCGATCAAATG
This sequence comes from Staphylococcus sp. GDB9P120P, assembly GCF_017893435.1. NCBI lineage: Bacteria > Bacillati > Bacillota > Bacilli > Caryophanales > Staphylococcaceae > Staphylococcus > Staphylococcus sp. GDB9P120P. The sequence continues at coordinate 878,378 of NZ_JAESNB010000002.1, forward strand.
CATGTTCTCCTGTTATAGTTGCATATAGTGTCTTATTAAGTTTAGGAAACGCAATGGATAACAATTTACTGTTTGCTGGTAAGTGTTCAATGTTCAAATCTTGATTAGAAATAACCTTACTGTGGCTCCGACTTTCTACTAAATTTTCCCTATGTAATGAAGAAATTAATCTTTGAGATATTTTATCTCGACTTTCTAAAAGCATATTTAGGAACAATTTTGCCCATTGTTCATTGATTGATGATAAATAATCAAATGCATGTTGTTCGTCATTGTTAATATTATTTAAAAAATTGTTGTTAATACTTTTTGAATTCATAAAGCACCTCTAAAAATTATTTTACAAAAGTATAAGATATTTGTATAATCCATAATATCGATAATGATAATTATTATCAATTAAAAAGTCAGGTGAAATTATGGCAAAGTATTTTTTCCCAAGTTCGTTCCTATTATTTTTAGGAAATTGGATTGGACATATCACTTTAAATTGGTATGTGTATACGTTATATCATAACGCAATTCATCTTGGACTCATTAATTTTTTCCGTCTTGTACCTATTTTACTCATAAGTGTATGGGCTGGTGCATTAGCAGATCGATGTAATAGGGGGAAATTATTGAAAATAACTATCTCTTCTTCTTTCTTACTTACCACTTTATTGTGTGTCTTAATCTTTCAAGAATGGGATATACCGATTGTAGTATTTTTATTATATTCATTGGGTAGAGGTATTATGAGTGCAATAGAAACGCCAGTTCGTCAATCTGTACTACCAGATTTGACGAAACGTTTAACAACAACACAGGTTGTTTCGTACCATTCATTTATTATTAATATTTGTAGATCTATAGGTCCTGCTATAGCAGGTTTAGTAATGGCGAGTTATAACGCAGAAATAAGTTTCATTATACAAGCGGTATGTTACTTAATATCTTTAATGCTGTGCTTGCCTCTCAAGATTGAACAACCGAGAGATAATGAAGCACAAACACAAATGAGTATTAAATTTGTGTTTGAATACTTTAAAGATAATAGTGTTGGCACTAGGATATTTGTAACATCTTTATTTATAATGGCTAGTGGTTTTACATATACTTCATTATTACCAGTTTTAACAGATAAGACGTTCCCTGAACAAGTAACGATGTTTGGGACAGCAATGACATGTTGTGCAATAGGTGGTATTATTGCGACGATGATTTTACCTAATTTACTAGAAAACATCTCTATGGTGAAGATGTATTATTATAGTTCGATATTATTTGGCGTTTCTTTATTAGGTAGTATTAGCCAGAATATTGTTGTTTTTTTTATTTCAGTTTTCTTAATTGGTCTGTTCAGTCAATGGATGCGTACCACTAATAGGATTTATTTTCAACATCGTGTTAAATCAGAACATCGAGGGAAAATACTAAGTGTTGTAATGATGGATAGAGGGATGATTCCCCTAGGTGCCATGATCATGAGTTTTTTAACTGAGTACATAGGTATTATAGAAACCTTCATTATTATGGGATTAAGTACCTTAACGATTGCATTAATATTTGGCACGATTAACAGACAAAGAACAAATGGAGGCAATGTTGTATGATGCATCATATATGGAAATTAGCAGATTTAAATATTCAACACCGCATGTTTAATGCAATTCTTAAAGAACATATTTTTCCTGAGCAAATGTTCTTTAAGTCTTTTGATAAATGCCTAGAACTTCAATACAAAGGACAAGCATTAAATGTTAACTATATAAGAAAGAGTCCTTTAATGCGTTATGTCTTTGAAGGTGAGATACGTTATATTAAAGGTGACGCAAGTTTTAATATTGAATCTTTGGAACAATTGCTTGAATTATTAACAAATCAATTTGATATCCCTATTAGTACTAGACTAACAGCAGAGTTACAATCAAGCCGAGAAGGACTAGCGATGAGTTATGAACATTTTAATAATAGACAATCTAACATTCGTGATAGTTTGAATTTTTCAAGAATGCCAATTACGATCAACTTTTTTACATGGCTCCAACATATGAAAGAAGATAATGACGTTAATGATTTAATTTATTCTGAAAGTCTTGTAGTGGAGGGGCATCCAACGCACCCTTTAACTAAAACAAAGTTACCCTTAACGAATGAAGAAGTTAAATTATATGCGCCTGAATTTGAAAAAATTATTCCATTGAAAATCATGCTTATCCATAAACAATTTTGTATAGCAACTGCGATGGAAGACGATGAACAATATATCATCAATCAAGTCATTCCTGAATATAAAGTTAAAATAAAAGCATTTCTAGATTCACATGATTTAGATTTAGCAGATTATCGAATTATATTTGTACATCCATGGCAATATGAAAATGTTATTCCACAACAATTTGGACATTGGATAGAAACACAACGTCTTGTAGCGACACCGTTTGACTTAGAATCCAAAGCAACACTGTCTTTTAGAACAATGGAGCTACTCAATAAACCATTTCATGTCAAATTACCAATAAATGTTCAGGCGACAAGTGCAGTGAGAACCGTTTCAGCAGTAACAACCGTTGACGGTCCTAAATTAAGTTATGAGCTGCAAGATATGATGGATGTGTATCCTCAATTAAAGGTCGCGTTGGAGCCCTATGGTATATATGCTGATACAGATGAAGATATCGCACGCCAATTAGCTTGTATTGTGCGCTATCAGCCACAAATTTCAAACACTGGTCTCACGATAGTAACTGGAAGTTTGGTCAATAGAAATCCTGTAGATAATCAAATCATTGTCGATAGTTATATAGAATGGCTTGGTCTAAAGTTAACCAAAGAGACAATTAAAAAATTTATTAGTAATTATGCATTAACACTTATAAAACCATTAATAGCCTATATCCAAGATTACGGTGTTGCATTAGAAGCGCACATGCAAAACACAATTGTTAATTTGAACCACGATTTTAAAATGAAGTTTATGATCAGAGATTTAGGAGGTTCAAGAATTGACTTAGATACGTTAAAAGCTCAATTACCTAACATTAATGTTACTAATAAAAGTTTAATCGTCGAGAATATTGAAGCGGTCATAGCAAAATTTCAACATGCTGTCATTCAAAATCAAATTTCAGAACTAATACATCATTTTACGCAATATGATGGTATTGAAGCAGACGAACTATTTGACCTTGTACGCGAAGCAGTTGAACAATCCATTGATTCTAAAAAAGCACATGCACACATACTACGACAAACCTTATTTGGAGCTAAAATAAATGTGAAAGCATTGCTACGTATGCGAATGGAAGGTAAGGTTAAAAATTATTTAACTGTAGATTTAGATAATCCTTTAAGTAATGAGGTGTAATTATGGCAAAAATCAACATAAATCTTTCTAAAATTAAATACAACGCCATGACATTAAACACACTTTTAAAACAACATCACATTGCTTTTACACCTGTGATTAAATGTGTAGCGGGTGATAAAACAATCGTTGAAACGTTGAAAAGTATTGGCATTACACATGTTGCAGACGCAAGGATCAGCAATATTCTAAAAAGTACAGATGAAGCCATATCTTATACATTAATTAGAAATAGTAACCATGATGAATTAGAAAATGTAGTACGCCACGTTGACATGAGCATCCAAACTGAATTAAAAACAATACGACAAATCAATGAAATCGCAAGTAATTATAATGTGAAACATAAAATATTATTAATGGTTGATTGGAAAGATGCTAGAGAAGGTGTGCTGACTTACGATGTAATTGCTTATATTAGAGAAATTATTAACATGCATCATATTTCCCTCAAAGGATTGGCTTTTAATTTTATGTGTTTTAATGCTATTGCTCCAACCGAAGAGGACGTTGAGATGATCAATCAGTTTATAACTTCAATCGAGAAAGAAACACATATGAAATTTGAAATAATCTCAGGTGGCAATTCTAGTATGCTATTACAAATGCTTTATAACGATTTAGGAAAAATTAATGAATTAAGAGTTGGAGAAACTTTGTTTAGAGGAATTGAAACGACTACAAATAATTCATTTGCTACTTTATATCAAAATGCCATCATTTTAGAAACAGAAATTGTTGAAATCAAACCACGTATTAACATGAATGATGGAGAACACTATTTACAAGCAATTGTAGATATAGGAAATTTAGACACAGACGTTAATGACATTAAACCATTACATCATCAAGTGAAAGTTTTGGGTGCGACGAGTGACCACCTTATGATAAATTTATTAAATAATGATCATTACCGTATCGGAGATAAAATACAGTTCAGTTTAGGTTACAAAGCTTTAGCACAAAGTATGTTTGTACCTAATTTAGCTAAAGATTATCAGAGTGATGATGTTATTGAAAAAATGTGTTATATCAAAAATATGAGAATATTGAATAAAATTTGATTTTTATCAAATTTTAATAAAAAAATTATTGACATTGAGAATCGTTATCAATAAAATTAGATGTGTAATGATACATATCTAAGGAGTGAAAACGATGAAGCAGAGATCTAAATGGATGGGTCTATTATTAATCACATTAACGCTTATCCTGTTAGCGGCTTGTGGTAAAGTTAGTGATAATGGTTCTGACCAATCTAAAAAGGACGACAAAAGTAAAAACGGCACAACGATTAAGCATGATGGAGGAACAACTAACATTGATAAAAAACCTAAACGTGTAGTTGCACTTGAGTTTTCATTTGTTGATGCATTAGCGGCATTGGATATTAAACCGGTTGGTGTCGCTGATGATGGTAAAAAAGATAGAATTTTAGCACCGATTCGTGAAAAAATAGGTGATTATCAATCAGTGGGTGCACGTAAACAACCAAACCTGGAAGAAATTAGTAATCAGAAACCAGATTTAATTATCGCAGATAGTAATAGACATAAAGGCATACAAAAAGATTTAGAAAAAATTGCCCCTACGATAATGTTACCAAGCTTTGATAGTGATTATAAAGACAACTTAGAGGCATTTAAAACAATTGCTAAAGCTACAGGTGAAGAAGATAAAGGAAAAGAAAGATTAAAAGAACATAATGAGTTAATGGATAAATATAAGAAAGAAATAACAATGGACAAATCTCAACCAGTATTAGCTACAGTAATTGCCAAATCTGGTTTGCTTGCACACCCAGAAAATACATATGTAGGTGAATTATTAAAAGAATTAGGTTTTAACAACGCGCTTAATAAAACTGAAACAGATAATCTATCTAAGTATTTAAAAGGACCATACTTACAACTAAATTCAGAAGTGCTTTCAGACATTAATCCAGGACGCATGTTTATCATGGTGGACAAAGGAAAAGCTGATCCAAACTTGAAAAAGCAAGAAGAAGAGCCAGTTTGGCAAAGTTTAGATGCTGTTAAAAATGATAGAATTGCTATTGTAGATAGAAATACTTGGGCTCGTGCAAGAGGTATCATTTCTTCTGAAGAGATTGCTAAACAGTTAGTAGAGATTTCAAAAGATGAAAAAAATGATAAACAACAAAAGTAAGGTGAACGGTAAATGACTAAGTCTAATAGCATTAACCAAACCAAAACTGAAGACAAGAAAAATAACAAACGCACAGCACTCACATTTATTGTGAGTGTGTGTGCGCTTTTTGTCATTATTTATTTTAATTTAAGTATAGGCGCATCTCATATTACTTTCAATGACTTTAATGATTATTTTTTTGCGCATTCACAAACGAAACAAACTTTTTTAATACATAATGTACGAATACCAAGAATGTTAGCTGGTTTATTCATAGGTGCAGCGCTAGGGTTAGCAGGATTGTTAATGCAAGCGATGACTAGAAATCCTTTAGCTTCTCCTCAAATATTTGGCGTGAATTCAGGTGCATCTTTCGTGATTGTATTGATTACTATGATTGTGCCATCGTTGTCATCTTATGCAACGATATTAGCTTTTATAGGTGCCTTTATAGGTGGTCTAACTGTCTACGCTTTATCTGGCTCAACTAGAGGGATGACTCCAATTAAGTTAGCGCTTGCCGGAATGGCAATCCATTTATTTTTTTCAAGTATGACACAGGGTATTATCTTATTAAATGAAGATGCAACATCAACAGTGATGTTTTGGTTAGTAGGATCTTTATCTTCGATTACATGGACACAAGTATTAGGTATCTTGCCATGGTTGATACTTGCATTTATCTGTACAGTTATCATAGCTAAACAATTGACAATCATGGAATTAGGTGAAGATTTGGCCACCTCATTAGGCCAAAATGTTAAATTGATAAGAATGATCATTGGTATCTTAGTCATTGTGTTGGCAGGTACTTCTGTTTCAATCGCAGGTCCAATTGGTTTTGTAGGACTGATAGTGCCACATATTGTTAAACACTATATTAAAACAGATTATAGATTAATGGTGCCTTTAACGATGATTATCGGTGCAAACTTATTATTATTATCTGACGTTTTAAGTAGATTGATTGCCTTTCCTTTTGAATCACCTGTAGGTATAGTAACGTCATTTATAGGTGCTTTTTATTTCTTAGCATTTACAATAAAAGGGGTGAGAAGGCTATGAGGCGTCCATTCATATTTCGCTATTTGTTAGTTACAGTATTGTTATTGATTGCGTCAATTGCGTCCCTTTCAATAGGTGCTGTTTTAATCAATCCGTTTGAAGCGGTAAATAGCCTTTTTACGCAAAATAATTTTATAATTAACGAGTATAGAGCGCCAAGAATGTTTTTGGCATTAATTGTAGGTAGTAGCCTTGCTATTTCCGGTGCATTGATACAGGGCGTAGTAAGAAATGCTCTGGCTTCTCCTGATGTGATAGGTATTACCAAAGGTGCAAGTTTATCTGCCGTTACAATCATCATGTTATTTCCATCAGCGCCTTTATTCATATTGCCATTTGGATCATTTGCAGGCGCATTAATCATAAGTTTAATTTTAACTATATTAATATCAAGATTTAATGTAAAGGGCTCTAAGTTAGCATTAATTGGTTTAGCGATAGGTGCAATATGTACAGCAATTGTACAATATATGCTCATACGTAACCCGCTTGACGCTAACACGGCATTAGTCTGGCTAACAGGTAGCTTATATGGTCATAGTATGTCAAATGTGTGGGTGATATTACCTTGGTTTATTGTTGCGTTACCGGTGATATTTTATTATTGTCATCAACTAGATATTTTGACATTAGGAGATGAGATAGCGATTGCACTCGGGGCAAAAGTGAAAAAGGTAAAAGCAATTCTTTTATTTTTAGCTGTCATCCTAGCAGGTGCTTCAATATCAGTAGTTGGTGGACTGAGCTTTTTAGGTCTCATTGCACCTCACATAGCTAGACAATTAGTTGGTCATAAACATAAGCATATTACGCTTATGTCTGGCTTATTAGGTGCTTTAATTTTAATGATAAGCGACAGTCTAGCAAGAGGCATCCATCCGCCAATTGATATTCCTGTTGGTGTCATTGTCGCAATTGTTGGTGTACCATATTTTCTATTTTTATTGAGAAAATTATAAATTTAATATATAAAAGATTGAAAACGAAAGCGCTTTCATTTAAAGTAGAGGCTGAGACAACATGCATTTGTACCAACCTCACTTCATATTGACAGAAAATGACTGAACTGAAAACGCGCTTTAGATTAAGTTTTTCAATTCTAGTCAACCTTATCGGGGTGGGACGACGAAATCTATTTAATAAAATTAGATTTCTGTCCCACTCCTTTTATTAGCTATAAAAAGAAATGACATTAAAAAGACATTAAAATTTGATTTACATATTTATACAAAATAGGTTATAATTATTGCTGTTGCTTTTTAAAGTGTTTATGAAAATATATACACACCTAAGGGGTGAACGAAATGGACGATTATAGTAAAGCACAAATTATCAAAGGAAGATTAAAATTCATTTTGATGTCAGTTTTGGGGATTATTCTATTTTTGATTCCTATAACCGTGACTGAAGATGGTGAAAAGCAAACGACTTTACCAGTGGCATTTTTAGCAGGTCTATTAAAAGATTTATTAGGTGATGCGATGCCAGTGATTATTGTAATAATAATTACTATTTCAGGTGTTTTATCTATCATCTGTTCGACGGTATTGAAAAATAAATTGAAACCTGATGGATTAATGAATAACGCATTTAATGTAAAATTTGTATGGCTTATTTTAAGGGTTTTAGCCGTTATTTTTGTCTGGATGACATATTTGAAAATGGGCTCAAAAGCAATTTATTCAACTGATACTGGTGGTTTAGTGTTCGAAAGTTTATTACCAACGCTTGTATCTGTGTTTTTCTTTGCGGCACTTTTTTTACCTTTATTAATGGAATATGGCTTATTAGAATTATTAGGACCGATTTTCAGACCAATCATGAGACCACTATTTACGCTGCCAGGACGTTCGACAGTAGATAATTTAGCATCATTTATTGGCGATGGGACAGTTGGAGTTTTAATAACAAGTAGGCAGTATGAAGGTGGATTTTATTCTAGACGTGAAGCGACAGTGATAGCTACAACTTTCAGTGTAGTATCATTAACATTTGCAATTGTTGTTGCAGAAACAGTACATATGCAAAATCATTTCTTTTATTTTTATTTATCAGTAATCGTATCATGTATTGTATGTGCCTTGATTTTACCTAGAATATGGCCATTGAGTAAGATTAAAGATGAATATTCCAAAGAAGTATCTGAGGAAATGAGAACTGAGAAGTTACCTGAAAATAAAACTGCGTTGAAACATGGATTTGATATGGCTACAGAAACAGGAATTAGAGCACCAGGATTCAAATCGTTCTTTAAATCTGGATTTAAAACTGTTATAGATATGTGGTTCGTTATATTACCAGTTGTAATGAGTGTTGGGACTTTAGCTACAGTCATTGCGACTTATACTCCAATATTTGCAATCATTGGTAAACCTTTTGTACCTTATTTAGATTTATTGCAAATTCCAGAAGCTACACAGGCTTCAGAAACAGTTTTAATAGGTTTTGCTGACATGTTCTTGCCTTCTATTTTAATTGAAGGTGTGGGCAATGACATAACATTGTTTGTCATTGGTGCTTTGAGTATTACGCAGTTGATCTATTTATCTGAAGTGGGTGGCGTCATATTAGGATCTAAAATACCAGTTAGTATTTTTAAATTGTTTGTTATTTTCTTGATTAGAACAATCATCGCTTTACCAATTATTGCTTTAATGGCACATCTTTATTTTAATTAAATAAAATAAAACACACATGAACTCATATTTGAAATTTTTAGAGGTAACCTACCTTTAAGTCATTTCTCATATTTGTAAATGTGTGTTTTTTAATTAGATTAGTGAAGTTCTGTTAAAACAGTAGCTTTGACAATTTTATTTCCTAAAATAGGAGATGGCTCATCTTGTTGGGAATTATTGTTTTGACTATGCGCTTCTTTAAAAGCGTCACTTTTTAGCCAACCGTTGAAAGCTGCCTCATTTTCCCACCAAGTATTAACATACATTTGGTCGTAATCTGCTTCGTCATCTATTAACCATACTTCAATATGATGAAAGCCATCTAAATCTTGAATTTTTCCGCCTTGTGTAAATTTTGGTGCTAGTTTTTCAGCAAACCCTTTCTTAACATCTATTCTATTAGTAACAACATACATATTATTCACCTACTTTCTAATTGATATTTTTAGTATAGCATTTAACTAAACCTTTATATGATTGAAAGCCATTGTTCAATATTCACTTACTCTGTATATTGAAAAAGAAGTGAAATTCTATTTATCAGAATTTCACTTCTTTTTATAATCAATTAGATTTATTAAATTAAACTTTTAGTGATTATTATTTTGTAATTTCATTATAAACTTTTTGATCATTTTGCGTGTATATAATGTATTCATGATTATCAGTATCAATGATAACACGATTTGTTTTTCCAAATGTAGAACCAATACGTGAAACTTTTTCTCTATCTAATTTTGGAACTGCATGGATATTTTGATCTTGAGAAACATTTTTAATTTCACTTGTTGGAATCTTAATATCAGCGACTCTCCATTGAATTCTTACTTCATTGTTATCTTTTTTTACTGTCATTGCCATATCGCGAACACATCCTTTAAATTATTTATAGCTATAGCATACAATAAAAAGTAATCGTTTTCAAGTGATTGTGTGATACTTTTAATCATTATGTCATACTATTTTATTTTACGAAAGTATGTTCGCATTTTCTATAATTTTATGGTAAAATTTAGCCGAGAAAAGGGGCAATGCACATGACAGGTAAAACACACACATCATGCGGTTTATTAGTAGGCGCATTAACTATAGAATATTACCAAACAGATTTATTTACATCGATTACAATTATGACGCTTGCAGTTATATCAAGCTTATTACCTGATATTTGTCACACGCAAAGCAAGGTTGGAAGACGTTTCAAAGTATTGAGTTTTTTAGTTCGTATACTGTTTGGTCATAGGACATTTACACACTCGTTATTATTCCTTTCTATAATTAGTATCCTTTTATATTTTATTCAAACACCAGAGTATTATTTGGTTTCAATTATCCTTGGTTTGCTTTCACATGTTATACTAGATATGTTAACACCTAGAGGTGTAAAATTATTATATCCAATACCGTTAACGATTAAATTCCCCTTAGTTTTTAAAACAGGTGGCTTAGTAGACTTATCGTTAGCAGGCGCGCTTTCAATAGGTGCGCTTTACGTATTATTCAAATCATTTTTTAATAATCTCTTTTTAAATTTTTAGTGATTATGGTTGTGATTATAATTGTAATAATATAAAGTGCATATAGTGAAATTATATATTCCTATTAGATATAAGATATTATTTTTATCTATTTTGAATATAAAGGAGAGAGAACATGTTAGATAAGAAAGAGTTAGCAAAGTTTAACCAAGAACATCTAATAGAATTTGAAAAATTAATGAGTAATAATGAAAAAGAACAATTAGCTAGTCAAGTTGATCAATTAGATTTAGCTTACATTCAAGATTTATATCGTGATTTGTATTTAAATAAACAAATGATAGATGATATATCTTCAGTAAATGAAGTGAAATACGATATAAAAGAAAATTTTTCAGATGAAGAAATTAAACAATTTGAAGATGTTGGCATAGAAGCAATTAAAAAAGGTAGATTTGCAGTAGTTTTAATGGCAGGTGGACAAGGCACACGTTTAGGATACAAAGGACCTAAGGGTGCATTTGAGATTGAAGGTGTGAGCTTATTTGAACTACAAGCACGTCAATTATTAGAATTGAAAGAAAAAACGGGTGTTTATGTAGATTGGTATATCATGACAAGTAAAATAAATGATAGTCAAACCCAGTTGTTTTTTGAAGAAAAAAATTATTTTGGATATGACAAAGAACATGTACACTTTTTTATTCAAGATAATATCGTCGCATTATCTGAAGAAGGCAAACTTATTTTAGATGTTGATAGTTCTATTTTGGAAACTCCAAATGGTAATGGTGGCGTATTTAAATCACTCAAAAAAGCAGGATATCTTGAAGATATGACAGAAAATGGTGTTGAATATATCTTTTTAAATAACATTGATAATGTTTTGGTAAAAGTGCTAGATTTATTTTTTGCAGGTTATACTTTCCAAAATAGTATGGATATTACAACGAAATCGATTCAGCCCAAGCATGGGGAAAGCGTCGGAAGGTTAGTTACAAACGAGGATAAAGATACAGTGCTTGAATACTCAGAATTGGAAGCAGAAACTGCAAATCAATTAAATAATGCAAACATTGGTATACATATGTTTAAGCTACAATTTATTAACACTGCTGTAGATAATCATTTGCCATATCATTTAGCAGTAAAACAGCTTAAACAATTGGACGATGATTTTGGCGTTATTGAAAATCCTGCTTTAAAATTTGAATTATTTTATTTTGATATCTTCCAATATGCTCATAGTTTTATAACATTACAAGTACCGAGGGACGAAGAGTTCTCACCATTAAAAAACAAAGAGGGCAAAGATAGTGTGGAAACCGCTACAGCTGATTTAAAACGTTTAAATAGGATCTAAGAAAAGGTGATTACACTAATGACTAAACCATTAGAGATTAAAAGCAATAAAGTCACTAAATCATTTAAAAACATCATACCATTAACTTTTGGAGAAGAAATTGGTAATGCAGTATCACATGGCGTAGCTGCCTTTGTTACTTTATGCGCATTGCCATATGCAGCATTACAAAGTTATTTTGCACATGGTGTTTTAGGCTCTTTTAGTGTTTCTGTCTATGTAATAAGTATTTTTTTAATGTTTCTATCTTCAACGGTCTATCATACAATGCCTAATTATTCTTCACATAAATTTATACTTAGAATCATTGATCATAGTATGATTTATATTGCCATTGCTGGAACCTATACACCAGTGTGTCTAGTACTAGTAGGTGGTTGGATAGGCTGGACAGCAATGATTGTTTTATGGGGTATAACGCTTTGGGGCATACTCTATAAATCTTTAGCTAAACATGTCAATCATAAGCTTAGCTTAACGATGTACTTAGTGATGGGATGGATTGGCATAATATTTTTACCCACAATTATTTTCGATACTAGCTTGAAGTTTATGTTATTTATACTATTGGGCGGTATAGCCTATACAATAGGTGCGTGGTTCTATGCGCAAAAAGATAGACCTTATTTTCATATGATTTGGCATTTGTTTATTTTAATAGCTTCTGTTTTTCACTTTATAGCTATTTTATATTTTATGTAATCATTGAATAGATGGACCATTTAAATGTAAAGTATGATTATTTTACAAAATGAATAGGATTAAAAAAGCACTCAAATAAGGGAGCGAGAAGTAAATCAAAAAAGGTTCATTTGATTATAATTCTCGCTTTCTTTTTAATCCCTTTTTATAGGGCAAAAGAAGTAATTTGCAGCAAACCTATTGAACTTAGGCACAATTAGTGATTTAGTAATGATTGATAATGAAAGTATCGTGTTAGGAGATTAATTATGAATATAAAAACATTTGGTGTTGTTGTTGCATTAATATTAATTATGTTTATGTCTGCAATTGAAACATCAATCGTTTCATTAGCATTGCCTACTATAAAAGAAGATTTAAATGTGACTGGTTCAATATCACTCATATTTTCAGTCTATTTTATAGCAATTGTAATTGCTAATCCAATTGTAGGTGAGTTGTTGGACCGCACTAAAATCATATACATAACACTATTAGGATTAGTCTTTTTTACGATTGGAAGCTTTTTTTCAGGTATAAGTAGTACATTTGGTATATTAATTATCTCGCGCTTTATTCAAGGATTAGGTGCAGGAATAATGATGGCTTTGAGTCAAATAGTTCCAAAGCTTGCTTTTGCAATTCCATTAAGATATAAAATCATGGGGATTGTGGGCAGTGTGTGGGGTATATCAAGTATCATAGGTCCCGTCCTAGGCGGTGGGATTTTAGAATTTGCTACATGGCATTGGTTATTCTTTGTCAATATACCTATCGCTATCGTTGCGATGTTATTGGTAGTGTTTACATTTCATTTTGAACATGAACAAACGACAACTTCACATAAATTAGATATTAAAGGGCTTATGTTATTTTATCTGTTTGTTTTCTTTTTAATGTTTACAGTAATGAATAGCAGTCATTGGTATTTAAATTGTATTTCGTTTATTGTAGCGATAGCTATGGGTATGATCTTAATTAAAAATGAAAAGGGCGTAGCGGCTCCATTTTTCCCTGTTAAAGAATTTAACAAAACAATTATACTTGTTTTCATCACAGATTTTTTATATGCAATGATATTGATGGGATATAATTTATATATGCCGATATATCTTCAAGAAGAACTCGGACTATCACCATTACAAAGTGGGTTTGTTATTTTTCCAATTTCCTTTGCTTGGTTAGTGTTAAATTTCAACTTAAATAGGTTAGAAGCAAAAATGTCTAGAAAAGGCTTGTATATATTTGCTTTTACATTATTAACAATATGTGGCATTTTTATATTTGCAGGTACAAAAACACCAATATTTATAGCGTTTAGTTTATTGCTGGCTGGTATTAGTTTTGGAACAGTTTATACGAAAGATAGTGTAATAACTCAAGAAGAAACTTCCCCACAGAATATGAAGCGTATGATGTCATTATATACATTAACAAAAAGTTTAGGTAATTCTATCGGCTCTACAATTATGGGTACGGTTTATGGTTTAACAATCGCATTTATTCATTTACCAATACACAATGTGATTTTACTCAGTTTTATCATCTTAATCGTACTGTTTGTACTTTGGAATACACTGTATAAACAAGATGATCGCAAATTCAATTCTTAGAATAAAAACAAAAAGTTATATGTATTTTAATTATTAAGCAAGTATTGAAGTTTAGTGAATTTTAATACTTGCTTATTTGTATTTGGGTGTATGTTGTTATAATGGTAAAATAAGAAACAGTTTTTAATTAAGGATTAATGTGAAATAAGCAGAAAATAAATTAGGTGAAGGGGAGGACAGTAAGCAATGAAATATATAAAGTATTTATTTACGACGCTTATTGTGCTTTCGGTATTTATCATTTCTGGCGCTATATTTTTAGCATTCTTAGGATTTGGCTTATATGGATTAAGCCGTATCCTTATATTTTTTCATCTAGCATACTTTGGTTATAATAAAAGCTTTTATGATAACTTAATTTATTACGGCAGTTATATCGTATTAGGTTATTTTACTTTATTTATTATTGAGAACTTAATGGATTATTTCAGAAAAAAATTACCAGATAATCCCTATTTTCAAGGAATAACTTATCATTTAATAACATTTGTTGTTACAACGTTATTATTCTATTTTATTGTTCACATTCATTATGCATATATAGATATTGATTTTTGGGTGATTGTTGTAATTATGGGTATTCTATTTATATGTAAAGAAGTCTTTTATCCTGATAGCAAAAATCTTAATCAGAATAAATAGTTGATGATATAAGTGCTAAGAGGTGGTTAAGTGACCGTTGAGCTAACTGCTTTTGTATTACCAAGATTATATTTATACTAAGTGTAAACTACTTAAGCAAAATTAAGTTATGTTTGTTAGAATATTAGTGGATATATTTATATAATAGAGGGGGACGCTTTGTGTTAACGATAGAGCAAGTTAAAGAACTTGTTGGAGAACTTAAGGATCCAATTATTAATGTTCCTTTAAAGGAAACTGATGGAATCGTAGAGGTAACAACAAAAGATGAGATAGAACATGTAAGTGTTAAAGTGGCTATGGCTCAATTAGGAGGACAGCCACAGTTAGATTTACAAATGGCTATTGTGGAAGTGCTTAAAGAAAATGGCGCGAATACTGTTGGAATAAGATTTGAGGAATTACCGTCTGATGTTGTTGAACAGTATAGAGGTAACAGTGATGACCAACCGCAAACAATAGAAGGTTTACTATCAAAGGATAATCCTGTTGAATTTATAGCAATCGCATCTGGTAAAGGGGGCGTTGGTAAATCCACTGTAGCTGTAAACTTAGCCGTTTCATTAGCAAGGGAAGGTAAAAAAGTTGGACTCGTCGATGCTGATATATATGGTTTCAGTGTTCCAGATATGATGGGTATAGACAAAAAGCCAGAAGTGGATGGCAAAGAGATTATACCAGTTGAGAGACATGGAGTTAAAGTCATTTCGATGGCATTTTTTGTAGAAGAAAATGCGCCAGTTATATGGAGAGGACCTATGTTAGGTAAAATGTTAACTAACTTTTTTGTTGAGGTACGTTGGGGAGATTTAGATTATCTTCTTTTAGACTTACCTCCAGGTACAGGTGATGTCGCTTTAGATGTTCATACAATGCTACCATCTAGTAAAGAAATTATTGTTTCTACGCCGCATCCGACTGCAGCTTTTGTTGCAGCAAGAGCAGGTGCAATGGCTAAACATACAGAACATTCTATTTTAGGTGTTATAGAAAACATGTCATACTTTGAAAGTAAAGAAACTGGTAATAAAGAATACGTGTTTGGTAAAGGTGGCGGTGAAAAGTTAGCTGATGAGTTGCAAACAGAACTTTTAGGTCAATTACCATTAGAACAGCCATCATGGAATCCAAAAGATTTCGCACCTTCTATTTATCAAGCGGATGATCGACTAGGTAAAATATATCAATCAATGGCAAAACAAATCATCGACAAAACAAAAAAATAGATTATTTATAGAACTGGGTAGAAATTTTTAATTCTGCTCAGTTTTTCTCTTGCAATTTTTTGAATTGCTGTTAGAATAATTTCTTGTGACCAATGAAAGCACGATTAAGTAGCTTGAAAAGTTTGTTGCAAAAATATATTTAAACTATTGACTTTTTATTATGAAGTTGATAATATATAAAAGTCGTCAAAACGGCAAAACATTATTTTAAATAAATTTTTAAAAGTGTAAAAAATATACTTGAAAAAAAGATATTAATAATTTAATATTGTTAAAGTAATGTTAAATGATTGTTAAGCAAATGAAATCTTTGTTGACAAAGTGTAAACAAAGATGATATAGTAGTAAAGCAATTATTTATTTAAATGAACATTGAAAACTGAATTGCAATATGTCAACGTTAATTCCGATTTCAACATTAAATGTTGAATCAAAACAACGTGTTATTAATAACACAAATTAGTATTTTATGAGCTAATC